>JAIELP010000007.1 GCA_019752925.1 bacterium
ATGAAGACAAGGCTTACAAAACAAGCGCTGCACGGTTTTTCGATCAGATCTTCTATAGAAAACCCCTCGGCGCAGGATGGTTTTCGGATAGAGTTTCGAACGACGGAAAGAAACTTTACATTTTGGGCAGTATATTTTCATAAGCATTGGAAAATGCAGATTATGAGCCTGAGCGATATGAACAATTTAAGGGGCCAGTTTAAAGTTTATCTGAAGCAGCTTCCCGAAACGCTGCCGTCAGTGCACACTAAAGCTCCATCACTATTTCTGAAAAAATGGCCTCCGCTAGGTGGCGAACAGTTCTGTGGCCCACCTTGTCCGCCGCAACAGCTTGCAAATGAATTACTGGAAGTCTGACAAATATAAGTTTGTGTAGATGTATTATCAACGGGAATACTTAATCCACAGCCCGACAATACAATCACAAAACACAGTGCAAAGCTGATCTTCATTTTTATGTATTTAAAGTTGCAATCCATATTTCTTCCAATTGAGCCACTTCTTTACCGCTTTCATCAGTTGCTACTGAGCTTATAAATATTTTGCGGTTCTGAATTTCTTTAAGCTTCGTCATAATTATTACTTTGCCACTGAATACCGGAGCTAAATATTTTATGGTGGCTGTGCCGGTAGACGCGTACTTAAATTTTTCATCTAATATATAGTGTATGAAGGCGCCTTGTGCACTATCCATAACGCTATATAAAGCTCCACCATGCAAAATTCCATTCGGGTTAAAATGTCGCGGATCAACTTGATACTCACTGGCGCATTTTTCCTCATCGAGCGCAATTATTTTGTGTTGAAACACTTTTCCGAGAAAATCATTTGTTTCGAAAAAACGAATAAAGCTTGCGACATCTTTTCGGTTCTTAATGGCTTGATTAATTGACATGAAATAATCTTAACCTGAAACGCCAGCTCAAATACAGTCCAGAACTATTAATAAGTGTTAAAAAGTTTTACGAAAACGGCCAAACAAATTCAACAAACAAACAAAAGGATTGGTAAACTAATATTATGAAAAACGAAATGATGTGGGAACTGTTTCCACGCTCAATGGAACAAAAAATTAATGGATTATTGAACGAGGCCGAGCCTACTCAGATAAAATCCTTCCAGCTTTATAAAGCTTGCAAAAATGACAATCTCTGGAGAAATTCATACGAGCTGTTCTGTGTACATTTACAGGACTATTTCTCGCAGCCTTTGCACGAAAGAGCGAAGAGTTATTTTGATAAGTTTTTAGATCGTCCAATGGATCGACAACTCTACGATCATTTTCAATTAACGTTCCGCAACTCAATTATTAAACCGCAAGCAATTAAAGAAGTAGCAGCTTGGTCTTCACAAATGATTAAACACGGATGTAAAATCAACAGTGTCGTAGCTTCAGAAGAAGTAATGAGTAAAACTCTAGAGGAAATCACCTCACCTCCTGCTCACGAAAAAGATCACGATATTGATTTTGAAGATTTTTGCATCATGTGGAAGAAAACTGTTTTCAAACTTTTCGGCAAAAAATACGATCCTGAAATGAATAAAATCCTAGCGGAAATCCGCTGGTTGAATAAACAGATCAAACAGCCGGAAGTTGTAGAGCCTCGCACCTTCCGTCCGAGCATTTATCTGACCCAGACCGAGATCGAATGGGCCGAAAAAGTTCAAAATGCAGTTTTTGATTATGGTGAAGTTCCAAAGTTCCCGCTAGCTCGTGGGCCAGAAAAAGACAAGCTTCACGACCTCAACCGTGCTTTGATGTTATATCAAGTGGTGCTTTCTACCACCCGTCCTGAGCTCATGCAACACCGCGAATCTGTGCGCAATACTATTTTAGATCAGTGCGCTTGGCTTTTAAAGGAATGTGCACGCTAAAACTATCCGCCAAAAACGGCTCTAAGAGCTTTTAGTGCTTCAACTGTTTTGCGGCGACTGACTTCACCACTGAAATCTAAAAGTGGTTTACCACGGAAACATGGGAAGCTGTTCAGATCACTTTGTTGCGGAGTTCGACCGTTAAAAATTAAGTAAACGAATGACTCACGGACTAAATCCTGCTCGCTAAAACAACCATAACCAGCAACCTCACCCTTCCAAGATGTAAACTCATCAATTTGAGCACGCGAGTTTGTATTTGCAAATTCGGTAGCAATAGCCTGAAACTTCGGATACGCCTGCTTAATTTCAGCTTCAGATAAATGCCAGTTTTGATTTGTATCGTGTACTAGATAGGCACCTTCGATATAAGCCAACAACGAGGTCATTGAGCGTATATCAGCCGTTTCAATTTTAACACCACTGCTGCCTTTATCAATTCTAACAACGTCAATTACAGCTTTAATGTAATCCTGAAACTGAGCTTCAGTTAATGTGTCTAAGTAGGCAACCAAGTGAGGCATTGTCGAAAAATAAAATCTGTAGTTAGCTCTCAACACTTGGTAAAAACAAGTTTCATGATTCCAGTGCTTATCAAACACATCAAGTTCAGGTAAATTACAACGTGCCGTTATTAATGCATTAGTAATTTCCGGCTCGGTTGAACCACTGGCAGAAAGCAAAATTGCTAAGTTTTCATTTAATTCTTTAAATGTTAAACGGTTGTCACCGTTACCTGAGCGGGTAAATAAATTACCCGTTTTAACACTCGCTGCGCCCGAGTTAGCTGTTCTCGGGTCAAATGATTTAATTGCAACAAAGAAAAGTTTAAACTCAGAGTACCAATTTATCATGGCTGTTTCAGTTAAATAGTTTGTATTGATATTCTCAAGAGGATAAATTGCACCCCACCCTTGCATAATAAAACGCGACATCATCTTAATATAAAGACCGCGAGATAAATCTTTCCATTTTTGATCCCATGTGTTTTGATTAATAGCTATCCCTACTGTTTTATTTTTAAAGATAACCGGATCAGCCCCGATAAACTCAGATCTTAAATCATTTACGTTATTGATAATGGCAGCTTGTGATGCAGCATCATATTTATTCAAAATATCTGTTTCAGCGGCAATGTTTAATTGCGCCATGGCTCTTTGCAACTCACCTAATGGAGCTGTGGCAATACCACGTTGCTCAAATAACGACTCACTGGCAACGCGCTCAATTAATTTACTATAAAGTTTGAATGTACCTAATTCACGTTTCATATTTCGAATGTGAATGCTTTTAAGAGCTGTAAATCCGGTTATATTGCCGCTTGCACCCGACTCAAATACTCTCACCAAAATCGTGCGGTAAAACATCGCAGCTGTGTAACTTGGAATTTTGTAATCTAAAATATTACTTTTAACTACAGCTGAAACTAACCCATCAATACTCGAAACAGAAATCTGCTGAGTTTTCCTATATTGCAATGAGTTTTCTAATAAATTTATAGCCATTTCTAAAAAGTTGATTGTGTCATTCATGTGAGCTGAAGTATTAATTTCAAATTTAGCATAACCATTTACATGTAATGCATAGATTCTTAATACTTCGGTAATATTATCGATATAAGCTAATCGCTCAGCTTCCGTTAAAACACTTTGTGTACCGTTAAGCAATGTATTCACTCTGGAAGCAATTTCAACCATAGCTTTCTTATCATCAGTTAAATTAAGTACATTAATTAACATTTCTTTGAAATCATCAAACGAATAGTTTGAATTAGCTATTTGTGAATTACGGTATAAATTTCTTATAGTTGTGTTTAACTGTGCAAAGCTCTCCTGTATAAAAGCTTTAGTGTAAGCTCTTTCAGTAGTTTTAAAGTAAAACATCTTGATATATGGTTTTAAGTTTTTAGCTTCTACTTTTACTAATAATAGGTAGTTTTTAAGTAAATCGATTTCTTTTTTAGTGATTTTACCTTTGTCGCCGCCTAACAAAGCCGCTTTTAATACAATAATGTTTTTAGCACCTTCGCTAGTAACTCCGGCTTTAGAGGCAAATGTTGATAAAATCTGATAAACTTCATTAGAAGTAAACGACGACGCTTCCGTACGGCCCTCAACTCTTGTTTGTAACTCGGTTAATGTTGTATTGATGCAATCTACGGTTTGGTCAATCTGAGCATTTGTGCCTTCAGAATCCAGAAATTTCTGTAAATCTTCAGATACATTATCTAAACAAGCCAATTTACCATCTGCTTTAACTTCGAGATAATCTGTTTTGAAGGGTTTGCCTTTTAAATATTCGCTACATGAGCTTAAAACAAAAGATGTTAAAACTAAAAATATCAAACGCAACAACGCTTTATTTTGAGACGATGATAAAATAGAAATAACACTTAATAGACGCATACACTTAGATAGATCAATAGCCATGCCTATTTAGATACCCGAGAAGCAACTGATTAACTTTTATTTTAAAATTAGAGCACGGGCTCTATCAAAAAGAGACAGATGTCATAAATTGTAAACACCTTACTGAACTATACAGCTTTCTCAGATTGAGAAAACAAAAAAAGGGAGCTGGTTTCCCGGCTCCCTTAGTCTATTAAACATATAATTTCAAAACTAACTAAGAAATGAAATTATAATTCTTATTAATTCATACGAGTTGGATCTAATGCGATAACCATTTTGCGGAAACCTAAATCAAAGCCGAAACCTTTAACTAATTGTAAAGAGATGCTTAAAGATAAGTTTTGATCAGCTGCACGTACTGCTGCGATAACACCAGCACCACCGATGATAGCTGCACGGCCTTCAGCGATTACATAGTTACCTAATAAGGCTTCAGGTGTTCCGTTGCTGATAGCGATTTGAAGAGCTTCACCGTATAATTCCATTTTACCTAAGCCGATTTTTGGAGCTAAAGGTTTCGTGCTCATTTTAACTGTGATTGGATATTCAACTCTTTCTTGGCTCGCAGATACACATCTTACTGTGCCTGTTCCGTTGAATTCCGAATGGCCTACAATAATTTGTACGCTTTTGCTTGTGCCTTTAAAGTTTAATGCACAAACCCATGCCGGTACGTCTGCTTGCGCCATTGCACCTGTTGTTAAGATACCCATTGCTACTACTAATTTTGCGATAACTGTTTTCATAAATCTCTCCTTTAGAGTTTTGGTTAGTTAATTCGTGAAACCAGATATAGTTCCGCAATTTACATAAGACAATAGGGGTACCCCCGGTAAGTGTTCCGAACCTTAAAAGTCGGAACACTTTGTTCCGACCTCTTGCTTTCACGTGTAATATTTGCTAGAACTCCCCCATGCCTAAGGATTTACGACATCTATTATTGTCTGAACTCAGCCTGCGCCGTCAGCGCAATCAGCTGTATTCGCTGCGTGCGTTCTCGCGGGATTTAGGTATTGGCCTAGGCAGTTTATCTGAGGTTATGTCCGGCAAGAGAGAATTATCCCCGTCTAATCTCCTGAAAGTTTTACAAAACCTGCAAATAACGGCCGAGCAAAAAGAAGCTCTCTTAAAAAAAGACGACAAAATAAAACGTAGCCCTCAGGAAGAACACCAAATATTAGCTGAAGATGAGTTTAAATTGATCGCCGACTGGTATTACGTAGCCATCTTAAATTTAGCGAAGATAAAAACTAATAAGGCAACGCCTGAATGGGTCAGCGAACGTTTAGGTTTAGATCTCTATATAGCTATTGAAGCATTAGAGCGCTTACAGCGTTTAGGCTTAATCAAAATCGAAAAGAAAAAACTAGTGCGCACAGCAAAGCCCTTAGCCACCACCACCGATATACCGTCCACTGCTATACGCAAGCACCACTCACAAAATTTGATACTGGCCGAAAATGCCATCCATAACGTTCCTGTTGAGTTACGCGAACTGGGCGCTGTCGTTATGCCAGTCAATATGAAAAACCTTACAAAAGTAAAAGAACTCCTGCTTAAAACTCGAAAAAAAGCAGCGGATTTGTTAGAAGATGATCAAGCAACCGAAGTTTACACACTGGCCTTTCAGCTGTTTCCGCTAACGTCAGTTAAAACAAAAAAAGGAGCCCAAAAATGAAAACGGCTTTAGTATCGCTATTTTCTTTAACCTTAATTTATTCAAGCCTAAGCTTTGCTGGCGGCGATCTTATTAATAACGGCGGCGGAATTGCCGAAAAAAATATTATGTTCGCTTATCAGAAGCTCGACACCTATTTAAAACTTTGCCTAAGCTCAGATTTCTGTAAAGTAGATAAAACTCAAAAACAAATTCTTGAGCAAATCGCAGCTGGCTTGGCTGAAGAAAAACAAAATCCCAGCCAAATTCAATTTGCTTCAGAAAAAAATCAAAAAGGTTTCTTCATTATAGATGGCGAAGTTAAAATAGCTAAAACCGGTAGCCGCATCGGTAGCACCATTTATATTAATACCGACATGCTCTACACTAAAAATGAAATGGGTTACTACATTCCTATGAGTATTGGCGAAGCTGCAGCGGTTTTAGTGCATGAACTTGGTCATCACTACGGTGATTATTCACATACAGACTTAGATTTGGTGGGCGTACGTGTTGCCATGATGCTACAGCACAAAACTTACAATACCCCGCTGTTACCATGGTCTCAGCAAATTTCAGCCACTATCATCAATCCTGACGTTAACGACAGCTTTCCCGACATCTTACTTTACATCGAAGACCAAGTTATCGACTTAAGTGCTCAGTTTGCGGAAACTGTTAACTGCCCTAAGTTTATAATACCGATTCCGATTTTACCTATTCCTGATATTCCGGTTAACGTAAAAAAGCCGCTGGGAACTTTAGTGCACAATGTCCACTGGGATAAAATCAGCTCTAAAGACGAAAAAACCGCAATTCTTTCAATTAGCGGCGATCTTTCTCATAAATGCAAAGACTCTAAAGATGTTAATATCCGTAGCCAAGATTACAGAATTGAAATTGATTTCACTGTTAATATGGACGAAAACGGCAAATGGGTTCTCAATAAAGAATTACTCAAGATGGAACAAAAACGCGACACCTGGTGGAAAATCATCAAGTTCAGCGTAAGATAGTTTTAAAAGAATAAACTATTTTTTTTCGCTAGGCTGAGGAACTTTCTCAGCCTTTGCTTTTTCAACAGGTTTTAACCAGTTCAAAATACCTTCAACCACTTCGTTACTTTTGGTTTCTTCTTTTTTTTGCAATACTTCAGCCTGTTTTTCCGCTTCTTCTTTAGTTAAAACTACAACCGGGGGATTTAAAAGTTTGTCGATAGCTGCTAACTTAACCGGATCTTGTAAATACTTAGTACATTGATGGGCACGAATATAATCACGCCCCGTCTTAACATCTTTTAAAGTAGCATCTTTATAGGCACCCGCTTCAAGAGCCTGCTTGGTAGCCTCAACAAAACCTGATGATAGAGCCAGACATAGGGTGTTGGTTGATGTATTATAAGTATCCAGTACAAATTTTTGCTTTATCGCTTCAATAAAATTAGCTTCATCACCTAAAAATGCAAATGCTTGATAAGGACTTAGTTTATTTTTTGAGTCTTTATTAAATACAATAGAGTTTGTTAAGCCATCAGGAATGCCGCTTGCTGGGTTCAAACGCAAATCCTTATTATCAATAAGCGTTTTAATGTTTTCGGATTCAGCTAATGTAAATACATGCGATTGCTTATTATCAACAAACAAAATGCCAGTATTAGAGTAAACCATTACCGTTTTGTTTTCATAGTCCAACATATAAGAAGGAAAATCAAACATAGCTAAAGTATCAGCTTTGCTGACACCTGGTTTAGCACCGGATTTATAATTTATTGGCGCATTTATTAACTGAGATATACACGATGATAGCAACAACATTAACAAAACAGAAATTGTAATTTTCACAACACTTACTCCTAAACTTTAACTAACCATTGTGTTTCAAGACTTAAAGCAACTCCGTCTACTTTACAGTCAACTTCTTCGTCATTGCCTGCTATCAAATGAATTTTTTTAACTACAGTTCCACGCTTTACTACCATTGAAGAACCTTTAACTTTTAGATCTTTAATAGTTTTTACAGAATCACCCTCATTTAACTGCTGACCCAGGCTATCTTTAGTTACTAACGCCGAAACACCAACTTCCTGATTTGAAATAAACTGGTCTAACTTATCTAAAATTCCAATCCATCCTGATTTTATTTTTTCAGTGTGTTCTGCAAACTCAGCTTTAATGTCGTGATTTAAAACAATGTCACAGCCTGCAGATGTTTTATTAAAATATATTTCAATATAATCGCCTTCGCTGGAGTTTTTATCGACTGTAAAAATAAAAGCAATTTTTGAAGGCTCTTCCAACTCAATAAAGGTTCCGTAGTGCCCAGCTTGCAGGCCGCTGCGTTGTTCAACAAAGGTAAAAGTTCCACCTAGCTGCCCGTCGACCTCGGCCTGAACCATTTTTCCAGTTTCGGTTTTAAACATAAAATTGCGGGCTGAGTCTGCGTTTAAAAAAGCATTGAATAGCTTTTCAGGTGCTTGAGAATATGAGTGCTTAACTTCTAATTTTGTCATGCCAGAAACACTACAGATATTTTTTTGAATAGACAATACATTCTGCTAGAATTTAAGCATGTCAAAAAAATTAAGCACCCTGTTTCTGATGTTTTTTTTAGCTATTTACTTTTACGTTCCGTAATATCCAATGAACGTATCAAAACACCCATAGGATGGGGTTCAAATAAGAGCTCAAACCAGCACTTAACACCATCTGGATACACAAACTGATTTTGCATTCGTGCCCGCTTAGAGTTTTGCAAAACCTCTTTTATTAGTAAAAAAAAATCTGCGCGCTCAATATCCGGGTACATTTCCATCATGGTTTTACCCAGATAGTCTTCTTTTTTATATTTTCCTTGCTTAGCAGCCACATCATTTATGTAAACATAACGATAGTCTGGATCAATAATCTGAATACCTTCAAGCAATGGCTCGACACTCAGCTTAAAAAAATTATCGTTAGATTGCGACATAGACTTTGATCCTACTTTTTTAGATTACGAATCGGCAACGAAAAAATTGTTAAAATATTGTAAAGAATCAACTTTCTGAGCAAGACCATTGTGCAAGAATCTTAACATGATTTAACAATTACAAATAAGTTTAATTATTTTATCAAACAAGTATTTAGCTAACAGCGCCAGTTTCCGAAAGGCTGACTGTAATGAATAATGATATTTCAAATTTTAAAATTATGCTGGTAGATGATGAGTTAGAGTTAGGAGATATTTGCGTTGAAATTCTCCAACTTAATGGGTACAGCGTTGAATATTATGTGAATGGTCTTGAGGCACTTGAGTCCGTTAAACAACTTAATCAAGTTCATCTTTTAATAACAGATATTAATATGGATAGTATTACAGGACCCAAACTCTTTTCCGAACTTTACAAGAAAATTCAAAATATTGGTGGGACTAACTTACCGGTAATTTTCATGTCAGGCGAATATGACAAAAAAGTTGGGCACTTAGACTCTCACAACGTTGGAATTTACTATTTATCAAAACCTTTTCAAATTCACGATCTGCTTAACCAAGTGTCAGAAATTTATCAGAAGTATTCCGCTCCTGAAGTCGGCAAAGTTTCTTAATTAAAAATTCCTATTAACTCCACTAGTATTTATTGCCCTTTAGAGTTATAAATGAGCTCATCTATAAAAAGGGAGATTTATGAAAACTGATCTACAGACAATTTCATGGGACAACTCTAATATTTATCAAAACTTTCAGGATCCAAAAATCAATCAGGATATTAAAAAAATTAACGACGCTATCAGTTACTTAAAAACCAAAATAATATTTTTTGAAAATCTAGTACCCCAATTAGAAACAAAAAAGATATCTGAGTTGGAAGAAAGCATCCCCTTAGCGCGTGAATGCTACCGCTTGATATTAGACACCCGAATTATGATTTACACACTTAGTACTTATGCTAACACCGCTGCTTCGGTAAATTCTTTAAACTACGATGCAAAAAACTTATCAGGAAAAACTCAACAACTCAGTGCCAACATCGGCAAAGTAGCTAAACCTCTGGATTTGTTTTTGCTCCGCGCACCCCAGGCTTATTTAGACAATTTCTTAAATGACGAAACAGTAAAAGAAGCCAACTTTTATCTGAATTATGCAAAAAAAGAACAGGATTTTTTATTAAGCGTTTCTGAAGAAGTACTTTTAGAAGGGCACGGTGTAGATGGTTACCACGCCTGGGGGAATCTTTACAAAGAAATTTCCGGAGCTATGAAGGTAACTGTTGAAGGCCAACAATTAGGTTTGGCTGATGCTTCCAATATTTTATTCGGCGACGATGCAGTCAAACGCCAAACGGCTTATCGTGCCATTAACGAGGCCTGGAACCAAAGTGCAATAAGCTCCGCTGCCGTACTTAATGCGTTGAGTGGTTGGAGACTTGAAAACAACCGCTCCCGCTCTAAAAAAACTGAACTGCACTACTTAGATAAATCATGTCATACTCAAAAAATTACCCGCGAAACTTTAAATACGCTAATGCAGACAACCTATGAACAACGACACATAGGCCAAGATGCTTTAAAGTTAATGGCTCAAGAAATGAAAATGGAAACTCTGGGTCCGTGGGATATTTTGGCGCCTTACCCTGCTAAAATAACTCATAAAATTCCATTCCCTGAAGCCATGAAAATGATTTGTAACGCTTTTGAAACTTTCAATCCTGATTTAGCAAAATTTGCCCAGATGATGGTTGATAAAAAATGGATTGATGCCACTCCTTCTGAAAACCGCGCATCCGGTGCCCACTGCACTGGCTTCGCTAGTGCTCGCGAACCTCGGGTGTTCATTACCTACGAAGGCAGCATGAAAAACATCATCACCTTAGCACATGAAATCGGCCACGCTTACCACAGTTGGGTTATGCGTGATATGAAGTTAATGGAAACATCATACTCATCGTGCTTAGCGGAAACAGCGTCTATATTTGCCGAAACCTTAGTGCGTGATTATTTACTACAAAATGCAAAAACCACTGAAGATAAAAAAGCTATTTTATGGCAAGAAATTGAATCGGCTGCTACATTCTTAGTTAATATTCCGGCCCGTTTTGAATTCGAAAAGCAAATGCTGGAACTCCGTAAAACAAAAACAATCAGCGTTCCTGAGTTTAAAGAGCTTAACAAAAAAGCTTGGCAAACCTGGTACGAAGATTCATTAACTGAATACAACGAAATGTTCTGGGCCAGCAAAATGCACTTTTCTCTGTCGTATATCAGCTTTTATAACTACCCATACCTTTTCGGCTACTTATTCAGCCTAGGTATTTACGCCAAAAAAGATGAATATGGCGACAAGTTTAAATCGCTGTACATCGATATTTTGCGCGACACCGGAACAATGACAGCTGAAGACTTAATTAAAAAATATTTCAACGAAGATATCTCTAAAAAAGATTTCTGGTTGAAATCAATTAAAGTGGTTGAAAAAGCTGTGAATCAGTTTAAGGCTTTGCAGTAAATAAAAAAGCCCGGTTTCCCGGGCTTTTTTATTTCGATTACTGTCTTTAATTTCTTAGCGCACTGCTGTTTTGGCATCGAGCTTAGCCGCAACATCCTTAACTAAAGTATCCATCAAGTTAAGAAGTTCTGTATTTTCAGGTTCGGCTGATTTAGCCATTGTCCGTACTTTGTGTAAGATGGGTTCGGCAAAGCGGCCCAGTCTCTCACCTCTGAATTTGTACTTTTGATCCATCACATCTGCCAAAATCTGTTTTTCTTCTGTATCTAATAAAATTTCCATACGAGCCACAAAAGATCTCACTAATTTTTCAGGTTGCGGAGTTAAACTTAAAGGTAAGATTTCGTCTACTTCAGCACGTGGTAATATGTAAAGTAAACGTAAACCTGATACTTTTAAGTATCCATTCTCCCAAGTGTTCACCATTGATAGAGCTTCGTCTTTAAATAAGCCTGAAGCCACTAACTCATCAACCAGTAAACCTTTCGCCTGCTCACCTTTAATAATGTAGGGCGAATCCGTTTGGTGATCTTTAAGCTGCTCAATGCGTTTACTTAACACGGTTACTTCATCTTTGGTTTTAACCGCAGATAAATTTAACATCTGGCCGTGCCCAAATCCGTCAACATGCACTAAGAATGCAGCTTGTGGACGCGACTTAGCTAAATTAGATAACTTCAGATTGCCATCTCTAGATGTAATCGAAATTTTTGGCTGAAATCTTCCTAAACCACGGTAAAATAAAAACTTTTCAGTTTCTGCACCTGATTTAACTAAATTACTGTTAACGTTTCTAGCGTGACCATAAATATTTCCGGCTTCAACAAAAGGAATAGCTCCCGTTTTAGTTGCTAAAATATTTAACTGGAATGTGCTGTTACCATTTCCGATTACGTGAGGATCTTGCATAGTCGGAAAAGTAGAAACAGGCCCAGGGTAAGTTTCAGTAATAATTCCCTCGGGAAATTTAACATTGACGCTAACCGCCTGTGCTTGATCAGCATAAAAATAGATAACCGGAGTTTCCATTTTTTGCGTGATCACGCTATTTTGCAGCACCTCTTGTCCAAAGCATACCTTAGAGCGACACGGTGGATTCACCGGAGGTCGCGGGTTGAGTGGCGGTGGTGGAGGTTGCGGCGTCGGTAGCGCAGCCTCTTTTCGGAGTTCGCCAAAGGGGTGTACAAAATCAGGCAGTAACTCGTCTTCATGGTACATGCCGTTTTGGGTTACACCGGTAGAATCTACAACCGACGTAAAGGTTCCCCATTCATGGGCCTCGTATTTTGCGTAGCTGGCTCCTGCAAGCAGGATCGTTAATAAAGCGATAATCATATTGGACCTCATCTGGGCCTCCTTTCAAATGTGATTTCTGTCATATCTACAATTTAGTAATAAAAAAATTGAATAATCCGACAGATATGTTAACTAAAAGTTTATGAACTTTAAAAGACTCGAATACTTTATAACCATCGCCGAAACGGGAAACCTTCGACAAGCCAGTGAAATCCTGCACTTAACTCCTCCGGCCCTTTCAAAAGCCATGAAACTTTTAGAAGAAGAATTGGATTCAAAATTATGGATTGCTGATGGCCGAAGAATTATTTTAACAGATAGCGGCAAAGTTTTGTTAAAGCGTGCACCCGCCTTAATTAACGAATTTAAATTATTAAAAGAAAACTTAGAAAACAAAAATGAAAAAGAAAAAGTGATACGCATTGGAACTTTTGAAGTTTTTTCCACTTACTTTTTAACTTTTTTAAATACCCTCAACTGGCAGGACCGTTCGCTGGAACTACATGAGTTACTGCCAGGCGAAGTAGAAAAATATTTAATTGAAGGTCAGATTGATGTGGGCATTACCTATATGCCCATTCCATCACCGCAACTTGATTTTATTAAAGTGACTTCTATCGAAATGGGAGTTTACACAAAAAAAGGTGCACTTAAAGGAATTCCTCAAAATGAACTGCCTTATGTTGTACCGGTTACACCATTACAAGGTGTGCCCACTAAAGTGCGCGGCCTAGATGGCTGGCCCGAAGATGCTTTTGAGCGCAAGATCACTCACAGAGTAACACTAATGGAATCAGCTTTAGAACTTTGCCGTCAAGGCTTAGTGGCCGGATATTTTCCGTCATTTGTAGTTTGCGAACATAACGAAAGATTTAATGAAAAATACCACTTAGAGCGCAGACGACCGCCGGCTCTAACCGATTGCAAGCTCAGAAAGTCTGATGTGTTTTTAGTTAAACGTAAATCTACGGAAGAGGATGATATTATCAAACAGCTGGCCAAAGCTATACGAGTTATTTGTTAATTATACTTATCTAAATCTGTTCCATACAGAGCTGTCAAAAAGTTTAACGAAATACTGAACTTAAAAAAATTAGATATTCATTTTGACCCAGTTAAATTGCAGTTAAAACTAAAATTACAGGGCCATCCTGGCCTATGTTAAAATAATCAGAATGAAGAAAAACTATATAGCAATACTTAAGCTCTTGAGTGGTATGTACTTACTTGCCGGCTGCGCAGGTCCTATTTCACCATTTGGTGGTCTTGAAGTCTGGTCTGGCGATGGACAAAGCTTTGTGTTTTCATCTAAAGAAATACCCTCTAGTGAGTTTTCATTGCGCCCTAAACGTCAGGTTTTACATAAAGCATCTGATTTTAAAATAGAATTTAATCTTAATAATCAGAAAAAAACAAACCCACGAATTAAAGTAACCTATAACAACAAAGATGTAACAAATACATTTTTAAAAGCAGCAAAACTAAATCAAAGCTCACAAAAACAAATAGAATATGTTTTTAATAAACTGAGACTAAAACCCGACCGTCGTCATTCAATTGATGTTTACTGGAGCCCTAACGATGATAATGTTTTTTCGCGTTTAGCTTACCTGCCTCCGGTTTGCTCAATCAGCGCCACCCGCAGCATTGCTTCGACAGAACCCTTTAAACCCAACCCTGAGTATATTAAATCCATTAAAAACACAGCGACTACTTATCATATTAACCCGTCTTTACTGGCCGGCTTGGTTGCGCAGGAATCCGGATTTAATCCGGCGCAGGTCAGTACAGCTAAAGCCATCGGACTGACACAAATTACTCCTATTGCCGACGATGAAATTAAAAAAGTAAAACCCGAGTGGCGCAGTGACCCGCGCATAGAAAAACTTTCTGTAACTGAAATTGAAAACTTAATTCGTCGTCAGGAAATCAGCCGCCAACAGGACTGGCGTTTAGATCCGCAACTAGCCATTGAAGGTGGAGCTCTCTATTTAAATTATTTAATGAACTACTGGAGCGTTGAAGAAAATAAAGCTTTGCTCAACTCAACTCCTCACGCGGATCGCACCGGCGTTATTTTAGCTAGCTACAACTCCGGAGCCGCGCGGGTAAAAAGTAAAATTAAATCCAATGGCGAATACTGGCTCGAAGACGATGAATTAAAAGAGGCCTTTAAATACGTCAATAGTGTCGTGAGTTACTGTTACCATTTTTCAGATCAGTAAAAGGAGTATTTTGTGAGAAAAAGACCTTTAGCGCTGACTTTATTCAGTTTTATTCTACTAGGCATTGCTATCAGTTTACCTGTGCAGGCTATTTATATTCAGGATCTGCAAGATTTATTTCAGTCACTCACCTTTTTTAATATCTTGGTTATGCTACTTTGTACATTGACTGCAGTTTCAGCTTTCAAAGTGCACAGCAGCTTCCCTTATTTATTACCTCTTACCATGATAACTGTCGTTTTTAACAACTGGTGGGTTGGATATGTCGGCTTTAATTATGATCCGATCCAAACTTCTTTGGCCAGTTTATGTTTTTTAATTTTCTGCAGCGTTTTACTAGAAAAAAATACACATCGCGTACTACGAAACCCAAAACTCAAGTGGTGGGATGTTGCCCTGCGTGCCAAAACTCAAATTCCGGTTTCGGTTTTTCCAATCCGTGGAGAAGCTTTAAATAAAACATCTTTTGATATTTCAGAGTCGGGAATTTTTTTGCAAGGCTTAGACAAAGAGGAACTTGAGCGCCTGAATGTAGGCGAAGAACTTAATGTGTGTTTACATTTTGATAGAATTTTAAAAATACGCTGCTCCGCAAAGATAGTCAGAAAATCTGCGGCCACCGGTCATTACCCAACCGGAATAGGTTTACAATTTGCTCATTCAAATACAGAAATTCGATCCGCAATTAAGAATTCTATTTAGATTCAGGCTTAGTTTCAAAAAGATTAATCAGTTCATCTTTTGATAAACTGGTTCCGGCAGGGTTTCCCTTCGGCAAACGGCAGGCTTGATTTTTTAAATCCAGATAAATTTTAAGTTTTACATTTTCTGTAGCTAAAATCGGACTCATGACATCGTACAAGCCTAACAATTCGTTATCTAACGAAACCATAATTACACGTTTTCGATCAACACCGTCACCGAATTTTGTTTTTTTAGCAACAGCTGCCGAACCTTTAGAAGGAACCCATAAAATTTCATCGCGATTAGTTGAAATCTGATTTTCGTAGTTTCCGTTTTTCTTAAGATATACCCAAGCAACGGATTTAAAGTTCATTTTTTGTATTTCGTTTAAAACTTGATTGTCTGACATTTTCCCACTTTGTTGATTTTATTTACGCTAGTATAACCTACTTAGGCCCTTTTAGCTTCATATGAATACGTTTAAGGGCTATTTCTCCTCTTAAAAAGGCCTAATAACGACTAGGTTTTACTTCAATAGGCCAAATCAAACAAAATGGACATTGTAACCTGTCATGAAACCGTCTTAAACTACCTACAGGAGATAATATGACAGCTACATTGAACTATTTAGCTTTAGCTTGATTGAATATAAAACCGAGCTAAAAAAAATAATTTCACTGGTTGACCTGAGCGGCTTAGAAGACCAAATAAATTCCATATCCAAACTGATCAATGAAAAGGATTTAGCTAATTTTTTTGTTGATAGCATCTATCTCCAAAGTGTTATTCAACTCATCATCGACGACTTCTGGATTCAAAGTAAAAATTCAGAAACCGAAATTCAGTTCAGATATTTAATAAAAAACTTTTTTAATGCTGAGTTAAAACCTCTGCTCTACTTACATGCTGACTTAGCCACCGCAAGCATTGATGATATGCACATTGCGGCCAAAGCTCTAGCGGCAACTGAAAAACTATTGATTAAATCTATAAAGTCCAAACCCAGCGAATTTCAAAAGAAAATTTTGCAGATCAGCTTACACCAAATGTCTGAGCTTTATGAGCTCGAACACCAATTAAACGTTAAACAAAAAACAACTCCAGAACGCGCTAAGCTTTCACTTTACAGATCTTTCGATGCTTTAGATCAGATCCTTGAACTCAATTACTTACTAAACGAAGTGGCCCTAATCGACCAAAAAGAAAGGCTCTATGAGGGCGCCGGCGTAGGTGTGCAATCCAGTTACGCTACAACACTTATTGCACTCAGATATTTAAATTTAACTAAAGCTTCAAAGTTTATTGATTTAGGCTCAGGCTACGGCCGCGTAGGCTTAGTGGTCGGACTCATGCGCCCCGATATTCAATTTACCGGATACGAATTTGTTAAAGAGCGCGTAGACATTGCAAATAAAGCCTGCACACGCCTAAATTTAGATAAGCATGTTAGTTTTGTAACTCAGGATTTATCGTTAGCTAATTTTAAAATACCTCAGGCTGATACCTATTATATTTTTGATGCTTTTACTGATGCAAGCTATGTCACAATTATGGATCAACTACAGGAAATAGCTCAGGTTAAAAAAATTGTTGCTGTTACAAAAGGTAATGCCAAGCTTTGGTTTAAAAATAAATACTGGACAGAGCCTCAGGAATTTAATGACGGCAACCTCTGTTTTTTCAGATCCCGCGGTAGCCGTAACTAATATTAAGAGAACTCAATCTGTCAGTACTCAATGCGCAATTTTAAGATTGTTCTCCACCGTCATAATTCCGGGAGCCATCCAAGCCGCATGCCCAGCATCAATTCTTTCAGCAACTGAGTGAACATTTCCACTCAGTATGGCCCGGTCTCCATTTACGGTAACAGAAATTTTTCGGCCCTCAACTTCTGCAGAGCGCTTTAAGGCGTCTTCAATCGATTTTTTTACATCGGCAGGAATAACTTTTGATTTAATTGCAATATGGTCTGTAACACCAATGACACCCATCAACTGGCTCACGGCATGTTTTGCGGCTTTACGCTGGTATTCCCATTCTGCATCGCCGGTTAGTGTGATCCAGCCTTTTTCAACTACAACTTTAACATTTTTAGCGGCTAAATAATTCCAAGATAGCGCATTTAATGCGGCTTCTGCTATCTGTTCATCGCTTCGGGTGAAAGATCCCATAAGACCCACTTCCATTTCATCCACTACCGCTCTTACTCCGCCTATGCGCTGAGCGGCCTCTTCTGCATGAGTTTTTTCAAAGTAATGCGCAACATTTCCACGCAAAGTTACAATTCCATTTTTAGCAGTGACAATAACTTGCGCGGAAGTAACACTTGGGTCCCACTTGATTTCATTAACCACATCCTGTTGAATTTGCGAATCTGTTTTATCAAATATATTAAACATAAGAACTCCTTAAAAAGAAAGCCTAGTGGCCTTTTGCTGTTACTGTGAAATTTGAATATGATTTTCTACGTACATAACCCCCGGAGCATTCCATGCCGCCATTTTTGCGTCCTCAATTTCGGCAAACGAATGAACCTTTCCTGTCAGGATAACTTTGTCATCTTTTACCGACACACTGATCTGGCGACTTTCAGCTTCAGCCGAACGCTTCAAGGCCTCTTCAATACGAATTTTAATGTCTGAGGGTAAAACTTTTGATTTGATTTTAATGTTATTTGTAACTCCGCGTATGCCAATGAGTGCAGCTATCGCTTTTTTTGCTGCATTTCTCTGGTAATCCCAGTCGGCTTCACCATCTAGCGTAACCCAGCCTTTGCTCACAGTTACTTTAATATCATCTGGCACTGAGTAATTCCATTTTAAAGCATTTAATGCCGCCCGGGCAATGTCTTCATCGGATTTATCAAATATACCCTTCACTTCAATTTCATCGGCTACTGCTTTAACACCGCCAACTCTGCGTGCGGCTTGTTCGGCAGCAAGCTTTTCAACAAAATGCGGAACTGTTCCGTTTAAAGTCACAATGCCATCTTTCGATAATACTTTTATATGCGTTGACGTTATGCTCGGGTCCCAAAGCAGTTCATTAAGAACATCCTGTTTTACTTGTGAATCTGTTTTATTAAAAATATTGAACATCTCAATCTCCTTTTAGTGATTGCTACCTAGCAAAGCAAAAAAGGAGCCTGCTTTAAAACCATTGTAATGAGTTAGAAATGAATTTTTATAATAAATGAGCTTTTATGTCTCAAAAAAAAATAACACCCTACTTTTTAGCCCCAAGAGCCCAAATCCATAGGAACTCTGAAATAGCTTTTTATATAGACAAACTACACAGCTTAAATGCGAAATTAGGCCAACACAGAGCATTGACTCGATTGCCTTTTGATAGGTAAAAAATTAGCATATAATTCTATAACAACTTAATACAATGAGACCTACATGAGTACATCAGAACAAAACCACAGTACTAAATATAAACTTTTATTGGCCTTGGCCGCATTAGGTGTGGTTTACGGCGACATCGGCACCAGCCCGCTTTATGCTTTAAAAGAGGCTTTTCATCACTCACATCTGGCACCCACGCCCGAAAATATTTTTGGTATTTTGTCTTTAGTTTTTTGGTCTTTGATCATTGTCATCTCACTTAAATATTTAGTGTTTATTTTAAAAGCCGATCACAATGGCGAAGGCGGCATTCTGGCTCTGGCCTCATTAGTTAAATCAGATAAAAAAAGGCCGCTCAACTCCACAGCGCAGAGCCTACTTGTTTTACTTGGCGTATTCGGTGCGGCCTTTCTTTATGGTGATGGTTTAATAACTCCGGCCATTTCTATTTTAAGTGCGGTTGAAGGACTGAGTGTGATTACACCTTTTTTTGACCCCTACATCATTCCCATTACCATTGCCATATTGATATTACTTTTTTCAGTGCAAAAAAATGGAACCGGCACCGTTGGGAAAATATTTGGCCCTGTTACTTTAACATGGTTTATAGTTATCGGCGCACTTGGAATTTATAACATCATCCAAAATTTTGAAATTTTAAAAGCTATTAACCCTTATTATGCATTTAATTTTTTTGCACAAAATTCATTTAGTGCTTTTGTCGTTTTAGGTTCGGTGTTTTTAGTTGTAACTGGCGGCGAAGCCCTTTATTCAGACTTAGGGCACTTCGGTTACGAACCCATCAAACGGGCTTGGTTTTTTGTGGTGCTGCCTTGTTTACTTTTAAACTATTTTGGTCAAGGCGCTTTTTTACTCAATAACCCAGCCGGTGTATCCAATCCTTTTTATTCCATGGCACCGGAGTGGTCGCTTTATCCATTGGTGGCCATTGCAACTTTTGCCACCACAATTGCTTCACAGGCTTTAATCACTGGAGTGTTTTCTATTTCGATGCAGGCGGTGCAACAGGGCTACTTACCCCGACTTTTAATTTCTCACACCTCAGAAAAAGAATTCGGACAGATTTATATACGTAACATTAATTACATGCTGATGCTCGGCTGTATTATGCTGGTTTTAACTTTTAAAACTTCGAGTAACTTGGCCGCAGCCTACGGAATTGCAGTTACCGCCACTATGTTTATAACCACACTCTTATTTTATATTGTAGCGGTTTACAAATGGAACTGGAATGTTTACGCCACTACAGCTCTTTGTATTTTTTTAGGAATCATCGATCTGGCCTTTTTAGGATCTAACCTACTCAAAATTGTAGATGGTGGTTGGTTTCCTATTTTACTTGGCATAATCGGATTTATCTATATGACCACTTGGCGACAAGGACGTCAGATTTTAGCTGTCAAACTTAAAGAAAAGTCTTTAACAATCGAAGATTTCTTTACCAAAATTGAAAACGAAAAAATGCACCGAACCGATGGCGTTGGTGTATTTATGGCGCGTAGCCTTTCGTCAACTCCCATGGCTTTAATTCACACCTCCGAGCATTTAAAAACCGTACATAAAAATTTAATATTTTTATCCGTGATCATTAAAAATAAACCGCGCCTAGCTCAAGAACAGCGCTTTGAACTTGCGGAATTTAAACCCAACTGCTTTCAACTGATTATTAATTACGGTTATCTTGAAAAGCCTAATATTCCAGAAGTGTTTGATTTAATTAAGCCACAAAATCCAATTTTTGATAAAGACCTAGCGAGCTTTTTTGTAGGCCGCGAAAATATTTTTGCCACCGAAGTTCCCGGTATGGCGCTTTGGCGTGAAAAACTTTTTGCACTCATGCAAAAAAATGAAATGCCGGCCACACAGTACTTTGAACTACCAAAAAATAGAGTGGTTGAAGTTGGCACTCAGGTTTGTATTTAAGGACTTTATGAAAATTTTAATCTCAACATTAATTATCATCACATCTTTACAATCTGTGGCTAAAATCGAAGTTATAGGCGGTTGCCAAGGCGAAGCTTGCGATTGCCTTAAAGAGGCCCAGAAAAAACCTCAACCTGAACTCTTCGAAACCATACGGGCCTTTAGCGTTTACAAAGAACCCAATATAAAATCACCTGTACTGGGAAAATTTGAAGCCGCTACAAAAGCCAAGCTTATAAAGCAACTCATCGCCATAGAAGAACCCGGCCAATACGTAGTGCAAAAAGTAGCAAAAGCTAAAAAAACCGGACTCAAAAAAAATGATAAAATCACTTTGCTTTTAAATGAAGGCGAAGGTTTTAGCAGTGCTCTATTAAAAGGTAAAAATGTGAGCTTTTATTTTGAAGATGTAACTCTAAAAACTCTTAAAGAAACAAAAGTTTCCGATTGGATTCAACTAAAAGTTGAAAATATCGAAGGCTACACACCAGATTACCCATTTGAAGGCTGCTTAGAGTAGCGCTGTATTGCAGTTAAAAATAAACACCCAGACCTACCCCTAGCTAGAGGCTGGCTAGACCTTTAATTTCTGACCAACAGTAAGCTGCTTAGCTAAAATTTTCATATCAACCTCAGCCCAAGGATCCTATGAAAATTTTAGTACAAGCCTTAACAATTCTTTTATTTTTCTATTCAAACGCACAGGCCAACGAGTTTATTAAAAATAATATTCACGAAGCTACAACAGCCGAACTTTTAAAATTAAAAAACGACAACACACAGTTTGAAAAACGCCAATATGAAAACACGGTGGTTGATTGGCGGCCTGCTGCAGAATACTCTGACTTTAAATATGTATTAATGAGTTCAGAGGCCGGATTTACTGAAGCTGCTAACTTACGTTACACCATCGCGCAAAATTTACCCGAAGGTGTAAAGCTGGTTTTATTAGTAAGTAATTCAAACGCCGAGAGCATTAAACAAACTTATTTAAAATATATTTCGGCCGACAGATTGATTTTAGCTAAAGACACCAATATAGGCGGAGGCTTCTGGGCCCGTGACGCTTTCCCCTACCCTGTGGTGAATGCACAAAACCAACTTTCATTGGTTGGAGCAAAATACTATCGTACTTTTAAATCATCTCCTGCAGTGGCGGCTTCACTCAGTTTAAATATGAGTAAAAATAATTTCACATTTGTTGGTGGTAATTTAATAGCCGACGAACATGGCACTTGTTTTACAATTGATAGTGAACGTCGATTTACAACCACTGAAAACGACTTACGTCATGTCTACGGCTGTAAAGACGTTAAAATTTTACGTCACACTAGCGGCATTGGCGATGTGGATGAAGTGATGAAGCCCATCGGCAATAATACCATTTTAACTAACACCGCTGAATACGTTAACGACTTTAAAGCCTGGGGTTACAATGTAGTGATGATACCGGCAGTTCCTAACTCATACCGCACTTACGTTAACTCGTTAATGGTGGGTAAAACAGTTTTTATGCCGACCTATGGCATTGCTAAAGATACTGATGCTAAAAAAGTTTATGAAAGTTTGGGTTATAAAGTTGTTGGTATTACTTCTAATACTTTGTCAGATCAAATGCATGGCTCGGTTCACTGTCAGACTATGGCTTATCCGGCTATTGATGAAAATACTTTATTAAGTGCTCTGGGGTTAGAGAAGCTTCAGTAGCATCTTGTGAGTTATTTCTTTAACTCCTGAATAAAGACTTTAAAGCGATCGCTCATGCACAGATATTTTAAACGTGACCAAATAAAGAACCCACACCGGCCGTGAGTCCCATGGCCAAAGCTCCCCAAAAAACTACTCGTAGCGCGCCTTTATAAATACTGGCGCCACCCACCTTAGCTGCAAGCACACCTAGTAAAATTAAAAAAATAAGCGAACTTGAAGCCACTACTGCAATAAGATTTTGCGGCGGTGAAATAAGCGTTACAAGTAAAGGCAAAGCGGCGCCCACCGAAAATGCACCGGCTGAAGCCAGCGCGGCCTGTATAGGTTTTGCAGTAAATATTTCTGTTATTCCAAGTTCATCCCTGGCATGAGCACCCAAGGCATCATGAGCCATCAATTGCTCCGAAACTTTTTCGGCCAACTCCGGATCAAGTCCGCGCCCCACATATATTTGTGCCAATTCAGCTCTTTCAAAATCAATATTGGCTAAAAGTTCTGCCTTTTCACGGGCCAGATCGGCATTTTCCGTATCGGCCTGCGAACTCACCGAAACATATTCGCCCGCAGCCATCGACATCGCTCCGGCAACAAGCCCTGCCACACCGGTAACTAAAATATTTTGATGAGTGGCCTGGGCCGCAGCAACCCCAATAATTAAACTGGCCGTGGACACGATGCCATCATTAGCACCCAGTACGGCTGCACGTAACCAGCCGATGTGTTCGGATTTATGTGACTCCGGCGGCATCTGATTTAATTTCATGAAATGAGCTCCTAATTGTTTCCGATTATCTACGAATAATTAGCAATTGGCTAGAAGGTAAAAGCGCAGTCTTAATAAATATTAGCCCTACTTACAAAAAATCCCGTAAAGAGATCTGATGAGCTCCAAAACTCTTTTATCCACTATCTTATAATAGATTTGCTTACCTTCACGTCTGGACTCAATTAAGCCCTCTAAACGCATTCCTTTTAAAAACTGCGACACCGCCGATTGCGAAGCCCCGCAGGCCGCCTCAATTTCGCCCACCGACTTTTCGCTCTCAGCCATGCTGCAAAGTATAAGGAGCCTTTGCGGATGTGATAGCTGCTTAAGCAAAGCTGCCACCTCTTCGCTTTGATGTTTTAATTCTTTTAATGATTTTTTCTGAGCTTGACTTTTCATATTATGATATTATAATATATTAATATGAAGAACAAGGGAAAAATATGACCACTGCAAGAATATTCAAACCAGCCATCATTGATGACGTACCGGAAATAACCCCTGAGGTCTTTAGAGAGCATAAGGGAGCCATCACCCTTATTGACGTGCGCCGCCCCGACGAATTTAATGGCGAGCTCTCGCACATTCCCGGAGCAAAACTCGTAACTCTTGGGCCTGATCTAGAAAAATTTCTTAACACGCACCCTAAAGACGATGAAATCGTGTTCGTTTGCCGAAGCGGTGCTAGATCTGGCCGGGCTACTTTACAAAGTATTGCTTTAGGCTTTTCTAAGAGCGTTAATCTTCAGGGCGGAATGATTTTGTGGAACGAGCGCAAATATCCGCTTGAAACTCATAATAAGGAAAATAAAAATGGAACTTAATTCAATACTCTATTCTCTTCTGGGCGGAGCCCTCATCGGTGTGGCGGTTACATTGATGCTGCTTTTTAATGGTCGCGTAACTGGTATTAGCGGAATTTTAGCCTCATCACTTGCTAAACCCAACAGTGAAAGCCTTTGGCGCTGGATGTTTTTAGCCGGAATGATTGTTGGCGGTTTTTTTATGTATCAAATTCGCCCGGATTTATTTGTTAATGTTTCAGGACGCAGCCTTGCAGCGGTTGCCATTGCGGGTCTGCTTGTTGGGTACGGAACTGTGATGGGAAGCGGCTGCACCAGCGGCCACGGCATCTGCGGACTCAGCCGTTTTTCAGTGAGGTCGCTACTGGCCACAATAACTTTTATGTTTTTCGGATTTTTAAGCGTGCAAATTGTAAATTATTTTTTAGGCGGCTCAATATGAAATCAAATTTATTTAAGCAAAATGCAGTTTCATTTGTGGTGGGTCTTGTTTTTGCCATAGGTCTTGCTGTTTCGGGAATGACTCAACCCCAAAAAATTATTAGTTTTTTAAATCCTTCAAATTGGGACGCCTCACTTCTTTTTGTGATGTTAGGCGCCCTAGGTGTTCACTTAATAAGTTATCCTCTTATACGAAAAAGAAAATCTCCCCTTCTTGAAACAAAATGGCACATTCCTACACGTCAGGATGTAACCGCTCGCTTGGTATTAGGCTCTGCTTTGTTTGGCATAGGTTGGGGACTTGCCGGATTTTGCCCGGGCCCCGCACTTACTTCGTTAGCTTCTGGCGACGTAAAATCATTACTCTTTGTTGCTACTATGATTTTTGGAATGCTGTTATTTAAAAAAACTGAAGCTCACTTGAAGCTAAAGGAATAAAATGGAAACTTTTGGGTTTATCGCCAGCTTTTTAATGGGAATCACCTTGGGGCTCATGGGTGGCGGTGGCTCTGTTTTAACTGTGCCCATTATGGTTTACTTGTTTGGCTTTACACCAACTCTTGCCACCGGATACTCTTTATTTGTAGTGGGCTTAACGGCACTTATTGGCAGTACTCTGTACATCCGAAAAGGCGAAATTGATTTTAAAACCGGCCTTTTATTTGCCTTACCCAGCGTAATCGGCGTAAATATATCACGCGGATTAATTATTCCAAAAATTCCGCAAGTTATCCTAAGCTTTAATAACTACGCTCTTACAAAAGAAATTCTCATCATGGCCGCTTTTGCTGCACTCATGATGATTGCGTCTTTTTCAATGATTAAAAATAAAAAAGAGCCAGCGCCTGCCAGTACAAGCCCACTGATGCGTTCTCTTCTTATTGCCATTCAAGCTTTAATAGTGGGACTTATTGCAGGTTTTGTAGGAGCCGGTGGAGGCTTTTTAATTATACCCGCACTTGTTCTATTAGCCGGACTTTCCATGAGAGTGGCCGTTGGCACTTCGCTAATGATTATTGCCGCGCAATCGCTATTAGGATTTGCCGGAGACCTCTCGCGAGGAATTTTAGTGGATTGGCCGCTTTTATTAAAAGTTGCAGCTATTGCTGTCATAGGAATTATTGCGGGCTCCAGTGTGGCTCACAAAATTAAAGAACAACAACTTAAAAAAATATTCGGATGGTTCGTACTCCTAATGGGTATCAGCATCTTAATTGAACAATTACATCAACTTTCATTTTAATCAGGAGAACATTATGATACAAATTAAAGAATTTTTCGATACGAATACTTGGACTCTCACCTATGTTCTGTGGGATGAAACCACAAAAGACGCCATCGTGATCGATCCGGTTTTAGACTACGACCAAGCCTCCTCTAAAACCAGTGAAGAATCCGCACAAGCAGTTATTAAATTTATACGCTCAAAAGAACTCAAACTGCATTTTATTCTAGAAACCCATGCCCATGCCGACCACCTAAGTGGCTCACAAATTATTAAAAAAGATTTTCCCACGGCGCTGGTTGCCATCGGAGAAAAAATCACTAAAGTTCAAGAAATTTTTAAAGGCGTTTTTGGTTTACCGGCCGATTTTAAAACCGATGGTTCACAATTTGATCGTCTTTTAAAAGACGGCGAAGAATTTTTTGCAGGCTCTATTAAAATCAAAACACTTTTTACTCCGGGCCATACTCCGGCCTGCGCGTCTTACTATATTGACGGAAATGTTTTTGTAGGCGACGCCTTATTTATGCCCGACTACGGAACCGGCCGCTGCGACTTCCCCGCTGGAAGTGCGTCTGATCTTTACCACTCAATACATGGCCGCATTTACGAGCTTCCGGAAAACACTAAAGTTTACACCGGCCACGACTACCTTCCAAACGGTCGCCCCTTAAAATTTATGGCCACCATTGCTGAAGAGAAAAAAGAGAACATCCAATTAAAAGACACCACAACGCTTGATGAATTTGTACACTTTCGCACCGAACGCGACCGCACTTTAGCAGCGCCAAAATTACTGTTACCCTCTGTACAAGTAAATATAGATGCGGGCCACCTACCGGAAGCATCAGCCAACGGAAAACGCTATTTACGTATACCTATTAGCTAAAAAGAATTGGAGTTAAAAATGAAAACTACATTAACCTGGAAAGATGGAATGGAATTTGACGCAAGCGTGGAAGAACACACAGTTCACATGGACGCCAAAGCCCCCATCGGAAAAAACACCGGCGCCACACCAAAAGAATTAGTGGCCATGGGCTTAGGCGGATGCACCGCCATGGACGTCATAGCCCTTTTAAAAAAGTACAAACAGCCACCACAAAGTTTTAACATAGACGTTGAAATCGAGCCCTCAACGGGTGCTCACCCCATTGTTTTTAATAAGGCCACTATAACATTTAAAGTAGAAGGCCAAGTTGAACCCGAAAAACTAAATGAAGCTGTTCAACTTTCGCAAACAAAATACTGCGGAGTGAGCGCGATGTTAGCTAAAGCTTTTCCGATTGAATACCACGTGGTTTTAAACGGAACTGAAATTAGCAGTGGTCGTGCAAATTTTGAACTTAACACTAAGGAGTGATATTAATCGAGGCAAGTACTACTCACTGAGTATGGCACCAGAATCAAATGGGTTTCGGTTTCTAGCTGTTCCAAAAAAATCTGAAAATATTTTAATTTCGTATCCATTGCCTTTAGCATAACTATTTGCTGCCGGAGTAAAATCACTAGCTTGTGCAAAATTTCCACTGGCATTTAAAAAAGATGGTGATGTGTTTTTGATTTGATGATTTGAAGAGTTTCCGAGGGTTCCGTCTGAACCTGTTACATTGATCGCACCTAGGTTTTCAATTAACACAGCGGTTGTTGCAGCAAACGGGGCATATGCTAAATTATTTTGAATATCAACATTCTCCACTCCCGCACTAATTTTAATCATTCTAAATGTACTGTTATTTCTAGAATAGGCCGAATTATTATAAATAAAAATATCTTTGTGCAAAGGCTCGCTGCCATCTTGCGCACCCACAACTATCGCGCGCCCATTTGAAGTTACATTATCGCTTGCCATATCAAATATATTATTTCTAATCGTTACATTATCAACCCAAACCGCCAAACCCTGCTGATCTGAAATGCCCATAACAGTAAAATTTCTCTCAAAAATCACATCTCTTACGCGCGCATCAATGCCGCCTGGGCTCACTAAACCTACATTAGTAGTTATTCCACCAATGCCACCACGAAATTTATTATCAGAAATAAGTATCAACTCGTTATATCCGCAACCACTAACTTTTGTACACGTTGTTGGCGAGTATAAAGGAGCTCTAATTGTTAAAACACCTTTAGTCGAATTAGGATACGCAATATAATTATGTTGGATAATACTTTTGTAAGTGAACATGGATCTAAAATTATGTTCAGCATTTGTTGAATCCACTATTGAGTTACCCAGTAACATCAATTTTTTAGCGCTGATAAACATACCACAGCCACCAGAAGGATTTAACATGCGATATAAACTGGTATCAACAATAGCCACATTTTCCCATAAATCATGCCCAGGAACAGCACTAGGGCTCGTGTTATTAAAATCTAATGTTGAATCCGCCAGCGAAATTCCGCTACCCACATTTAAAATGGACAAGCGTAAAATAGTAAAATTATTCATTCCGCCCATTCCGCCCACACCAGAAGATGTAGCGCCCGGAGCACCCTGACCATTGATCTCTAAATCCATGATTCTCCAGTCACTTAAATCAGGCGTGTTTGAAGAAGACAACGTGATGCCTCGAACATTGCCAACTAAATTGATTATCGGTTTATTACCGCTTCCAAAAGCTCCAATAATTCCAGGTCCATTTTTATCAATATTAGCCGTAGCGCTCGATGTCCAAACTTCATTTCTTTTAAACAAAAGTCTTTTACCGCTTGCTAGGTAAGTATTCACCGCAACGGCAAAATTATTTTGTACAATTTGTGAGGCGCCATTAGGACAACCTGTAAAATCACCCAAAGCTGAAAAACAAATTGTTTTATCTCCTGCAAATACAGTGTTTTCATCCAAAACCGTTATACTCACAATTTTTTCGTTGGTATTTACACCGTCGAATACTTTTAATTTAACATTATATGTTCCTGCATTTTCAAAAACATGTCCGGCCAAAGCGCCTTTGGCTTTATTTTTTGAACTCACTCCCGGATTACTTCCATAGGTCCAATTACCGGCAGCTGTATCTCCAAAATCCCAGTCGTACTCTAAGTCGTGAAAAGGCTTCGTTACGTTTTCAGCCGTAGTTGCCGTGGCATCAAAAAACACCGCTAAAGGCGCAACACCCGTTACACGATTTGCACTTACAAAAACTTGTATTGGGTTAACTGTGGCTTCCGGAGCCGAACCGCTTGGAGGAGCCACCGGCGCTGGCGCGGTAGGCGGAACCACGTCTACACTTGATAAAGATCCACCACCGCTTTCTAGGCAGCCTGAAAGCATAACTGAAAAAAATCCGATTATTAAGGTGGTCACTTTAACTAGCTTCATATAGAACTTTTCGGATTTAAAAAAAATATCAACAGATGCCTGCAATCGAACTGAAAGATCTTCAGTTTGTGTGCAGGACTAATCGAATTAGATGGGTATTAAATGGTTTTAGCGTTTAGCTGTCTCATTTTAAAACAATAGGTAAGATTTTTACAGCCGATTTATCAAGATCAACACGATCCGAACGAATTTAGCTCAAAAAACAGTCCGAAATCCGAAACACGCCAATTCAAATAAAAAACAACAGTCACTTATACTACGACTGTAAGTGGTCACAAAAATGCATATAGCGTCTAATTAAGTACAAATTAAAACTAAACACAGCCCAAAATAAGGATATGGCAATAAATGCCATATTGACATAATGTCAACTAAGGATTATAAATATAAAAAGCTCAGTAAGGAAGAAGCCCGCAAACTTGTGCGTAAGTTGGCAGGGTCTGGCCTAGTACTCATCAGTAACCATGCCCAGCAACGGCTTATTGAACGTAGGGTTATCTTAAATGATGTCTTAAACGTTTTACTTTCGGAAAGTATGACAGTTTCTGATGGCGAGCCCGCAATTGGTGGCTACACTTACCGCTGCTCAACTAAAAAGTTTACCGTAGTCGTAAGCTTTACGGTTAGAGGTGATGGCGTTATCGTTATCACCGTTTTTAAAGCTGAAAGAAAGGCTTAACTATGCAATGCCCTAGTTGTGATTCAAAAAAACAAATGAAATCCGAAGTAATTGTACATAAGTTTAAAGAGTCCGG
The DNA here is from genome assembly GCA_019752925.1 of bacterium. Lineage (GTDB taxonomy): Bacteria > Bdellovibrionota > Bdellovibrionia > Bdellovibrionales > Bdellovibrionaceae > Pseudobdellovibrio. The sequence goes on from JAIELP010000007.1 coordinate 29,946, forward strand.
CCTTGATAACATTATATTAAACGGAGTTAAGCAGTATCGCTGCCTCGAATGTGGCGAAGTACTTTTTGATTATGGCAACCTAAACCAGCTCAACACACTTATTGCCGACACCCTACTCAGAAAAAAAGAACTTTTAACAGGCCAAGAAATTCGTTTTTTACGAACCCACATAGGTTATTCCAGCGAAATGTTTGCCAAAATACTGGGGCTAGATAAAACCAGCCTGAGCCGCATTGAAAACAACCGCTCTAAAGTATCAAACCAAGTTAATATGGCGGTACGCTTAGCTGTAGCCGGCAAAATGGCCGACCGTAACTACGACTTTCACGATTTAATTATTGCTCTTGAAAATGAGGATCTTATTAGCTTTAAGCAGGCTCAGTTTAAGGCTTCAACAAAGGGTAGCTGGCAGTTGCTAGCTGGTTAAACTACTCCATGAAACTTGGCAAGGAACTTGGTCAATTCGAACTACCCACCATTACACCATCCACAGCCAAACTTGAATTTACCGCTTCCAAATTTTCTTAATCTCTTAGTCGGAGCACATCCATTTTTTGCAGATCGTGGACTTACGAAATCGTTTTTATTTTCTGAATCAGCTTTGGTTAAGTTCATTTTTTTTATGAGAGGCTTGGGATCACCCAAAAAATCAGCCGATACATTGAAATCGCCAACAAGAAATAATTCGGCTTCAGTTGATTTAGCGCCATACAAAACAAACGGCTCTGAGAACTTAAGAGTGATTTTCTCATTCATTTCTTCGCCCGTGGCCCGATAAGTGATACCGGCATCAGCCAGCGCCGCTTTTTTGTTTTTCAGATTACGAAAGGCACCCAGAATGCTTTCAACGTTTCCTTCGCATTTCAGCGAAAAAATGATTGATTTAATGGTTTCACCCCTCAGGTTAGAAGCAAACGCACTTTGGCCAATCTGAATACATATCAAGAAAAACAATATTTTCATTTACTTAGGATTCTCTAATTAGAGCCGTTTGTCCAGAAGCCAGTTTTAGAGCAAGGAACATTAGCTGAAAAATCTATAACCCACTATTCGTCACGACCCAAAGGATTTGAAAACTTGTCAGGCCACAAATCAAAGTACGTAGGGTCCACACTTAAATCGCCGACCGATGCCCACACATGAACTTGAGCTTTATTTAACATATTAATTCCAAAATGAAGCTTTGGTGTCCATTCTTTTTCTATAAATATTTCGTAGGCGCCGATTTTGGGATGATACAAATAAAGTTTTCCGTCCCACATTAAAAAACCACTGACTCCTGTGTTAAATCCCTTAAAGCCAAGCTTAGCCACATCGGTTTTTTCGCCAACCCGGTAAGTACCACTGGGTATGGGATTATTGGCAACCACAAGTCTGGCAATATTTTTTCCGACAGACTCATTATATTTTAAAATAAATCGAAGTGCATAATCACCACACTGACCCATTTGTTCATTTTTCACCGGACCCGTTGTGTATTGAAACCACTGCGCGGTTTCTCGGGCTATTTGATCTGCCAATTGTCTATCATTTTGATTTAAGTTATTCGCCGAGCTTGGTTTATGACTACAGGAGCTCAGTGAAATCAGTATGAACACTACATATAAAAATAATCTCATGGTTTTACAGAGACATGATCCTTTGTGCATAAAAACCTTTCTTTAAATAAACCTATGAGCCGATCGACTTTACCAAAAATAAACAAGGATTATGCTCGCCCCATAAAGTTTTAAACTCTTCAATGGGTGTAAAGCCGTACTTCAGGTAAAACTTTCGGGTTTGGTCGTACTCAGCATTGGGTCGCGACTCGCTTAAGGTTTTAACTGTTAAAAATTTAACGCCTTCGTTTTTTAGATGATCTTCAATAACACCTAAAAGGCGCTGCCCCACTCCCATACGATGATGTGATTGCAAAATACCCATTACATGAATTTCAGCGCTGGTATTAAAGTGCTTATTCACACTGGCAAAGCCAATTGGGTTTTGACCATCATAAACAACCCAAGTTTGCATACGTCTAACATCATTTACATAATCTACAATTGCGGATTCAATACCAAACCACAAAGGCAAACTGCGCAAAATAGATTCGCATATTTGACTTTTAATTTGGGGATCGGCAATTTCAGTAATAATCATGCCGAACCACCTACAAATTTCAACTCTCTCAGTACTCGGTTCACAGGTAACTTATTTTTCATAAATCCTAATGTGGTTAATTTTCAAATCTTTTATAAGTACAAACCATAGGCTCTGCTTCGCATCCGTTTGGCGAAGAAAATTTTAATTCAGCTTTATCTAACGAAAGAATTTTCCAAATGCGTTTTGATGCTACAGGTCCTACTGTTTTACAACCAGTATTTGCGGGAGAAAAAATTCGATCCGAAATCGTATTAATCTCGAAAATGTTTTCAGAAACCCTGCTTATAGTAGCTTCCTGATGCGAGGTGCAATAGCGAGACCACTCAGTTTTTTTCCAGCGAGACATTTGGGTCTGAAGTATTAAGTTTCCATTTATAAACAAAGTCATACCAACTTGAAAATCAGCCGATGGAATAACATCTTCGCCAGCACACTTACAATTTAAATTCAGCCAGGCGCCATCTAAGGCACTTGGGGCTATCGTATCTTGATAGCCTTGTTTGACCGTGGCACATGCCTGAAACAGTATAAAAAAACCAATAATCGAAAACAATTTAAAATATTTCATAAACTAGCCCCTGCTTAGCTAAAGCTAATTATTTATTTAAATACTTCTCTTTGCAACGCTTAGTGCAGAAATATAAAGTTCCCGAAGCTTTTTTCAAAGTATTCGAACAACGCTCAGGCTTTTTTATTTCCCAATCGGTACAAACCTTACAAAATACTTTTTTAGCTTTAGCTTTTTTAACCGCCACAACTACACTCCCGCGTTTTTCCAAGCTGGCATACTGACTAATAAATCTTTAGCCATTTTCATTGCCGCCTGCTCGCTTAAACCTTGGCTTTCCTGATAGTAGCCGGCATTGCTTTTTAAAATACTATCAAATGGCAGAAGCTTTCCTTCTTTATCTACGCAGTAAGTGCAAAAAGTTGCAGTTTCGTCGCCTAGGGCAAAATCTGAAGCTTGGGTTAATGGCATTCCGCAAGAAAAACATGATTCACATCTTTGGTTCATTTTAGACCTCCCTCAAAAGGTTTTAATTAAGCTTAAGAAATGACGAAGCACATCTTCGCCAATTTCGGTTAATATTGGTGTTTTATCTGAAAATAAATCGCGGTTCATTACGTAGTAGTTTATTAAGGCCATCCACGTGTTAAAAAACTCGGGCTGAGTCATTTTTTTAACTTTACCGTCTTTCATCTGCGTTTGCGCTGCTCTGTAAAAGCGGTACGACAGCGATGCATTCATGGCGTAAACAATACTTCTGATATTAGGTGGTAACGACTGGCTCTCTGAAATTAAACGCATGTAAAAATCTTCAAACTCTGAAAGCACCTGAATATGGGCTTTAAGTAAATCTTTTAAAGCCATGTCGTCTTCAAAGCGTTTACCCATTTGGGCCGCTAGGCGGTCGCCGAAGCTTGCTACTACCGACAGGATTAAATCTTCGCGCGTGGGAAAATGTACGAACAGTGCGCCGTGGGACACTTTGTTGGCTTTAGCTACGTGGGCTGTGGTGGTGTTGCTGATTCCGTTTTTTGAGAATAGGGCTTCGGCCTGTTGGATGAGGCTGTTGCGGGTTTGGGTTTTTTGGGCTTTACGGGTTAGCGTTTGCATTCGGTGAGTAGTTACTCATTGAAATGAATTTAAGTCAACACATAGTTTTTTGTTATGACTTTAACTGCGCCATAGTTTCTTGATATAACCTTAACATATTGAAATTATTTAAATATTTTCGAATACATAATTATTTTTTCTCTAGATTTCCAGAAAAATAATTGCTAATTTTGGGTATGCCAAAAATTAAAACAGTTATTAGCATATTCGTAGCCTCACCCAGCGACACCAAAGACCAAAGAAATCTTGTAGAGAACGTCGTTGATGAACTCAATATCGCACTAGTAAATCAACCGATTCAGCTTGAAATTTTAAAATGGGAAACTCATTCAAGAACGTCCTTAGGAGAAAGTGCTCAAGATGTAATTAATCAATCTATTGGCAACGATTATGATATTTTTATTGGATTTTTAAATCAAAAATTTGGCAATCCTACTCTTAAGGCAGATTCGGGAACCCTTGAAGAATTTAATATTGCACTAGAACGTAGACGTCAAACCGGCACGTCGCCAGAAATAATGTTCTATTTTTCGAATGCTCCGGTTCCACTAATGGAAATCAATCTTGAAGATGCAAAAAAAATACAAGACTTTAAAGAAAGATTATCAAAAGAAGGAGCTCTATACACACTCTTTTCTAATGATGTGCAACTTGCATCAAAACTTCGTTTAGACTTAGGGGCGTATATACAAAAATACCAAAACCCATCTCTTGCATCAATCCCTCAAAAAAGTGAAGATGCAACTCTACACGTTGATGACGAATATGGTTATCTAGATTTAGTAGAAGATGCCACTGACGACTTTCAATATGCAACCCTATCAATGAACAGAATCAATGATGCTATCTTTGCTGTTAGTGAAAAAATTAACCAAAGAACGATAGAAATCAATTCGTCTAGAGAAACAGGAACCCTTAGCACTCAAAGAATGCGACAAATAATAAATAAAACTGTTGAGCATATGGATGATTTTTCAAAAATTATGGAAACAGAAACTGAACAGTTTTCGCGGCTATTCAGTAAGGGAATTAATAGTTTTTCTAAAGCAGCTGTTTTAAGTAAAGATTTTTCCAACTCTCAAAAAAATATTCACAACGACTACAAAGCCCTAATCTCACTACTGCAGAAAATGAAATTAAATTATAATGATATGAATACCTTCAAAATTGCAGTCGAAGCACTACCAAGAATTACAACTAATCTCAACCTTGCAAAGAAAAGAGTATCGGCTTGTTTAACAAATTTTCAGAGAGCTCTTGAGGAAAACACTCAATTGGCAGATCAAGCCGCCAGTAGCCTTCAGAAACTGGTTAATGGACAAGTTGAATAAATTCTATTATTTCGTTTTGGATCAATTAGTCATTTCATTTAGAATTACTAAGTTGTTCGCTATATTATCTAAAAAACGTAACTTGAATTATACCAGCGGCTCCGAGTACAGCCGCAACTACACTGGCCCACATTGCAATTTTTGCTATACGTAAATTTTCCAGATACCGCCTGTCTTCAACAACTTCTCTTTCTTTAGATGCAATTGCATTCTTTTCTGCATACTGAGCAAGGAAAAGTAAAATTTCACTCACCCTGTCCAATTTCTTGTGCTGATCCTGTAATAATCCTGCAGATTCAAGTTGAACTTGAACAGCAGCTCTTTGATTACTACCTTGATTCATCCTGTCCATTTCTGATCTCATCCCAGGAAAAGCATTCGTTAATGAACGCTGGTTATCTAATTCTCTTTGAATTTCACTAAGATTCATGTGTTCTCCTCGGCATGTTTTAGATTAATTTATGAACTCACCCAACAAACCACAAAACCTTCTCCGACATAATCCGAGCCTTATACTCTTCCAGACAAGTTTCAGGCGTAACTAAATCCAACTTAATAACTAAGTCCGACAACTCAACATCCTCTAAAAAATCAGAAATCTCGCTAGAGTTTAAAGGTGGAACAGATTCAATCCATAAATCGATATCAGAATACTTTTTTTCAGTACCCTTTGTGCGCGAACCGAAAACAAAAACCTTATATGAAATTTTACCTTTTAATAGCTTAACAATTTCAGATTTAAGAATTTCATATTGATCTGAATTAAGCCCAAAATTTTTATTCATTTGCTTTGGTTTTTAAAACAGTAAATAGGCTGTTGGCTAAAGGTAAAAAAGTTTTAGCCAATTGGTAGCTTTTAAGAGCTAAAGCTTTGCCGTATTCATGGCTGGTTTCATTGCGGCTTTTTTGAAACTCAAACCAATTTTCAACATTATCGATCCACCCCAAACGACCAAGCTCTCTAAAAACGGCTTTAGGAGTTTCCGCCGTAACTTCGTTATCTTTTAAAATTCGCTGAGCTAATTTCCAAATAATTTCGTAGCTGTATTCAAAACGCTGAATGGTGCCGTCTCTTTCAAGATCTGTGGGATTTAAAATATCGAGGGCTTCTTTAAGATTATTCAAAGCTAATGCGGCTGGTTCGGTACTGGCTAATTGAGACTCGTTAACTTGATTCATTAAACCCTCCCAATTATTATAAAAAAATATTTACTGAAAAGTAAATGGCGGAGTGAACGGGACTCGAACCCGCGGCCTTCCGCGTGACAGGCGGACGTTATAACCAACTTAACTACCACTCCGTAGTCAAAAGACATTTGTGAAGGTAAAAACTAAAGCTAAGCCCGCATAAATTCAACTAGAAATTAGCTTCTGCACATATTTAATGCACAAAATCAGCTGACCTAGCCTCTTTAGCTTGCTACGCTACACGAATACATAACAAATGAGGTTTTTATGAAATCTATCCTAATGGGTCTGTCTTTAATTTCGTCTATGGCTTTAGCTGAAACCGCTACAATCACAGTTAACGGTATGCACTGCTCGGGCTGCAAAGAAATGGTAAAAGCTAAGGTATGCGGCGATGAAACGATTAAAGCTAATGCTGAATCTTGCGAAGTTAAATTGGTGGATGAATCTAAAGAAATTGGTCAGGTTACTATTGTAAGTAAACCTGAAACTAAAGTAGATGTTGCCGCTGTTGAAGCCGGTATTAAAGCCGCAGGCGAAGAATACAAAGTGGCTAAGGTTGATGTAACAGAAAATATTGTTAAAATAGCTGAAGCCGGAAAACCTGCAAAAGTTGTTAAAACTAAAAAAGTAGTAAAAAAAGCTACTGAAACTAAAAAAGAAACTAAGTAATTATAAATGGCTTACGAAAAAGTAGAAAATCTGTTTTGGCTCGATATGGAAATGTCGGGTCTTGATGTAAATAAAGAAGTTATTATCGAAGTGGCCTGCATCGTAACAGATATGAACTTTCGTGAGCTCGATTGCTTTGAAACCGTAGTTAAGCAGCCGCAAAGTTATTTAGATAATATGGATGCTTGGAATACTGAGCACCACGGTAAATCGGGTTTAACAGCTAAAGTGCCTTTTGGTATGGACCCCGACATGGTGGAACATAAGTTGATCGACATGATCGACAAACACTTTCCGTTATCTAAGACCGATTTAAAAAAACGCCCCATCATGGCCGGTAACTCGATCATGCAAGATCGTTTATTTATTGATAAATACATGAAGGCTCTTTCAGCCCGCCTACACTACCGCATGGTGGATGTAAGCTCATTCAAAGTAGTAATGACTAATAAGTTTAATATTGAGTACCGCAAACAAAACTCTCACCGTGCTTTAGATGATATTCGTGAGAGTATTGGCGAGTTAAGATATTACTTAGATCATATTCAGACTAAAAATTAATTTTATACGGAGCCGGTCACAAAATGGATACAGCACCTGAAATTGAGAAATTCACAGAAATTTTTTGTAACCATGACGACCAATTCCAGAACATTCAATTTTATCATTACTGCGATTTTATAGCAGGAAAAAACATTATCTCAAATAAAAATGTGTGGGCAACTTATATCAAACACTCCAACGATAGCAGAGAGTTCATTCATGGAATGCAACTTTTTATTGAATCAATAAAAAAACAGCCTGATGATAGTTTTATCAGACACCTGTATGACAATCTCAAAGTTTATATTGAAGAGCAAATCGAAACCCCAGCCGTTATCCCCTATATATTTTGTTTCTCAGAAGCTGGAGATCTGCTTAGTCAATGGCGTGGCTACGCAAATAATGGAAATGGATTATCTGTCGGCTTCACGCTCAATCAAACAATGGGTACACATGTCGTACGAAAAGTGATTTACAACCAAGAAGAACAAAATAAAAAAGTTGAAGAGATAGTCAGTGGATTTCAAAATTTGATTGATAAAATATCGCCTATAGCTGAAAAGCTTTCAAAAGAAAAAAAAGAGGAGCTTAAGCAGGACCTTTTCAGCGCTTGCTTGCAAGCGATGATAGTGAATTCATGTTTCTTCAAAGATGAAAACTTTTCCGAAGAAAAGGAATGGCGTATCGTTTTCTTTGATAAACGGGAATCCCCGTCTTCCTATCGTGTTTCAGGCGGTAATTTAATCACTTATACGGAACAGTCCATTGATGTAAACTTTAATAAATTAATTTATGGGCCCAAAGTGTCATCAATCAGTAAACAATCTTTCAAAAAGTTAATATCAAATTTAAAATTATCTATTACAGATAAAGACTCAAAAATTCCTTTTCAGTGAAAATAGAAACCTATGGATGCTAATTCACGAATACCTACCTTACTAATACTAACAGTTACCATTTTATTAGTAATTTTGCCCCTAGATGCAAAGGCCGAATTTAAAAAAGCCAATTGCACTGGTATTAAGCCCCAACATTTTGCTCAAGTTTTTTTAGAGCCAGGTGCTACCTGCTCCGCCGCTGAAAAAATTCAAAAACAACTGAACGTCATCAAAAGATTCGCCAATATATCTGCAATCCCTGCCCTATTTATTCAAAAGCAATCCTATGAAAGTTTTGGAACTTTTGGCGGAGTTATTGTTTTAAATCAAGAGCAGCAGGCTTGGGACCGTGTACGTCCTCAAGAACAAAATGAAAAAATTTGGCTGCATGAGCTTGGGCACTTTTATTTTAACCACAGGCTGGTTGAAGATTTTCCGGCCATTCAGGGTTTTGCTAACTACATGAAGGATGCGGCCCGTTTGGCTGTTGAAACTTCCAATCCTTATACGGATGATTTGCCTCAGCTCGGCAGTAAATGGAAGCCCGAGTTTGCTCTTGCACGCGATATACAGGCTCCTTACAACGAATTATTTGCAGACCTTGTGGCCGTGTTAGCTACAGATGATCCGCTGGTGATGACCAAAGCTATGCAGTCACCGGGCATGCCTGAAAAGGCTAAAAAAGAAACTGCTTACTACGGCTTTGCCGGTAAATATGATGTAAAAAATTGGAATGAATCTAACCCGCATTTTTTCTTTGCACCGGCCCGCGCTTTTATTGGCCAAAAATATTTAAAGTGGCCTTTGGACGAAAACAAAAAAGAAGCAGTGTTAAAGAAAATCTATACAACCAGTATGCTTGAAATTAAAAAATACTGGGCTGCTAACAAAAAACTTCCGAGTTCATCGGAAGCCAATCAAAGTTTAATTAAAGCTCTTGAGTAAAGAAAATATTCAAATTAAAGATTAGTTACAGTTTTTATCAAATAACTGCATACTTCATAGCTCGGGCTTAATCTTTCCGTTACAGAAATCTTTTTTGTACTGAATACTAGCGTTAATTTTTTTAATGGCCGAATTAAGACTTGTACTGGTTGCCTCGCCCACACTCGAACTTTCTGTCAAAGGAATAAATTCAAGCTTATCAATCTCGTCGCAAGTCAGCTGTTTTTCGCCGGGGCCGGGTTTAGGTGGCGTTCTAACTCTAGATGCATCATCTGATTTTGGGGCATCGCTCACCTTAGGAGGTGCTGGTAAATCGCCGTAAGCTATTGTCGAACATAAAATTGTAATAATTAAGATAGTGTTTTTCATAAACAATATATCGGTTGTTTAAAAGAATTTCTAAAGTCTCAGAACTTACCAACCTTAGGTGGTTGAAAAAATGAAAAAGTACGGCGTACATTTTCATTTTATTAAAGTTTTAGCCAGTACCTGCGTATTGGCTCGTCGTCGACTTCGTCCCAGATTTTATTTTCTAAAACTCCGCCGAACTTTTCAATTAGCTTCCACGATCCGTTATTCTCATCCGCACAGGTAATTAAAATTTTATCGTCAATTCCCTGCCCTACGAAATGATCACGTATATAATCCAGCCCTTGCTCCATCATTAATGTCGCTACACCTTTACCCCGATACGAAGGCGCAACCGCATACCCAACATGCCCGCCACGCTTTAACAAATGCGGCGTTAAACGCTGGCGTATATGAAAACGCCCTACAATTTTAGTAACTCCACCCTCTTCAAGAAACGCATACAGCATAGTAGCTGGCACCCAACCATCAGGTAAGTTAACACCCTTATGCTCGTCTTCTATTAAGCGAAGCATTTCTAAAAAATCGATATCGGGCTTTTTGGGTAAAATAAATGAGTACCACTCTAGGTCTTCACCGGGCCAAAGCTCCAGGCTTGAAACAAAAACAGCCTCATCCGATGGATGAAGCTGCCTTAAGGTGATTTTTAAATCTGAGGTCATTAGTATTTTCCGTAAAAGAAGTCCGTACCTTTCCCCTTCGGGGAAAAGGTACGGCGTACGTTTTAATAGCGGTAGTGTTCTGGTTTGAAAGGGCCTTCTACGTCGGTGTGTAGGTACTTGGCTTGCTTAGGTGTAAGCTTGCTAAGTTTTACGCCGATTTGTTCTAAGTGAAGAGCGGCTACTTTTTCGTCTAAGTGTTTAGGTAAACGCGTAATAGCTACTTCTTGGTATTTATCACGGTTAGTGAACAATTCAATTTGCGCCATCACTTGATTTGTAAATGAGTTACTCATTACAAATGATGGATGACCCGTTCCACAACCTAAATTAACTAAACGCCCTTTTGCTAAAACAACAATTTCAGTTCCATTTTTTAATGTATGGATGTCCACTTGAGGTTTAACTTCGCGTTGTTTTGAATTTTTATTGAGCCAAGCCATATCAATTTCGATATCGAAGTGACCAATGTTACAAACAATGGCGTTGTCTTTCATTTTCATAAAATGTTTTTCAGTGATGATATCGCAGCAACCGGTTGCTGTTACGAAAATATCAGCACGTGAGGCTGCATCTTCCATAGTTGTAACTTCAAAACCTTCCATTGCGGCTTGTAATGCGCAAATTGGATCAACTTCAGTAACCAAAACTCTAGCGCCTAAACCTTTTAATGAATGGGCTGAACCTTTACCTACGTCTCCGTAACCGGCAACAACAGCCACTTTACCGGCCACCATTACGTCAGTTGCACGCTTAATACCGTCGGCCAATGATTCGCGGCAACCGTATAAGTTGTCGAATTTAGATTTTGTAACTGAGTCGTTTACGTTAATTGCCGGAATTTTTAATTTTTTAGCTCTTAACATCACTTCTAAGTTATGAACGCCTGTTGTCGTTTCTTCAGATAAACCTATGATCTTTTTTAATTCTTTAGCAAAACGTGGCTCGTGCATCATATTAGTTAAATCGCCGCCGTCGTCTAAGATTAAGTTGTAACCCTGTGCTCCCCATCCTGTGATGGTTTGCTCGATACACCAGTTAAATTCAGTTTCTGTTAAACCCTTCCAAGCAAATACTGGAATGCCCGCAGCAGCAATGGCCACAGCAGCGTGATCTTGCGTTGAGAAGATATTGCAAGACGACCAACGAACTTCAGCACCTAAGTAAATTAAAGTTTCAATTAATACTGCAGTTTGAATGGTCATATGTAAGCAACCAGCGATGCGTGCGCCTTTAAGTGGTTGTGATTTACCGTACTCTTTACGTAACGCCATTAAGCCCGGCATTTCTTTTTCAGCAATTTTAATTTCTTCACGGCCCCAACGAGCCAGGTCCGCAAACACTTTAGGATTATTCATAGCTTCTTTACAAACAGCGTAATCAGGAGTTGCAACTTTGCTTTTTACTGATTTAGCCATTGGTTTTAAAGTTTTTTTCATATTTTGCTTTCCTTGTGTTGTAGTTGTGCGCATAAGCTTCCTTTTTATTAGTTAATTATTCTAGAGTTAAAATTTCGTAACCAGTATCAGTTAATAGCACTGTGTGCTCAAACTGTGCCGACAATAAGCCATCAGCAGTTTCGTAGTATTTAATGGATGAACCATGAATATCAAATTCAACAAATTCATCTGTACCTTCGTTGACCATGGGCTCAACTGTAAAACAGGTAAACGGACGAAGCTTTTCGCCTTTACCTTTTTTACCGAAGGCCGGAACAAATGGAGCATCATGGAATACACGGCCAATACCATGTCCGCCGATTTCTTTAATTGTGGTGTAACCTTTGCGGGTTACAAATTTGTTAGTTTCAAAGCCGATGTCGCCGGTCCAACCATTTGGTGTAATGGTTTCAATACCTATCATCATAGCTTCGTAAGCGGCTTGTACTAAATCTTCGGCTCTTTTTGAAACTTGACCCACCATAATGGTTTTTGAAGTGTCGCCAAAGAAGCCATCTTTTTTAACCGTAACGTCGATGTTCAGAATATCACCCTCTTGAACCACGTAATCGCCCGGTAAGCCGTGGCAAACCACTTGGTTAGGCGAAATACAGGTGGCGCGCGGATAACCGTGGTAACCGATACAAGCCGATGTGCCGCCTAAGGAAAGTGTGTAATCGTTAGCAATATTATCCAATTCAAGAGTTGTAATGCCGGGCTTAGCAAATTTACCCGTATAATTTAAAACCTTTGCCGCCATCTTGCAGGCGATTCGCATTTTTAAAATTTCGTCTTTATCTAAAGGTTTTTGCATACGGGAGCTATCTTAAACGAAAAAACCCCTGAAAGCCAGAGGCAATCAGGGGTAATATGTGTTTGAAACTAGTAAAAAACTAGGCTCTAACGCTTAAAACTATTTTAAGTGTTTAGAAACTAATTTAGTCATTTCGAACATAGAAACTGTAGCTTTACCGAAAATTGGTTTCAATTTGTCGTCAGCGTTGATGTTTCTACGGTTTTTAGAATCTTGTAAGTTGTTCTTTTTGATGTAAGCCCATAATTTTTTAACAACTTCAGTGCGAGGTAATGCAGAAGCACCAACGATAGCTGCTAATGTTGTAGAAGGAGTTAAAGCCTTCATGAACGCTGCATTTGGTTTTCTTTTAGAAGCTGCTTTTTTTGGAGCTGCTTTTTTTGCAGTAGCTTTTTTAGGAGCTGCTTTTTTTGTTGCTTTTTTTGGAGCTGCTTTCTTAGCTGCTTTTTTTGCTTTTGCCATGTGTATATCCTCCGATAAGGTTGGCTATGTTTATAAATCTTTAGTCTTAAGACTAAAATCGAATGGACTTAGTCTAAGTCAGATTTTTTTGGTTTGTCCAACATAAAAATTAAAAAAGTTACTTTTTTTTAACTTTTCTTCGCTTTTTATGTGAATTTCCCCTCGAGGATTTCCTATTTACACGCTTTTTGCGCGATTTTTCAGAGGGAAATCTCTGTTTTCTAGAGGGAAATTAGCTGTTTTTGAGCCATTTCCCCTCGGAAAATCCAGTCAAAATAGCTGCAGGACTGGCTTTTAATCTACTTTTTCAGAGGGAATTTTAGCTTTTTCTCAAGCTTACCGATGAGTCATTATGCTTAATACGAAGACAAACCCACATTCATTTTCAGATATATTAGAGGATCTGCTTGTTGAACAACAAGTACCGACTTCTGATTTTTCTGCAGGTTGGGAAAGTCATTTAGAGCCATTCGGTTTGGCGCAATTAATGGGTGAAGTGCATGTAACTACTTATAATAAGACTGTTGTTACAAAGGCCTATCCCCGCCCTAAGCACGCAACCCGTCCAATTAGACCTCAACGTCCAAGCCATACCATGAACGAAGCTCAAACGGCGGCCTATCAACTCTTAAAGGCCCATTGCAATAAGCTGCAGGACAACTTCAATAGCCATGAGCTCAAGTCCGCTTACCGCTTATCCGTGCTTAAAACCCATCCTGACCAAGGTGGCACAAGCGAGATTTTTCAAGATGTTAAAAAAAGCTATCAAATCTTAGCGGCCTTAGTTAAAAACTAGGACGTGAATCAATACGACATTTTACTTTGCACCTTAAACTCCACTTACCAACATTCGTCGTTTGGTTTGCGCTATCTTTACGCCAACTTAGGCGAGCTTCAAGCTCGGGCTTTCATTTTAGAATCCACTATTAAAGAGAACCCCCGCAACCTGGTTGAAAAGATTTTAGCTTACCGCCCACGCATTGTGGGCTTCAGTGTTTACATTTGGAATACGCTGGAAACACTTGAAACCATTATGATTTTAAAAAAGATTTCGCCTGAAATCATCATCGTGTTAGGCGGCCCTGAGATCTCCTATGAAACCGAAACACAGGAACACTTAAAGTGGGCCGACTATGTTATTAAAGGCGAAGCCGACTTTTCATTCCGTGAGTTTTGCTTAGATATACTGGTACGAGATCAAAAACCTGCTGCCCAGATAATTAGCTCTGACCTACCCGATATTAAAAAGATCATCATGCCCTACGATCTTTACAGCAACGACGATATTCAAAACCGAGTTATTTATGTAGAGGCCTCACGCGGGTGCCCGTATAAATGTGAGTACTGCCTATCGTCTTTAGATAAATCGGTGCGTAGCTTTGATTTAGACCTCTTCATGGCGCAGATGAAAACTCTGATGGACCGCGGAGTTCGCACCTTTAAGTTTGTGGACCGTACGTTTAATTTGTCGCCCACCACTTCAACACGCATCTTGCAGTTTTTCTTAGATCATATTGATTTAGGTTTGTTTTTACATTTTGAATTAGTACCCGACCGCTTACCCGCTGAAATTCGCGAGCTTATTTGCAAGTTCCCATCAGGCAGCCTGCAGTTTGAAGTTGGTATTCAAACATTAAACCCAATCGTCGCGCAAAATGTATCCCGCAAGAACGACTTAACTAAGGTTCGTGAAAACTTTAAGTTTATACGCGAACACACACAGGTGCATACTCACGCCGATCTTATAGTAGGATTACCCGGTGAAACTTTTGAAAGCTTCGGCCGCGGCTTTGACGAATTAGCTTTCTATGGCCCCGATGAAATTCAGGTGGGAATTTTAAAACGCCTAAAGGGCACTCCGATTTCCCGTCATGAAAAAACTTTTAAAATGGTTTACTCCGAAGCCCCACCATTTCAGATTATTTCAACCGACACCATGGATTATGTTACATTACAAAAAATGAACCGCTTTGCAAAGTTCTGGGATTTATATGCCAACAGCGGCGAATTTAAAAACTTTGTTGAGTGGCTGCGCACCGGAAAGGTAGCTGGCACTTTTTCTGAAACTGATAGTTTTTTTAATAAATTTTTTAGCTTTACTGAATACTTATCAGGTAACTTCAGCGACACACATAGTTTATCGTTAATGACCTTAGCCGAAAAAGCCTGGAGCTTTATGATTCTGCAAGGAGCTTCTGAAGACGAAGCCGCTGAACTTATTGAAAAAGACTACTGCTATGGAGCCAAGCGCCGCGACACACCTCCATTTTTAAAGAAGTACCGTATGAGTTCGGGAACCGGCTCAGCCAGCACCTCTACTACCGCTTCAATTGATGCTAAAAACAAAAACTCTTTAAACTCTCGCCAACTTAAACATTTAAATTAAAGTAGCTGGCACTTTTGACTTTTGAACTTTTGGCAGATTCTTTGCTTTTGCATACGCTGATATTTAAAAACGAATATGCGAAAGGCTTATATGGCATTCCAATTCTTATTTACAAGACTGTCTATTGTTTTAACATTGCTATTGTCAGTCATTTCGGTCAACGCCCAGATTATGGGGCCATCGGTTACCGAAGTTAAATACAGCTACACCACTACGTTTCAGGTGCCTGAAGATAACGATCTACAAGACGATGAAGCTTTAGCTAACTTCCATGCGTCGCACATCTTCGGCATTTTTGCTTCGCCGACGATGATTTCTAAATTAATTGGCGCCAATGCAGTTACCGGCGGCGTAGGTGGCCCTCGCACTCAAATGAAACTTAAAATTTTATCCTCTGAGGTTGAAAATGGACTTGTTACGATTAAGTATTCCAACTCAGGTAAAATGATCTTAAATGAAAAGGCTGCTAAAAAGTTAATAGCGAAAGGCTCTTTAGACTTACCTCTTCCAACTAATCCTTACGAAATTTACGACGAAAAATGCACCGACGAACACTACAACTCGTTTGGCGATTTTTGGTATTTCTACGATCCGTTCCGCCAAGGTTGCACTTACTTAAGTAAAGAGCCTATGGCCACTAAAGTAAATATTAAGATTGTTGAAAATGAAGTTAAAAAAATGGATTTAACTCCTAAGCTTCCGGCCTTACGCGGTAACAACGGTAACGGTGATTTATTTTCTATTTACATCATCAGCGGTTACTACGAAGACGGCAGCGATAAAGAAGATCCAGGTTTCGAAAACTTCAGAGAAATCCAGCAAACATTTGAAGACCTAGGCTTTAAAACAAAAAGCAAAGGCATCAACACGAACAAACCTTTAAACATCTACACCAAAGACATCGAACTCGATAACGGTAAAACCATTAATGTTGAAGTAAAACACTTACTGGTAGACACCGGCATCGAAACCCGTTCAAAAGTATTTGCAAAATTCTTTAAAGAAGCTGTTGAACAAGGCGACCTGATTGTTTACGGCGGCCACTCGGGCTTAGGCGCCAACTTAGATATTCCTTCATTAGAAGAAAAAGTAGGAAAATTTACTTTTGATCCCAAGAAAAAACAGATTTTCTTTTTTGACTCTTGCTCAAGCTACTCTTACTACCTTGAACACTTTGCAGCCGAAAAAACAAAATCAAAAATCGACATCATCAGTAATGGATTATCAAGCTACTTCCACACATCTAACGGCGTATTGTTCGCGTTAATGGACCGCATGTTATCTGTAGAATCAAAAGACGTTTTATGGATGGATATTTTATCCGACATGGAAAATACGCTTGATGGCGATACGTACTTACTTAATGTAGGCGGCATCTAACTCATGTTGCAAAGTATGAGCTACCTACTTTTAATCGGTATTTGCACACTCGGCCTAACCACCACTAGCGCACAGGTATTAGCTTCACAGGCTCATTCTAAGGGTACTCCTTCAGTTAATCTAGTTATGAGTGATGAATATCTTATTACTCATGCCATAGGAAAAAGTAAGGCCGGCGGCAAACAAGCTGAAGATGTTATCGCTTTTCAGAACAAAGCCTGGGAAATTAATAAAAAAGAATATAATGAACTCAGAAAATTAGCCTTTTTAAACCCTGACATAATTGCAAGCAGTGACTTTCATAAACGCTTTGCCGATTACTTTAATACACTGCTTGTAACACCTGAATACTTAAAAATTAAAAATCAAACCTTAGATTACATGAATGAATCTTTAAAAGAGTGGAACCTTAACCTTGAGCGTTCAACTGCCATCATTAGTCGTTATTCGGGTTTTTCAGATATTGGAAAATTTAAGGTTTATATTACTCATCCGGCTTTAGGCAACGGTCGCTTTCATCGTGAGGCCGGTAATGTTATTTCATTTGGCGCTTGGCCTACATTCAAAAATTATTTTACGGTTTATATCTGGCATGAAATGATTCATTCATTTATGAAGTCAGATGATAAAAGCCATGCAGCTAACCAGTTACTTACTGACAATGAATTACGAGCACAGCTAAACAAAGAAGCTTTTGAACCACTACAAGGACACAAAGAACTTATACCTTTAATGAAAAGAAATTTAAAAAAGTGGGAAAAATATAAAACTAATCCAACAAATTTAAATGATTTCGTTGGTCAAATGACGCCTTAAGGGTTCTTCATCCCGAACTTTGACGTTGATTCTTAAATAGATTTTCCGTCGTACTCTTGAACTTTAATTTTGTTTAAATCAATGCCGTCGATGGTTCTTAAGTTAATAGCCACCATTTTAGTTCCGTCCGGAGCGGCTCCCTTACCGAAAGCTAAAATTCCACAGCTTTTGCAAAACAGATGGTGAATGACTCTTTTATGAAACTGGTAGTCCTGCAAATCAGCAGAGCCCGACAACAGTGTAAAATTAGCTTCAGGTACAAAATCAAGAAGACTCCCGCGCTTCATGCAAATAGAGCAATTACATGAAATACCGTTTTCCAGATTCATTTCAACTTCGTATTTAACTTTGCCGCAGTGGCAGCCACCGGTGTGTTTCATTTTCAATTCCTATTGTTCGATCATACGGAAGCGTACACGTTTAGGCGCAGAGTCTTCACCCATTCTCTTTTTACGATCAGCTTCGTATTCAGAGAAGTTTCCTGGGTAGAAGTAAACTTTTGAGTCGCCTTCAAAGGCCATGATGTGAGTACAAATACGATCTAAGAACCAACGATCATGGGAAATCACAACCGCCGAACCACCGAACTCAAGCAAAGCTTCTTCCAGTGCGCGCATTGTATTTACGTCTAAGTCATTGGTTGGCTCATCTAGTAAAAGTAAGTTGGCACCTTGTTTTAAGATTTTGGCTAAATTCACACGGTTTCTTTCGCCGCCTGATAATGTTCCTACTTTTTTCTGCTGATCAGTTCCTGAAAAGTTAAACCAGCTTACGTATTGGCGCGCGTTGATTTCGCGGCCGCCAAGAGGAATTACATCTAAGCCACCTGATAATTCTTCAAAGATGGATTTATTTGGATCTAAGGTTTCACGAGTTTGATCGACGTAAGCAATTTTTACGGTTTTGCCCACTTTGAAAGTTCCACCATCGGCTTTTTCTTTACCGGTGATCATTCTGAACAATGTTGATTTACCCACACCGTTCGGTCCGATAACGCCAACGATTGCACCTTTAGGAATTGTGAAATCGACTGCGTCTAATAATACTTTTTTACCATAACCTTTTGTTACGCCTTGAGCTTGCACAACGATTTCACCTAAACGAGGTCCCGGTGGAATGTAAATGCTCATCTCCTGCAATTTTTCGGCACTTGGTTCTTTTAATAAGTTTTCGTAAGCATCGATACGGGCTTTTGATTTAGATTGGCGGGCCTTAGCTCCTTGGCGGATCCATTCTAACTCGCGCTCTAATGTTTTAGCTTTTTTAGATTGAGCCGAACTTTCAGCGGCTAAACGTTTATCTTTTTGTTCTAACCATGAAGAGTAATTACCTTTCCATGGAATGCCTTCGCCGCGGTCTAATTCTAAAATCCAGCCGGCCACGTTATCTAAGAAGTAACGGTCATGGGTAACTGCGATTACTGTTCCCGGAAACTTAGCTAAATATTGTTCTAACCACTGAACGGATTCCGCATCCAAGTGATTCGTTGGTTCATCCAGTAATAGAATATCCGGATTGCTCATAATTAAACGCGCTAAAGCTACACGGCGTTTTTCACCGCCCGATAAGTGAGCTACAGCTGAGTCGCCATCTGGACATCTTAAAGCATCAATAACTAATTCGATTTTTTGATCTACTTCCCAACCGCCAAGGGCTTCGATTTTTTCCTGAAGCTCACCTTGCTTTTCGATCATTTTGTTCATTTCGTCGGGATCTAAATCCGGATCAGAAAATTTATCGTTAATGGCATTGTAGTCTTTCATTAACTTCGGCAGATCACCCATTTGTGAAAAAATATTATCGCGAACGTTTAAGTTTTCGTCTAATTGCGGCTCTTGCTCTAAGTAGCCCACTTTCATTTTTTTAGCCGGAAATGCTTCACCGATAAATTCCTGATCCACACCTGCCATAATTTTAAGTAATGAAGACTTACCAGAACCGTTCAGACCTAAAACGCCGATTTTAGCGCCGTAAAAATATGATAAATAAATGTCTTTTAAAACAAAACGATTAGGTGGGTAAACTTTCGAAACACCTTTCATCGTGTAGATGATATCTTGTGACATGATTAACCTCGGATTTATATTTTTATTGTTGAATACTCAAAGAACAGACAGTAGCATTACCCTCATAAATGAGCAACACGTCCGACAGCACGAAAAATCAAAATAAAGACCGCTGGTCTTTTATTCAGAATGATCTGGAAAATGCTATGAACACATGGCAAGAGCTCGAAAAGGCCAAAGTCGGCCCAAGCCCCGAAGAAGAACAGCTTGTTAAAATCAAAACAATAATCGGGCAACTTAAAGAAAAACTGGAACAGTTTTAGGCAACTAAGCTTCGCTAGGAGCTTTCGCTTTAATTTCAAGGGCGTGAAGTCCATTTTTGAACTCATCTTTTAACAGATTCATCACCATACGCTGACGGTCTATGCGGGACTGCCCTTCGAATAAAGGGCTTACAATAATTAATTTATAATGTGTGTCACCAGTAAATCCGGCTCCACCTAAATGTTCGGTGTGGCCCGCGTGTTTGTGACTATCGTTATGAAGGTCCAAAAGCGTGGGTTTTAGCTCCTTCATTAACTCTAAAATACGTTCATCACGGGTGCTCATTATCCAGACTACTCAGATTTGTTGATTTTTTTAACTACAGTTTCAACTTGGGCTTTAGCGATCGCAATACCTAATTTAGCCATTGAGATAACGCCTTTTTCTTCTAATTTTTTTTCAATATTTTTAGCTTTTTGTAAAGCTTGTGAAGCCACAATGCCTGCCACCGGATGAGAAAGGCCTAAATCGGTAAAATCACCTTCGTGTTTCCAATCGGTGGCTACTCTTTCGGCTACGTCAAAGGCCTTAGGCACTTTTTCTTTAATAATTTCGCTATAAGGAAACTCAATTGTTACTTTTGGTTTTTCTGCATCCGCCGGAGCATCAGAACCATTGTTATTATTACCTGCTTCGTTTTCATTAACTTGAATCATGCTAACCTCTATGCGAATATCCTAACATGATTCAAATAGTAGAGGAAAATAAATATTTTATCGTATTAATAAAGCCCGAAGGGTTTAGCGTACATAACCAAAGTCCGTCGGTGGCTGAGTGGCTCAAAAAAGCCAGTAAACCTCTGCATTTTGTTAATAGACTGGATCAGGATACTTCAGGCCTTATGGTGGTTGCCAAAGACCCAGAATGGCATAATCCATTGGCAGAAGCCCTTGATGAAGGCCAAAAGTTTTATCGAGCCTTATTACGCAACCCCTGGAAAAAAGACGACAAAGACGTGACTTGGTCATGGGCTATCAGCGATAAAGCCGAAGGCCGCCAAAACCCAAAAGGCATTAGCAGCGAACGCCAAGAGGCCACTACACAGGTTAATGTTTTAAGAACCAATCAGTACTTCACTGAAGTTTACATTGAGCTGATGACCGGACGCATGCACCAAATCCGCAAACACGCAGCCATAGCCGGCCACCCTGTTGTGGGCGATAGCCGCTACAACGATAAAAAATATAACGAAAATATCGCTAAGCTTTACAACAACAGCCGCATGCACTTACATGCCGAAAAGCTGATGTTTACTTTTGAAGGTAAAGATTACGACTACGAAAAGCCTTATAGATTAGATCAGTTCTTTAAAGTCTGATCTGATTCTGCTTCAAGAAATTCTATAATTTGATTTACTACAGGGCGATTGTCATTTTGTTTAGTCATTTCTTTAAGCTGATCCATAGTTTTTAAATATTCTGCCTTTTGCTGAGTTAACAAATGCTTTTGAGCCAACAAAACCTGAAAGACCCACGACTGCGGAGCTTCGGTTTTTTTTTCAAAAACATCCAAAACATTAAACCACTCTTTTTGTAAATCTCCTGATGTATTTTCTAATTTAAGAAGCAATACATTTTCAAGATGGATCAGATCTACATTTTTTAAAACTCTGAGTTCGTCGTATTTCATCGCCACTTGCTCGTAACGTCTGTTAAATATGATGTACAAGTTCGAAACTTTTCGTTTTTCTTTTAAAATCCAATACAAAGATAAAATCGGAATATCACGGCCACGAACTATATCAGCGTGGCTTTTTGATTTATCGCGCATTACTCTAGACGTATAATAAGCCCCAGCACCTAAGTTGAATTCGATCGGACTCCAGGCTTTTTTAGGAAAACTTAAGCTGGTTAAGTAGTCGCCATCAGAGCTTCTGTTAAATACAATTGAGTACGCCGTTCTAACATCTTCGCGGAACATCGGCCTTTTAGAATCTTGAGCGAAAGTTAAATTAAATTTTGGCAGCGCTAATATAAGTACAAATAAAAATAACAGCTTAAAAATACGTTTATGCAAACTGATACTAAAGCAGTCTTCACAGGATTTATACAAGTAGGCCGAGCTTAGAATAATTAAAGGCAGTACAAATAGTACGTAGTGTTCCTGAAATCTGAAATTCAAAGGAACACTGAAAATAAATAAGCTTGTTATAAAAAACAGCAAGCAAGTGGCTACAAAAAAATTGGCTTCAAATGCCCCAGTTTTAGTTTTCTTTTTAAACTGACGAAGCAAAATCATTATTAAAAATAAAATAAATAAAAGCGAAAAATAAACACCGTACACCTTATACAGTCCTTCAAAGTTATTTAAACTGAAGTTAGAAATTTTATCCGCCAGATTTTTACTGGTTATATCCATGATCGAGTCGAGATAAATTTTAATCTGTAATGGAATAAATAATAAAATTGCCCCTACTAGCGGATAGGTCAGGCTTAAGTAGTAGCTTTTGTGGTCTTTGTTTTTAAATAAAATCAGGGCCCGAACTGCCACTAATAAAATAAACGTACCCAGTATTAAAAGTGGTTGGTAGCCGATCGACAATACAAACAATAAAGCCACACACATAATTTGGCGGAATTCAGCTTTTTTAAGGGAAGTAGCCTCAGGCTTTAAAATATTAATAAAGCTTACTAAAAATAATATCAGAGTTAAATACCCTAAACCTACCGGACGTGCATCAAATGAAAATTTGAAAAACCAGGCTTCAAATATAACCAAACAGATCAGTAGCGCTGATACGAGGTATGAACCCGCAATACGCTTTAACAGCGCAAACAGCAACGTACTGGCCACAACAGAACACAGCACTGTATTGAGGCGAATAGTGGCATCCGACACACCAAAAGTGCTTATCGTAAACTTTTGTAAGATGTAATCTAAAGGTGGCTGCATATGAAGCCCAGATGCTTCTACAAACGGAAAGTTAGTGGCTCTGTATAGCTGTGATAATTCGTCAAACCAGAGCGAAAATCTTTCCAAACCGTAAATGTGTAATCCTATATTAACTAAAAAAAACAACCCAATAGTGCCGTAATCTTTACCCGTAAAATTGGATTCACTCGTAAATTCGTTAGGTTCTTGGGTAAAAAGTAAATAGCCGGCAGGTAACGCAATTAATAAAAATGAATACAAATCAAAAAAAGTTAGAGTTTGTTTGCCAAAGCTAATAAATTGAACTGCGCAGGCCAATAAGATTAAAAAACTTAAAGCCTTAAGTACATATTGATTCAGTTTTAATAAACTCATATATTTTTTTCACCCAGTTTTTTTAAGAAATCATTAACTAAACTTTCGCGGGCCTCGCCACTCACCGGACGAGAGCCATGCTCATAAAAATCATAAAGTTCTTTTGAACAGTCTGTCAAAAATCGAGATGCAAAAACCGGTTTAATTTGGCCCATTTTTTTGCGCTGACGACAATAGGTTAAAGTTAATTTCTTTTGGGCGCGGGTTATGCCCACATAAAACAGGCGGCGTTCTTCGTCTATATCCCCGCCTAGGCGTCTATGCGGAAGTAAATCTTCTTCAATTCCCACAAGTAACACCACTGGAAACTCTAGGCCCTTTGAGGCGTGAATGGTCATTAATTGAACCTGATTTTTTTCGTCTTCTTCATTAGGATCATCGCGCAACATCATGGCATCGATAAATTCTTTAAGAGTTGCAATAGTCGGCTCGCGCTTATTAACGAAAGATTCAACAATGCGCCCTACGATTTCAACCACCTGCCATTTTTTTTCAAAAATATTACCTTCGGCCGATTGCTGGGCTAAATAATCACGGTAACCGCATTCGCGGACTAAAAATAAAAATCTTTCAGAAATTGTTTTTCCGCATCCTTCGTCATCAAGCAAACGTTGCGGAAAAGTCCAGAGCCATTTTAATAAGTTATCAATAGCTTCGCCGGTTTTTTCAGGAACTCCTGCTTCTTTCCATTTTTTGCAGGCTTCAGTAAAATCAATATTGTTTTGTTCAGCGTACTCTGTGAGCTTGTCAATTGTGGTTTCGCCGATACCACGGGCTGGAGTATTGATGATACGTCTAAGACTTACTTCATCCGGCCAGATCGCCTGTTTTAAATAAGATAGCCAGTCTTTAGCTTCTTTGCGGTCAAAAATAGAAGTGCCGCCAGAGATCGCGTAAGGTATTTGGGCCCGTCTTAAACCTGATTCAATAAAACCGCCCTGAGTGTTGGAACGGTATAAAATGGCAATATCAGCAAACTGAAAGTTCTGTGCTTTGAAATTTTGAATTTCGCGAACGACAAAATCGGACTCTTCGTCTTCGTTTTCTAAAACAAAAACTTCAGGTTTTTCTTTAATAGCTTCATTTTTTGTGGATTTTAAAATTTTACCATGGCGTTTGGCATTTTTAGAAATGACTTCGTTACCTAAATCTAAAATACTTGAAACCGATCGGTAATTTCTTTCGAGCTTTACAACTTCGCACTTATCATGAGTATGCGGGAAATTTAAAATATTATTAATTTCAGCTCCACGCCAGCCGTAAATAGACTGATCGTCGTCTCCCACCACAGTTAAATTATTATGTTGCGCTGATAGCGCTTCAATTAAATTCATCTGTTCTAAGTTGGTATCCTGAAACTCATCCACCATAATTTGTGAAAAATGGTTTTGCATGCCCTCTAAAACATCGGGATGATTTTTGAATAATCTTAATGGCTCCAGTAATAAACCTTCGAAATCTGTTACACCCAGAGTTTTTAATTTTTTTTCGTATTTAGGAGCCAGCACTTCTGCCAGTTCGTGATACTCTTCTAACATACCCGGTGGAGGTTTTTTTCCGGCACGCAGTAAATTAATTAAATTAGATAGTTTAGCGGCATCAAATTTATCTTTAGTATTGATCTTAATTTCTTTAACCAACTCTTTTATTAATGCACTTGTGTCGTTTTGATCAAGCACTCCGAAGTTAGCCGAAAGACCAATGCGCTTATAGTTTTTACGCAAAAGCTGAAGCCCAAAGGAATGAAATGTTCCCGCCCACAGCCCTTTGGCTTTAGGACCAATTTTTAACTGCACACGGTGCTTAAGCTCGCGCGCCGCTTTATTCGTAAAAGTGAGAACACAAATTTTAGCAGCCGGCGCAATGCCATCGGCAATTAAACGACCGGTTCTTGATACAAGTACCGTTGTTTTACCCGAACCCGCCCCTGCCAAAATAAGCAAAGGGCCGTAGTTATGAGCTACAGCCGAACACTGTTCAGGGTTAAGGTCTTTGTACCAATCCATAGTAACTTAAATTTGAGATACTAGTGTTTGTTGTGCATTAAAGTTTTAAGTTCGTCGGAGAACATAACGTCCACGCGATCAATCTGAACCACTTTAACAAAACCCGGGCCAAATTTAGGATGATCAATTTTTTGATCTAATTCGTATTTAGTACGGATATTAAATGGTAAGCCCTTTTCATCACCGCGGTTCATCATGAGCTGATTGTATTCATCTGCATGGGAAGATTTACGAACAGAAGTTTTTCTAACTCCGGTAGTTGCTTTTTTTGCCATTGAGGCACCTGCTTTCGGTAATGTGTAAGTTTTTTTACTGTGACAAACTTCACATTCGATTTTAGCCGAAGTCGATGAAGTGTGAGTGATTACTTTATGGTAACGGTCGGCATCGCACTTTTTGCAGAAAGTAAAAAACGATTTAGCCACCGGCGGTAATGTCATTGTGCTCATAAAACTATCCTTGTTTCAGTTTATAAATTGTTAATGGATCTTTTAATGTTTTGCGCGCAATTTCTTCCGCACTCAGGTAAAAAGGTCCTTCTTTGTTTTGTATTTTTTCTTGAATTTTAATCATGGACTCTTCGCTGGTTGGCTCAACAACAAGTTCTGTTGGTCCGTATTTTTCTAAAAATGCAAAGTCCGGCTCTTTTGTGAAAAACTTTTCCCAGCAATCCGTATTCACTTCGCAACGATAAGTCATTGTTTTGGCATGCGTGTGCAGTGGAGCGTAGGAGCCAATCATTTCTAAGTGACCGTAGTTTGAATGTAACTTTAACGAAGGGCTTCCCCATTGAGTCATACCCGAACACTGATTTACATTGGCATACCAAAGAGCAAAGGCCTTAGATAAAAATCCTAAACCGTAATACTGCTCTTCTTTAGGTAACATGGAGTTCACCGAACAAAGATCGTAGGCCACCCACTCACCTTTGTGCATAGTGGGGATAATAATAAATAAAGAAAGTGGACACCATTCTTGTTCAGGTGAGCAATTCAATATTTCTAATATTTTTTTAGGAAGTTTTGATGTGCGACCTGCAAAACCAGCAACAAAACCTGGCATAGCAGCGCAATCGTAAAACACCCAGCGTGGAATGGCTAAATCCTGCTTACCGAAGGATTTCCATTCGATTTGATAAATAGCTTCAGCAAAGGGAAGCTCTTTAACGTCTAAGGGATTTTTATAAATAGGATCAAACTGAAACCAATCCAGCTTATGGCGCGTTCCCGGAGAGTCGATCTGGTTTTCCGGGCGTACAAATACGTAAGGGCGAATATCACCCGTGTGCATCCATTCAGATTTCAATAAAAGCGGATTGATCGAAGCTAGCATTAACCCAAGGGCCCGATCATGGTTTCAGGTCTTACAACCTGATCAAATTTTTCAGCGGTTAATAAACCTAATTTCACCGCTTCTTCTTTTAATGTAGTTCCGTTTTTGTGAGCGGTTTTAGCAATTTTAGCCGCATTGTCGTAACCGATGTGCGGGTTCAAAGCTGTTACTAACATTAAAGAATTATCTAAATGTTTTTTAATTTGAGCTGTATTGGCCGTAATACCACTTACACAGTGGTCGGTGAAACTTTCGCAAGCATCTGCAATTAAACGAATTGAGTTTAAACAGTTAAACACAATAACAGGTTTGAAAACGTTTAATTCAAAGTGCCCTGTAGCTCCGCCAATGTTAACTGCCACGTCGTTACCCAATACTTGAGCACACACCATGGTCATGGCTTCGCTTTGTGTAGGATTAACTTTACCTGGCATAATAGAAGAGCCCGGTTCATTTTCCGGTAAATTTAATTCGCCGAAACCACAACGTGGTCCGCTACCTAATAAACGAATGTCATTGGCAATTTTCATTAAGGAAACCGCAATAGTTTTTAAAGCACCGTGCACTTCCACTAAAGCATCATGCGACGCTAAAGCTTCAAATTTATTGGGAGCTGATACAAAAGGAATTTTAGTTTCAGAAGCGATAGCTGCTGCTGCTTTAACAGGGAAATCTTTGTGAGTATTTAAACCAGTACCAACTGCAGTCCCACCTAATGCTAATTCATGCAAGTGAGGTAAAGTGTTTTTAATACGTTGAATAGAATTTTTCATTTGCGTTGAGTAACCGGAAAATTCCTGACCTAAAGTTAAAGGAGTTGCATCCATCAAGTGAGTGCGACCGATTTTAACGATGGGTTTAAATTCCTGAGATTTAGCCTCTAAAGCTTTTTGTAATTTTTCAAGCATTGGGATTAAACGCGAATGAACACGCTCAGCCACCGCAATGTGCATAGCTGTTGGAAATGTGTCGTTAGAGCTTTGGCCTTTGTTCACATCATCATTCGGGTGAATTTCTTTATTTGGTAAAGTTAAGTTCTGCATGGTCATGGCACGGTTGGCGATAACTTCGTTGGCGTTCATGTTGGTTTGAGTGCCCGAACCGGTTTGCCAAACAACTAATGGAAAGTGTTGATCTAATCCGCCGCCAATAACTTCGTCGGCTGCTTTAACGATGAACTCAGCTTTTTTCTTATCAAGTAAACCCAGTTCAGCATTTGTTAAAGCGGCGCATTTTTTTAATACGCCCAAGGCTTTAATCATTTCACGCGGGAATCTGTCGCCGCCGATTTTAAAATTTTCAGTTGATCTTTGTGTTTGTGCTCCCCAAAGTGCATTGGCCGGAACTTTAACATCACCCATGGTGTCTTTTTCAATTCTGAATTCTTGAGACATTTTTACTACTCCGTAATATTTAGTTCTTTGTTAAATATCCAACACTGCGCTCGCCGCGCACGACTTGGCCCACACTGGCCTGATCTGTTGGATAAATGACAAGCTCCGAAATATTAACATGAGGAGGCTGAGCCAAACACCACAAAATTGTATTGGCAATATCCATAGCTGTTAGCGGCATCATATCACTGTAAACAGCCTCTGCTTTTTGCTGATTTCCTAAGCGAACCACAGAGAATTCCGTGTTAACCATACCGGGCTCTATGTTGCTCACTCTAACTCCAGTACCTTTTAAGTCCATTCTGAGAGCATCGCTGATAGCTCGCACCGCAAATTTAGTGGCGCAATAAACAGTTCCACCTTCATAAACCAGACGTCCTGCTACTGAGCCCATGTTAATTATGTGCCCTTTGTTCTGTATGATACTCGGTAACAACTCGCGTGTTACATTTAGCACGCCTTTAACATTTGTATCGAGCATTTCATTCCAGTCTTCAGCTTTTGAGTTTTGAAAAAGCTCAACGCCTTTTGCAAGGCCGGCATTATTAACTAGGTTTTTTACTTGTAATTTTTTCTTCTTAATTTCGCTCGCCAATTTGGCTACTTCCGCATTTTTTTGCACGTCTAATTTGAAGATCAGTACGTCTTTTGCACCAAGATCAATACATTGCTTTTGAATCTTTTTAAGTCGGTCTATACGACGAGCCGTTAAGATTAAACAGCTCTTTTTTTTAGCCAGCTCGAAAGCTGTTGCTTGGCCAATTCCAGATGAGGCTCCGGTAATAAATGTATAGGTATTTTGCGCTTTATTTTGAGGCTTTTTCATACTATACATCCTAACCAAATCCGGAGAAAACATGAATCAAATAAAACTATTGGTACTGGGAGTAATTACAACTGCCTCTTTAAATATCAAAGCTGATGTTTTGTCGGGCTTTATGGACCTGAGTAACTTATATGGAAACACCAATGCCGGTCGTTACTTTGTAGGCCTTGCTCTTAATATTGACAAAACGGCTGTGCTTGAAGTTTCGCAGTCACTCGGTGCTGCTCAAGGCAATGAACCTTGGGATGAACCTAAAGTATGTTTAACAGACCTAAACCTTATTGCAGGCCGTGCCGATTTAATTTTAACAGACGCGGACCGCGATGAGAGCCTGACCACTTCACAACAAGTTCGATTAAATGCAACTCACTACGATGAAACTGAAAAATGCAGCTCTGTTGAAGAAATTTTAGCAAAAGGCATCAGCTTTTCATCTTACATTAACATGGGCACAATAAAATTAAATCGCAAAGCTCCTTTTGATTATGAGTCGCTCGAAACTTACATCAGCGTTTTTCCTTATGGTTATTCAATCAATCTACAGGCCACTCAATATGCAAAAGGCCGCTTTATCGTTATGGATTTAAAATCTCAGATGTCATCACAGCTTAAACGCGGTAGCAAAAACGCTTTAAGCCACTACACCACAGCAACTAAAGATCAAACCACTTTATCACTAGGACAAGGTCAAATTGAGCTCAAGTAAAGACATAAAACCAAAAGCAAAACCGGCCCTAGGCGCATGGCTGATGAAGTCTGAGCCTGATGTGTTTTCATTAACTCATCTGAAAAAAAATAAAACCACCTTGTGGGAAGGCGTAAGAAATTATCAAGCCCGAAATTACATGATGAACGATATGAAAGTGGGCGATCCTGTTTTATTTTATCATTCCAGCTGCGAAGTTCCGGGCGTTGCAGGTATTGCCACTATTAGCAAAACAGCTGTGCCTGATCCTACCCAGTTTGATAAAAAATCTGAATACTACGATCCAAAAGCCACCAAAGCCAAACCTATCTGGTTTTGTACGGAAGTTGCATTTGTAGCTGAGTTCTCTAGCGTAGTAAGCCTTGAACAAATCAAAGCCGATAAAAAATTAGCCGACATGATGGTGATCCAAAAAGGTTCAAGACTTTCTATCCAGCCCGTAGCTCCGAAAGATTTTGAATATATAAATAAGCTCGGAATCAAGTGAAGCCGAAATTATTTTTAGCTCCTATGGAAGGCGTTACCGACTGGGCTATGCGAGATTTACTCACAGATGTGGGTGGCATTGATCAATGCGTAACAGAGTTTTTACGCGTAACCGATAATTTACATTCTGACGAAGTTTTCTATAAAAACTGTCCTGAATTATTAACAGGCTCGCGCACCCGCAGTGGCACTCCGGTGTTTGTTCAACTACTGGGCGGCAAAGTAGAGCCCTTAGTTAGAAATGCCGTACGCGCGCAGGAATTAGGTGCCTTAGGCATCGATTTAAACTTCGGCTGCCCGGCTAAAACCGTTAACCGTCATGATGGTGGCGCGACCTTATTAAAATTCACCGACCGCCTTTACAATATCGTAAAATCAGTGCGCGATGCAGTTCCTAAACAAACTCCGGTCACTGCAAAAATTCGTTTAGGTTTTGATGACCCAACAGCCTGTTTAGAAAATGCAAAAGCTATTGAAGCCGCCGGTGCCGATTGGCTTACAGTTCACTGCCGCACTAAAACCGATGGCTACAAACCACCCGCTTACTGGGAATGGATCGCCAAAATCAAAGAAGTAAGTAAAATAAAAATTATCACCAACGGTGAAATCTGGAATTTAGAAGATTATAAAAACTGTGCTGCTATTGCACAAACTGAAGACTACATGATTGGCCGCGGAGCTTTACGCAATCCGTTTATTTTTAAACAGATTAAAGAATTGCATCATCAAGAGCAACCGACCTATCAGGAAATTAAAATTTTACTACCGGGATTTTTTAACTCCAGCTCTAATTATGTAAGTGCTCCGTTTGCCGTGGCACGAACTAAGGGTTGGCTCAAACAATTGGCATTTACCGCTCCAGAGTTTAATGAGTTGTTTGACGAATTAAAAGTTATTACGAAGCCCTTAGAGTTCCGTGAGCGTTTAGAATCTCTTTAATTGAACAAACTAGACTTAAAACCACTTTAGTTATGTTCAAAAAACGTCGAAATCTTCTATACGTTGATATAGTTAAAATCGGCATTCGGAACCTCCAATCATAATTGGAGATTAAGGTGTCCCTAAAGCGAAGCTGGAGTATTCCACCTTCGCTTTATGCATTTTTGATGCTGGCATAGATAAAAGCAATCAAGCTTGCTGTTGGTAAAAACTAAGTATAAATTCAGAGCCATGAAACAAACTGCAAAAATAAAAATGATTAAAAAGAATCCCTGCCCTTATTGCGACCGCGCTATGAATTTTTTTAATGGCAAAGGCTGGGAAGTTGAAATCGTTGACCTCACGAATAATCTTGATGAACTTCAAGTGTGGAAACAAAAAACCGGCTGGCAAACTGTGCCGATGATATTTATCAACGACACTCTGATCGGCGGCTACAGTGATATTAAAGCCCTCGATGATGAAGGCAAACTTGATTCAATGGTAACCAGTTAGTCTTTATTTTTTTTCTTCGATCTGAATATCAGGTCTTGTATCGTAGGCCTGTTTCATCATCACACAAAATGCTACGGCTGTTACCGTAGCTAGCGCTGTAAATAACCATACAAATTTTTTACCGTTCATTGTTTTCATTTTAACTCCGTTATTGTCTTAATTCTGTTCTTAAATTCATTCGTTGTTGTTGCTGGAAAAACTGTCCTACTAATACACGTAAATCGTTCAGCGTTTTTGCACGGCTGGCCACTGCCATCAAGGCATGGCCGAATTCCAACCACACATGAGTGGTTTTAATAAAAAATTGAATTTTTCTGAGTGTAACCGACTCCGACACTCCGGCGTTGAGCATAAAATCTTCTTCGCAGTAATCTATAAATTTTAAAAGCGCGCGACCGTACTCGGCTCCCTCTTCTTCGGCTGTAGCAGGAGCTTTTTGATTTTCAAATGCTATTGGATTTTCAAAATTAAGTTTTTCGCCCAATTGCCACAACATCCATGGGCGCGCAGCTAAAGCTCTCCCCGCCATTGCTTTATCGGCACCGGTTGTGGTGAGCATTTGGATAACATCATCGGCAGTTTGAATATCGCCGTTACCTATGATCGGAATTGAAACATGTTTCTTAAGTTCGGTGATTTGGTTCCAGTCGGCTGAACCTCTTCTTTTTTGCTCGGCTGTGCGCGGATGCAATGTAATCCAGTCGGCACCGGCATCTACAAGCTTTTGTACAAACACGATTAACTCAGGAACTGATTTTTCGCTACCCACTGCTCTTAACTTTACCGACACCGGTACTGTGGAATGTTTTTTTGTGATCTCGACTACTTTAGCCGCGTAATCAACATCACCCATGAGTGAAACACCATAATTATGCTTCAAAGCTTTTTGAACCGGACAGCCCATATTGATATCAATACCCGAAGCTCCCCACTCGTTCACCAAGCGGATAACTGATTTTTCGATAGGAATTTCTTCATTACCTAAAATTTGTGGAACTAAGTTGTTTTCTTCGCTTCGTCTTAAGGTTTCAGGAGTGGTTTTAAGGTTTTCTCTGGGCACTCGGCGCGAGTTGAGCATTTCGGTAGGCCAATGAGTTGTAGCATTTTTCGGCATATAGTCGTTCATCAGGCGTCTGAGCGAAACGTGAGTGAGGCCCACCATGGGTGCCAAACAAAGAGGATAATTTAATTCGTTCACATTGCGCATAAAGAGCTTTTACACTTTATTTTTTGGAAATAAAAGTATTAGATCAATTCATGTCGATACACAAAAAAACCATAGGGATTCTCGGTGGTGGCCAATTAGCCCGTATGCTCGTGCTTAAAGCCCATCAAATGGGTCTAAACACGGTTGTGTTATCGGAAAAGTCCTCAGACCCGGCCGTAAGAGTTTGTAACCGCTGGCTTAAGGGTAACAGCCAGTCGCTTAAAGACATCAAGATTCTTCACCGCATTTGCGATATTGTAACCTTTGAGAGTGAATTTATTTCAGCTGATCTACTTAAAAAGAGCATCAAAACTATTAAGAGTACAAAAATTTACCCAAGCTTGCTCTGCTTAGGGCGTTTTCAAGATCGTTTGCTACAAAAAGAATGGCTCTGCGACTTTGATATTCCCACATTAGATCATGTTAAAATTAACTCTAAAGATGAAATTGATCTGGCCTTTGAAGCCTTTAACCATAAAGTGGTTTTTAAAAAACGCATGGGTGGTTACGACGGCTACGGAACTTTTGTTATTAAAAGTTTACCTGAGCTCAAAGCTTTCAAAAAAACCATTAAAGGCGAAGAGTCTAATTTTATTATTGAGCCTTTCGTTCAGTTTAAATCTGAAAAATCTTTAATTTTTGCACGTAATACTCTGGGGCAAATCGTAGCTTTACCTATGATTCAATCGGTTCAAAAAAATAACCAGTGCGATTACGTTATCGGACCTGTGAACCATCCCGCTGAAAAGAAATTAACTGAAAAAATTATCGCGTTTTTAAATAAAATTAATTACGTTGGTGTCATTGCCTTTGAATTATTTGATTTAGGCCACGAATTGGTTATTAACGAAATTGCTCCCCGCGTACACAATACCGGCCACTTTTCACAGGACGCACTTAGTATTGACCAGTTTGAATTGCATTTACGTTGTATTTTAGGGATGCGCTTACCAGAAATTGAAATGCGCCAACCCGCTTTTGTTATGGTTAATCTTTTAGGAAACTCTTCACGAGTTCCTTTAATTAAAACGTTTCCCACTGGAGCTTTACACTGGTACGACAAAACTGAAAATCGTCCACGCCGCAAAATGGGCCACATTAACTACATCGGCCGTAACAAAAAAAATCTTCTGAAAAAAGCTTTAGTCGAAAGAAAAGGAATACTTCTGTGAAAAATAAAGCCCAAGTTGCAATTATAATGGGAAGCCTCACCGATCACAAAGTGATGAAAAAAGCCGAAGAAGCCTTAAAAGAATTTTCTATCCACTTTGTTACTAAAATAGTTTCAGCCCACAGAACTCCTGAGGAAATGGTGGATTTTGCTAAAACAGCTCACACTAAAGGTATCAAAGTTATTATTGCCGGAGCCGGTGGCGCAGCCCACTTACCGGGAATGGTCGCAAGCCTAACTCCACTTCCGGTAATAGGCGTACCTGTAACAGTTAACACTTTAAATGGTTTAGATGCTTTATTATCTATCGTACAAATGCCAAGCGGAGTTCCCGTAGCCACAGTGGCCATCGATAATGCCTACAATGCAGGTTTATTAGCCGCCCGTATTTTATCTACTGATTCAGAAAGAATTCTAAAAAAAACTTTGGGTTTTCAAAAAAAACAAAAAAACAAAGTTAAATTGATGAACAAAAAAATCTAATTATTTAAAAACTGGCCCCTTTAATTGTGCATATTAAATCAATGGTTTGTCTAAGCTAGCGCCTCTTCGTGCTTTTCGTATAATTGAAACTCTTCATTCGTTACTAACTTCTGATTTGCGTACGCAAATCAGAAGTACCATCCGAAATTGGGATTACTTTAAAACTTTAATGACTTGAGGATGGAGTAGGATTATCTATTTTAAGAACTGCCTAGTTATTTTTAATAATACCAGTGTGATTTTGTATATTTAACGTAATCCATGCACAATTAAAGGGGCCAGTTTTAATTATTTAGATTCTAGATTTTTCCAGAACTAGTACACGATGTTTAACCAAAGCTTTTGCCACTTCAAAGAAAGCAAAAGAGAAAAGTATGTCACTGATTAACTGGTTACGGAAAAACGGAATAGCCATTACATAACTTTCAATTAAACCAGCAGCGGTTGCAGGGTAAATACCTGAACCGTACCAAACAGCAAAATTAGTGATTAAGTAAAATAAAACACTGGCTACTAGCGAGCCAGCTATAATTTTAAAGCGATCTGAATTTACTGTTAATAAATAACCTAAACCGACAAATAGAGCGTAACAGAAGTAGACAACAATAAGCTCGCTGTGAAATCCAATAATGGCATCAGTAACCAGCATTGACGAAAGCATTAAGGCCATCGCAATTTTTTTATCTTGAAAGTAAGCGCCTGCAAAAAGAAAGGCTCCGCCAACTAAAGTAAATCCCCATGTATGAGCTGTGAGTCTTGATAACAAAACCAAAGTGAACAACGCCAAAAAAACTAAAATTGTATTTTTATTTTTCATAACTCTAACCTACTTTGAAATTCGTCCATCGACAAGGTCTTTAACCACATTAGGGTCGGCCAATGTGCTCGTGTCACCTAAGCTATCTAGTTGATTTTCGGCAATTTTTCTTAAAATCCGCCGCATAATCTTACCTGATCTGGTTTTTGGCAATGCCGGCGCCCATTGTATAATTTCCGGGGTGGCAATTGGGCCAATTACTTTCCGTATGTGGTTTTTAAGCTCAGTTTTAAGTTCGTCGGTGGGTTTAATGCCGGTTTTCAAAGTTACAAAGGCATATATTGCCTGCCCTTTAATATCATGAGGAAACCCCACCACAGCGCATTCTGAAACGGCGTGATTATCAACAAAAGCCGACTCCACCTCTGCCGTGCCTATTCGGTGACCCGAAATATTTAAAACATCATCCACTCGGCCCGTAATCCAGTAGTAGCCATCTTCATCGCGTTTACAACCATCACCGGTAAAATAGTATCCCGCATAGGTTGAAAAATAGGTTTCTTCAAAACGCGCATGGTCTTTGTATACTGTT
Organism: bacterium; assembly: GCA_019752925.1. Taxonomy (GTDB): domain Bacteria; phylum Bdellovibrionota; class Bdellovibrionia; order Bdellovibrionales; family Bdellovibrionaceae; genus Pseudobdellovibrio. The sequence continues at coordinate 65,558 of JAIELP010000007.1, forward strand.
CGCATTTGTCCGGGCCATGAGTTTTTGATCACTAAAACACCTTCAGCGGCTGCTTTTAAAACCTCTCCCTCATTACTCAAAATTTCAGGCTCAATTCCAGGTAAGGGCTTAGTTGCAGAACCCGGCTTCAAATTATGAGGAAGTTTATCCGTAGCTGAAATTAAAATGCCACCTGTTTCGGTTTGCCACCAAGTATCCACTATGCGGCAACGTCCTCCGCCAACTACATCGTGGTACCAAATCCAGGCTTCAGGATTAATTGGCTCACCTACCGACCCCAACAATCTAAGTGATTGGCGCGAGGTGCTCTTAAGGGGCTCTTCACCTTCGCGCATAAGGGCGCGGATGGCGGTGGGTGCTGTATAAAAAATATTAACCTGATGTTTATCGATCACTTCCCAGAATCTTGAAACTGTTGGATAATTTGGAACCCCTTCAAACACTAAAGTGGTCGCCGCATTTGATAACGGTCCATAAACAATATAACTGTGGCCGGTAATCCAGCCTACGTCGGCGGTACACCAATAAATTTCGCCGGGTTTGTAGCCAAACACTAATTCGTGAGTGTAACTTGCATAAGTCAAATAACCGCCCGTCGTGTGCAACACGCCTTTAGGTTTCCCAGTAGAGCCTGATGTATAGAGAATAAACAATGGATCTTCAGCCCTCATTTTTTCAGGCTCACAAACATCACTCACTTCTTTTAATTCATCTTCATAGCGGATATCGGTTTTAGGATTCCAGTCAGTTTCAACACCGGTTCTTTTAACCATTAAAACTTTTTCAATGGTGTTTTTATATTTTTTATTTAAAATATCAAGCGCTTCATCGACATTTTTTTTAAGTTTAACTTTACGTCCAGCGCGATAGCCCTCATCTGCGGTAATAACAAAAGTACTTTCACAATCTTCAATACGGTTCGCAATTGAGTCCGGCGAAAATCCGCCAAAAATTACCGAGTGAACCGCCCCTATACGCGTACAGGCCAACATCGAATACACAGCCTCAGGAATCATCGGCATGTAAATCGTAACTCGGTCACCTTTTTTTACACCGTTTCGTTTTAAAATATTGGCAAACTTATTAACGGATTTTGAAAGCTCAGCATAAGTTATTTTTTGAGATTGCTCTTCAGTGCTATCGGGCTCCCAGATCAAAGCCGTCTGCTGGGCGCGTTCAGGCAAGTGACGATCAATGCAGTTAACGCTGACGTTGAGCTCGCCGTCTTCAAACCATTTAATCGATACGGGTTTGTTAAAAGAAAAATTTCCCGCTTGGGTGGGTTTTTTAAACCAAGAAAGTCTCTCTGAGATTTTAAGCCAATTTTGTTCCATTCCAAAATTGTAAACAGAAAGTACACATAAAAAAAGACCTATTGAGTTAACAATAGGTCTTTTTGATTTTTAATCTGTTAAAAGATTAGTTTACATCTTTGAAATCAGCATCGATTACATCGTCGCCTGATTTTTTGTCAGCACCTGGCGTAGGGCCAGCTTCAGCTCCCGCATCTGCACCCGGTTGAGCCGCAGAAGCTTTGTACATATCTTCAGTGATCTTGTGTGAAGATTTTTGTAACTTCTCAAACGCCTCTTTAAGTTCAGATGTTGAAGCCGATTTGTTATCTAAAACTTTTCTAGCATCAGCAATCATCTCTTTAGCAGAAGCCTGATCCGCTTCAGGTAATTTAGAACCTGACTCGTTGATCATTTTTTCTGTTTGGTAAACTAAGTTATCCAAATTGTTGCGTGTTTGCACAGCTTCCGCTTTTTCTTTATCGGCTTCAGCTTGCATTTCAGCTTCTTTAACTAATTTTTTGATCTCGTCTTCACTTAAACCTGACTGCGCCGTAATTTTAATATTCTGAGTTTTTCCTGAAGCCATATCTTTAGCCGATACATTTAAAATACCATTGGCATCCATATCGAACATAACTTCGATTTGCGGAACACCACGAGGAGCTGCAGGAATTCCCGAAAGTTCAAAACGACCTAATGATTTATTATCAGTGGCCATTTTTCTTTCACCCTGCAATACATGGATGTCCACTCCTGGCTGATTATCAGCTGCTGTTGAGAACACCTGTGTTTTCTTAGAAGGAATTGTTGTATTTCTTTCGATAAGCGTAGTCATTACACCACCTAAAGTTTCAATACCTAAACTTAACGGAGTAACGTCAAGTAACAATACGTCTTTAACATCACCGGCTAATACACCACCTTGTACAGCAGCACCGATCGCCACAACCTCGTCAGGATTTACTGTTCTGTTCGGCTCTTTACCGAAGAAATCTTTAACAGCTTTTTGCACTGAAGGAATACGAGTTGAACCACCCACTAAAACGATTTCATCGATTTCAGATGTTTTGTAACCTGAATCCTCTAAAGCTTTTTTACAAGGCTCGATCGAACGTTTAACTAATGACTCAGTCATTTGGTCAAACTTAGCGCGTGAAAGTTTAATTTGTAAATGCTTAGGACCTGATTGGTCAGCCGTGATGAACGGAAGATTGATGTCAGATTCCTGAGCTGTTGATAATTCGATTTTTGCTTTTTCAGCCGCTTCTTTTAAACGCTGTAAAGCCATTTTGTCGTTCTTTAAGTCGATACCTTGGTCTTTTTTGAACTCAGTAATTAACCATTCCAAAATAACAACGTCGAAGTTATCACCACCTAAGTGAGTGTCGCCGTTAGTTGATTTAACTTCAACAACGCCTTCACCTACTTCAAGTACAGATACGTCGAATGTACCACCACCGAAGTCGTAAATAATAATTTTTTGATCTTTTTTCTTATCTAAACCGTAGGCTAAGGCAGCTGCCGTTGGCTCATTGATAATACGTTTTACATTTAAGCCCGCGATACGGCCGGCATCTTTAGTCGCCTGTCTTTGCGCATCGTTAAAGTAAGCCGGAACTGTAATTACAGCGTCTGTTACTTCCGAACCTAAATAATCTTCAGCTACTTTTTTAAGTTTAGCTAAAACACCTGCACCGATTTCTTCCGGTGAAGCAAACTTATCGCCTTGAATTTTAAAGGCACAGTCTGCGCCGCCGTTTTTAGGAACAACGTTGTACGGTACTAATTTTACTTCTTCTGCAACTTCTTCAAATTTACGACCGATAAAACGCTTCGCTGAATAAATTGTATTTTCAGGATTTGTTACAGCCTGACGTTTTGCAATCTGACCTACTAAACGTTCGCCGTCTTTTGTGAACGCCACAACCGAAGGGGTTGTTCTTGCACCTTCTTCATTAACTAAAACTTTGGGCTCTCCGCCCTCCATGATGGCTACACATGAGTTTGTAGTCCCCAAGTCTATACCGATAATTTTTCCCATTTTGATACTCCTTAATAAAACTAAATATGAATATTAACTCTCAGATTCAATGTGTAACCAAAGATGAATCCGTCAAGCTAAGTGCTGAAAAATAGAAGCGAAATAAGCCTTAAAGCAATAGAAATTACTTAAAAAAGCCTTTCTTTTTAGCATCGACATTGGTCTTGCTCAGTTCCGCCAGCTGTCTGATTATTTTTTCCTCATCTTCAGATAACTTTTTAGGGAATTCTGGTACTAAACTGAAGTACAAATCTCCACGTCGTGAGCCCCTTAAAGACGGCATTCCACGCCCTGCAATTTTGATGCGCTCACCGGGTTTAGAGCCCTTAGGAATATGAAGTTCAACTTCACCATCAAGACCATCGGTTTTGATATTACCACCTAACAAAAATTGAATATAAGAAACATCGAGTTCTGCAAAAACGTGATCGCCTTCGCGTTCAAAAATATCATGTTCGTTAACTCGGATTTCAACAAATAAGTCTCCGTTAGGACCGCCACGGTAACCGCCTTCGCCTTCATTGCTAACGCGAAGTCTTGTTCCGTTATCAACTCCTGCTGGAATAGTAACTTTGATTTTTCTTTTAACTTGAGTGCGCCCTTTGCCTTTGCAAGTTGTACAAGGAGTCTCAATCACTTCGCCGGCCCCATTACAACCATGACAAGTTGTTGCCATGGTGAAGAAGCCCTGTTGTCTTACAACTTGCCCCGCACCACCGCAAACTTTACAGGTGGTTGCACCTGATCCCTTAGCTGCACCACTGCCGTTGCAGTCGCCGCAATTACTTTCAGTATCAAATTCAATTTGTTGTTCTTTGCCGGTAACAACTTCGGCCATTTCAATTTCAGTAATAAATCTTAAATCAGAACCTTTACGTACAGCATTGCGCGAACGCCCACGCCCACCCTGTTGCTGAAAACCGCCGCCCCCGCCGAAAATATCTCCAAAAATATCTCCAAACTGTGAAAAAATGTCGTTCATGTCGTGGAAGTTACCAGCACCACCAAAACCTCCGCGCCCACCTTGGAATGCTTGGTGTCCGAATCTGTCGTATTGCGCGCGTTTATCCTGATTACTTAAAACTTCATAAGCTTCTGCCGCCTCTTTAAATTTTTCTTCAGCTACAGCATCGCCCGGATTACGATCCGGATGATATTGCATAGCCTGTTTACGATAAGCTTTTTTGATGGTATCGGCGTCAGCAGATTTCTCTACACCCAGAATTTCATAGTAATCACGTTTTGAAGACATAGTGGCTAAAATATGAGTTCTTATAAGGAAAGGTCAAGAAAAGTGATTTTTTTACTACGCAGATGCTGAAAATAAGGTCAGCTATTGAGCCTTATCCATCTGTTTGATTTTATTATTAAGCTTTTTAATCCATAGAGGATCTGATTCGCTCTCAATAAGCTGCTGAAGTATTTCCTTGGCCTTTATATTATTGCCGCCTTCTGAGGATAAACGCCCTGCCATAAGCCTAACCCATGTTGGAGCACCATGTTCTGCTGCTCTTAAATAAAAATCTGCGGCTTTTAATTTATTTTTCTCTTCAAAAAGTGCGTGATAACCGGCTAGATAAAGCAAACGCCAATCGTTTTTAAACTCATTTGTTCCTTTATCAAAAATAATTGAAGCTCCTTCCATATCAGAGATTAAAACTGTTAAAGCCAAACCTCCAAAATAATAAGCTTCCAGAAATTTATTATCTAATTCCACAGTTAAATTAATAACATTAAAAAACCATGATTTTCCTACACAAAGTAGTTTTGTCGCAGGCTTGTCACAGTAGTCAAAATCCTGAATTGCTCTGAGCCAAAAAGAATCTGCAGTTTGGTGCGAAAACCCAATGCTTAGATATTTAACCTCAAGTGGCGGCGCTATGTAGTCAACGCGAGATACTGTTTTGGGCTTTTCTAAAGTAAACATAAGCCCAAAAAAAAGGGCCGCTATGAAAAGCAGCCCGATTTCCGTTTTTAATTTATGAAAAAAACTATAAACCATTGAGCTCATTACGAATTAATTTATTTTGATTAATACTCCAAGCATCTGATGTTCCAACAGCATATGCAGCCGGAGTACTTCTTGGATCGCCCGCGGCTACAGCTACGAAAGCAGTATCAGAACAGTCCGCGTTGGCATGTAAAGCTACAGCTGCTGCACCAAACGCAATCGTTGCATTCCATGTCGCGCCCGTACCAGCATTTACCGCAGTTACGTGAGCTTGAGAGTTGGCAACAGTTTCAGCTGGAGCACCATTGGCAGTTGTGTAGTTCGTGCAAGCTGCGGCATCAAAGCCCGCTGTATATCTTAAGGCATTTCCCACAACCGCGAAACCAGCGTTTCTTACGTCAGTCGTATATAAATTCCATTCAGATTTAAAACTATTTTCAGCTGTGAAAAGTGCACTCAAGTGACCTTTAGCTTCAGACTGCCTTGTTTTCGCTTGGAACTTTGCATACTGAGGAACACCAATAGCTGCAAGAACACCGATAATCGCAACAACGACCATTAGCTCAATGAGGGAGAAACCCTTATTGTTTAAAATATTTTTACGCATTAAAAAAACTCCTTTTCAGTTAACGTTCTGATTCTTTCAAAACTAATTTTTATACTAAACAGAATTATATTAGCAGCTTGATAATGAAGTGCAACAATTTGTTTTAAGTTAATTTTTAGCTATGTCATTTTGAGATTTAGTTTATAATTCTTGCATGGGATCAAATAAACGAGAAATTACTAACGGCGGACTAGACCTTGATGTTGAAGATGAAGTTTCGACTGAAGAACCCAAGCTTTACAAAGTCTTGATGCATAATGACGACTATACTCCGATGGATTTTGTTATATTTGTGTTAAAAAAAATCTTTAACAAAAATGAATCCGATGCTCACCAAATAATGCTGGACGTACATCACAAAGGTGTGGGAATTGCAGGAATCTATTCTTATGAGGTTGCAGAAACAAAAGTTCTGCAGGCCAACCAGTTTTCGAAAAACAACCAGTATCCACTGAAAACAAGTTTTGAAGAGGAGTCCTGATTATGCTGTCAAAAGAATTAGATAAACGCTTAGGGAAATCCATTGATCTCGCCTTTAAAAAAAGTCATGAGTTTGTCACTCTTGAGCATTTCCTATTTTGCATCGTTGAAGCTCCTCTTGTGGTCGAAATACTCGAAAAGCTGGGCACAACTCCTACTGAAGTAAAAAAAGAACTTGAAGTTTACATCAATAGAAATCCTGTCTACACGGAAGAACAAAAAAAAGATTTTGGCGGTGTTGAAAACTGGAAACCGGATTTATCAGCATCCATGCACAGAGTTTTTGAAAGAGCGGCTCTACAAATTCAAGGCGCAGGCAAAAATGAAATTCATGAAGGCCATATATTGGTCGCTCTATTTGAAGAAAAAAAATCTTTTGCAACTTACTGCCTTGAAAAATGTAATGTACGCCAGTTTGATGTTATTTCTATTATTAGTCACGATTTGTCGTCAGGACCTGTTAAAGGATTATCTGATGCTGACAGCACTACCACCTCAAAAGGCGGAGCCAAATCTTCAGCACTTGAAGACTTCGGTTTAAATTTAAATGAGTATGTGGCTTCAGGCAAAAAAGATCCTCTGATCGGCAGAGAAGACCTCATCCAAAAAATGATTCAAACGCTTGGCCGCAGAACCAAAAACAATCCCCTACTCATAGGCGACTCTGGCGTAGGGAAAACAGCAGTAGCCGAAGGCTTGGCTGAAAAAATTGTTCAAGGTGATGTTCCTGAGTTTTTAAAAGATAAAATTATTTACTCTGTAGACTTAGGTTCACTTCTAGCTGGAGCCAAATACCGTGGTGATTTTGAAGGTCGTCTTAAAAATATTTTAAAAGAAGTTAAAGAACGCGGAAACATTATTCTTTTTATTGATGAAATCCACACGATAGTTGGAGCCGGTTCTACCTCTGGCGGATCAATGGATGCTTCTAACCTGCTAAAACCCGCCCTTACTAAAGGCGAAGTTTCGTGCATAGGCGCTACAACATTCCAAGAGTTCCGTCAGCACTTTGAAAAAGACAAGGCCTTAACCCGCAGATTTCAGCGCTTAGATGTAAGCGAGCCCTCTCTTGAGGATTCACTGCAAATTATCCGCGGAATTAAAAAGAAATATGAAGATTTTCACGGCGTAACCTACTCTGAAGAAAGTTTAAAAGCCTGCGTTGATCTTTCACAAAAATATCTGATCAACACTAAACTGCCGGATAAAGCTATCGATTTAATGGACGAAGTTGGCAGCACTGTTAAATTAAAAAGACCAAATGCAGTTATTGAAACCAAAGATGTTATGGAAGTTGTCAGCCGCTTGTCGGGGGTTCCAAATGTTGAAGTTTCAAATGACGACTTAAAAGGTTTGAAAGATCTTGATAAAAAATTAAGAGCTGTGGTTTTCGGTCAAGACGAAGCCATCGACGTTTTAGTGAGAGCTATTAAATTTGCCCGCAGCGGATTAGACCAAAAAGAAAAACCATGGGGCTCATTCTTATTTGCTGGCCCCACTGGCGTTGGTAAAACCGAAGTATGTAAGCAATTGGCCCGCATTTTAGGTGTTCACTTTCACCGTTTTGATATGAGTGAGTATATGGAAAAACATTCCATCTCTAGACTTGTAGGAGCACCTCCGGGATACGTAGGTTACGAACAAGGTGGACAACTGACTGAGCAAGTTCAGAAAAACCCATATTCGTTAATTTTATTAGATGAAATCGAAAAAGCCCATACCGACATTTACAATATTTTATTGCAAGTCATGGATGGCGGCCGTTTAACCGATGGTAACGGACGCACTGTCGACTTTAAAAATACATTAATCATACTTACAACCAATGCCGGCGCTGTTGATGTAGCCAAAGGTACAATCGGTTTATCAACCACCAACCGCAGTGGTGTAAGTGCAGATGCTATTAAAAAAACTTTTTCACCGGAGTTTATAAACAGACTGGATCAAGTGGTTTATTTTAACTCATTAACTTTAGATTTAATCCTGAAAGTGGTTGAAAAATTCCTGTCTGATTTACGCCTAACACTGGCCCATAAAAAGGTCGACCTTAACTACAGCGAAGATGTTGTTAAATATTTAGCTGATAAAGGTTTTGACCCAGTTTACGGAGCTAGACCTATCGCTCGCAAAATTGACCAGTTAATTAAAAGTCAATTGGTGGATGAGCTGCTTTTTGGTAAACTCAAAGACGGCGGAAAAGTTAATGTCACATTAGATCAGGATAAACTTAAATTTGAGTTTAAAACTACGCCAGTAAAAGCGAAAGATACTGTAAAAGCATAAACATAGGTGAAACATGTATAGAAAATTTGCGTCAATTGCTTTAATTTTAAGTCTTGCGACCGCGTGCAAATCGCAGTCACTACTTCCTTATAGCGATACCAGCGAAATTGAAAACGGAAAATCTATTTTAAGCGCTTACACATGTGATGAATTAATCACAAAAGCCAATGATAAATCTTTTGCCTTAAAAAATCTTGCAGCTTTGCGCGCATCTGCGCGCTGTAAAGATTTTACATTTGATATCAGCCAACTTACCGAACTTGAAAAAAAGCTCTATTCAAACGAATTAGGGTTATTGGACGCCACCAAAATTGAAAACAAATTAAATGCTGAACTTTCTGTTAAAGATTTAAACGCGGCTATTAAAACTGAAAAAGTGGCAGCTCAAAAGTTTAAAATGTACAAACTGTTACGCCTTAAGCAAAAAAAACAAAAAGACCGCAGAGACTACATTAAAACTTCAGTAAATATGTACAAATGGGCTGCGCAAAACTACAAAAAGAATATAAAAGAAGCAGATGCCTACCCTATTTATTACGAAGCCGCACAATTAGCATCACGTACCTATTGGACCGAAGATAATGCCAAAAAAGCCTCACAAATTATAGATGAATCTGTCAAAAAGATTTCTCCTACTAACTCTGTAGCTGAGCTGTTGTTTTTAAAAGGCCGCATAGCCGAAGAGGCTCAAAATACCACTGAAGCAGTTACTCAATATGATCTGGCACTTGAAGATATTAAGAAATTTAGCCCTAAAAATTTGACTTTCAGCAATGATCGAATTTTATGGCTTAAAGCCTGGATACTTTACAAAAATAAAAACTTTGCTGATGCCGAAAAAGCTTTTGCGGTTCTTATCAACAGTACTGTTGAACTTTCAGAAAGATCCCGTGCTCTGTTTTACCAAGCCAGATGCTTAAAAGTTTTGAATCAAGAAGAACAAGCTAAAATCATCTTGGAATCTATAACTAAAAATGATTTCTTTGGATATTACGGCCTTGTATCATACCGAGAACTCGGACGTAAAATGCCATCTCTTAAAAGTATTAAATCCAACAACGTATTTAAGTACGATCTGAAACTCAGCTTCCTGAATAGTACCGAAAAAAATATTTTCTATGACTTGGCTAAATATCGTGAATACGGATTGAGCGAAAAAGCTGTAACCTTAATGTCTAAATCCAAAGAAAACGAAGTTAATCTCGCTCTTTACTTAGCTAAGAATAATCAAATCTATATGTCTCTATTCCGCGCCTTTTCAAAGCTCGATAATGACGAAAAAGTGGATGTATTCATTAACTTTCCGGATTTTATATTTCCACAACCCTACACCGATCGCGTCAATCAAATGGCTACTAAAACCAAGCTTCCGAGCTCACTGATTTACTCAATTATGAAACAGGAATCTGCTTTTAACGAAAAGGCCCGCAGTACGGCTGATGCGATGGGCTTAATGCAGGTTATTCCCCGTTTGGCCAAGCAACTGTCACGTAAATTTGAGGTTCCTTACCGTGATGCTCAAGACTTATATGATCCTGAAATCAATATACAACTGGGTAGCTTTGAGCTCATGGAGCAGGTTAGAAAACAAAACGGACAACTCACTTATGTAGCGGCGGCCTATAATGCTGGACCTGGCGCTTTGTCGAGTTGGCTTAAAACCAGAAAGCGCGACGATGTATTAGAGTTTATTGAAGAAATCCCTTACGACGAAACGCGCACTTACGTTAAACTGATCGCACGCAATAAGTTGTTTTACGAAAGAATCTCAAATCGAGACAACGAACACGAGTTTCCGAACGATTTTTTAAATTAAATTATAGTTCTTATTTCTTCAGACGCCTGCATATCCATCCGAAAAGATGGATATGAAAAAAATAAGTCCGCTAATTGCCATCAATGTAGTTTTCGTTTTATTCTGTACAGGTGCTTTCATTTATTCTCAGTATTTTAATGACACTCAACCTGCACGCCAAACTCAATCCACAAAAAAGAAATCTAAAGCACAGGAAACCCGTGAGCTTGAACTGGGTTTAGTTAAAGACTTAACCACCACTGTAGTAGACGAACCTTCTGCCTTATTTAACGATCCGGCCATCAAGCAAGCTTGGGGACTTAAAAAATCCGATGCAGCACGTGCCTGGTCCGTTTCGCAGGGAAATAAAAATACACTTATTGCTGTAATTGATACTGGCATCGATGAAAACCATGAGGATTTAAAAAATAATTTATGGACTAATCCAGGCGAGTCCGGTTTAGATGCCAAAGGTCGAAGTAAAGCCACTAATGGTATTGATGACGACAGCAACGGGTTTATTGATGACGTTCATGGCTGGAACTTTGTTTCTAACAATAATAAATTAGATGATAATCACGGCCACGGAACTCACATTGCCGGCATTATTGGTGCCGAAGCTTCAAATAAAAAAGGTATCAGTGGTATTTCACCCAACGTAAGTTTAATGGTTTTAAAATACTTTGATCCCAAAGTACCCAATACAGATAATTTAAAAAATACGATTTCAGCTATACGTTACGCTGTAAAAATGGGTGCTCACATTATCAATTACTCAGGCGGCGGTACGGATTACTCACAAGAGGAACATGATGCTGTTGAGCTGGCTGACAAAAAAGGAATTCTTTTTGTTGCAGCTGCTGGCAACGAAAGATCTAACTCAGATCAACATCACTACTACCCTGCAGACTATGGTTTAAAAAATATTATTTCAGTAACAGCTATCGATCCGACAACTGAAGTATTGGCCTCATCAAATTACGGTACTTTAACTGTTGATATCGCAGCTCCGGGACAAAATATCCTATCATGCTTACCAAACAACTCTTACGGCTTAATGACAGGAACTTCACAGGCTACAGCTTTCGTAACAGGTGCCGCAGCATTAGTAATGTCGCATAAAAATCAGTATTTCAGTGCGGCTGAGGTTAAAAACTATATCTTAGCAACAGGTGATACATCTTCATCACTTATTACAAAAACTAAAACCTCGCGCCAATTGAACTTATTTAAAGCTTTAACAATCTTAGGTTCAGAGACAGCTTTAACAGGAATTGCTAAACCCCGTGTGAAAGACAGTTTCATGTCAGACAACAAACAGCGCGACACCGGCGGAGCAATGGGCGACGATCCTAACTTAAAAAGCGTTAACAACGTAGCTCAGTTCGGACGACAATTATTAAATAACCTTCCAAATGAAGGCCGTAAAAAACAACAACCCACTCGCATGGGTGCTGAAATTAAGCCTAACAATAACGAAAATTAATTTTAAATTAAAATTTAATGCTGGATTTGCCGTTGGAGAACAGACCCACTCCAAAGGCAAGTATGGTCAGCATCATCACTAATCCATTGAGATTAGGAAATGTTGGAATAAACTTATTATAAATCAGCAATATCATACCAATTGAACCCAAAGTCATAAAAACAACCTGAGTGATATTCATCCCTACATCCTGAGCAATTTTGGTAGCTGATTTTTCATCGGGTACCTTAAATTGCTGTTCAAGACGAAGTTCAATCTGATGTATATACTTTTCGCAAAGTGAGTCAAAACCCAGAGTTTTCTGAAGTTCTGAGTATTTCTGAAAAGCAAAATTAAGCGCCATCTTTAAATGACATTTATTTAAAAAATCCTGGTGGTAAATGTCTTCGTCAAAGTGAGTTACCACTTTTTGCCATTGCTGATTGAGTTCAAAAATAACTGGGCTTTCTGCTTTTTGCAGTTCCAGATAGCGGCTGGCATACACTCCACAAGTCGGACACTCATCGCTGTTATGAGGCTTCAAGCTTGAACACTTCGGACAAACATCAAATCGCTTTTGACTTTGTTCAGAGGTTACAAAAAGGCCAAAACTGTCCTGCTGACCCGTGAGTAAAAAAGATTTTGTACATTGAGAACAGTCAAATTCGGGATCCGTGCCCTCAAAAACATCAGCGCTTGTGCGATAAAGCTTCTGACAATGTGGACAACGAAAGCGGACTTCCTGTTCGCTCGGTCTGCTGCTGATTGGATCAGTCTGGCGACCTGAATTATTAATTTCTATATTCATCTGCGTCTTCCCCCGAATAACAGATTATGATACTGATTATAGGATGACTAAAATTCTGAGCTTTTTCAAGGTTATTCCGACATTTTTTTTAGGCGCAATTATCAGTGGTGTTCTGATTGGTACTTCTTACATTCCCTTCAAGGGCTGGGCTCTGCTGTTCTGTTATATTCCACTATGGCTGGTTTCCCTTAATTTATACTCTGAAAACCAGTCCTTCAAAAAAGTATTTTTTTCAGGATGGTTAACCCAATTTATCCTAACCCTCATAGGCTTTAACTGGATTTATTATGTGTCCAGCGAGTTCGGCCACCTTCACTGGAGCATCTCTTTAGGAGCTCTGTTGCTGTTTGCAGGCCTTATGCACCTTTATATACCTATTTCACTAGTGCTGAGCTTTGCCCTGTTTAAAAAATTCCAGATTCAACAAACCTATGCCCGCCTGTTTATTTTTGCACTTACTCTTTCACTTTTAGAAAGAATATGGCCCAGCATTTTTGAATGGAATCTGGCTTACACCCTGCTTTGGATTAAGTTCCCCCTATATCAATGGGCCGATGTGGTTGGTTTCTGGGGGCTCTCAACCTGGATTTTCCTGATTCAAGCCGGTCTTGCATGGGCTTATACAGAGTTCAAAATGAAAAAAACGAACTCAGCTATTATTATAGCTGTTTCAGTTTTAGCTATTCTCGCACTATTAACTTTTACAGGCTCACTCAAAGCTAAGTCTTGGAGCCTGAATGATGAATCTGTTCAAATAGGTGTAGCTCAGGGAAATATCGGTAATGCCGAAAAAATCCAGTCTGAAAAAAAATATCAGTACCATTCCTACATACGCAGTATTTATACGGAGCTGACTTCAAATCATTTAGCTGCCAACCCTACTGACATCATGATCTGGCCCGAAACAGCCATGCCATTTGCTTTGGATGAATACACTCACAACCGAATTGAACAAAATGCCCTGCTACAAAGCGTTCGCCAGTGGAATATCCCAGTTATAACCGGCGGCTATGGCGTTAACGCAAAAAAAACGGATCATCTGGGTTACCAGCTCACAAGTAACGCTGTTTTTTATCTTTCACCGCAAATGGGCTTTTCAGATGTTCCTTACAATAAAACTAATTTACTGGTTTTTGGCGAATACTTACCGCTGGGCGAGCAATACCCTTCACTTTATAAAATTTTTCCGTTTGTAGGAATTTACGATAAAGGTTCCGGACCCATTGTCGCCAACGTCGCCTACAAAGATAAAAACATCAAGCTCGGTCCGCAAATTTGTTACGACTCATTAGAACCAGGATTCTCTCGCGGGCTTTCTCAAAATGGTGCCGAAGTGATATTTAACGTAACCAACGACTCTTGGTTTGGCTGGTGGGCCGAACCTTACCAGCACGGCATCATGACTTTAGCTCGCGCCATAGAGGTACGCCGCCCTCTTGTACGCTCAACCAATACCGGAATTTCCTGGGCTATTCTGGCCGACGGGACTTTGCTTCAGGGCTCACCCATTAACGCAAGCTGGACTTACACATATGATATCAAATACAAAAAAAAACCATCACAAACAATCTATACAACGTTTGGATATTTAGATTGGATTTTGTGGTTAATCGTTTTGGCTACGCTTATTTATTTTAATAAAAACAAAGGTCAACATGTTCGAAGTTAAAAATTTAGACTGGTCTGAAATTTTAGAGAAAATTAAATCTTTCGCTACCAGTGATAATGCCCGCCATATTATTGCAGATACAAAAGCTTTTACCAAAGCCTCTGACGCTGAAAAAAGTTTTTATGAAGTAGAAAGTGCAACGGCCGTAATTGCTTCCGGTATCAGACCACACATGCAAAGTTTGGATCTTTTTGATTTATGGATTACTCGCGTACGTAAAAAAGCCGTACTTAAAACTTTAGAACTTAAAGACATACGCCATTTCTGTTTAGAAACTATCGCCCTCAGCGAAACCTTGAAAACGCAAGACACTTCATGGGCCCAAGATCAGCAGCAAGCCCTGATGCACGCCGAAGAGCCTCTGTCTGCAATTGACAACCTGATGACCGCATCCGGCGATATCCGTATGGATGCTTCTGAAAAACTTTACCGTCTATCAAAAGAAAAAGAAACTTTAGCACGTCAGATCCAAAGCCATATGGATAAATTAGTTCACGACAACAAAGTTGAACATATGTTACAGGAAAAATACGTCACCACACGCGAAGGCCGCTGGGTTATCCCTGTAAAAGGCGGCATGCAGCACTTTGTATCGGGTGTAATTCACGGAAGTTCACAGACCAAACAAACTGTTTACATGGAACCTGAAACTGTAATTCCGATGAATAATCGTTTACGCCAGATCGAAGTTGAAATCGAAGATGAAATTGAACGCTTACTTCATGAAATTTCTGAATATATGTTCACGTTAACTCAGGATTTTGATAAAAGTAAAAAAGTTCTTGAAAGCTGTGACGTCTGTTTTTCAAAAGCTCAGTTAACAACACTACTCGAAGCTAAAGCCTGCCGCTTCAACGATGAAAAAATAGACCTGCGTGAATTAGCCCACCCACTTTTAAAAATTTCTGCAAAAAAAATTGTTAGTAACACGGTAACGATGACTTCTGATAAATGTATTTTAATTTTATCCGGCCCCAATGCTGGCGGTAAAACAGTTTTACTTAAATCCATCGGCTTAGCTGCTCAAATGGCCCGTTGTGGTTTGCCTATTTGCGCCAGCGCCAATTCCTTGTTGCCGTTCTTTACTGAAATTGTAACCGGCATAGGCGACTCACAAAGTGTTGATGAAGATCTCAGTACATTTGCGGCCCACTTAAAAATTTTAGACAAAGCTTCCCACTTAACCGGATTCCAGAATTTAATTTTAATCGATGAGATCTGTGGCTCAACCGATCCTGAAGAAGGCTCGGCCTTAGCTCGCGCCTTTATCGAAAAATATTCGCAAAATAAAATTTTCGGTGTCATCACGTCTCACTTAAGCCCACTTAAAATGGGATGGAAAGACTCAGATCCGATATTAAACGGAAGTCTAGAGTACGACACAAGCGTTGGCCGCCCCACTTACCAGTTTTTGTCCGGCATTCCCGGAGAATCACTTGCCATACAAACCGCCCGTCGCGTTGGAGTATCGGCTGACATCCTTGCCTTAGCTTTGGAAAAACTAACTCCAGAGGCTCGCGCACGTCAGAATAAAATGGCCGAACTTGAATCTCTTAAAAAGGATATCGTAGCCCTACAGGAAACCTTAAAACAGCAAACTAAAAAAGCTGCAAAAGTTCAGGAAGAATACGAAACCAAACTCGAAGCTTTTGAAAAAGAAAAAGAAAATAAATTATCTCAAGCTCTTAAAAAAGCCACTCATCAGGTTGAAGAAGCCATTGCAACTGCCAAAGCCGGAACGGCTCTCGACAAACATCGCCAGTTGCAAGAAATTAAATACAACCTCCCTGAAATTGTAAAAGCCAAACCAATTGTCAGCACTAGCGGCGGACAAATTCAAAGCCCGGAAGAGTTTGCAAAAAAATTTCCTCCAGGAAGTAAAATATTTGTGCCTTCTCTTAATCAGGATGGCGTAGTTCAATCGGTGCCGAATTCGCGTGGAGAAGTTTTGATTCTTTCTCAGTCAATACGTTTACAACTCCCTTGGGCTGAACTGAAACCGGCTCTCAAATCCGGCAATCCTACTAACTCATTAGTTAGACGTAGTGGCCAAGTTCAAGTGAGTTTTGTCGATAGCGACCGCATACTCGACTTACGAGGTAAAACTGTAGATGATGCTATTTCTGAATTAGAAGTGACACTCGACAGAGCCACCGAACAAAATGAAGACCGTCTTAAAATCATTCACGGACATGGCACTGAGACACTGAAAAAAGCAATCCGCACTTACCTGTCACGCTCTGTTTACGTCAAGAAATGGAAGGCTGGTAGCTCTGAAACCGGCGGTGATGGCGTGACTTGGGTCGAATTGGGACAGCTTTAATTATCATTGATAAAAATTTATACAGCTGTCACAAATTACATTGCATGCGTCTCGATGTGATAAAAGCCTAAAAATACCGTCTCAGATCAATTCTTTATAGGCTAATGTGCTGAATATAGCCGTATTTCTCACTCTGATATATGGCAAGCCCTTTGCTTTACTAGTCTATCAACAGGGGGCTTTATGAAAGCACAACAAGTAATTCTGACTATCACAGTATCTTTGATCGCAGTTACCTTTTTAACTTCTTGTGGTACGCAGAAATCAACTACTGAAACCGTTACAGGATCTAATGCATTAACAATAGATTCTCAACAGGCTTTAGCTTCTTGTAACCGCTCTGTTAGCACCAGCATGACATTTAATGTGGCAACAGTAATGGATTCGAACAACCAAGTCAGTGCTGATTGGATCAAAACTAAATTCAGCTTCTTATCAGCTGATATTACTAAAACAGGCTATTCACTTAAGTTTTACAAATGGAGAATCGTTGGTTCTAACGCACAATTAGACTCACAACCATTACAGTTTGCAGCTTACTTACTTGCTAACGGCCAAACATCTTCAGATACAATGACTTCGGTATATACAACTCAGATTAACTCTCAGTACGGTTTCTATATCAGACTTAATGATGATGCTCAGTACCCATACCAGGTTTTAAAAGCAGTTGTTTATAAATCAGATGGTACAGTAGCCGCTCAATCAGACATCCTGATACCACAGTTCTCAGCAAGCCCAGTGGCATACAAAACAAATGCAGACGGCACCGCGCGCGCAGAAAACTTATTAAAACTGCATCCATTGTACAACACAGATGTAACAACAATGACTCAAGCACAAATGAAACAAGCTACTGACCAACACTGCTTCTAATAAAATAATAAGAGCTCAAACCCTCATTGTTTTATTAGTGGCTCGATTCTGTTGCGACCTCTTCCGCCTCAAGGTTTTCACCCTGTCTATAACGATCCACCAACGTTGTGTCATTTGTGGGAAATGAGAACAGTAAAGAGTTTACTTGTGCCTCTGTATCCTCTTCGGTCACAACAATATAATGCAAGTCTTCTACGCCCATATCCGTAAATTCTTTTATAAAAGTTACCAGTACATGTCCCGTAGAATCTACTTTTCTCCAGATTTCGTCCGGAGAATCAATGCTAGACTCTCGGCACTCGGCAAAATCTTTGAATTTATCAGTTGGGATGTCTTTTTCGCTGCGTAGTTTGATCATCGACTCAAGTAAGCCTATCGCCAAATAATCACCTTCAAGAAGTGAGTCCCCGTCAATAGCTGCAAACTGGATAGCTTCTAACTTACGATGGAAAATAATTTCATTTTGTCTGAAAGCTTCCAGCATTTTTGAATCTTTTGTTGGAAAATGCATAAATACAAAAGTTGGGTAGTTATCTTCCGTATTGATATACACAACCGCAATGTAATGAAACTCCTGCTGTTTAGTTTCAAAACTTTTTACTAATGTATGTACTATTAAATCTTCAAACGTATGGTCATCAATCCAGATCTCATCCGGATCATCTAAAGTTTCCTCAAGCAGTGATTCCATCTCCTGATGTTCAATCAGGCTAAAATCATTTTTTTCGTTGTAGTATTTTTGAAAACGCGTTTCGTATTCTTTGATAGGTACAGAAAAATATCCAAAAAGAGTTTTATCATTTTCAAATATCAAACCCTGTTTTTCATCGATGATGATGAGTTCTTTTTCCTGAACTTTCTTAGTGGCTTTATGCGCCTGAGCTTTCCGCTTGCCCGCACCCACCGCGGTTTTCTTCATCTTGATTTTGATTTTTTTATTTTTCTTCGAGTTAATATTTTTGTTTAATTTTCCAGCAACCTTGCTCACATCGACTCCTATGCCTAAATACTAGCTTAAAAAGAAGTTCAAATCATCCCACAACTCTTTGACTGATTAAGTCATTATTTCGTCATGATTGCAATATCGTTATTCCTCACGGAGTCTAAAACCAGAAGAAGGAAGTCGCTTTGTCAAAAGTAGAAATATATTTAGACGAACAGCAAATCAGCAATCTGCAGTCAATTTTGACTCAGTCTGAATTTGGCATCCATGTGTTGTTTGAGAACGCACTCATCACGGAAGTCTTCAAACAACCTTATTCTGAAGAAGAATTTTTTGAAATTGAAAACATCAAAAGAGTTCAAGATCATATTTTACAGTTACTTCAATATAAAACATTAAACGACAAACGTAACTTCATTAACTCGCTTGATGAGGACGAAAAGCATCGTATTGTTAGAGCTTATTTTTATATAATCGAAAACAACCTGCGCACTAACCAAAAACTGCCACATTAAAGACGTACTTCAAAACCTCCGATAAGATCTCATGCGCTCGTTCGTATGCTTTTTAATATTTTATGCTCTAACAGCCCCTGCCATTGCAGAATACCGGGTTTTTACCCTGCATATTATTGATCAAAAGACTCAGGCGACCAGACAGGTCGAAACAACATTAGATCCAGATCAATATAAAAGCCTTTATCCGATAAAGCCTGGAGAGCACATTTCCTACATCGAAACCTGGTGGTGCCGGGGAAACACATCTCATCTTAAAGCTCACTGCGATAATCCACGTTTACAGCCGGCAATTCCGCCCAACCCAGACCAAAGCCCCGATCTGCTTACGAGCCAAAGCCCAGAAGTTTTAAAATAATTTACATTCTCCCACCTAATGAATCTATTTTTGATACACTTTATGTATGGCAGATTCTATTTCAAACAAAAGAAATCAGCAGACGTATCTAAGACAAATTCAGCAGGAAAAAGCTGCGCGCAAACGCGATATCATGAACGCGCAAAAAGAAGATATTAAATCTGTTCGTGAGTATTACGCTGATCAATCAAAACAATTAGAAAAAGACTCAGTTGCTGCCGTTAATCATATTAAAGAAGAATCCCGTCAAATTGCAGCTCAGGAACGTGCCGCGCGCGAAGAGCGTCAGCAAATGGAAACCGAGCAAAAACAATTAGCCCGCGAGCAGGCGCAAGCCGAACGCGCAGAGCGCCAACAAGCAAGCCAAGCTTCTACGCCTGAACAGAGCGTAGAAAAAAAAAACCTCTACGCGCGTAAAACCGGCCAAAGAGCTATAACTCAAAATTACGAAACAAAAGAAACTGACGACTTCTACCGGGTTCAGGATAGAGGAAGCCGCGTATCCGAAAGCCCTCAATCCTACGTTATCGAAGCTTATGCTCCAGAACACGAAAAAGATAACCTAAGAGTTTCAATCCAAAGAAACAAAGCCGTTATTTCAGGCCAAAGAAAATTTGCAGATGATGCCAAAGATGGCGACAAAACTTTACGAACAAATAACTTCCAATCTTTTCGAGAAGAATTCAAATTCAACCGCCCGGTGAGCCACGAAGGCATGACAAGAGAAAGAATTGGCGACTACATCCGCTTTGAAATTCCTAAGCTAGAAGCTATGGATGATGAAAATACTTAATTGATTAATCAATAATATGCTGAAGAACTTCTTTCATCATAAACTGGCGTTTATGCGTCATTTCTTCAATTTGATTTAATTGTGCGTGAATCTGCTCGATCAAATTCATTTTCACTGAAGTTTGATCAGCCATTTCATTATAAACAACCACATCGGCAAACTCTAAAGAATCAACTGAGTATTCTTTTTCGGTAACTTCTGTTTGTTTTGTCGTTTCTAATGTTTTCATAATTCACCTTCTTAATAATAATTCTATTTATATTCGCATTTTATCGACTCTTGATCGACAGATGCTAACTGAGTTCTATCTGAAAAAGCTGCCAAATGCGTAGCCATCACAGTAGATCCATCACGGTGTTTGAGACCCAACATGTGTCCCATCTCGTGGAGTATTAAAGCTTCGAAACTGTAACCATCACTCGAAGATTTTCCTGACGACTTTTTCAAGTTGTAGGAGCCAATCAATTGCTGAGGATTGAGATCATAGTAACTGAAGTCAGCGGCATTGATACGAATATCAGCCTCTTGAATCTGATCACCTGCCCAGTAGACAGATGTTCGACCCTGCTCAGATTTTCTATCTGACTCCCATTCCGATAAAAAGTAAATACCATTTTTGCGATCCCTAGACGGTGACCCTGTTAACAATGTAGAATCTTCAGAGATTTCAAATACCTTACGCCCGATTTGTCTTTCCCATGTTGCAGCAGCTCGAATTGCTGCCGCACGTAACTCAACAGGAACTGAATTATGTATAATCAATTTAATTGTGTCTTGGGATTTCCAGGAAATACGTTGGCCATAAATATTTTGTACAAAACCGCAGTCATTTTGAGCCTTTGGCGCACAAGAACTTAAATAGCCTGCCGCTAAAATCATAAAGCTATAATAAAGAAGTTTCTTGATGCTATTCATCCTTCTTTATTCATTTCAAATAAGCGACCAACTAACTGGGTTTAATACGCATTATATTAGATTTGAATGCTCTGTTTTGATACATGCCTGCGTAGGAGACTTTTTTTGCAAACAGGGTATCCCAAAAATTTGTTATGGAGCTCATTAGCCGGACTCGAGAGATGTTTCGCAACCACTTTTCATAGTTAAATTAGCTACTTAACGCACCCCTTTGGCACCACTAAGTTTATCTTATTGAAATCATTAAATTATCTAAATTGGCAAGGAGGTTGCTATGTATCAAAGTAAGACAAGCCTTCACTCCACCACGATCGTGGAACTCTAGTGAGTGAAACCAATCCTACCACATACTTCCTTCGCTGGAAGGGGCAAAAACCCCGGCCTCCAGCCCGCGCGCGTTAAAAGGTGCCAGCCACCTTTTCATCGCGGACAATTAGTACAAGCACAATAGGAGGCTTACTCAAATGAAGATGGAACTCAAACAGATCAGCACGATTGCAGTCATATTAATTACCGTGGAACTTTTATTTACCGCTTGTACAACAAATCCAAATAAAGCCAAAGATATCGAAACTAAAATGGAAAACACAGCCGAAGTTGGTGGCGACACCTCTTTAGGTGTAAAAGATGGTTATATGGTCGTTCAGAAAAAAGTTATGATGAACGAAGAATTAAGAAAACTTCAATATGACGTATATGAATTGGAAGATCGCGTTTACGGAAACCGCAAATACGGATCATTAGGTTTATACGGAGTTTTAAGAGAATGCCGTTTACAACTTTCTGATACTAAAAATGGTGGCGATGGAAAACTTAAATGGACAGAACCCATCGACCGCGTAACTGAAAAAGAAGAAGAATTCAAAATCGGCTTAGATGAAGAAAAAAAATTAGTGGGCGTTTCAGAGGAATTCCTGGCTGACCGAATTAAGCGCTTTAAAGGCTACAAAACAGTTTTAGATAAACGCCAAGATGAATATGAAGAAAAAGTAGCTATCTGCAAAGCTGAATTGAAATCTAAACAAAACTAAAAAAATTAATTAAGCTTAAAAATAAAAAAGCACATGTAACCCATGTGCTTTTTTATTAATGTAAAGAATTTTTGTGAAGCTTATCGCGAATTTCAATAACCTGTTCTACTTTAAACGTATAAGGTTTGCCGCACATCTGACAAATCACTTCAGGTTCTTCGTTTTTATCTATCATATCCTGCAAATCGGCCGCACCTAATACCTGCAAAGCCGCCACTACGCGATCTTCATCGCAAGGACAGAAGTATTTCACTTCGTAATCGTGTTCTAGCTGGGTATAAGAAATGCCTTCCATATAAGGCGCCAATAAATCAGTGGGTTTCCCACCGTCACGTAAAATTTTAGAAACGCTAGGTTTTTTGTCGTCCGCATTTTTCTGAAGTAACTCAACAATCGACTCTTCAACCCCCGGCATAACTTCAATAATAACTCCACCGGCCTTCATCACTTTGCCGTTTTCATCGAGGTAAATTCCAAGAGCCACAATCGAGCGAATTTGATGCGATTGATGTAAGTAGTGAGCTATGTCGTCACCGATTTCGCCGCTAACCATTTCAACAGTTCCATTAAACGGCTGCTTTTGAAATGGAGTATGACGAGCAACAGTAAGAGTACCGTTGCCAATGGCTTCAGAAAGTTTCAAACCGCCCTCATAACTCAAAGGTTGGTATTGAGGATTCGGAGTATAAGCTCTTACATTGCCTTCAAAATCTGCTTCTGCATAAATACTTTTAAGAGGACCATTGCCACGAAAAAGTAAACCTATCTGCTGCTTGTCTTTAAGTTGACTGGCTAGCAATAGTGCGCCAACCATGGCTTTACCCACGCCGGATGTTGCCACGGGATAAGCATTATGCAATTTCTGCATTTCCTGCACAACTTCAGTGGCATCCACAGCAGCAGCGCGTATTGTAAAATCATTAGAAACAAATCGTTGAACTTTAACCATGGCACAATCTATCAAATCACTTGGGTTCACTCAACAAATAAGGTAACTTAGAAACCTCTGAAAGGACCCAGGCGCCACCATGAAGCTCATCTTATTTAGGCATGCACATAAAGGTTTCACCCCCTTTGACGATCCCGAATTAAGCATGCAGGGCTTTGAACAATCGGCACGTTTAATAGAGCTAATTAAACAAAAAGTCCTACCTGAACCTAGCGCATTATGGGTGTCACCAAAACGCCGAGCCTCACAAACTTTTTATCCTCTTAGTAAAGAGTTTGGTTTAAAGCTCGAAGTACAAAGCGATCTAGATCAGCATTCGCCACTAGAAAACGGCATTGACTTCAGAAAACGCATTCAAAATTTTATTAATAAAATGGATGCTGATAACAGCTCAGAAAAAAATATTTTTCTATGCACTCATTACGATTGGATAGAAGAAGCCATGACTTTAATTAACTGCGATAAAGATCTGAACTCATTTGAGTTTTCACATTGGTCACCAACTCAATTTGTTATTTTTGATTTACAGAGCGGACTCTGGAAGTTCGCCGGAAAAGGTTCAGCAAAATGAGTACACAACTTGTAAAAAACATCTGGGCCGTGGGTCGCAACTATCAAGCTCACGCCGCCGAAATGAAAGCCGAAGTTCCCAAAGAACCTTTCTTTTTTTTGAAATCTGGCTCCTGTTTAGAACACAACTCCAAGATTACTTTGCCCACGTGGTCCAACGATGTGCACCACGAAATTGAAATAGCTCTATGGATTGATGAAAATTTAAACTTCAGCCATATCAGTTTAGCTTTGGATTTAACTGCACGTGATGCTCAAAATTTAGCTAAATCTAAAGGGCTTCCCTGGACACTGGCTAAATCTTTCAAAGGCTCATGCCCCATCGGACAATGGATCAGCCTACAGGATGTTCAATCTATTGAGTCTTTAAGCCTCGAATTAGTTAAAAATAAGCAGATGGCGCAAAAAGGCCAAGCTTCAGACATGATTTTTAAACCCCAACAGCTTTTAGAATACGTTAAAAAACATTATCCGCTTCAACCACACGACGTTATTTTAACAGGCACCCCCGAGGGCGTAGCCAGCTTAAAAAGCGGCGACCTTTTACAGGCCCGTTTACAGAGTGGAAATCGTGAGATTTTAGCTTGCCATTGGGATGTAGTTTAGAGCATTCTCCTCCTCGCAAATCAAATTCATTTGTTGCTGATTTTTCAGAGGAGTTGCCATGCAAGATACTCAAACAAAGATCGTTAATTTAGGCGAAGAAATTTTAAAAAAAATTGAAGGCCAATCCAAAGCTTCACTTTTCTCTAAGGATTTCTGGTACGGCTCTATCATGGAATGGAGCATGAAGAATGAAAAATTCAAAACCAATATGTTCCGCTTTGTTGACGTACTTCCCGCTTTAAATTCCGGCGACGATGTGGCCAAACATTTAAAAGAATATTTTTCCGAAGGCGGTAAAACCGAACTACCTGCAGTTTTCAATGTTGGTTTAGGTTTAGGTTCTTTAGCTCCGGGCTTAATGGCTGGCGCCATCAAAAAGAATGTTACGGCCATGGCCAAAATGTTCATTACTGGTGAAAATCCTCAGGAAGCTTTAACAGTTTTGAAAAAAGCCCGTAAAAATAATATGACTTTCACCGTTGATATTTTAGGCGAAGCCACTCTTTCTGAAAAAGAAGCCATCGATTACCAAAGACGTTATTTAGAATTAATCGAATGGTTAGCAAAAGATGCTGCCAACTGGCCGGAAATTCCTCAGCTAGACCGCGATGCTGACGGCCCCATTCCTAAAATCAATGTTTCAGTAAAAATGTCGGCTGTTTATTCGCAAATTAACGATAAAGCTTGGACTGAAACTAAAACCATGTTGAAAGACCGCTTACGCCCTATCTTCAAAAAAGGTATGGACCTTGGCGTATTCATCAATTTGGATATGGAACACTACGCGATCAAGCACTTAACCGTGGAAGTATTCAAAGAATTAATTGCAGAGCCTGAATTTAAAAATTACCGTTTTTTCGGTTGCGTGGTGCAAGCTTACTTACGCGACTCATTCCAAGATATTAAAGATTTAACTAACTTCGCGCGCGAGCGCGGAACTCCGTTTACTATTCGTTTAGTAAAAGGCGCTTACTGGGATTCTGAAACCATCGACGCCAAACAACGTGACTGGCCAATTCCGGTTTACACAGTAAAAGCTGAAAGTGACGCCAACTACGAGGTTTGCGCCGCTTATATTCTTGAAAACTACAAACACATTCGCGTAGCTTTAGCTTCGCACAACGTTCGTACTTTAGCTGCAGCTCTTGTTAAAGCAGAACAACTCGGACTTCCAAAAAATTCTTTTGAAATTCAAATGCTTTACGGAATGGCTGAGCCCATCAAAAAAACTTTTGTTGATATGGGTTTCCGTGTTCGTGAATACGCTCCAGTGGGCGAATTAATTCCCGGAATGGCTTACTTAGTTCGCCGTTTATTAGAAAACACTTCAAACGAATCATGGTTACGTGGAAAATTCGCAGAAGATAAAATTTACGCCGAACTTTTAAAAGATCCATCTGTGGGCTTAACTCCGACCTCTCCGTACCATGAAAAAGATGCGAAACTTTTCCATAACGAACCCTTACTTGATTTTGCTGTTGAAGAAGTTCGTCAAAATACTTTAAACGCCATTAACAAGTTAAAAGCTGAAATTCCAAAAAGTGTAGCGCCTGTAGTTGCCGGACAAACTCACCGCACAGGAAAAACTTACCAGCGTAAAAACCCTTCACATACATCACAAGTGGTTGCCGAAGTTCACATGGCGGACAACAAATTAGCTGAAGATGCGATTCAAGCTGCGCACAAAGCTTACCAAAGCTGGAGAAAAACCGGCGCTTTTGAGAGAGCCGCTTTATTGGACCGCGCTGCGGACTTAATGGTTAAAAATAAATACAACTTAATGGCCACACAAATTCTTGAAGTTGGCAAACCCTGGGCCGAAGCCGATGGCGACGTAGCCGAAGCTATCGACTTCTTACGTTACTACGCACGTCACATGCGTGAGTTAAGCCGCCCGTTCCGCGTGGGTCATGCTCCCGGAGAAACCAGCCATTATATTTACAAACCCCGCGGTGTTGTAACTGTGATTGCTCCATGGAACTTCCCTCTGGCTATCTTAGCAGGCCAAGTAGCCGCAGCTATCGTTACAGGTAATACTGTTGTGATGAAACCTGCCGAGCAAAGCTCATTAGTAGCTCAGGGTTTATTTGATATTTTAAAACAGGCTGGAATGCCTCAATCCGTAGTTGAATTCTTACCGGGTTACGGTGAGGAAGTTGGTGACTACTTAGTTAAACATCCATTAACAACAACAATCGCCTTCACGGGCTCAAAAGCTGTTGGTTTATTAATTTCTAAAAATGCTTCCGAAGTTAAACCGGGTCAGCAACATGTCAAACGTTGCATTATCGAAATGGGCGGCAAAAACGCCATGATCATCGATAACGACGCAGACTTAGACGAAGCAGTTGATGCTGTTCTTTACTCGGCTTACGGATTCTCAGGCCAAAAATGTTCGGCCGCATCCCGCGTCATTATTTTAGAAGATGTTTATGAAAAATTCTCAGAGCGTTTAGTTGAAGCCGCTAAATCATTAAAAATTTCTTCAAGCGAAGCTCCTGAAGCTTACTTAGGCCCCGTTGTTGACGAAGAAGCTTACACGCGTTTAGTTAACACAATCGCAGATGCTGAGAAAAAATATAAAGTTTTACATAAAGGTGATGCTCCCCTTGGCGGTTACTATGTGCCCATTACCATTTTAGGTGATGTAAAAGGTAACGATGACGTTGCTCAAAACGAATTCTTCGGCCCCATCATGGCGCTAATCAAAGCTAAAAACTTAGACCACGCTATCGAAATTGCCAACTCAACCGAGTACGCATTAACCGGCGGCGTATTCTCACGCTCGCCGGCTAATATCGAACGAATTAAAAATGAATTAGAGGTTGGAAACATGTACATCAACCGCGGCATCACTGGCGCAATGGTTGATCGTCATCCTTTTGGTGGTTTTAAAATGTCAGGTATTGGTTCAAAAACAGGTGGACCGGATTACTTACGACAGTTCATGGAGCCCATCGTTGTTACTGAAAATACTATGAGACGCGGCTTTGCTCCTGAGGAGTAATAAATAGCCTGTTCCCATAATAAACCCAAATAAAGCACCGCCGACGTGAGCCGAAACCGCCACGTTGGCGACAACTCCGGACGGCTCCCAAAGTAAATTTACAAAGTCAGTAACTAAAAATACCGGAAATAAGAAAAACACTGGTAAATAAATCTGACCATAGCCTTTTTTAATAGGTGCTATTAAAAATCCCCAAGGCATCAGCTCTGTACCTTTAATCATAATTAAAAATGCAATAAGCCCACTGGCCGAGGCACTGGCACCGATAACCGACATACCACCGACTGAATCAAAAAATAAAAATGAAATCCCACCAGCAAAACCACTTAATAAATAAACCGCACCTATCCAAGCCGTTGAAACCGATTTTTCCAGATATGAAATAAGCAGAAAAATTAACAGCACATTGCCGAACAAATGTAAAAAACTTCCATGCACAAACTGATAAGTTACCCAAGACCATGGCGAAACATCCACCGAGCTTAAACCAAACTGATGTTGAGCCGAATTAAGATAGCCATCATAAAAATTTGAAATTACTTTTTTATTTTCAGCAATTTGAATTTGATCGCCGTTGAATGGATAGTCGTTAACACGGCTCCAGAATTTTTGATCTTTCAAAGCACGTGAATAAATAGCACTTATACTACCTGTGAGCGTTTTCTTTTCGATAGGATCTAGAGTCTGAACATACATCTCAACCACGGAGTTGCGGAATTTTTCATCCATCAGGGTTTCGCGCATTTGGGCTGTTGGCCAATTATCAAAAGTCAGCGATACCATTAAGTAGAAAAATAAATTCAGAAATAAAACCATCCACGATAGTTTTAAAGATGGCTTTTCTGCAATTTCCGAAAAATTACCAGGAAAAATCATAGCTCCCCTATTAATTTCAGCAGTTTCTCACTGTTATCATCGCCAACAGATTCAGACTCAGAACTGGCGGGACTGCGATCTTTTTCCACGCTGCCTTTGCGGGAAAGCATTTCTACAACCTGGTATTTTTTAATAATTTTTAAACTATTGAACTTTTCAATTTTGGCAAAGTTAGTTTCAACCTCATCTGTTTTATCAAGAACCAAACTCAATTCATATTTTAATGAAGTGTTTAAAAAATCTTTGTCGGTTAAAATTGCATATAAATCTTCCAGTTTTTCATCAGCAAATGAACTGGCAATTTTACAGCCCAAAGTTAAAGATCTGAAGTCACCCATATCTTGCTTTACACAGGCTTGTTTTAAATAACTTTTTTCTTTATCAGCATCGTCTGTAGTTAATGATTTAGCATAATACGCCATGCTGTAGTCATCTTGACGTTGCTTCCAAAGTACAAAATCCGACTCTTTATCTAAACAATCATCTGACAACTGATTAGCTAAATTAAGCGCTATGGCAACTGGTAACCTTTCATCAACAGATACACTTTTGAGTTCATCACAAAAGAACTGCTTTTCCTGTAATGCGGTAAAGCTTGAAACCCGCTGCACTACTTTAGAATAATTTTTCCAGATCAACGCAGTAAACAGTAGCCCTACAAAAACTACAAGCGTAGCCATAAAGGATTGCCAGTACTTAAATTCATTTTCAAACCCAACCGGCGCACTTTCTTCTTTGGTGCTGATAACTGAACAGTTGCACAATCTGTCATAAAATGTATGACGTAACTTGTTGGTCATAACCGACAAAAACGGAATACCTATAAATACGAAACTGAACCAAAAAGAAGACTGGCGCAGAAAAGCACGAAAAAAAATAAGATTTTCATTTTCATTAAACTCAATTTTAACTTTAAGAAAAAATTGACCTGGGGTCGCTCTCCAAACAGCAATAAATAAACTCTGAATCAAACTAAAATAAAGCACATAACAAACACCCGCGATAATAATAAATAAATCATTTTCAGGTGCCGTCGGATTAGACTTCCAGAAATTAAATCCATTATTGAATGTGGCGTATAAAAGAAAAAATACAAATGGTGAAATCACAAAATAATCAATGAGAAAAGAAAAGAATCTATCCATCAAATGAGCTACTGATTTTTTCGTGCCGATTTTATTGAGATCTACAGGTTTTGAAATGTCTTGATATACCATGGTGTTTTATCGGCATAAAAACGCCTGTGCAACACCAGTTTTAGAATAATTTTACTGAATTTCGATATTAACAACACGACCTTGGTCGTCGCGCATAATTGTCACTTGGCCGATAGATTTTCCATAGTTGTTTTTAAGATTTACATTCTCAGTTGATGCATTCACACTGCTTTTTTCAAAAGACTTTGCACCTTTGAAAATCGAGGAATAATTCTTAATTAATTCATCTGTACTGAGTTCAAGAGCCGTTTGATTCGGCATTAATGAAATCTTAAGAAGCTTACCGTTTACAACGCTAGCCTCATACTTGCCTTCAAGTGCCTCAAACATGAATTTTTCATTCAGATTGGGTTTAGCACCTAAAAGTGTTTTACCGGTTTCTTTCGAAACTGTTTTAGCTAATTCCTGTTCCCATTTAATCTGTTCTGGCTCAAAGCGCTCACCGAAGCTGGCTACTTCACGGTTTTGTTCTTTAGCAGAATTACGGATTATAAATTCGTTAATAGCAACCGCACCGGCCACCACAACAACTAAGGTTAAGATTGTGAGCTTTTTTTGATTCATACTTTAAGTTTACCTTACCTCTCTGAAAAACACGAGAAAGCGGGTTTACAAATAACAAAACGACTCAACCTTGGTCGAGTCGTCCGTTGCGTAAGTCAATAAACTGCTTATATTAAGCAGCCATTTTACGGCGACGAGCTTGAGAAGGATCGATATGATATTGCTTCACTTTTCTATAAAGAGTTGCACGGCCGATACCTAATGCCTTAGCAGCTTCTGTTAAATTACCTTTGTATTGATTGATAGCTGACTCGATAGCTTTAGCTTCAAGGTCTTCCATCTTTTGTACTTTACCGTCAGTGTGTTGAGTTGGAAACGCAACAACGTTACTTCCTGCTGGTTCAGAGTTTAAAGGATTAGTGCCAGTCGATAACGCCGGTACACCATTAACTAATTGTGAACGGAAGAATGGGTTATCTAAACCTTCTCTCCATTGTTGACCACCGTAAGTATAAAAACTTACATCTTGGCCTTCACAAGATTTTTTTACTTTTTCAACCACTTCAGGGTTCTCACTCACGATGTATACAAACGATCGAGCCATATGGCCTCCTCTTAAAATTTAATGAATCAACTGACTCACAATGAATGTATCGGTTTGATAATAAGAAAAGATGAGGGCTAGTTTTAAAAAATAATTTTTTTGTTTAAAACCACAGAATAGTCCCACAATGAGACACCCATAAGCTCTACATTTGAGCTAAAAAACCTGCTGGACTTTAGTGACTCTGTCTCAGACATAAAAAAAGCGCATAGTTTTGATCTATGCGCTTGTCTCAATAACAGTATATGTACCAACTGTGTTGATACGAAATTATCTACGGCCTGATTTGATCTTTACTTGCAACTTAGAGATTAAGTGTACAGCCATTTTTTCCTGAACTTTACACATTTTCAATTCGTCACGACGATAAGATCTTTGTGACGGAGTTAATGTTCCTGTTTCTAGTTCCATTTCGTAGTCCATTTTGCTAGCGCGAATACCTTCAAGTTCTTTAGATTGTTGCTTAAACAATTTAGTTACTCCGCTAACAGGAGCTACTTCGATCCACTCTTCTTTTTGTCTGTACCAAGAAACCATTCTTAAGAAACGTGCTTTGTTTTTCGCTAAAGTAAATTTAGGAAAAGTTGTTTCATTTAAATCTAAAATGTTATCAACAGCATCAAAATCAAAATCATTTTCTTCTTCAAAGTTAAAACCGCCGGCTTGAGCTAGTTTCTCAAGCTCAAGGGCCGCTTCAGCCTCTTCACGAGCTCTTAATGACTCGCCCGACTCCGACTCGTCGCTATCATCGTCACCATCAGTATCAATTTCACGTTCGATTTTTTTGAACTTTTTTTCTTCAGATTTAGTCGAATTCCCAATAGTTGCCATATCATTTGTTGACATATTTCGTACCCCCGCAATGTTTTCAGCTTGATTCTTATACCCCACTTGACGCGATGTCGCAATATGTCAAACACGTTTTAATTGAATATGGTGTAAAAAACTCAAAATCCTCCTTAGAATTCTGCAACACTGTGGGTCTATAACTAGAGTATTTATACCAATAGCTCACATAACGAGTTATCAGTAGTGTGGCTTTTAGAACTCTAGTTTCTTTGGAGGGGAAATGAAACTGGTAATCTATCTATTTACTATTCTGTTATCAACACAAGTTATGGCTAAAGAAGTGGTGGTTTTAGTACCGGGTTTCTTCAGCACATTCACACCTGAATACTACTCTAAAGATATTGTTAAAGCCTTTGAAAACAAAGGTTACAAAGTCTACGTAGCCAATCACCTGAATCCGATCGGCACAATTGAGGAAAACGGAGCGCACCTTGAGCAGTTCTTTGGTGATGTTGAAAAAGCTGAAAACGGACATGTGGCTTTCAATGTGGTAGCTCATAGTGCTGGCGGCTTTTACACCCTTTTTGTAGCTAATCGCCAAAAGTTCGAAATTAAAAACTTACTGACAGTTTCAACTCCGTACAAGGGGGTTGAATTCGTACAGACTTGGCTCGACCACTCTGTTATTTTCAATTTACTGGCCGAACTAGCTTACTTAGATGGACTTGTTCAATTAACAAAAAACGGGGTTGAAAAATTCTTAAGCTCTGTTCGCATATCTCCAAAAACACGTGTTGTAGCTTTCGGTGGTTATCAGGAAAAAAGCTTAGACGTATGGAATGCCCGTTACCTTTCAACTCCTTTGCGCGTGACCGCTCACTATATATCTGAAAAGTCAGATGGTATCGTAGGGTACTCTTCCGCATTAGGCTTAGGAGACATCCTAACTACAGATAATACTAAAGCCATTCAGATGAAGGACCCTAATTACTTTTTAGATCTAGAGCACTGGGAACAGGTTCTTGATAGCGATGCATTTATACTTTTAGGTATCCGCAACACAAGTTATATACGTAAAGAACAAGTGCGTTTTTACTCGGGTTTAGCCGATTATTTGCTGACTCTTAAATAATTTTCTACGTATACTTAACCTACTTTGAAAAACAACTTAAGTTACAAGCAACTATTCTGGGTTTTCTTATTTATTCTCACATTGCTTCGTTTACGCGTGGCCAGCCAATTCGGCCTTGGCGTAGACGAAGCACATTATGTACTTTACGGAAGAATATTAGACTGGAGCTATTTCGATCACCCGCCTCTAGTCGGTTGGGTTCACGGCCTGTTTCAGCTTTTACCTATTGATGATTTAATTAAAGCCCGCTTACCGGCCATATTAATTTCTATACTGACATCTAAATTAATTTTCGACTTTCTGACACATAAAAAAGCTTCTGAACAATACAGCTTTTATGCTCTGGTTGTTTTAAATTTAACACCCATGTTTAATGCTATGTCGGTGGCCTTGTTGCCGGATACTTTACTTATGCCGCTAACAGTTTTGATTTTGGCCCAAACTGAAAAGATTCTGGCATCGCCTAACCTGAAAAACTGGGCTTTGATGGGTCTCTGGCTCGGTTTAGCCGGTTTGTCTAAATACACAGCCGTGCTTTATATCTTTGCGCTTATTTTGATTTTTATATTTAGAAATCAGTTCAAACAACTGCTTAAGCCCAATATCTGGGTTGGAGTTTTAGTGGCTCTGGCTCTAATCAGCCCTGTGCTTTATTGGAATATTAAAAATAATTTTGCCAGCTTTGTCTATCAGGGAAATCATGTATTTAAGTTGGATTCAGCTATTTTAAAAAATTTCGGGTCTTCTTTCGTTATGCAGCTACTCAGCTGGGGAATAGGCCCATTTATTGTTTCGCTTATGGCATTTTTTGCTATGTTAAAAAATTTAAGGAACGAAAAGCAAAACTATGTGACGCTGATTTTTTCATCTGTGTTTTTGGTGTTTTTTGCATATATTTCAATTGGCGAAGTATTGCTCCCGCACTGGATGTTGATTTATTTTATACTGATGATTCCGATGGGATATGCTTTTTACCTCAACAGATCTCGTTTACGCAAATCGTTGATCGTCAGTTTTATGATTTCCGCCGTACTGACTTTGATTTTACTTTTTGAATTGGCATTTCAGATATTGCCTATTCAAAAAACAGCGGCCCTGTATGAAGGTATTTATGGCTGGGATAAGGTTATGATTGAAGCCAACCGGTATTTAGAAGGCATTGGAAACACTAAAAAATCCATAGCCGTAATGAATTGGACTCTCGGCAGCCGCGCCAAGTATTACAACAATAATATCAATGCTGATGTTATTGTAATTGATTCACGCCATGACCAATTTGACATATGGTCGCCAAAATCACACACAAATTACGATATTATTGTGATTGTCGAAGCCAATAAAAAACATGAGCATCTTGCACATCTTAATTGTGCACATTTAACAGCAGTTGGAGAGCTGACCAACAGTATAAAAAATGTACCCGTTAACCATTTTTTATACTACCATTGTGCTAATTTCTTAGGATATAAAGACTAAATTATATCTGAGTACATAATAAATCATCAGCGGGATGTGGCAAGCTATGAAAATCGAAACCATGCGAAAGATCGACTATGGCGTTGGAATTCCACTTACTTTTTTAGTAACGCTTTTTAAATTTTTATTTCCGTCACGCTCGCTTAAAAGTTCTGAACCCAAAAAAGTTTTGTTTATTGAGTTGTCTGAGATGGGAAGCGCTATATTGGCCGACCCCTGCATGCAAAGAGCTAAAAACAAATACGGCGCCGAAATATTTTTTGTTATTTTTAAACGCAATAAAGCCAGTCTTGATTTTTTAAAATCTGTTGATGAAAAAAACATCTTCACAATCCAAGATACGTCACTACTCAGAATAATTACGGACTCTATTCGTTTGTTCTTCTGGTGCGAAAAAAATAATATCGATGCGGTTATTGATTTAGAGCTTTTTTCACGTGCTACGGCCCTACTTTCTTTCTTAACCCGTAGCCCTGTTAAAGTGGGTTTTCATAATTACCATGGCGAAGGACTTTACCGCGGTAATTTCTTAAACCGCAATGTGAGCTATAATCCTCACATTCATATTGCTAAAAACTTTATCGCCTTAGTCGACGCCGCGTTCACTAGCGAACTTCAGGTTCCCTATTTAAAAAAAGAAATCACTGATAGCGAAATTCAAATACGCAAAGTAAGTATCAGCGAAGACTCTAAAACTAAAGTTTTAAATAAAATTAAAAGTCTTTACCCGAAAGCCATTGATGGGCAAAAAATTCTTTTGGTTAACCCGAATGCTTCAGAGTTTTTACCTCAGCGCAAATGGCCTTTAGATAACTACACTCAGTTAATTAAAATCGTTCTTGAAAAGCATCCGGATTATTTAATTTTAATGACCGGATCGCCGCAGGAAAAAGCCGAAATCCAAACAATTGAAGACGCCGTAAAAAATGAAAGATGTATCAATTTTGCCGGTCAAGTGGCCTTTAATGAACTCACCAGCCTTTACACACTTTCAAAAGTATTAATTACTAACGACTCAGGACCTGGTCACTTCTCAAGCGTAACGAATATCCGCTCATTTGTGTTTTTTGGACCTGAAACTCCGCACTTGTATGGCTCGCTCGGCAACTCATCGGCTATCTATGCCAACTATGCCTGTTCACCTTGTGTTAGCGCTTACAACCATCGTAAAACACCTTGTAGCGACAACCAGTGCTTGAAAGTTTTAAAGCCTGATTTTGTTTACAATACGATTCAATCCTCTCTTATTTAGTTTTCAAAAATCCCATTCAGATACAGTTTTTTATAAACAAAGGAGCATTCCTTTGTTTTTTGTCTATTTTATTTATAGTGAGCCTTTCTCTCTGAAAATAACTCGACCAACAGCTTAAGACCTTCATCAAGCCCACCGATCAAATACCAAGACTATTGGCGGGTAAATGTTTGTTTTAAGACTACTTATTATATCGTTATCTTTAATTACGGCTTTTTGGGCTCAAGCACAGGAATCAACTGTGCGAGGGCTCAGAGTTGATCCGAGTTATTTTTATGTTAGTCACCCGACCCAAACGCCCGAATATATTGCCCAGCAGGTGGTTAAAAAAGCTAAGGCTTCCGGGGTTAATACTTTATTTGTCTATGCTTACAACAGTTACTTCGGAGCTTACTACCCAACCCAATATGAAATGACCTCGGTTGAAAATGGGCATGGTAAAACTAATATATTTAAAATATTAAATCAGGAAGCAAAAAAGAATTCACTAAAAACTGTTGCTGTACTTCCAGTAAATAATTTTAAAGATGTATGGGATAAAAAGCCTAACTGGCGCATGAAGAAGAAAGACGGCAACGATTATGTGCCGGCAGACAATATGCATTTGTTGTCGGCTTGGCATCCCGAGTATAAAAAGTGGCTTAAATCTTTTTATACTGATTTTGCAAAACTTAATCCTGATGTAGACGGAATTGAAGTGGTTGAGCCTTTCATTGATTACAAATGGAATCAGGAATCAGATCACAATCCAGTGGCTAACAAAAAATTTAAAAAGCTTTATCCTAAATCAGAAGTTGGCGGTCAGGATTGGCTGAACTTCCGCGCTCAGGGCCTTACCAATTTAATAGCCATTATGAATTCAGTCTGTTCGCAATTTAAAAAAGAGTCTTATTTGGTACAAACCTGGCCAGCACAAAAAGACGGCCACCTCTTCACAACCGAAATGATTAAAAATAATACCGGACTTGATTTTGAAGCTTTACTAAATCTCACCGAAAATAAAAAACTTAACTATGTTATGGCGGAGCTGATGTGGCAGCAATGGTCTGCTGAATACGGCGAAAAACATTTTAACCCGCAATGGACTGCTCAAGCCGCCAAAGAGTTTTTAAGTATTGTGGGTTCGCGCAGTAAAGCACTGATTCATGTTGAAATATCAGAGTTCACAGGTTCATCACAAAAACGAGCTCCTTCTTCCGAAGAGTTTTCAGAAACTTTAAAATCCGTCAGTACTATGAATGTGGGAATCGACGTTTATGATCAGCACCAAATCGAAAAATCCGATCTATGGGACGAGCTTCTTAACTGGCAACCACAAGTCTCTGTTACAACCAACTAATTCTTTAACAATATATCAATAATTTTTTGTGAAGACGTACCATCACCATAAGGGTTCGCAGGCACTGCACCGGTCCAGTACTGAGGGGTATCAATCAGACTAATCGCTGACGAAATAATTTTGTCATAATCGGTTCCAACAAGCTCAGAGAACCCAGCATTTACGCCTTCAGGTCTTTCAGTACTGTTTCTTAAAACCAGTAACTTTTTACCGAAGGTTGGAGCTTCTTCCTGCAACCCACCTGAATCTGTCATTAAGAATCGGCATTTTTTCATCGCATACACCATTTCGATATAGTCTAACGGATCTGTCAGGATTATACGGCCTTTGTAGTCTTCAGGTTTATAATCTTTTAATACTTCATCAATAGACTTGCGCACATTCGGATTTGGATGCATCGGAAAAAGAATATCAATTTGACGTTTATGGATAATTTCTAAAAATGCTTTCAAAACATTCTGCTGAGCTTTACCAAAATTTTCACGGCGGTGCATAGTTACAAGTATAAAATTGCGGATATCCAGATTAGTAAATTTATCCGCAAAACTTTTTTGCAAGTTTTCAGAACTGTCGATTTTTGCCGATACAATTTTCAAAGTATCGATGCCAGTGTTACCCGTCACTTCAACAAATGAAGAAAGATCAATCAACTCGTTCTTTAAATTTAAAGAGGCATCAAGCGTCGGACACAAATGTGCTTTTGCCACAAGACCTATAGCTCTTCTGTTCATCTCTTCTGGAAACGGTGAATGAATATCATAAGTTCTTAAACCAGCTTCCACATGTGCAACAGGTATTTTTTGGTAAAAAGCTGACATCGCCGCTGCGTGTGCCGACGTGGTGTCACCCTGCACAACAACCCAGTCCGGTTTGTGATCGAGTAGCACCAGATGCATAGCGTTCATGGTTTCAGCATGCAGATTTAAAAGACTCTGATTAGGTTTCATCAATTTAAAATCAATATCAGGCTGTATATCAAAAAAAGCGTAGAGATTATTTAACATGTCTTTGTGCTGACCTGTGGAACATGCAATAGCTTTAATATTTGGATTTTTACGTGCTTCAATAATTAAAGGCATAACTTTAATTAACTCAGGGCGCGTTCCAAATACAAACATTATAGTTTTCTGATTCGTCATGAACCACCACCTGCCTGTCCATTTGTTGAATCTTCACCAAATCCCTCAGGAATTGCATGCTCTGTTTTGGCCCATACAGGTGCTTGACCGCTTAACTTAGCCTTACTCCATTTGTAAATGGCATTATAGGTGCTAAATGTATTAATGAAGTTACTTAAAACCCAACGTACTGGAACCAGAGAAGCCACTGCCAAGCCATAAACTTTATTCACCAGTACACATCTTTGAACTATTCTAAAAAGAGAGAATATTAGATTAGCCCACATTAAAATTTCCAGTGCAAAGTTATAAGGGGAATAATCTAATTGCGGCCAGTTTCCATTTACAAAGTAAGATGTTAAAAAATAAATGGTAAATGCCAGAGCCGAAGTAAATAGTGGCGCACTCACTAAGCCCTTGCGATCCCTCCACAAAAAATAAGTTTCAAAAAAATGCTGACTGGTCCACATTCGCTGCTCGAACCCCTGAAGACTGATACCCATAGCCCATCTTGTTTTTTGACGAACAGACTGACGGAATTTTTGCGGGAAGAATTCGCGTGTTGCAATATATTCATGCTGATCGTCATTTTCTGGATCTAAAAAATAATCGCATGAAAAGTGTGATCTCATTCCAAGATCATGGCAGGTTAATCCGAGGTGATAGTCTTCCGTTAAAGTTTTTTCATTTAAAAAAGAACCATCCTGAAAACTCATTACTTTTTCAACAGCTTCCCAGCGCATAGCCGTACCAACACCGGCTGAGGGAATACCCGCTTTATAAAACTCGCGCACTAAAAGATCTTTTGTATGCGACTCAATAAATTCATCAATATAAACACCGGCTGTTAGCTTTTTAAGTGGTGTTAATAGAGAAAATACCGGAATTTGTATAAAATCATACAGATCGGCTCTGTAGTTAACTAATTTTAAAGCGTAAGGATGGATGATGTCTTCCGAATCCTGCATCATGATCATTTCATATTTAGGACCTGCGTCTGATTTGTTGAAATTATGCAGAAACGTTACTATCAGGTTCAACATCTGTCCTTTAGTTGTAGGTCCGTTCAAATTATTGATTACAACCGTTACGTTCTTAAATTTTTTCTCTAATCTTTGAGCTGCTTGCAGCGTAGCCGTATCGTTAGGATATACACCCAAAATAAATTGATAGTTTTTATACTTAATTTTAGAAATGTTACCGCTAACCATTCTTTCGATAACTTCATCTTCGTGCCAGTTCGCCATTATAATGGCTATGCGTTTTTCGTCGTGCTCAACTATTTTTTTAAGCTCTTTATCTTTAATCTTATTAGGTTTTAGCTTTTTGAAAAACGAAAGCATGTCGATGAAAATATCATCTAATAAAAAACATGAGCACAGTAATACCGTGCCAACCATCCATAAATCTCGGTTACTAAGCAAAGATATTTTAATGTTGAGCAAGTCAGAAAAATTATTCATAACGGTACTGAATCACAGCCAAAGCCTGTATCCAGTCTCCATTAAAATCTTTACTTTGATAAACCAGTGAGTGGCCTTCCAATAGAAATGCCAAGCTATTTCTATCATTGAGCATTTTAAAATATTTATAGCCAGCGCCTGTACTTATCGAATTTCCACTTAAACCGAAGTTTTGATCGTCATTGTACTTAGCTTTAAATTGCGCAAACGGGTAAATTACATGAGAGTGCTCAGTATCTGATTTCAAATAAAAACTTTTAAGCGCCTGAACTCTTAAATAAGTATCAATTTTACCTGATGAAATACGCGGAATTAAAAATGACTCTAAATAATTATTGAACTCTATATATTCAAAAGCGATATACTGGTTGTAAATAATCCCGTAACTATCCTGATTGTAGCTCTGACCGGTTAAACCATTATAGACTTGATCGTCCAGTAAGCGTATTCGCAGATATTTATTAATGATCAGATCTAAACCTATACCTATAGTGTTTCGTGAATAATCCGAGAACGTTACACCACTTGAAAAATTATATTGAGAGGTACTTGCGCGGATAAAAGGTTTAATAAAAAAATCGTTATGTTGCGCGTAGATTGTAGCCGCTACATCAGTAACTTTTCCTTTGTACTGC
The DNA here is from genome assembly GCA_019752925.1 of bacterium. Classification (GTDB taxonomy): domain Bacteria; phylum Bdellovibrionota; class Bdellovibrionia; order Bdellovibrionales; family Bdellovibrionaceae; genus Pseudobdellovibrio. The sequence continues at coordinate 105,243 of JAIELP010000007.1, forward strand.
ATGATATGATCGTGGCTTAAATACAAATCAGCAGAAAAATGAAACCCTTCATTTTTCTGCGCCAACGTCCAACTGGTGTGCGAAAAAATCAAAATTAGAATTAGAATATTTAAGATTTTTCTTACGTTCACGGGTTTCCATCTCGGCTAAGTTAGACTTGGTAAATTTCTTTAACAAATCTTTAACAGTGTTTTTATTACATTTTGATGCATTAAGAAACAGTTAAATGTTTTATAATTATTGGACGTAGAGGGGTGTGAAATTTGTACATATCTGACCAAAGTTTAAGTTCTAATCTGTGATATTCAGTTCTCCATATTAAATTTAAAGACAGACACTATGACACAATTTTTAAATTGCCACTATTGTAAACTTCTTTCACTCAAGAATGCGTGGATTAAAAGCTCATAAATTTAATATTTTGTAATATTTGATAACACAGATAGTTGTAGTTTTTTGCCCCTCCATCTAAGTGCAAATTCATAAAAAGCTCCTTACTTATAGGCTTTGTTGACACCCCTCACTGAGCTGCTAGTATTTTTAAATTAATTTACAGGGGTATTTATGAAATCGTTATTATTATCGGCTCTTGCTTTAGCTTCAATTTCTTCAGCAGCATATCAAGATGGTACTTATAACTGCGGCAGCAAAGCAACCTACCTTGAGTTCACCTACAAAATTTCTACTGTAACATCTAACGGTATTTCTATGCCTCACTTAGATATTACAAAAAAATATTACAAAAAACCTTCCGATCCAAATTCAGTAGACAAAACTTATAACATCCAAGGTTTTGCAACTGTATTTAAAACTGATGCTGGTGATGAAACTCTAGTTTTAGGTAACTTGGCTATCGACACAACTACTGGCCGCCCTAGCTGCGCTCAGTAATTAATATTATTCAGAAATAATTTTAATCCAGGAGTCATCTTCGCTGCTGGACCCAACATAATGAAACACGGCATATAGGGCGTCTGATTTTCAGCTAGCGACATATTTTTGCGAATGCCCAGCAGTTTTTTTTACTACTCTAAATTGTGGAGCAATCACATTCAACTCAAAGGCGCGGGAAAAGGTACGGCGTACATTTTAAATGGTGCAGTCGGCAGGACTCGAACCTGCAACCTACCGGTTCGAAGCCGGGAATTCTATCCATTGAACTACGACTGCACTAGGTTAGCTTTAAAAGAATATTCTAATCGATGAGCCAAATCAACTTGTTAGCCACAATATTTGTGCTGGGCTCTGACTTAGCAAAATGTGGTACTAATCTGGTTTTTAAGTGCTCTATAGATTTTAAAAGGCCTTCTTCGAAGTCACTTTTCTTAAAACTCAATTGTAAAATTTTAAGTAATTCCTCATTTAGTGACTTAATATCTTTAAACTCAATAAGCGGGTCATGGAAAAGTACAATCTGTCTTTCCATTACTGAAATATAAAGCATTAAAGCATTACTATGCTTATGAAAATCATGTCGGTAAAATACCAGCTCTGCTTTTTCCTGAACCTGACGTGCACGCTCAGCTTTAGTAATAAAAAATCTATCTACATAGTCCGATTTATCAAGAATAACTCCTAATAAAAACGATACAAAAGGAGCTGCAATGTAAAATGGCGTCTTAGACATCCATGAATCATGTAAATGAGTCGAAAAAACCCAGTCAATCAACCCAATAAAGAAAACCAGAAACAAAAGTGATAATACCCATGAAATGTGTTCAACATAAGAAGATTTTTTAGCAATTACCGGTATAAATTCAAAGTGAACCTGCTTTTCAAAATCCTCAATGGCTTTTTCAATTTTATTAGAATCAATTTCGTGTATTTTCATATTACCATCCACCACTAGCGCCACCGCCTGATGAGCGTCCACCGCCTCCGCCCCAGCTACCGCCGCCTCCGCCACCACCACGTCCACCACTCATCGCGCTGAACAAAATGTAAATAGCCAAGCTCGGGTTAAATATAAAAATCAAAATCCAAATACCAATGATAATAAAAATAATCCAGCCGCCACCTTTTTTAGATGTAGACTGAGCCGCCTGTTCTTCCTGAATACTGTTTTTTAAGTTTGGATCATCGCTACCGATATAATTTTGTAAAGCAGAAACACCTTGAACTATTCCAAGTGAATACTCACCTCTTTGAAAAAAAGGGCGGACCACATCAGCAATAATTCTTTTTGCAATAACATCGGGAATATCGCCTTCAAGCCCCTGCCCGACTTCAATACGCATGCGCTTTTCATTGGGCGCAACTATAAACAACAAACCCTTGTCCGTTTTTTCATCGCCGAGTTTCCATTTATCGAATACCTGAATAGCAACGGATTCAATGGCCTCACCCTGCAGAGATTTAGTTACATAAACCTGTAACTGAACTCTTTGAGTTTGATTTAAATTTTGCAGTGAGCTTTCTAGTTGGCGCTTAGTGGAGTTACCTAAAACTCCTACTTCGTCTATAACCGGACCGGTTAAAGACGGAACTTCAAAAGAGTAAGCCGTTAAACTTACTCCGAAGATAAGAAATAAACTGAGTGCTAAGTTTTTTAAATACACCGGGCTAATTAAAATTTAACTTCTGGTGCTTTTTCGTTTTTAGCTTTTTCCGAAGCATCAACATCCCACTGAGGCATTTTCTCATGATGATAAATCATTGAATTGGTCCAGCTTGTCGGTGGAACAGTTACTAAGTTATTAAAAGATTTAATGCTGTCGATATAACGGTTACGCGCAACAGTGATACGGTTTTCGGTACCTTCTAATTGCGCCTGTAAATCACGGAAGTTAGCATCGGCTTTTAACTGCGGGTAGTTTTCACTGATGGCCATTAGTTTACCTAAAGCCATTGAAAGATCGCCTTGAGCTTTTCTGTAGCTTTGTAATTTTTCAGGAGTCAATGTCGAAGCATCAACCGTTAACTGAGTGGCTTTAGCGCGAGCTTCAACAACACCCTGTAAAGTTTCTTTTTCATGTTTAGCATAACCTTGAACAGTTCCTACTAAGTTAGGAATTAAATCTGCACGTCTTTTATATTGATTTGTGATTTCGGCCAAAGAAGCTTCAACTTCGTTTTTTTGAGTTGGGATACTTTGAATTCCACACGAAGATAAAAATAAAGCGGCAACAGACAATAATAATAAGTTTTTCATAAAACCTCCAAGAGCATTGATCCTATCCAATATCTGCATGACTCACAACTGCTGCTGTGCTACCTAATGAGTCATGCAGCTTCGCTTCACAGAATATGATGATTTTTTAGCCTTTAATAAGCCTTTTGGCATTAGAACTCATCGTGTTTCAGATGGGCAGTTTGGCTTTGTAGAGTTTTTGTCAGAAAAGCTGCAAAAAGAGCTATTTGTTGTGCACCGCTTAGACAAAGAGACTTCTGGCCTTATCCTATTCGCAAAAACTAAGCAGGCAGCTCAAAACCTATCAGAGCTTTTTGAACAGCATTTAATTAAAAAAACCTACTACTTTTTGACCGATCAAAAAAGTAAAGACACAGAATTTTTGATTAAATCCCATATTGCAAAACAGGATGAATTCTTCATTAACATCGCAAGCGAACCGGACAACTCTGAAACAAAATTAGAGTTCGTAAAGCCACTGGGTAAAAATTATTTATGGAAAGCCATGCCTAAAACAGGAAAGCCTCACCAAATCCGCCTCCACGCTCAAAAAGCCGGTATCCCCGTTTTAGGCGACAATCAGCACGGCGGCGGAATATTTTTCAGACTGGCTCTTCACGCACAAAAAGTTGAATTCACTTTAAACAACAAAGATTACTCTGTTGAATCTGAATTACCTGATTTATTTAAAAATGATGACACCACAGTTCTGGATGAATGCTTTTCTAAGCGCAATGCTCTTTACGATATGCCACAAGGAGAAAGCTACCGCTTAATTCATCAGGATATCGAAAACCTAAGAGCCGATGTTTTCGGCGATAGATTGTGGGTTTACGATTACTCACAAAAAGGTTTAACTGAAGAACAAAAAAATAAAGTTCACATCTTTGCTTCACAAAAAAAATTAATTCCAGTTATTCGCCATATGCTCGACCGCGGCCAAGGCGTTGGCGGGCTTGAGCAAAAAACTTTAGAAGCTGCCGATAGCGGCAATTGGGTAGCCGCAGAAGAAAAAGTTAACTATCAGCTGAGAACTGATTCGGGATTTTCACCGGGATTATTTTTAGATCAGCGCGAAAACCGCTTATGGACTCGCGAGCAAGCCAAAAATAAAAAGGTATTGAATTTATTCTGCTACACTTCAGGCTTTTCAGTTAATGCCGCTTTAGGCGGAGCTGAAAAAGTGACGAGCGTAGATGTGAGCAAAAAATTCCTCGAATGGAGTAAAGAAAACTTCAAATTAAACGACATAAACCCCGATCAGCATGAATTCTTCGTGCAAGATGCTTTATTGTTCTTAAAAGGCTCGGTAAAGCGCAATCGCAAGTGGGACCTTATTATCTGCGACCCTCCTTCATTTGGGCGCTCTAAAGATGCTGTATGGAAGTTAGAATCCAGCCTCCCCGAGTTGGCCGAGTTACTTTTTGAATGTTTAGAAAAAAAGGGACAAATTTTATTTACCTGCAATCTGGAAAAACGCACCCGTCAGGATATTATTAATTTATTTACTAAAAATATTAAAAATAGAAATCCAAAAATCAGTCGTATGCCAATGATGGCGCTGGACTACGAACTCACTGACGATTTAAATAATCTGATGAAGGGTTTTATTGTTTCAAAAGCTTAGCTTTTAAAATGCTTTCAGCTGAGTCCATGGTTCGCATGGCATAACTAGCTTTTAAAATTTCGATCTGCTCTGGAGTAACATCCGCAACTTGACCCAAACGTCTTAAGCGGTCCTGATAAATTTGATATAAGCATAAAGCGCCTGCCACAGATATATTAAAACTCTGCACGAAGCCCGGCATAGGTATAATCACGCGCTCATCAGCGGCCTCAAGCATTTGCTGAGACACCCCGTCTTTTTCGTTACCTAAAACTAAAGCTAATGGACTGGAGAAATCAATTTCGTGAATAGGCTTTGAGGCCTCTAAAGAAGTAACACATATTCTGATTTTATTGTCTTTAGCGTACTTAATAAAATCATCGGTAGCTTTCCACTTTTTAACTTCCACCCATTTGTCAGCACCTTGGGTTACACGGTTGGCTTCTTTGAATTTTTCAAAAGTTTCAATAACGTGAAAGTTAGAAAAACCTAAACCTTCTGCTGTACGCATCACCGCACTGATGTTGCCACGATCGTAAATACTTTCCAGAACGACTGAAATATTAAAACAGCGCTCTTCCGCTACTCTTTCAATTTTTTTCTGGCGTTCTTCTGTTAATAGCGGAAACACATGGGTCATCACGTCTTCAGGTGTGACCTGCATGTTGGATTGATGTAACTGGATTTCGCGCTTAAGTGGAAACACTAGAAACCGGATTTAGCTAAATCGCGAGTAATATTTTTTTGGTGAGCCTCAAGAGTTCCGCCGCCGATTTCTAACAGCTTAGCATCTCTCCAAAGACGTTCTACGTTGTATTCACCCACATAACCATACCCGCCTAAAACCTGAATAGCACGGTCGGCAACGTTTTTACTCATAGTGGTCGCAATAAGTTTTGCGCCATCTGAATCTAAACGATTACCTTCTTTATTTAAATCCAGCTTTCGGGCTGTATCGTAAACATAAGCAGCTGCCGCTTTGTATTCAGCATAAGACTCCGCAATGTATTTTTGCATTTGGCCGAAAGCATTTAACGGCTTACCGAAAGCATGTCTTTCTGTGGCGTATTTATTCATAATTTCAAGGGATCTGCGGGCAATACCTAAACCCATTGCAGCGAGACCTACGCGCTCAATTTCAAGATTACGCATCATATGGTGCATAGAATCACCTTCGCCACCTACGAGGCGGTCCGAAGGAATTTTACAGTTTTCAAAAACCAATTCAGCTGTATTCGAGCCACGCATTCCAAGTTTGTCGGTAATTTTTTGACCCACATAAAAACCGGGATCATTTTTTTCAACAATGAAAGTAGAAATTAAAGCGCGGCCGTTTTTTTCGCCGGTTTTTGCGTAAACCCAAACGAAATCACAAGCGGTTTTATTGTCGTCGATAGCGCCGTTAGTGATCCACATTTTACGTCCGTTAAGAACATAGTGGTCGCCTTGCTTAACGGCTGTTGATTTCATACCTAATACGTCAGTACCGTAATCAGGTTCAGACATGGCCATGGCACCGATTAAAGTACCATTACTTAAGCCCGGTAAGTATTTTTGTTTCTGAGCTTCAGAACCATTTACCGCTAAATTATTAACAGCTAATAAAGTGTGAGCCAAGTAAGCTAAACAAAAACCGGGGTCGCTGGCTGATAATTCTTCATGCGCAATTACTACAGCCACTGCATCCATACCTGAACCACCGTACTGCTCAGGAACTGTAATTCCTAAAAGTCCGAGCTCGCTTAATTTTTTAAATAATTCTAAATTAAATTTTTCTTCGCGGTCAAATTTATGGGCCTGAGGTTCAACCTCAGATTCAACAAAACTCTTAACCATATCGCGCAACATTTTGTGTTCATCGGTAGGATTAAACAGATCCAGACTTTTCCAATCGCTCATAAATTTTCCTCTATTGACTTAAGAGACCAGAATGTAGCAGTTTTGTAGAGATTCAGTAAAGTTATTTCAGCAAGGAACTGCCCATGAAAGCATCAATATTAGCAATAGGTACAGAGCTCACCACAGGACAGATCATTAATAAAAATGCTTCTACCCTATCAGAAAAACTTAAACATTTCGGTGTTGTGGTAAATACACACCTCACGGTGCCTGATGATAAGAACCTGGTATTGAAAGCTTTGGATTTTTTAGAGCCGCAATCGGATCTGTTATTTATTACCGGAGGTTTAGGCCCCACCTCTGACGATTTTACTCGCGATGTATTAGCCGAATGGGCCTCAGTTAAAATGATTTTTGACGAAGCTTCTTGGAAACATATACAGGAGCGTCTTTCAAGCCGCGGCCTCACAGTAAGAGATATGCAAAGACAACAATGCTTTTATCCCGAAAATGCCGATATTCTTTTTAACTCTGAAGGAACTGCTCACGGATTCAAATTTAAAGTGACTAAAGCTTCCGGCTTGAAAACAATTTATGTTTTACCTGGCCCTCCCCGCGAAATTGAAGCCATCTGGAAAGCCCATATTGAAAAAGACCTTACTTCGCTCACAATCGATTTAGATAAAATCATTACCAAAGCGTGGGACACCATTGGAGTGGGCGAATCCGATGTGGCCTTTAAAACTGAAGAAGCCTTAAAAGACCGGCCGCGCAGCCTCGATTTACAGCTCGGTTACCGTGTGCATTTGCCTTATGTCGAAGTTAAAATGATTTATAAACAAAAAGACGCCACCATTTGGGAAACTTGGGTTAAAAAAGTTGATCATGCATTAAATGATATATGCATCACTCGCGATTTAGCAGATGTGGCTACACTGTTAACCCAAAAAATTTCTACAACCGACTTCACTTTTTATGACTTTGTATCAGAAGGCTATCTGCATACTCGACTGAGCCCCTATTTAAAAAACCTCAAAAACTGGAGCTTTAAGCAGTCTGCAACCCCGGCCGATGCCGATTGGTTTGAACATGAGGACGATTTCGTAGCCCTATTACCTTTTGAAGATCTTAAGTGCATTGTGATTTATTCTTTAAATGGAAAACGCAATCAAAAGCTTATTGAAGCCCCTATGAAATCACCATTGATGAGCGAGCGCCGAAAACAATACTTTGCCGAAATGGCCTTAGTAGAAGTGAGCCAAATTTAAAGCCTGTGTCTAAAGTTCTGACGATTTAAATCTATTAGTTAGCCCCGAGCATGGAATGCTTTGTGCATTCTCGAGCCTATTGAGGTTTTTTTTGAAAACTGTAAGCTTGTGGTTCGTATTTTGTCTGCTTATAAGCTCTATTACATTCGGTCAGGATCCTGACCGAATCGTCATCTCTACGCCTGAAAAAGAATATAGTGTCGAGCGTGTGCCTCTGGCCCAATCCGATGAAGAAACTAAGGACTTCGAAACAGCACATGCAAACTACAACGATATGACCGATGAAGAACGTCATCTTTTTGAGGAAAGCCGCCTGAATTATATGACTAAAATTGCGCACGTCTTGAATAAGCGCCAAACAGGCTTCGGCTTACTTGTAACCTCAAAAGAGTTTGTAGCCAAACTTAAAAACGCACTAAAAGCCCACAAAAAAATCCCCGATGGAGAGCTCGGCATTATCGTTCAAAGAGCGATGGAAGAAGAAGAACAGCGCCTTCGTCTTAATCCCGAACAAAAAAAATCTCTACAGGAAAAAGGTCAACTCTACGTCGGAGAATTACTCAATAAAATTAATCGCTCTCTTTATCAAAAATCCAAACTGGTTCTTCAATCCGATGAAATCGGCTTCAGTGTTGGTGTTGGGTTTGGCGCCAATGCCGGCGTTGGCAAGTATGTAGTTGGAGCCTTAGCTGATATTTCGTTTATGTTTGGGTTTAACAGAAAAACAAAAACTTTTACATTTGAAATTCAAGCCATTGTAGAGCGAGCTAAGCTGGCCTTAACTCCTTTATTGATGGCCACTGTCGATATACGCAGCGGCTTGTATTTTAAAAATTCCACTGATCGCACAATTCAAAAAGGCGAAAGTCTTTTCACTCCAGCAATCCCCACCGCTTTTTCATCTTACCCATCTCATATAGATAGCTATGTATCCACCGGTATAGGATTTCCACCAATGGCCACAGAGCTCATGGGATACGTCAGCAACAGTTACCGCATACCTTTAATACGCATTGAAATATCTCTTGATCCTAAAATCAGCGTTAAGGTTAAATTAGGGTTCAATCCCTTTAAACCAAAAGTACCCGCTAAGCTCAAATGTGCCCAGTTGCTCAGCGCCATTTAATAACCAAATGCATCAGTCTTGCTTTTAAAGCTAAGTCTCCTTAAGCTTATTAAGGCTTTTTGTAGAGCTTTTTGTTCTGCCAGAAGTCGTTTTAAACCCAACTTTTATTGAGTTCTTTTGAATTCACATAAGAGCAAAACTAAGGAGTTCCCCCATGAATACGACGTCGTCTACGACTGCGAATAGTTCACGTCCAAATGCATTTTTGGCGTCAATCGAAGCCCCAGTCAGAAAAATAGAAAGAATCAAAGACCAATTCGGAAAAGAAGCACCGGTATCAGAGTATTTCGGCTGTATGACTTTTGGTTTAGCGCATATGAGAGAAAAGCTTCCTAAAGATGCTTACGCTCATTTGATCAAAACCCTAGAGCACGGCAAAAAACTTCCAAAAGAAACCGCAGAAGCCATTGCCTCTGCCGTTAAAGAATGGTCTGTTTCAAAAGGTGTTACACACTTCTGCCACTGGTTCCAGCCAATGACTGGATCAACTGCTGAAAAGCATGATGCCTTTATTTCAATTCAACACGCGAACCACTCTGAGTTAAGAGTGATCGAAAGATTCACAGGATCACAGTTAATCCAAGGCGAACCGGATGCATCTTCATTCCCATCAGGCGGTATGAGATCCACATTCGAAGCCCGCGGTTATACAGCTTGGGATCCAACTTCTCCTTTATTTATCATCGAAGAAGAAAACGGAAAAACTTTATGTATTCCAACCGTATTCTTCGGTTACCATGGTCAGGCCTTAGATAACAAAACTCCGCTGTTACGTTCAGTTGATGTTTTATCAAATGAAGCTGTTGAGTTTTTAAAATTAGTTGGCGATGTAGACGCTAAAAAAGTTCAAACAACATTAGGTGCTGAACAAGAGTACTTCTTAGTTGATAAAAACTTTGCAGCTTTACGCCCTGACTTATTATTAACAGGCCGTACATTATTAGGCGCTTCATCTGCGCGTGGTCAGCAATTAGAAGATCACTACTTTGGATCTATCCCAACGCGAGTTAAATCTTTCATGCAGGAAGCTGAATTTGAATTATACAAATTAGGTATTCCTATTAAAACCCGTCACAATGAAGTTGCTCCTTCACAATTTGAATTAGCTCCTATTTTTGAAGACATGAACATTGCTTCGGACCATAACTTATTAACTATGGAAGTTTTAAAACGTGTTGCACTTAAGCATGGAATGATCTGCTTACTTCACGAAAAACCTTTCGCCGGTGTTAATGGTTCTGGTAAACACAACAACTGGTCTATGGCTAACGACAAAGGCGAAAACCTTTTAGAACCGGGCCACACTCCACACCAAAACTTAAGATTCTTGGCCTGCTTAGCAGTCACTTTACGTGCAGTTCATAAAAATGCAGCGGCTATGCGTGCGGCCATTGCAAGCCCGGGTAATGACCACCGTTTAGGAGCTAATGAAGCACCTCCAGCAATCATTTCGGTATTCTTAGGTAGTTTACTTGAAAACATTTTAAATTCGATCGAATCCGGCAAAGCTTTAAAAGCCACTGACGAACAAATCATCGATTTAGGTGTAAGCCAAATTCCTAATATTTCTAAAGACTACACAGACCGTAACCGTACAAGCCCATTTGCCTTCACAGGTAATAAGTTTGAATTCCGCGCTGTGGGTTCTTCACAAAACGTTGCTGTTCCGATGTCGTTCTTAAATGCAGCGGTTGCCGCTTCATTTAAAGAATCTGCTGCTGAATTACGTGATTTACTTAAAAAGAAAAAACGTGATGAAGCCGTAATGGAATTAATCCGTAAAGTAGTTAAAGAAACTAAAAATATCCGCTTCAGTGGTAACGGCTACTCGGATGAGTGGAAAGCTGAAGCTAAAAAACGCGGTTTACCAATTCTGAACACAACTCCAGATGCTTTAGAAGTATTAAAAGACAAAAAATTAACTCAGTTCTTGGTTGATACTAAGGTATTAAGCAAAGAAGAAATCGAATCACGCTACCACATTGCTGTTGAACGCTATGTAAAAACGCTGGATATCGAGCACACGACATTATTAGAGTTAACCAGCACTTACATTATCCCAACTCTTGAAAAGCAAATGGAACAACTTGGAGAGGCTCACGAGGCTATGTCTTCAGCTGTTCTTAAAAAGCTTCATAAAGCCCGTATGACGCAATTTGAAGAGGTTTTTGCAGATGTATTAACTACTTATGAAACTTTTAAAGCTAAAGTAGAAAAATCACGCAAAGGTCACGACGAACACAAGCGTATGTGGGATATCGTTAAAGATCTTCAACCGGCTTCATTTGCATTACGTGATGCAGTTGATGCGGCTGAACTGTTGGTGGCTGACGATATGTGGCCACTTCCTAAATACCGCGAAATGCTTTTGGCTCACAATTTATCTTAATTATTTAAGTTAGATTGAACCAAATAAAAAACCCGGGCATAGGCCCCGGGTTTTTTATTTTAAATTGAATTTAAATTCTTACTTCATGTACAAATCAACATATGTTGTATAAGTCGGCTTGATTTTAGCCGTTACTGTTCTCGATTGAACGCCAGGAATATTGATTTTAAAGTTTACTGGAACACCAGCTTCTAATTGAGCTTTTGCCTCAGCTACCCGACCAGGCTTTGCCCAAGCACGCCCCACAAAGAAAGCTCTGACAATCTGATGGTTGCCTTCAGTTTTAATTATTGCATATGAACTCATGACTTCACTCTTACGCGCAACCTGAAGACCGTACGGAGCATCTTGTGTATCCAAACGGTTGTCACCCCAAACACCTGACCCATAGTTTACATATGGAAAGCGGAAACCCTGAATTACATTTTTCTTCACGTAATCCGAAATAGGTAAATTTTTAGGTAAGCGCACGTTTACAGTTACAACAAAGCTTCCGAGTTCCTGTTTCAATTTATTATTTTCTAATAATTGCTCTCGCTCGCTTGAAACATTGTAGAACTTATTCATATAGCTTTGATCACAATTCGGATTGCCAATATCACAGTTACCTAAAACCTGTAACATATGTTTGTAATTCGGATGTTTACAAGTAGCTGGGTTTGCACACTCTTTATTAACGATAACTACGTCTACACCTAATGTGGCATCGAAGTTCATTAATTTATCAGCACCTGACTTACCAACGCCGGATAAAGCTTCTAAAGCTGGAACAACTGTCGCATGCATATTTTCAACAAAAATATCTTTATTAAATACCTGAACTGACTACTGTATTTGCTGAGTGTTTTGAAACTGATCAGCCGAAATTGCTGAATTTTCATTTCCGGGCGCTTCGGTATAGAACAAGAAGTCGGCTACGGCACTCGGACTCATTACAGGCCCGTCTGTTTCACGACGGTATAGGCCGGAGAATAAAGTTACTAAACCATCATTGATACGTTTGTAATCTTCAGATACGAATTCAGTACAAGTTAAACCTTTATCTTTTTTACCTAAGCAAGGGAACACGCCAACGATACTGCTCCAACGTGCCTTAAAGCGGGTTTTAAGATCTTGATTTGTTAAATGATTGATACGACCTAGCCTCATAACGTTGATGGCATCACTGGTTAAACGCATATTATCGATTTCATGAACACTTACGTTACCTGCGCCAGCCATACCTTTTTTTAGGCCCGACAGTACTAAATCAGGAACTTTATCTACCGCTTTAAGAACATAACTGCCCTCAATAAAACCTACCGAGTTACAAGTTGCTAAAGTGGCATTTTTAACGAATCTTTCGTTTTTTTGCTGAGTAGTTAACTCTTCTTTTTTAGAGCCGAACCAACCGGTAACTGCTCCTGTAGCTGTGGCCCATAAGCTCTGGCCTTCAGTGATTTTTTTAACATCGGCTGAAGCACAAAATTCTTTTACTTTAGGTACAACTTTTTTGATTTCCGCCAGATCGCCATTTTCAAGTAGCGTCCAACCCACTTCTGAATCTAAAGATCCCCAGTAAACGGCACCGAGGCCGATTACGTTTTCAACTCTTTCCAGTTTTTTTAGTAACTCAGCATGAATGTCTGCAGAATATTTGTAGCGCGGTGCTAAGTTGCTGAAGTTGTGCATTGTATCGTAGTACCAAGACATCGCCATTAATCCACCCATTGAGTAGGCGATTAATGAAATTTTATCGTTTGGTCCTAAATCTTTAATTTTTGCCTGAGGCCCTAAGAACATATCGAAATTAAATTTTTTAGCGATATCGTGAGGATTCCATGTCTTGGCCAAGAATTCTTTACCTGTAAATTCATCTTTACGCTTTTCTTCAACTGCTGATCCTACCGGATAAGTCCAATTAATAGTTTCTACACTGTATGAAGAATCGAGTTTTTCAAGATTACCTTTTATGATAGAATGGAAATCACCATAAGAAACATCGTTACCTCTAACTCCATGCAGAGTAACTATAATATGACGGCCTTTAACAGAGCTTGGGGTTCTGATTCCTGACCACGTACAAGATGTTAAATAAAAACACGCCGCCAGGTAGACAAATAGCTTCATCTTCTTCTCCAGTAAAATTGTGACTTGTTGAGGGCTTAGCCCTCTCTAAAACTTTACTGAAATAGCTTTTTATTTACTACTGAGCTTAAGTCGGGTTTCCCCCATTAAGCTCTAGGCTTCTTTAAAATAAAAAACCCGAGCTACTAACTCGGGTTTTCTAATATTTAGTTCAGGTCTTTTTTACAATTACTGTTCAAAAAACTCAAAAATTTCCTGTGGAACGATCTCAGCAATAGTACCATCAAGCGCTGTTACAACTGGAGTAGAACGAGTGCCTTCAAGTTTGAAAAGCTTGCCGTCCACTAAACCAAACACTTGGCCCGCAGCTTTATGAATGCGAGTATATTTTTGATCCAATCTTGTTGCGATAGCTTTTAAAGAAGCTTGCTTGTTAACACAACCCAGTTCAAATAATTCGCCATTTTCAGAAACCAATTGAGCCGAGTATTTATCACGAGCATAACCATCCGGATAAACTAAAGCAGCCGCAGTAACACCTGCAGGTAATGCAATGTCTTTCATTGTTGGCGACTTAGGATCACATGTGAAAGTGATTTTATTTTTAAATACACGAGCACTCCACTGAGCACCGATGTGTAAATCAACTAAGTTCGCTTTTTGAGCCGGAGTTTGCGCGTTGTACTCCGTGATAAAATCAGAAGGAGATTGAGAAATTTCACCTTCGTTATTAGCAAACACATACTGTGCTTTTAAAGCTTTATCAGTTGGGAAAATAATTAAATGCTGACCGCGTTTAACAATGTGACCTAAAGCTGAAGTTTTACCTAATTTTTTGATTTCGCCTTTAGCATTTAAAGCGTGGAAATCTAAAGTATTAGTTAATACTAATAAATTTTCAGAACGATTGATTTTAACTGGGTTTTCAAAAGCTTCGTCAGCGTAAACAACAGCAGAAGATTTTGCGTAAGCTTTCATAGCTGGGTGAATACCTTCAGCGTATTTAGCCAACTGAGCGTAGGTTTCAACTGTAACAGCGTATGAACCACCATCAGCAATTTTAGTATCACAAGCGCCTTGAATACCTTTACGAGCACCTTTAGTACAAGTGATGTGCGGGAAACCATCAATGTGACGAGCTTCGTGCATCATTACGCTGGCTCTGTCTAATGAAGAGAAGTTAGTAGTCAATGCAGCCGGACAAGTGTACATCGTGTTACCGAACATATAAACATATGCGATCACACCTTTTGGACAATCATTAACAACTTCTAAATCATTAATACGGCCGATGAAGTATTCATACCAGTTTTTAGCAAACTTACCGGTGAACAACTCATCCTTGCTTACAGGCATACTCGGTTTAAACTGAGTTTGTCTCATGAACATTAATGAAGACAATAAATGCCATGTTGTAGAATCATCGTTACAAAATTCTTTATTTGCTAAGTTAGCAAATTGGTTGAAATGGCTCGCAATTGTTTTCATTTCGGCTTGCGAAATACAATCTGGCGCACCAACGTTGATATCGGCTTGTGCAGTTGAAATAGATGCAAAAGCTAAAACTGATAATAAGATCGACTTGATCATGAATCCCCCTCATGGTTTTTTAAAAGACAACAAATCTTATCCAGACCAAGATCGAGGCGGCAATAAGAAAATTCAGCATTCTTAATTTATTTTTTTAATGATTATCGAGGCTTAAGTTCTTTTAGCTTTCTATCAGCATAGCTTCTTACTTGTGCAGATTGGGCCTCTTGAGCCAATAGCTTTATCTTATCGTAAGCATTAGGGTCTGTTTTAGCTCTTTGAAATAATTCATCGATTTGCATGTAGCGAATCGCTGTTTCCTGAGAGTTCTTAAGCTCCGCTTCTGAATGAGGTAGCAGAGCGCCGTTGTTAGGAATTTCAGTCTTAGCCACTTCAAATAATGACTCAAGCGACTGCTCTGTTGGATTTAAACTGATTAAGTACGCCGAAAATATACGTTCATTAATAGGAAGACTTGAGTTAACAGCTCTTTCTTTGAGACTTTTTATTTGTGGAGCTGTTAAAGTTTGGGCCTGAGCTTTGAGCTGAATCAACTTTTCATCGGTATTGTTGTTTGTAGAATTCATCGAAGAAGCTTCTTTTTGAACCCATGTTTGAAGTTGCTGAGCGTTGTATGTTTGTAGATTATCGGCCTGAAACTCAACATCAGCCGAAGTCGAATCTGATGACGCATTCTGCGAGCCTGTTTGGTCACTTTGGGGTGCCGGGCTTAAATTTGTTGAATTATTAATCACCTTTCTAACACTGTCCACTGTTTGATTTATTACCGAGTTTTCATCATGTGAAGTAGAAAAGTAATAAATTGCTGTGAAAGAAACTAATAATATTATAAATATAACTCTTCGCATGCGGTCACTTGTATCCTGAAAAATAGTACGAGTGCAACTGCATTTAGAACAAAGCAATTAGATCTAAGGATGTTGGGTAAATGATGAAGCTCAGTATTGAAATTGAACAAACAAAAACGCCAAGAGCAAAAGTTGCAGCCGATAAACTTGGCTTCGGAAAATACTTTGCTGATCATATGTTTACTTTGGAATACGAAGCAGGAGCTTGGAAAAACCCCAAGATAACTCCTTATGGTCCAATCGCTATGGAACCGGGGGCTTCTGTATTTCATTACGGTCAGGCCATGTTTGAAGGCATGAAAGCTTTCCGCGGACAAAGTGGAAAAATTCATTTATTCCGTCCGGAGTTTCATGCCCAACGTATGGCAAAAGGTGCGGAACGCCTTTGCATGCCGTCCATTCCTCAGGATATTTTTTTAGAAGCTATCCAAGCTCTCGTTAAATTGGATGAATCCTGGATTCCACAAGAAAAAGGCGCCTCACTTTATTTACGCCCAACTTTGATGGGAACGGAATCTTTCTTAGGCGTACGTCCTTCTGAAAAGTATTTATTTTTTATCATCACTTCTCCTGTTGGAGCTTACTACTCAGAAGGTTTTAATCCGGTTAAAATCTGGATCGAAGAAGATACGATTCGTGCAGCCCCGGGCGGCTTGGGAGCTATCAAAGCGGCCGCCAACTACGCAGCCAGCTTACAGGCATCCACGCAAGCTAAGAAAAAATCTTACTCTCAGGTTTTATGGTTAGACGCCGCTCACCGTAAATACGTTGAAGAAGTTGGAACCATGAATGTGTTCTTCCGAATCGGCAACGAAGTTATTACTCCCGCTTTAGACGGAAGTATTTTAGCCGGCGCTACCCGTTCGTGCGTATTACAAATTTTAAAAAGCTGGAATATCCCCGTAGTTGAAAGAAAAATTAGTATTGATGAAATTGCTAAAGCTCATCAGGACGGAACTTTAAAAGAAATTTTCGGATCTGGAACTGCTGCGGTGATTTCTTCAGTTGGCGAATTGTCTAACGACAAAGTCCAGATGCTGATCAATGATGGAAAAGTTGGTGAGCTTACACAAAAGCTGCATAACGAAATTTCGGATATTCAGTACGGAATCAAACCTGATGTTCATAATTGGGTTAAAATTTTAAATTAGCTGGCGCAGGCCGTGGTTGTTCCGCAATTTGTACAGCGGTAACAACCTGATTCTAAAACTGTCGAGTGACCACACTCCGTACATTTAGGAAATTCTTTATTTTTTTGCAATTCTGATTGAGCGGAATTCAAAGGCTGAACAAACTTACTGCCATCGCGGTACAGTGCAATGGATTTCAAACCCATCTTCCACGCCGTTTTGTAGGTTTGACTGACATCTTCAATTGTAGCGCTGGCCGGTAAGTTCACAGTTTTTGAGATTGCTCCACTGATAAAAGGCTGAACCGCCGCCATCATTTTTAAATGGGCTTCGGGCGACAAAGCTAACTCACCGGTGGCACAGGCAAAAACGGCATGATGCTCAGTTTTAACATAGCTGTTAAGCACCGAGCCCGTATCAGACACTTGCTGTAATATTTTTTTAATTTGGTCTTCGCTGTAGTTTAGATTACGCAAAGATACTTCCACTGATTGATTTACAATTTTTAAATAACCGCCGCCAGATAATTTTTTATTTTTTATGAGCGAAAAATCCGGCTCAATACCTGTGGTGTCGCAATCCATTACTAAGCCAATAGTTCCGGTTGGCGCAATCACTGTTGCCTGTGCATTACGAAAACCATAGCGGCTTCCAGCCTTAATTAATTGTGCCCAGCAATCTGAAGTTGTGGTCTTAAATTCTTGAGGTAATAAGTTCCACTTAATATTTTTAAGTGCAGACCTATGTTTTTTCATGACTCCCAGCATGGATGTCTTATTCTTTTTAAATCCATCAAATGCTCCGACCACTTTAGCCATTTCCACACTTGTTGAATAGGCCACCCCAGACATTAAGGCTGAAAAGAAGCCGGCCCAGGCTCTGGCTTCATCCGAATCATAACCCACGCCAATTCGCATAAAGAAAGAACCTAAGTTGGCAAAGCCCAGGCCCAGAGGTCTGAAATTATGTGAGTTTTCGGCTATTTTAAAAGTTGGGTAACTGGAGTGATCCACCAAACAATCTTGCGCTATAAAAATTAAGCGCATGGTGTGAATCAGTTCTGCCAATTTTAAATTTTGTTTTTCATCTAAAAAATGCACTAAATTAATTGAAGATAAATTGCAGGCCGAATCATCTAAAAACATATATTCCGAACAGGGATTACTAGCTTCAATTTTTGCTGTCTTTGCACAGGTGTGAAATTTGTTAATCGTATCATCAAATTGCAAACCCGGATCAGCACAGTTCCAAGCGGCTTCACAAATTTGCTTCCATAATGCATCGGCAGATACTGTTTTTTGTATTTTGCTGCCGTTACGTGAAATCAAATTCCATTTTTTATTTTGATCTAAGATTTTCATGAAACGATCGGGTACACGCACAGAATTATTTGCATTCTGTCCGGATACTGTTTTGTAAGCCTCACCGTCTAAATCAGAAGAGTAGCCCTCCTGTATTAAAGCCACTGCTTTTTTTTCTTCGCGCCATTTCCAGCTAATGAAGTCTTCGATTTCGGGATGGTCTAAATCCACACAAACCATTTTGGCAGCTCTACGAGTGGTGCCGCCAGACTTAATCGCTCCTGCAGCTTTATCTAAAACATCTAAAAATGAAACCAGTCCTGAGCTGGTACCGCCTGAAGATAGTAATTCATATTTAGATCGGAGGTTTGAAAAATTAGTTCCGGAACCAGAGCCATACTTAAAAAGTTTAGCTTCAGATTTTACAAGATCAAAAATAGATTCTAAATTATCTTCTATAGATTGAATGAAGCAGGCCGATGTCTGCGGATGCAAGTAGGCATCATGAACAGCGCTGATTTTTTTAGTTTTAGGATCCCAGTAAAAATGCTCGCTCTTAGAACTTAAACCATAGGCTTCTTTTAATCCTAAATTAAACCAAACCGGCGAATTGAATGCCGCCTTTTGCGAATAGAGAATAAATTTAATATCTTCAACAAAATCGCGTACATCATTTTTTGAAGCGAATAATTTTGAAGCATGGGCTGCCGTTGTTAAACCTTTACCTAAACGTTCGATCAAAGCTTCAATCGAGTTTTCTTGTTTGACCGATTTTCTGAAGTATTTACTGGCTGCAATATCAATGGCCGTTCCCGACCACTCCATAGGTGCCTTTACTTTTTTCTTTTCAAAATAAATTTTTCCGTCGGCCCCCATAATGCGAGAATCGTGGAGTTTCCATTTAAATAGGTCTTTGGCTCTTTTACCGGATGTAACAAAATGTGATTTAATGGCGAGGTGTTTCATCACCCCAGAATAGCTCTTTTTAAAAATGAAAGCCAAGCCAACTGGACTATATTGCTTTTAAGGGCAAAGACACCCCTTATTTTTGAGATAAAGCCTCTCCCCAAACGCCCAAAAGCGGTTTATAATAGACCTATGATTAAGATTACAGAATCAGCTTCTAGCAAAATTTTAGCCCTTAAAACTGAAGAAGGAAAACCTTCAGAAGCCTTTTTACGAGTTGAAGTTAAAAAAGGCGGATGCTCTGGCCTTTCCTATAAAATGGATTTTGATACCCAACTTAAAGAAGGCGACAAAGCTTTCGAAGCTCATGGTCAAAAAATCGTAGTCGACCCACAAAGTATTCTTTATTTGCTAGGTATGGAGCTTGATTACTCAGGCGGACTTAATGGTAAGGGCTTTGTTTTCAATAACCCTAATGCTACAAAAAACTGTGGTTGTGGTTCTAGCTTCAACGTTTAAAGATTTTTTAAAAATTTAAAAATAAAAAAGGCACTTAGAAAAGTGCCTTTTTTATTTTATCGACCTGTTTTTACTGCAATTATTTTGCAGGAATAAACGCCGGCTTAGGCGTTACCGCTGGTGGCGGCGGAGGCGGAGGTGGTGGGCAAAGATCTTTTGTACTCGGAATCAAAACTACGGCTTCTTTTTTTGTCATAGTCGCATTATCGTGACGTGTTACATTAATAAAGAAGTTTGTTTCATTCAAACATGCATCTTTTGGAAGTAATTTCACTGGTATATCAATCATTAAATCACCCGGCTTAATGACGAATGTCTGTTTGAAGCCAACATAGTCTTTACCATCTAAAGCCGTACCATCCTTAGTTTCGATATCTAGAATAATTGGTAATGTTGAAGTTTCATTTAATACGATAGTTGCTTTGCCATCGCCGCCACTAGCTGGAAGATCTATTCTGTCTTTTGCAAAACTAGCTGTCGGAGATTTATTCTTATCAATTAACAATAAGTCAGCTGCTAAATTGATTTCAATTACTTGCGAAGCTATTGATAATACGATCTTAAAGTCTTGATCACCTTGTTTTAAATTATCGATATCTACTGCGCTTACATCTAAAGCTAAAGTATTTGTACCCGCTAAGGCTGTGGCCGATCCACCTAATGTCTTAAATCTTTCAGCTACTACAACTTTACGGTCAGTTGGTTCAATAGCCCAGTTGAATCTAACATTTTCTCTGAAAGCTTCTACAAATTCTAAATTTAATACTACTGACTCACCTTCTGACATAACAAATTTGTTTTTTTCAGTTAATGAAATTACCGGCGCTGGAGGTGGAGGTTGTGGCGGTTCAATAGGAGGCGGTGGAGGAATCGGAATACGGCAAGGAATAAGTATTTTAGCTGTATCGTTTACAACTGTTACGTCTTTTAACTCAAATTTATTAATCTTACCAAAGAAGTGAAGATCACAAATATCAGTATTGCGAATACCAATTACAGGCAACATTGCTTTTGTTGTGTTAGGTGCAAATACAACGGTTTGTTTTACTTCACTATTTGGAGAAGGGGTTTTAAAGCCACTGTAATGTGTGTGATATAAAGCGGAACCATTTTTCAAATACACTTCAACAACTACAGGAACTGTTGAAGCCTCGCTTAATTGAAGCTCTAGGCGGGCTTCATTTCTAACGTCTGTCACTACTATGTAATTAACAAAACTCACAACCGGAAGTTTTTGAGCATCTAACAAAGTTAAATCTGCAGAAATTGATACAGCTGAGTTATCCGGAGTTAAAGCGATTAAAAACTCTTGAGTGCCTTGACGTATATTATCAACATCGACCGCAGCGATTTGAACTGTGGCAAATTTTTGACCTGATTTACCAGAAGCATTTCCGGTGATAGATTTAAAGCGCTTAGCAACATCTACATCTTTTGATTTGGACATTAAAGTGAAAACAAAGTTAGTGTCTGCAGCTAAAGCCTCAGTAAATTCAACTTGGAATTCGCGAACTTCACCTTCAGTCATTACAAACTTATTTTCACCTGCCTGAATACCTCTTTGCTTGGCTAATGGCGTACCTAATACACCCAGTGGACGGCCTTCATAATTAACCTTAGCGCATGCACTTAAAGTCAAAACAGCAGCTGTAGCGATCAACAAACGACTCAATAAATTGCGTTTCATACAGTATTCCTTACAGTTTAATTTTTATATCGCCGCGCAGTATAATACTATAGAGGGGCAATTTCCATGTTGTTTTAAGAACATGAAAAAAAGTAAAAATCCTACTTTTCAGAGGAAAAAGTAAGATTTTTAAAGCATTTGAGGGTTTTTAAACAACAATTAGCTGCCTTGAGGTGGCTTTTCTGGCTTTTTCTGGGTCAAAATCATCGTATCGTGAACGGCCGAAAGCTCTTTTGTGTCTTTCTGTTTAAAGCCACGCACCTTCTTTTGAGTGTCTACTTTGTTCAATTGCTCAGTTAAATCTACTGTTACAGAACCAAAACAACGAACTTGGCAGCTCAAGCGACGTCCGTCGATGTAGTAGCTGGTACCTATTAAGTTCAGCTCGGCTTTGCTTGGCTCCGGAATAGAGTTTTCGCCTTCTACGATTTTAACTCGACACTCAGAACATGAGGCAATTCCACCACAAATGGATTTAATTTTAAGACCATTTTCAGTAGCGATCTTCATCAGCGATTTGCTGGGATCAACGTCGACTTCAATGTTTTGAGGAATAAATTTAATTTTCATTTTATGAAACCACTACCTTAACAAATTTCTTTTTACCGGCTTTGATAATTACACTCTGCCCGGCTTTAAGATCCATTTTAGTTTTAGGATCTGTTACTTTTTGCTGATCAACCTGCACCCCACCACCCACTATTAGGCGTGTTGCTTCGCTGTTAGAAGTTGTCATACCTAACTGAGACATCAATTGCGCTAAACCAACAGACTGAGCTGCAAAAGTTTTTTCTTCGATTTCATCCGGCATTCCTTTATCAACAAAAATTCTGTTGAACTCGTCTTCAGCAGCTTGCGCTGCAGCTTGCGAATGGAATCGTGCTACTAAAGTTTTAGCTAGGTTAACTTTAACATCGCGCGGATGTTTTTTCTTACTGGCCACATCATTTTTAAGCTGAGCTAATCCAGCAGGAGTTATACTTGTTAGTAATTCATAATAGCGGTACATCAGCTCATCAGATACACGCATAGTTTTACCAAACATATCCTTAGGCGATTCATTAACACCGATGTAGTTATCTAAAGACTTCGACATTTTGTTAACGCCGTCTAAGCCTTCTAATATTGGCATTGTTAAAATACATTGTTGTTCTTTACCGTAGCTAGCTTGCAAATCGCGACCAACTAACAGATTGAATTTTTGATCCGTACCACCCAGCTCTAAATCACTTTCTAATGCTACAGAGTCGTATCCTTGGCAAAGCGGATACATAAATTCATGCAATGAAATAGGGACGTTGGCTTTATAGCGTTTAGTAAAATCGTCACGCTCTAACATGCGCGCCACTGTGTACTGCGCTGATAATTTAATAAAATCAATTGAGGTTAATTTGAGTAACCAGCTTGAGTTGTACACAATTTCTGTTTTTTCTGGATCTAAAATTTTAAAAATCTGTGAAGCATAGGTTTTTGCATTTTGATCAATTTCTTCACGGCTTAATATCGGACGAGTTGTGTTTTTTCCTGATGGATCACCTATCAATGCAGTAAAATCACCAATTAAAAATTGAATGTGATGACCTAAATCCTGCAAGGTTTTCAATTTATTAATAACTACAGTATGACCAATATGTATATCTGGACGGTTTGGATCCGCTCCTAGCTTAATTCTTAATGGTTTTTTTGACTCATAGCTTTTTTTAAGTTTTTTCAAAAAGTCAGCGTCGCTGATAAAATCAACGGTACCGAACTTAATCAGCTCAAGCTGCTCTTCGGGCCTTTTAAACATTATCTTGCAACCTCTACAGAACGTGTTTCACGCACGATAGTTACTTTAACCTGACCCGCATGCGGTAACTCGCGCTCAATCTTTTTAACAATATCACGGGCTAACATTAAGCTTTGATCATCAGTCACGCGTGAGCTTTCAACTAAAACGCGCACTTCACGACCGGCTTGTACGGCCACTGATTTTAAAACTCCGTCAAAAGAGTTCGCAATGCTTTCTAAATCTTTTAAGCGATTAATAAAGTTATCCATTTGCTGGCGACGTGCGCCCGGGCGCGCATTTGATAAGATGCTCGCAGAGTTCACAACCCAGGCTAATGCACTTTGTGGTTTTTCGTCGCCATTGTGAGCGCGGATGGCGTGGCATACGTCTTCAGACTCACCAAATTTTTTAGCGATTTCAGCACCAACTGAAGAGTAATTACCTTCGAATGTGTGATCGGCTGCTAAACCCAAATTATGCAATAGGCCTGCACGTTTTGCAATTTTAACATTTAAGCCGATTTCAGCAGCTAATAATCCTGAGATGTGCGCTACTTCTAGAGCTGCATTCAGCGCGTTTTGTGCATGAGTACTACGGTATTTTAAGCTTCCAACCATTTTAGTTAATTCGTTATGTAACTGAGTGATTCCCAACTCAACGATAACTTTATCGCCTTCTTCTTTCATTGATTTAGCTAATTCTACTTTTTGCTTTTCAACAACTTCTTCGATACGAGCTGGATGTACGCGACCATCTTCCATTAACTTGTCGATAGTACGACGAGCCAACTCACGGCGGATCGGATCGAATCCTGAAATAACTATAGTTTCCGGAGTGTCATCTACGATTAAGTCCACGCCGCAAAGAGCTTCAAGAGTACGAATATTACGACCCTCACGACCGATGATTTTACCCTTCATCTCGTCTGAAGTAAGACTCATAACAGATACAGTTCTTTCAGAAGTAAATTCAGAAGCAAAACGCGACATCGCACGGGCAATGATATTGCGGGATTTTTTATCGGCTTCTTTTAAAGTTTCTTCTTCTATTTCAGCAATTTTTTTAGCGGCTTCTGCCTTTGCCGTTTCTTCTAAAACTTGGAATAATTCACGGCGCGCTTGTTCTTGAGTCATTTGCGCTACGTTTTCTAATTTCTTTTGCAAATTACCGATTTGCTCCTGAGTTGATTTTTCCACTTCTTTCAAACGGTTTTCAGAAATGACGATTTTTTCTTCACGATCTTTTAATTGATTCATGAATTTATCGTTTTCATCCTGGCGATGTTTAAACTGATCATCGATCTCTTTTAAACGGCGCTCAAGTTGCGACTCTTTGTTTTTAAGCTGAGATTTTTGTTTGTTGATTTCGGTTTCAACATTTTTGCGGGCTTTAACTTCAAAATCTTTAGCTTTAGTTTCAGAATCTTTTTTTATTTTAAGGCTTTCTGATTTAGCTTTATTTAATATTCTATCGGCTTCTTCTTTGGCAGATTTTTTGGTATTTTGATCTTGTATTCTTTTAAACGCGAATACAAATCCAGCACCAATTAATAACCCCACCAATACATATACTATTTCCACTTTCTGACTCCTTCAGACTTAATTAACTTTAAAAGTTTGTTGATCAGTTACAACTTGCTCACATTTGATATCGTGTTCTTCGCGCGGTAACTCTTCACACAAAGACACATTAAAACACACACCTATTTTGGAACCCTGATACCCCTTAAGAGCACGGTCGTAAAAACCTTTACCGCGACCTAAGCGGTAACCCTTGCGGTCGTATGCTAAAGCCGGAATGACAAAGCCGTTCAACTGCTCTACAGCTATAGTTTCGCCGTCTGCCGGTTCAGAAAAACCTAAAGTTGATTTTTTAAATTCCGTCACAGATTTACGAAACTCCATAGAGCCATTTGAAGTGAGCTTTGGAAATGCCCAATTAATATCCGATGAAACTTCGTACCAATTGATTTCAGGTTCGTCTTTAAGATTTTTAAATGCACCCCAAGAACCTGATTTATTTTTTAATAAATCTTTTAACTTAATTTGAATAGCCGACGAAGCTCGCGACTTATCTTCACGACTCAATGAATTCAATTGTGATAAAATGTTATTTCTAACAGATGATTTCAAAACCACTCCAAAGTTTACTGAATTTAATTCAGTAACAATTAATACATGTTTACTTTGTTAGTTTTTGAATTTTCTAAATCTTGTGAAAGTTTAAGGGCTTTAGTTTCAAGCTTTTCAAGCTCGGCCTGCGCCCGTTGTTTCAAAAGAATCATTTCCTCAGCAATATTAAACGCCGCAAGAATAGCGGCATTTTGGAAAGATGAGTTTTTAGTGACAGCCAAAGCTTCAGTTACTTTATCGTTAACGTAATCAACTAGCTCATTAACCGTTTGTTCTGCGTGCGAAGTTTTTAACTTGTACGGGACACCGGCAATTTTAAAATCGAAGGTTTTTTTATCATTAGCTTTTTGTGATTGCGCCATAATAACTGAATCTGTACTTTCTTTTTAAAAAATCCAAAGTAAACAAATACTTACAATATTAAGTGTATAGACTTTTGAAGTGTGGAGGCAAGCATTTTTAGCCCGAACAATTGCAAATATCGGCGGCTTCTTTTTGAGTACAGGTTAAGGTTTTCTTATCTGTTAAAAAGTCGATTGCAAGGCTCTTAATCTGCTTATCAGACCAGGTTATATTCAAAATCATCTGCTTGGTTCTAGATTCCTTAATTTTTTGCAAATCTGAGCGTATATCTGCCCGAAATAGAAGCTGATTTATGCGGGCATCTGCGGTGAGAGGCTTCTGATTTTGACGCAATTCGTAACCTTCAATCTTATCTCCGACTTTTTCAGAGCTTAATGGGCTTAGATTTTCTTCCTCATCTACACTGAAAATATTGATTTGGCCATTTTCATATTTTAGTTTTTTAAGAACGCCTTTTTGTTTAAAGAGCACTTCACGATATATTGTTTCCGATGTTAATAACGAAAAAACCTGCTCTATAGCCTTATATAATTTTTTATTGCTATCTACTTTTTGAACGTCAATGTAGTCACCAAAACATGCCGTTAGATTGGTTTGAAACGGATTCAGCTTATTTTTTTTCTGAGCCGTTGCTAATTGCGGCAAAAAAGTTATCAGTAAAAATACAAAAAAGTAGGTCGATTTTAGCTTCATCATGTTGGTTATAGCTGTTCGGTAAATTATTGCCTTTGCTCAACTAAATGGAGCGTCTCATTATGAGAATCGTCAGCATTTTTTGTTACCATGAAGAGAGTTTGTCATTAAACCATATGCTAAATTACATATATTACATCTAGTTAGGCACACATCTCGCTAAGTTAAAGGTATGAAAAATTCAATCTTATTTACAGCAGTTTCTATTGGCTTAACACTTACATTCAGCTTTATCGACACTTTTGCAGCTGAATCCAATTTTGAGCTCAAAGCTTTCATTACCCCGGAATCCCAAAGCTCTGAAATTGAATCCGGCTTACGAGCACTTTATAAAGATAAGATCTCTGAAAATGAGTTAAAAATCCAACTGAATAAAAGCAGCGAATTTCAATCACTCGTTTACAGGACGTTAAATACACAAATCGCAAAAAACAAAATGCTTCCGGTTAAAACATCTGAAAGACGGCTTTCAGGAAACTTCGTTAAAGAAACAACTATTGAAATTCCTAGTTTAATTCAACGTGAAGGCCATCATGCATCTAATAAAATTGTGGCCCGTATTTACGAAGTATCAAATCAGCGTGCATTTTGTGACTATAAGTACCCAACAACAATTATGTTACATCATATTTTAAATGAAGTTGAACTCATCGAAGATGTAGCCAAAGTTCAAGCTTCAGGTTTATTAGGACAACCGGCTATAGTTGTCGTGCTTCATATGCCTCACTACGGCCAACGCCGCCAAGGCAATGAGGAGTTTTTAAATTCAGACTTAGCTGCTTTCCGCAAGAACATGGCGCAATTAATTTTAGATGTGCATGTTCTTAAAAACTATTTGGAGTCTCGTAAAAATATTGATTCCAATAATATGTCACTTTCAGGAATTTCACTGGGTGCAGTGATGGGTCTAACTGTAGGTGCATTTGATCAGAGCTTCAACCGCTATGGATTTTTAGTAGGTGGCGTGGATATGGCTAACATCTTAATGAATCGAGTTCGTACGCGTCCCAATAGTGAGGTAGCTGAAGCCCTTAAAGGCACACGCGCCGAAGAGCCCTATTTGCGTGACGAGCTAGCCCCTGTAGATTCTATGACTTGGTTACATAGAATTAAAAATAAAAAAATGTTCATAATAAGTGCTACGCGGGATGACATTGTTGACTACAAAAATAGTGTTGAACCCATGGTTGAATCTCTGAAAAAGCAGAATAACGAGATCGATCATAAAGTAAATGACGATGAACACTCGCCAACCGGATCTGCATTTAAAAAACTCAGACAGGTCTTTATGCCACTACTTAATAGTGTTGTTAAAGGAACAAAAACCTCAGCTGAGGTTTGTCCACCACAAGAGAACAGTTACTAGTTTGATTGTAAGTAGCGAATAATATCCACATCAGGAGGATTCGCTACACCAACTCCCGGCTTTGGACCATCCAGTTCAGATAATGAAAAATCCATTCTGGCATCGTAACGTCTTTCAATTTGATTACGTAACCAAACTTCAGCGCGGTACCAAGCCAGTTTGTTTTCATCAACCGGGCAAGTAGCTAGTTCTTCAGCTGAAGTGGCTCCCCATCTTAATTCTGCGCAGTGGTAAGGATCAAAGCTTAAACCGAAAAGTCTTTGGCGCACGTCCTCTAAATTTAAAGATTTAATTTCGCCATTAGATTTTGTGTAATCAATTTTACAAGCCATAGAAGCCGACCAATACACAGCTAGCATATCTCTTTTAATGTTTTCGCCACTGTAATCCAAACGTGGATCGCGAGCTTCATTCATTTTATTTAAAGACTCAGCTAAATCCCGTAATTCTTTAAATGAAGTTTTTAAACGCGCATCACGCGAAGGAGTGGAATACTCTTCCCACTCACCGCTGGTGCCATAAATATTAACCGGCAATCTATCCGGATGGGATTTTAAATCGACTCCAGATTTAGCGGCTCCGGCAACTGCAACAACACGATCCTGCGAAGTTTGACAAAGGTCTTCCGCTAAACTTTTGATTTCGTTTAGCGGATTAATTTTCAAATTTCCGGTAGAAAGCTTCATTCTTAAATAGTCGTAGTACCCGTAGCTTTGGCCATCAATCATAAAAGGGCCCTTGCTCCAGTCCGCGCGAGCTTTTCTTTCAGTTCCAAAAAATTGCACTAAATCGTAGTCTTTAATTTCGCTATTTTTAGCTCCTAAGATTTTTCCGCCTACATAGGTTCTGGCTGCTTGATCATAGATGGCGCCTACCAATTTAAGTGGACGGAAGTTTTTAAACCCGGCACCCTGCCCTGGATTACTGCGCACAAACTTAGTTCCGTACAAACCTGAAGTTAAGCTGTTATCCGGATGCGCGTCGATGAAATAGATTTTTCCGTCTTCAGTTACTTTGTAAACGATAGCCACATGCCCGTTAGGGTCATAAATATTAGTTCCTGGACGGATGGAGTTGCGGTCTAAAGTTACCGGATAAAAATCTGTAAATACATTGCTATCATCATTGACTTCGTAGTGATACCGAAAGCTCGCTGAGTAAACTGAATTGATAATTGTTTTATTTAAAGTTGTTATCGGGTTAACAAATTTAATGCCAGCTGGTGTTTTAACCGGTAAAAAATCTAAGCGCGAAACCACTTCGTTGCCAAAGTTTGAATAGCGCAGATCGCCCGCGTTGCCGGTAATACCACGTAATTTAATTCCGTTTGAAACGGAAAATGGTAATTCGTTTTTCCATGCAAAATAGGCACGCATTACGAATGACAGCTTGGCACAGTCAGCAAATACGTTCAGTTGATTTGAGTCTGAACTGCGGTATGGATTGTTTTTATGCATGAGGCAAGATTGAAACGAATCACATTCTCGCTTTTCAACGGCTTGCCCGATTAAAGATACAAATTCTGAATAGGCTTTCTCATCAGCATCAGACCATTCGGTCTTTTTAATTCTCCACTCGGAAGCCTGTGCTAAACTAAGCTGAGATGCCAAAATACCCGCAACAACTAATATAGATAAAACAACTTTATTTTGCATGCGGGGAACATAGTACGGAATCTATACAAATAGCAGTGTTCGTGTTTTTGACATGTAAAAACTACCTTTGAACAATTATCCCAGAATAGAATCAACGTACTCAGTGTAGTTAAAAGGCTTCAGATGATTGATTTTTTCACCAATACCTACCAAACGAATCGGAATATGAAGCTGATCCACTACTCCTAGGGCCACACCACCCTTAGCGGTGCCATCCATTTTAGTCAGTACCACACCAGAAACTCCAACAGCTTGATTAAATTCTTTAGCTTGCATCAATGCATTTTGACCTGAATTCGCATCTAAAACGATCCAAGTTTCATGAGGGGCATCGGGAATTACTTTAGCCATCACACGTTTAACTTTTTTTAGTTCTTCCATGAGGTGGCCCTGTGTATGCAAGCGTCCAGCGGTATCCAAAATGACGAAGTCAAAATTTTGCGCCTTAGCTTTTGTAACAGCATCAAAGGCTACAGCACTTGGATCAGTTGTATTATCAGGCCAGTAAATTTCAACTGCACCTTCATTGCTAGCTTCTGACGTTGCACGATCGGTCCATGTTTTTAATTGTCCGCCAGCTGCAGCTCGGAATGTGTCGCCTGCGGCCACTAAAACTTTAAAGCCTTGCCCCACTAATTGCGCCGTGATTTTACCGATTGAAGTTGTTTTACCTGCGCCGTTAACTCCCACAACCATTAAAACTTTTGGGCCTTCGCTTGATTTTTTTAACATCTGCGAAACTAATTTTTCATTTTCTATGTCGATATGAACTGGTTTTAAAATTTCCAGCATTTGTTCGCGTAATGCTGATTTGACGTTGTCGATTTTAGCCATTTCACTGCCGCTCAATTGGTCTGAAACCACATCTAAAAGTTTTTGCACTGTGGTTGGACCTAAATCACTTGTATAAAGAATTTCTTCGATTTCTTCCAAAACTGCTTTTTTGTCAGAGTTGGAAAACGCTTTACGAATACGACCAAAGAAGTTTTCTTCGGTTTTTTTTAGTGCTGACTGTAAATTAACTTCGGGTTCAGATTTTTCAACCGCAACGGCCTTTGAATCATCAGACTGAACTGTGGTTTCAGGTTTTGGAATTTGAGTTTTGTGTTCGGGAGTCTCTGCTGTTAGTATTGGAGTTTTGCGTTTTTTAGACTGTGAAAGTGCTATTACGCCAATAATGACGAAAAGTAAAAAACCAACAAAGCCTAATAGGATTAACATTTGATCTGAGTGTGCTTCTGACATAAGAAGCACACTCTATAATAGGAACTATCTGATGTCAGCTAAACTCACTGAAACCATTGTTGAAACGCCGCGCTCTTGCATTGTTACACCATAAAGTTTCTGCGCCACTTCCATCGTGTGTTTATTGTGCGTAACAACGATGATTTGTGAACGCTTAGCCATTTCCTTAACCAAGTCATTGAATCTGAATACGTTGGCGTCATCCAGTGGAGCGTCAACCTCATCCAGTAAACAATAAGGAGATGGTTTAACTAAGAAGATCGAGAATACTAGCGCAACAGCTGTCAGGGCTTTTTCACCACCCGACATCAATGTTACGTTTTGCATTTTTTTGCCCGGAGGTTTCGCGATGATTTCAATACCCATTTCGCCTTTTTCGATGTCTTCAACTAATTGAAGCATAGCTTCGCCGCCACCGAATAACACTGGGAATACTTTTTGGAATCTGTCGTTAACCAGATCAAAAGTTTCTTTGAAACGTTTTGAACAGATTTTATTAATACGATCAATAACTTTACGAAGTTGTTCTTTCGCTTCAGTTAAATCTGTGTGCTGTTGAGTTAAGAAGGCATAGCGCTCTTGAGTTTCAGAGAACTCATTGATCGCTGAAAGATTAACTTCACCGATTTTAGCTAATTTATCTCTTAAATCTTTTAATTCAGCATCCGCCTCTTCAGGGTTACCCTCGCGGCCAGCATATTTTTCTGTAATATCTGGAAGATTTAACATGTATTTTTCACGAACTTGGTCGATCAAATACTGTTCTTTCATTTTAGCTTGTTCTAATTTCAACTGAGAATCGTTCATCTTAGCTAAACGCTCGTTACGCTCACGTTGCAGAAATATAACTTTGTCTTCTAAAGCACGAATGTCCGCAGTTTCGATTTCAAATTGATTTTTAACTTGCGCAGCAGCTGTACGTTTAACTTCAACTTCAGCCAACATTCTTTCAAAATCGATTTTTGCTTGTTCTAAGGCATACTGTCCGTCAGACATCTGAGAGTTATAACCTTCAGCTTCTTCTGACATTCTTGAAAGTTGCGCTTCTAACTCACCAACTTGGCGTTGAACCATTTCAAGTTGACGAGTAACACCAGCAAATTCCTGAGTTTTTGATGCCGACATCACCTGTAAGTTCATCACTTCAGATTGTTGAGCTTCAAAACCATCTTTCATTGAGTTGTATTCTTGAGTTAAGTCAGCAACAGCCGCTTCTAATTCTACTTTTTGAGTACGAACATCAACTAATTTGGCTTGTAGTTCATCAATTTTTTCAGATAATTGCTGGGCTTGCTCCTGAACACGGCGAACTTCTCTCTCCTGTTTTTCAACAGCAGAAGCGGCCTGAGTAAACTCAGTATCCGCGCGTTCGAAGTCTTTTCTTAATTCAGCAACTTTGATTTCTTGTTCAAGTCTACGTTGTTGGGCGCCTTCAAAGTCGTTAACAACATTAGCCAATTGCTCTTCAACTTTTTTAAGAGCTGCAGATGCTAAAGCTAACTTACCTTGCCACTCTTGTTTGCGATCCGATAACTCTTTGATTTCGCGGCGACGTTTTAACATGCCGGATTCCGCTGAATCCTTAGATCCACCGGTTAATACACCATCAGCTGATAAAGTATCGCCATCTTGTGTAACGAAAGTCCAACCTCTGTAGTTAGGGCGTAATTTTAAAGCCGTGCGGATTGAGTCAACAACCGCAACGCCGTCTAAGATTTCATTAACTTTAGATGAGTATTTATCGCTAGAAGTAACAATATTTTTTAATAAGTCTAATACGCCAGCTTCATTCTTAGGGTTACCCTCTAAGTGTTTCATGAAGTGTCCATCATTAGAGTAGAAGCTTGAACGACCAGCGTTTTGCGCTTTTAAGTGATCAACAGCCTCAACCGCTGATTCAGATTTTTGCGACAATAACATCTGTAACTTAGAACCAAGAGCCGCTTCCATGGCGATTTCGTAATCAGCCGGAACTTCAATAACTTCAGAAACCGGTTTAAAAAATTCAGATGTAGAACCATCCGCGTGCATTTCTACAGATTTAGCTTTGCTCCAAAGCATTACTTGCTTAACGCCTTCTTCAAAACCTTCGAAGTTAGCGGCTAAGTTTTCTAAACCATAAAGTCTAGAAGCTGTTTCATTTAAATTGTCTTTAAATTCCTGAACTTCAATTTGTTTTTGTTGAAGTGCTTCAGCTAAAACTTTTTTATTAGTTTCAAATGCCGTTACATCGCTTGATAAATCGATTTGCATCTGACGTTCTTGATCTAATGAATTAGAAACTTTACGTCTGCGACCTTCAAATTCGTGTTGTTTTTCACGAAGTTCAGTTAAAGCCATTTCTTCTTCCGCTAAAGTGGCTTCCAACTCAGCTCTACGATTAATAAATGAGTTAGCTTGAGCATCTAAGGCTGATTCGCTCTGGCCTAAAGCAATTTGCGTACGGCGTTTATCAGTTAATTCGTTATCGATTTGAGCATAACGGGCCTGATTAGACGAGAAAGCTTCAGATTTTTGCGCTGATTCTAAAGTTAAGTTTTCAGACTCAATTTTTAACTCTTCAGCTTGTTCAGTTAAAGACGTCAAATCGCGGGCTAATAACTCATGACGGGCTTTTTGCTCGCTTAAGATATTACCAGTCATTTGCTCATTACGTTTAGCTTGCTCTAATTCAAATCTTAATTCCTGAATTTCCATTTCTTTCTTTTGTACAGAAGATTGGAAATTATAAAATTCCTGTTGAGAAGCTTCTACGGCTTTTTCTTGCTCAAGAACTGATAACTTTAAAGTTTCCAGCTCAGATTGCATTGAAGCCAAGTTAGATTCACTGCCCACTTCAATTGATTGAGCTTCGTCGAAAATTCTTTGAGCTTCGTCAGCTGCCGTTTTTAAATTTACGTACTGAGCTGATGATAACCAAAGTTCTAAATCTTCGATTTGATTTTTAATATTGCGGTAACGTTCAGCTCTTTGAGCCTGACGTTGTAAAGAATCGATCTGGCGTTTTAACTCACCGATAATATCTTGTAAGCGCACTAAGTTTTGGTCAGTCGAAATCAACTTACGTTGAGATTCTTTTTTACGAGCTTTAAACTTAGTAATACCCGCAGCTTCTTCAATTAACATACGACGGTCTTCAGGCTTAGCCGTAATGATCTTACCGATCATACCTTGAGCGATGATCGAGAAACCTTTTGAGCCCGCACCTGTATCCATAAAGATTTCCTGAACGTCTTTTAAACGAGCTGGTTCTTTATTGATGAAGTACTCACCTTCGCCATTACGGTGAAGTTTACGAGTAACCATGATTTCAGAATGTTTTAAATATTTAGCTGGGAACGGACCGCCGTCGTTTTCCAAAGTTAAAGAAACTTCGCACATACCCAAAGGCGCATAACCTTCAGCTCCGGCAAAGATAACGTCGGTCATTGCACTTGCACGCAGATCTTTTGCGGATTGGTCGCCCATAACCCACATTAAGGCATCAACGATGTTGGATTTACCGCAACCGTTAGGACCTACTACACCGGTAATACCGGCATCAAATTGTATAACAGTACGATCTTTAAAAGATTTAAACCCAATGAGTTCTAGCTTTTTAATTCTCACCTAATACTCCTTTAACACACTATATAACTGTCCTTTGGTCTGGGGGGTGAGTCAATAATGAAATGAGGTATTTAGGCGGTTTTTTTCACGTATGAATATGCTGATATAATAATCACAAGTCATTGTAAAAATTGGCAAAATTAGCCTCTAGAGCCAATTTCTAGTTCCGTAACAAGCTTTTTGTGTTAGAGCTACGCACATGAAAAATACTACCGAAACTCCTGCAAAACCCAATCTTCTCGTAGAACTTACAAAGCGTAAAATGGAAGCTCAAAAGTCCGGCGCCATTGCGGAAAATAAGCGTAAATTCCAACCACGCAAAGAGCGCAACGAAAATAATTCTAATGTGGGCCCATCTTGGGGAAGACGCAAAGGTAATTAGTCTTTTTTATTGGCCTGCATTTTTTTTGCTTTTTATTAACACAAAATACTAATCTACTTATGATTTTTGAAGCTCTAATTTGCGACTCCAAAGAAATACTCCTTGATTTTACGGAAGCAATTCTAACATATTGAAATTACAAGACTTCTTTGAGGTCACAATTTGTGACCTCAAAGATCTTTAATGATTTCAGTATATTAGCTCAAAAAAACTGATATCTAAATAAATCAAACAAAGCTACAACTTGTTTTCAAAAACACATACAAGTCGTTTTCCGGAACTGAAAATAATTATATTTGCATTTTATATTAGCTCAAAAAATGCATACATAAACTTTCATGACTCATCTCCAGCAAAACAATATACAAAATTCGATTCACGTTTTAAGAAATCAACGAGTTATTTTAGACGCTGACTTGGCAAAAATATATGGCACTACAACAAAGCATTTAAATCAGCAGCTCAAAAGAAACTTAAATCGTTTTCCTGAAGATTTTATGTTTCAACTAACAGAAGAAGAGGACAAGTACTTAAGAACACAAACGCCTCAGTCCGAAACAGGTCGAGGCGGAAGCAGATACTTACCCTATGCCTTCACTGAACATGGAGCCGTAATGCTCGCCAGCGTTCTAAGTAGTCCTGTTGCCGTAGCCACCAGTATACAGGTTGTACGCGCATTCATTAGTTTACGACAAATGTTATCCTCACAAGCTGAGTTGGCTAGAAAACTCGATCTACTTGAAAGAAAATACGATCACCAATTTAAAATAGTTTTTGATGCCATACGGGAACTAACTTTGATTCCAGAAAAATCAAAGAAAAGAATTGGAATTGTAAACGAAGACTAACTACAAAGAACAAGATTTTAAAACTAAATTTTCCAACCAAATATGTGAAGATAAAGGCGAAGATTTTAAAGCCTTATCTGTTTCGTGTAGCACGATTAAAGCTTCTTCAATTTTTTTAACGGGCCAGATGCGGGCTTGGTCGCAGTAACTCTCTATATAATAGCTTGGAACGTTGGCTAAGCTGGCTAATTTGGCTCCGCCTATGCCTTGATCCATGCCTGAACGAACGGTTAATAACAAACGCATGTGGCGCGCGACTAAGCTCACGATTGAAATTTCGTTTTGGCCTTGATCCATCAGGCTTACTAATTGTTCTAAGGCTTTAACACGGTCTTTTTGTCCTAAGGCTTTGGTAAAATCAAAAACGCTTTCTTCGCGGCTTACTGAAACGACCGTGTTTACGTCTGTTAATTCAATTTGCTGACGTTCGCCGATGTAATCCTGAATTTTAAAAATTTGATTTTCAAGTTCAGTTAAGTTGTTGCCTACCAACCGGTGTAATCTATGAATAGCATCTGTAGTAATTTTTAAATTAATGCCCTTGCAAATGTGAGATATCCATTGCGGCACCTGATTTTCATATGGCTTTTTAAATTCTACGCAAGTTGCGTGATCGAAGATTGTTTTGATCACTTTTTTACGTTTGTCGACTTTGTCGGCAAAAAGTACAAATACCGTTGAATCCACCGGATTTGAAATTACTGATTCAAGTTCCTGAAGTTCTGAATCTTTAAAACTTTCAGCATTTTTAACTATAACTAATCGGTGTGAAGTAAACACCGGCAGAGTTTCAACGGTGTCTTTAATTTGATTTACGTCAGCATCGCCCGCGTAAAACAAAGCGTAGTTAAAATCCACTGTTGATTCGTTTAATACAGCATATTTAAAGCGATTTACACATTGATTTAATAGATAAGGCTCGTCGCCATACAAAAAATAAACAGACTTGAAGTTTTTTGCATCAAGGTCTTTGTAAAATTTTTGATGATCAACTGTTGCCATTATTTACACCTAAATTAAATACCAATGTGTCTACTTTACTAAAAATTTTCGACCATGCGGTCAAAAGCCGCCTGCATCATTTCTTTTGATAAAGCGTCCAAAGTCTGCCGTTTAGCGGACTGGTTGTAAAGTGCATTAGCTGTATTAATAACTGGTAGCGTAATTTGCGGCGCTGAATAGTTGGTTGCTCGCCTAAAACCTCCGCTCCACAAAATTTCGCTGCTGCCTTTTCGCTTAAGAATTAACTCAACTCCAACGCTTACTTTATATTGAGTGGCGATAACGGTTTCTGTAGGCAAATATTTCGTATTTTTTGCTTCAATAACAGACTCGTTAGCAATAACATCAACTCCAGTAATTGTTCCTTGAAGAATAGCGTCTGCATCTTTTTCGTCATTTTTAATTTGTATAAATTTTGCTCTTAACGCCTCTGTTTTCAAGGCATTGGTGAAAAATGTTTCAGCACCAACTTCAGCCGAATCATTTTTAAAAAGCGGAATTTGTATACTTTTTACGTTACCAGGTAAAGAATCCGACTCTGAGCTGAGTTTGTAAGCACAGCCCATTAAAGAAAAGTGAATGACTGATATCGTTAACATGAAAAAAAGATGGGAAGTTTTAATACTCATCTGCTTTAATAAACTCGCAAGGAAACTCTATGTCAAATGCTATTCTTCTAGCTCCAGGCCCCGTTCAGCTGCATCCAGAGGTGCAGAAGATCTTAGCACAAGCTATGATCCATCATCGTACGCCTGAATTTGATCAAATTTTAAAAAGAGTTTTAACAAATTTAAAATTTTTCTTTCAAACTGAAAATCCAGTTTTTATGCATTCATCTACCGGAAGTGGCGGGATGGAATCTTTACTGGTTAATTTATTATCTCAAAGCGATGAAGTTTTATCCATCATTTCAGGAAAATTCGGCGAACGCTGGGCTGAGATGGCTGAAACATACGGCGCTAAAGTTCACCGCCTAAACGTTGAGTGGGGAAAATCGGTTTCAGTTGCTGAAGTTGAAAAATTCTTGCAGCAAAATAAAAATATTAAATTAGTTCTTTGCCAAGCTACCGAAACCAGCACTGCTACTTCACATGATATTAAAGGTTTGGGAGAAGTTATCAGTAAAACTCCCGCTTTATTTTTAGTAGATGGTATTACAGCTGTAGGTGCTTACGATATTAAAATGGATGCTTGGAAAATTGATGGCCTTGTAGCCGGCAGTCAAAAAGCAGTTATGCTACCAACAGGATTAAGCTTTGTGAGCCTTTCGCAAAAAGCCTGGGCTGTGGCTTCGACTGCAACCTGCCCGCGTTTTTACTTTGATTTACGTAAAGAGCTTAAAGCCAATAAAAACGGCGAAACTTTTTACTCTTCAAGCGTTACATTAATTAAAGCTTTGGACTTTGTTTTAAATCGCATTCAGGAAATCGGTTTTGAAAGACATTTCAAACAATTACGCCGCCGCGCAGACTTCACACGCGAAATTGCAGCTAAAATGAACTTACAGTTATTTTCAAGCTCCCCTTCTGATTCAGTAACAGCGTTAAAATTGCCGACTGAAATCGACGGCGTTAAATTGCGTGAACATCTGGAAAACAAATATCTTGTAACCTTAATGGGCGGACAGGATCAGTTAAAAGGTAAAATTATTCGAATCGGACACATGGGCTACATCCTAGATGAGCACATGATTGAAACCATGCACCGACTGGCTTTGGCTTTAAAAGATTTTAATTACAAAGTAGATCCTGAAGAAATCAAAAATATTTCCGGCGAATGGCTAAAGGCATATCAAGTATGAAAAAAAACATTTTGATCTGCGAAAGATTTGCCCTTGAAGCGCAAGTCTTGCTCAAGAATAACAAAAATTTTAATGTTGAAACCTATTCTGCAGAAAAATTAGCTACAGCTCACGCCCTCATAATACGCTCTAAGTTTAAAATTGATGAAGAGCTCCTAAAAAAAAGTCCTGAACTTAAACTTATAGTCACTTGCACAAGCGGTTTCGATCACATTGATCTCAAAGCGACGCAAAAAAATAATATCTGTGTGATGTTTACTCCGGAAGCTAATGTAACTTCGGCTGCTGAAATGACTTGGACATTATTGATGGCGGCCAACCGTCAGGTGGCTGCCGCTTACAAAGATGTAAAAGCCGGCAACTGGAACCGTGATCAATTTTTATCTAACGAATTAGCTCATAAGACCTTGGGAATTGTTGGTTTAGGCCGTATTGGCTCTAAAGTAGCACAAATTGCCGGTGCATTCGGTATGAACGTTATTGCTTTTGACCCATACTGTGATGCCTCTAACTTCGAAAAAGCAAATGCACGACGAGTTAGCTACGAAGAAATTTTAAAAGGCTCAGATTTTTTGAGCTATCACGTGCCAGCTACCTTTGAAACTAAAAATATGCTTTCACGATCTCAGTATGAATACACAAGCCCTGAGTTGATTTTAATTAATACTTCACGCGGCTCTGTGATTAATGAAGATGACTTAGCGGAAGCTTTACAAGAAAAGAAAATCCGATTCGCCGCTTTAGATGTTTTTGCAAAAGAACCTCTCACTCGCGAATCTCGTTTGTTAAAATGTACAAATATAATATTAACTCCTCACCTTGGTGCCTTTACTGAAGAAGCTTTTTTAAAAGCCTCTTTTGAAGCAAGCCTTAGGGTTACGGAATTTTTTGAAAATAATAAAACGCAGAACACACTACCACTTATAAACGACTGGGGAACCCTGTCGTTTGCAGAAAGGTCCTAATTATGTCAGCAACAGTTGTTATCGGAGCTCAATGGGGAGATGAAGGAAAAGGAAAGTTAGTAGACGTATTAGCTGCTAATTCTGATCTGATCGTCAGATTCCAAGGTGGTTCAAATGCAGGTCATACTCTTGTTGTAAACGGCAAAAAAACTGTATTACATTTAATTCCTTCAGGTATTTTACACGCCGACAAACAATGCGTAATTGCATCGGGTGTTGTGGTGGATATTTTTGGTTTAACGAATGAAATTCAAAAACTGAAAGAAACCGGATTCAACATCACAGGCCAGCAGTTATTAATTTCCGACAGCGCTACAGCTTTGCTTCCATACCATAAAGTATTAGATCAAGCCCGTGAAAAAGCTTTATCTGACGGTAAAATCGGAACTACAGGCAAAGGCATAGGCCCAGCATACGAAGACCGCGCTGCCCGCAGAGCTTTAATTATGGCTGATTTATTCGACGAAAAAACTTTAATGTCGAAATTAGAATTTGTTCTGAAAGAAAAAAATGCCTTATTAACTAAGCTTTATGATTTACCTGAAATCAAAGCTAAAGATATCTATGATCAAATTCAAACTGTCATTAATGAACTTCGCCCTTACCGTACGGCCGATGTGAGCTTATTAGTTTCAAATAAAATTAAACAAAACAAACGCGTTTTATTTGAAGGTGCGCAAGGTACCTTATTAGACGTATTACACGGAACTTATCCGTATGTTACGAGCTCTTCAACTATTGCCGGTTCTGGTTCTGTTAGTGCGGGCCTTGGCCCTCACCATTTATCTAAAATTGTCGGTGTGTTTAAAGCTTACTGCACACGTGTAGGTAGCGGCCCATTCCCAACTGAATTAACCAACGATGTTGGTGCTAAAATTCAAAAAGACGGACACGAGTTTGGCTCTACCACCGGACGCGCACGCCGATGCGGCTGGCTTGATTTAGTAGCCCTTAAATATGCTATCCGCCTTAACGGCATTAACAGTCTTGCTATGATGAAATTAGACGTTTTATCCGAGCATGATCAAATTGGCGTATGTGTTGGCTATAAATTAAACGGCGAAACCATTACTGAGTTTCCCACCTCTACTGAATTAGTAAGCAAATTAGAGCCAGTGATTGAATATTTACCTGGTTGGAAAGATGACTTAACACAGATAAAAGCCATCAAAGATTTACCTTTAAACGCGATCAATTATATCAATTTTGTCTCTCAAAATGCGGGTTGTCCGATAGATGTGGTTTCGGTTGGTCCCGACCGTGATCAAACACTCTGGATTAAGCCCTTGTTTAAAGATTAAGCACTGCGAAAAAACGTTTGACTGGGAACCCGGTCTAGTGGAAATTAGCGTCTCAGTTCAATAGTGGTTCGCTAGCTCAGCTGGTAGAGCATTTCACTTTTAATGAAAGGGTCGATGGTTCGAATCCATCGCGAGCCACCAATTTTGAACTTTCCTAAGAACATTTTATACCAGAAAATGTTCGCACTGTTCCCATCGTCTAGTGGCCTAGGACACCTCCCTTTCACGGAGGATACAGGGGTTCGAATCCCCTTGGGAACGCCAATTTCTCCTATGTAGAACCAATTAAGATTTATTTTTCTACAAATATTAACTATTTTAAAATTGAATCTAAAAATTCACTAACTAGTTTTTTGAGGCCTTTAATTTCGCCGGCATTCAGTTGCAAGGCTACTCCAGTATTAAATGTTAAAATTAAATCCACCAGCAGAGCTGAACTTTTCGATGGTTCTGCGGCTTCAACATTTTTTAAAATGGCCTCTTTGACCGTTTCAATATGCCGACCGATTTTACTTTTTGCTTTTTGGGGGACAATAGATATTTCACGAAATGTATTGGCAATAAAACAACCTTTTGCCTGAGCACTGCGTTCACCTGATAATAGAAAATCTTCGATGTTTTGTCGGCCCAAAGGCTCTTTGGCCAATATCTCTAAAACGCCATTGGTTTCGGCATACCTGCTTACACATTCAGAAAATAAATCATCTTTATCTTTAAATTCAGAATAAAGCCCCGACTTATTTACACCGGTGG
This sequence comes from bacterium, assembly GCA_019752925.1. Lineage (GTDB taxonomy): Bacteria > Bdellovibrionota > Bdellovibrionia > Bdellovibrionales > Bdellovibrionaceae > Pseudobdellovibrio. Next base: position 146,496 of record JAIELP010000007.1, read on the forward strand.
CCTTTTCTAAGTCATGGAGACTTGTGTCGGCAAAACCTTTACGCCAAAAAATTTGGACGGCCTTGTCTAAAACTTCATCTCGATTAAAACCCTTAGTTCGACCCATAATCAAGAATTTAGCATAAAAAACCGATCGGTTCAAATAGTTCTTGAAATGTAATTAAAATCGATTATATTGAACCGATCGGTTCAATTAACCATAAAGGAGACTAACATGTCTAAAAATGATAATAAATTAGCAGGAAAAGTAGCCCTAATTACCGGAGGCAATTCAGGTATCGGGTTAGCTACAGCAAAACTCTTTAAAGCGCAGGGAGCGCAAGTCATAGTGACCGCGCGAAGCCAAGAGACCTACGAGGCCGCACAAAAAGAGATCGGACAGAACTTTGACGTTGTCAAAGCCGACATTAGTAAGTTGAACGAAATTGATTCACTCTACAAACACATCAAAACGAAGTATGGCACACTAAATATTTTATTCGCGAATGCAGGCGTGGCACTATTTCGCCCAACAACCGAGAGCGATCATGATTTTTTTGATAATCAATTCAATACGAATGTACGCGGGTTGTATTATACGGTTCAAAAAGCCCTTCCCCTTTTTGCAAATGGTAGCACTGTCGTCTTAAACTCTTCAGTTGTGGCCGCTAAAGGCGTGCCAGGTGCATCTGTCTATGCAGCAACCAAAGCTGCAGTGAGAAGTTTTGCAAGAACTTGGACTGCTGAAATTCCTGTAGCACAAGTTCGCTTCAATGTTCTATCGCCTGGCCCAATTGAAACTCCGATTTATAGTAAGATGGGGATGCCCGCAGAGGCTATCAAAGCTTTCGGCGAACAGATGACAGCTAGTGTACCCGCCCATCGATTTGGTAGCGCAGATGAAATGGCAAAAGTTGCATTGTTTTTAGCAAGCGAAGAATCAAGTTACATTTGTGGTGCGGATATCTCTGCAGATGGCGGATTCGGGCAAGTCTAATCAAAAGAACTGCATCTATTTTTTAAGTATTAGATCCGTTAAATTCCGAAGAGCTTCGATCCCAGCCTGTGGGCCTTCCATTTGGGCTCGGATCGTTGCACCGTCGATGACAAGAGCTAACCGATTGGCAATCATTTTTGAATTCTTATAGCCGTCTGCAACAGCGAGAGCTTCAAGGATTTTTGCAAAATGTATTTTATGACCAAGGCAAAGCGTTTTTTCTTCATTGTGGTCGGGTCCACTTTCGGCCGTCGTGTTAATAAATGCACATCCCCGAAAATCAGAACTTTTAAACCAAACTTCAATCACTTCGATAGCGGCGCCAAGCCGTTTCTTTTTGTTGGTAATTTTCGCTTCCAAAGTTTTATTGAACCATTCAACAAACCGGTTATCCCGCACTCTTAGAAACTCTAATATCAGATCTCTTTTTGTCGGAAAATGTTTAAAGAATGTCATTTTTGAAACATTTGATTCGGCAATGATTCTATCAACACCAACTGAATTAACTCCATACCGGTAAAAAAGTCGAAGGGTCGTTTCAATCAATTTGTCTTTAGCGCAAAGTTCACCGCCCAAATCAGTTGGTGGTCGCCCTCGTTTTTTCGGAGTCACTTTTGCCATGTTTTTCATTAATTAATCCTAACAGCAGCTGGATTTGGGCTCCAGCTGCCTCATGTCAAAAAAATCACTTAAACTCTATTAGACCATTTTTTTGCTCAAGTTCACTCAGTTCAGCAAAACCACCAAGCAGTTCGTTGCCAATTAAGATCTGCGGAAATGTTCGCATTCCTGTTTTTTCTTGCAATTCTGAAACGGCACGCTGATCGCTTGTATCAACCATCACTTCATGAAAGGAAATATCCTTCTCATTTAGCAAATTCTTGGCCCGATCACAATAAACACAGCCCCTTTTCGAGTAAATCGTAATTGAATCTTTCATTTGAATTCTCCAAATTAAATTTTTTCTGCCGCTGGAAAATCAATTTCGGTTTGATTGATGTGGTTGAAAAAGTTTGTATAGAAGTTTTCTACTACAGCCAATAATACATCAGGGATGTGCGCGTCTGTATAGCCGGCCGCTTTAAATTCATTAAATGTTCTATCTGATACATGACCTTTTTCGGTGACAATTTCGCTGACAAAATTAACCAGAGCTTTTTGCTTGGCGTTTTGTGGAGCTCCTTTGCGAATATTTATAGATTCCTCTTTCGAAATACCGTGCATGCTAGCTAGTAGAGTATGGGCTGAAAGACAATAACCACAATTGTTTTTTTGCGCGACCACTAAAGCAATTGTTTCTCTCTCGGGACCAGAAAGTGTTTTCAAACTTGGACCTATTCCTAATAAAGTTTGAAGCGCATTTGAATTCACGCCCACAGCTTGAAATAGATTCGGAACTTTCCCCAAAGCCTTCGTGATGGCTGAATAAACTTCGGCTGTGTGGCCAGTAGCTTGCTCTGGGGTTATTGCTTTTATACGTGACATGATTTTCTCCTTTTTAGTGCGAAAAATTTCGCGGTTTAATTTGCTCTTGATATTTAATATACAGACTAGTATATTAAATATCAATATAAATATACAGACTAGTATATTTATGAAACAGGAGGCTCTAAGTGTCTAATATCTTTACGAAAACTGCCTTTACAAAAACGGTAAAAGAAATTCAGGAACTTATGGGAAGTCGAAAAAGCTATGCTCGTTTTGAAGATGGACCCGACCGAAATCATGAACTTACTGGAAACGAAATTGAGTTCATATTTGAAAGAGACAGTTTTTATGCAGCCACCGTAGGTGAAACTGGTTGGCCCTACATTCAACACCGAGGCGGACCGATAGGTTTTTTAAAAGTGCTTTCTAAAAAACAAATTGGTTTTGCCGATTTTTCTGGGAACCGACAATACATAACAGTGGGAAATCTGACCGCAGATCCGCGCATCGCCATGATTTTAATGGATTACCAAAATCGTGAACGGCTTAAAATTTTGGGTAAAGTTAAACTTATTAATATAAAAGAAGATCCGGCTTTGATTGAGATTCTTACACCAATGAACTATGAAGCCAAAATCGAACGGGCCTTTGTTATTGATATAGATGGTTTTGATTGGAATTGTCCTCAGCACATTACACAGCGCTGGACGGCCGATGATATAAAAAAAGCAGTTGCACCACTGCATGCTAAAATCGCCGAACTAGAATTGAAGCTGAGTCAAAAGTAGGAATGCATGCTTGAACTTTAAAATACTTATTGATGGAGGAATATGCAATTCAAGCAGTTGGTGGTGAAGATTTGTACAAATTTAAACTAACGCCCTTCAAAGATAAAAAACTACCTATAGAATGAGATTTCTTTGGTGAGAAACCAGTGCCCCTATAGCCCCTTAGAATGAATACACTGCACTTGCCTACTAAACGACCTTAAGTTAGAAGAATAGAGGGTGTTGTGTAGACATGGATTCTACAAAAACCATGTTGGGAACGCCAATTTCTCCTACGTAGAACCAATTAAATTTTATTTTTCTACAAAGACTGCCCAGGGGACGCCAATTTCTCCGATGTAGAACCATCGGAATCAAAAGAAAAATTTAAAATGTATCCCTTCCAAGTCTAATTGGGAAGAAGGGACAACAATACTATTTTAAAAATGGGGGCTTTGGGGGCTAACTATTCAAAGTTAGGAAGTTTTAATTGGGCGTCTAAGGGATTGGCGGCATAAGAAGCCCCCGCGAAGCGCCAGTCATAGCCATACGCCTTTTTGCGATACCCGTAACCTGTTGAACAAGGCTTTCGCAAACAGACAGAGCTAATTGAGGAAACACAGTTCATGTTTTTCGCTTTACCATTTTCTACTAACCACTTCGCAGCTTCGTGCTGGCTTTGAAAACGTCTTAAGATCTTTCCCGAACTCAGATCAAGCATACAAACTTCTTTATTCAGTTTTGTCGCGGCTGCTTTAGCTCTCTTTTGCGCGTTAGCTTTTGCAAGATCTGGATTTTTATCTCTCCACTTTTTGAGCGAAGCTTTACGCTTATCTTTAGACTCTTTGCTTGTGCGTGAACTCAAGAGCTTTTCTTGCCATGCCTTATACTTTTCTGGATTTGCTGATATCCATTTCTCAAAACTAGCTTTTCGCTTTGCCTCACGCTCAGGGGACTTTACCGCTTCACGATTTTTGTTTCTGGCGGCTGCATAAGCTTCTGGGTTTTCACGCCTCCATTTTTCCATCCGAGTTGCAGACATTTTGCGATACTCATCCGTACTCATGACTTCTTTTATTCTTCGACTACGGGCGCGGAGTGCTGGAGTGTCACCTGAACGAAATGCTTTTTTAGCTGCTTCAAGCATTGGCTTAAATTGCTTAGTGTTACTTTTCATATAGGCACGCTTCTTTTCGCTGGTTTCTGCAATAGAGGGGTGTTTGGTTGTTCCACTTCCACCAGCAACAAGATTTAGACAATTTTCATCTGACAAAAGTTCACTATCGACAATTGAAGCTTCAAGCTGTTCGGTTTCTTCTGCAGTTTCGCATGAAGCAATGTAGTACCTCACAAACTTATTTCTATCACTCTTGAATTTATTAGAAAATTTTAGTCCAGACCCTTGATAGCGAATCAACTCAGACCATTTCGGACGATTTACTTTACCGACGTAATACTCTCCGCTATCCATGTTAATCTGTATATAGATCGCTCTGTAATAACCATCAGTACTATTCCGCTTTCGAACTAGTTCACTTGAGGTTAAAACATCAAACCAACGATCCTTGATGGCAATACGCTCTTTATTGAAGCCCATTCTTGCCAATATTCGTCTCGAATCAAAAACGTTGGAAATGCTTTCATTAAATGAAAATTCAAAAGGATTAAACTCTTTCCAAATTTTGATGTTTTCATTAATCGCGATTACCATAACAATTGTAAGCCCTTTTTCTAAGCGGGACTTTAACCCAATAAAATCGAAAAGGGAATCTCATGTTTTATTGAGGCTGAGTCGCCGTAACCCAGGCCCTTAACCAATGTGAGGGCCTTACCTAAGTTTAATGAGCCCTCGGCCCAATGTTCGCCTTTTGGATCTGCGGATGTTTTATGTAAAATCTTGATTCCCTGTTTCCCTAGAATTGGACGTAGAGCTTTATTGATTTCAAACGGCTGACTTGTGCGAAGCAGCTCAGGGATTTCTTGAAATCTGTCTTTTATAACTAACGGCGTGATGTAAATCTGCTTTTGGTCCGTGGAGCCTAATAATTCAATTTTCCCCTTCAAACTATTTCTTTCATCTTCAAGAGTCTTTAGTTTTGCAATCAATGCATCAGAAACCGCGCCTTGCTCGATTGCTTTTATGATGTTGGCGATTGAGTCTTCAACACTTGCTAACTTCTCAGCGGCCCGTTCGCCACCACCTATATCCATTGAGATTCGGGACTTCCTAAGTTCATTGTACTTTTGGGCCAGGATTTTACAAACTTCCTCGCTCTTTAGTTGCTCAACCAAAAAGTTCAAAATCGGTATCTCCAACTTTTTCCAAGAAATAACTTTGTGATTCATACATGATTTCTGTCGGTGGGCGTTTCGACAACCATAGTAGCCACCTTTGTGGCCAGTGACAACGACCACGGGCCCGCTACATACCTCACAGATACAAAGCGAAGTAAAAATGTGATTTACTTGACCATCATGGCGAAACGGTTTTCCGTGTGATCCTGATTTTAACTTTCTTAAATTATAATCTCGAAATCTTTCGCGAACCGAATCCCACAGCTCCTGATCGATGATTTTCAAATCGGGGCTGTCCACAACAATCCAGTTCGACTTCGGCATGTCGATTGTTTGCTTTGTGCCATCACTCTTTTTTATGATCTTAGTTTTTCCACGTTCGATAATCCCGATATAGCTTTTATTATTAAGAATCTGATAAATAGTCCTATCCGCCCAGGTTGGTCGCTCACCCAAATGTTCTTTCATCCCACCTGTTTTGTAGTAACATGCAGGACACGGCACGCACTCATCATTTAGAATTTTTGCTATCTCTCTCTGACTAAGCCCATCCGCTGACATTTTGAAGATTCGTCTAACAACAGTTGCTTGGTTTTCAAGAATCACGTATTCAAAATGTGAATCCTTCAGTTTTCCTTTTATCATGGTCTGCCGAGTTGCCTTTGAAGTTACCCCATACCAAAGATGACCATCCGAAAACCCTTCATAACGACGCTCATTCAAGCCACGCTGAGTGTCGATGCTAACGCTTTCCAGAAATTCTTCTGAAGCATAAGCTTTATTCATAAACATCAAACGCGCATTCTTCTGCGCACTTGAAAATCCATCGCTTATTGCAAGTAGCTCCGCACCATATTCATTCAAAAAATCGAATAGCTGTAAGGCAATACCCATACCGCGCAGAAATCTCTTAAAATCTGAAACCAAAATAACATCTGCCTGTTTGTTGCGGATTAGATTCATTGCAGAATCTAATCCGTCGCGCCCAACAACACCGAAACCAGATACGGCTTCGTCTTTAAATTCAGCTACAATTTCAAACTCACGGCCAGGAAATAAAACTGATTTAATTTGCGCAAGATTAGCAGCCCTTCGAATCAACCTGATTTGATCTTCCGTCGATGAGCTGCTTTGATTGTCTGTTGAAAATCTGGCGTAGATAATTATCCGAACTTTTAGAGTTAAGTCCTTTAAATCGTCGTCATATTTTATCAGCTTGACTGGTGGTCTCGCTAGCACGTTCTCCATATACTGGTTCTTCCTGCTTAACCTCCTTGGACCGATCTCGGTCCAACATTATTTTTGCAATTAATGTAAGGAGAAAATCTAGTTCAAAACTATCCGATACATCAGCGTCAATTCGTGGCGTTCTATCACTTTGCAGCATCGGATCGCTTTTTCTGCCAATTATTTAACGCTGAAATGCTTTCTTTAGTTTCCTTATCAACCTGACTCCGATATGTTGAATTCATTTTCTCATCCATAAATAAATCAAAATTTCTAAAAATTATGAACCGCTTTCTTTTTTCATCTTCAGGTGATCTTTTTATGGTATTTCGACCATCTGAGTCCGACTTAAGAATAAACCCACGCTCACCGAGACGTCTCCAAAGTGTGTCTTGCGATAAATTAATTGAAGTACCTTGCGCCCGAGCAACTTCTTGCGCCACAAGGAAAGCACCTCCTGGATCAAATATAATTTCTTCGCCTAATAAATCTACCCAGCCAATCGCAGAACCTTTAGGTTTTAGCTCACCAGAAATTGAATCATGAAACCAACCAAATGCCTCGTAATCAAATGGAGGTAGTTTTGTATTTGTATAGTTCTTCATATGGGACTTTCCCATCAGCATTGCGGATCGGAGGTAATTAATAAAGTTCTGGCACGGATCTTCACTTTTTAAAAAGGACCGTTGATTTTCATCTATAACTTTAAAGGCAGCCCAAGCACGATTTTCGTATTTTTTTGCATCTTCATCTGTCAAAATCTCTTTTTCGACAGCAAATTGAAGAAACATTTCAAATCCGAGAGCGAGGTTCGCAATTGCTTCTGGAGTTCTCTTGTGGCCGCTTAGATTTGATGATTGAGATCGTAAATCTATTAATCTTTTTGGAACGTCAGCTTGAACTTTTTCGTATCGACCGCAAAGCCAAGAAATGTACGATGTCATCGCTTTCACATACACGCCACTAGCTGCAAGATCTTGAGCCTTAGTTAAATTTTTTAAATTTATCAAATTTTGCTCGAATGAAAGTGCCAAAAGTCTTGCAATTATGCTTTGGCCAGGGGGAACATCTTCCCCTGTCATATCGGTCTGACATCTTGGGTAAAAGGATGTTTTTAATTTGTAATCTTTAGTCAAACGTCCACGCGCACTGCCTTCACCGTTACCTGCAGTGCGTACATACCGTATCGCTGTTTTAGATTTTTGCTGAGAGTCTTTTAGTGTGCCATCTGGCGCTAGATCGTCGATGACAAAGGGCATGTCTTTTATTGTATAAGCCATTTTTTCTAAAGAGTTAGGTGTACACTCAAAGTTAGCGGTAAGCTTATCGTAGTTAAATCCACTGCCAAAAAAAGATAACTTCAGTGCTGCCATCACACTTTTAAAGCAGCCCGTTATCCCACAAAAGAAAAGGATAGTAGTTATCAATTTAATAGATGCTGTCGGTGCGCGAAAATTCATCCCAATAATCGCAAATGTTATTCGATCAGGTGCCAAATCTAAAAAATCAAAGACTGCTTTGATACAATCCTTTTCAATTTCTTTATCAGCTTCGAATTCCATTTTGTATGGTTTAAGCTGAGGCATTCCTAAGTCTACTTTCAGACTAGGGTCATTTCCTTCTGCAGTTATCGCTCCGTCACTATGTAAATAAACCCAGCGATTGTCGATTTTTCTGAACCCTGTATGTGAATAGATCCAATCAGTTTTTATGTCGTCAGAAATCGATTTTATTGCCGCGATTACGTGGTCTTCCATATAAGCGCCAACTCTTACGATCGCTTTGACGTCGAGCATCCGCAAGAAGTCACCACTGTGAAATTGCGCTGCTGAAATCGTGAATGGTTCAATAGTTTCGCCAGTAGCATAAGCTCCTTCAAGGACATAGTGGTCTTCTCGATTTTCACCGTCATCTTTAGATACTTTAGTAGTAATTCTGAGATGAAAATTAGAAATATTTTCTCCACCTACGGCGAAGCCCCCATCGACTATAGAGTAAAATCTTTTTGCGGATTTTAAACAGCTTTTGCAGATTGCTTCAACCTCTTTACTCGACAAAGGAGGAACACATTTTACCTGATTCATGATCGCTATTTTTTCAATTAGTAAAGCTGCGGGAAGCCCATCACCTATAAGTTTTGATGCGTACTTAAAAAGTGTTTCATTACGCGTTCCCTCCACAATTTGAACAAAATCAGCGGTCTGATTAATCGGAAGCTCTTTTTCAGAAAGAAGTAGATCTCGAAATTTGTTAGGAAGTCTCGCAATTTCGATACTACCAAGTTCATGGCCACTACGAAACTTGTAAAGCTTCCCATTTGGATGTCTACTTCCAGGGATGTTTGCTAAACTATTTTCCCCCTGAAAATCTATACCACGAAGAAAAGACTGCAACTTAGGCATTTGAAAGTCAGATCGATAATACAAATGAAATCCGCCTGAAGGCGTGTCTACTATTACGGTAGACAATAAATCTGGAAATCTATTTTTAAGAGCTTCAAAACTTTGTAAGCCTCCATTTCTTGGATCTACATCAACTACTACAATGCCACTAGCTTCATAACCGCACACGAGAGCGCCACCAGTTGTGTAGCTATTTGATTTCTCTAAAAATTCTTCAACAGATTTTGGACTATCAAACTGCCAATTTTTGAGCTGCGGTACTTTGCCATTAGTTGGCACTATTTTTAAGTTACAATCATAGTATTTCTGTAAATTTTTTTTAAAAACTTCAGACACACAAGTCTCCATTTTTTAGATTTTCAAACATTTCTTTATTTGCATCGGCCCATTCTTTTAGATGTCTTTCGAACGAAAGCTCATCCACTAAGAATTGTGTAAATGTTGAATTCACATCATATGTTTCGTTTAAGTAAAATATTGTTGGGTGTGACTCAACATACGCTTGCCAGATTCTTGGCAGATACTTTTCAAAATCCGTTGATCTAAATACACCGTACATAGAATTTATGGTTTTGAAAACCAAACATTGTACGAGGACCACATCAAAGAATGTTCCTGTACGCGAAGATTCGACTATTATTGTCCAGATATCTTCAATAGTTTTTGCCTTAAAGACGAATGGACACTCCTGCTGAGAATCAATGAAAGTTCTAAACTCTATCTTTTCTTTGAGTAGAAGTTTTGATTCAAAGTAGACCAGCGACTTCTGCAGATATTTTGCACTAACTCTACGATTTATTTTTTGTATTCTATTAGACAATTTCAGCACGAACAAACTTTTACTTTTGAAAGAATATTTGTGTAATATCAATGAAACTTGATCTGGAAACACTAGTCTCCAATAAAGGTAAATATTTACGATTTTAAGTCGAAAAGATATTTTGTTTCGCTTTATAAAAGTTTGCAAAGTACTCATTGCAGAAATATTATTGTATTCTATTTTAAATTTAATTTTCATATTTAGCTCCTTTCATTCTAAAGATCTGATTCTAAAATTTTTTCAGACACCAAATTTGAAAAATTTTCTACAATAGATGAGAAGCCCCTCTGTGAGTTTCTACCGTGTATAAGTATTGATAATGCTAGTGACAAAAGTATTAAAGGATTACTCAGTCGAAGTTTATTACATATTCTGTCAGGGTAGGAGCTTATATCATTCAGGTGTTTAGCAAGTTCTTTTTCAAGCCATCCATTTGTTATATCTGGATCGTACTTATTTAAATCGTGTTCGTTCACTAACGCCATTGTAAAAGCCGTAATTGAATCAATATATATGGTGTCAGTTTCTATGGACGAAAGTAAGAACTTACCATGAAGCTCTCTAGCTCTTACTCCTAAGTCAGTAACTTTATTTTGCTTTGATTTGTTCTTAGATCTGGCTTGAATAGCTAGTTTTGTTTTACCTGTTTTTTTCATCACTATTATCTCCCTAAATTAGCAGGACGTAATTATCCTTGGGTTTTGATAATAATGATTTTTAAAAAAGAAAGTAGAACCTCAAGTCATATAAATTTGGGAATGAAGTCACATAAAGTAGTAAACTAGTCGCTTTTAAGTCTGAAACTTAAGAATTTTTTTCAGCTTTTGCAAATTCTTGATTTCTTCAATTATTGCTTTTTCATTTGATGCAGTAAATTCGTTGCGTTTTAATGTTCCATCGTCAAAATTTTTAACAACTTGAATAAGCAATCTGTTCGGCACAAAATTTCCATTCTTCCGATGAAGAGTTTCTAGATTTTGTTTGTTTAAATTTTCATATATTTCTAAAATCGTATTTCTAAGCTTCTGTCTTTCAATCTTGAAATGCTTACCACGCATATTAGGTATTGAAATGCCATTGAGTTCATAGATTTCACGTAGAGCTTCTGTTCGCTCTTTCTGATCGGCTCGCGTTCTTTTTGGCAGCTTTTTCTTAATAGTCTTATTCACATTAGTTCCTATTTATATTTTACAATGAGCGATATTCCACCGTATCGCTCGTTCCTCTATTTTATTACATCGCGCCAGTATTCAACCAACATGACCATAGCTAGCGTATCAAGCTCACAATATTTTAAAAGTGACGATCGGATTCTTTCTCGCTCGATGTCAGACATTTCGGTAAATTGGGTATAACAGTAGGCCATCATCGCTGCGCCGCCATTATTAATTTCATTTTCTTCAGAAAAGATACTTTCAATTTTGACTTCATCTTCTGGAGAAAAAAGTGGTGGTAACTCTTTGTACGGATCAGAAGTAAAATCATTTCCAACTTTTTTAATCCAAGCGTGGTCTTTGAAATTAATTGAGTGCATTTTTTCCGTTCCATAGACTGGAACAGAATACTTTTGTTTCAGGAACGAAGACTCATTCAAAACAGCTGGCAAAACGTACTTCAATGAATTGGAGCTACCCATCAACGGACTTAGATAATGCTTTTTAACTAACTCAAGAAGGTCGACCATGTTGCGGTTGCCTTTCCACAAGTAGTCGTCTTTTTTCTTTGAAGCCTTTTTATTTGTAATCGTTTTAAAAAATGAAGTTAGTTCTTTCTTGTCTGATTCGTCAGATTTTTCTAAAAGAAACAGGGCCCTATTGATTACACTATTTTCATGTGAAGAGTATCTAAAGATTGTCCCGTTATCATTTGAAAGTTCTTTGTGCAGAGCACGCAGAAAATTGAATGTCGGAAAACTTCCTGGCTGTAAATCAATAAACTCACCTGCATGTCGAACAGAGCCATCTTTTTCCATAATATGATGAGAAAATTGAAAAGCTAACTCTGAATAAGGTGAAAAGCCCTTCATAAACGGAATCGCAGGCGTACATGTTTCAAAATCAATAAAATGCAGTGGCCATTTCCACGAATCGATTTCTGCCGACAAACCCCTAAGATCAAGAAAAGGTATTTTACTGCCAGATTTATGTTGTTCAATTTGTAAAAGTTGACGTTCTGAAGTTGGACCTGGTTTGCCTAAATCCTCCTCGTCCAAATCACTCAGCAAGTATTTTTTATTATCGAGAGCCTTTTCTGATCCTTTATAGTTCCAAAGATCGAATGACATAACTTTTGAAGACGCTGCTTGTATATTTGCAAATTCGATCCAGCATTCATCGAACCCAGATTTTAAAACATCACTTGATCCGCGAAATTCACATTTTTTACAATGCGTACCTGTGACCTGACTAATCGGAAACTTTTGATTTTTTATATAAATTTCAGAGAGCTTACTTGCTCTTTCGGTCAGATTGCCGCTTATATGAAATTCAGAAGTCTCTTTACCATCAATGATTTCATCGACAAGAGCTGTTAAATCAATTTCTTTTAGTATTCCGAAACCCTTGAAATTTTGATCTGGCTTTTTAGTCAGCACGACTTGCTTGCCATCATCCAATTTTTTTATTCGAAACATTTGATGTAATCCATCTTCTGTGCAGATTTGCGATTTATCTAACAGCATTAGCGAGGCACTGACCTTCAAATCTGGATAATTTAATCGGGCAACAAGAACCTGAAATGCTAAGTCGTAAATATACGGAATCCATTTGGCATAAAGTTTTGGTAACCCAGGTTTTGAAAACTTCGGGCTGATGAATTCGTCGCCATCATCATCTGAGTCGGTAGACTTTGATTTAACTTCAATGATTCGAAGCATATTATCAGCTTTAATCGCAATATCACTTCTTACGAAGAGCGGGTCCGATGAGAATGCTGCTTCAAAAAGTATGGAATTTGCATTTTTTAAGTTCTGTGCAGTTTCGCTTATTGCATCTGCGTGCTTATGAGTTTTAATTTCTATACCAGAAGGATATTTTAAAGTCGCAAGAGCACCGACTTGATATCCACCCCTCGCAAGGGCAGCTAAAAATGGGTCTTCTGTTTTATCATTTAAATACTCTTCTGGCTTGTTATGATAGAAAAGCTTTCGTGGACATTCGAGCCCAATCTTAAATACTGATTTTGTTAGGTAGGCTCGCGCCTTCACTTAAGTAGCCTTTCCGTGTTTATGCAGAACATCTTCTATTGTGTTCGGATCTTTAGCTACATCATAAACCCAAGTGCCATATCGTTTTGTTGAAGTAACAGCTTTGCACCACTCATCTAAGTATGTCCATTTTTCGCGATCCTGCTCTGTCTCTACACCTTTGATTTCTAATATCAGGTGTTTTCCGCCTTTAAATCTAATTAGAAAATCAGGAAGGTAGTTCTTAATCGCTCCACCAAACAGATATGAAATTTCAAAGCCGATGTGATCATTTTTGACCCAAGCTTCCACGTAATCTAGGCGGTCAAGTAATCTTGAAGCTTGCTCTTCCCATGTTGAGTCGAAAACACAAAAATTTATATGACTTTTTTTACCAGGAAAGTGAGGCTTGCTTGTAAACCAAATCCCCGCATCACGGGTGTAGCGAATAGGCTCATTGGTATTATATAAAATTTCATAACCTGTAGCATTCTGATTTATAATCCCTTTGGCTACATGCCGAACAACACGATCCATATTTAACCTTAGATATAAATTTCTTTGCTCAGGATCATCATTTTTAACTTTCGGCGAAATTCTAATTCTATCAGATTTTAAAACACGCTCGACGATAGCAACCATATCAGCAAATAGCTGATGTTTGCCGCCTTTCCATTTTTGTTCATCTTCAATTTGAGGAAGCAGGTGTGTTGCAAATTTGAAAATTAAAGTTTGCATTCGTGGTGCTGTCACCAGTTTCATTATTTCAATAACCGAAATCTGCCCCAAATCTGGCTTGCCTTCGATGACAGGGGCTAATTCTGCCTCAGTCGGCATATCAGTAGATTTAATTTCTAATTCTGGAAGTTGATCAATATTTAAAGACAAACTGTAATCAAGCTTATGATCAATACGCAGTACGTTCGGCCAATGCATTTCATATTGAAGTTTATCTCGAAGGGGCTCTATGCGTGTTTTTGGTGGAGTAGGCCGAACTCCTCCGCCTACATCACCACCTTCATGGGGTAAAAATGAAAATGGCACGCCAAATACATTTACATATTCAGGTTCAAGCAGTCCTTCGGCATTTAATTCATATGATGTACGTCTAAGACCACGGCCAACTACCTGCTCACATAAAAGTTGGCTTGAGAATGCGCGTAAGCCTAAAATGTGAGTTACAGTCTTGGCATCCCATCCTTCTGATAGCATGTTAACGGAAATAATGTGGCGGATTTGTTCGCCTGGTTTTCCAACCTGACCGACTGTATTTACCTGACGTCGTAAATAATTTTCTTGATCCTTTTCAGATGAATCATCGTTTGGTTGATTTTGATCAATTTCATTTTCTTCAATAGAACTAATATCATCTGATTCTTTTAAAACTTTGCTATCGATATGCAAAGTTTTATTCGGCTCACATAGCTCAGGTATCATAATGGTATTTGTATCGAACGCATTTTTAATTCTAGCCGCTGTTTCAGTTCTATTAACTACAGAAATCATAACTGGCGGTGTTTTACATCCTGCTTTATTCCACTCTTTAAATGTTTCAAGCCAATCAAATCCAAGAATACTATATGCTGCTACTAAAATATCTGGCAGAGTTTCATGGGCTTTTGCTGGTCGGTTTATATTATCAGCTATTTTATCGTAGATATGATAAAATTGTGATTTGTAAGTGGCGTGCGAAGCTACGCCGTTATCTCTAACAACAACCCTAGGCGTTTTAACTAGTCCTGATTCGATTGCGTCGTTTAGTCCAAAATCGCTAACAATCCAGCCAAATAATGCTTCTTCAGTAGTTTTTTTTCCGGTTGGTGCAAATGGTGTCGCAGAGAAATCAAAACAGTTTAAAATTCCTCTCGATTTATGAATTCTATCTAAACCGCCAATCCATTTTGTAGCTTGTTCAAGTTCCTCCTTTGAAACATCCGCAAGCTTTTTTTCTTTTAATTCGGCTGGAATTCTCCAGGCGTGATGGGCCTCATCATTTATAACTATGATATTTTTTGCTTTTGATAGATCTCCTAGAACATTTCTTACATATGCTTCGTCACTTAAGGCTCCGCGCTTATCTATAGATTTTTTCTTTGCGATTTTTTCTTCGCTATCCCATTGAAGAGTGTGCCAGTTTAATACCTTAACCTTCGCTTGGCGCATCAAGTTCATGAGCGTCGGTGGTACTATGCTAAACTCTAAATAATAATTATCCTCGTTATTTGGATCAAGAACCTGCAATCTACTTTTCACAGTTAAACCGGGGGCCATTATTAAAATGTTCTGAGAGAACCTAGGATCTTTCGGATTAGATGCTTTATTTAATACTTGCCATGCAATCACCATACTCATCACAACGGTTTTTCCAGTACCTGTTGCCATCTTGGAACAGTAGCGAATAAATTCTCCGCCGTCGCTTGGAATATTAATTCCCACCTTTGAACTTGACGGAGCTTCAATAATCCACATCAAAGTTTCAATAGCCTCTATTTGGCAAAAAAAGAATGGTTGAAGTGATCCTTCGGAACGATTTACCCAATGTTCTAATAAGCGTTTCGAAATTGGACTCGCACCAGGGTAACCTTTATCTCGCCATTCTTGAACTCTTGGGCGTATTTTATTAACAAGTGGCAATGGAATAAAAGTGCCTGGGTCATCGTAAGTTCTAGCTCTTTCCGAAGCTATAATATAACCAGCAGCCCTTCTGCCTGACTGTATTGAAAATGACTTGGTATCAGTAGCGTACTTCCAGTGCTGCGAAGGCTCTACATGAGGTTTATTAATTATTAAGCGATCAATTTTTTGTACTTCACTCACAACTCAAGCTCCAAAATTAACAAGCTTTCAATTCCACGATCATCAATAATTTTTATTGCAGCTTTTTTATGCTCGCCAATTTCAAAAGGAATTGATTCTGTTCCGCGGTAAGCCTCGATCAATTCTTCATCTATTTCATTTTTTAAAGTTTTTGCTAATTTAGCCCATCCGTCATTTGATCCAGCCATAGGAAAAAATACCTGTCTAGGCATCAGACTACGCCCGTCATAGTCTGTGTCTAACATCCACATAGCTATTTGATTTGAAGTTCCTGATTCCACCGATCCATTTTTAGGATTATAATAATCAAAACCCTTGACCAGAATTTGAAATTTTCCTTTATCAGCGCCTGTCTTTAAGTGCTTAATTTCAACGTCCGGCTGACCGATCAACCAAAAGCTTTCATTACTTGCTCTTTTTTTTCTTAAATCATTTGTGAATAAATCCGCACTCATCTGTACCTTTAAGACCGAAACTCCGCCCCAGTCAATTTGATCGATATCTTTCGATGCCTCAGGGTCAAATTGAAATGCAGCGAACACAATCAACGTAGGCGACGGTTTAATTTTTTCTGCTTCTTGGAGTGCAAGTTCAACTTGTTTTTGCTCCAAAGGCGCAAATTTAGGTCCAAAGGAAACCACAATTCTTTGTGGTTGCTCTTCCTTAGTTGATCCATCTGCATGAAGCCAGCGAGTACCAGGAAGAGATTCTAACCTAGAAAGTTCAATATATTTTGAATTTTTTGTTCTTATCCCTGACTTAAGTATTTCTTGTATCCATTCGGCGGGGCCATTTGAAATTTCATGATTTTCATTAGCACCAATTTCCTGGACAACTGGCGAGGGGACTGCTTCAACAGTAAACGGGCCTGTGACTCTCGCTTTTTTTTCATCAACAAGTGGCTGATCTACCAAATCTAATTTGTCGGCTTTTCGCACTATTAAATCATTGATTTGAATGAGTGGCATTCCTTGTTTTATTTCATCATTTTTGCCAATGACACCCAAAGAAATTTGGGGAAGAGTTTTGTACATAAAACCACTGCCAACTCCCTCTTCAGATTGAGCTAGGTGATAATATTTAAAAGTCTGCGTTAACAGTCTTTGCTTTGTCAAAGTAACGGCTACTCGAGAGGTATCACAAGTAATCCATCTCCGACCCCAGTCTTCGCAAACAACAGCAGTAGTTCCAGACCCACACGTTGGATCAAAGACAAGATCACCTGGCTGAGTAACCATATGAACACATCTTTCAATAACTTTTTTGGCGGTTTGCACTACGTAGAGTCGTTCGACCGCATAAGTACTTTCCATAGTGTCTGTCCACATATTTGTAAGTGGCGTATACGGTGATTCATCTAAATATCTTTTCCAAGTCATTGTTTTTCCAACTGGGTATAATCGCCCAGCCAAGCCAACCTTTTTTAGTGCCTCAACTTTTACTTTCCAGTGATTTCCCGCTGCTGGATAATAAGTTTTTCCTTCCCATTCAAATGGAGTCAATCCAGCAGAAGACTCTCCATCAGACATAGTTGGAGATGTTTGAAATCTACGCCCTTGAACCGAAATTCGACCTTCGAGTTCATCTTTGGTAAGGCGTCTGCATGTTCCATCCGGTAACTCGATATTTGGAAAGCCAGAAGCGATACTTTCAGTAGATCGATCAACGAATATGCTATTAAATTTAGCTTTCTTTTTATCTTTGGCAAACCAAACTAAATAATCACAAACTGAGCCCACAAAATTACTCGACATCCCACCAGTTTTTTTGAAATTGATTAATGAAATAAAATTTTCTGCTCCAAAAATTTCAGAGCATATCTCTTTAACATGATGAAGATTCTCATCAGAAATTTGAATAAAAATTGAGCCGGTTTCTGATAAGAGTTCTTTAGATAGTAATAATCTATCACGCATATAAGACAAATAGGAGTGAACACCCAAGCTCCATGTATCTCTAAAAGCTTTAATAGTCTCAGGCTCGACATTTAAGTCGTCAGCTTTTCCATCTTTAACATCACGTTTATTCGTAAACGGCTGAAAATTTGAATTATAGGTAATTCCATATGGAGGGTCAAAAAAAACCATTTGAAATTTCCCAGCCATTCCTTCTTTTTCTATTAGTGAGTTCATTACAAGCAAAGAATCACCAGAAATTAGGCGATTACTCCAATCCCGCTCATGCTTATAAAATTCAATTTCTTTTATAAAGCTAAGTTTGTTCACCGGTCTGCTAAATAAATTAAATTGTTCCCAAATTTTTTCTGGTGATTTTTTTACGGCCTCAATTATGGTTCTCGGATCAATTTTTTCATGAACATGAAGTGACACGACTGGAACGTCGAAACTACATTTTTCTTTTTTACCTGCCCAATTTAAAGAAGGGTCAATGTGCGGATCGTATTCGTAGGTTTTCTTGGTCTCAGGTTTTTCAGTTTTTGTATTTACAAGCCCGACTTGCGGATTATTTAATCGCTTAGCAGCTGTATGCTCATAAATTTCAACAGGCTTTGTGGGTTCAGAACTTTTTTTATTTTTAGTTATAGGTGTTTTTTTTGCCATTCATCTCTCCTGAATTGTATAATCACGATCATGCAAGCTGTGTTCACAACTCATTATTGTTTTTATTCTTAGTATGAGTATCTATTGCTCCGCCTGTCCGAACCCAACTATCGATTTCGGACGCCTTAAATTTCCAAAGCTTACCTACACGGTGTGAAGGTATTCTTTGGCGTTCAAGCCACCTGTAAATGGTTTCTTTAGAAACACCTAAATGTATTGATATACCTTCAACTGAAAGCCAAGGCTCAGTTGATTCCATAAAAAACCTCTTATTGTTATTCAAGTAAAGGTATCAGAACCTATTAATGACAATCAAAGACAAGAGTTTGAACCATACAAAGGTCTAGTTCAAAGAAATTGAGCACGCTTCTCTCTTAGCAACAATACGCGCTGCAAATTGCTGGCATTATTTTCTGTATGATTTTTTCTAAAAACAATGGAGTTGGTATGACTGCAGTTTATGCTAAAAATAGAATAACTTTTTTATCTGGTAGGCCATCGTCTGGAAAAACAAGAACAGCGATTGAAACATGCAGTGAGCTACTAAGTAAAAACTGGCATATCATTTACTATCATGCTGAGGGCGCTCTTGGATCAAGTCCATCTGTTTATGGCGCTAGAAATCCTGATCAGTTACAAAAAATACATTTGGTACTAGATGGATATTTTAATCTTGATGATTTAACAGCACTAATTACAAATCTTTCTAAAAATAAAGACAGCACGGGAATACTTGTCGTCATCGACTATTTGGAGTTATTCGACTGCGAACCTTCTGATTTTTTACATGCAATAAAATGCTTTAATTCGATTGATAATCTGCACTTTTTCATTCTTACTCAGATCCCAAGGTATCTTGAGCGTAAAACAAAAGATCACGCCGAAGAATACATCAGAAAAACCTATCCGACAGAATTGGTTCACCAAATAAAAATTCTTGGAAATTTCGAAGACGATGACTGAAAAGTTCTTTGAATCGTCCAATAAGTTTCGCGTGCAGTACGGTGAACGAGGAGCAGAACTCGCCTTGTTCAACTGTATGAAAGGATTGAAAATATAGGCCGTGAGTAATTTTCAAAGTAATCTTAAAAAAATAATGAAAGACCGTGGCTTCTCTGCTGCCGACATCAGTCGTAAGACAAAGATTCCCAAATCCACCATTTCTGAGTGGCTTGCTGGTCGTCAACCAAAGTTCGACGATGCGATTTTACGGCTTTCGAAGGTTTTAGGCGTCAGTGTAGAAACGCTACTGACTGGATCTGCGCCTGAAGAAGACCTAGTGAAACAGATCTTTGAATCAGCAGGCGATGGCTTTGTTGAAATTCATAACGGAATCTTTCGAGTCAAAATCGAAAAATACACAGGAAAAAAGTGAAAGGATCTTTATGAAAAGCTTTATATCGGGCCTTGTCTTTTATTTTTTTACACTAACTTCATTTGCTGGAGTTTTCGGCGGAGAACAACCACCAAAAGAATTTTTGCAATCTGAAGTTCAGTCCCGATACGGCTCAAACACTAATGAATATGGCTTTACCGTAGAGAAGCTGGCAGCTACTTATCAGGATTCAGGTAAAGTGACTTGGGAAAAAGACAACCAATCATGGATCATGCGAGTTGATAGAACCAATAAAATGACTTCAGAAAAAGTTAAAATCGCAATTTTGCTCACGCCTACAAATGACAAAAAAGCAAATATTTCCAAAATGACCATAGACAAAGATACTCTGCCTGAAAGTGCTATAGTAAATATGATGGCTCAAACGGCCATTGCGTTTAGCTCGGCAAGTTCATCACCACAGCCAAGGCCAAACGAAAAGCCTTCAAGCCCAAATCAAATAAAAGTGCAAAAAAAGAATACTCTTGCTAAAAAATCACAAGTTAACAAAGACGATGATCCAAAATTAAAACTACAACAAGCAGAAGATGCGGCAAGATTAGAAAAAGCCAAAGCAATTGGCGAAGCTATCAAGTCTGCAATAGGCAGCTATAAAAACAGCATGACTGATGTCGGTGATGAGTTCTCGTTTTATATGAACGAAGGTACTATGTTTGCTTCCTACAAGAATAAGAAATGCGACTTCAAAGATAAAGAACTCAGTTTTCCTTCTCTTGTTAACGGCGATGGTCTTGAAACTAAATTAAAAGACGTCGAGTGCGAGTTATCTTTCAATTTCTCAACTCTTACTTCAGGGTTAAAAGCCGTTTCAGTTAATGAAAGTGAGTCTTGTAAGAAATTTTGCAGCTATTCTGACGGTAGATCACTAGCGGGTCGATTCCAAAAGTGATTCGACTTTTAAGTTTTTGACAAAATTTAGAAAAGTTTTTGCGGTTTCCTCTTCAGAGCCGTTTGGAATGAGAATCATAAAGTCACCCAATGCTAAATTAGATTCAGGATCATCTTTAGGATTCAGTTTCAGATCTTTGAAGTAAATTTTTTTATTTCGTTTTTGAAGCGGCTCATTTTTATTTTCAAACATTCAAGCACACCTCGGGCCTATTCGGTTCATATTTTAAGTTCGAGGCACTCCTCAACCTTATATGGAAAACGTAACGCTTAATTTGAATGTCCTGGATTATTTTCGTAAAATTTCTTGAACACTATGCTCACCAGCGCCTTTAGCTCTGTCTCTAAAATGCAGATAACCATTCGTCGTCGATATGTCAGCATGGCGACCAAGTTTTTGCACTTCCTGGATAGAGGCCCCGCCTTCGATGGCCAAAGTTAAACAAGAATGTCTTAGTGAGTGCCCGCAAATCCTAGGACTCGAAAGCCCAGCGTTTCTTAAACGCTCCTTGACCACTCTCCTGATGGTACAAGTGGAAAGGCCACTACCATAGCTGCCGTCTGAAAGAGACGCAAAGAGTGGGGCGTCCTGTTTCAAAGGACCACGTTTCGAAATGTAATTCATGATGGGTGATAGGCAGTCTTCAGTTAGAACCACGAATTCATCGGCTTCATCACGGCCTTTACCATGTACCCAAAGTCCTACGGATTGCGAATTTATGGGCCGTATATCAGAAATCCTTGCTCGAATGACTTCGATGCTTCGTAGCCCCACCCGAATCATCGTGTTGATGATTACAAAGTCACGCATTCCAATATCTGTGGATTGATCAATGGAACTAAGCAGACGATGGATTTGACTTATTGTCAGCGCATCACGGCGATGACCTTTGGGTCGCTTGGCCCCTTTTATTCCTCTGGTCACATCGACATGCACGTTATTAATCTCGCACCATCCAAAAAACTGTCGAACAGCTACTAGGTATGCGCCGATGGTGCTGGCTTCATACTTTTGATCTTTCAGGTATCTTTTGTAATCCAAAACCACCTGTCGCGTGATCACCACTTTGCCAAGTTGCTCGATCCATAAAGCAAACTGCTTAAGTCTTTTGCGGTAGTGATTTCTAGTCAAATCTGTCGCGTCTAACGACGCTAAAAATCGCAAAACATGCGATTCAAATGAATCGACTAAGAGAATAGTATCCATTGGCGAAGAAGACTTATTTGATTGGCTAAGAGATTTCATTTTTCCATTAAAACACGCCATTATATTTCGACACAATTATGCGTTTTAAGCCGATACAATCACTTCTCTTGCTCGGTGCATTAGTGCAAATTAAGCCTCATCCTCGATGACTTTTGTGGCCAAAACCAATATATTTTAGTTTAACTGAAATCCATGTAATTTGCTCTGGAAGCCAAGCACAGGGATTTTTTAAGGGGAATTTTTGATACTTTCTGACGACGAAAAAAAACAGCGCGCTAGCAACGGGCCAATCTATATTTTGGTGGATATTTCCATCAGAGCGGTACATAGAATAAGTCCGGTAGAGTGGAAGAAAAAAGGTATCCTAAAATTTTCAAAAAAAAGCGATCCAGAAGACATTAGAAAAACTGCAAATTTAGCTATTGATGCTTTTATAATCTTAAAGTGGCTCTTTCTTTTTACAATTTGGATGGCTGGAGTAACGCATTGGCTTGCAGTTTCTGTCTCTGTTTTTCTTCTTGTTATGAATCTACATACGTATTTTTGGTACCATTTGTGGACAATCGACAAAAGCGGTTCGATACCTGGACTGGAATTTCGAGAGCGAAGACGTTTTGTAAATTTAATTTTTGCGATTTCATATTCTATGGGTTTATACGCTTATTTGTATCATCGCGTTTTGCAATCTGAATTTACGTGGCCGACTACAATTTCCCCTTGGGTTTCGGCAACGGTTTTTAGCGTAGGAAATGCTTTGACTGGATTTTCTGGCGACTTAAAACCAATAACTGCGACTGCTACTTTAATAACTTCGTCACAATTAGTAATGACATTCGTTTTTGTCGCGATGTTATTAAGTAACTCTGTACCACGACCTAAGACTTAAAATTTTTTGGAGGAATCATGGCAAGAAGAACACGAACCTACGTTGCATTCGACGCAACAGAAGACATCAGATATTATAGATTGATGCAGGCGTGGACTGCTCACGACGATTTTGAGTTCGATTTTAATGATGCTCACGAACTAACAACGATTCGTCAAGATAGCATAGAGGATTCAATAAAAGCGAGTCTTCGCGAAAGAATGAAAAATTCAAAAATACTCGTGGTGCTCGTTGGTGAAAAAACGAAAAATCTCAGAAAGTATGTTCCATGGGAAATCGAAATTGCACTTAAAGCCGATTTGCCAATTATTGTTGTAAATTTAAATAAAACAAAGCGAAAAGATGATACTTTATGTCCAGAACTCTTAAAAAGTGCTTTAGCTATTCACATTCCTTACGGACCTAAAATTTTGCAACATGCTATTGAAAATTGGCCCTCTAGCCACATTAAATACAGAGCTGAAAAAGAAACGGGCCCTTACTATTATTTGGATTCGACGTATACAAGCCTTGGATTACCTTAAAACCAGAAACCAACTAGGAGTGATGATTTGTGTCTGAATCGATTCAACAAAGTTGTTTTTTTACGAAAGAACAAGCTACATTCAAAATGAACCAAACTCGCGGGCAGGCAGAGTATTATTCGCAGGCCTGCGGTGGGCATTATTATCTTGTTCAGGATGCTATCTACTATCTGAATATGCATACCGAGGGTGGCAAAATGTGGCAGGGCTTATTGAACTGCGCACGAAGGTCATTGGAACTGAATAAAGAAGGAATAACGCCAGTCTGGACGACTAGAGAAAATGTCAAAAACTTGCAAGGCGGACTTGATCAAGAAAACGAGGACAAAACAAACGCTCGCCCACAACTAGTCTGTTCGGTTGAGGAATACTTTGAAGAATCTATAGATCATTCAGCAAAACCAATGGCACTTTTATCTTCGTTCGGAACACGTCTTGAAAAAACTCAAGCTTATTCTAAATTTAGAATGTTAGACGAAGATAGAATTTGGGCTAGAATCGTTGATAAAGAAGAGCTCGCAAGCATTGCTAAGCATTTATATGATCAAGGGTTGCTAATTTATATTGTGCCTTCTCAATTTCAAGGGATGTCACAAATTTTTGAACAAATTCAAAAGACCGATTTACAATTGACGCCGAAGGGATGGGAAGAACTTCGCAAGAGCAGCTCATTCCCTACTGGTAATAAAGTTTTTATTGCGTCGCAGTTTGAGTGGCCAAACGAATCAGAGTTACATCAACAAACAATGGCCACAATAAAAAAAGTTTGTAAAAAATTAGGATACGAAGCTGACCTTGTTTCTCAAGGACATACCAACAACATTACAGACAAAATCATTGCTGAGATCAAAAGATCACGATTTGTAATTGCAGAGCTAACTTTTAATAATCGAGGCGTATACTTTGAGTCGGGTTTTGCACGAGGATTAGGTATTCCTGTTTTTCACGTAGTTCGCGAAGGTTTTACTGAAGGTGATGACAAAGAAGGAAAGAAAATCCATTTTGACGTGGCTCAAATAAATTACAGAAAATGGAAAACTCCCGAAGATTTAGAAATAAAGCTTACTGATTGGATTGAGGCGAGCATCGGCAAGTTTTCTAAACCATAATTGGAAAAACAGAAGACGCAATGAGTTAGGTTTAAGCGTCGAGCCCCCAGAGCCCCTTATCTTAAAATAGGATGCTTGTTTAAAGAATAGCTTTAGATTATAAGTCGGTGAATTGCCCACCCAGCATCCTTCAGTACCTTGTAGACATGGATTCTACAAAAACCATGTTGGGAACGCCAATTTTTAATGTACGCCGTACCTTTTCCCCACTTTAGACAATAGAACTTTCCAGCAAATGTGGATCACCTCTTTTTTGTTTCGAGAAATTAAATTCAGTTTTTCTAAGTGCTTTCCGAATGTCGTCTTTTATTTCGTAGGATGGATAACTTTCATTGAGCCATTTCAACTGCTCCACTAAGTCTGAAAACAATGTGTCGTCATATTCAATCGGAATTATTGAGTGTTGATTTCCCAAAAGTACAGACAATGTTGAATATTTATAGTTTTCAACTTGTGACGACAAACCTCCTTCAACTGGGTTTCGATACACATACTTATACGCATGCAAAAAATAGTTCGGAGATTTGATAAGAGACCAGTGATACGGACCTCCATAGACTTGATTAACTCTTCTCGATCGAAATCCAATTATTCGACTTGTTTCTCGCATGAAGTAATTCATAGCTTGATCGAGATTAAAATCAGGTGTTCTAACAATCATATGAAAATGATTGTTCATAAGAACAAAACTATGAATGCGGATACCAAATGCATGATGTATGAAGAACAAATAATCTGCAAACAGATCCCATAATTCGTCCATGGGAAGAGCAAACCACTCTTTATTAATACATCGAGCAGTTACATGATAAGGATATTCTTCAGAGGCGATAAACTTTTTTCGTGGCATACTTAAGTAATTTGCAAATAGGGAACCTAATACAACTCAAATAACTAAATCCAAACATCCGAAAATGGAAAAAAGGTACGGCGTGGAAAAAAGGTACGGCGTACCTTCCTCTGTTCTCTTAGATAAGTTTACGTGCTAACTCCACGCTGCGCTCAACTAGCTTGAGTGATTCTTCATGTAAATAGTCAGACTCTTTTACGTAATCCATATTGCGCTCCATATCCTCTGAAGACCAACCCAAGGAGTGAGCCACAAATGGAAAGGCCGGAGTTGAAAAACCCAGCTCTCCAAAAAACGTAAGCATTTGCCCAGCTACCGACTGGATGTTGTCTTGCCCACCGGTAATAATTAGGCTTACCACTTTGTTTTGAATCAACACTTTGTTCTTCGTGGTGATTTGATTTTGCACGCTGTTTAATCGCTCTGCCATTTTATAATATAATGAGCTTGCTCCACCCCAACGAATTGGGCTTGAAACAATAACCACATCAGCCCAATGAACTAAATTTTCATAAACTACATTCATTTGGTCTGTGGGATCCATTTTTGTAATTGAGCAAGGCCAAGTGCAGGCCTTTTCAGATTTGGAATAAAATCCTTCGCAATTACGAAAATTTAAGTCTGAAAGTGCTATAAATTTTGTGTCCACATCTAATTGAGCAGCCGCTTTATCAAGAGATGACCTTAAGAGCTCTTCAGAGGTAGAAAAACGAGGATTTTCTTTATCCATAGCCGTGGTTGATATCCCCAGAACGCGTATTTTTCCAGCCTCGCGTTTTGGTTCACGACCCAAATTGCTCTTCATATTATACGCGGCAGGTACGCGTTTAGATTCTTGGGTGAGATCAATAAATAGCGAATCCCCTTCTACTTTTAACGGAAAACTAGGAACGCTCCCTGCTGTTGAGGTAAAGTGTTTCGAGGCCTCAACGCTTAAAGATTCGCCGGTGGCGTGATTAAACTGCCAATAGTGCCAAGGGCAAACCACACAACCATTTTTAAGCTTGCCTTTAGATAACGGACCACCCATGTGATTACACTTGTTGTTGAGTGCGCCAAATTTATCTTGAAAATATGTTAAAACAATTTTTTTATTCTCAAAAGAAACCTCAATTAGACCACCGCTTGATTCAATTTTTTTAATCAAATCATTTGCATTGCCTACTAAGGTCCAATTATTAGTTTCTTGCATAGAATTACTCTAATTTTTTCAGAATAAAAGGAACAGACTCATCCCCTAACAAATTAAACTTAACTGGCACTTCTACTCCGGCTTCAGAACGTAGTCCTTCTGGAGTTACATTTGAAATATCAATGATTACACTGATTTCAGAGGCATCCGGATGATCACATTGCGCATCTGCAGTTAACTCATTACCGGCTTGGGCGAAGATGCCGGTGCAGTTAATAATTATACCGTCTGCATCGATATGTACGGTTGCAGTTTTATCAGCAAATAGTTCTAACACAGATAAAACTGTCGGAAAATCTTTGGGTACAGCTAGATATTTTCCTAACTCAACCGGTGTGGCTGCAAAAACTTGAGCTGAAATTAACATCGACATTAATAATACTAAAACTTTCATAACGACCCCTCTAATTAAGTAACATCTAACCGCAATGCGGCTGTATATACTAAGCGTATTGAGAGTTGTTTTGAAAATAAAGGCTAATTCGATGCTGACGCTGATGGTTATCCATATATTTCTCATACATTCTAAACAAAAGACGAACTGAAAAGCAAAAAAGATACGTCCATAAAAATTATTTTTTATGCTTGATGGCGTTTAACATCACACTGCAAATCAAAGCCCTCACCGTTCACCATAATAGCGCCATCCATATTAATAATGGTCCACTTATTGTCTTTTTTAGTATGAGCTTCAAGCTCTTCTAAAAATTTAGAGGAAATAGAAAAAATATCTAACTCCTCTTTACGATGAACAGGCTCAGAATTAAGTTCATTCAATAGAACCTGCGGGTCTTTGTAGGTGTAAATTTTTACTTTTTCGGCAGCCTTCGAAGCTCTATGAATTTTTCTTGCCGAAGGATTGCCGATTTCAATCCAGACTTTAGGGCTTCCACCTATATTAAGTATACGAATACATGGGGCATCCGGATCGCTCAGCCCACCCGGAGAAAACTCAATTCCTTCTTCATGACTGAGAACATAGGCCAACACACGGGTTAACATATAAGTTAAACTCTCAGACGGATGCTGAGCTACACGAAAATCTAAAGACTCATAAGAGCCTTTTTCTAAATCGGAGAGTTCAATTTTAAATCTGTACAGCTTTGAAGGAAGTGCCATTTTAGTGGTAAAAAGGTACGGCGTACATTTAATTTAAAGTTTGGAAGTCGTCGTCGGTTAATTCTTCTAGGTTTGTGTATTGAAGATCTTTAATTTCGGTTACCATGATGGGAGTTTTTTTTAAGTTGTGCTTTTTTTCGATTGTTGCGCAGGCTAGCTTAATTGCATTTAATAATTCAGCTGCAGTTACATCTTGTTCGAATTCATAAACATCCGGCAACAGAGCAAACATTTTTTCATTGGCATCTGTAATGTAAGGATAGCCGTCTTCATTAAGCATGGCTTGATCTAACTCGTTATAGATTTCTTCGTTTTTAACATCTTGGAGCATTACTTTAACTAAAAAGCTGGGCATAAAATTCCTTATTTCGGGTTTTATGCAAGATGTACATTTTTACCCTCAAAGTCACTTTATTTTAGATGTTTTTACGGAATAGACTCGTTATGTAGCAGTTATAAACCAAGAGTTGAATTAAAGCGCTTCAGACGGCGAAGAGTTTCGAGCTGGGGGTCCAAACCCTCTGTGGCAAAATCCCCGTCCTTAAAGCCATTTTGCTTCAGATACGAACAAACAACAGATTGAAAATTGCTAATAGTAATATCGTCTGTATTTTCAAACTGAAACTCAATTTCAAAATTTCCATCTATGTATGTACTACCTACATACTGCCTTACCTCAGCTACTGATACTTCAATTTCATGTTTATCAAATTTTAACTTTGATACCCACTTTTTCTTTTCAGCCTGATAGCCCGCCACAAAATACCAATTTGAATGATGAGGAACAGACATCAGGTTTTCAAGCAAGGGCACTTCTAAACCTTTAACAAATTGATCAAACTCCAATACGCTGCGTTTTACATCTGACGGCGATCCAGTTGCAATTAAATCTAATTGTGATGTTACGGCTTGTTCAAAATGCTGCTTCATTTGCTCGTTGATTTTGAGTTCACCTATTTTTTTAACCAACACATCATATTCCCAACCTTGCGGGCATTGGCTCCCCAGAATTGTAGTTTTTGTATTGGCTTGTACCGTAGGCTTATTATCACTGACTTTAAGACGTAGCTTAAACCGGCTGTCGCTTAAAACAAAACTCTGACCATCGTAAATATCGACGTAAAAATCATTGCGGGCTTTTTCTTTAAAATCATTGCGGTTTAAAACAGCTCTCGCGGCCGCCTCGGTAATTTTAAATCCCGCTTCTGTTTGATAATTAATGGATGCGGCATGGGTAGTAGCAAAACTATATAGCGGGGCTAAAAATAATGTGCATAAAATTAACTTTAAATATTTTAACATTGGCCCCTCATAATGAATATCCGCAAAGAATTGGACGGATTCAATTGAAAAATGCAGGCCTAACCGAATCTTGAAACAGATATAAACAAAAAACCCCTCTTAAAGCTTTAAGAGGGGTTTGAGTACTTTAGAGCTTATTCTTCTAAATAAGCTTGCTGTGGCTGAACCTTCATTCCTTCAACT
Source organism: bacterium (assembly GCA_019752925.1). Classification (GTDB taxonomy): domain Bacteria; phylum Bdellovibrionota; class Bdellovibrionia; order Bdellovibrionales; family Bdellovibrionaceae; genus Pseudobdellovibrio. Next base: position 175,629 of record JAIELP010000007.1, read on the forward strand.
TTTTTAACTAAATCGATAAATTCCTGGCGATATTGGTTTTTATCCTCACCTTTTGATTTTTTAGCTACTTCCAATACTTTTTCGTATGAACCATCTTGCACATGCTCAGAGTTTCTTAACAACATTCCGAATAAAGCCACCGCTGAAGAAAATTTGAAAGAATCTGAGGCTTTGTCAAATTTGCTGTCTTGTTGAGCCAATGTAAACTCCTGTTTTGCACTTACATCGCCATCTGGTTTTTTGTAACGAATTTTTAAAGTTAATAACTCGTTACTGTCGTTAGATACTTCTTCTGTTTTTGCAGCAGCTTTCTCAATTTTTTGATATTTCAAAGCATCTACGCTACCTACCGTTGAACCTGAACCAACCGGAACGATTTCGTATAAAGCTGTTACTGTGTGACCCGCACCGATGTCGCCGGCATCTTTTGCATCGTTATTGAAATCTTCATTTTTAAGAACACGGTTTTCGTAACCTACTAAGCGGTATGACTCTACAAATTTAGGGTTAAACTCTACTTGGATTTTTACGTCTTTAGCGATGGTTACTAATGTACCGGATAATTGCTCAACCATAACTTTGCGGGCTTCTAATTGATTGTCGATGTAAGCGTAGTTGCCATTACCTTTGTTACTTAAAGTTTCCATTAAACCGTCTTTGTAATTTCCCATACCGAAACCTAAGATCGATAAGTAAATATTCTTTTTGCCATTTTTCTCTACTAAAGATACTAAACTTTCACGATCAACAGTTCCAACATTGAAATCACCATCAGTTGCCAGGATTACGCGATTTACTCCACCTTTGATAAAGTTTTCAGAAGCAGTTTTGTAAGCTAATTCAATACCGCCGCCGCCATTTGTAGAACCACCGGCTTTTAAGTTATCCAGCGAACGCAATATCTGAGTTTTTTTATCGCCCGTAGTCGGACTTAAAACCATACCCGCTGCACCCGCGTAAACGATGATTGAAATTTTATCGTTTGATCCTAATTTATCAACCAGCATACCTAGGGCGGATTTAACTAAAGGTAATTTTTCAGCGTTGTCCATAGAGCCCGATACATCGATCAGAAAAACTAAGTTTGAAGCCGGACGTTTATTGACGTTAATTTCTTTACCTTTAATGCCAATACGAACTAATTTATGTTTTTTATTCCAAAGTGCCGGAGCTGTTTCTAAGTTAACCGAAAATGCAGCTTCTTTTGGAGCTTCGTAATCGTAATCAAAATAATTAATTAATTCTTCAATGCGGATAGCATCTTTGTTTGGCATAACACCTTGGCTGATCATACGGCGCATGTTGGAATAAGATGCTGTATCAACATCAATTGAAAAGGTCGACAGTGGCTGCGACTTACATTGGTGAAATGAGTTTTCACTGATGCTGTCGTAACTTTCGGTATTTGGAGCCGGATAAAAATAGCCTTCACTGCCCGATCCACCTATTTGATCCGCAGCCACCATCATTTTTTTACTTAAATGTATATTTCCAGAAGCTCTGCCCAAAGCTGATGCAGCAACAGAAAGAGTCGGTGCTGTCGGTTGCGCTAGCTTAGCTTCTTTATCTTTAATATAAACTTCTTCGCGTACACGCTGGACTGTTTGCTCTTGTGGCACTTTGTATGTTGAATACAAATCACCTTCGTCTTCTTTCTGAGGCTCTGTTTTAGTCTGTTCAATTGGTTTTAATGGTTCTGGGGAGGGGCTTGCTGTTGGCTGGGAATTAAAAAAGCTACAGCTGGTTAAGCTTACGATCACACTTAAAGTTACTAATTGTTTTTTCATAGGGTCTCCTTTGTTTGTTGTTACAAAGCGACTACGTATGAGAACCTTTTTTATTAATAACTTTTTTAATTATTTTTTATGTCTTATTTTGAAACAATATTAAGCTCGTAAATCAATTGGCCTGGTTTTAAACCTTGCCAGTTTTGTTTTTGAATGGCCAAGGTCCAGCATTGTCTTAATTCTTCTCCAATTGCTCGGCTGCCACTTGAAGCTGTCCAGTTAATATTTATAGCTTTTCCTGATTGAATGCTCCACTCAGCCTGGTAGGTGTAATTATAACCTATCAATTTAATATTAGACAAACTTAGACTCCAACAATGTGTTAAGTCTTTAGTTATATTACTATTCATAGCTTCTGTTACAACCGGCTCAACACTGAGTTTAGAACCAAAATAAAGTGAAAGTCCGCTGGACTTTTGCGGCCATTCAGCAACTCGCGCAAGTGAATCTGCACTTGTTTTTTTAGCTACAGCCAAATTTCCTGCAGTTTTAGCTTTAGCCATTGAAGGATGATAAGAGTCTTCAGATTTCAATTCATTTACAGCAACAGACTGCATACTATCTGCAAGCATTGAAGCTTCTTCAGAACTTACACCAGCTCCCGCAAAAGTCGATGAGCCCAAAGCTTCTGATTGCTCCAAAGGTTTTTCAGTTTCGGGAGCAGCTCTTTCTTTTTGCGTTCTCGCTAATTTTTCCGGAGCAGGAGCCGCTGGCGGCGGCGCAACCTGAATATCTTGTGCTGTTTTAACTTCATCACTATACACGGCTGGTGGAGCGGCTACGATACCGGGCTGCTGCTTATAATCTGTTTTATTAAATATAATTAAAGCTAGCGAGGCCGTAACCAGACCCGCACCTAATGCCGGCCACATCGACCAAATAGATTTTGTTTTAGGAAATATTTTATCCCGCTGCTCGGGGCTTAATCTGTAATGCTCCTGATCTTTCGGCTTTAACAACACCCCTACTGTTTTTTGCAACAGCAATACTTCATTTTTAAGTTCAGGATCGGCCTGAATGGCTTTTTCTATTAAATTTCTTTCGCTAATATCAAGCTCGTTTAAAACATAAGCTGTTAGCCTTCGATCGTTTTTATTTATTTTCATAACGACCTCCTTTTAGTTCGGCTACTTTCATTTTTTCTTTTAAATTTGTAACTATATTATGAATCAAAACCCCAACATGATTAACCGAGTGCCCCGTAATTGTGCTAATTTCTTTATAGCTTAGACCATTCTGGAATTTTAGATTCATCACTTCTTGCTGGGCCGGTGATAATTTTTTTAATAGATCCTGTAATAATTCTTCAGAACTTTTGTTAACCAATTGCTGCTCAGAATTGGGTGCATCATCAGGAATTTCTAAAACCAATTCATCTACGCTAATAGCCTTGCGCTTTTTGCTGCGCAAATAATCGTATGAACCATTGCGACTGGTCGTGTACAACCAAGGAGTTTCATGACCTTTAAGTTTAATATGATCTTGTTGCCATAATTTTAAAAAAGAGTCCTGAACTATATCTTTTGAAACCTCTATATTATGCACCAGGCTTTTAACATAACGTATTAGGCCTGATTCATTTTGATGAATACAAGCTCTGAGCCAAGCCTCTTTATCGGCTGAAGGTTTTTTTCGGAATAAAAGTAAGTCTTTCACTTCTAAAAACTCTACTAGACACCGCCCTTTATGCTAAGAACAAAATCAGTAAACAACTTAATCGACACATAATGACTACGTTCGAACGAGGCTTTTATTAATAAAATAATTAAAAACCTCTATAAATATCTGATTTTATGAACATAAAGGGCTTTTTTAGATCTCCTGCTTACTGCACAGTTTTTGGCGTAATCACAATGTCCACACGGCGATTTTGAGACCGACCCTCTTTAGATTTATTAGTGGCAATTGGTTTTTGAAAACCATAGCCTTCAGACATAACGTTAATGTCACTGAATCCATTTGATTTAAAATAGCTTGCTACGGCTGTTGCACGCTTTTCTGAAATGGATTGATTCACACTTTCAGTACCAACTGAGTCTGTGTGGCCTTCAACTTTAATATCGGAAGCGTTCAGTGATTTGGCCACATCTGAAACCTTAACAAGACTGGCCCAAGAACTCTTAGGTATTTCCGAACGGCCACTGGCAAAATTAACTTTCTTTAAGCGTATCACCAAATTTCCACCCTGCTGATAGGCCTCAGCTTCATCTGCTGAAAACTTTAAACGGGCACCTTCTAGTGCGCGCTGCATTTCAACAGTAGTATTGGCAGATTGCAAATCTTTATCTTTTGAATCCATATCTTTTTGCATAACGAGCATATCTATATCTTTGTTAGCCAGGTCTTGATCTTTAGCTTTTAAGTTACTGTTTTGAGATTCAATATCTTCAGCCAACTCATCGTTCTTATTTTTCAGGTCCCACTCTTTAGCTGCTGTAGCAGATGCCGTATCAGCTCTCTCATCTGTAAGATTTTTAATCTGGCGGTTTTGCGAAACCATTTTAATAGCTGCAGGTTCAGACAATTTTTTATTTTGCTTTATTGTATTCATTACATCGTTTAAATAGTCGGCATCTATATTGGCTGTATCAACTGAAATACTGTAACCTGTGGGGTTACGCACATTGGTTGAAATAACGGATTCAGCATTTTTAATTGAAACTTCAGTTTTCTTATAGGTAGCTGGAGCTGATTGAGCTCCGCCATCTTTTTTAGCTCCGTTCAATATTGCTTTCGCATCACCTAACTCATTCATAATAACGGCACGTCTCTCAATATCTATATAACTTTCCTGCATGCTTGCTAACTTTGCCGCACTTATTTCTGATAAATCACGAGCGTTTTTACTTACATCTGAATCCGCATCTTTTAAAGCATTCTTAAGTTCAGCGTATTTACTAGCACCTGCTTCCAATGCCATCTGTCTGGCCTCTAACAATTGCGGCGCCTTAACTCTACGACCCTTAGCCACTGAATTGGCTTCATTCAAATAACCACGACCTTTACGAACATCATTTAAAATTTCCTCTTGCGTTTCTCCATTAGCCAAATCGGATTTGGCTTCGTCGCGCATTTTTGCGGCGCTGCTAAATTCACCAGATGCTAATATATCGGTGTGATTTAAAGTGGCTTCGTACATATCGTCTTCAAACGCTCTCACTTCATACTGAGGGTTGGCTGTTGAAGGAATACTTGCATACTCAGTAGAAGAGCAAGCAACAAAACCTGCAAGAACAAAAGTTATCGCTGTAACTATTAAATACTCATTAACCTTAATCACAAAAAATCCTTTTCAAAAGTTTAAGTCCACTTCTAAAAAACTCAGAAGTTGTGACTGGCTAGACTGAACTCCTTTATATTGATAAACACAAGAAGCATTTTATAGTTTTATAAAAATACAATTTACTCGTTCGCAAAATGATCTTAAGATAGTTCTTATGGGGAAAGCTCACACGTAGCTTTATAATCATTAAGTTCAAAAATAGGAATAATATGAATTCTGCAGAATTAAAAATTATCGACATCGCGGAAGGTAGCGGAAAAGCAGCGGTCAAAGGCGCATTACTTATTTGTCATTACGATGGTTTTTTAGAAGATGGAACTAAATTTGATTCTTCTCATAATCATGGCCGCCCCTTTCAATTTGTAATTGGCTCGGGCCGGGTTATCAAAGGCTGGGATCAGGGTCTTATTGGAATGAAAGAAGGTGGAAAAAGAACTTTATTTGTTCCTTCACACCTGGGCTACGGCGAAAGAGAAAAAGGACTTATCAAGCCTCACTCTAATTTAATTTTTCACGTTGAAATGCTCGAAGTACGCATTCGCGAGGAATAGTTAAAATCTCCACCACTTTGAATCCGGTAATTCATCAGGTAAGCGCACTATCTCACCTATTTGCGGCGTAATAATTTTTTGATTTAACTCTTGAGCTTTTATCAAGGCTCTTTCAATGGGCTCAGTCCATGAGTGTAAAGATAAAACAAACTTTCCCCAATGCACCGGAAACATGACTTTAGCATTTAAGTCGCGAGCCGCCTGTACACTTTGTTCTGGAAACATATGAATATAGGGCCAATTTTCGCCATACTGTCCGCACTCAAGCATAACTAAATCGAAGGATTTAAATTTTTCACCAATAACTTTAAATTGATCATCGTAGCCCGAATCGCCGCCTATAAAAATTCGATAGTCACCCAACTCCAGAACAAAGGAAGCCCATAAGGTTTTATTTCGAACCAAACCCCTACCTGAAAAATGTCGCGCCGGAGTGGCGGTTAATTTAATGTCTACAGAGAAGTCTTTAAAATCCCACCAATCCAGTTCGGTAAAAGAAGATTCAGAAAAACCCCAGTACGCTAAATGCTCACCACAGCCTAACGGGCAAACAACATGCTTAGTTTTATCTTTCAATTTTGTTACTGTTTCAAAATCTATATGATCGTAATGGTCATGGGTGAGCACCAATAAATCAATAGTGGGCATATCTTCAACCGCATAAACATCGGAACCCATAAAAGATTTAACAGCTACAGATAATGGCGAAGCATAACCACAAAAAACCGGATCCACTAAAATATTTTTTCCTCTGTATTTAATTAAATAGGAGGAGTGGCCAAACCAGATCAATGTGGGCTCAGAGTTCTCAATATTATCAAGATCTACTTTGAGGCTTGGAATACTTTGCATTGGCGCCTTATCTACTGGCTTAGGTGTAGTTAAATATTCATACATGACATGCCAAATGCTTTTACCCTCTTTATTCATTGGGGTGTGGTGTAAATTTTGAAATTGACCTAAACGATAATTAGGCGAGTTTTGAATTTTTTGTAATCTGGATGACTGAGGTGTCTGCCCGATCGTTTTAAACATTTATAAAGTTTTAAGCTTTCTGAAAATTAAAAGATGTAAAGTGAAGGCGGCAACCACCAATACACCGGGTAACAGAATATAAGGCGAAGCTGTTACCCAAATATTGGAAGGCTCTTTCATAAAGAGTCTGAAAGGCACTGGCATTGAGGTTAAAGCTATAAACGCAATAATACCTAGGAAGGCCAAGCCCATTATATTAAACCATAAAACCAATTTCTTATTTATTCTTTTACGTAAATAAATTCCCAGAAAAATAGCCGAAATCCCGGTTACGATATCAAAGTTATAACCTTCGAAGGTCATCTGAACAGGAGCCATTCCTTCTTTTAAAGCCAAAAATAAAACGATTTCGGCTAAAATTCTGAAGCTTTGAAAAAAAACTAAACCGGCCAAACTCACCCTTTGAACCACGGCTGTTCCATACTTTGAAAAGGCCAGAAAAAACGAAAACAGCAGCAAAGTGGGAAAGAAAAAAAGAATCGGTGGTGGAAATACATCAAATTTACTCAGTAAACCCAGATGACCTATAGATAAAATTAAAATGAGCCATAAACAGATCATCACGAAAGATTGAAAGAAATTTTTTTTATCTTCAGATTTAAGCTGAATAAGCAACCAATTGGCTATTACAAATAAAGATGTAAAAATTAAAAGTTTTGAGGATGTCATAGCTTACCTTTATTGAATAATTTACATTAATTCTCCAGTAAAAGCTTGCGAAGATCAATACTTTAGGTAAAACATATTTCATGACAAACAATGATATTTTTAAAAAATTAAGAGTAGCTCTTTCTTTTCGCGATACTGACATTATTGAATGCTTAAAATTAGTTGATTACGAAATTTCCAAATCAGAGCTTTCTGCAATTTTCAGAAGCGAGGATCACCCTAACTATCAAGAGTGCGGCGACCAGCTACTGCGTAATTTTTTAAACGGATTGATTATTAAAAACCGTGGACATATGGAAAAAAAGCCTAAAGACACTAAAGATTTTTAGTTTAAAAACTTGATAATCCTTCCCGTAAATCGCGGAAAGAGCCAATAAAATCTCACAAGCATAGCCTCAGCTTTAGACATCATATATTCATTCTTTTTAAAATACACCGCATCCAAAATTTTACTAGCTACGGCTTCCGAACTAACCGCCCGCGGTGATTGGCTTACATCTGGCATATTTGCATGCTGTTGAAATTCAGTTTTAGTTAAACCCGGGCAAAAATGGCAAACATGTAGGCCAAAATTCTGTAATTCTATTCTGAGTGCAGAACTAAATCCCCAAACACCGAATTTACTTGCACAATAAGAGGCTAATTTAGGAATGGCTCTTTGGCTCAGCACCGAAGATACGTTTATAATGCTGCCGCTCCCCTGCTCTTTCATATAAGGAATCACTTGATGTGTTAAAAGCATTGTTGAAGTTAAATTTGTATTAATCACCTGGGTGATTTGATCTGCAGTTTGCGTATCGAAATCGCCGTAGTGTCCGACTCCGGCGTTGTTTACCAGAACATCTATATGACCGAACATACTTATAGTTTTTTTAGCCAGCTCATTTAGCTTTTGCTGATTCTGAACATCTAAGGCCATGTACTCCGAACGACTTCCAAGTTGTTTGCAAATACTGGCTAATTCTTTTAAGCGCTCTTCGCGTCTGGCTACTAACATTAAAAAAGCACCCTCGCTGGCAAAGGCCTGCGCCGTGGCCCAACCTATTCCGCTGGAAGCTCCCGTAATTAATACAACTTTATTAGCAAATCTTTTTTTACTCATTTATATTCCTAAAAGTAAGAGTCTTTCCACCAGGCCACCGATTGTTCGCGCATAAAAGTACAGTTATTGCAAAGTGGAGTGTGGGAAAAATCACCTTTTTTATGACGCTCAAACCAGTTTTGTTTGGTTTTTATAATATCTTTAATACTGTCTTTTCCCAGCTGACCCATAACATGTTTTTCTTCGTAGTCCGCAAAACATAAGGCAACAGCGCCATCAGGATGTATTAATAAATTTTCACCCATCATCCGGCACGGTAGCATATGGCTTGGCGATGTTGGCTTTGGCAAAGCCCACTTACTGCTATAACGGTTTTGCATTTGGTCTCCACCGCGATTAAATGGCACAGGGGTTTTTACCGAATCAAATTTTGCCCCTTTGGAGTTCCAGAATTCTTCAATACCCGAAAAATCAGCCGCATTTGCATCTAAACGAACGCATGAAACAGTTACTGAAGGTTTATTGTTTTTGCGTAAGCTTAAAAAAGTTAAAACATTCTGCAAACTTTTTTCGTATTTTAAGTTTCCCATTACAGCTTCGTAAGACTCTTGAGTGATTCCGTTAAAGCTGATGATCATCTGATCCAGGCCCGCCTCAATCAATTCACGCGCGCGGGTTTCATTCAGCAATGAGGCATTAGTTGTAATCTGCACTGGAACATGTGGAATTTTTTGTTTCAAACATTTAATTTTTTCGGCAAGGCTTGGATCTAAGGTGGGCTCCCCGATTCCTGCAAATACAAATTTAATCAAAGGCAGGTTCTCCGCAGCAAACTCATCTACAATTCTGCGGAATAAATCCATATCCATTCGCCCTATTGGTCTTTTCATTAGACTATTAGGGCACATGACGCAATCGGCGTTGCAGTTATTAGTAACTTCAAACTCCACAGCAATAGCGCCGGACTGAAATTGCTGCATTTTTTTTTCAATTTGATTTAAATAAAAATTTTTATAAAGAGGCAGGCGGACTAAATCGAGAAGTCCAAGATTTTTGATTAATCCGGGATAGCGGTCGTATAGGAATTTAGCAAATAAAACCAATTTGGTTTTAAAATTTGAGCCACCGGACATAGTTAAAATTGTACAGCACACGCTTATTCGGTCAAGTTATGATAGAAAACATTTGCTGATTTGCTTAAACACTGTAATAGATTAAGTATATGAGGACTTTATGAGTATAAAAATCTATGAATACAGTAAGTGCAGCACCTGTGTAAAAGCGCTGAAATTTTTAGACGCCAAAGGCATCAAATACCAAAAGTTTCCCATTGTAGATCAGCCACCTACAGCCAAAGAACTCAAGCAAATGCTAGAATATATTAAAGCTGGTGGTGGTTCTTTTAAAAATTTATTTAATACTTCAGGTGTTCAGTACCGAGAACTTAATATTTCTGAAAAAATTAAAAATGGCCTAACTGAAGCCGAAGCTCTGAAGTTATTAGCTGGCAATGGTAAATTAATAAAAAGACCTTTTCTACTAACTGACGATGACGGCAGCGTTGGCTTCAAAGAAGACGTATGGAAAAAACTTATATGAATTTATCGGATTTATCACCTTACACCAATCTCGCCAGTTTAAGTAGTATTACTGAGCTAACAGAAAATCCTACTTATATCGAATGCCCTGATAATTGGTTTTTGGTCATATCCGATATAGCGGGCTCTACAAAAGCCGTAAAAAACGGAAAATACCGCGATGTAAACCTTTGCGGGGCTGCCATAATTGCTCTGCTTACTGAAAAACTACAAACCCGCAACTTCCCTTTTGTATTTGGTGGCGACGGCAGTACAATTTTGCTTCCGCCCTCTTTATATGAAGCCTGTAAAGAAGACTTTACTCATCTAATTTATAAGGTTGAGAAGGATTTCGGCCTTAATCTCCGGATTGGAACGCTTAGATACAGCGATATTAAAGCAAAAGGGCATCAAATTTTGATCAGTAAGCTCAAACTTTCTAATGGAAATAGTTTGGCTCAGTTCACAGGCTCAGGCGTTTCCTATGGAGAAAAATTAATTAAACAGGATTCGACCTATTTATTAAATAAGTCTGAAAATTTAAACTTTAATTTACTCAATAAATTGTCCTGTCGGTTTGCACCGCTTAAATCAACCAATGGTAAAATTTTAACATTTATTGTTTCACCTCTGGTGGATGTGGCCGATCCTGAATTTACAAAGTTGGTCAATACACTCAAACCTTTTTTGGCTGAAAACAAATACCGCCCGATTTCTACGGACATAAAATTAGATCCACTTTATAAACTACTGCTTAAACAATACAAGGTTACCGGAACCAACGTGAAGCAACTTTTTTTTGCTGCATTTGCTTGGCTCTGCGGAGTTTTAAACGTCAAGGCTATTGTTAAATACTTTGAAGAAGTTCCTCAAAATTCTGATTACCAAAAATTTGATGGTCTTTTAAGAGCCGTCATTGATTGCTCAGAAAACGAAATTAATTACTTTCTTGAAACCCTAACTGACTATCAAAATAAAAAAATTATTTTATTCGGCCATCAAATTTCTGAAAACGCCGTTACCACCTGTATCATTGATAATATCAATGATAACAATCATATCCACTTCATAGATGGGGATGGTGGTGGCTACACTCTGGCTGCAGCGGTGCTTAAAGCCAAATGATCCCGTTGCTGTAACAGTTGTGCAATTACGCTGTAGGAAATTTCTATAGGTGTATTGTTACCGAAGTCCAAACCTATAGGACAATTAAATTTTTCAATCTGTTCTTCGGTAAAATCCATTTTTTGTAAATTTGATTTTAACGAAAGAGCTTTAGTTTTGCTGCCGATTACACCGATGTAAGCGGCTTCATGGTGCTGCTTGAGTATTTCTGCCAGAATCGGCAAATCATTCGCATGACCTTGAGTCATTAAAACAAAAAAACAATCGTTCGAAAAATTCTGAACTAAATCTTTTGGATGCTCAGCCTGTTTTTTTACTAAATTTGCGGCCTGCGGGATTTTTTCGAGCCATTCACTACGCTGATCAATACAAGTTACATGGCAATTGAGCTTTGTTAACAGTGGCACTAACTCTTGCGCTACATGGCCTGCACCAAACACCACAATCTTCCAGGGTTTATTGCGGGAAACTTCAAATAAAAAAGTTACGACCCCGCCACAGGTCATTTTTATATCGGTTGTTAAATTCCAAGTGACCATTTGGCAAACCGGGCTGTCGGATTTTTTTAGTATATCTTGAGCAAATTCAATAGCTCGGGCTTCCACTTTTCCGCCGCCCACGGTGCCATCTAATAGACCTTTTTCATTAACAACAGCCTTAGCACCCAGCGCTTGCGGAACGCTGCCTTTGTAGTCAATCAAAGTGATTAAAACAAAATCCTGCTGGCCAGAAATTTTGTCCGACATTTGTTTTATCCAATTCATAATTCTTGCAACCCCATCAGAACAGCTTCTTGACTGGCCGGCACTACAAGTTTTGGTATTTTTTTATTTTCAGCATGGCATGCCATTGCATTCTTAACTGCGGTCCAAACCGAAATAGCCAACATTAATGGCGGCTCACCTACGGCTTTACTTCCTTTTAAGTTGCGGTCGTTTAAATTATTTTCGATAAACTCCACATTAAATTCGCGCGGGATATCGTGCACGCTGGGAATTTTATAAGTACTTGGCGAGTAAGTTTTTAAAACACCTTTTTCATTATAAAATAATTTTTCGGTGGTCAGCCACCCCATACCCTGCACAAAAGCACCGGTCACTTGGCCCATGTCGATATCGCGATTTTGTGGGCGACCTAAATCCATTAAAATATCGGATCTTAAAACTTTTATTTCGCCGGTGTATTTATCAAGACTCACTTCGCTTACGGCTACGCCATTGGTGTAATAGAAGAAAGGCTTACCCTGTCCGGTTTCTTTATTAAAGTAAATTCCGGGATAGCGGTAAAACCCATAGGCTGATAATGAAATACGGTTTATGTAGGCCTCTTGCAATAAGTCTTTAAAAGAAATTTTATTATTTGTTTTTGGATCGATTACAAACCCATCTTTAAACTCAACTTCACAGGTTAAGTTACTGCTGGAGTCATCAATAATAATTTCAGGCGCACTTCCTGCGCCGGCTACTTTACGTCCACGCAATTCTGCCGGGCGGTTTAATACCTGCAGCGCTAACCGTGACAAACGGGCTCTGATAATATCGCAGGCTAATTCAGCTGCACGGCCGTTTAAGTCACTCCCACTTGAAGCAGCTGTTGCCGATGTATTAGAATTTTTTTCAGTGGACGTTGGCATGACGCGGATATCTTCCATCGGAATATCGAAAGCTTCCTGAACCACCTGCGCAATTTTAGTATAAACACCTTGGCCCATTTCAGTGGCTCCTGTAGAAACCTGAATAGAGCCGTCTAAAAATACATTCACTAAGGCATTGGCTTGATTTAAAAATCGCGTTGTAAACGAAATACCAAATTTAATGGCCGTTACTGAAATTCCACGCGAATGCATCGTCGAATTTTTATTAAATTCGGCAATATGATTTTTTCGTTTGTCGTAATCAGAAGTTTTACGTATTTTTTCAAATAGTTCAGGCAATACATTATCGTCGATTTCTTGACCGTAATGAGTGTGCTGACCTTTTTGGTATAAATTTAACTGACGTATATCAAATGAGTCTTTTCCCAAGTAAATAGCAATTTCTTCTAAAACATTTTCAACCGTGATCATGCCTTTAGGGCCGCCAAAACCACGGAAGGCCGTATTAGGTGCTGTATGAGTTTTACAAACCTGTCCCGAGACAAACATATTCGGAATAAAATAAGCGTTATCGCTGTGGAGCATGGCTCTTTCCATAATGGCCGTCGAAAGATCTGCGTAAGCACCGCCATCAGAGAATAATTCAAACTTCATGGCAAGAATACGGCCATCGTTATCAAAGCCAACTTCGTACTGGTTTTCAAACGGGTTGCGTTTACCGGTAATATGCATGTCATCGTCTTTAGTTAAAATCAAACGCGCTGGCCGCTTTAAGTTTTTAGCCACTAAAGCGGCGTAAACTGCGAAAGGCCCCGCCTGTGATTCTTTACCGCCGAAAGCTCCGCCCATTCTTTTAACTATACAAACAACTTGATGCTGCTTAAGCCCCAAGGCCTCTGAAACCATTTGTTGAACTTCAGTGGGATGCTGGGAAGAGGCATGAATTTCAATTTGTCCGTCTTCTTTGGGGTAAGCAATACAGGCGTTAGATTCTAAGTAAAAGTGATCCTGCCCTTGCATTTGAATCGTGCCGCTGATTCTGTGCTGAGCTTTTTTCATTTCAGCATCAGGTTCGCCGCGTTTAATTGTGCGCAGTGGGCCAATAAACATTTTTTTATCGCGGGCCTTGGCTATTGAAAGAACTGGTTCTAGCTCTTCAATATCCACTTTAATTTTTTTCTTAGCTAAAATTAAGGATTCGCGCTTTTCAGAAACGATAATAACAATGGGCTCACCCACATACTGAACCAGTTGATCGGCCAAATAAGGCTGGTCGTGAAAGATATTTCCCCAGAGGTTCAGGTGTAAATCTTTTGCCGTAAAAAAAGCAATGATGCCATCTACATTTTTTGCTTCTTCTAAATCAATATTTTTAATTTTTCCATGAGCCACCTGGCTGTAATAAACATCAACAAATACTTCACCCTGAACTAATGGGCGGTCATCGATGTATTCAGCATATCCGGTTACATGGGCCTTCGTCGATTCGTGAGTTATTTTTTTTGAACTCATAAACCCAACTGCTCTTGAGCAAACTTTTCAAATAAGTTAGCGGCTAAAAGTTTACGATAATCCGCTGTGCCGCGCACATCACTTAATGGATTAATTGAGTCTGAAATTAATTTTTTAATTTCGTCGACATTTTTTTTATTAATTTCAAGACCTTTAATTTTATCTTCGATAGCACTAAGTCTAATAGTCGTGGCTGCCACTCCACCCAAAGCAATGCGGGCTGATTCAATCTGACTGCCATTCATTTCAAAATTAAAACTGGCATTAACGGTGGAAATATCCAGATCACGTCTTTGTGAAACTTTGTAATTATTTATTTTTTGCTGAGGCGTAGGGATTTTAAATCGAATATGAGTAATGATCTCATCTTTTTTAAGATCCAGCTTTTTATAACCTAAGTAAAAGTTTTTAAGCTCCACACCTCTGCGGCCTATTTGTCCGTAGATATCAACAACAGAGTCTAAAGCCATTAAAACCGGAGTTGTATCGGCAATGGGCGACGCATTGGCAATATTACCCACTAAAGTGGCAGCATTTTTAATTTGCGGTGAAGCAAAAATATGTAAAAAGCGGTCTTTCGAAGGTACATGATCTTCAATTAGATTTTGCGTTTCCGATAAAGTAACACGGGCTCCGATTTTAATTTCAGAATTTTTAGCTTCACAGTCGTAGAGCTCTTTAATTAAATGTAAGCTCATAATGCGTTTAGGCTGTAAGTGGCCCTTATTAATTTGAACACCTAAATCGGTAGAACCTGAAAATACAATGACGTCTGAATGCTTTTCTTTGTATGCCGAGGCTTCTTGTAAAGTGGTCGGAGCAAAGTATTCGCAATTTTCATTTTGAATTAAAATAGACTCACTCATTTGCTGAGCCATATCCACCGGAGGATACTGCTGTTTTACTTTGACGTGTTTAGCTGTATCTACATCAAGGGCTGCATTTAAAATGGGAGAGTAACCGGTGCAGCGGCATAAATTACCGGTTAAGTAATTTTTTGCATTCTGCATATCTGGTTTATCTTTATGCTCATGCATATTCGTAATCGACATAACAAAACCCGGAGTACAAAAGCCACACTGCCCACCGAAGTTTCGCATCATAGAGCACTGCACTTCAGATAGTTTTTCATTTGCCGATAAACCTTCAACCGTAACTAAATTAGCTCCGTCCATTGAAAAGGTCATAGCTATACAGGAATTAATACTAAAATATTTATTTTCTTGAGCGTTGGGATGCCATTTAGCGACCATAACTGTACAGGCCCCGCAGTCGCCTTCCGCGCAAACCACTTTAGTTCCGGTTAAGCGCGATTCGTATCTTAAATAGCTGCTTAAAGGTAAAAACACATCGGCGCCTTTAACTTCTTTTTTGACACCATTTAAATAAAACGAAATCGAATTACGCATTTGTTAAACCTTTTGCCAATTGGCAATGGCTAAACCAGAAATAGTAAACGCAGTTCCTACTAAAGTTTGCATATCAGGCGGACGCTTTTCAATAAAACTGTCCCACAATAAGCTCATAATCATTTGGCCGCCCACTAAACATAAGAAAACTTTTAAAGCCCCAATTTGCGGAATGGCCCAGGGAATTCCAAACACCAGCATTGCGCCGAAGATTCCCGGGAAAATATACCACCACTCCATTTTAAAACTTTCATTTCCTGTTCGCGCAGATGCTGATAAAAACCAGTAAGTGGCTGCTATTACCAAAAACACCAAACTATTAATTAAAAAGGCTGTTGATAGTCCATACTTGCCGGAGATCTGACGATTTAATCCGCCTTGCAGTACAGCCATCATTCCAATAAAAATACTAAAGAGTAAGGCTTGCATTAGTAAGCCACTTTTTCTGTAGACTTAGCCCACATATCAAAAACCTGCTGAGCTTCCCCATGAAGCATTTGCTCCGCTGGAATTTTTCTCTGTGAAGGCTCTTTCGGAATTTCGTTATAAATCAAATCATCATCAAACTGAATAAGGGCTGCATCTGATCTGGTATTGGCGTAATAAATTTTTTCAATGCGGGCCCAGTAAATGGCCGATAAACACATCGGGCATGGTTCGCAACTGGTGTAAATAACAGCGCCGGTTAAATCAAAATTTCCAACTTGTTTGCAGGCGGCTCGTATGGCCTCAACTTCCGCATGGGCCGTCGGATCATTGTTGCATGTTACATAGTTTGCGCCTTCACCGATAATTTTGTTGTCGCGAACAACAACCGCACCGAAAGGTCCGCCTTTGTTTGACGATACATTCAGCTTTGAAAGCTCAATGGCTCTTTTCATAAATTCGTTATTTTTGCTCATAGTTAATCATAACTATATGAGAGGTAAAATCAAGCTCTACAGCTGCGACAATTTATCGACGTATACCTTTAAAATCTGATCAAATTCACCTACGTCATGAACCACTGTATTGGCATATTTTTTTGAAGGCTCAACAAACTGATCATGCATGGGTTTAACTTGGTTTAAAAATTGTGCTTTTACACCTTCAGGAGTGCGTCCACGCTCTTGCACATCGCGTTTAAGCCGACGTTCATAGCGTAACTCTTCAGGAGTTTGAAAAAACACCATCTCATCAAACAAAACTCTCACCACATCCGAATTAAAAATCAGAATTCCGTCTACGATGATGATTTTTTTAGGTTCTATTTTAATGGTTTCTGATTTTCTTTTATGAGTGGCAAAGTCGTAAGTGGGAATTTGTGTGCTTCTACCTGATTTGAGCACTTTTAAATGCTCAGCTAAAAGCGAAAACTCAATACTGTCGGGATGATCAAAATTAACGGCTCCCCCGTCTTTATCAAATTTATGGGACTGATCTATATAAAAATTGTCCTGCAAAACGATTTCGCAAACATCTTTGCCCTGTATGCGTTTTAACTCGCGCACCAAAGCTTCGGCAAAATAAGTTTTACCCGAGCCACTGCCTCCCGCAACACCAACTAAAAATGGCTGAGATGAATTACTTGGTTTGATAGAGCCTGTCTCCCGCATCGCCTAAACCTGGAACTAAATAGCCCAGATCGTTGATTTCTTTTTCAATATTTAAAGTGTAAATCTCAACATCAGGATGAAAGTTATGAATTTTTTCAAGAGCAAATTCACTGCAAAGAATAGTTAAAATGCGGATTTGCTTAACTTCGTAACTTTTTAAACGGTCAATGGCCGCAATCATAGTATCGGCAGTTGAAACCAATGGATCACATAAAATTGCCATTTTACCTTTAATATCGGCTGGCATTTTAAAGTAGTACTCAACTGTATTGTTAATAAATTTATCGCGGTAAATTCCGATAAAACCTGCTGATGCAAACGGAATCATAGATAAAACCGCATCTAACATACCGTTACCGGCACGCATAATCGACACCACCACCGGAGCATTTGAAATACGCTGAACTTTTGTTTGCGCAATGGGAGTTTCCACCACCACTTCGCGCATTTCATTCCAGTCGCGCATCACTTCGTGAGCTAAAATACGGCTGATTTCTTTCATTAATTCGCGAAACTCACCTGAACCCGTATTTTTATCACGTAAATAACCTAATTTATGCTTTAACAAGGGGTGATCAATTACTGTAATTTTTGCTGCCATATTATCCTCTATAATCTTTTAATTAAAATACTGTTCCATCACTGACGATATTAAGTGGAGGCACGCCGCCTGCACGTTTATCATTGGCCATAAATCTTCCGGCCCACCAAGTTCCACCTTCAAGCACTTTTGCTAGCGGAAAATCCGCCGGATTTTTGCCTAAAGCTTTCTGCACTTCTGCACCTATTTGATCTAGTAATAAAATGGTTAATGCGCGCCATTCAATAATGAGTTCTGAATCTGGCGCCCAGGGCTTTTTCATATCTTCAACATTTCGTAATGCCAATAAACCTGAATCAATCATTAAACCACCGTTACGGTATTCCGCTAAACCGGTTAAGTTTTCAACTCCGGTTACTTTTAATCCCGCATCTTCAATAGGTTCAATCAATGAATACGTCATCCACTGCGATAATTTATGAATAGGCACTAAACTTTCAAAACTTCCAGCAGCACCTAATTGCGAATGTATCCACATATCGCCAAGGTTCACGCCGTTAGCCGATAAACGACCCGGCCAAATAACTCCAAGACCATCCAATACAGCTCTTAAAACTGAAGTGGCCGGAATTTGTGAGCCATGTTTTTCCATTAAGTAATCAATAATATTTCCAGGGCGTCCGTCTTTAAAAATAGTTTTATTTTCTAAAGCTCGGCCTAAGTTATTTAAAAGTTGAACGCGGCCTTCAACACCTACGAGCGGGTTAGAGTCCGTTACTTGAAAATATTTTTTAAGATCTTCAGCGGTAACCGATTTTAAACCTGCAACGTCAGCCTTTAAAGATTTTTTATCGGAATTCATCACTCCCGAACAGAACATATGATAACTAGCTACGCCTAAACCCTCTGAGCGATTAAATGAAGCTTTAGTTTCTTCTTCAAAGTATTTCCATTCAGCACCGGCTCCGGCATCAAGTAAAACCGAAGTAATAACTAAATCCAGTTGGCAGCGGGCTTTTTCTAAAAAATCAGAAGTTGCAAGCTGAGCATTAAATTTCTGAGCGCGGTCAATTTTTCCTGCGCGAAAATGCCCCCAGCGCGAATGAAATGGAATTTTTAAATCCGGATAATTTTTATTTATTACATTAAGCACATAATCAACCGTAGGTTTTAACTGCGCAGGATAAATTTGAAATTTACCCTTTCCTGCTTCAGTTAACGCCCAGATTTTTTGAGCTCGTTCACGGATAGCTACGGGACTTAATAAATAGTCTACCTGCTCTGCAGATAAGTTTAACTCTTTACTCATCGATGGCTCTTCCCGTAACTTTTTTCAATTCTTCTGTAGATTTTTTAGGTTCTTTTGAAAAATATCCGGCCGCTTTTTTAGCTTCCATTTCCACTTGAGCATCCTGAGGAATTAAATCATCCGGAATTGAAATACGATTAACAACTTCAATGCCGCTTTTTACGATGGCATCGTATTTCATATTACTCATTGAATGTAAGTTATGTATTTTTGAAATACCGAATAGGTGTAAACAATCCGGCATAAATTCCTGAAATCTGGCATCTTCAGTTCCGGCCACACACTCGGTGCGGTGGAAGTAAGTAGCTGCGGTATCGCCACCCTCTTGACGTTTACGGGCGTTGTACACCAAGAATTTAGTTACTTCGCCTAAGGCACGACCTTCTTTTCTGTAATAGATTATAATACCAACTCCGCCTTTTTGTGCGGTACGGGCTGCATCTTCAATTCCGTACATTAAGTACGGACGGCAAGTACAAATATCAGAACCAAATACGTCTGAACCATTACACTCATCATGTACACGGCAAGTTAATTCGATTTTTGGGTTAGCTAAGTCTTCAGCGTTACCGAAAATATAAGCCGTAGAGCTTCCAATTGGCGGTAACCAAACTTTTAAATCAGGTCTGGTAATAAATTCCGGGTACATACCGCCGGTTTCCTGAAATAAAATACGGCGTAGTTCGCCTTCTTCAATATTTAATCTTTCTGCGATACCCGGTAAATACCAAACCGGATCAATGGCCACTTTAGTTACGCGTACATCGCCGTTTTCTTTTACGATTTTACCGTCAGCTTTTAAACGGCCTTTAGCCATGGCTTCGTTAATTTCAGCAATTTGTAAATGTGCCTGAGTTACTGAAATTGTTGGGCGTATATCGTAACCTTCAGCATATAATTTCGGAAAATTTAATTGCGGATCTAATCCCCACGGGTCAACCGTTACCATTTTCAATGGATCTTTCCATTGTGGGTAAGGGCCGATTTTTACTGGGCTTTGAGTATTGTTTAAATCAGGTCTGTGAAGTGGCGGAAATTTCCCGCTGGCAATAGAAAGCGCGCGGTAAACGGTGTAACTTCCGCTATGAGCTCCGATAGCATTACGGGCTTTGTGATTTGTATTTGATGCCACAACAGGGCCACGCTCTTCAGCGGTTTTGGCTCCCCATTTAATAGGAATAGTTTCTTTAAACTTCAGGTTGGATTGCGAAGCTAAAATTATATGGTGTGATCTTTTATCTTTTTCTAACATAAATCCCTCGTACTTTTATTCTAAAACCTACGACATCCAATTGTTGTCGCTTTGAGTTTCCCATTTAGTTGTTATTTTTTTTACATTCGACCAGAAATCTAAACTATGGTGCCCAGTAATATCTCCGTGGCCATACTTAGATGCATTAGTTCCACCGAAAGAGAAGGGCTCACGGGGAACCGGTACTCCGATATTTACTCCCACCATACCGGTAGAAGCTTGGCGCACAACACGGTCAGCTAAGGGGCCGCTCGATGTAAATACGCTGCAGGCATTTCCGTACTCAACAGAGTTTTCAATTTTCATGGCTTCTGAAATATCTTTGCAGTGAACAATACTTAAAATTGGGCCAAATAATTCAACAGTGGCTGCTTCTGAACCTGGCTGAACATTGTCTAAAATAGTTGGGCCAATCCAGTTACCCTCTTCCATGCCAGCTGGTGCAACAGCTTTGCGTCCGTCTAAGATAACCTTGGCTCCGGCTTTTTCAGCTTTAGTGATGGCATCAACTAAAAAATCTTTTTGTGATTTCGTAATTAATGCACCCATATCGCTACCTAATTTTAATGATGAAGCCCGTTCCACAATTTTTTGAATGTGTTGATCCACATTACCCACAGCTAACAATACTGAGGCCGCCATACATCTTTGTCCGGCACATCCCGTAAATGAATCTGAAATTCCCATACCGCTTAATTCAGTATTGGCATCCGGAAGTAATACGATATGGTTTTTGGCTCCGCCTAAAGCTAAAGCGCGCTTACCTAAGTTGGTTGCACGCTGGTAAACAATTTTAGCCACTTTAGTTGAACCTACAAAGCCCACCGCTTTAACAACCGGATTATCAATGATGGCATCAACAGTAAATCCACCGCCGTGTAATACTGTGAATACACCTTTTGGTAATCCCGCCTCAGTTAATGCGTTGGCAATTTTTAAAGCTGTTAACGGAGTTTTATCAGAAGGCTTCCAAACATAGGCATTTCCTAAGGCTAAGCAAATAGGAATAGTCCACATAGGAACCATGGCTGGAAAATTAAACGGAGTAATGTTCGCTACTACACCCAAAGGTTCTCGGCGGTACTCACAAGTTACACCGCGGGATACTTCAACCTTACCGCCTAAATCTAAATTTTGAATGGACAGAGCAAATTCTAAAACTTCAATGCCTTTCATTAAACCGGCCTTAGCTTCGCTAAAAGTTTTTCCGCACTCGGCACTTTTTAAATGAGCAATTTGGTCCATGTCGCGAATTAAAATATTTCTGAAGTTAAATAAAATCTGACTGCGCTCTTTAATTGGAGCCTTAGCCCATAAAACCTGAGCTTCGGCAGCCGCTTTTAAAGCCGCATCGATCTGATGCTCAGACGGAATTGAAACCTCACCGATTTTTTTACCGTTGTAGGGTGAAAACACATCAGGATTGCCGGTTTCGCCCTTAACCCACTCACCATTGATCAGGTTATGACAAATTACGGGTTCTTTAGGTAGAATTGTATGCATCGTTTGCCTCACTTAAATCCAAAAAGTAAGAATAGAACAAGTGCTCTACTTGGCAAGAAAAAGGGAATGTTAAGTGCTTGTAATGCGGAGTATAATAGCATATCTTGCCTAGCATATGTATAACATAGGTGATTTTTGCGTTTTGCGAGTGGTGGACATGCAATCAATAGGGGCCTTCTTGGACTGGGGTCAGGAAAAAGATTTGTTTCTTCCATTCTCAGAGCAAACCATGAAATTTGAAATCGGCGACGAAGTTGTGGTTTGTATTTACGAAGACAATCAAGGCCGCCCCTGCTCATCAATGCGATTAGAAAGATTTGTTAATAAAGATGTTTCCGCTTTAAAACCCGAACAAAAAGTAGAACTCTTAGTTTTTGCTAAAACTGAATTAGGCTACAAAGCTTTAATCAACAAAAGTCACTTAGGTGTTCTTTTTAAAAACGAAGTGTTTCAGGATATTCAATATGCCGAAGTTTTACCGGGCTACATCAAGCAAGTTCGCGACGATGGAAAAATTGATTTGATTTTACAACCTTTCGGCAACAAAGGCTCTGGCGATTTAGGCCAAAAAATATTAGATGTATTAACTGAAAACAATGGCTTTTTAGACATCACCGACAAAACTTCACCGGAAAAAATTTACGATTTATTCGGCGTCAGCAAAAAGAAATACAAAATGGCTCTCGGTGGAATTTATAAAAAGAAATTAATCACCATCGACGACAGCGGCATACGCTTAGTGAAAAAATAAATTTAATTATCGAGCTGTACTAATTCCAGCTGCAGGTCGCGGGTTTTAGCGCGCAGACTATTGAGCTTACTTTGATCCTGACTGATCGAATACTCTAGGCTTCGCACTTGGCTGCTGAGGTTACTAATCAAGTTAACATTTTTTTCATCCTGAGAAGAATTCAACTGATAACGTGAAAGTTCTGCCCTTTTAAATCTTAAGTCGGTCTGCGTACGTGAAACTTGAGTTTCCAATCGGGTAATTTCCTGATTGTTGTCTGATAAAACAGCCACAATGTATTTTTTGCGGCCGCGGTTGAATTCGGGCAAAAATGCCGCTTCTAAGTTTGCTGGGCAAATTTTATTATAGGGCTTACCTTGCGATCCCGCCGCATAACCATTAGATCGCTGACAGTACTCGTTTACTCCGGCTTTATGCTTTGCCTGTAAAGTATTTAACCCCTGCCCTGTGCACATCTCCGTTGAAAAAAAGTTACCATTACGCCCAGTAATATAAACGGTTTCAGGCTGACAGTATTTTTCCATACCACTTTTAAAACCGCGATCTAAATCAGATTCAGCCACGTCGGCTTCAGCATTATAACATTCTGAAATAAACTGATCGCCTGAAAGTCTACGGCCGTCTAAAGCTACTTTTTGACCGTAATCAAACCAATTAGTGGATTCGCAATCTTTACGTTTAAAGTAAGACGCACAACCCACAACAAAAACAACCAATAATAAGCTTAAATATTTCATGATTTAATAAGTTTAACGCTCAAAAAGCACTAGTCAAAGTTTTTTAAAACTTCCCAGTGCTGAATAACCAAACTTAATATTAAAATTTTTCAATTGTTACATCAGCAGATGAGCATAAGTTGGCGTTATCAGCCATATATTCTCTTTGCTCTTTTAAATCCTGTGCCAGAATTACAAAGCCCTGTGGATCGCATTGGCTTTCAGTGACGATCTTATTAATTGCGCTCACTTCTTTAGGGGTTAAACGCAATGACCAGATTAATTTAACATTCAACCACTGTTTGATAAACTGACATGTATAAGCTTTGTTAGGCGGAACATAACCGCTTGGAGTGTGGTCGCTCTTTTTTAAGTTTTCTTTGCCGTTAGTTGATAATAGGTGAAATTTGTTACCCATGTAGTTAGCGTATAAACATCTTTTTTGATTATTCCATTCGTGGGCACCGGTCATGTAAGCATTTTTTAAAGCCACTAAATGGTCGATTTGAATATCTTTAGCTAATTTGTGTAAACGCCCTGTGTAAGGTTCGTCCCATTCACCTTTATCAACTGTGCAGCCACTCGAAGTGTAAGTGATGTTGCCTATTGAATCGCGCACTAATACTAAGCCGCGAGTGTTTAAGCAGGTTGTACCACTGGTATCACGTAGCCATCCACCAAACTGTTCGTCGCGGTTATAAGGAACCGGCGGCAGTGGGAATTTTTCGTTATAGTGATCTAAAGCCAATAGATTAATACTTTGTTCGCCTTGGGCTTCTTTAACTTTGTAGAATTCATTATAAATGAAGTCTTCATCGCTTTTGAAGATGTTAACTAAAGACCTACTGTCCGCAGCTAAAACATTAAGGTTTACAAATGTGGTCAGCGTTAAAAACGCCAATAGAAACTTTTTCATGGACCCCTCCGTGAGCACAATAAAAGTTGAACTAACAAGACTATTTGACCTTGACCCACTGGACTTTAGCAAGCATTAAGTTATTAGTTTTATGTTAAGTATTATTCAAAAAAAACATAAGGATCGCTACCGAACTCAGTTTTGTGATGAGGAATTCTACAAAACCCATCAAGAACTATTTAAAATGTGGAAAACTAAGTTCGAGCGCCTTTCAAATGTGGAAAAAGTCCAAGCTTGGGTTATTGGCTTAAGTTGTTTGCGTCGCCCAAAAACCTGGTTTGGCGGTAAGCGCCAAGAGTTTTTCTTAACAGACACCTCCTTGCTGCAACACTCTTTAAGCCTTGCAGAGCTTTTTGAAAACACCCCGGTTTTGATTCCTCCCAAGCTAAATCCACACATCAATTTAACCGATTTTATTAACGAATACCGCATTAATGCCTTTCCGCAAGCTTGCAGCCGCAGTCTCTGCTACATCATGAGTGGTCGCTATCCATTAATTATTTCACACAACACCCCAACTCCGGTTGAGCTTTTAAATATTCAGATTTCCGGTAAACGCATTATCACCATTAACGAAAATTTTGAAAGTTGGCCCCACACTTTGTTTTCAGAACGTGATTTTTTAGGTTTTGTGATGCACGACTTAATTCATGCCGATCATTTCTTTTTTGAGCCCGAACACCGCGATGGCCAATTGGGCTTTTTAAAACTCGTCGGAAATCTTTTAAACGACGAAAACCTACAGATGCTTTTAAAATCTGACGCTTTTAAAAATGGGTTTGAGTATATTATTTCAGATATGAATTCGCACCCTCTTCATTTGTTGCAAACCCTAAAAGCCCTACTGAAACAGGAACTCAAGGATGAGCAATTAACTGATATCTATTGGCAAAGCTGGGTTCGAAAAACGAACTTACAAAACGAGAGTGAGACCAATTCTCTTAGAGTGATTAATACGATGAGCTTTAAACACGAAGACGCCCTTCTGGTTGAATTATTATGTATCAGACTAGGACAACAGAATTTAGTGTAGCATTCTATCATAAACTTCTATAACATTAAAGTATGCCATATTTAGTAGCTATTGAGCGTGATCCAAAATGCTACAAAGAAATCCAAGAAAATTGGAGTGAATTGGCTCGCGAACTAGGTCACGAAGTACTGTTATTCAACTCCATGGATGAATTTAATACAGAAATCTCCAAACCCGAAAATACCAATAAAATTATTTTGTTAATGAGCGTGGCCGCCGAAGAAATCAAAGGCGATTTTGCCGCAGGATTAGCCGCCTTAAAAACCAAACATAAATGCGATGTACTGCTAACCATGTTTGACGACCCGTTAAAGCCCTTACGCAAACAGGAGTCTTTACCTGTAGCCAATGTAATTTTTAAACCCTTTGACCTCACCATCTTAAAAGAGCACACCCGTTTTGCCATTATGTCGGGTCAAAAAATTAAAACCCAGTTTGTGCACACCACTCAAGTTGAAACACAAATTGAATCTCTTAAAAAATATAAAATTCTTCAACTGTCGGAGTTTGGTTTTAAAATTGAAAAAAACCACCTGCTTGAAAAAAATAAAGCCTACAAGTTTTACCACCCGCTTTTTGCCAACAAAAAAAATATGCACATGTGGGCGCGTTTGCTTGGCGAAGACGAAAACTCTTATGAACTTATTTTTTGCCAATCCGTTGGTGTGGTTTTAAGTCAGCTCCGCAAAAAAGTGGCCAGCGCTCCGCAAAAAGTAAAAGCACCTGTTTGGAAAGGCGTACCTGAAAATAATAAACCCTTTATTACTGTGGCTTTGCAAATACCTGACGAAGCTGTTTCGAGCTCTATTCAGGAATTACTTTCGCGCAACTATAAAGATATGACGTTTATATTAAACGCCGGTATTGACCCTAAGGTTCCGATTGAGGCCGATCTTTTAATTACGGACGTGCCTTATGAGGCCAACTCGCTGGACGCCCAATTTAAAGGAATTAAGCCCGTTGTGATCCGGCTTTATGACGATGTTCTTAACCGTGCCGATCTTGAAACGCGTTTTGAACTGGAATTTGTCCGCATGGAAAAACCTGTTGACCGTGCACTGCTGGTTAAAACAATACGCGTGTTGTTTCCGGCCATCGTTGAAGGCGATGAAGCTATTCAATTAATTACAGCTCAAACAGATGAAATAACTTCTTTATCTGAAGTTATTAAAATTCAGGAGTTTTCTGAGGCCGCTATTTCATTTACCGATGCACATAAGTACGAAATAGGACAAATTTTAGATATTGCCTTACCTCAGGATGATGAAGCGAACCTACAGGAAATTAAAGCTAAAATTCACTACGCCAGCGAAAAACCCAATCAGGATAAAGTCTATTCTTACCAGTTTGTTTTGTTTGGCATGCGCGACGAGTATTTAAAGATTATTCGCCTTTGGTCGCTGCAGAAACATATTGAACGCAATAAACCGGCTTAGCTAGCTTGGTGATGCTCTACTAGGTTGTAGTTTCCTGTTTTTACTTAGCTTTTATTGGAATCCAGATTTCTTCTTCTGAATTTGGGTCGTTGTTTTTGTATTTACTGCCTAGTACTTCAAAATGCGGGCGGTTGTCTAAGGCATATTGCGATTGCGGAATCCACTTGCTGTAGATGTACTGGAAAATGCTTGAGTCTGTATTTAAACCTTTATAATTAAAAACCGCGTACAGGCCGCCGGGTAATGTGAAGCTTTCCATGCCTTCCGGAATTTTTGAAAAATCTGACACTTCTACTGCGGCCCATCTATCAAAAGTATTTTGCGGATTAAAATTTGAAAAATGTGTTGGCTGATATACGGCCATTGAAATCATGTCGGTGGAAACACTGTTTGAAATTTCGTTTCGTCTAGGCATAAACGAAGCCCACAACTGCCCTACTTTAAAATCGGCAAAGCTCATGCTTAGTTTTTTACCGATTAGTTTTTTTTCGCTAGTGGTTTTTATACTTGGTTCCATATTTGTTGCCTCGTTTACCTATATTATTATTGAGGGCTCTGGATGCAAGTCAATTGCTATACTTGTGGTGTATCTTAAACTGTGCGCAGGGCAAAATAAAAAAGGCGCTGTTTAATGCGCCTTTAAAATCATAACTAAATTTTCAGCCTAGCGAGCGCTATGTGAGGGACACCGAACACCCGCTAGGCCTCACAACAAAACAACCAGTTACTAGAAACTAGCTTCTTTTTTCATTAAATCTTCGATTTTTAAACCAACGTGGTTACCGGCTGCGAACACAGTTCCCATTTTGCCTTTTGTGAAGTGCTCTTCAGCCATTGTGTAAACTTTTGCTGGAAGCGCTACGTATTTAACTGCAGGCACTATTTCAGGAGCCTTTTTTAAGTAGAATTTTACAAACTCAGCTACTTCAGGGCGTTTAGCAGAAGCTTGGCTTACGTAAATGAATAATGGGCGTGAAAGCGGAAAGTAAGTTCCGTTTTCAACTGTTTCTTTAGAAGGCAAAACTCCAGTTTTAACAGGGGCTTTGTCGCCACCTAAAATAGCTAAAGCTTTTAAAGATTTTTTATTTTCGATGAAGTACGACATTGGTAAATAACCGATAGCGTTTTTCTCGCCAGCGATACCTTTAACTAAAGTGTTGTCGTCTTCAGAAGCTGTGTAATCACCACGTGATGATTTAGCTTTACCCATAATAGCTTCAGTGAAGTAATCAAATGTACCTGAATCTGAACCGGCACCGAATAATTTAAACTCTTCATTGGGCCAAGCTGGGTTAATTTGATTCCATTTTTTAATAGTGCTCATAGCCGACGGTTCCCACATTTTTTTAAGGTCTGCTACTGAGATTTCTTTTAACCAAGTGTTTTTAGGATTAACCGCTACAACTGTTGCATCGTAAGCAATTGGTAATTCAAAATATTGAATGCCCGCTTTTTTGCAATCTTCCATTTCAGCTTTAGTGATTGGGCGAGATGCATCTTGAATATCGATTTCGCCACGGCAGAATTTTTTGAATCCGCCACCGGTACCTGAAATACCTGCAGTTACTTTAACTGTGTTTTTTTTCATGGCTTGAAATTCTTCAGCCATAGCTTCTGTAATTGGGTATACAGTGCTTGAACCGTCGACCTTAATAAGGGTTTGGGCCTGTACGTTAAGGGCGATTAAAGACAATAAAACGATGAGTGTTTTCATTTGAGGGAACTCCTTTGGTTTTGGATGTTTTTATATTGAGGGATGTGAGCTTTAGAGTCGCGTTAGCTTTGTGTTAAGATGCGGTTTGTTGGCTTGGGCTCTGGTTTTGAGTTTTTTTGACTAAATCAGAAGCAGAATTTGTATTTTTAAGCAGATTCCTACCCGTTTACAGCTAAATGGGCGGGATTTATAGGCTATTTGGGACCTATCGTTGACAAGATTGGGCTGTGAATTTACAACTTTAACTTCGTTCGGCGTTTGCCCGGTATGTGGTGGGGTAGCTCAGCTGGTTAGAGCAACGGAATCATAATCCGTAGGTCGGCGGTTCAAGTCCGCCTCTCACTACCAAATTTTTTATAAATTTGAAAGCATACAATAAATTGAACTCTTAGAATCCTCACCCAATTTACTACACAGTCTTATCACTTATTATTCGCCTTATCTTCAACTGTTTTATCATTTACATGTATTGCCTGTACTCGTTGATCCTCAGGAGCACGTAGTTTTATATGGTCTAAAAACTCAATCCATTGCTTTCTTGCTTGAGCTATTAGAGTTGGCCACGACATCGCATATCTTTCATTTTGCTTCATATCTTTGATTGCTTTCGACATACCAGTTTTATCTTCCAGCTTATCTGCAATAAGATATCCAGAAATGTGATCAAATCCAAGCGCTGTATCAGCGGTAATTTTTTCGTGGATTATATCAATGTATTCATTGAATCTGTTTAGATGATCTCGATCCAGTGGAAGTCCAGGCCTCATAAATTCCAATAAAAGCAACTGTTTATCACTTGATAAAACCAAATCAACTCTTCCGTTAAATGCTTCATCCTTGTCAAGCGTGGAACTCGCTGCCTTTTGACAAATTTTATCTACTGTCATTTCCTTAGCAAAAGTCTCCCATCGTGGTGAGATAAGCCACGGATTCTTTGCAATGTAATCCCTAACTGCATTTTCCAATTGTTGTTCATCGATTCTCTTTTGAAGACCTTCGATTGCTAATAACTTTGTTTTTACTGTTTCCGCAGTATGCAAAGCCGTAATTGCATTTGCCTCAGTCAACAACTCCAATAATCCTGTCTCATCCAACTCAGCGCTATTTGCAATTTGGTTAATAAGCTCCTTCAACCTTCCTTGCTCCCATGCCAACAATACAGCATGACCCATGTCAGTAAATTGTTCGGTCGTTAGCTTTTCAATTTGGGCGAGCTTAGTTAATGCGCCTTTTACGACCTTTCCTTCGCTACCGAGCGCACCTATTCTTGAAGAAAATGAATCCATTTTGCTTTCAAGAGCCTGCATTTTCTTTTCTGTTCGTTTACTTTTCCATATGCTCAGCAGACGACGGATCAGAGCTTGTCCCCATTCTTGCATTTCACTTAATTCAGGATGCTCCCAATTAAGTCTTTGACGTTCTGTTGAAATTACATCTTCACCAAGCTCGTCTACCCAGTCGGCAATTACCTTACCAGACATGTATTCAGGCCCCGCTTGACTTGCCATACCACCAGTTAAATTAAACATAAATGGTCGTTGAGCTAATTTTTTATGCGCAAAAACAGTTACACCTGCAATCTCTTCGTTTTTAACCAACTCTTTGTAGAAATTGATCTTCCAGCTAACTTCTTTTCCGTTGGGAAGTTTTTCTTTTCCTAACCCGTCAGTATCAATTTCAATATTTCGCTCTTTTTTATCCGCCTCTGGCAAGTCTCTTGGAAATGACATTTCTATACCGGTTGCATCTATACTTTCAATCACAGGGTTACCATTTAGAGAAATTTGAAATTGATCTGCAACAGAGTTAATTGCAAATCGCCTAGCTAACGAATCCGAAAACTGAGCGTCTTGAATTCGCTTACCGATTTTCAAATCTCTAAGTGTAATTACGGTTCCATGAGGGAGAATAGTTTTCTCACTATGATTTTTAACCGCTATTTCCAACTCAGTAGTTGAAACATAACTGTCACCTTTTCTGATGCTTTGAATATCTAGCTCGAATTCTGTAACTTCAGTAGTTTCACGACTTACTGTTTTAATCCCTATGTATCTTGCGATACCAAAACCCGCAAATTTTCCAATTCCTTTGCGCCCCATAACTGGACGGCTTTTTTCTTTTGATTTCTCTGTTGGTCCTTTTGATTCACGTCTATTGTAACCTACACTTAGAAATCGACTTTGACACTCCTTTAGCGTCATTCCATTTCCATTATCAGTTATCTCAATTGTCCAATCCGACTTTTCAGAGCTAGTAAAATCAAATTTAATTTTGACATCATCTGCATCAGCATCCCAAGCATTCGAAACTACTTCAGCGATTGCAGCTGTCGGGCTTTGATACATTTGAATTCCAAGATGATCAATAATTCTACCGTGAAAACCAAGTGTTAGTTTAGGTTTTTGATCAGTCATAGATTATCCCTTTTTGTTGAAATTTATATGTCGAAGTATATGATCAGCTAAATGGCTAGATTGATAAAAACTAAACTTTGGAGGCAATGCATTTCCAATTAGTAAAGCGAGCGCATCTTTTGAAATATCTAACGGAAACTTGTAGGATTTGGGAAATGACTGCAGCAACGCAGCTTCTCTAGGAGTAATAACTCGGTTCTGAGCTGGGTGCAAAAATCTTCCCTTAGATGGATTTAAGCACCCACCTGTTATCGTTGTCGAATAATCATCCCAACGTAACCTTCCATAGATGTCATTAAAACCAACTCCACTTTTTTTGTGACATTTTAGTATATACTTACTCGGTAAGTCTTTCCAGCTACCACCATTTTTTGGTGTGAGCTTAATTCTCTCCATAATCTTAATGCTATGCTTTGCAACTATTCGATGAAGTTTGTCTTTGCTATGTCGAGGCTTTTCTAAATTAAACAAGACATCTCTAACGCTAACTTTCTTATTTGTGGCATTTGGTAACTCAATTTTTCCCAGTATAGAACCCACCAACACCAATCTGCGTCGACTTTGTGGAACACCGAAGTCCTTAACATTAAGAACCTCAAACTTCGGGTTGTAACCAAGCTCAGATAATTCTTTAACAACTTCCTTAAATAAATAGTAATCTTTCAGTCCCGGAACATTTTCCATCATAATTGTTAGTGGCTTCAACTCTTTCACTAATCTAAGATACTCGAATACCAAATTATTTCTTTTATCCCTGGCACTTTTATTTTTATTAAGTCTTCTAACTGAAGAAAAGCCCTGGCAAGGTGGACAACCTGCTAACAAGTGTAACTTTTCCTTACCCAGAATTTTTTTTATTTCAGCAGCTTTTATTTTTCTTATGTCACTTTGAATTATGTGTGTCTCTGGATGGTTTAATTTAAATGCTTTGACGGCGATGGGTTCCAGCTCAACTGCAACTTTAGTAATAAATCCAGCTTGATGTAAGCCTGTTGTTAAGCCACCACAACCTGCGAACAAGTCTATTGCGTTTAATTTTTGCGGATTTTTTTTTCTATTCATTGCATTCACTTTTTATAAAAAGTTTCATTTTTTTCAAATGGTTACACCTATGCTCAAAATAGCGTAGTACTTATTAAAACTCAATTTTATCTTTTTATTAATTAGACTTTAGCTTAATTTTATTGCTTACTACGTTAATTGAAGTATGGTAGCTGAAACTTTTCGGAAGTGATGACAAATAGCACCTAGATTATTTGGTCATCACAATTTCAACCTATAAATGTACCACGTATAGGCATTGAAATGATACAATCTATTCTTCAATAATACGACTATTTTTAACATCATACCTATATCGCTGAATAGTGCCATCTTTAATACGATGTATGGCCTCGTCTATAATAAACAATGGAACCAAAAACCATTCTCTTGGCATAATTGGCAAACCAAATCTATCTTTTATTTCTATTTCTAAACGAGCAGAATCAAAAAATTTATGAATTAAAGCTTCAAGCTTTGATCTACTGATGTTGGATAGCTCATAAGTAGCCATGACTTCCACATCGGCCATTAAAAACGTAGGATCCAGGTGAGCATTAACAATTCGCTTTTTTACACTGCTTGTTGTTACTCCGATTTTATGAACTACTTCACGGTTTTTAGCAATTATAGGGTTATCTGATTTACTACGTAAAACGTATATAGTTCCACTCGCTGTATCATTAGATTCAGCAATGCCTGAAAATAATGGGCCTGACAAGGCTGGATCGGTAATTCTTCGCCCATTTGCATCTTTAACTAATGATGTTTGAAGCGATCTAAGAAGTAAGTTACTTTCAGTTCCGTTATCATAAATTACCTTCATACGTTGATTTGGTCGATTATATTCGCTTATAAACTCCTCACCCATTTCCGCAATAAATAATTTCTGACCACCAAGTATTAAAAACTCCCCCAATCTTATTTGAGAATTTTTACGGAATTCTATTGTTTTGCGAACTCCTGAATTAAGCTCTTGTTGGACTTTTTCAAATAAAATCTTATATTTAGAAAAATTCTGGCATGGAACTCGACTAGCAATCTCATCGGCTGCTCTAACTTCGGCACGAGATTTTACATGCTTTAATTTTGTTATATCATTTTTATCTATGCTTGAAATACCTAACTCAGAAAGTAAATCTTCATCATCTAAATCATCTAGATTTTCATCTTCTGAAGTTTCGATATTCAGCAATCCATGTTTATCTTTTCCGGTTAAAACAAAACGACATTCTTCTGATTTTCTAATGGCGTCCAACCGCACAGCGTAAATTCTTTCAAAAATGTCTTTATCTTCGCCATGCTCAGGAAGCCTTCCATGGGTCTCATAAAATTTTTCAATCTCTTCAAAACCTGAAATTATGCGCGACTCTTTGGCTGAAACTCCAGAAGGAGCTTCGCTCTCTGGCTCAAGACCTAAATCCGCCAACAGCTCTTCGTCAGAAGTCATTTTATTCATTCTTTTTATTAGCAGCATATCTTTGTAATGCTGCAACTCCTTCTGCCATTCTTTTTTCCCACGGGTCCTGGGATGTCAAAGACGGAAGCCTTCCTCGTTCATCTTTAAATCGCTTCGCCCGTTTAGCAAGTTCCCTAGCTTCCTCTATTGTAATGTTTGTTTTCTTGCCAGCAATGATAATGGCCACTTGTTTAAGACTTTCTTCATTCATAGTCTTAGACAGAATTGCATAAGCCTCGCCAAATGGATTTATGCGGTCAATTAAATCTATTTCCAGATCTCGGACATCCATCGCAAATTTCCGAATTCCGTCTATTAAAGCAGTATTTTTACTGGCTAGAGTTGGATCAGTATTTATGATTTCTTTTGCTTTCTGTGTTAAGGTCAAGGCGGCTATTGCATGCTGCCTAACCGATTCTTGATCTTCTTCGCTTAGATCAGGATATTTATCTCTAATAATTTTACCCATTTTAACTTGAGTAAGTTCTTCCGGAACCATTTCCGTATCAAACAAACCTCTTTCAATCGCAGACTTATCTTGAACAAAAGAGGCAATAACTTCATTTAGATCTTCTTGGCAAATTCTCTTAGCTTCCTTAGTTTGAGGTTCTACCAAGCCCTTAATTTCAATTTGAAATTGTCCTGTTTGATCATTAAAGCCGATATTCGACTTATTAGAGTCGTAGCCGCCCTCACCATAGTCGAAGCCAGGCATTGGGCCGCTATCTGAGTTTTTAGGAACAAAATTAAATCTTGGAGCAAGCACTTGCTCCATCAACAAACTTGCTGAGATAGCCTTTAATGTGTCGTTTACGGCATCTGTAACCGCGGCTTGTGAAGCGTCTGGCTCAGAAATGAGGTTAGTAAACCTAGCTCGCGTTTTACCTTTAGCATCTCTAGTTGCTCGGCCAATAATTTGAATAATTTCGGTCAGACTCGATCGATAACCCACTGTCAGCGCATGCTCACACCATATCCAGTCAAAACCCTCTTTTGCCATCCCGAGCGCTATTATAATATCGACATGGTCGCGATTTTCTTTTTGAGATGGGTCACGAAGAGACTCAAGCACTTTAGCTCGTTTAACATCATCATCTACTAAATCTGCTATTCGTAAAATTTTTCCATTTGGCAGTTTTACTAATTGAAAGCCGGTCTCAGCATCAGTTCCCTGCCAAGTGCCAAGTTCATTAAGTATATGTTCAACTTCTTTTATTTTATCTTTTGTGCTTTCGCGCGAATTGACATTTGGAATGTGAAGTATTGTTTTTTCTTCAGAATTTAAAACATTTAGAATTTCATCAGTGTAAGACCCAGTATAAAAATAATAACCCATATCCAACTGTTTTAAATACTGATAACCATTTAGCTGCTCATAATAAGTGTAAGTGACTGTTTCAAAGCGCGCCTCATCTTGTGCGGCTAAAACAGGTTCTGCGTCGCCACGAAAATAGGAACCTGTCATAGTAACTACATGCACCTTATCACGCTCCATCAGTCTCTTAAGATGACTACCGAGCTTATTGTCATCATTATCGCTGACATGATGAAATTCATCTATGGCTAAAAGGCAGTTATCGAAGACCTCAATTCCAAACTTATCAACGGCAAATCGAAATGTTGCATGCGTACAAACTAAAACCTTATCATCGCCTTCTAAGAATGATTTAACCGCATCAACTTTGCCGCCATTATCACCGCCAGGCGCATTACACAAATTCCACTTAGGAACAACGCGCCAGTCAGCCCAAAATCCGAATTTAGAAAGCAGCTCGTCGCTAAAACTTGCACCAATAGTTTTTTCTGGGACTACAATAATTGCCTTTTTTAAACCCTGATTATGTAATTTATCTAGAGCAATGAACATTAAGGCGCGACTTTTACCTGATGCGGGCGGGGACTTGATTAGAAGGTACTGCTCGCCGCGCTTTTGGTATGCACGCTCTTGCATGGTACGCATACCCATATCGTTGGCTTTGGTTGATCTACCAGTACATGCATATTTCGTTGATACGGTAGGAACTGAAATATTTTTTTTCACGACTTCACTTCCTTTTTCTTAGCTTTCTTATTTTTTTCAACAGGTTTCTTTGCTGCAACAATTTTTGTATAGAGCTCAAACAATTTTTCTAACCTCTCAGTGTCGTTCTTAAATTTTCTGCCGATATATATTCTTTCCAAAACCTCATCATTGCGCTCATGTGCTCTTCGCAAGTCTTCAGGCATTTTGCCGGTTTCATACAAATTGGCAATAGTTGCAGGAAAGTGTGCTTCTCGCGCAATCAGTAGTTCTTCAGCGCATTTTGTTAGTTCTTGTTTATTCTGTTCTGTCATTTTGGGAAGTGGAAAGGTGTTCCAACCTAAGGTGTTTGAATACCTATAATCCGTTTTGATTTTCCCACAAACTGTTGCCACCCAAACTATATGCATTTTAGATGCAAGGATAGATAAGCACCATATGGGCGAATCATATAAACCGAATGCCGCATTTGAAATTATTGCTCCTGGTGGCAAAAGCCCAACAGGCAAAAACTCTCGTCTTTCGCTCGTATGTATTGGGATAATTATTGAACTATTTCCTGGCGTACCTTGAATTTGACGAAATCTATGGGAATATTTTGCGGCCGATCTTGTCTCTTTTGCTGTGCTGCTTAATCTAAATTTTTCAACTTTATCAAACCTAGTGGCCAAATCTTCAATTTTAAATGCAGACTCCTTCTCATTGTTGTTTACCCAAATACAAGCTCGAGGAGCACCCTTTATA
Source organism: bacterium (assembly GCA_019752925.1). Lineage (GTDB taxonomy): Bacteria > Bdellovibrionota > Bdellovibrionia > Bdellovibrionales > Bdellovibrionaceae > Pseudobdellovibrio. The sequence goes on from JAIELP010000007.1 coordinate 211,657, forward strand.
AATTCATCCGACCCAAAATAGGGTCTTAAAAACATTTGCACCCCAGGAGATTTAGCTAAAAGTTCTTTCGCATCACCTTGTTCCATAATTAAATTTCCACCGTCAGTTGGCTTATTTCCCCAGAACATTTGCGGACGATCAACTGGTGGAGCTGTTAATGGTTCTATGTATATATTAGGACCAGCTACAATATATGCGTTGATATTTGATGTCTCCTTAACAGACAATCCTTCATTATCAATAGGGTCGAAAATTGTAGCCGTACGTTCTTGCCCACGTGAAAGACCAATTATGACAACCATAACGCCTGCATTATTAGCCGCTAAATTCTTCCACTTAAAAGACGAATATGCGAAACATATTTTAATCTTATCTTTTAAAATCAAAGGCCAAAACATCGGCACTAACTGACCCTGGCAAATTGAATTTGTTGAAACAAAGGCAACTTTTGCATTTTGTGTTTCAATTAAATTTCTAGCCTTCCAAAACCACCCCATAACATAATCAAATGACTTCCAATAGCTGCTCACATCCTCAAAGAGAGCTCGCAAATCATTTTTCTGTTCGTCAGTTTGAGAACTAAGGCCCGCATACGGAGGGTTCCCACATATATAGGTTTCAAAATCAGAGTAATCAAAGTCAATTTCTGCTTGTGACTTCGGCGTGCGGAATAAATCATCCTCCTCAGTCTTAACAAATGAGATATGTGGCACACATATCTTTGACCAATCCAATTTGAGTGCATTTCCCGTCACTATCCAATTTTCAGCATTTAATGGAAGAAACTCTAATAAAGCATTCATTTGACCGATGTAAAGCACGTTACACTGGTATTCCGCGATTATAAGAGCAAGGCGCGCTATCTCTGCAGGAAAGTCTCTCAATTCAATTCCGCGAAAATTAGTAAGTTGAATTTCAGAAATTGTGTCAGGTTCACCTCTTCTTTTATTAATTTCAGCTTCTATTACTCGCATTTCCTTATACGCAATAACTAGAAAATTTCCAGAACCGCAAGCTGGATCAAATACTCGAATTTTAGAAATTCGTTTCCTTAGATTAAGAAGAGCTCTTGGGTTGTCTCCGGCCTTATCCAGCTGAGAACGTAGATCATCAAGAAAAAGTGGATTCAAAACGCGTAAAATATTTGGCACACTTGTGTAATGCATTCCAAGTGATCCTCGTTCCTCATCTTCAGTTACCGCTTGTATCATTGAGCCAAAGATATCAGGATTAATTTTCTGCCAATCGAGTCTACCTATATGAAGTAAGTAAGACCTGGCGATTTTACTAAATTTCGGAACTTCTACACTGCCGGAGAACAATCCTCCGTTTACGTAGGGGAACTCTTCAACCCATCGTGGTAAATTAGCTTTCGGCCGCTCACCAAAATCCGTATTCATTGCGCGAAAAATTTCGCTAATTACCTCATTTGTATTAGCCGAATCTTTCCCACTCATTTGTTCAACCGTACTAGAAAACAACCTTATGCTTTTAAAAATACCCGTATCTTCTGCAAAGAAACAAAATATCAATCTTGCCATGAAATGATTCATGTCGTGGCGCCGCTCAGCTGCACCCCACCTAGGGTTGTCTTTTAAAAGTTCTACATATAATCGATTCAATCGCCCGGTTGCTTTTATATCGAAAGAACTTTCGCGGATTTGTTTTACAGTAGAAATCCCAGCAAGTGGCAAGAAATAACCAAAGTGATCAGGAAAATCTTTATAACTACAAATAACTGGAGGCTCATCAGTTGTAAGATCTTCGGCGTGAAACTCAGTTCCGTCGGTGCTTAAAATGAACTTAGTCTTTTGACGTTTTGTAGCCGGGCTGTTACGAAGCTGACCTAGTTTTTCATTTACCTTGCCCAGTTCAGCCACTGCAATATGAATATTATTAAATTGTAAAACGCCACCCGTCACATCAGATTTATTTGATGCTCCGGACTTAAGACGTTGTATGGTTGCTTGTTTGTTTCCGAAAGCTTCAAGAAACGCATAAGGAAAAGACTCAGCGTCGAACGGCATTTCTGCCAATTTTGAGACTGCTTCTTCTATTTCTACTGCGTTCATCTATTCAACCTCAATTCACAACTTCAACCAGATTACGAATGACCATGAAAATTGTGACCGACTGATAACCACTAGTAAAGACAATGAAATCACTGGCTTGATGCGCAAAGTAAAGTTAAGGTGAATAAATTTATCGCTTTGAATATTAGCTGCTTTTTAACATCTACCCTAAATTCCCCTCAAGTCGCCAATATAACCTTAAGTTACATTAAGCAGTTGGTGAAATCATGGGCTTTTTGCTTTTAAATTCACTGAAAATCCGTTATTTTTCATATACTTACACATAACTATAGCACAAATGCCTTACGCTACCAATTTTTTCAAAAAAATAACATAATTTAAAAAGTGATTTCATTTATAACATTAAAAAAATCCCACATTCCCCTCTTCGCCACCTGGCTCCAACGCCCCCACATCACCCCATTCTGGCAAGAAACCAACAACCTCGCAGAACTCGAGGAAAAATTCCTCATCAAACTCCCCCAACAATCCGTCTACGCCTTCATAATCGAACACGAATCACACCCCATCGGCTACATCCAATACTACGAAGCCTGCAAAGTTGGCGACGGCTGGTGGCCCGATGAAAAACCAAATACTTATGGTGTAGACCTTATGATAGGTGAAGAAAAATATCTCAATAAGGGCTTGGGCCCGATCATCATAAAAGAATTTATAGAATTTTTAAAAAGCAGACACACAAGTGTAGATTCAATTATCATCGACCCCGAACCCACCAATACTCGCGCCATTCGGGCCTTTGAAAAAGCTGGGTTTCAAAAAGAAAAGTTAATGCAAACTCCTAATGGCGAAGCCCTGCTTATGCGTCTGAAACTATAAAAACCTCCCCTCTTGGCAATGCATATGGCTTGTTATTTTGCGCAGTAATCTAGACCTTTGTATCCCAATTTGATACTTGTTTAAAGCGCGTAAAATTAGCTAACTATTTGTAATTATTAAGTTTTTTATTTGATATGTTTTTGTATATAAAAACATATCAGTTTTATGATATACTTTCCGATATGGAGAACATGAGCATTTCACAAACAATTAGAGACAAGATAAAAACAATAGACCCCGGGACTCTATTTACTCAAAAGGATTTTGCAGAAATCAATAATCCTCAAGCCGTTATTTTAGAGCTCAGCCGCTTATCTAAAAAAGGGATTGTGAAAAGACTTAGCAAGGGAAAATATTATATTCCTAAAAAGACAAAGTATGGAGAGCTTGGGCCCTCTGAGTGGCAAATTCTTGATAATATTATAAAAGAAAATGGCGGATATTTTGCGGGCAACATGGCACTTAACAGAATTGGTGTTACATCACAAATTCCATCTGAAATTCTTATTAGGGCCGCAAGATCTACACGTAAATTAAAAGTGGGTTCTATTAATATACGCTTTGAACGACAGGGCATAAAAGACATTGATTATACGAAATCACGAATAACTGATGTGATTGAGGCCTTAAGACTATTAAAGAAAACTCCAGATGGAGATACCAAACTAAGCCTAGAACGAGTGTCGTCTCTACTGTCGGAATTTAGTACTAGCGATTTAAATTTGCTAATAAAAGCCCTGCAAGAAGAAAGGCCCTATGTTAGGGCTTTAGCCGGTGCCCTATTAGAACTGCAAAACAATAAAGCGGCCTCTGCAATTAAAACTACTTTAAACCCAGTATCTAGATATAAGCTAAATCTTGATATTGCTTTACTTCCAAATAAAAAAAGATGGAGCATCATTTGAAACTTCACGAAAACCCTAAAGACTTCAAAGATGCAATAGAGGCAACTTCAAAAGAATTAGATATACGTGAAGTTTTCGTAGAAAAAGATTATTGGGTTTGCTTTATACTTAAAAACTTAAGTTTGTCTGTTTATAAAGGAGAAGCCGTTTTTAAAGGTGGTACTTCTTTATCTAAAGCGCATAAATTAATACATAGATTTTCAGAAGACGTAGATTTGGCTGTTATAGTTGGCGAAAGAAATGACAATCAAATAAAATCACTGATTTCAAAAATAGAAGATGCCTTAGCCAAAAGCCCTTTAAAAGAGACTCATAAAGAAGGTGTTACTTCTAAACGCGGACGCTTTCGAAAAACAGTTTGGCAATATGAGCAAATCATTGAGGGCGATTTTGGAAATGCATCTTCTGATTTGTTACTAGAAATAAATTCATTTGCAAAACCTAATCCGTTTTCTGAGCACAAACTGCAAAGCTATATTACAGATTTTTTTGAAGCCAAGGGTTTACAAAGCGAAATTGAAAAATATGAACTTCAGTCGTTTACAGTAAACGTATTAGACATTGAGCGCACCTTCACTGAAAAAATCGCGGCTATTTCAAGAGCAAGCTTTACAGATCCAGACAAACATACGGACTTAATAAAAAAGATTCGACATTTGTATGACGTTTCCTTACTTTTGCGAACTGATAAAATTCAAAAATTTGTTGATTCAGATGACTTTTTAAAACTGTATGAAGACGTAAAAACTGATGATTTGAGAGTCACAGCGTTGCATTCTGAAAAAAATATTGCCGACTCCCCTATATTTAAAAAAACTGAAGTTGTTTTAAAAGATATACAGGCACATTACGAAAATGATTTTATGAGCTTAGTCTACAGAAAAGAAAGCGCTCCGAGCATCTTAGAAGTTCAGCAAGCTTTAGTTAAAATCAAAGCTAGCTTTAATAAAGCCTAAATAGAAAAAAATAACAAAGTTCATCTCATTTACAAAACCCGGCTAAAAACTCTTCCGGATACTCCGTAGCCGGAAAAGCCAAAGTGTCGGCCCCTATATCTTTAAGTTTTATATTTTTAGATTTTAAAATTTGGTAAGGCAGCTCAGCTCCCCATTTTCCAACAACGCCTGGATCTATTTTGTAAATTTCGTCGGTAGCGGCTTCAGATAACGAAATAAATTGAACACCTTTTTTTTGGTAAAGCTTAATGAGGTCTTCCAGCATTTCGGCGTCGAAAGCACCTATATGCAAAAGTAAAATATGCTTAACCGGGCGTTTAAAAAGATGATTGGTAATTTTAACCGATCTATCTAATATTTGGTCGGCGTGCTCCAGATAAGATTTTTTAAGTTTTTCTATAGATTTAGTGTCGTTTTTATTTTTACAGCGGGCGTAGGGCTCGTTCCAGGCCCAGTCTTCAAAATCCACTGTTACCTGGGCAATTTGGTATTTGTTGTTATTTAAAAACTGGCGGATGGAGTTTCTTTTTTCGATTGTGTCGCCTTCGCGTAGGTAAGGGTATCTGAAAAATTTCCAGTTGAGGTCTGAGTTTAATTCTTTAAGCCATTTTTCGTTGCGGAGGATGTCGTTTTGAAAATCTTCAACGGAAGATTTATGTAAATCCATGTGCGAATAGGAATGGTTAGCTAAAGGATAGTCGGCCTTGCGCCATGTTTTTAAAACTTCTAGGTCGTTTTTTTGAAATTCGATATTGCCGGCATTAATAAAACCGTACACTTCGGGTATTTTATATTTTTTTAAAACCTCCGTCATTTTTTGGGCCACTTGCAAACGATTTGTATTTTGTGGAAGAGCCCCGTGCACAGGTAAGTCGTCAACCGTGATGGCCATTTGGATGGTTTCGGCTGCGGTTGCGTGCGATATGTAAAGGCTAAATATAAAAGTTAAAAAAAATTTCATGGCTAAAAAATAACATATTTAAATCCGAAATCCGACTTTTTATTCCTTTATATAAATTACGCTACGCGCTTAGCCAGTAAAACAAATTGCAACAGGCTTAAGTCGAGCAAGATAAGCTCAATATCAATTTAATACGCTACAAATCTCTTAATGCAGCAGGAATTTTAGCTAATGACAAAAAAATCAATAAGTGGTACTTTAAGTACCACAGCACATACCGATAAGAAGGCAAACATTATGAAACTAAAAAATTACACCTGGAACGGTTTTGGATTTCCGGTCATATTTGAAGAACTACCCGCTGTTAAGTTACGTGGTGAACTTGTGCCTGATATTGATTTTACTAAAATGGCTCCGGAAATAATTAAGTTTATTTGCGCCGATCAAGATATTCAGTTAAGCGGCAATCAAGTTAAGTTTTTCAGACATTCGCTTAATCTTTCGATGCGTGATTTTGCAAAATTAGTTGGTGTTACCCATGTGTCGTTAAACCGATGGGAAAAACAAAAAAACCACCCGGCTAAAATAGACGCTCACACCGAAATTGTTTTACGAATTATTATGCTTAAAAAATTTGGCAGTAACGACAAGCAAATTTTAAGTGCCACCAATCAAGTGGAGCACGTTAAAGAACTTAAAGAGGCCACTTACAAGCAGTTTAAGCCACTAAAAGTTCCAGAAAGTGTTTCTTGCACATTATAAGAAGTTAAACCCTACTTCTCACACCCCTGCTCGCTCATTTTACTGGCCGCATTGTTTTTTAGCGCGCCGTTATCGCCATCGCGATAGGTTTTTAAAAGTTCACAGCTGGCTCTACCCGATTCGATAATACCGTAAATTAAAAAATATTCTGGGTTTTCAAATTGGGTCAATTTTGTAAATTGAGCATCGGTTAAATTAGCATGGCGAGCTAAGGGCCCCCAAACAAAGGTTTGGTAAAGCTTAAATTCAGTATGTCCTGGAAAATCCTGAGCGGTGGCGGTTAATAATTTATCTATGATATTAGAGGGCAACTTGGGGTTACGGGCCAAGGCGGAGTGCAAGTCGTGATTAAAACCCTGCTGGGCTATTTGATTTAAAAGTTCGGCCGGTGCAGCTGGGTTTTCGGCCACCTTCATGCGTACGCTGGTAAACTCTTTTTTCGAAAGAATCAGCAATAACTCAGGTGTAACATTGGGGTTTTGCGCGATGGCTTCAAGAACCTCTTCGCGGCCAAACAGCATTTTAGCTTGAGCTAAATCGGCTAAATAAGAAGCTGGCGTATTGGCATCGGAGGCTGATTTTAAATTTTCGGATTTTTCATAAAAACCAAAACCTAAAACAGCGCTCACTAACACTAAAGCTATTCGCGTAAGCCAGTTTGTTTTAATAGCGTAGTAGGCGGCCAATGACAAAACAGCGCCGAAGGCTCCGTAAAAAGGTATAAAGAGCACACCTATTGAGGCTGTGGAGTTGGTGGATTCTAAAATACCCACCACCACGTAAATGGCCCCTAATACAAAACCCACCGATGCTGAATACAGCTTTTCTTTTTTTGTTAATCCCATATGTTTACTCCTGTAACTGAATTTAAATTAACCACTTCCGGCGATTTGTAATTTTAACGAAATGGATATCGTGCTTCATAGTCATAATTTAGACCTAAATTCATCGAATTTTAAGCTTAAATCTGCTTTATTAGACCTAAAAAAGACCTATTTGGCTGTAGATTATACACAAGAGGGCTTTTATCAATATAAGCCTACTCAAGTTAGCCCCTCTGGTATATCAAATGCCTATATGAAACCTCAAAATTCCACTGTACGTGTTAGTAGCTTTCAAGAGATGAACCTTTCCCCAGTTTTACTAAATGCACTGGAAAAAATGGAGATTTCAAAACCCACCGAAGTTCAGGCCATGGCCATACCTGTAGCCATGACTGGAACTGATGTTATAGGCGTAGCCCAAACCGGAAGCGGAAAAACTTTAGCCTTTGCACTACCCGTTTTAACTTCTCTTTTAAAAAATCCTGAAGCTCGAGCTTTAGTAATGGCACCAAGCCGCGAAATGGCTCAGCAAATTTTTAAAGTTTTCGGCTTATTGTGCGCCGAACTTCCGGAAATAACTTCTTGCTTGGTTATTGGCGGCATTCCGAGTGCTAAGCAGATCAACGCACTTAAAAAAAATCCGCGCTTAGTGGTGGGCACACCAGGGCGTTTAAACGATCATTTAGTAACTAACAAATTACTTTTAAAAAGTATTGAGTTTGTGGTGATTGATGAAGCCGACCGGATGCTGGATATGGGTTTTACTCCTCAGTTAAAAAATATCCACAACACTTTACGTGGCCACAAGCAAACCTTAATGTTTTCAGCGAGCTTTAATCCGCAGGTAGAATCTATTGCGCAAATGTTTATGAAAGCTCAACCGGCGATGATTCGCGCGGCTCAAGCTGAAGCTCCGGTGGAAAGCCTTTCGCAAACAATTTTATTCATTGATAAATTTGCAAAGAACGACCGCCTGTTAGACGAATTAAATTTAACTTTAAATAAAAATAAAGACGGCAGCATTATCGTATTCTGTGGAAACCAAGGCAGTTGCGAACGTATGGGCCAGTATTTGAAAGAATATGGCTATAAAACCGATTTAATTCACGGCGGACTTTCACAGGGCCACCGTAACCGCGTGGTGCGTGATTTCCGTGAAGGAAAAACCCGTGTATTAGTGGCGACGGATTTATTAGCCCGTGGTATTGATATTCCGCAGGTTACTCAAGTTATTAATTTTGATTTACCTCATCAGCACGAAGACTTTTTACACCGTATTGGCCGCACGGCCCGTGCGGGTCGTGAAGGTAATGCTGTTACCTTTGTAACTTCGCAGGATGGAAGAATGTTTGCGCGCATTAAGCATTACTTGCAGGGTGCTCGTGAAGTTAAGGTTGATCCTAATTTTGAATTTAACGATAAGTTTTCTGAAAACAATACTAATCGTTACCGCAACAAAAAATCAGACCCTAAAAAATCTTTTGATCCAACCCGTAAAGCTACAGGTAAACCTGTTTCTAAAACTATCGGAAGCTTTGATAAACCTAAAAAAGCTTCCGATTCGTCAGACAAACCTCGTAGCGATAAATACAAAGACTTAGCCGGCAAATCAAACGGCTTTGGAAAACCCAGCGTTTGGAAAAAAAATAATTCAGTTGCTAAGGCTTCTTCTACAAAAAGACGCTAAATCAAAAACAGTGTCAAAATTTCATGGCACTGCGTTTGCTTTTTCATAACTTCAAACAATTAAATGGAGTTAATATGAAACTGATTTTAGCATCTTTGATTACTTTTGCAGCATTATTGGCAAACGCACAGTATCCTTATCCGCAAAGTTACACCACTTGCAAAGTGGAATACACGGGCAACTACTATTATGTATCAAAAGACGGACAACGCTTTACGGAACTGGTTTCAAGCTTACAACAGGCTATCAGCCAGCAACAGCAACTAGAAAATTCAGGAATGTGTGCCTACTCAAATGTATCACCTGGAAAATGCCAGCTTGAATACACCGGCAACTATTATTATGTAAGCCGTAACGGAAACCGCGTAAGCGAATTAGTTTCTGGCTACCAATCAGCACTTAACACTCGCGACCAACTTTACCAATCACGTAACTGCGACCAAACTACCTATCAAATAACGCATCAATGCAAGGTGGAATACACAGGTAATTACTACTATGTGTCTCGTGGCGGAAATCGCTTTTCAGAATTAGTTTCGAGTCTGGATCAAGCGACTCGCACCCGTGATGACTTAGCCCGCAACTATGTTTGCCAAGTTCAATACCAAACAGCCAGTTGCAAACTGGAATACACCGGCAATTATTATTATTTATCAATCAACTCAACACGAGCTTCAGAATTAGTATCTGATTTAAATCAGGCATTAAATCAACAGCGCGGATTATACGATCGTGGTATGTGTGGCGCTCCGCAAGCTGAAAGCTGCACTATCGCTTACACTGGGAACTACTATTACGTAGCCCGTAACGGTAATCGTTTAAGCGAATTAGTTTCGGATTTAAATAGAGCCAACAACACACTACAACAGCTACGTTATTCACGTAACTGTTACTAAAACTTAAGGAGTTCCCATGAAAACCATTATAACGGCAGTAATTTTATCTGCATCACTGAACGTGTTTGCAGAAGCCAGCCCTGGTGCTTTTGATAAATTAAAGCAAATGTTTGACTCGGGAAATTCACCAACATCTATGGATGCTGTTTATGCGGAACTCTCTAAAATAAAATCTTGCGCCGGTTCAACTCAATCTTCGCCAAACGATATTTCTACAGTGGCTAAGCCGATAAAAGTAACATATACAAAACCTGCTTTTGGCCCTAACTTTCCGTCAGAAGTTTTAACTGGCATCGCGTTTAATTCAACACCAACCTATTACGGCGTAGTCTCTTCTGACTTTTTTTCTACATATACAGAAAACTTAACCTCTTACAGCCTTGAGCTAAATACTGTTGCTTACTATGTTGACCGCCAGGTTTGCGACAAAGATGATGACGGCTTCATAGTGTGTGACAATGTCGATAAAACTAGTTCATTTATTGAATCACAAATTCGTATAAACGGAAATTTTTTAGTTTACTCACGCGGCAATCAATACGCTTACTGCTGGAAATAGTTAAATATAAAGACTGCAGGTTTTCACTTAGCTTCTATACGCCCACACACTGGCCCTCTTAAAGAGGGCCAGGCCTTTTAAAGCTTTACAATTTAATTTTGCTCTTCAGGAAATATTTTTTGGGAATACAAACAGCTTCCCCATATATCACCATTATTAATGGGTATTACTTTTTCAGAACCGCGGGCTTTAATTTCCAGTTTTTCATTTCCACTGTACTGATAAGCCGTAACTATGTTTTTTCCGGCAAGCTTAAAAATGACTAAATGCTTAGAGTTAGGATCCGCTTTTGTCGGAGCCTCGATACTTGTAATTAACGGTGCCGCTTGAACAAAGTTATAACGACGACCAACACCTGACCTGTCTAATGCATTTGCTACCCAGTAAGGATTAATCTTATTATTACCTAAAGAGTTAAATCCAATGCCCGGCGCTGTGTAACCGGCTTCAATAGCTTTGTTAGAATTTAAATCTAAATAAAGAAACGATCTTGTGACGCTGGCACCCGCGCCTATAGATGTACAGGTTCCTACATATATTTGCACGGAGTTGTCTAGAACAGCAGGCTCAGATCCTTTGTGGAATGTATCGATAAATCCAACGTAAATATCATCGGCAAAGGTTAATAACGGACATAAAATAACGGCAACAAATAGTGTTTTCATATGAGGAATTTATATCATAACTGCTACTCTATTTGTTATATGAGAGACCTACCTTAAATTTTTTGCAGGCGTGTCTAGATTGTATACATACGAGACGCTGTCAAAATGCATTAATTGCTTTATTAAGAGTTTTCAATCTTTAAATACTCCGTTATTCTGCCTCTATCCCAAAAAGGACTCTCATGAGCATACTGATACTTGCAGGACTGTTACTAATTGTATTTTTAAATTTACTATTTAAAAAATACGCGCGGGCTTTTGTTTTTTTAACCCTATTTACGGCAATGTGTGCTTTCATCGGAACCGGATTCATCACTCAAAAGGCCCTAGACAGCCTGCAAATACACCCTCGTCTTAAAAATTTTGAATGGCACGAAAGTAATGTCATCGTTTTACTTGGTGGCGGCACTGCAAAGTGGGATGAGGATTTTCAAACCCCAGGTACGGTTTATCCGCGCCTGCTAGAAGCTTCCCGTTTATATCAGCAATGCAAAAAACAAAGCCGTAAATGTTTTGTTTTGGTTACTGGCGGCGATCCGCTTAAGCTTGGAAAAGCTGAAGCCGATGTTATGGCCTCGGAATTAATTTCCTTAAATATTAATAGTGCCGATATCCTAACTGAAAAAAGTAGCCACAATACTTTTGAAAACGCTAAGCTTTCCAGTGTTATACTTAAAGAAAAAGCCTTCGACTCTGTTGTATTAGTAACCTCAAGCACTCACATGCTGAGAGCTTTAGCCATGTTTGCCTTTTTCGGAATTGCAGCAACACCTGCTCCTGCAGATCATATAGTTGTAGCAAACTCTTGGAAACATATGTCCGGAAATTTTGTAGCGTTCGATGCCGCATTACATGAATACGCAGGTTTAATTCAATTTTACTTTATTCTTTCAAAAGACAAAACCTCAGGCGCAGTAACGGCTGATAGTTTCTAGCAGCCGTTATATACTAGCCCGCTATTTTAACCTGGCCTTCTGCGCTAATTTCACATTTTACCTTTTTTTGTCCGTTCTTTTTTGCCACCACCATTTGATCGGCAAACATTTCAAAAATAATTCGCTCTAATTCGCGAATGCCGAATTTACTGATTTTTTCATTGGATTTCAGCGCTGACATAATTAATTCAGGAGCCACAAAATCAATTGTTAAACCGTAATCTCCTGCGAGCTTTGCAATTTTTTGTATAGCAACCTCAGCAACAGTAAAGCCATCTAACGGATTAAACAGATAAATTTTATCAAAACGGCCTAAAATTTCCGGACGGAAAACTTTTGAATCTGAAAGATATGTTTTCATGGCGTTGAGTTTTTCGTGTGGATCGTCCACGCCTTGTATTGATTTAGAAACCTCTTCGGCCAGCGCATTACTGGTTAAAATAATGACCGATTCAGTAAAGTCTGCTGTTTTACCTGTGCTTTGTTCAGTTAAACGACCATCACCCAGCATTTGTAAAAATAAATCAAAAACTGAAGAATCAGCCTTTTCAATTTCATCAAATAAAACAACACGCTTAGGATTTGCAAACATCGGACGCGTTAACTGCCCGCCTGACTCTGAACCCACAAAGCCCGGAGCACTGCCCACTAAACGGCTTTTACCCATGCCACCCGAACTTAATTCCGAGCAGTCAAAGCGAAGCATGTTTTTTTCATGACCATACAAAAATTCAGCAATTGCTTTTGCTAATTCCGTTTTACCCGTACCTGTTGGGCCTAAAAACAACATAGAACAAATAGGCTTACTACGTTTTTCAACTAGAGCCCGTAAACGCAGTAGTTTTGAAACATCTTCCACAATTTGATCTTGCCCTTTTACACGAGACTTTAAATGCAGATTCAAAGCTGCCTCATCGATAACTCTTGTTTTTTCTTCTTCATGAGAATCTTTCAGCATAGCAGTAAGCTTTTCCCAATCTGTCATTTTTTTAATATCGGACATATTGTTTTCCTTGTTTGTTATCGTTTACTTTGTAATTTATTTCCGGACTATTTCCAGCACCTGTTAGTCTTGAACCACTGTTACTTCTGGCCTTCCAATCCCATGGAGTTGTTGTTGTTGTCATAGTGACTGCGTTAGCGTATACATTACTAACCTTATAACCACCACCAAAGTCATAGACACTGATTCCAGTTCTACAACCTTTAATGACCGCAAAACTTATATTGGCAGTGGACTGGTTAATAGAAATGGCACTGTCGCTACCATCAATTTTAAGATTAGAAAGTTTACTTGTTGATTTATCAACTACAAAAGCTAAACGTTTGGTTTGAATAATCTCTGCATAGTCAACATCTACGCTTGTTGAGTTTGTTATATAAACACCATACTTACAGCGTAAACAACTAAAATTTTTAATCGATGAATGCTTTGTGTTTTCAGCAAAGTGAAATCCAAAGCTATCCACATCTTCTGCTTTAACATTATTTATGATAGCTACCGATTTATAAACTGCAACGACAGCCCCTTTTATATGCTGAACTTCAATATCAGAAATAGTAGCTTCTGAGCCATCTCTTAACGATATGACGTCACCGTCTAAGTTTTCTACCTTAAATTTTGAAAAAGTCCCTATACTATCGCGAAGGTTAAGAACTGCCGCAAAAGCATTACTATTCTTAATTGTAATGGACTCAGCCACAACTTTACTTCTTGTAAAACTAAAAACTGTATTTGTAAGAGTAACATTTTTAATGTTAGCTGTCGAATCCGCTACCAATATAAAGCCGTATCGGTTTTCATATCTTAAATTAAGCGTAAAATTTTGCCATGTGAAATTTTCTTTATCTGTAAACACGTTATCTTCAATATCGATAATAACGCCATTCTGACTTTCACCAATTATATTAACATCTAAACGCAAATCACATTTTTCATGGTAACGACCATTGCGGATGCGGATGGTATCACCTTTTTTTGCCGCATGCATAATCTGATTAATAGAGTCCGAGTCACTACCTGGGCCATTATTAATATCGAGAATCCACTCGTTATCAGTGCGGGATTTTTTTTGTAATGATTTTACAAATCCTTTGCCGGATATTTTTACATCATTCGGAGAAAATCCTTGTGTTGGAGGAGGTAGAGCACTGGGATCATTGCTGCCACTCACATTACCGCTTCCACCACTTAATGATCCACCCGAGTTAAATTGCGCATTATAGGCCGTTCTAACCTGCACTATTGCGGCGGCTAAATCAGGAGAAACCGCATTACTGGGTATTACGCTAGGCATATTGTTCACGTCATTAAGTGAATTGGTATCATTTACCTGTGGAATTCGAGTTACCGGAATTGAATCTTCTGCTGCTGCCTCTTGCTTATCTATTTCATTTTCTATACTTTGCGGCTGTCTATCAGGCGTAGCCTCTACTGTTTTATCTGGTACTACGTTTGGAACTGATTTTGTTTTTGCATGAGTAGCTATGGGAGAAAATGTTCTTTGCAGAGCCGAATGATAATAGTCATATTTAAGTAATATATACGAAAGCGACATCGCAAATACAATTAAAGCCAGTTGATTCCACGGGTCTTTAAAAAATTTATTCACGAAGCCGCCCTTACAACAATCTGTTTTGTTTTGTCATCGACTTCCAAACGAACTTTTTGAATGCCTTTCATTTTTGCGCGCGTGATGTGACCATCGGTCGACATCTTAATATAATTAGCTAATTGTCTTACACCGAACTCTTTAAATTCCTGATTGCTTTTAACAGTCTCTACAATCAACTCTGGAGCTGTGTAAATGACTTCCATTCCGAATTGCTTCCAGTGTTTACTGATTTGTAAGCAAGCAATTTCGGCCACACTCATTGATTTCAGGGTGTCCATAAAGAAAACCCCGTCCCAACGAGCTAAAAATGCTTTGTCCATATCCGAGTTTTCAGCCAGAACTTCACGGAACTTAGAATGCATGTAGGCTACGTTTTTGCCACGTAAATCAACTTGCCTTAATTCTTCAACTGCCGCGTTGCTGGTAGCAAAAAATATACAGCGGTTAAAACTTACAATTTTTCCACTGCTTTTTTCAACACATTGAGCGGTATCTAAAATATTGTAAAGGCAATCGAGAACATCTTTATGACATCTGTCAATTTCATCTAAAATAATAACTCGGCAAGGCTCTTCAAGTACCGGGCGGGTTAATGTTCCGCCTACTTCATGCCCACTGTGCCCTGCTGGAGGCCCTAGTAAAGTTAAAACGTCGCTAGAGTGTTTGTATTGATTCATACGTAACACTAAAGGCTTTGTTTGTGGGAACAAAGCCTGGGCTGTTAACTCTGCTAAAAAAGTCTTGCCTGTTCCGGTGGGACCTACAAAAAAGTACGCTCCTAATGTACGGTGCTCGTTAGCTAAATATAAATTTTGTTGCAACTGATGCAAAACTAAATCAACAATCTGATCGTGGCCTCTTACGTTTTCTTTCAGCCAAGGAGCATATTGTATAATGTTACGGCGGTTGATGCGCTCGAGATCTGTTTTAGAAGATCTGTTTGCAGCCTTGTCAGCTGTGCGGTGCTGAATAAATTTATAAATTAAAATTCCAGCAGCCACCACAACAAATATCGGTGCCACCATCGGAAAAGTCTTGAGTACAAAAAAGAGCCCCAAGACCAAACCCAAATACATCGTCACTAAATAAATTGGATTCTGCTGCTGACTCATTTGGTGAACCTCAAATCGATATTTCTGATCTCACCGGCAGCAAACCAATCAAGCATAATATTAGAATTCATTAACTGAGCACCGAAAGTAATTCCGCCACCACCATCACGCACACCTCTAACTGTCATTGTGTGTGATTTTCCCGGTTCAAGAGGAACTGAAATAGTTAAGCCGGTATTTGACATATCAACATAACCGATAGGCTGACCATCGATTGATATTTCAACCACATCGCCGTCTTCCCAAGCCGAATCGAAAATTTGAAATGAATAGTATTCCATATCGCCACTTTTAATTTTTTCAATAATTTGCGTGGGCTCAGGAGATGCAGGCAAACGCTCAGCTTGTGAAGGCTGTTGAGCTTGCACCTCAGGTACTGATTGCTGATCAGACTGCTGTTGATCCTTGAGTTGATCGTTGACTTTTTGCTGCTGCACTAACTGATTTTGCTTTTTTATATCTTGCTGAGCACCCGATTGGGCCGACGGGTCCACATCATAAGATGTAGCTGAACGTATTTGTATCAAATCAACTTTTTTACCCGCAAGTAAATCTTTTTTGACTTCTGCAGTGGTTTTTAAATCTAAATCTTCCGGTGACACTGTTAATGTAGCTCTTTTTTCTTGAGTTGCCGTTACTGAAGAAGGCGTGCGGATGTCAGACTGAGTTTTTGAAAAATATTTATAAGCGCCATAACCCGAACCCGCAATTAAGAGAGCTAAAAGAAGGCTCTTGAGATACGGATTATATCCCGGCTGCTTTGATCCCTCATCAAACTTAGGTATCTCCGTATAGGCCCCACCTGACGTACGATCATTGATTTTTAATGTACTTACAGAATGACGTTCCTCTGTTTGAAGCTGTGGCTTCAACTCAGGTTTGTTCTTTGTATTCCCCATAATATGAATTTCGGTCTAATTAGCTTCATACTTTAGTCGAGCCTGTATCATTTTGAGAATAACACGCAAATATCGTAGAAGCTGTAAAACTACTTTACATAAGCTCGGCTCAAAGCAAATTGAGTGCAATTGAATATGGTACAAATACTGCTCCTTAAGCCATGAATAAAGGGAGTTTATATGAAAAAGTTATTTATAGCCTCATTAGTGATTCTTTTTACAGTTAACGGATTTACACAGGAAGCTAGCGAAGAACATAAAAAGATGTCTGAACAGGCTTTTGAATTATTAGTTAAAAGCATCGATGACGGTAGCATCAACGTTGTTGGCGATATCAAAAAAGATGAAAAGATCAAAGACGTTATCGGCGATATTTTAATACCCTTGATGGATGCACTTTCATTTAGCGATGGCGACAATGACAGAGAATTGATTGAAATGGACTGCAAAAAAACCGAATTAGCCGCCGTATGCACTATTGCTGGAGCGCTCTATGTTCCAGAAGGTGGAATTGATGTGAACGCAAACTACAGTTTAGACTCAACTCCTGCTATTAAAACATCAGTGCAATTTGCCGTAAGCTTAGATGTAAATCAAAAGCCTGAACGCATCTTAGAAAACAGAGTTAGTGTAATACGCGTTAAATTAAACGGCGCTAAGTAGTACACAAACGATACATTCCCAATTAAACGCGAGCTTAATAGCTCGCGTTTTTCATTGATAGTTGACATTTTTTTAAGGTCAGTGCTCAATAATATAAGGGAGCATTTATGAAACCTTTACTATTTAAAGCTATTTTAGTTTTTACGATGCAAGCCCAATATGCATTAGCTCAGGATTCCAACGAGCATCAAGATGGCCCATGTATTAAGCTGATGGAAGCCTGTAAAGCGGCAGGCTACAATAAATCCATGAACCAGAAGAAAAGTCTTTCTAAAGATTGCCTGCAACCATTACTTAATGGTTAAAAGGTAGAAGGCGTTACAGTCAGCTCCGATGATATAGAAGCTTGCAAAGCCAAAAAAGCTGAAGTTAAATCAAAAAAATAAAAATCTGATCGGACTACATGGCTACTTTAATTTCAGCTTACCAGCTTTCTAAATCTTTTGCATCAAAAACACTTTTTCAAAACATCTCGTTTGCTATTGAAAGCTCTGAACACATAGGTTTAATCGGACCAAACGGCGCAGGTAAATCTACACTTCTTAGTCTTATTGCAAAAACTCAGCAAACCGATACAGGCAAAATATCTTTCGCCAATAATCTTGTATTAGGTTACCTCAAACAAAAGCCCGAGCTTAAACAAGATGAAAGCATTTACGACTCACTAATGAATGCGACCACCGATATTTATGATGCCGACAACATGCAATTGGCATTTGAGCTAATTTCCAAAATGGAGCTCGACAAATTTCCGGAAGGTATTGAAAAAAAAGTTGGAACTCTTTCAGGCGGCTGGCAAAAAAAAGTAGCCTTAGCTTGCGAATTGATGAAAAAACCAAATTTACTATTACTGGATGAGCCTACCAATCATCTGGATTTGGAAAGTATTATCTGGCTTGAAGAGTTTTTACAAAAAACCAACGACATCGCTTTATTAATTGTTACCCATGACCGCAGATTTTTACAAAACACCTGTAAAATTATTTTCGACTTAGATCCGCAGCTGCCCAACGGACTTTTAAGAACCGATGGGCCTTACAGCGCCCACCTTGAAAGTAAAATGATGTTGCTCGACGGACAAAAGCGTTTAGAAGATAAACGCCGCAACACCATGACTCGCGAAAAAGAATGGTTAGCCCGTGGCCCGCAGGCCCGTTTAACAAAACAAAAAGCCCGTATCGAAAGAGCTTACGATATTATTGATGAAGTTAAAGATCTTGAGCAAAAAAATGCAAAAAGAAATCTGGATATGGATTTCGGTGGCACTGCCAAATCGCCAAAACGCCTATTGGAGGCTATTAAAATTACAAAAGCCTACAGTGGGCAGGTTCTATACAAAGATTTCAGTGTGATGATTCGTCCAGGGCACCGCTATGGATTAATCGGCCCTAATGGTGCCGGCAAATCCACTTTACTCAAAACACTCATCGGGAAAATCCAACCGGATACAGGCACCGCATTCGTTAATGAAGATATTGAAATTTCATACTTTGAACAGGGCAAAGACCAAATTGATTTAAAACAAACGGTTTTAAAAGCTGTTTGCCCTGAAGGAGATTACGTACACTTTCAAGGTAAACCTGTGTTTCACCGCTCTTATCTTTCGCGTTTTTATTTTAAACCTCAGCAAATGGATATGCCGGCCGGCCAGCTTTCAGGCGGAGAGCTCAGCCGTTTAATATTGGCTAAGCTCATGCTCAAGCAATCACATGTATTAATACTGGATGAGCCCACTAATGATTTGGATGTGGAAACCCTTGAGGCGCTCAGCGAATGCCTGAGCGAGTTTCAGGGTGCCGTAATATTAGTGAGCCACGATCGTTACTTTATGGATCAAAACTGTGATGTCATCTGGGCCTTTGATGCCGTTACTAAAAATATCATTACTTTTGCTGACACCAATCAATGGGAAGATTGGTACCGTCAAAATAAAAAACAAATCAAGGCCGCTGAGGTGGCAGAAACCAAGGCTGTGGCTAAAAGTAACTCGCAGCGCTCAGGCCTGAGTTTTAAAGAAAAGAATGAATTTGAAAAAATTGAAGGGGTAATTGCTGAAGAAGAAGCTAAATTAGCCCAATTGCAGCACGAGTTACTGCTCCCCGACACCCAAAGCAATTACACAAAGCTTTCTCAGTTGACGAAAGAAATTTCCGATGCTGAAAATAAAGTCGAAAGGCTTTTTGCCCGTTGGGATGAACTCACCCAAAAAAATAATTCGGCAAAATAGCGGTGATCTATGAAATCCTTATTAGCGTTTGCTTTGGTATTTACCGGTACAATCTTAAATGCACAGGCTGAAATATATAAACAAGATTGCCGCGTAGTGGGCGATGATGATTACTTACAATTTACAATTGAATCCGATTTAAACAGCAAATCGGACTTCGCTTTAAAGATTACTGCTTTTGAAGATGAGGCTTGCACAATCCCTTACTTACACTTCAATCAGTATTTCAAAATTGATTCTATGAATAACGAACAGATTAATTTAAAAACTCAAAAAGTGACTTACACTGCGGTTTCGAAAGAAGTGGCCAATGCACTTAAAATGATGAACTACTGCGAAATTAAAAACTGGAAAGCCGGCAATGAAACGGATGTAACCGGTAAAATGTGTGACGAGTTTCAACAGTTAGCAAAAGATGAAATCTTTTATCAGATTATTAAAAACAATAACGACTCTGTTAAATTCGGAAGTACGACTAAAGCTCTTGATGGTCGCACTGATCAAAAAAGACCAACTCAGTTTGATGAGCTGGAATACATTAAATAATCACGATTTATTTCTGTAACCCCATATAATGCCCATAAGCGCCCAACTTCTTTTTAATTCGACGCATTAAGGGGTGACCTAAGTCTAGATTAGCTATGCAATTATAGAGCTTTATAGGGGGAATATATGAAGTTCACATTGATCTGGACGATCGCATTATTAGGTACGTTATTAACTTTCACAGGTTGTAACAAAGATAAAAAAGGCAACGAGCCAACAAATGAGTTAGCCCGCTTCTTATGGACTGAAAACGTAGATGCTAAAGCATCTCAAATCAGCATCGTTAATCAATTTGGTGAGCCCGTAGTTGGCGCACAAGTATTAATAGGTGATGCTCAAGGTTCGCCTTTCAGAGGTAACTTCATTACGACTGATCGCTCAGGTGTGGCTGTTGCTCCAACTGAATGGACCACTCCAGCAGCGGTTACAGTGGATGCTAAAGGATATATCCGCCAAACATTATTAAATGTTAAACCGGGCAACCTTAAATTAAAACTGCAATCCGCTTACTTAGCACAAAGAGCTGAATTGCGCGGTCAAGTAACGGGCTTACCTGTTGTTAACGGCGATAAATTAATCGATTTCGCATTAGTTATGCCGGCTGTTTCAAAGTCTGATTTATTGAACTTTGATATCGGCCAAGTTATCAGCCCGTACAGCGATAAATTATCAGCTGCCGGACAAGAAAGCGATATTCCAAGTAACGTATCTTTACCTAAGCAAAAAGAAAGTTATTTCATCAGTGTTACACTTGATAAACCCGTGTACCGTTTGAAAGTTCCTACTCTTGGCCCAAAAAGATTCGTAACAGCTCGTGGACGTTTTGTATTTAAAGAGGTTGTAAAAGAGTTACGCGATGGAAAACCTTTCCATGAATTGATCAACTACTTCACTATTCACGGTGGCAGCATGCGTGAAGCTACTTTAGTTGATTTAACAACTAATTTAGATATCCCGGGTAATGAATTAGAATTTAAAAATACGATCGCGGTTAACTCAGCCAACACAAATGCTGACGAAGTTTTACTAGTTTTAGCTACTAGCGAACTTTCAGGTTCAATGATTCCAACTGACGTTAAAAAAGCTGTTAACGGCACAGCCACTAAATTACAATCACTAGTAGGTTCGCCAGCATACGTAGTTAGCGTAGTTAAAAAACAATCTGAGTTTATGGCGACCACTCCTGGCGCAGACAGAATGAGTGCTTCGTTACTTCCTTATGTAGCCGGCGCCCCTCAGAAGTTACTTCCATTAATGGCAGATCCTTCTATTACCACAGCCGGTAACTATGTCATCACCATGCCTACAGTTCAGGCTGTAGCAGGCATTAACCCGATTGCCACTTCACTCGTTATTTCAGACTTAATTGAAACCATGGACGGCGATAACAAAGTTGTTATCACCAACAGAAAATGGGACATTATAGGCTTGGGCTGGAATCAACGTGTTAGTTTACCTAAATGGCCTCTTGATACGGCAACAACACCTAAACGCGTAGAAGTTAACTTAATCGGATCATCAACTAGCACATCAACTAACTTAGACGATAGCCTAATCAAAGACGCTACTCACGTAACTCATGCTTCGACTGATTTCTAGTTTGTTTTTGCTAATCTTTATTATCACACTTTCAGGTTGCGGGCTGTTTCAGCCCCGCCCTGAAACAGCTGATAAAATTATCGAAAAAGCTTCAAGACAAAAAATATTTTTTGCACCCTACGACTTGGTTTGGAAAGCAGCTCACTCTGCTATTAAGTATACAATTGCCAATGAAAATCAGGATTACGGCGTAATTGAGACTGATTTCATTAAAGCCGTTGATGGTTGGCTTCCGCCTGATCAAACCAAACCTCAATACAAAAGTGGACGCTATAAACTAACTTTCAGCTTTGCCAAAGGTAATACCGGTGGGCGTGATTCAACACGAATTACAATTGAAAAAAAGATAGAAGTCTTTCGTGACTTTATTTCGGAAACTCAGGTTGTTCAATCCGACGGACTAGAAGAACAAAGTATTTTCTACAGAATTGAACGTGAGATTGTAATTGCCAATGCTCTTAAAAAAGCCGCTGCTGTTAACGAGTAATTTACTTTAAAAATTCTAATTAGATTAAAGCCAGTTTTTTTCTTTAACGATACTTCTCCATTTTTCAACAAATTTAGCATCGTTTACTTTTTCGCCGGTGATTTTTTCCAGAGCACGAGCGCTGAGTTCTGCCACTTCTTTATCAGAATCAAACAAGTTTTTTACAAAAAAACTGCGGTCAGAAGCACCGGCAGAAGCAGAAATAGTCTCGATAATTTTTTTTCGTATCCACAAACTGCTTTTTTTATGAAAATTGTAGGGCTGATTAAGCTCTGAAGCCAACAAGTCTTTATGATCTGAGGTTAAATCCTTCGCAATAACGTCCACAGCGGCCGATCTTACAACTAAGGCTTTGTCCTGTATTAATTTTTTGGCTTCTATCTGAGCCGCCTGAGGGCTAACCTTGGCCAACGCTACTAATGAAGCATTACGCATGTACCATTCTTCGCTTTTGGAAAAATTTTTGATTTGTTCTACCTGGTCCGCACCGGCATAGCTAGCGGCTCTTATTAAAGCTTGCCAGCGGCTGTTCATATTCAATTTTTTATCAGCTGCTGTGTTAATGTAAACAGTAAAGTCATCTGTTGCCGCGAAAGACTTTATACTTAATATCAAGAGCAAAAACAGAATACGCATCTTAAGACCCCTTTTTTGTTAATATCTCTTCGAATTGATTAATCAATTCTTTCTCACTGCTGGTAACTTCTTTGTCGCTGACCAGCTTTATAGATTCTGCCGACACACGTTCAGCTTTATCAGAGTCTGTTTCTGGGGTAGTCACTATTTCAGCCACTTCCTCATTAACAGCCACTTCTTCTATTGGAGTTTTTTCAGGTGGTAGTTCCGGTGTTGGATCTTGTGATGGTTCATTAAACTCTGCTTTAGGCTCATTTTTTTCAACTTCTAAGGGCGCTTCACTTACTGTTGTTGAGCTAGCTCCCAATTTTTTTTTTAACTCAGAATTTTCCTGACGAAGTTGACTTATTTCTGAAATATCTTCCGCTATGATCTCGTACTCGGCCAGCCGGTTCTGCAATTGTTCTATTTGAGCGTTAAGATTTGCTATGAGATCCGGATCTGTACTTGCAGCTGCCGTCGTCGCTGTGGAACCCATTGCACTATTTTCAGCTTGCTCAGGTGTTACTTGCGTTGCAGCCTGTTCTTTTAAGTCAGCAATTATTTTTTCAGAATCTGTAACTTGAGTTTTAAGTTTTGTCAGTTCCAGTTTTAGGCTTTCAATTTCTTCAGTTTTTTTAGCCACAACTGACAAATCAAATGATTGAGGTGCTGCACCAGGTTTTTCATCCGTGGATTTTGCGGCAGCAGTTGCTGATGTGTTATCCGCAGTGGCCACAGTTAAAGTTTCGGCTACGATATTAATTTTAGGCACAAAGAAAAAGCGATAAATATAAACAATAACTAATACAAGTATAGACGTAAAACCTATACGGATAAGTAACGTGTCGTGAGTGGCTATCCAATTAATAATATCGTTCATCTTTTAATATTATCTCTGGTTCTTACTGGTTGTGGCAAGTAAAGGCCCTAGACTTATATCGAGACCTGTTCTAAAATTACATTCATGAAACACGTCGATTTACTACTTAAAGACTGCCGAGCGCTTATCTTCGATTCTGCAACCCAGCAATTAAAAATAGATCAGGTGGATATCGCTGTCAAAGATCAGTTAATCTGCGATATAGCCGCTCAACTTAACTTCACTGCCAATGAAACTATTAATGCAAAAGGTCTTACTGTTTTGCCCGGAGTAATTGATTCGCAAGTGCATTTTCGTGAGCCAGGTCTTACACATAAAGAAGATCTCGAATCTGGAACGCGCGCAGCAGTTTTAGGTGGTGTTACAAGCGTGTTTGAAATGCCAAATACAAATCCTTCCACAACAACTAAGGAAGCATTCGAGGAAAAATTACGTCTAGCAAAAAACCGTGCGCACTGCCATTACGCTTTTTTTATTGGAGGAGCGCACGACAATGTTGAGCAAATTGCCGAATTAGAAAAATTAGACCACTGTGCTGGTGTAAAGATATTTTTAGGAGCCTCTTTCGGGTCTTTACTCGTTGATGACGATCATGTTTTTGAAAATATCGTTAAAAACGGTAAACGCCGCTTAACCATTCACTCAGAAGACGAAGCCCGTTTAAAAGACCGCAAACAAATTGCCATAGATGCGGCACACCCCAGAGCTCATCACATCTGGCGCGACGAAGAAAGCGCCATGATCTCTACAAAAAAATCAATCGCACTTGCTAAAAAACATAATCGTCCAGTTCATATTTTACATATTTCCTCTTCTGAAGAGATGGAATTTTTAGCTCAGCATAAAGATATCGCTACTGTTGAAATTTTGCCGCAGTTTTTAACTCTATCGGCACCGGAATGTTATGAGCGCTTAGGAACTTTGGCTCAACAAAATCCGCCGATACGAGATAGGCGCCATATGGAAAAACTCTGGAAAGCGGTACACAACGGCACAGTCGATATCATCGGCTCAGACCATGCCCCGCACACGATGGAAGAAAAAAACAAACCCTATCCGCAATCCCCTTCAGGATTTCCAGGCGTACAAACCTTACTTCCTATTATGCTCAACCACGTACATGAAGGCCGCCTGTCGTTAGAACATTTTGTTAAATTAGTTAGTGAAAATCCACGCCGAATTTTTAAATTAAAAAATAAAGGTCGCATTCAAGTTGGTTATGATGCCGATTTTACAATTGTGGATTTAAAAAAAGAAAACACCATCACCAACAAATGGATCGCATCAAAATGCGGTTACACCCCATTTGATGGCATGAAAGTTACCGGCTGGCCAACTCATACAATTTTAAAAGGCAAAGTGGTGATGCAAGATGACCAGATTATTTTACCAAGCACCGGACAGGCTTTAAACTTTGAACGCTAGCCAGCCACCTAATAAATCACCAAAAAAACAAGCTCTGTCGCTTTTCTTCGGCGGCCTTCTACCTGTTATAGCCTTTACTGTAATAGAAGAAAAATACGGAGTTATCCCAGGCTTAATAGCCGGTATGATTTTCGGCGGCGGCGAAGTTATTTATGAATATGTAACACAAAAAAAAGTTTCAACTATTACCTGGATCGGAAATGGTTTACTCATCGGTCTCGGCGCCATCTCACTTTTTTCAAGCGAAGGCATCTGGTTTAAATTACAGCCGGCCATTTTAGAATTTGGAATGTTCGTATTTTTACTAGCTTCATGGATTATGAAAAAACCATTCCTTAGCTTAATGATCGAAAAACAAAATCCCGATGCACCTGAATTCGTTAAAGCTCAAATGAGCGGAATGACCTTAAGATTAAGTTTTTTTATGTTGGCGCATGCAGTCTTGGCCACTTGGGCGGCTTTTTACTGGAGCACTGAGGCCTGGGCTATTCTTAAAGGTGTGGGGCTTACTGTAAGTATGATTGTTTATATGATCTTAGAAATTCTCTGGGCTCGCTTTAAAATAAAAAAGGGATAGTTTCCTATCCCTTTTATCTAATTTAATCTTTTAAAGAATTAATTAGCGGCAACGTCTTAATTGGATCGCGTATAACATACCAGCTGATACGTCTACTGAGTCAATTGAAACGTTAGTTGCTTGTTGAGCAGAGTTTGTAACTGCTAAGATGTTAGCATCAACAGTCATCATTAAGTCTCGACCAGTTGAACATGGAGTCCAGTCGATCGAAGTTGAAATTAATTCGTTTTTCAAGCTGTAGTTGTCAGCGCGACCTGCAGCGAAGTTCTTACGGAAGATAGCTGGACGAGCTTGACCAACATATGCGTAACGAGCTTCAAAAGAACCACGACCACCATTTGGAATCGCAGCGAAACCACGGTAGTCAAATGCGATCAACGCCACTTGGTAACCTGGTCCAACACTTACTGGAATACGTAAGTTACAAGATTTACGATCGAAAGAAGCACCATTTAATGGAGCTTGAGCTACGAAAGCATCAAATAATACAGATAAGATAGATTGATCGTCAGTTAAAGAAACTGAAGCAGTTCCTGCTGGACAACCAGTACCACCGTAAGCTGGCACACCTAATCTGATTTGTGCTTCGGCCGATAGGCCTAATGCTAATATTGCTACTGTTAATAATGCTTTCATTTAATCTCCCCGTTATTGGTTTGTTTGTTCTAAATTTTGGCTCTCATAATTGATTGCACGTGTTGGACTATAGCAAGCACTCGGCCAAGTTTTTTGGATGTTTTCAAGGTCAAAAAGACACTTCACAAGTTACTTTAAGTGGCGCAGGAGGTTTTTTTGTAAAAATTATCTAAAAAGTCAGCAGAAAAAACTACATAGTATGTAAACTAATTTTACTTATTATTTTGGCTTATGACAAAGAGTCACCAGTTACATTCTTGGTCGAATCTTAAAAAATATTACAAAGTGTTCCAAATATTTTTTGGAACACTACAATTTATATATTAAGGCATCTCTGTAAATTCAACGAATGAACCTGACTTAATAACTATATTAGATCCAGCGGTTTCAGTTGCCGCCTGTAATTGAATTGTGCCTGTTGTTGATGCTATAAAAACACCTTCAATATTGGCTGTCATTACCGTTGGAGCAATAGCAGGAGAATTTCC
Organism: bacterium; assembly: GCA_019752925.1. Classification (GTDB taxonomy): domain Bacteria; phylum Bdellovibrionota; class Bdellovibrionia; order Bdellovibrionales; family Bdellovibrionaceae; genus Pseudobdellovibrio. The sequence goes on from JAIELP010000007.1 coordinate 238,431, forward strand.
AGCCATAACTGAGTCTCCACTTGTGCTAATAAAGCCAGAAAATAAAAATCCCGTTCCATCTACTGTCGCCCCTGGAATATTAGCTAATGCCGAAGATGTTGTAGCCGCTGGGTAAGTTATACCTATTCTTAATCCGGTAGCAGTTGCAGCACTCGTATAGAGCACATTAAATTTATACTTATAAGACACACCAGCAGTTACGGGTATTGATAAACCAGTCACATTACCTAATGCAATCGCACCAAAAGTTTGGTCAGCAGTAATTTTTGTAAATTTAGGTAATCCTGCTGTTGGTACCCACTGTGTACCATTCCAAACTAAAGCTTGCCCTGTTGTAGGCGCTGTAGAGCTAATTGCACGACCTTTGATTCTGTCTACGCTAACTGTTGTAGAAGTTCCAGAAACATCTCCCGACAATGCTGTAGAAGAAATCTGGAAGGCGTTTACGATACGTGAGTCATCACCGGCTGCCGCTGTGCCTGCTGTTGTACCAATATTACGTGATACAACGTTTCCTAAACCCGAAACATCAGAGCTTGATAATACGACTGCACCAGTACGCCCTGCTACGGAAGTAACCGCATCAGCAGGGAAAGCAATAGCTTGGCAAAGAAACTGACTACTTACGCTATTCCAGTACATTGACTGAGAAGTTGTGCAGTTTGCAGAAGCCACATATCCGTTGAATGTAGTTAATTGAAGCGCACCCGTTATTCTTGAATCGTCACCAGCTGCTACTGTTCCTGCTGCAGTTCCTACGTTGCGTGTAGAGGAATTTCCTAAACCAGAAATATCAGAACTCGATAATACAATCGCACCCGTACGACCTGCTACTGTTGTAACAGGCGCTGAAGGTAAAGTTGATGGTACATACTGAGTACCATTATATTG
>JAIELP010000003.1 GCA_019752925.1 bacterium
AGAGCTTTATCAACAAGTTACGGACAAATGACAGCTCCTGCCAGTAATGTTTATGAAGATTACGGTGCGGGTTATACATCGGAAGTTATTGTAGGGGTTAAGTACTTTTTGTGAATAACTTTGAATCTATTCAAACTTACCATTCTTCCGTTTCAAAGGGTTGAATTTGGCGTGGTGCTTTACGCTCCGGATGTAATTCGTAATGGTGAGCGCAATTTTTTGAACAGGTTTCTTTTTTAAATTCAATTTGCGCGCAATCTTCGCAAATAAATTCGTGAGTATCGCAGCGTTTGCAGTCAATTTCGGTTTTGCCCGGTTGGCCACAGTGCGGGCAGAGTTTGTATTGTTCTGATGCCTTCATGTTTTGGTCCACAGCTACGCGATGATCAAATACAAAACATTCACCTTCAAATTGATCGTTAGGATATTCGTTTAAGTAATTTAAAATTCCGCCGTAAAGTTGGTAAACATTTTTGTAACCTTGTTTTTGAACTTCTAAAATGCCTTTTTCGCAGCGAATGCCGCCGGTGCAAAAAATTAAAACTTTTTTATCTTTTGGAATATTTTTACTTTCAAGGTATTGTGGAAACTCAGTGAATTTATCCGTCATGGGATTTAAAGCGCCCTTAAACGTACCGATTTTGGTTTCATACCAGTTGCGGGTGTCAATAATCACGTGATCTTCATTTTTCATCACTTCATTCCACTCAGTGGGTGTGAGGTGGTGATTGTTTCTGGTGTCGTGGCCGAAAGGCACTAAAGAGGTGTCGCCTAAAGTTACAATTTCAGGGCGGATTTTAACTTTAAATCTTCTAAACGGAACCACATCGGATTTTGAATCTTTAAAAAATAAATCGGGAACTTTAAAGTATTCACGTATTCCTTGTTTAAAGGCTTCAAATGTTTCTGGGGTTTTTGCACAAATAGTAGCGTTAAAACCTTCTGTGCCAATAATGATGAGGCCACGGCAATTCGTCTTTGTGGCTAAATCTTCAAGGTAAAGCTGTGTTTTTTCTGGGTTTTCGTCTTTTTGGAATTTATAAAACGTGGAGATTAAATAGACTGCTTTTTGAGCAGATGGCGTAGTCATAGAGACCCCTTTCAGTTATCAGCCGGTGGCTCCAAACCACCATGAGCTAAAAGTTAATGTGTGTACACTTAGCTAAAAAAAAATACTTAGTCAATTGCTCTTAAAAAAGATACAAATAGCGCATGTCAAATTTAGCCGTACCTGCGGTTCAAAAAGAAATTGAACGTAGAAGAACATTTGCAATTATCTCCCATCCCGATGCGGGTAAAACCACGCTGACCGAAAAACTTTTATTTCACGGCGGTGTTATTCACGAAACCGGTGAGGTTAAAGGTAAGTCGGGAACTAAAGCCGTAACTTCGGATTGGATGGAACTTGAACGCCAAAAAGGTATTTCGATTACATCTTCGGTTATGACTTTTGATTATAACAAATTACGCATCAACTTACTGGATACGCCGGGCCATAAAGATTTCTCGGAAGATACTTACCGCGTATTAATGGCCGTTGAAAGTGCCTGTATGTTAATTGACGTGGCTAAGGGTGTGGAAGATCGTACTAAAAAACTTTACGAAGTTTGCCGTTTAAGAAATATCCCTATTTTTACATTTGTTAACAAACTCGACCGTGAGGGTAAAGATCCGCTGACATTAATTGATGAAGTTGAAAAAACTCTGAATATGCAATGTTATCCGGTAACTTGGCCACTGGGTATCGGGCAGAGATTTAAAGGTATTTACAACCGCTTAAATAAAAAAGTTTATTTCTACAATCAGCGCCGCGAAGATGATCTTGAAGTTGAAGAGTATGATTTTTCAGGCCCGCAAGATCCTATCTTAGAAAAATACTTAGATCCCGAAACTCTTCAGCAGGTTCGTGATGAATTAGAATTAATTGAAAGCGCACTCCCTCCTTTTGATGTGGATGATTTCTTAACCGGAAAAATTTCTCCGGTTACATTTGGTTCTGCAAAACAGAACTTTGGCGTGGACACATTTCTTGAGTTCTTTACAAAGTTTGCTCCAGGACCAAAACCTCGCCCGACCAAAAAAGGCGATGAGCTGAATCCGCTTTCAAGCAATTTTACGGGCTTTGTATTTAAAATTCAGGCCAATATGGATAAGCGCCACCGCGATCGTATTGCATTTTTGCGTATCTGCTCAGGTAAATTTGAGCGCGGTATGAAAATCAATCACGCGCGTTTAGAACGTGAATTCAGATTGTCGTATTCGAGCCAGTTTATTGCGGCCGATAAAGCCACGGTCGATGAAGCCTACGCTGGCGACATCGTCGGTGTGGCCGATACCGGAAACTTTGCCATTGGCGATAGTGTATCTTCACAAGGTTATGTGACCTTTGCTGATATTCCGAAGTTTGCCCCGGAGCTTTTTGCAAAGCTTTCGGTGCGTGATGCTTTAAAGCGTACAAAACTAAACCAGGCTCTTCAGCATTTATCTGAAGAGGGCGCCATTCAATTATTTTTTGATCCTATTATCGGTAATCAAGAAACTATCATCGGCGCGGTGGGTGAACTTCAGTTTGAAGTTTTAGTTCATCGTTTACAAGATGAGTATAATCTTGAAGTTAAAATGACTCGTTTACCATTTACGGTGGCCCGTTGGCCGCGTACTCAGGAAGGTAAGGGTCTTTCGCAGTTAAAAGGCAACTTCCAGATGTTTAAAGATGTGATTGATCAACCGGTATTATTATTAAATCAGGAATGGGATCTCAACTGGGCCCAAAAAGAAAATCCAGACGTGGTGTTTGCATCCAGCATTTCAAGAGCAAGATAAGGTTTATGATGAAAGCTTTAGAAGTTAAAGATATTAAAAAAACCTACGCTGACAAAGTGGCAGGTAAAAAAGTAGAAGCCCTTAAAGGAATCAGCTTTGATATAGAAAAAGGTCAGATTTTTGGTCTGTTAGGGCCAAACGGCGCAGGTAAAACTACGTTGATTGCTTCTATCACCACATTAGAAAAACCAACAAGTGGTGAGCTTTTGGTTTTTGGTGACAGTGTTATCGAAAGCCCGCTTAAAACAAAAATGAAAGTTGGCGTAGTTCACCAAGAAGTGATCAACACCGGCTTTTTTACAATTGAAGAAATTTTAGATTTTCAGTCGGGCTATTACGGCATTCATAGAAATCATGAGCGCTGCGATTACTTGATGCATAAGTTATCTTTGTATGAACACCGTAATAAAAAAGTTAAACAGCTGTCGGGCGGTATGAAACGACGTTTGATGATTGCAAAAGCTTTAGTACACACGCCAAAATTACTTTTACTGGATGAACCTACAGCTGGGGTTGATGTGGGACTGCGTGAGTCTCTTTGGAAGTTTGTGCAGGAACTTAAAAATGAAGGCATGTCGATTTTATTAACGACGCATTACTTAGAAGAAGCTGAGCAAATGTGTGACGGAGTGGCTATCATCAACAAAGGTCAGTTGCTATTTAATGGAACTCCAAAAGATATGATCGCAGACTATTCACAGAAAAAATTAATTCTAATCATGAAAAACGGCGAAACAAAAGAGTATATCGAATCTAACAAGGTCGGTATCGGCGAATTATTAACTAAGTACGATATCGATATTGCGGAAATTCAGGATATTAAAATTGAAGAAGGGCGCTTAGAAGACGCGTTCTCGAAGATGGTGTCGTTATGATTATATTTTACACGTTAGTAAAAAGAGAAATTAAAAGATTTTTAAAAGTAGTTATTCAAACAGTGGTGAGTCCAATCATCAGCTCGTTTTTGTATTTGTTGGTTTTCGGGGTTTCGCTAGGAGCTAGCGTAAAATTAAATAACGGCATTAACTACTTATCATTTTTAATTCCAGGTTTGATGGTGATGGGTTTAATTAACAATGCTTTTCAAAACTCGTCATCTTCAGTTGTTACCTCTAAATTTTCCGGCGATTTGGAAGATATTCGTGTGGCACCTATTCCTAATTCTTATATCATTTGGGCTATGGGTTTAGGTGGAGTGTTCCGTGGTAGTCTTGTGGCCGTTATTACCGGTGTTGTGGGAAGCTTATTTCACTACATGCAATTAAATGAGTTGTTGTACGTGTCGCATCCAATCTGGTTACTTTACTTTTTTGCAGTGGGCGGATTAATTTTTGCGTTTTTAGGTATTTTTGTTGCGGTGCTGGCTAATACATTTGATCAGCTCAGTGCATTTAGTACGTTCATTTTGTTGCCGTTAACGTACTTGGGCGGTGTATTTATTTCCATTGAAAACCTACACCCAATCTGGCAAGCCATTTCAAAACTAAACCCTTTGTTTTATTTAATTAATGGCTTTAGATATTCAATGCTAGGCCAAGCCGACGTTAATTTAAGTATTGCAGTAGGTGTAAGTTTGGTCGGTGTATTAGTTACATTTTTTATGGCGCAATTTGCACTTACAAAAGGTTCGTTTGCCCGTTGGTAATTTTATTTAATAGGATTTTTTATGTTTGAAAGTTTGTCGGATAAAATTTTAGGATCAGTCAAAAAATTAAGAGGTCAGGCTCAAATTACTGAAAGTAATATTGAGGATGTGATCAAAGAAATCCGCATGAGTTTGCTGGATGCCGACGTTAATTTCAAAGTGGTTAAAAATTTTATCGACCGGGTAAAGGTCAAAGCACTTGGTGCCGAAGTTATTAAAAATGTTAACCCAGGGCAGATGTTCACTAAAATCGTTCATGATGAGTTGGTGCAAACTCTAGGTGGTGATAAAGTTGATGTGAACGTACGCGAAAATCCATCGGTCATTATGATGGTGGGTTTGCAGGGTGCGGGTAAAACCACTTCAACTGCAAAACTTGGTTTATACCTACGACAGAAATTAGGAAAAAAAGTAGGTTTTGTTCCGGCCGATATTTACCGTCCGGCCGCTATTGAACAATTACAAATTTTAGCTAAGCAAAATAATTTCAGTTGTTTTGAATCCACCACGTCAATGAAGCCCGAAGAAATTTTAACTGCAGCATTAGCGTGGGCTAAAAAAGAAATGATTGATGTGTTGTTGCTGGATACCGCCGGTCGTTTGCAAATTGATGATGAGCTCATGACGGAACTTGAAAACTTAAAAAAAGTTATTGCTCCCACTGAAATTTTATTAGTGGCCGATGCCATGTTAGGTCAGCAAGCGGTGAGTGTAGCTGAAACTTTCCATCAGCGCTTAGGCTTAACCGGTTTAGTATTAACTAAAGTAGATGGCGACGCCCGCGGAGGTGCAGCTTTATCAATACGTGAAATCACCGGCATTCCGATTAAGTTTATGGGTGTGGGTGAAAAAGTATCAGCCCTTGAGGTGTTTCATCCCGACAGGTTAGCCGGAAGAATTCTCGATATGGGTGACGTTTTAACTTTAGTTGAGCGCGCACAAGATGTGATTGATCACAAAGAGGCAGAAAAATCGGCCAAAAGAATGATGAACAATGAGTTCACATTAACAGACTTTTTGGCGCAAATTCAGCAACTTAAGAAGTTGGGCGGAATTGAATCCATGCTTAAATTTCTTCCCGGAATGGGCGAAATCTCTAAACAAATGAAAAATATGAGCCCTCCAGATGGCGAAATGAAAAAAATTGAAGCTATTATTAGTTCAATGACTGTTCAGGAGCGGGAAGATCATAGAATCCTTAATGGCTCGCGGCGTCAAAGAATAGCTAATGGCAGTGGAACGCAGGTTTCCGATGTCAATAAGCTTATAAAGCAGTTTGAAGAGGCCAAAAAGATGATGTCCGGTATGATGAAAATGGGAATGGGAAAAGCCATGAAGGCTGGAAAAGGCGGCATGAAGTTTCCATTTTAAGGAGATTTCAGGGCTTTTTTAATAAAATCATTTGATAATCCGCGCAATTAGGTTATAAATCTACGTTCGTAAATCGAAAGTTTGCGTGATCGATATTATAAGGAAGGTATTCTCATGGTCGTTATTCGTTTAGCTCGCGTTGGTAAAAAGCATGATCCTGCATACAGAATCACTGTGGCAGATTCTCGTCGTTATGTAACTGGTAAGTTTATTGAAGTTATTGGAACATACATTCCAACTCCAATGGGCAAACAACAAAAAGTTACTTTGAATGTTGAAAAAGCTAAAGACTGGTTAACTAAGGGTGCACAGCCTACAGATACAGTTCGTCACGTTCTGAAATTGGCCGGAGTAACAACTAAACCTTCAAAAAAACAAGCTAAGGCTTCTAAAAAACCTAAAGCTTAGTTTTGATTGTTAAGCCTCTGTTAAATTTTAAATTTTGGAACATTAATTAGGTCTAAGTTTAAAATAACAGTTGTCATCACAATCTGTTTTTGAATAAAGTCATAAACAGGTGTGGGAGTAGATAAGATGGATAATTTAAAAGAACTTGTTGAACACATGGCCAAATCTCTGGTGGATAAACCTGAAAACGTTGTTGTAGATGAAATCCCAGGACAGCAAACAACTTTGTTAGCTCTTAAGGTTGATAAAGAAGATTTAGGCAAAGTGATTGGTAAACAAGGTAAAACAGCCGCTGCAATGAGAACCATTATTAGAGCAGCAGGTACAAAGCTAAATAAACGTTACCATTTAGATATCGTTGAATAGATTTTAAAAACAAATTAAATCTAAAAAGGAGCTGAAAAGCTCCTTTTTTTTTGAAAAAATATTATGGCAGAACAAAGCGGTAAAAATTTAAACGGCAAAAAACATGTAGGTAAAGTGATGGATGCTCACGGCATCCGTGGCGACATTTATTGCTTAGTTTTTTCTGGCGATGCTAACTGGTTAGATGAAATCAGCACGCTGACTTTGAAACACCGAAACAAAGAAGAAGAGTTTGAAATCAGCAGAGCTAAAATTTTCAAAAAAGGTTTCATTGCCAAACTTAAAGGGTTTGACGACCGTAACCGTGCTGAAGCTTATAAAGGTGCTGAACTGTGGATCCCGGCCGAGCTCTTTATTTCAAAAGACGGTGAGTCTATTTATTTAAGTGAATTATTAAATTTTACTATTGAAGATCAGATACTAGGAGTTATTGGGAGTGTTGAAGCTTTTTCAAGTAATGGAGCTCAGGATTTGCTCATTATAAAGAACACAAAAAAAGAATTTGAAATCCCCTTTGTTAAAGACTTTGTTTTAAATGTGGACTTTGAAAATCAAAAAATCAAAACGCATTTACCTGAAGGTTTAGTTGATATCAATGATGTGATCGGAACTCCGGACGATGCTTAAATTAAAAGTTATTACTTTGTTTCCGGATTTAATTAAAAGTTATTTGCAGGATGCATTGATTGCAAAAGCTATCGGGCAAAGCCTGATGTCAGTGGATTTAATTAATCTTAGAGACTTTTCAGATAATCCTTATAAGTCTGTAGACGATACTCCCTTCGGTGGCGGCGATGGAATGTTGATACGTGCAGATATTCTTGAAAAGGCTCTTCTCTCACTTAGAAATACGAGTATAAAGCAGCATGTAATCTATTTTACTCCGCAGGGCCAATTGCTTGATCAGCCAATGGTAGAAACATATAGCCGCTCAGAAGAAAATGAAGAAATTATTTTAATTTGCGGCCGTTATGCGGGGATTGATCAAAGATTTATCGAGCAGTATGTTAATCAGGAAATCTCAATCGGTAATTATGTATTATCAGGCGGGGAATTGCCGGCTTTAGTTTTAATTGAAGCTGTTTCCAGATTTATTCCTGGAGTTTTGGGTAAACTTCAATCAGCTCAGGAAGACTCGTTACAAAACAACCTACTAGAAGCACCTCAATACACCAAACCTCAGGTTTGGAACGGTCAAAAAGTTCCAGATGTACTTTTATCAGGCCATCATCAAAAAATTTCTGAATGGAAAAAAGAAATGGCTTTAAAAATCACAGCTCAAAAAAGGCCTGATCTCTTGAAGGATTCTAAAAAATGAAACGTAAAGCACCCTTGGCTGTAGCTCTCATGCATTATCCAACTAAAGACCGCGTGGGCGACCTAGTGGCCACCAACGTAACTAATTTTGATATTCATGATATAGCCAGAGCCTGCCGTGTTTATGGGGTAGACCGCTATTATATTATTCACCCCATTAAAGAGCAGTTGATGTTTGTTGAAAGGGTTCTGGACCACTGGAATGTGGGCGAGGGGTCTAAATTTAATCCCATGAGAAAAACCGCTCTTAGGGACGTTAGAACCGCCGAGAACCTCCAGCAAGCCATGAAAGATTGGGGCCATGAAAATGCTAAGCTTGTGGTAACCAGCGCCCGTAGCTGTGAAGGACAGCAGCCTTATAGCTTTAAAAGCTTTAAAACCGCATTAGAGACCGAAGATCAGCCCTATTTTCTACTTTTTGGAACAGGCTTTGGTTTAACGCGGGATTTCATAGATAGCTGCCATGGTATTTTGGAGCCCATTAAAGGCAATTCGGCCGATGATTACCGTCACTTAAGTGTGAGGTCTGCCGTGAGTATCTGTCTTGACCGACTACTTGGGTCATGATAATTCATATTCTCTTTAATTAAGAAAGATTAATTATTTTAATAAGGTTAGGGACTTAACATGGCAAAAAAAGAAGCGACAAAATCAGCTAAATCAACAAAAGCTAAAAAATCTACTGCATCAAGCTTTACAGGTAAAGAAACTAACCTTGTTAAACGTGTAACTGCTAAGAAAAACAATAACGCTAAAATCGCAGCTTTCAACTCTGGTGATACTGTAAATGTTTACGTTAAAGTTATCGAAGGCGAAAAAGAACGCGTTCAGTTGTACAAAGGTGTTGTAACTAAAATTCAAGGTCACGCTCACAAAACTTTTACAGTTCGTAAAATTTCTGCTGGTGTAGGCGTTGAAAGAACTTTCCCGTTCAATTCACCTGCAATTGATTCAGTTGAATTAGTTTCTCACGGTAAGGTACGCAGAGCTAAACTTTACTACTTACGTGGTTTAGATGGTAAAGCGGCTCGTATCGAGTCTGAATTAGCAGCTCCAGAATCAACTAAAGCTTAGTCCTAAGCTTTAGTTCTTAGGCTTCATGCCTGCAAAGAAAATACAAAAATTAAATTTAAAGACCTTATCGACTCCCTTAATAGGAGTCGATGAAGTTGGTCGTGGCTGCTTAGCCGGTCCTGTTGTAGCGGCCGCCGTTATTTTTAAGTCTGATATCGACGTTAAACTCTACAAAGACTCCAAACAAATTTCCGAAGAAAAACGCAATGAACTTTCTCAAAGTATTCATGAAAATCATTTTGTTTCTATAGGTTGGTCTTCAGTCGAAGAAATCGACGAGCTTAATATTTTACAAGCTACATTTGTGGCCATGAAGCGTGCTCTGGATGATTTAGCCAAACAAACTAAAATAGTAGCTGGCACTATTTTAGTTGATGGCCGCGATCGTATTCCGAATATGGGATTAATTCAGCAGTTGCCTATCATTAAAGGTGACTCCCGCGTGAGTGTGATTTCTGCAGCTTCCATAGCAGCAAAGGTAGCGCGCGATACATTTATGCAAAAACTCGCGCTCGAATTTGACCAATACGGTTTTGAAAAACACAAAGGCTATGGAACACTCTACCACCGACAACAAATTCAAAAAGTTGGTCCAAGCAAGTGGCATCGCCAAAGCTTCGGTGGAGTTAAAGAGTTTGTGCGATAAGCCTCTTATTAAAGGACGCTCGCAATATTTAGGTTATAAAGCCGAATACAATGTTATTAAATTACTTCAATCTCGCGCTTGGAATTTACAATTTCACCGGCTTAAAACAGAAATTGCAGAAGTGGATCTTATTTTTGAAAAGTCCGATCAAGTGCTTTTACTGGAAGTTAAAACTTTAAATAATTCATGGCGGGCATTTGATCGCATTCATGCAAACCAGTTGAGGCGAATGCAAAATAATTTATTATTTTTTAGAAAAAAATTCCGCCAAATAAAATTCAGGGCTTATGTTGTTTGGGTAAGCCCTGAAAATAAAATTAGTTTTGTAGAAGTAAGTTAGAATGGATCGTGTTTTTAGAAACCAAGTATTAGGCCCACATTTAATCTGAAGCCCGAAAGATCTACTTTAACGTCTTGTCCTGAAGCATATCTCAAGATTTGTCCTGAAGTAACTGCAACAGCGGCATGATTGGCGTCAGCCGTCATATTGCTACTCGTTGCGTATTCGTAACCGGCCCCAATTGTGGCCTTAACATTATTTGAAAAATGATAATTATAGGCGGCTCTAAGCTTGGCAACGACAGGGTTTGCTTTCCAAATTACGTCGTCTGTTCCACCATTAGTAATGACCCAATGAAATTCATATTTTAGGGCATAGCCAAGACCAGCGCCGAATTCGTAGGAAGAGTTTGCATTTATACTTTTTACCCAGTCATAGGTTAAATAAACCGACTGAAACTGTACAGTGTCCTGAACGGTGGCTGAGGTTGGGGTAATGGTTGTACTTTGAAGCTCTTGATTTGAAGCATTGTACTCAACGCCTAAATAACCAGGTCCTAGTAAATAGCCGGCTCCAATATTGAAGCCATTCATAGCATTAAATGTACCGAGCGTGCGGGTGGTGCCTCCAAAAGTTGTTACTGAACGAAAATCATTAAGGTCTTTTGGGCTGATCATGCTGTATTCGTATTTTGCTAAAAATCTTACTTTTGTATTGCTTCCGCTTGAAGATGAACTTTTTGCAGCAGTGGAAGGAGAGCCACGCGATTGCGCCAAAGAAAACTGTGAACATGCAAGAATTACGGCAAAAGAAATAAACAAAAATTGAAACCGATTATTTTTCACGAAAGGCTCCTTTATAGCTCATTCTCTATAGTATATTGATTAAATTCTGCGCTGGTCAAGGCTGGGTCTTGTTTTGTGAGGTTAACAAACTCATTAGAAGCTAATTGATATTGAGTTCTGCTGGTGGAATCACCTTTGTAGGCTTGCCATCAAATGAGAAATCAAATTTAATTTTCCATTCAGCTTCAAGGCCAACTTTTTGATCGCGATAAAAGTTAACAGCCCAGCATTCTCCTGGAGGTTTCAACTGAGTTATGAGAGAGAATTTTTTAAGACGTGAGTTGCTGTCACGATCAGGACTGGCATCAAAAATGACCCCAGTCAGTACGTTTACATAGCTAGAAACAAAGCCGATGGCGAAAGAAATATCATCTTGCTTAGGTTCTTGAGTTCTGTTGCTGGATAAACCGATTTTAAAATATTGCTGATTTTCATTTAAATAACTAAGTGTGGTTAAAGTATTGGTGGCTGATAAATATGGAAAATAATTCACCTGAGTATAACTTTGTATCTGATCTAAATCTAAAGTAAGAGTGCCAGCTAAATCCGACAGTGGCTGATTTGTGCCCGTACCGTACTGGTCTTGATACAGATCGTAGGATTGGGTTAAGCGGAAATTTAAAATAGTTTTATAAGAATTGTCTTCTCGTTTCTTCCGGACTAAGCGATCTAGTAATGAAAACGATATAATATGACGATCATATACACGATCGCTGTAATCATAAAGAATTCCGCCAGCGCTATTTAAATCGCTATCTGAAATAATACTTCGGGAAGAGTAAGGTGCTTCGCTTACGTTGGTAGCGCCAAAAAAGGGATGTTGATCCTGCTGAATCCAAGGAACTGTCGAGTATCTTATTTCAGGTATGATTTCGTTTTTGTATTTGATACCAGTCGTTTCGTAATCACTATCATAAATATTAAAAAACTTTGTACGCGTATTAAGTTCAAATTGTAAGTAGCGACGAGAGGCTGTTTCTTTAGTACCTGTCGGAAATAAATAATCAGCTTCATTGTATGAAATTCGCGGGCTGATGTTCATGAACCGGCCTAAATTAAATGTGTTGGTATTGATGGTGGCTTTTGCCTGAAATCTATCACCAGTGCGAATAATATCGGTGCCTTCTAAATAATTCTGATCGTTGGTTGGATTGCAGCCAGCAATGGCCTGATTTTCACAAGCAGGATCATTACTGGTATTCGAGACATAGCGCTGACCAGCACCATCTGTGCTAATGTCGTCATAGGAGCGACCCCGTGCAAAACGGGTAAAGTTAGAAGTAAAGGTAAAATACAAAGGTAGATCGTTAATCTGAGTTAACGTAGAATCTAAATGAACTTCAGGTGCGCGGTGAACTGAAAAATTATTTGAAGCCAATGGATCAGCCTGAAGTAAGTTACGGTAATAAGCAAATTCAGTTGTTAATGCTGTATGTTCATACGATTTAGAATAACTGATTTTATTTTCCAGAGAAGAATCCGAATAGTTAGTAAATTCATCATAAAAATCTTTTGGATATTGTAAATCGCTGACTAACATGAGCTGAGCTCTGAATTTACTTGAGCTATCAGGAGAGTACTGATGATTTGAGTTTAAGGCCCAGCGACCAAACTGAGATTCTTTTTCGTTACTTTGACGGTAATTATTATAACGAGATTCAGAAGCAAAAACTTTATCATTAAAATAAGCAAAATGTGTATTGCCATTTGAGGATTCGCTAAGAACATATCTGTGTTCAACAAGTGGTTTTAAGCCGCCTAGCTCATAGTTTTTAAATGTGAATGTGGCATCTTGAGTTCGGGAAATAGCCCAGAATAAACTTTGGGTAACGACTAGTCGGCGGTTACGTATGTAGCCGATTTCTGGAGTTAGTAACCCGGTTTGGCGTTCTGACTTAAGTGGCACAACAAGGTATGGTAGCCAAAAAATGGGTAAGCCTACAACACGAAGAAAACTGTTTTTAATATAGGCGTATCCACCCAGTTCGGCCTTAATTTTCGTTCCTTCAAAACTCCACGTGGCAGGGCAGTTAGAGCATGTGGTGTAATCAGCATTATCTACATAAAATTCAGAATCATTTTGTTTTTCAATCAGATCGCCTTGGAATCTTACATTGTTGGATTGCACGAATCCGTAATAGATCAAAGCCTGATTGTTTTCGTAATCGAGAACAATCTCTTTACCACCGATTTGATAAGTCGTGGTTTGAACGATTACATCTCCTTTTAGGTGGGCTTGTTTTTTCTTAAAATTAATTTCAATAAAGTCAGCCGAAAAAAATTGGGTTTTATATATAACTCTTACATTTCCCTTAAGAGTCATGATTTCATTTTCATTGTCGCGTTCAAGATCGTCAGAAGTAATTAAGAAACCTTTGATTTTTGCGCTGGTATTACTGGTGTTTTCATCGAGCTTAGGTAATGTGCTGTCGCCTGAACTAGGCTTTGCAGTCTCTTGGGCTAGACCAAAGTGAGCGCAGAAAAATACTAAAATAAATATCAGGTGGCGGATCCATTTCATTTGCTTTAAAAAGCTTATCATTTCGTATTGAAATGTCACCACTTAGACTTAGGTACATTCATTAATTCTGAGCAATTCCGATAAGTTTACAACGAGGTATACATGCGTGCACATTATTACGAAGTTGGCGATATGATGGTAGTTGAGGTTAGTGGTCGTATCGAGGCAGATCAGAATAAACCCTTCAGAGACGTTTGTGAGAAAAAACTTAAAAATAAAAAAGTAGTGTTCTGTCTCGATAAGCTGAATTTTACAGCATCAGCTAATATTCTTACATTTTTTGAATCCATTAAAATGATTGAAGACGCAAGACTTGTAGGTCTAAAGGCAGACTTTCATAAACTGTTAGACCTAAAGGGTATTACGGGAATAAAAAGCTTTGCGAGTTTGTCGGAAGCTCTTAATTTTGTTTAGAGCTCATTTCTAAACTCAGTTGATTATTCAATTTTTCAAGACGAGCTAATCTTTCATTAATAATGCCCAGCTCGTCTATTTTTTTAGAAAGTTGCGTTCTGGTAACTTCTAGGTTCATTTCCATGTCGCTAGCTTTGTTTTGAGACTGTAATGTTTGGGCTTTTAACTCAGTCATGGTTTGCTCTAAGCTCAATACTCGGGCCTCTGCGGCAGCTTTTTTCTGAGATAAATCCATAATCTGCTTTTGATCTTCTTCATGAGTGCGTTTGAAGCGAATCACTTCATTTTCAAAGTAATTTTTAAACTCTACTGATTTTTTTAGACGGGTAATCTCTTTTTCTCCATCTTCACATTTGCTTTGTAAATCGATAATTTCTTTTGAGAAAGAGTGGATTTGCTCTTCATAGGTGCGCATCATTGCATTTTTTTCGGCATGCAGACTGATGATCTCATTAGATTTTTGATGTGCATCTATTTCCATTTTTTTACTGAACTCTTGATAAGTGTGAGTTAAGTTTGCATTGATTTTTTGCGATTGAATTAACTGGGATTTTAAATCGATAATTTCTTTTTTAAGCTGAACGATGAAAGGCTTAACTACTTCCTGAATTTTAGTGTGAAACTTGGAGAAGCGTTTGATCTCGGTCATTTGGGTGGCATTGATTTTTTGGTAAGAAGCCACTTTTTCCATAGCCATTTGAGCTTTGGTTTCAAGATCGGCGTTCATTTTTTCCAAACCTTCATTTTTTTCAAGTAGGATCTGGTTTTTTTCGTGATAGTTTTGAGCTTCAAAAAACAATTTGTTTTTTTCTTCAATTAATTTGTTATTTTCTGTTTCAAACAGTAAGAGGCGGCGATAGTTGAGTTTTAGTTTATTCTGTAGCTCTTCATTTTCTTTGTGAAGTTCGTTTAAAATAAGCGAGTTAGAAACAGTGTTGTTGATCTCTGCAGGTGCGGGTCTTGCGTATTTTGCAGTTGAATTTTCGGCGTCTATTATCTCTAAATCTTTTATTTCAAAATCCATAACTTCCTCCTGAAGTCAGCCGAGTTGGCGTATAAACCCAACTCCCTAAGTCCAGTTTGCCATAAAATGGTCCAGGTTGAATCAATCTGAAACAAAACTAGACCTCGGACTAGATTCATTTTATAAAAAATTTACCGATAAGTGTCTTATGGGTGAAGCAGCGCTAAAACAGGGTTCCAATGCCGGTAATAAATCCAATGATATCGATGTATCGGATTTAGGCCGCCCGGATACGCTGAGATATAACATTTTAACGATGGTTATTAACGAAGAGTATGATCGTGCGATCAGAACTCTTAAAGAGTTCATAGAAGCTGATTCTGAATACCCAAATTTTAAAATGCGAATCGAACGTTACTCTTTACATGCTATTGATTTGATCTACGCAATCAGAACTAAGCGAAATTTTCCTGGCTTAAGTGGGTTAACTCGTACAAAGCAGCAAGAGCTTAAAGATAAGTTTCGCGAGCATTTTAAAGAGCTGCGCTTTATGATGAAAAAAATAGAAGATTGTATGGAAGAGCTAAGGCTTAACGATGTTCGCTCAACAAACATGGTGGTTAAATCTTTCTGGTTTTCGCTGGTTGTGATTTTTGCCTGTGGCTTCTTTTTAGAAGTAATACGAGGCTTGGGTTACACTATGGAAATTGTATTTAATGAATACCTTGAAAAAGGCTTCAACCTGTTTTTTGATAAATTCTTCTAAGTATCTGTATTGCCTATAAAAACTAATTTTTAGTCGCCTGTTTGAGTACTTCCAGTATATGGGCTCGAGGTAGTGATTTTCCATTTAAGAAAATAGCTGGAGTACCTTCAACTTTAGCCAAAGCGCCTTCTTGAGTGCTTTTTTTGATTTCGGCAAAAGTCTCAGTTGAGTCAGCACACTCAGCTAACTGTTTTGCATCGATAGCTAAGTCCTTTTCAATTTGAGGTAACAGGCTTTTGGCGTCGCTTACATTGAAATGTTCTTCCTGTCTTTCAAAGATCCAGTGATGCATGTCCCAGCCTTTTTTGGCAATTTTTTCGGCGCATAAGGCAAAGGCCGCTAAAGTACAGCGGGAGCTGTCGCCTTTGTGCGTAACGCCGTCGTTGCAGTTGCCATCAAGTGGGTAAGGTTTGTACACGAACAAAACATCGGTCCGGCCTTTAAGGAAAGTATGAATAGTTTGCGAAGCTGTTTTACAATGTGGGCATTTGAAATCAGCAAACTCAACTAAAGTGTACTTAGGTTGAGTTACGTTGTTGCTTAGGCCTACGTTATTGTCAAAGGTGTATTCGGTGCTGGCTTTCCACTGAGCTATCCAACCCGGAATGTATTTGTTAAGTTCATCTAAACCGTAACTTTTCAAAATCATACCATTGGTCATCCAGGCAAAAAAGGGAATTAAAGCCAAGGCGATAACGTGCGATTTGTATTCACCAAAATAGTTCTTAAATTCAAATTTATCACCGGCATCCGCGATCAGGTTCCAGCCTAAAAACAGGTTAGCAATCGCAAAAACATAAGTAGCTGTACAGAACGGACAAAGGACTTTAATTACAAAAAAGGAAAGAAAGCCAAATATAACAGATACAACAACAGCCGAGGCGAGCATTCCTCTGACCGTATTTTTTAAGTAAATTGAAGGTTCGATGAAGCCCAATTGATAAAAAGCTACGAAACATAATAGTACAAAACTGAAAATTGCACCTAATACGGCAATAGGTAGTCCGGCTACTTCAGCATAACTGCTATTTGCGGCCGCATCACAGTTGATAGAGCTGCTGATTGAGCAAAGTGAGTCGCCACCTAGACCTACTTTAAGAGCATAATGGTGTATTGTTAAATAAGTAAACAAACCAATAGTTATTAAAAGACTTACAATAAGTAGTTTCGATTTTTTTGTCATAGATAGTATGATTTTATTATTCAGGAACGAAATCAACAATTGTTTTAATAAAATGGATAATTAATAATAAAACGATATGGATTCGACGCAACTGGTTCAAATCCGAAAAGACTTCTATCTCAATATCAAAAAAAGAGTGGAATCTATTTTGGGTCAGGAAACCAAAGAACTTAAAAACTACCGAGACAGCTATGATAAAGAGCTGGGTAAACTGCCATGGCAAGCAGTGGATAAGCGCCACTTATTTTCACGACTGAAATTGGCAGATATTGTTTTGGTTGGGGATTTTCATGCGCAAAAGCAATCCACCCGGGGATTTTTGCGAATAATCCGAAAAATGAAAACGCCTCTTGTAATTGCTTTAGAATGTTTGAGCGTGCAGGATCAACTGGCAATAGATTTATATTTATCGGGCGAAATCAGTGAAAAAGATTTTTTAACCCGAGTTGCCTGGAAAAAAAACTGGGGATTCCCTTGGGAAAACTACAAACCGCTATTTAAATGGGCGCAACAGAATAAAATCAAAATTTACGGTATTAATGCGGCGGCAAAGGCTAAAACTTTAAAAGACCGCGACATTTTGTCTGCGGAAGCGATTAAAAAAGTTCAGCAAATTCATAAAAATGCAAAAATATTTGTGCAGTACGGGGATTTGCATCTAGCCTCCATGCATTTGCCAAAAACGATTCACAAAATTATGCCCAAAGCTGATGTCTGTGTTATTTATCAAAGTCCTGAAATTTTATATTTTAAGATTATGGAAAAACAAAAAGAAATCAGCACTGATGTTGTTAAGTTAGGTGCTGATAAGTGGGCTTTGAACGGTTTGCCGCCATGGATTAAATGGCAGGATTACTTACTGTTTTTGGAAAGCGGATACGATAAAAAAATTCAGATTAACGATGTGGATCCAACTGATACTGTGGCCGCAACGGTGGAATTTTTAACTCAATCGTTTGGTTTGAGCTCAGATGTTTCGTCGCTGTCGGTGTATACGTCTGATGATAATAATTTTTTTGAATTGATTGAAGATTGCCCGATGGCGCTCAGAAACAAAATTATTGAAAATGTACAAGAGGGGATTTCTTTTTACGTTCCTGAAATGGAATGCGGTTATTTGGCGCGCTATTCGGTGAATCATGTTACGAGGGTGGCTGCTCAGTACATTTATTTTAATGAAGGTAGCTTTACTAAAACTATTATAGACCCTAAAAAGGATTATTTAAAAATTATATGGCTTGAAGCGGTTATTTATTTTTTCAGTAAAGTTAAAAACCCTAAGCGTAAAACGGATACTATGCAGGATATACGCAATGCACTTCAAAAAGAGCAGTTTGATGATCGCGGGAAAGAGGCTCTGATGCTGGCTCTTACGCAGAAACTTTCTGAGTTGCAATTCTTGTCCGAAGGCCGCTTTAGGGCTTTGAGCGAAGCTGTAATTCGTAAATACAGTAAAAAAAGTTTTTTCATCTCAGCACAGATTATCGGTGGAATTATGGGTGAGAAAATATTTTATGCATTTAACAAAAAGATGATCCAGCTTCCTGTTAATAAAAGCTTAATTTTTAAAAACCTACAGATGAGTTCTTTTAATAAAGCTTATTACGAATCGCTCGAAATGATCGAATCATGGCCGGTGTCTTTCAGAAGTAAGTACGATAAGCTCTAATTTTTTACGAGATCTTTAAATTCTTTACCCGGTTTAAAACGGGGCACTGTGGTGTTGGGAACTTTGATTGTTTGACCGGTTTTTGGATTACGTCCGGTTTTAGCTTTTCGTACAGTTTTGCAAAATGAACCAAAGCCGACAATTTTGACCTCTTCGCCACTGGAAACAGTTTTTTGGATAATATTCAGGGTTACATCCAAATAGTTCTCAATTTGAGATTTTGTCATTTTTGTTTTACTAGCTATAGCAGTTACTAGTTCAGCTTTATTCATTTGTTACTCCGGCAAAGAGAATAGATTATCGGAAAAAATATCTTTGTCATCAGTAGAGATGCGAGCTGTAAATTAACCCCATTACATAGTGCATTGTTCTGTTTTGAGACGATTAAACTTTGACCACAACCTAGCCGAATAGCTAATACATGAAGAAGTTCGACTGGTTTTTTTTCACAATTATAAGCTTGGTGCTGATGCTGTCAGGACTCTTCTACTTTGCTTCGCAAAGTTTAAATCAGTTCGAAAATAATGCCGCGTTAAAAGCCAAGTTCGAACGTCAGCAAAGTTTAGTTAACCTTAAGAAAAAACTCGAAAATCTGGCTCGTGCAGAGAAAGCTCAGCAGCGCGGTATAGCCAGTATACCGATGTTGTCTAAAACCGATTTTGAGTCAGATATTGAAACAACATTAGAGCCTGAACTGCTGGCAAAAAAATTTTACATGCAGGCTAAAAACAAATGTTATGAGCAAAATCAGGAAATTGAATGTATTAAAATAATCGATACTTCGGTCAGTCAGTTTCCGGATTCGGAATGGACGGCGGAATCTCTTGTATTGCTGACGGATTTTTATTACAGAACTAAGCGTATCGGACAGGCTAAGCAGGTTTTAAATGTACTCAAGACCGAATTTAAAAATAACAAATCTATTCAAAATAAAGTGATCATAATTGAAAGGCATCTGCTTTGAGATACGTGGTATTTTTATTTTTATTAACTTTGGTGCGGGTGGTTCAAGCGCAATTAGTGCAAGTTCCTGAAAACTGTATTAATCGGGTCAGCCCCTGCTTAGTGAGAAGTGAAGACCGTGATTTTAAATTTAATCAACGTGGTCAAACAGTAAAAATTTTAAAAGAAACTATTGTTAAAATGAGCTTTGACGAAAATCAGAATAACTTTGAAATTCTTGAGGGCCGCATTACTTTGCTCGAACAGGAAAAAATGCCGCTAGAACTTAAAATAAACTCTAAATCCGTTAGGTCCGGCAAGCTCTATGCAACTCGGTTTTCTAAAGATTTAAAAGTTTTGGATTTTAATGACTTTGTTTTGAGTGAGTATCTGATAGATCCACCAAAAACTCTTCCGCAATTGATCAAAGGCGATTTTATTAATAAAAAAGACTTTATTGAGTACACTAAGTATTTTTTTAGAAGCACGGCTCAATATAAAGGTTTTCTGACGTCAATTGAGACCGACTGGAAGCGTGAGTTTGAGCGCCAGACCAATAGCCAAACCAAAGTCCTGATGAGATCTATAGCATCTGAACAGCAGCAGGCGGAAATTGAGGCGGCTCGAAAAGCCAGAGAAGCTAAAGAGTCAAAAAAAGTACGGGATACATTTTTTTACAGGACATTCGAGAGGTAAAGATCTAACCTTGAATAATGTTAGCAACAAGAAGAGCAAAAATCGTAGCCACAATTGGCCCATCTACAAAAGATCCTCAAAACCTTAAAAAAGCTATTGAAGCTGGCATGAATGTCGCGCGCTTGAATTTCAGTCATGGAAAACATGAAGAACATTTGGCCGTTATACATAATGTGCGTGCAATTTCAAAAGAGCTGCGAGCGCCGGTTACAATACTTCAGGATCTGCAGGGGCCAAAGGTTCGTGTAGGTTTATTTGAAAAAGGTT
Source organism: bacterium (assembly GCA_019752925.1). GTDB lineage: Bacteria > Bdellovibrionota > Bdellovibrionia > Bdellovibrionales > Bdellovibrionaceae > Pseudobdellovibrio. The sequence continues at coordinate 20,198 of JAIELP010000003.1, forward strand.
CAATCCCATTAACTCCTAAACAGATTGTAACGGTTACTATCGATGATGTAATGGGAAAAGAAGGTTTAATTCCGAGCGACTTTAAGGAATTGTGTAAAGCCTGTAAACCGGGAACGCAAATTTTATTAGATGATGGATTAATTGAATTAAAAGTTTTAAGTGTTGAGCAAACTCAGCTGCAAGCCGAAGTAGTTTACGGCGGAACTCTAAAAAATCGTAAAGGTATGAACTTGCCGGGAGTTAATCTTCCGGTTGAAGCCATGACTCCGAAAGATAAAGAAGATTTAGAATTTGGCTTAAAAAATGGTGTGGATTATGTAGCACTTAGTTTTGTTCGACATGGTAAAGACATTCGTCAGTTACGTGAGATGATCGAAAAAGCCGGTTCTCCAGCAAAAATAGTTGCAAAAATTGAAATGCTTGAAGCGCTAGATAATTTAGAAGAAATCGTGCGCTTAAGTGATGTGGTCATGGTGGCCCGTGGTGACTTAGCTGTTGAAGTGGGACAAAGCCGATTGCCAAGTTCGCAAAAAAGAATTATCAGTTTATGTAATCAATTAGGTAAGCCGGTTATCACTGCAACCCAAATGCTGGATTCGATGGTTGAAAATCCGCGTCCAACCAGAGCTGAAATTACAGATATAGCAAATGCCGTATTAGATGGAACTGATGCTTTGATGTTATCGGCGGAATCAGCCAGCGGTAAATATCCGTTTAAAGCTATCCGCACTATGCATGAAATTATTGTAGAAGTTGAAAAAACAGAAGAGTCTTATTATAAAATTTCGTTAGACAGTGAATTGTTAAGTACTCCGGCCGCAATCGCCGCCAGTTCGGCACTTTCGGCTTTAAAACTCAATGCAACTGCAATTGTATGCTTAACTACTTCTGGTAAGACGGCGCAAATTATTGCAGGTTTCAGACCTAAAGCACAGATAGTAGCTATAACCACAGACACCGAAGTTTTAAACCGTTTGGAAATCACCTGGGGTTTACAAACTCTGCATTTAAATCCATACAGCAACTTAAAAGATATTATTCAGCAAGTGGAAAAACTTTTGATCGAAAATGGTTTATCAAAAACCGGCGATCGCATTATTTTCACGCTGGGACAGCCAATAGCAGACCGTGGTAAAACAAACTCACTTCACGTGCATGTATTGGGCGGTGAAGAATACAAAAAATCAAAAACGACGGATTTACCTTTAAGATTTAAACCACTTATAGAGCTGGATTAAATATTTGAATAAGCAGGAAGAGCGCAAACGCATACAGACATTGTTGAGTTTGATTGATCCGCGCTGGTCTAGTAAAGATCGCATTAAATTAATTGAACAAGTGGGTACCATTAGTGGATTTGATATGGTGTTTATCCTGGCAATAGTCACTCGTTATAACTTTTCAGGAAATCTAAGTATTGTTAATGAAGAAAATGAACTGAGTGGTGTGGCATTTATTTACGGCGATATCGTAAGGGTTGATTATCCTGATCAGGAACATATGTTAGGCAATGTCATTGTGGACAGTGAAGTATTGTCCAACATTGAGATGCAGGAAATTATCGAAAAAAGTAAAGGCTATCGCCTCGGCGATTACCTTCTGGTCAAAAAACATTTAACCGAAGCACAATTACGTCAAATTTTATTAAAGCAATCACGCTTAAGGCTGACAAAGTACTTAAGCAGTAAAAACTTAAGAATGAATTTTACATTCGAAGGGCAAAGCAACGACAGTGTTTTAATCAGTAAAGTTAATTATACCGAAATTCTGTATTCATGGCTATTTGAAGTTTTTCATGATGATTGGATGGGGACTTATGCTGAGTATTATGCAACCAATGATATTGTTATTAATCTTCAAGCTGATGATTTTCAGTACCTAAAAGATTTTCCTAAAGTTTCCGATGTTGTTGGCAAGTTGGTATTGATGAAAAAAGAAAGTATAAATTACAACGACGTATTTAAAATAGCCAATATGCCACGTCATGATTTAATTCGTGTATTACACTTTTTGGTTTTAACTGGTTACATTTTAATCCGTCGTAATAAGATAGGGTTCAACTTAGGTACTACAGGACTTAAATTTAATCCGGAACAACTGGATATGGATTTGCTTGAAACCAAAAAATTTTTACTGGCAAAAAAATATTTTGAAGCCTTTGGTATACTTAATAAGTACTCAACTCTGATCAGCAGTCATGAAAAGGTAAACTTTTATTTTATCTGGATTAAACTGATAGGCGCATTTTATAATAACCATTTACTCGATTTAAAAAAAATCGCGCAGGATATTTCAGAAATAGATGCATACCAGATTGAACCTGCTGAATACTACTATGTCCGAGCTTTGTCGTCGGCTGTCACTAAAAATTACGCCGAAAGTGATCAGTACTACGCAAAAGCAGTTGAATACAATGCTTTGTATAAAAGCTTTCCTGTAAATGATAACTCGTCATTTACGGCTATAATTAAAAAATTCTTTAAAACTTTAGGTGTAACTAGTTAAAACTCATTTTTTTGCATTCAGGGTGGACTACCATCTTACCCTCGGTAGCGGCTAAAACCTGTTCAGCTGTCATATCCGGAGCGTATTCTAGTAATACAAAGCCTTGAGGTGTAACTTCAATAACGCCAAAATCAGAAACGATTTTTTTAATACACTGAACACCTGTTAAAGGTAATGTGCATTTTGTGCGTAATTTAGAATTACCTTCTTTGTCCGTGTGTTGCATGGCTACGATTACATTTTTTGCACCGGCCACTAAATCCATGGCGCCACCCATGCCTTTAACCATTTTGCCCGGAACCATCCAGTTGGCGATGCTACCGTACTGATCTACTTCCATAGCACCTAGAACAGTAAGATCAATGTGGCCACCACGAATCATGGCAAAGCTATCAGCTGAGCTAAAAAAGCTAGAGCCTTTTAATGCTGTGATAGTTTGTTTACCAGCGTTGATAAGGTCTGCGTCTTCTTGACCTTCAATTGGAAAAGGTCCCATGCCTAAAAGTCCATTTTCACTCTGTAACATAACAGTTTTTGTGGATGGAATATAATTGGCAACTAAAGTGGGGATACCGATGCCCAAATTAACTGTGTATCCGTCTTTAACTTCTTGAGCAATACGTTGAGCAATTTGTTCTCTTGATAAAGGCATGGCTTAAGCTCTTTTCTGAACGGTACGCTGTTCAATACGTTTTTCATGATTTTGCCCTAGAAATATTCTTTGTACAAAAACACCAGGAGTGTGAATTTGATCCGGATCTAATTCGCCAACTTCAACAAGCTCTTCAACTTCGGCTATTGTGATTTTTCCTGCAGTGGCTACCATTGGATTAAAATTACGTGCTGTTTTACGGTAAACTAAGTTACCGAATTTATCGCCTTTCCAAGCTTTAACCAATGCAAAGTCGCCAGTGATACCTTTTTCAAGAACGTACTCACGTCCATCAAATTCACGAATTTCTTTACCTTCAGCAATTTTAGTTCCAACCCCTGTTGGAGTGTAAAAGCCTGGAATGCCGGCGCCACCGGCGCGTAAACGTTCAGCTAAAGTGCCTTGCGGACAAAACTCTAACTCTAATTCGCCCGACATAAATTGTTTTTCAAAGGTTGCATTCTCACCAACGTAGCTTGAAAGCATTTTTTTAATCTGACGAGTTTGTAGCAATAAGCCTAAACCGAAATCATCAACACCTGCATTGTTAGAAACACAAGTTAAGCCTTTTACGCCTGAATCACGCAAAGCTTCGATAGAGTTTTCAGGAATACCGCAAAGACCAAAACCACCCACTAAGATGGTCATGTTGTCTTTTACGCCCTCAAGAGCTGATTTAGCATCTTTGTAAACTTTGTTAGTCATTTAAATTAAACCTTTTCAATAATTAAAGAAACCGCTTCGCCACCGCCGATACATAAAGTAGCTAAACCGCGTTTTAAGTTATTAGTGTGTAATGAGTGCACTAATGTAGTTAAGATACGCGCGCCAGAAGCACCGATCGGGTGACCAATTGCAATTGCGCCACCGTGTATATTTGTTTTTTCTGCAGGAATTTCTAAAGATTTTTGTGCAGCCATCGTGACGTTAGCAAAAGCTTCATTGATTTCGTAGTGATCGATTTCAGCAATTTTTAAATTAGCTAATTCTAAAGATTTTTTGATAGCGCCAACCGGAGCTGTCGTAAAGTACTTAGGTTCTTGTGCAAAAGTGGCGTAAGATAAAATAGTTGCTAATGGTTTTAAACCGCGTTTTTTAGCTTCTGATTCGCTCATTAAAACTAAAGCGGCAGCACCGTCATTAATTTTAGACGCATTAGCCGCAGTAATAGTACCTTCTTTATCAAAAGCCGGTTTTAATCCAGGAATTTTATCGAACAAAGCTTTTCCCGGCTCTTCATCAGTATCAACTACTATATTACCTTTTTTACCTTCGATAGTTACAGCAGCGATTTCGTTTTTGAAAAGGCCTGAAGCAATAGCTTTTTGTGCTTTTTTATAGGAATCAATTGCGAAAGTATCTTGAGCTTCACGTGTGAAGTTAAATTCTTTTGAACAAATTTCTGCAGCGTTACCCATATGGAAATTATTGTATGGATCCCAAAGACCATCTTTAATCATTGAATCGACGATTGATTGCGAGCCCATACGATAACCAACACGTGAATTTTCTAATAAGTGTGGAGCTAATGTCATATTTTCTTGACCACCGGCTACTGCAATTACAGATTGTCCTAAACGAATGCTATCGCTTGCTAACATCACAGCTTTTAAACCTGATCCACAAACTTTATTAATCGTTAAACATGGAGTTGAGTTAGCAACGCCAGCGTAGATCGCCGCTTGACGAGCAGGAGCTTGTCCAGCACCAGCAGTTAATACCTGACCCATTATAACTTCAGAAACATCAACACCTTTAACATTAGCTTTTTCAAGCGCAGCTTTAATTGCGATTGAACCCAGTTTAGTTGCTGGAAGGTTAGCGAATGCTCCCTGAAATGTAGCAACGGGCGTACGGGCGGCAGATACGATGACAACTTTTTCCATGAAATTCTCCTTGGATGAATTAATTAATAAATTTAAAAAATACCTCGGAACTTTAGCATCTAGTTTTAATAATTAAAAGCTGTTGACTATTAGGTCGTATTCCCACAAATGTGATTTATGGCAAAAACAAAACCCACACCAAAAGCGACTAAAAATAAAGCAAAACCGGCTAAACCAGCTAAAGTTGTTAAAAAAGACGACAAAAAAGCGGTTAAGAAGCCTGTAGTTCAGGCAAAAGCTAAACCAGCTAAAGCGGTAGCTGCTGCGCCTGCTAAAAAAGTTGATCCTAAAAAAGAGAAAGAAGCGGCTAAAGTAGCAGCGTCTGGCTCTAAAAATAACGCAAAAGCTAAAGCGGTAGTGACTGAAATTCCCGTAGCTAAAGCTCAACAAAAGCCAACCAAGGCTGATTCTAAGATTAAAACTAAAGCTAAAAAAACTGACAAAAAAGCTGACGACGATATGGAAGACGATTTAATCGGCGACGATTTCGGCGAAAGTGAAATTGCAGAATACGAAGAAGATTTAAAAGCCGTTGAAGACGACGAAGATGATACAGACGTTGAATTATCGGAAGATGATGAAGACGACAAAAAAGATGAAGAAGTTTATTTAACAGACTCTGAAGGTCGTAGACTTTGCAAAGTTCGCGATTGCGATCAGGTAGCAACTGTTGATACTTATTGTCGTTATCATTACTTGTTGTTATGGAAAAAAATCCAAATACGTAAGAGTATTCTTAACGATGGTAAACTTGAAAAGTATTTAGAAGACTTAACATCTCGCTATCCAGATAAATTCCTTGAAGTAATTAAAAAAGATCTTAAATCTGAAAAAGATTTCTTATCGGTTATTCAAGAAATGGAATTGGATGAAAATGCGCTTAATGAAATCGAAAATGAAGATGAAGTGCAGTCATTTGCTGATGAAATCCGTGGTATCGGCGAAGCTCCGAGCATGGACGAAGACGGCGATTTTTAGTAAAACTTAAAGCCCCTAAAACAAAAGGGGCTTTAAAAATAGACCAAACTCACCATGTACCAATAAAGTGGTAAACCAATTAAAATATTAAATGGAAATGTAACTCCAAGAGCCATTGTTAGGTAAATACCTGCATTGGCTTGTGGTAGTGATTGTTTCAATGCGGCTGGTACGGCTATGTACGAAGCACCTGCGGCCAGAGTCATCAATAAAAAAGTTTGAGTAGCACTGATTGAAAACAACATACCCCATGCTAAAGCCAGTCCGGCTGATACAATTGGCGTTAATATGCCAATAGGTATAAGCCAAAGAGGTATCTGCATTTTTTTTAACGAAGTGCCGGATTTAATGCCTAAATCTAAAAGGAAAAAAGTTAAAAAGCCTTTAAATAAATCTAAAACAAATGCTCCCACACTTTCTTTGCCGAAAGGGCCAGAGATGTAGCCTACAATCACACTTCCTATAAGTAAAAACACCGATCCATTTAAAAGTGCTTCGTGAACAAGTTGTGTAACAGAGAGAGAGGTTTTTTGTAATGAATGTCGACCAACTAAAAACAAAGAAACAATGATGGCAGGTGCTTCCATCAGTGCTAATACAGCTATCATGCTACCAGAAAATTCTAAATTGCGATTGTCGAGCCATGTGGTGGCCGCTACAAACGTAACGGCGCTGACAGAACCATAGGTGGCTCCAATGGCAGCTGAGTCATATATTGAAATTTTACTTTTTAATAAGTAAAAAAGAAAAATCGGTGTCATTATTGAAACAATAATTCCGCCAAGCAAGCAATAGATAAACTCAACGGAAAAGCCGGTATTGGCCAGAGAAAGTCCGCCTTTAAATCCGATGGCCATTAAAAGATACAGAGCTAAGAATTTGGAAAATACAGCGGGTACTCTTAATCCGGTGTTAAAAAGCACAGAGAGAAGCCCTAATATAAAAAATAAAATTGGTGGATCTTTTAAAATTTGCATAGGTACTTGTAAAGTAAAGCACTGATTCTAGCAAGTGCTCAGCCTCTTTATTGGATCTCTTCAGGTTTAATGGTGGTCAGTGTGTTACCAGTTATTTGGCTCAGGCTTTGCTTTAGGCTTATAACGAACTTATTAAGCTTTAAAGGAGCCCTAGCCTATGAAAACTGTATTATTTTCAACTTCTGTATTGTTGTTAGCGAGCCTAGTGAGCCTTGGCGCCTTTGCCCAAAACCTGCCACCACGTGCGATGATCAATGATGTGCAAATAGCTGGCTCTGGCTGTGAGGCGGGTTCTGCCACAGCGGTTATCACGCCGGATCTAAATTTCATGAGTGTTTTATACGATAAATTCAGCGCTGAAATCGGAAAAGGTACAGCTAATCCGGGCGCAAAAAGTATTGAAAAAAAATGTACCATTCAAGTGCGCATGTTTGTACCGGCTGGATGGAACTTTAAATTTGATTCAGTCGAGTACCGTGGTTTTGCGGCAGTACCTAATCAAGGTGCTTTAGCATACCAACTTATTAGTGTTGAAGCTGACGGTGGACGTGGTTTAGCCTTTGATCAAAACGTTATCCGCGGACCTAAAATGGAAAACTACGCAACTGTTGTTACTAATCGCGGCGGAAACATGAAATTGGATCCTAATGGTAAACCACTGGATAACTTAGGTGGTTTAATTAATATCATTGGCGGATTAAAAAATTCAGTGGACAGTTTAAAAGCCGGAGATTTACTTGGATGTTCTACAAAAGACCAAGAAGTTATGATCAGAATTAAATCGGTGATCGGTGTACGTAATCTATTGGCGAGCTTAACTAAGCCAGCTGTTAAAATTGTTGTTGATTCGACAGATGCTTCGTTTAAACAGAATTTAAGAATAAACTGGAGAAAGTGTTTATAGTGAAAGGCACTTTTAGTGCATATCTTCTTTTTTCTTTTTCTTCTTTGAATCCAATGGATTGTCGGTGGCAACTCGGAAAATTTTTGGTTTAGATGTGTCGATTTCTTCATCGTTAGCCATTGGAACTTCGTCTTCGTCGCTGGGCTCGGAGTCTTCAAAATCAGCGGGGTCCAGTTCGCCTTCAACTTCTAAGTCTTCGCTAATTTCTAAACCTAGAGCATCGGTGCCATGTAAAAGCTCTTCGCCTTCATTAATTCCAAGTAAACGGTTAGCTTCGGCCTCTAAGTCTGTGTTTGCGCTTGTGTATTGCAGCCAGATTTTTTGTTTTTCAAAAGGATACTCGGTCCAAACCAGTGGAAGTTCATGATCTTCATCATTGTCGAAATACTCCAACATAATGCTAGCAATCACGTCCACCGCTACATTGATTTGAGTGATCGTGTTTTGTTTTTGGGCAGAGTGATCCACTGAAACATCGAAATTATGGAATCTTAGTTCGCCTTTATTGTTTATGCCGACGCGCATCAAGATCTCGGTAGGGTAAATTCTACCATCTACTTTAAGGGCTTTACCCTCGAGTTGAGGCTTAAAATTTTCTTCAAAAAGAGTTTTTATCTGCTTAGACAGCTCCGGAGGTAAACCTGACCACTTTTTTGACTCTTTTTTACGAGGTTGCATGTCTAAAATCCCTTACTTTTGTTGACTGAAATTGGAGATGTTTCTATAACTCGATTTCACCAAATTGCACAATGGGAAAATACCGAAATGAGCGAAAATCAATCAAGCCTTGATTCTATCACATCTAATGAAATGAACAAGTCGAACACTCAGGATATTAATATTCCACTAAGTCCTAGTATCAATCATGATATCGGTCAGGGGCGCGGTGTTTATATTTCTACTTACGGTTGTCAGATGAATGTGAACGATACCGAGCGCATGTATTCGCTTTTAGAAATGTCTAACTTTTCAATTGTTAAAGAACCTGAAGAGGCTTCATTAATTATTATTAATGCGTGCTCGATTCGTGAGAAGCCAGTACATAAAGTTTACTCAGAAGTTGGCCGCTATAAAAAATTAAAAGATAAAAATCCAAACTTGCGTATTGGTGTTGGTGGCTGTGTAGGCCAACAGGAAAAAGATAAACTAATTAAAAACCAACCTATGATCGACTTTGTATTTGGTACCGATAATATCGACTCATTACCAAACTTAGTGGCGCAAACCTATGAATCCCGTGAAAAAGTTATTAATGCTAAATTTGAACACCGTGCTCCTTATCATGTTGAAACTTTAGTTCGTAATCCAGGAGTATCTACATTTGTTAACATCACTAAGGGCTGCGACAATTTCTGTACCTTCTGTATTGTTCCGTACACGCGCGGACGCGAAAAATCACGCCCGACTTCGCATGTATTAATGGATGTACGTAATTTAGTAAACCGCGGAGTGAAAGAAGTTACTTTATTAGGCCAAAATGTTAATTCATATGAATCAGAAGACGGACATGACTTTGCAGATCTTCTTAAGAAGGTGGCTGCAGAAACTGACATTCAGCGTATTCGCTACACAACTTCGCATCCAAAAGATTTTAACGAAAAGTTAATGCACGTCATGGCAGATCATCAGGATAAAATCTGTGAATATGTGCACTTGCCGGCGCAAAGCGGTAACTCGCGTATTTTAAATTTAATGAATCGCGGTTATACACGCGAAGAGTACCTGGAAAAAATTGCTACAATGAAAAAGTATATTCCTAACTTGGTGTTATCAACTGACATCATCGTTGGATTCCCGGGTGAAACAGAAGAAGAATTCCAAGACACTGTTAGCTTAGTAAAAGAAGTGGGTTATGAAACTATGTTTGCTTTCATGTATTCGCCACGTCCCTTTACAAAAGCCGCTTCTTTCGCAGACCAAGTTCCTGAAGAAGTTAAAAACAGAAGATTAAATGAATTATTCGATGCTCACGAAAAACAGGCCTTTGAAATTGCCAAAAAATACGATGGCCAGATTTTAAATGTATTAGTGGAGCAAATTAATGAGCAAGGAAAGGCCCAAGGCCGCAGTACTCAAAACAAATTAGTTTATTTCTTGGGTAGCGAAAGCTTAATCGGAAAAACAGTTCCGGTTAAAATCACTTTTGCTTCACCAAATGTTTTACGTGGAGAATTGGTTCAATAATGACAACTGGTAAGAATGTAAATTTCACGGCAGATATTTTATTTGCAAAACCTCTGGATGAAACCGTTAATTTTGACGAAAAAGATTTAGTCGAGCTAGTTCCCTATGGATTATCTCTTTCAAACGATGCCACTAGACCTTTCATGATTTTAAAAGATATAAGCGGTGAAATGACTTTACCGGTGCCGATCAGCCAGCTCGAGGCGGGCGTGACTTTAACTCAGTCGGCGCATTCGGCAGTTCCGCCAACAACTCATGTGTTTTCTGAAAAGATTTTAGACAGCTTGGATATTAAGTTAGAGCGCTGTGTGTTTGTTGAAATCAAGGGTGTTCACCAGTACGTGCGTGTCTACATGAAGAATCATCCACAGTATCAAAGTTTAAAGTTTAAGGCGGATGAAGTGATGAGCCTTTGTATTCATATGAAAGTTCCGATCTATGCAACTAAGAGTTTTATCAACCGATCTAAGCAAATGAGTGCCGAGATCGTACAGATGGCTCAAGGTGCACAACAAAATCCTTTAAACTTAATTAAACCTCATACTTACTTAATGTAGGACTTTAAATGCCTTTAATAAATGCCCGTGGCCATAGCCCAACAATTGGAAAAGATGTTTTCTTAGCTGAAGGCGCTCAGGTCATCGGCGATGTTAGAATCGGCGATGGATCTTCGGTTTGGTTTAATACCACATTAAGAGGCGACGTAATGCCGATTACGATCGGTACTGAAACCAATATTCAGGACGGAAGCGTTTTGCACGGTACTTTCGGAAAATATGCCTGCGAAGTAGGAGATCGGGTGACGATAGGGCATACGGTAATCCTTCATGGCTGTAAAATAGGCAACAGATGCTTAATTGGCATGGGATCTATCGTAATGGATGGCGCTGAAATAGGCGAGTTCTCAGTGGTCGGAGCCGGATCTTTAGTAACAGAGGGTAAAAAATTTCCTCCTAAATCCTTGATAGTTGGCAGACCAGCGGTTGTTAAACGTCCGCTAAACGAAGAGGAACTCAAATTTTTGGAGCAGTCAGCCGATAATTATCTTCTGTATAAAACTTGGTACAAATAGTACAATTTACTAAATTTTAAGAGGGGGTTCTGAGTGGATTCAAAATTTGAATTAGCACTTACTTTTGACGATATTCTTCTAGTGCCGCAATACTCTGAAGTGGTTCCCACCGAAGTGATTCCAAAAACATTTTTTGCCAGACAGCTCTATTTAAATTCTCCGTTAATTTCAGCAGCCATGGACACCGTTACCGAAAATAAAATTGCGAGAATCATGGCGCAAAACGGTGGTTTAGGTATTTTACATAAAAATATGTCCATAGAAGACCAAGCCTTCCAGGTTGAAAAAGTTAAAAAATACGAAAGCGGCATGATTCAGGACCCAATTACTCTTTCGCCGGATCATTATGTAAGTGAAGCTTTGCAAGTTATGGCAAAGTACTCGATCAGCGGTGTGCCTATTACTGTACAAGGTAAATTAGTAGGTATTTTAACAAATCGAGATTTACGTTTTGAAACCAATGCCAATCAGCCCATTAAAAATATCATGACTAAAGATAATTTAGTGACCGCTCCGGTTGGAACTACTTTAGAGCAAGCTAAAAAGATTTTGCAAAAACACCGTATTGAAAAATTGCCAGTGGTCGATAACTCAGGAATGTTAAAAGGTTTAATTACCATCAAAGATATCGAAAAAGCCGAAGCTTATCCGCAAGCCACTAAAGACTCTAAAGGCCGCTTAGTAACAGGCGCAGCAGTAGGAGTCAGTGCAGACTCAGCAGACCGTGTAGATGCATTAGTAGGGGCGGGGGCTGATATTATTTGTATTGATACAGCCCATGGACATTCTAAAAACGTAATCAATATGGTTAAACACGTTCGTAACAAATACAAAGATGTCATCATCGTTGCAGGTAATGTAGTTACTGAAGAAGGAACAACAGAATTAATTAATGCCGGAGCTGATGTTGTTAAAGTAGGTGTTGGACCTGGAAGTATTTGTACGACTCGAGTTGTAGCCGGTGTGGGAGTTCCGCAAATTTCAGCTATTATGAAATGCGCCGGAGCTGCAAAAAAATTAGGTAAAACAATTATCGCTGACGGCGGTGTTAAATTTTCTGGTGATATAGCAAAAGCCTTAGCTCTGGGAGCCAACACAGTGATGATAGGTAACTTATTAGCCGGCGCTGAAGAATCTCCGGGCGAAACGATTTTATACCAAGGCCGAACTTACAAAATGTATCGCGGTATGGGCTCTATAGGTGCCATGGAAAAAGGCTCTAAAGACCGCTATGGCCAAATGGAAACTAACGATCTGGATAAGTTAGTACCAGAAGGTATCGAAGGTAAAGTTCCTTACAAAGGAAATGCCAGTGGCATTATCCACCAGTTAATCGGCGGATTAAAATCAGGAATGGGCTACTTAGGTGCACGTAATATTGAAGAGCTTCAAGCTAAGGCTAAGTTTGTTCAGATTACCGGACAGGGTTTAAAAGAATCTCATGTGCATGATGTAAGTATTACGAAAGAAGCTCCGAATTACCGATTGGAATCATAATTAATTTTTGAGGGGATTTTAATTTGAGTACTGAAAATAAAAATGGTTTTTTAATTTTAGACTTTGGATCGCAAGTGACAATGCTGATTGCGCGGCGTTTACGTGAATTAGGCTATTACTCGGAAATTAAAGCTTACAATGAATCTTTAGAAAACATTAAAAAATTTAATCCGGATGGAATCATCTTAAGCGGTGGTCCCAATTCCGTATACGACGAAAATAGTCCAAAGCGCGATGTTAATGAGTTGTTAGAAATTGCCCCGGTGTTAGGTATTTGCTATGGCATGCAACTGATTGCTCACCAATTAGGTGGCAAAGTAGAAAAGGGTACAACTCGCGAATACGGTTTAACTGAAATTCAATGGAGTTCGGCTGTTCATACTGAGCTTAGTATGACTTGGCCTACTCAGCATAAAATCTGGATGAGTCACGGTGATGTGGTTACACAAATTCCTACAGGCAGTCGCGAACTTTTAAAAACCGATAAACATATAGCAGGTTTTGTAGCCGATAAATTTATGGGTTTACAATATCACCCCGAGGTTTCGCACTCTGAGTATGGCAAAGAATTTTTAAATTTCTTTGCTAGCTGGTGTAAAGCACAACCGAGTTGGAAACATGAACAGGTTTTAACCGCAGCTACTAAATACGTGATTAATACGGTTGGACCGGAAGATCATGTTTTGTGCGCGCTGAGCGGCGGCGTGGATTCTTCGGTTGTAGCAACTCTGTTAACTAAAGTATTGGGTCCTGAACGTGTTCACTGTGTTTTTGTAAATAACGGATTATTGCGTTACAAAGAATTTGAAAACGTAATGTCAGCTTACAAAGGTATCGGCTTAAATGTTATCGGCATAGATGCCGAAGAAACATTCTTAGATGCGCTGGCAGGAAAAACTGATCCAGAAGCTAAAAGAAAAACTATCGGTGAACTTTTTATTAAAGTATTCGAACACACCATTAATAAACAATTAGTTCTATATAAAGATAAAATTAAATTTTTGGCTCAAGGAACTTTGTACCCTGATGTAATCGAGAGTGTTTCTTCATTAGGCGGAAGCGTCACTATTAAATCCCACCACAATGTGGGTGGCTTGCCCGAAAAAATGAATTTGAAACTCGTAGAACCGGTAAGAAATTTATTTAAAGATGAAGTTCGTAGACTGGGTTACGATTTAGGTTTGGCAGAAGGTTTTATTTCGCGTCATCCATTTCCTGGGCCAGGCTTGGGTATTCGTATCATTGGCGAAGTCACTAAAGAAAAATTAGAAATTATGAAAAAGGCCGATCACATTTTCATCGAAGCTTTAAAGCGCGAGGGTTTGTATCATAATATTTGGCAAGCCTTCTGTGTTCTGCTACCGGTGCAAACTGTAGGAGTGCAGGGAGATGGAAGAACCTATGAAAGTGTATTGGCACTACGTGCGGTTACTTCTGTTGATGGTATGACGGCTGATTGGTTTGATTTTGAATCTCGATTTTTGCGTAAAGTCTCTAATGAAATTACCAATCAAGTGCGCGGCATTAACCGTGTGGTTTACGATATTACTAGTAAACCTCCTGCAACGATCGAGTGGGAGTAATATTTGAGTTTCGTTCACTTACATACGCATTCTGAATATTCACTTCTTGAGGCAGCCTGCCGTGTAAAAGCTATTGCAAAAAAAGCCGCTGAATACCAAATGCCGGCTGCTGCACTAACTGATAACGGCAATATGTTCGGTGCTATTGAGTTTTACTTTGCCTGCTTAGATAAAGGCGTAAAACCTATTTTAGGTTTAGATGCTTATGTCGCACCTAATTCACGTTTAGAAAAAAAGCAGGATCCTAATCAAAAATTTTCTGAAATTGCATTAGGACCAAAAAGAATAGTTTTATTAGCGCAAAACTTTAAGGGCTATCAGAATTTATGTAAATTAAGCTCCATAGGTTACCAAGAAGGCTTTTACTGGAAGCCCCGCATTGATGCTGAAATTATTAAAGAATACAACTCGGACTTAATATGCTTAACCGGCGGATATCGCGGTGAAGTTGTAGATACTTTTTTAAAAGAAGGCCCTGAAGCCGCTTTAAAAAAGATTAAAGAATTAAAAGAAATTTTTGATGACCGCTTATATTTAGAAATGTGTAAAACCCGACCGGAGTGGGATTCCATTAATAAATTTCTTTTAGAGGCTTCTAAAATCACTAAAGTACCAGTTGTGGCTACAAACGATGTTCACTACATCAGTGCCGACGATCAAATTGCTCAGGAAGTTTTAGTTTGTATTGGATCCAATAAAACTTTAGCCGATGACAGCCGTTTTAAATTAGGTAGTTCTGAATTTTACTTTAAAAATTCTGAAAAAATGCAGGCTCTGTTTAAAGACAGCCCTGAAGCTTTACAGAACACTTTAGAAATTGCCGGGCGCTGTGATGTTAAGTTCAAGCTTAAAGACGATAAAGGTAAAGCCATTTACCATTTACCAAGTTTTCCCACCGAAGAAGGCCGCACAGTATTTGAAGAGATCGCTTACAGATCTAAATTGGGTTTAGAACGCCGATTTGAAGAAGCAGCAGCACATGGTGCGCAGTTTACCGACGAAAAGAAAAAAGAATACTATGATAGGTTAAATTTTGAATTAGGTATTATTGATCGCATGGGTTTTAACGGTTACTTCTTAATCGTACAAGACTTCATTAACTGGGCTAAAAATAATGATATTCCGGTAGGGCCGGGCCGTGGTTCCGGGGCGGGTTCATTGGTCGCTTACAGTTTAAGAATTACCGATCTTGATCCTTTACCTAATTTCTTACTGTTTGAGCGTTTCTTAAACCCCGAACGTGTTTCCATGCCCGATTTTGATATTGATTTCTGTCAGGATAGACGTCAGGAAGTGATTCAGTACGTAACTCAAAAATACGGAGCTCAATCTGTTTCGCAGATTATCACTTACGGAAAATTACAAACTCGTGCAGCTATTAAAGACGTAGGCCGCGTATTAGGCTTAACTTTCCCTGAAGTTGATGCAGTTTCTAAACTAATTCCGGAAAAATTAGGTATTACTTTAAGTGATTCATTAGAGCAAGAGCCGCGCTTACGCGAAATGATGGAGTTAAATCCAACAGTTGATACTTTGATAGGTTTAGCTTTAAAAGTTGAAGGAATGGTTCGTCATGCGGGTATTCATGCAGCTGGTGTTATTATTGCCGACGGAGATTTAAGAGCTCACGCGCCTATGTACAAAGGTGCGGATGACGAAAATGTAGTTCAGTACGATATGAAGCACGCCGAAAAAATCGGATTAATTAAATTCGATTTTTTAGGGCTAAAAACTTTAACTCATATTAATCAGGCGCTAAAAATTGTTAAAAAGAACCGAAATATCAGCATTGCCGAAAAAGATATTAATATTAATGATCCAAAAATTTACGAATTACTTTCTCGCGGAGATACAGCAGGAGTGTTCCAGTTTGAAGGTGAGGGTATTACGGATGCTACCCGTAAAATTAAACCGTCGAGCTTTGCGGACATTACAGCTATTACGTCATTATACCGTCCGGGCCCCATGGCGAATATTCCTGAGTTCACTGATCGTAAACACGGAAAAAGCCCAGTAGAATATCCAATTGCTGAAACAAAAAAAGTTTTAGAAGAAACCTACGGAATTATGGTTTACCAAGAGCAGGTTATGGGTATTGCCTCGCTCATTTCGGGCTATTCTCTGGGTGAAGCCGATATGCTTCGCCGTGCGATGGGTAAAAAAATTAAAGAAGAAATGGATCAACATCGTGTACGTTTTGTTAAAGGCGCGGTCGAGCGCGGTCACGATCAGAAAAAATCAGAAGATTTATTCGAATTAATGTATAAATTTGCCGATTACGGTTTCAATAAATCCCATGCGGCAGCCTATTCGGTTATTACAGCGCAAACAGCCTGGGTTAAACATTATTACCCGGCAGAATTTTTTGCGGCCTTATTGTCCACTGAGGTTGGTGATACTGATAAAGTTGTTAAGTACGTTAAAGATGCTCAGAAGCGTGGTTTAGTTGTTAGACCTCCTCACGTAAACTTCTCAGATTATTTATTTACCGCTAACGGGGATGAAATTTATTTCGGATTAGGTGGTATTAAAGGCGTAGGGCAAGCAGCCGTTGATGCTATTTTAGAAGCGCGCAATCAAATGCCAGATAAAAAATTTAATACAGTTGAAGAATTCTTTAATGCGGTTGATTTGCGTCGTGTAAATAAAAAAGTAATTGAAAACTTAATTAAGGCCGGAGCATTTGACGATTTCGGCTACCATCGATCTCAGCTTTATACCGGATACCCACAGTTTTTAGACCGAGCGGTTGAGTCGCAAAAAGACAAAGCACTTGGACAGGTATCATTGTTCGATATGGGTTCGCAGGAAGAATCTAAAGTGGTTCTTCCTAAAACCGCGGCATGGACACGTATTCAGTCGCTGTCATTTGAAAAAGAAGTTTTAGGATTCTATTTAAGTGATCATCCGCTAAGAGGCTTTGAAAACTTTTCGAAGGTGTGGTCTTCGGCTAGCGTTACAGGCTTACCGGAGTATTTCTCTCGTCATAACGAAGCTAATAAAGATAAGCCAAAAGAAAAACCCAAATGGGGTGAGCCTCGTAACAAAACTCGAGTGGTTATTGCTGGTCTAATTTCTGAGTATAAAGAGCTCATTACAAAAAAAGGCACGCGTATGGCTTTTGGCCGTGTGGAAGACTTAACAGGCTCGGTAGAACTTGTTATTTTTCCGGATACTTATGCTAAGTTTTCTCACTTGTTAAAAGAAGAGAAGCCTTTGCTCGTAGGTGGTGGTCTTGAGGTAGAAGAGGGTAATCCCAAAATTATAGTGGACAGCTTTGCGCTGTTTGATGAAGTTTTAAGAAAAACTAAAAAAATATCAATGCGTTTAGATAAGATCGATATGGATGACTTTGAAAAACTCAATAATCTCCTTATAACCAATAAAGGAAACACCGACGTTCGTCTTGTTATCAATATAGATGGTGAGGATATTGAGGTTTTTCCAGAAAGCCCTCACCAAATACAGATTTCAGATGAGTTTTTTGAGGGGATTTACCAGTTGTTTGGCCGTACGGACTTTATTGAAGTAAACAGTTAAGTTATCATGATAGGTGAATAACCGAGAGGGAAAATATATGAAAAAACAGACCTTAGCTGCGCTTGTATTATCATCTTATTTTTTATCGTCATGTAACTTAGTTCAACGTCATGAAATTCCGGAAGAAGCCCCTACTCAGGTAGTTGAAACTCCGCAAGCGCCGGAGGTTCCAGCTAAACCGAATGTTTTAAAAAAAAATATTAAAGATCAGGATTTAAAGAAAAATCAGGACGATAAAGAGTTAAAAAAGCGTGTCGTTATTTTACCTTTCTTAGATAAAAAAAACACACGTGACTTAAATGTATTAAAAAAAGCACGTGAAGCGTTTATTGACAGTTTGAATGCCACTGATGAACTCATTGCCCTAGATTCAAGCGTACTTAAACTTGATTTAAGCAAATACATTAAAGATAACATGTATGATTTAAAAACCCTGGCTAAAGATTCGCAAACTGCGGGCATTAGTTGTATTCTTGAGGGGCGTATTATCGATATGCGTTTTAAAGATGAAGATACATCTAAAGTGGATAATTCAAGTTCTTTAAAATCTCGCCCGGTAAGTTTTGAAATAGTTGTTCAAGCTCGTATGCTCAATATTAGATCTGAACAGGAATTGTTTAATACGGTAAAAACGGTCAGTATTGATGAGGAAGGTTCTGTAATTCCTGAAAACATAACCTCTGAAAACTTCTTTAACCGTAACAATGAACTAACAGAATTATTAATTAAAGATGCCTTTTTAGATTTTAACACCAAACTGGTAGAGTCACTTAAATACATTATCTGGGAAGGTCGTATTGCAGCTTTACAGGGCGATCGTATCTATATAAATGTGGGGCAGATTTCAGGCGTGCAAATAGGCGACATTCTAAAAGTAGTCGATGACGGCAATGAAATTTATGATACAGAGTTGGGCTATCACTTAGGAAAAGTTCCTGGGAAAGCTAAAGGCACTTTAGAAGTTGTAGGCTTTTTCGGACAAGATGGCGCTGTAAGTGTTATTCATTCCGGAGCAGGATTTAAGGAAAATGACCGAATTGAACTCTACAAATAATAAAAAATCTTCATTAGAGGCCTCATTCATGGGGTTAATGGATTACACTAAGTCTGTAGAATTACAGAAAGATCTGATGTTGTTGTCACAGCAAAGTAAAAATAATTATGTCATCGGTTTAGAGCATCCGGGCGTGGTCACTTTAGGTTATCGTGCAAATATTCAGGATGAAATCTACGATGATACTTTTTTACCTGTTGAAAGAATTTCCCGAGGAGGCCTTGCAACTATTCACTCCGAGGGACAATTGGTTATTTATCCGGTTATCAATTTACGTGAGCTTAATATCGGGGCACGTGAGTATGTATTGATATTACTTGAAACCACTCAAGAGTTATTAAAACTTTTAGGTATAGAATCACATATAGATGATAAAGCCATTGGTCTTTATACCAAATCGGGGAAAATTGCTTTTTGCGGTATTCAGATCAAAAACGGTATTTCACAACATGGTTTAAGTTTGAATGTTCGTAACGATCTTTCTTTGTTTAATCAAATACGCTCATGCGGTGTGCAAAATTCAACATTCGATAGCTTGGGTCAACATCAAGTGAGTCATACGCTTTCAGAGTTATATCAGCTGTGGATTGATATTTTCAAAAACCGAATCAATTAAAAATATTTTAAATCTCCACTTCCTTGGTCGTGCTCGACCATAGACCTACGAATGAATTTAGTATTTCGCAGAGTATTAAAAATTAAGAATCTTAATGTATCTTCCGAAAATATGAGATCAGGAAACATAAAGAGGACGATGACATGACTAAAAGAACTATGCCAATGACCGTGAAGTTAATCTTAACAAATCTTTCTTACATGGTGCCAATTGCTGTTTTGCTCTGGCAAATGGTTAAGGTGCACCAAGCTAATATTGATTTCTCTGAATGGGAACGCAAAGGTAATTTTTATCAGTTACCATTGGAAAACACCTTTGAATTAGTAGGTCAGCATGCATGGCTGTCGCAACGTGCGTTAGCCGGCGATAACAGAGCTCAGCAGGAATTGGCACAGATTCAAAGTAAAATTGTAGCATCAATAGAAGAAGTTAAGGTTCAACAAGCTAAATATGGTGAAGATTTACAGTTTACTGATGCAGGTTTGGCACAACGTCAACGGGAGCAGTATCGTATTGAGGTTCTTGAAAAAGAATGGACTGATTTTGTACCGCAAGCACTCAAGATGTCGGCCGACAAAAATTTAGAAAGTCATCAGCGCTTTGTATCTATTATACGTAATATGATTACTCACCTAGGTGATACTTCAAACCTGATCCTCGATCCGGATTTAGATACTTATTATACTATGGATGTAACGCTTCTGGCGCTGCCACAAATGCAAGACCGTTTGTTGGAGATTGCAGTTAAGGGTGAATCTTTAATTCGAAAGAAAAACTTAACTGACGATGATAAAAAATGGCTAACAACTGTTGCGGCTTTATTAAAGCAATCGGACCTTGATCGTATTATGGCCGACTCAGTTACTATCTTTAATGAAGATAAAAACTTCTTAGGTGTAAGTCCGACTTTACACTCAAATTTAAGTCCAGCATTGGAAGACGCCAAAAAGAAAGTAGAGGAAGTTCTTGCTAACTTAA
This sequence comes from bacterium, assembly GCA_019752925.1. GTDB lineage: Bacteria > Bdellovibrionota > Bdellovibrionia > Bdellovibrionales > Bdellovibrionaceae > Pseudobdellovibrio. The sequence continues at coordinate 40,624 of JAIELP010000003.1, forward strand.
ATGAAATGAATCAATCAAATTATGTGAACTTACCTCTTGAAAGATTTCAAGCTTCAGTTGCTGCGGCCCATGCCAGTAGCTTCAATTTATGGAGAGTGGCGGCTCATGAGCTCGAATTAATGATGAAAACACGTGTTGATGCAAATGTAGCTAAAAAGAATAATAGTATTTTATACGGAATTATCGCTTTGATCGTAGCTGCAATTATCTCAACAGGTCTCGGTATGAGCATACGCTCTAATGTATTAAATAACATTTCAGACGTAGTGCAAAAATTAAGAAGCACAATTAAAGTTGTTTATGAATCAAATACTCAACTATTAAGAGCTTCTGAAGATTTGGCAACAGGAACTAAAGAGCAATCGAATGCCATTCATAAAACCGTAACAACATTAGATGAAATTAACTCCATGACAGATCGAAGTGCGCAAGGCGCTCAGAATTCTGCTAACGAAGCAAAAGACAGCAGATTTGCCGCGCAAGAAGGTAAAGATTCAGTTAGCGTATTATTAACGACCTTATCTGACATCAATGCCAGCAATGTTAGTTTGATTAGTCAAGTGACCGACAGTAATCACAAGATTGTTGAAATTTTCGGGATGATCCAGGAAATCAGTAACAAAACAAAAGTAATTAACGAAATCGTATTCCAGACAAAATTATTATCATTTAATGCTTCTGTAGAGGCGGCTCGAGCAGGAGAGCATGGTAAAGGCTTTGCGGTTGTTGCAGAAGAAGTAGGTAAATTAGCCCAACTTAGTGGTGATTCGGCAAAAGAAATTACAGAATTACTTGAGAAGAGTACATTTAAAGTACAACAGATTGTTGACGATACTAAACGCAATATCGAAGTAGTTGTGAAACAAAGTAAAGAAAAAATGGATCTGGGTTTAAAAATCGGTAGAGAATGTGAAAACAACTTAGGTGTGGCTGTTTCTAAAGTAGAAAACGTAACAATGCTAATGGATGAAATTGCAGCAGCTACTAAAGAACAAGCTGTGGGCGTAACTGAAATCGGTAGCGCTATGAACTTATTAAACCGTACAACTGAGCAGAACTCATCAACGGCTGTGCAAGCAGCTAGCTTAGCTCGCGAGTTGGATCAGCAAGCGGCTAGCTTAAATGATACTATCCGCGATTTAGAATTACGTGTAGGTTTGAAAACAGCAGCTAAAAACGACATTCCAGCTTAGTTTTGATGGAGGTCCATGCTATTTTCATTTAATACTCAACATAAAAAATATTTCTTTTTAACGAATATTGCTATTTTTATGTTGTTGTTTTCGCAATTTAATAATTGCGGGAAATTAAACTCACTTAACGGCGAATCCTCCTTTAGTAGCATGGAGCTGGTGTCTTTGAGTGACGATGGGGTTCCGGTTAACAGCAGTAATCCGTTCATTTTGAAATGTATTAATTCATCGGATGGTTATGTGGTCAGCAATGCGCTGAAGGCTTCCGTAATGCCGCGAAAAATGATCAATGGTAAATTAAGCTCTATAGACTGGAATCAAGATGAGGATTTAGTCGCGACGTTAGATAATGTGTGTTTAGCTAAAGCTAACTATACAGATACAATGTTAAAGTATATAGATTTTAAAAATATACAAGCTGAATTGCCATTTACAGTAGCTGTTATAAAAAAAGAATCTGTAAAAAATCTACAAACATTTATCAAGCAGGCATTAGCAAGTGAATGTTTGGTAGCCACTGAAAAAAATAAAGCATTTAAAATTAATGCTGACTTACAAGACATCAATTTCGGTTTACAAAAACATTTATCGATTATAGGTGCTACAGAAAGTTTTTTAAATACTACATTCTCTTATAATGGCGGAAGCCTTTATAAAACTCAGGTCGCTATTGTTGATACCGGCGTTGATATCAATAATCCTGACTTAAGAGAGCAAATTGCAGTTGATAGCGGTGGCCAAATGATCGCCTATAATGCGACAGGCGCAACATCATTGGTTTTAGATTCAGGTTTTCACGGTACGCACGTAGCCGGACTTGTTGGTGCGGCTTATAGAAATGGAATTTCCGGCACTGGTGTTTGGGGACGTAATGTGGCCATTATTCCAGTGCGTGTAACTAACAATGGCGACACGATGAAGTTGGCCGACGTGGCTGGCGGTATTATTTGGGCCGCTTCTCGTGGAGCAGATATAATTAATTTAAGTTTAGGAACTGAAAGTGATTCGTCTGTACTGAAGAGCGCAATCAGTTATGCAATCAGTAAAAATGCAATGATAGTTGTGGCTGCCGGTAACGATGGGCGCCAGCTGACCAATGACTTTACCCAGTATCCGGCAATGTACACAAATCAGTTTTACGGATTAATAAGTGTAGGATCTACAGATTTAGAAAATTACAATTTAAGTAGTTTTAGTAACTACTCATCAAGCCATGTGGACATATTGGCTCCCGGGAGTAATGGGAGTATCGGAATTTACTCAACAATTCCAACGAGCTTAACCGCTGACGGGCAGAGGTTTGCGGCGAGAGTAACTCACGATGGTAAAAATTCAATTATTCACGGAACTTCAATGTCGACTCCAGTAGTTGGAGGTGCTTTAGCAGCAGTTATATCCATGGCAAAAGGACGTGGTATTACATTTACCAACCAGGAACTTGAAAATATGTTAGTGGGTGAAGGTTCTCCAAAAAATGCCGGCTATTCTAGCTATGCATTCCGTGGAAATTATTTAAACTTTCAGTGGCTCGTTAATTATGCCAAAGTAAAAATTGAGGAAGCTGTGCAAGCTAAACAAAATTCAGGAAGCGTAACGGCAGGTACCTTAGTCATTTCTTCGCAGCCGGTAAATAAGCAGGCCGTAGTGGGTGAAAAAGTGGAGCTTTCGATAACTTTATTGAATGCGCCAGCCAATGTAAATTATCAGTGGTATAAAAATAATATTAAGATGGAAGGCGTAACAACCAGGACATTAACTTTCGGAATGATTAACGAAAACAATGCTGGCAGTTACCACGTTGAAGCTACATCAGGCACAAGCAAAGTGGTCAGTCAAAAAACCAATGTCAAAATTGCCTTAAAATACTGTAATTTAAATTAGCCGAGTAAGTGTGAGCTTTCGATAATAACAAGAACGATAGCTAAAACAATAAGACCAATGCCAACAATTAGCTTTTCATTGTCTTCAAGCCATTGCATATCATATCTATTCATTGTTTTGCTGGAGATCCATGTAAATCCCAGCATGGTAGTTAAAGTACCGAATGCAAGCACTAAGCTAAGCAATACAAAACCCTGCCAACCGTAGCCGGCGGCACTCAAGTAAACCGGCAAAAAGCTTTCGCAAGGTGAAAAAGTTAAAAGCGATAATAAACTTAAAATTGCCCAGCCATCTTTTGATTTAATCTGTAATTCGGCAGAGTGGTTATGCTCATGGTCGTGATCACAGTGAGTGTGTTTATGTCCGCGTTTAAACTGCCATATTTGATAAGCTCCGAAAGAAGCTATAGAAACACTAGCAATGGCGATAAAATATTTTTGAACATTATGGTAAACGCCAAGGCCCAGAGCAAAAATTCCAGCTCCTAAAAGTGTAGTCATAATAATATGACCGAACCCTGCGATTAATAAGATAGATTGAGTTTTAGACCAGCTCCATTTTTGTGTGCGTGATGCCATCACAAATGGCAACCAATGGGTCGGTAGCATCGAGTGCAAAATCGATATAAAAAGTCCTGTAATTAAAATTGGTAAAATGCTGAAATCACTCATGAAAGAAAACTTTTAAACTCACATGCTGAATAAGGCAAGTAAGACCCTTTAGAAGCTTGAAAACATTCTTAAAAACTGCTAGTTTTTACAAACTTTATGTCTGTGGCTGCCTTATTTTGATCAGGGCTGGCTTAAATCGTCCTTTAGCGCAGTTGGTAGCGCATTCCCATGACATGGGAGGGGTCGTAGGTTCGAGTCCTACAAGGACGACCAATTTTTCGGGAGCTTAAAGCCCTGAATTCCATTGAATAATTGAAATCGGCCTTTTAAGCTTTTTAAAAGGGGATTTTATATGAAATCTTTAATCGTCTTATTAACAGTAATGTTAAGTTCATTAATGTCACAATCAGCTACGTTGGAATGTAAATCTTTTATTAATCTCGATGAAGTAACAAGTTCAAATGTTATAACTTCTCTAAAAAAACAGGTTCTCATCGACAAACTAGATGAGATTACTACTTATGTTACAGAAACTAAGTCTAATGTATTTTCATTGGAAGCATTTATCCCATCATTAGAACAACGCATTTACAGTGAGGCTGCGTTAAATAATTTAAATGACGAAATTAAATCGACGGCATGGGCGCGTGAAATTTTAGTAGATGTTGTTTGTAAAAGAATTCGTTGATGAAAATTGTTATACCATGGAATGAGTTAGAGTTTACAGCTACGCGTTCATCGGGAGCGGGTGGTCAGCATGTGAACAAAACTAATTCGGCGGTGCAGCTCAGATTTTCTGTTATGCGGTCACTAGTATTAACGGATTACCAAAAGCACAGAATTATCAAAAAACTGGCACACCGTATAGTAGGAGATAATGAAATTTTAATCCGTAGTGAAGAAGAGCGGGATCAAAAACGAAATAAAGACAAGGCCTACGAAGATTTAAATAAAATGATTAATGTGGCGCTGATTGAGCCAAAAAAACGCGTAGCCACTAAACCTAAAAAAAGCTCTATCCAAAAACGTTTGAATACTAAAAAACACAACAGTGAAATAAAAAAAGGCCGTTCCGGAAAATGGGATTAGCTCAGAAATTTTAAAAATTTAAGAAATTTGTATTTGTTTCTATTGTAGGGTGGCATCACAACCTGATGCATAAATGAAAAGTAATGTTGTTGAATGATGGCGCGATGGTGACTCATCTCTAAAAAACCGAAATGTCCGTGATATTTACCATAACCGCTTTGTCCAACTCCGCCGAATGGCAGATGATGATTGGCAAAGTGTAACAACACTGAATTAATCCCGGCGCCACCGGAAGAAAAACTATTAAGTACAAAATCGATATGCTGTTTATTTTTAGAAAATATGTAGAGCGACAGAGGTTTTTCGTAATGAGGAATAATTTTTACTAATTCCTGAATATTTTTGTATTTAATAATAGGTAAAGCCGGACCAAAAATTTCTTCCTGCATTAGCGGATGCTTAATATTTTCGATTTCAACTATGCAAAGTGGATTGACGTTAAGGTCTTCATTGGTAGAGCACATTTTTTGAATACGCTCATGATGCTTACTGTTAATAATATGAGCCTTATTGCTTTTTTTATTTTCAGAAGAAAGCTTATTGAGTTTTGAAAGTAATTCGTGATGAATAGATTCATGAACGATCAAATAATCTGGAGCTATGCATGTTTGAGCGCGGTTTAAAAACTTACCCCAAAATATTTTTTGAGCAGCTTCTTCGAGGTCTGCTGTTTCGTCAACTATAGTTGGCGATTTTCCGCCAAGTTCAAGCGTGAGCGGTATGAGTCTTTCGGCGCAGCTTTTAGCTACAATACGGCCAACTTGCGTGGATCCGGTAAAAAACACGTGATCGAAATCATATGATAGTAATTCTTCAGTTTTTTCTTTTCCGCCAAGCTCTACTTTGACTTCATCTGACATAAAGCAATCTTCGCATAATTTTTTAATCAGATCAGAGGTTCTTGGAGTGAGTTCTGAGGGCTTAATAACAACAGTATTACCGGCGCTAAGCGCAGCGATTAACGGGGCGATAGCTAATTGAAACGGATAATTCCAAGGTGATATAACTAAGATTACGCCTTTATTTTCATAGCGTATTCGGCTGCTGTGCCCTAGTAAAGAGGATGGAGTTTTTACTTTTTGATCCGACATCCATTTTTTTAAATTTTTAACTATATAAGTAATTTCTGAGACTACAGGGCGCACTTCAGAAATTATTGTTTCAAAGGGAGGTTTATTAAAATCTTTTTTTAAAGCTTCGACAATTAAAGCTTGGTTAGCATTGATCCAATTTAAAACTTTTAGGAGTCTTTGCTGACGGCTTTTATAATTTTCAAATCTGAAGGTCTGGCTTTTTTGTTTCAGCGAACTGAATAATGGGTGGTTCATAATTCCTTAAAGTTATAAAGCTTATGATCCATTAAATGACTTGGTCGGGTATTTTGCAAAGCATTTGTAAATGATGCAGCTAAATTCGGAATTTCATGTTCTAAGTCGCGCACCAACTTTTTCATGCGTTTACGCTTCATACCTTCTTGAGAGCCGCAAAGATTGCAAGGAATAACGGGAAAGTTCCAAGCCTCAGACAGCGAGATTAAATCTTTTTCAGCAACAAACACCATAGGGCGAACAATCGTGTTACGGTCGTCATCTGAACGTAATTTCGGCGGCATTGTTGATAGCTGTCCAACATAAAATAAATTGAGCAAAGTAGTTTCGATAACATCATCACGGTGATGGCCTAAAGCCATTTTAGTAAATTTATTATCAAAAGCATAATCATATAAAATTGCACGGCGCATTTTAGAACATAAAGAACAGTAAACTCCGTCTTTAATTTTTTCAGTAACAACTGAATAGGTATCTTTTTGAATTATTTTAAGATCGATACCTTCGTTAGCTAACCATTGCTTGTATAGTTCAGGATCGAAGCCCGGCTGTTTTTGATCCAAAATTACCGCTTCAAAACTAAAATCAATTTCAGCACGTTTACGGATTTCGTCCATTAAGATTGTTAAAATAGAAGAATCTTTGCCACCGGAAACACAAACCATAAGTTTATCGCCATCAGCCAGCATATTGAACTCAGCTAATGCTTGAGTAATCTGCTTTCTTATTTTTACCGCTAGAGGGTGGTTACGATCGACTTTATTAGTGCTGAACATGTTTAAGCCTTATAGTTGTTGTATATGAATACTGGGTCTGGCTGTTTGAATACCATTTTTAGCTAGTAAATCAAGGGCTGTTGTAACAACTTTGTCGCCTATACCGTATTGACGTCCGTAGTTGTCTATAAAGTAAATGAGCTTTATAGAAATTCCATAGTCATTGGTTTCTAAAACAAAGGCTGATGGTGGCGGTTGAGCGCATATATCAGATATTTGTGTAGCGGCCATTTCCAGTATTTGGATTGTTTTAGGTATATCGGTATTAAACGGAAACTTAAAGGTTTGGCTACGTAATATAGGAGCGCCTTCAGGTGAAAAATTAGATACCTGTGACTGGGCTACCAACTTGTTAGGTAAAGTAATCATCTCATCGGCAAAGCCGATTAAAACAGTTGATCTCCATGAGAGTTCTTTAACCTGGCCAACAATTTTTATAGAGCCGTTCATGATTTCGAGCCAGTCGCCGATTTCAAAAGTTTTATCAACTTGTAGTGAAATGCCTGCAAATAAATTTCCAAGAGTGTCCTGTAGCGCAAGACCCAGAATAATAGAAAAGGCGGCAGATGTGGCAAGTAACGGAGTTAGTTGAACGCCAAAGAGGTTATTAAAGGTCCAGAACGCAATTACGATAGAAAGAATAAGAGTAAAAATATTAACTAAAAGCAGAGGAACTCCTGCTTTCATCGAGCCTAAAAATAAATATTGCAGAACGAGTAATCTACAAGTTTTAACAAAGCAAAGCGCTCCCATAATATATGCGGCAAAACCCAAGTAAGGCAGCAAGCGACGGATATTTTCGTCGTCCACTGAGGCTTGTTGGCAAAACACGTAAAAAGCAAAAAGTAATCCAAAAACAGCAAAGTTCTGTCCCAGAGCTTTGAGATGGTTTTTGATATTTGCATGGCGTTCGGCCGTAGCATTTCTAAGTAAAAATTTATAAAACAACCAAGCGAATAAACCCAACATGGTTACAAAAATAAAAATTTCTAAATCGAGAACCTGATATAATTTCTGAGTTTGTATAAATCTGTCGTTCATATGTAAATACTTTATACAAACGAGAGTTTTTTGCCAATGAAATACTACCTTATTTTAACTGAGCTAACGCCGTTATATTTTGCTTAAAATCTAAATTTAAAAGTGCTATGAAAGCAGGGTCGTCGGGGGACTTCTGCAATTAGCTCATTTTTTGTTTTATTTTAGCTCTCTGTATAGTGCAAAAGCTTTAGTTATTATGCCACCTAAAACCGTTGTGCCTACAGCTTTTTGTTCACAGATGGAGCTTATCGATCGCGCTGAAAGGGTATTGTTTCCTGAATCTAGTATTAAAGCTGATCGAGTGGTAATTTCTAAAGCCCGCAAATTCATTTATTTGCTGAATAAAGAACGTGTTTTAGTTGAGTATCCAGTTTCATTTGGTTTTGGATTTGCTGATGGTGCAAAAGCTCAGTCTGGCGATGGTCGTACTCCGGAGGGTTTGTATTCGATAGATCTTAAAAACAGTAAATCTAATTACTATAAAGCTCTGCGTATTTCATATCCGAATGCTCAAGATACAAAGTTTGCTTCCGGTTATGCAGCTAACGCCGGTGGTGATATTATGATCCATGGTTTTCCAACAAAGGCTATTGATGGACTAAATCCGGCGCAGGTTCCGCTAGATCACTTAACACTTGATTGGACCCGCGGGTGTGTGGCTGTTACTAATGCCGAAATCGACTTCATATTTGATGCTGTTAATCTTAAAACTCCTGTCGAAATTTGCCCCCTATAGGCCTATTTTTTCACTCTGAGGCTGGACTAAAATCTAGCCCTTTGTAGTCATTCTAAAAGAAGTCCCATAAACTATTAAGGTTAAGGGGAATCATCATGAGTCAAACAGCTTTGAAAAAGCCAACCGGCGTTTATATTATTGCAGTTCTTTTTTTACTGGCACCCATCGGAAACATCCTCATTAGTTTTGCGGGATCTGGAATACAAAACTGGTATAACTTCAGTGTAATGTATCCTTTTTTGCAGAGTATTCCAGCTATGGATTGGGTTTGGTTGGGATTATTATTTGTAACAGGAATTTTGCTTTTCAGACCCCACAAACTTTCTTGGTCAATGGCGATTTTTACTCTGCTATTGGTGCTTTCCATCAATGCGTACAGATTATTTAATATCGATAGTAACTCGATTGATCCTATATTTTTAAAAGTATTTTCGATCTTAGCCATTATATGCACGTTAAGTGTTTTAGTTATTGCATCATACTTCAGATTCCCTTACTTGGATCGTCGTGCAAACTGGCTTTCAAATGTCAGACGTTTTGATATACGTACAACTGCCAGCGTGAACGGTATAAAGGCTGTTACCGAGTCGATTTCATTTACAGGCAGTCGTTTGTCTTTTGATGTTCCGAGTGAGTTTAAAAAAGAAGAAATTGTTAAGATTAAATTCCTTGAAGTTTCTAAAGTTGAATTGGAAGCCGAAGTGATTGAAAGACTGGAATTCGGGGTGCGGGTTGAGTTCAGAAATATCAGTTCTGAATTCAAGCAGGACTTAGATCGATGGCTTAAGACCCGAAGTTAGCCCAGATTGTCTCAATATGAAACGTAACATAATGATTGTATGATTGTCTCATAAAGTAAACAAGTGAACGTACCGAAAAGATAATGTGAAGAATTTTAGGAACTTAAGCGCTTTTCATGCATTAAACGAGGTCTAAAAAATGAAGAATAATTTTTATCTAAAATCTGCTAAATGGGCGGCTGCATATTTGTCATGTTTGACTATGGTATTTGCACCTGTAGCGATGGGTAAAGAAGCTGAAGAGATGACTCAAAAAAGCGTTCAGCAGTTGGTAAAAGATCTGGGGCTCGATAAAAAAATGACTCTAGGTGAGTTCTGGGAAAAAAATAAAGCCTTAGTTCCGGGCTATGTTTACCGTGATTTAGAAAACTTCGTTAAGCAAAATAAAAACATGCAGATGCCGGAAGTTACAACTGATGTTTCAAAAGCCACAGACGGCTCTGAAATTCCAGTCCTGCGCTTTACAAAGGACGGTAAAACTCAAACGGCTCAAATCTTTGGCGAAAAAGAAAAGTGGGTCAAATTCAACGGCGTAACCTTAAGCGAGCGTGACTTAGAACGTGTTGAAGATGTTTTTAAACGAATTGAAGGCAGTGATATTAAACTTAAGCGTAAAGCTGATAAGTATCGTCAGAATAAATCTCAAATCCAAAAAAACAGCGCCGAACAAAAACAATTGGATATTTATAAAAAAGACTTTGCCAGATTTAACGGGTTTCCGCGAGTAACTCCACAGATGTGGAAGTCTTTAACTAAAGAGCAGAGAGTGGGATACATTGTAAAAATGCGTTTAATGTGGATGAATGCCCGCAAAGTTTTAGCGGTTTCTCCACAACCGTCAACTCCAGTGAATAAATCAAAACCTTCCGCAGCTGTCGAAAACTTTTATAAAGTTATTTTTGGTGAACAGGCCTATGCTAAGCCTATTTTGCCGCCTCCTCCAGGGCAGGTTGCCGGTAAACCCATTGCTGAAATGGGCGTGCAAGTAAGAGGAGCATCGGTTCGCGTAAGAGACAACCGAGGTACAACTCGAGTGGTGTCTATTCCGTACAACGCAGACACTTGTGTAGTTGCCGGCTATATTGGTGCTTACGGTAAAGTAAGTAATGTTAACGGTGATAACCGTGCAGGTTGTTCAATTGATTTAGCGTTAGCAACATATAAAAATAATCCAAGTTTAGAATTCGTTCAGAAAGCTAATGAGGCCTGCGCAGCTAAATCTAGTACGATGGTAGCCTGTAATCCAATTATTTACGGCTATCCAAATGGTGCTGAAGCATGTATCGATAGAAAATCTAATGAGTATCAGCATGCAACTCATTTTTCGAGTCCAAGTAATAAAGAAACTTGCGATGGTAAAAGCCGGCTTGCAAGCAATGAAGATATAATTAAATTTAATGATAAAGATTATTCCAATGTTCAGCCGCGCGAAAAACAAATTCAGGCTATTGAAGCCGATCAGCAAAAAGATGATTATGCGTTAACTAACTCTTACTTAAAAGGTGTGCTGACTAAAAAAGACGGCATCTTGGCCGCTATGTTTGAAAAAGGCGAGTGGAATTTGGCCTTAGATGAAGAGTTAGTAAAAACACAATTACAATTTGAAGAGGAAATAGATCGCGCTATTAAAACCTGTGAAGCGGATTTTGCCAAAACGCAAACAAGCTCAGGCGCTGCTATCACGCGCGAAACTAATCAAAAATTAGCCTGTGATCAATTGCACCGACGTTGGTTGTTTACAGAAAGGGCTATTGCAAAATTAAGAGATAAAGCCTGTCTTAAACCAGCTCTTTATATCGGGAATTATAATGGAAACGAATCTTCTTATGCAGATTCGGCGAAAGAAAAAACAGCTTTAAATAAACGTACAATTGACGCTAAAGGAACTGGTCTTTGTGAGTGCCCTTCGTCTACTCCGACAGTTCCTGTTACCGAAGCAGTTGCACCGACGTCAACATCAGGTGATGTAAGCGCAGCTCAAGCGAAAGCAAAAAGAGTTAGCTTCGGTGAAAAGTGTGAAGAGCCTCCAGCTCCTGCACCGGAGCCAGTTCCTGCTCCGCCAGCTTGCTCTGACGGTCTTGATGCAACTAAAGTAGATGGCGTAGATGTTTGTGCTTGTAAAAACAATGCTGCTATTTTTGTAAAACCTGGAGATCCTGCACCTAATTGTGAAAAACCGACGCCGTCTAAGTGTGATAAGCCGGAGGGTATCGCTGGTTTTAATTATGAACAATGTAAATGCGATGATGGTAAAAAACTGAAATTCACAGCCGGTGATGATGGTGGTTACGAGTGTGAAGGTAAAAATTGGTTGCCTTGGGTTTTAGGAGGATTAGCACTACTGTTCTTCTTCTTTAAGAAAAAGAAAAAGGATCCTCCTCCGGTTGTAACACCGCCGGGTCTTTGTCCTTCAGGCAAAACAGGAACACCGCCTAATTGCGTTTGTGCTAACACATGTTCAGTAGGTACTTTAAACCCAACAACTTGCGGTTGTGACGTGATTCCTCCGGCTTCATGTACTCCACCAAAAGTGGGAACACCTCCGGCATGCACGTGTCCGGCTGCGCCTTCCTATTGCACGCCTCCACAAAAAATATACGACGCTAACACTTGTCAATGTACGGATGTTCCGCAGCCTCCGACATGTGCCGATGGTTCAGTGGCCCCTGGCGGTAATATTTCTTCTTGTCCGACATGTCCGGATGGGTCGTATAGAACAACTTCATCGACTTCGAGACCAGGCGGCTGCCCGGCTGAAGGCGGAGGAGGCAACAATTGTCCACAGGGCGGCTGCAGTGGCGGATTACCAGGAACAGGAAACTAGGAGCTATTATGAAATGGTTTAAAACGTTAAATATATTCAAATGGACTATGGTGTGGACCTCAATTTGGACGATGACTATGTCACCAGTTGCTCTTGGTCAGCAAGCTAAGCAAGTTACTAAAAATGAAATGCAGACGGCTTTAGATCAAATGGGTCTTAATAAGTAAATGACACTCGGTGAATTCTATAAAAAAAATAAATATTTATTTCCAGAGCGTATACGAAAAGAAATTGAGCCAATCTTTATGGCTAATAAAAACATGATGATGCCGTCATTTGAGGTTATTTCATCTAAAACTACATCTGGTGAGGAAATTCCAACTGTGAGAATGTCGCAAGGTGGGGAATTAATCAATTTACAATGGTTTGGCGAAAAAGATCGTTTGTTAAAATTCCAAAATACAAATTTAAGTGAAATAGATGTGATTAATTTTGGAGATATGTACACGCGTATTATTGCCGGCGATGAAAGATTCAGAAAACAGATAGAACCAAAGGTTCCTCTTAAAAAAGATTCAACTAAAGCACCGGCTAAAGTACTTCCTGATGTAACAACGGCTGAATGGAAAAGCATGACAGCTTATCAAAGAGCCAATTACGTAGTTAATATGCGTACTTTGTGGCAAGACGCCCGTGCAGTATTGAATGCTAAAAAAGCTAATATAAAGCCTAAGTCTAAAAAAACTTCTCAGCATATTTTTGAACAACATCCGTATTTTGCGGCTCTGTTTTACACTCCGGCTGCTGAAGCCAATGGTGCAGCAAAAGTTGTTGTAAGCCAGACGCGTACAGAAAGTCGTACGGAATACACTTTTATAGGTAATACCTGTATTGTGGCCGGCTATGTTGCTAAGTACGAAACTGTGACGAGTGCACAGGTTTGTAACCATACTGTAGCCGATAGAGCTTATGCACAAAAAGATAATTCATTATATTTGAAAGCTAAAGAAGTTTGCGCGAGAGATAGTGGCAAAATAGCTTGTAATCCTTATGTTTACGGCACACCCAATGGCAGCCCAACTTGCATAACGCCATCTAGAACAGATAATAATTTTCAAAAAGCAACGCACTTCGATGGCCCTTGTGATACAGCCAGCCGGTTACAGGCGTCTCCTACTGAAGTTGAAATTTTAAAAGATAAAAATAAAACAAATGGACGTTATGAAGATGGTAATCTTTTGTCTGAACAAGAACGTCGTGAGTTATTTAAAACTGAACAAGGTAAAGAAAACTATAAATTAACTGAAGATTATTTACTAGGTATTTTAAAATTCAGAGGTGTTGTTAAAACTGATGCTAAAGGCTTGTTCGAAACTGACGTAATGAATGATGAAATTCTTAAGCAAATTAAAATCGACAAACAGGCTTTTGATAGCGAGATTCGCGAAGCTTTGGCTAGTTGTAAAGCAGAATCAGAGGCAAGTAAGGCTAAACCAGTAACTCACGAAAAAAACTACTGGCAAGCCTGTGATCAATTACATAGACGTCATACTTTTATTAAAGAACTTTTTGAATCAAAATGTGAAAGTAAATCACTTAATGAAGAAACATTAAAATGTAAATGTACAACGCCTGGAACAAATGAAGTATTACCAGGCGCAAAATGCGCTGCTGTGAATCCTCCAGCAGTTGTGGCGGCAGTTCCATCTGCGGATGTTACGCCTGCAGTGGCTCCACCATCAGCTGATGTAACTGAATCTAAAAAATCTTGCGAAGAAAGATATCCAGGAGCCGGCGTATCAGAGCCTTCTTGTTTGTGTCCAAACGGACAAGCACCGACAAATGATGCAACTGATGGCGCATCAGGTATGCAGTCATGGTCATGCGCTTCAAAACCTAATAAGCCTAGTAAAAAAGAAGATGAGTGCGGTATTTTATGTAAAATCTGGAAAGGTGTTAAGTTAGTTGCGCCGTTTGTAATTGCTGGTGCTGTGGCTTACGGTCTTTACAAATTATTAGCTCCTAAAAAACCAACTTTAAATGCCCCAACGGATAAATGTCCGGATGGATCAATTCCTCCGTGCGGTCAAGTTTGTACGGCTCCGTTAAAAAAGCAAGCTAACGGACAATGCTCGTGTGATGGCTGTCCTCCGGGCCAAACAGCCAATGCTGTTACTTGTACTTGCTCGACAGGTACGGGGACTGGTACTGGTACCACAACTTATTTATGTCCGGATGGTCAAACGCGTAAAGCTAACTTGGATGAATGTCCGACATATGCGTGTTGGAATGGCCAAAGCTATCAGAACCCTATGAACTGTCCAACTCAAGTACCAAATACAAATGGTTCAAGTGGAACGGGTTCTGGAACTCGCTAATTAGAAGTGTTTATTCAAATAAAAAAGCAGCCTTACGTCCAGAGCCTAATTGGTTTTGGCGTAAAGCGTGATAACATATTAGTCATGTTATCTCCAGCGAATGAACACAGAGAAATTCCTAAAAGCCGAACAGGCCGAGTTCCCGTTAAAAAAAATGAAATTGATTTATTTAAAAGAGATGATTTCTTTATTGAAGACCATTTAGGTTTTCAAAGCGGTTCTCAAAACCGTTCTGGTTTTAAGCTGGCTTTATGGTCATGGATGTCGGCTTCTATCGATACACTTATTTTAATATCAATCAGTTGTTTTTCTATGATTCTATTTTCATTTTTAATGAAAAGTCCTGCGCGTGATTTACTCAATATCGGCTCAATAGAATTCAATGCAGCAAAACTGTTCATGATTTCGTTTTTATTCAGCTTTTGGGTTTACCTTGTTATGATGCGCATATTTATGGGGGCTTCATTAGGTGAGTGGTCATGTCAGTTACGTTTAGGCCAACCTGTTCAAAGAATTAAGACTAGCTACATTTTCCGCGTAATCGCCAGAACAACCCTTATTTTAATAACAGGTGTTATTACATTGCCGATACTTTCTTTAATTCTAAAAAGAGACATCGCCGGTGAATTAACCGGTTTAAAAATTTATTCCCTAACTTAATTTTTTTAAAAAGCTACAAATTTCGTAATGCGCTGTTTGTGGAAATTGGTCAATAATTATTATGTCACACAACTCATAATGTTCTGATAATTTAGAGATATCCAGCGACATAGTTTCGGGAAAGCAGGAAACATAGATAATATAATCTGCACCGGTTTTGATAATTTCATCCGTAAAATTCTTTAAGCCTGAACGTGCAGGGTTAACAAAAGCCAGATCGAACTTTTTATTTTGTTGTAGACTTTTCTTATGAAAATCTCCTATTAATAGTTGGAAATTATCAGTTAAGTCTAAATCTTTAACATTATTAACAAGTTGCTCAGCAGAAGACTCATTGATTTCACAGCAAGTCAGTTGGGCTCCCGTGCTTAAAAATGGAATTGAAAACTGACCTATGCCAGATCCGAATTCCAGTATGGAATTTATATTTTTTGATTGCTGTAACCAGTTCATGGTTGTGTCCACAAGCTTTTCAGCACTGATCCATGAAGGTTGTGTAAAATCTGATATTAAGCACTTAAGTGGTAATATTTTTTTACTAGCATCTGCAGTTTGAAACCATGAGTTAGGTTCGGGATCGGTTAATTTCAGTTGAGTGTTTTCGCGCATTAATTTTTTTCCTTTTTGCCCAATCTCTACGGAAAAACCTGCGTCCAAAAGCTGTTCAAGCAACACTTTGTCATCTAAAAAGTGCTTAATTTCAACATTTGAAAAATCGAGCCAGCAACCTTTGGCTCCATTTGGCGATACTCTTAAGCGTACACTTCCTTTTTTTAAAGGCGTGTTGTTATAGAAAAACTTAAATTGAATAAAATCAGAATAGACTTTTTGTAATTCAGGAGAAAGTTGAAGGCAACGATCGATCTGAATAATGTTTTTAGATCTATTGTAAAAGCCGAAAACATGCTTCTTTGCCGATTCATCGTATTGAATGGTAAAATCACAGCGATGTCTTAATTGCGATTCGCCGGCACTTACAAAACCAATTGATTTGCTAAATTGAATTTTATGAGTTTCTAAAGTTTCTTTAAGATTCTGTTTTTTTTGCACAATTTGCTGTGAATAAGACTTATCCCACAGGTCGCAACCGGAACATTCTGCAAAATACTCGCAAGTTAAGTTCATAGTTTAATATCAATATCTTTCATGCAGGATTTAGAGTCTTTAATAACTCCGTCTTCATAGTGTAGATCTTTTTCAGTAAAACCTAAAGTTATGTGTGGATAAAACAAATCCGGATCGAATTTAGACTTTGGAACCTGACTTAGTTTAGATATTTCGCGGCGGAACGCCAGCAGGTCGGGTGAATCCACAACTATGTAATAGGTTTTCAACTTCTTTTCATTTAGATTTTTCTCTGAGCTGCCTATACAAACCTGCTTGAATCTGTAAACACCCTTATTTAAAGCCACATAAGTCTCTGTTATTTTTCGGGCATTCATCTTAGATAACTTTGGATCTGTTAGCACTTTAAACTCAGGAGGCGATATAATCGTTATGTGGGCTTCGCCGCGATCTTTTAGGGGTCCAACTTTGTTAATTAATTGAGCTAACATCTCTTTATATTGTGGATAGGGAAGATTCAGCGAGAGATAATTTTTTTCAGTTGCTGCTGAAAATGCAGGGCTGGCAAGCAGTATCAAATATAATAAAATCCCGATTGATTTTGACATATTTAGTCTCTCTTCGTAAAAAGTTATCTATGAAAAAATATATCATAGCCTTATCTGTTCTTGTAGCTTTCGTTAGTTTAAATTCTGCAATTGTTAGCGCTGATTCTAAAACAGCGACTCCCTCAACCAACTTTGTTGATCAATCCAATACATTAATCAGCAACTCTAAGCAGTTAACTTTTGTAGGAACCAGATCAGGTGAGGGTTACTTTAGTGCTGACGGTAAAAAAATGATTTACCAGTCAGAACGCGAAGAAGGTAATCCATTTTACCAAATATTTATTCTAGACCTTGAGTCAGGTAAAAGCTCACGCGTATCAACCGGTACCGGAATGACAACCTGTGGTTGGATTCATCCCACGCTTAAAAAAGCCATGTGGTCTTCCACTCATTTAGATAAAAAAATTAAAGAAAAAGTTAAAGCTGAGTATGATGAAAGAGCTAAACCTGTTAAAAAACGCTATTCTTGGAGTTACGACGATCAGTACGATATTTTTGAATCAGATTTAAATGGTAAACAGGTTAAGCGTTTAACTAAAGAGTTGGGTTATGATGCTGAGGGTTCATACTCTCCAGATGGTAAACTAATTGCATTCGCTTCAAACCGATCTCAGTATAGCGATAAATTCAGCGATGATGAAAAAAAGATTATGGCGCAGGATGGTTCTTACGCTATGGAAATTTACATCATGAAGGCTGATGGTACAGGGGTAAAACGTTTAACTAATACGCGGGGTTACGACGGAGGCCCGTTCTTCAGTGCTGACGGTAAAAAAATCACATGGAGACGTTTCAGTCCAGATGGTAACCGCGCTGAAATCTACACCATGAATATTGATGGTTCTGAACAAAAGCAATTAACTCAGTTGAATTCTTTGTCTTGGGCTCCATTTTTCCATCCATCTGGTGAGTACATTATTTTTGCAACTTCAGTATTAGGTTATGCTAACTTTGAATTATTTATGGTGGATGCAGAAGGTCGTGGAAAACCTATACGTGTTACAAACTCGGAAGGTTTTGACGGACTTCCTAGCTTTTCACCTGATGGTAAAAAGCTTTCCTGGACTCACCGTAATGAAAAAGGTGAAAGCCAGATTTACTTAGCAGACTGGGATCACGAACAAGCCCGTAAATTAGTCGGCGCTACAGTTCCAGTTCAAAAAGCTGTATTAAATCTTTCTACATCTATTGCTGAGGTCGATGCACGTCAAATTATAAAATATTTGGCTTCTGATGAATTCAAAGGTCGCATGACGGGTTCTGAGGAAGAAAAAATCTATACCGAACAGATCGCAGCCTTGTTTAAATCATGGGGCCTGGTTCCGGCTATCGGCAGTAGCTTTATTCAAACTTTTGATTTTACCTCTTCAGTTACAGCAACTGAAAATAACTCAGTTGAGTTTAAGGGTCGCTTCGAGGGCTTTTTAAAACGCGGGCAGGACTATCAGGTTTTGTCTTACACTAAATCAGGTGATTTCAATGCTCTTCCGGTTATCTTTGCAGGTTACGGAATTAAAGCACCGGCAACTGATAAATTGGCTGAATTTGATTCATATAAAGAATTAGATGTTAAAGGTAAGTGGGTGATTATATTGGATCATTTGCCAAATCATCCAAACAAAGAAATGAAGCAACATTTACTTTCATACTCTCGTCCGCAGCACAAAATTACCGTGGCTAAAAACAATAATGCGGCTGGGGTAATGATTGTATCGGATACCGGACTTAAGGAAGTAAAGTTTGAAGGAAGTCTTTCAGAAAGCACTCTACCTGTAATTAAAATTTCAACTAAAGTTTTTGAAAAAATTCTTGAAAAATCTGATGCAAAATTCAAATCATACGCAAAGCTCGAATCAGACTTTGATTCGCTCGAATCAAGTTCTGGGTTTGTATTAGCCTCGCAATACATAAATGCAAAAATAGAACTCACTCATAATAAATCAGTTGGCCGTAATGTTATTGCTAAACTGGCCCCTAAATCAGTATCTACAAAAGCAAAGGCTATTTTAATAGGCGCCCATGGAGATCACCTGGGTCTAGGTGAAAATTCAGGCTCATCGTTAGCACGTGCTGATGAAAAGTATAAAATTCACTTTGGAGCCGACGACAACGCCTCGGGTGTAGCTGGCGTTCTGGAGTTAGCCAATTATTTTTCAGAGCCTTCGCAACAAGCTAAATTAAAAAAACCATTATACTTTGGAGTATGGTCAGGCGAAGAAATCGGGGTTTTAGGTTCTAGCTATTTTGCAAAATCATGGAAAATTGAAAAAAAAATTGATTTTAAACAAAGTTTTGAAGCTTCGTTGAACATGGATATGATAGGTCGCCTACGTGATAAATTACAGGTTCAAGGGGTTGGATCCTCAAAAGAATGGTCGGGCCTAGGTGAAGAAGTTGGGTTAATTTCCGGTGTTCCGTTGGTGCTAACAGCAGATCCCTATTTACCTACAGATGCCATGTCATTTTATTTAGCGGAGATTCCGTCAATTTCATTTTTTACAGGAACTCACGAAGAGTATCATTCTCCACGCGATACGGCCGAACTTATCAACTATCCGGGATTAATTAAAGTTGTTAACATCGTGAAATCTTTCACGGAAAAAATAGCAACAGTTGGCATTAACGTCGTTAAATACGAGAAAGTTGAAGGTAATTCAGGTCAAAAACTTGAAGGTAGAAGCTTCCGTATATATCTTGGAACAATTCCTGATTACGCTCAAGAGGGGGTCAAAGGCGTAAAAATTTCGGGAGCCTCGAAGAACTCACCTGCAGAAAAAGCTGGACTAAAAGCAGGCGACGTTATTACTGAATTTGATAAATCCAATATCGAAAATCTATATGATTACGTTTACGCTCTGCAATCTGCAAAGCCCAATATTACAATTAAAATCGGGGTTTTGCGTGAAGGCAAAAAGCTTGAATTGGAAATCACTCCCGTTCTTAAAGAGTAATTAGTCTCAAGTCCAGTTCTAGTTATTATTCTATCGACGCCCATAAGAAGATTTATATAAAATCATAGACATCTTCTTATGGAAAAAATTGAAGCCAGAAAATCAATTGAAAGAAATAAAGCCATCCTCACATTTGCGATGATTTTTTTATTTTCACTTATTCCTTCGTTTATTTTAAAATTTTCAGATAGAAAAGAATACGTATCCGTTGCATTAGTCGCAATAGCTCTCGCTTTATTATATAAACGCATTCGTCGTTTAAACTACAAGCTTACATCTATAGGTCAATTCGAAATAAAGTAGTTTCTTATGTCTACCGATTATGTATTAGACTAAACGGGTGAAAGAGTGTTTTTTCTAGTTCTGAAAGTTATTAATATCATTGCTGAAAAAGTATGGTATATGTAACATAATGTTTGAGCGATTATACATTGAAATAAGTAACATATGTAATCTCCAGTGCACATTCTGCCCGGAAGTAATAAGAGAGAAAAAGATACTCTCTGTTGCCGATTTTCGTAAATTTGCTACTCAAGCAAAGCCTCTGACAAAACAAGTTTGTTTACACTTGATGGGTGAGCCTTTAGCGCACCCACAGTTTTCAGAAATTATGGATATCTGTGATGAACTCGGTCTTAAAATATTTCTTACCACCAATGGAACTTTATTAAAGCGTCATTCTGAAAAGCTTTTAAATTGGAAATCACTGGAGCAGATTAATTTTTCGGTGCATTCGTATTTTGCCAATCCGGAAAAACACACATTAAACGATTATTTAGCGCCAATTCTTGATTTTTGCGATCAAGCTCATAAGAAGCTTACGCCATTTTATATTAACTTAAGATTATGGAATCTGGAAAAAACCAACTTTCAAAAAGACCAAAACCTAAAGGTTTTTGCCATCATAAATCCTTATTTTAATGTAAATTTAAATGAAAACATCGACGTAAAGCTCAATAAATCCAAGAAAATTACGCACAAAAGTTACATTCATTTTGATACAGAATTTATCTGGCCCGACCAAAAGCAAGAGTTCCGCTCTCGTGAAGGAAGTTGTTACGGACTTCGTAAACAACTGGCTATTCATGCTAACGGCGATGTGGTTCCCTGCTGCTTAGATAAAGAAAGCGTTTTGAAGCTAGGAAACTTACATCAAAATAGTATTTCTGAAGTACTTAAAACCGATAAGGCGCAAAAAATCAGGACCGGTTTTGAACGGGGAGAGCTCGTAGAAGATCTCTGTCAGAAGTGTCAGTACGCAGATAGGTTTAAAAAATGATTTCATCGGCAATTCAGTTTGAATATGATATGTTTACTTCTCTCAAAAAGAAATTCGCTGAAACTCATCCGCATTACAAACAAATCAACGAACACGGATTTGCCTTAACTAATGATTCTAATAAGTTAGATTTATTAGTTACCGGATTAACTCATGGTGATGAAGTCATAGGATTACAGATTATTAATCTTTTGTTGAACGACATTATGTTACATAAAAAGTTCGATTTAAAAATTGGCTTTTTACTAAATAACTTACCGGCATTTCATCAAGGCCAAAGATATTTAGAATCTGATTTAAATCGTTCGTTTATGGTTTCTGAAATTAAAACGTCTGAACAGAAAATTGCATCTGATATTCAAAATATAATAGAAAATCTGCAGATAAAATTGATTTTAGATCTTCATCAAACATCAGAACCCACGAAAGACTGTTTTGCCGTAATTCCTGAGGTTCCTGAATTGATTCAATTGGCTTATCAATTTTCACCTAAAAGTCCGATAGTTAGCTTTTCTTCCGAAGGATTTTCTTCCGAAGGAAAAACCTTGCTTGAATATGCACAAAATACCGGGGTTAAATCATTAACTTTTGAAATAGGACAAAAAGGCTTAAATGCAGATCTTGCAAACCAGTTTAAAACCATCATTTTTAATGCCTTAAGTAGTCTTGATGAAATCCTTCAAAAATCAGTGAAAAACCTTGGTTATTTGATGATTAATCAGATGATTCCGAACATTAATGGGTATGCATTAAAGCCTGGCTTAAAAAGCCTAGATCCAGTGGTTAAAGATCAGATTTTGGCGGATAATCAGATAACAGCTGACGTGTTTAAGAGTCCGATTGACGGCTATATTATATTTCCTCGTTACCATAACATAAGAGCCGTGGAATCAAATATAGGTGTTTTGGCCACTGAGAAGCGTTTAAACTGACTTCTAGGTTATTATCTTATAAGTTATATTATGTTACATTTGTTGCGTATCTGAATAGTCTTGTTAAAATGACACTTACTATTTATTGGGACATAATTTTTCCATGAAAAATACAACATATTTTAAATTAATAACCCTACTGACTTTTATCTTAACGATAGGCTGTCAATCAATGAAAACACAGAGCACCGAGACCCCATCCACCACTCTCAATCATCTGGATTATCTTGAGCAGGTTGAGGGTGAAAATGCACTCACTTTTGCAAAGAAAAACAATGCGATTTCAGATGCTCGACTCAAGACCGACGGACGTTATAAAAAAACATATAACGAAATCTTAAAAATTGTATCAGCAAAAGACAAACTTCCACTTTTTTATATTTTAAACGATGAGATTTTTAATTTTTGGCAAGATGCTATTCATGTTAAAGGCATCTTGAGAAAAACCAGCGCAGCATCTTTCAACACAGGGAAACCTAACTGGAAAACCGTACTAGATATAGATGCCTTAAGTAAAAATGAAAAAGAAAATTGGGTTTATAAAGGAATCACCTGCCTAGAGCCTTCTTCAAATTACTGTATGGTGCGATTATCGCGCGGCGGAAAAGATGCTAGCGTATTTCGAGAGTTTGATCTCCAATCTCAGCAATTTGTTAAAAATGGATTCTATATTCCCGAATCTAAGTCCCGTGTAGAGTGGTTTAGTAAAGATATTTTACTAGTAGGGGATGCAACTGACCCCTCTACCCTAACAAGTTCAGGCTACCCTTCTCAGATTAAGTTTTTAAATAGAGGCTCTAGTTTAGCTAATTCGGAAATCATCTTTAAATGCAATAGTGACTGCGTGTCAGCGTGGGTTACTACCCATTTAATTGATTCCAATAGACGCGTAATACTTGTGGGCGCCAGTATCACTTTTTATCAAACATCATATTTTGTGTATGATCCAAAAGCAGATACACTGAGCCAGATACCTATACCTTACACTGCAGATCTTAAGGGTCTATTCAGAGGTCGAATTATTTTTGTAACACGAGATCCTCTATCTGATTTGCCGCCAGGAACATTAGCTTCAATACCATTTAGCGATGCAAAAAAAGGTGTTAACACAATAATAAGAACATTGTTTAAGCCGTCGGCTAACGAATTCCTAGAAGACGTTAGCTTTTCCAAAGATTCTGTCTGGGTTACAACATTAAGAGATGTAAAAAAGCAGCTCTACGAATTTTATGTTAATCCTAACAACTCCTGGACATCAGAACGTCCTAGCATTGCAGGTAAAGATGAAAATATCACCATAGCTGCGACTAACCAATACTCAGATCATATTTATTTTAATTATACAGACTACTTAACTCCTAGCTCAATTCTATATGCAAATCACACTAAAGGCGGTAATGGCGTAAAAGTCCTACAGGCGCCTTCACGATTTAATTCAAAAGGTTTTAAAATTGCTCAGCTTAAAGCCAGAAGCAAGGGTGGAACTCTTATTCCTTACTTCATTGTGTACCCCAACAAACTAAGTTTAGAAAACAATAAAAAACCCTTCCCTACTTTGCTCTATGCTTACGGTGGTTTTGAAATTTCTATGACTCAGAATTATCTGGGAGCTACAGGTAAAGTATGGCTTGAAAAAGGCGGTATTTATGTTGTGGCCAATATCCGAGGCGGTGGCGAATATGGTCCTGGTTGGCACAAAGCTGCCTTGAAAAAAAATCGACACAAAGCTTACGAGGATTTTTACGCTGTGGCTGAAGACTTGATCGCCCGCAATATTACAACACCACGCCAGCTTGGAATTAAAGGGGGGTCTAATGGAGGTCTCCTAACTTCCGTAGCCTTCACGCAACGTCCAGAACTCTTTAATGCCGTTATCAGCGAAGTGCCGTTGGCAAATATGCTGGAATATCACAAATGGTTAGCTGGAGCGAGCTGGACTGCAGAATACGGTAATCCTGATGAAAATTCAGATATGAAACAGTACTTAAATTCTTATTCTCCATTGCATAATTTAAGTAAAGATAAAAAATATCCAGAAGTGTTCTTTTTGACGAGCACTAAAGATGATCGTGTGCACCCTGCCCACGCCCGTCAAATGGTGGCACGAATGCAAGAGTTAGGTCATCCGGTACTTTATAATGAAAACACTGACGGCGGCCATGGAAGAGCTTCTAATATGAAAGACTTGGCAGAATTCTTAGCTCTAGAATATACGTATCTGTATCAGAAATTATTTTAAATAAAAGCCCAGATCAGGGCTTTTATTTAAACGCAAGACTTAATCGCGGGTCCATTTTTTGTAACCCAATTTTAAGGCTTGCTCTAAGTCTTTAATTGAAATTTCGAACACATTACACTGTCCAGTCGGTTGACCACAAACCTGAATGCGCATCATTCCATCATGTTTACTTTGCTGCGAAAATACTTCGATTTTATTTAATTCTTTTTTCATTTCGTTAAGTTCAATTTTTTCGCCCATACCACACTGCTCTGAACCATCCGGTTTATAAATAAATACTCTTTGAGTCATATCTTTATTAGCTGAAGACACTTTTTCATTTCCCGTCATAACAATATCTGTTCTTTCTTCAATTTTACAGGGCTGGTTCGCGCAGGCACTTGTAAACAATATTACAGTTGTAAGTTTAGCAAAATTTAAAATGATTTTTCTCATAAAATACCCTTACTTTAAGTAATAAATGCGGGATTTATTTTCATAACGAGCCGTAATTCCGTAAACATTTCCTTCACCGGAAACAAAATAAAGTTCATCTCCGTAAATCGAAGGTTTAGAGAATACACCGCGACCGGGCTCGAATGAACCTAGTTTTTTACCCGTTGTAGGTTCAAAGAACTGTAATTTACCTTGCGATTCGCCAGCCACGATAATGTTATTGATAAGTCCTGGCTCTGTATAGACTCCCTGACTAGTGGAATGTTTCCAGATCTCAGTTCCTTCCTTTTTTGAAAGAGCCACAATTTCACCTTTAGAAGAAACAACAAAGATTTTATCTTGAAAAATTAATGGAGTGCTGGCTCCACCAAAATTTTGGGTCCAGACTATTTCGCCTTTATCTTTTGATACACAGTAAATTTTATCGTCATAACTGTTAATGTAGATAAAGTCGCCGTCAATTACCGGAGAAGCATCGATATCACGGAATTTAGTATTACGATTGAGTGTAATTTCCCATTGTTCAGTGCCCGTTTTAGCATTAATAGCAACTAAAGTTCCATCGCTAAATCCAGCGTAAACTAAACCGTTTGAAATACTTGGTTTTGAACCACCTCTGATCGTCATGTTACTAGCTGTGTCCTGACGATTATGTATCCATAGTTGTTTACCGTTACTTGCATCAAGGGCGTAAAGAGACTGGCTTCCTGAAACAAAATACAAGATGCCCTCATTTAATAAAGGCTCTCCTACTAATTCTGATTTAGTATCAAACTGCCAAACAATCTGGCCATTTGCTAGGTCGATAGAGTACATAGTGCCATTGTTGGAGCCTACAAAAAGGCGGTCTTTAATGGCAGCACCACTGGCTTCAACTCCAAATGGAATATCCACACGCCAGTTTTTATTTTTTGAATCCATACCGTATGAAACTAATCCATCATATGCATTGCCGGCTATAATTGAATTTTTATAGATTACAGGCGACATACGGTTAATTTTACGGAACTCGTGGTTTTTCTTAGCCAATGTATCTTGTACCCAAAAAGCATTTACAACAAAGGCTCTGTTGCTGTCTTCATTGATTTTTTGCAGCATCGTACACGACGTTAAAATAAGTGAAGACAACAGTGCTAATGAAAGACCTACTTTGAAATTCATTAATTAAGTACCGCTGGCTTTTTTGAACTGAATCAGTCTTAAATATTTTTCAGCTTCTTTAGAACTCGAATTAGCTCCCATTTCTGGATTAGCTGATTTGTTAGCTAAATTAGTTAAAATCTCTTCAGCTTTTTTAAGGTCATTTAATTTAGTGTAGCAAAGCGCTTGCTGGATTTGAGTTTCATTGTGAATAAAAGCAGCCTCTTTACGTTCAACAATTTTTTGCCACACAGTAATAGCTTCCTGGCATTTTTCTTTATCTGCCAACAGCTGCCCTATTTGTTGTTGAATCAAAGTATTAACCAAACCTTTATCTTTGTTTTCAATTTTTTGTAATGTTGTTAAAGCTAAATCAAAATTTTTATCTTCAACTAATAAATTAGCTAAATGCAAGCCTGCCATTTGCGAAGCAACAGATCCTGGGTAATCTATCATTACTTTTTCAAGATCTTGTTTAACCTGCGTAAAGTCCACCACTTCAGTTTTTTGATCCTTAGTTGGCGGAGTCGCTTTTTTTGTTTTAAGGTCTATCAACTTTTTCTCAACTGCAAAGTAGCTCTCTTGTGCTGACTTTTCTTTTTGAGTTGCTTTAACTGAAATTAGCGTAAATACCGCTCCAATAACGATAACAACGCCGAGTGACCCTAATAACAACTTCCATTGTTTTTCTAATACTTTTGCAAAATCCATTTTTTGTTTCCTTTGTTTAATATAAATTTATTTAAATATAATTAACGGTTATACACTTCTTTTAATGTCGTGAAAGCGCGGCTCGATTTACCCGGATGCTTGCGCTTAAGCTCACCAATGGTCTTAATACGCTCTTCAGCTAAACGGTCCGCTGCCAAATGAGTACCGATGTTATCGCGCTTAGCAATTTCGATTACTTTTTTAACATTATCATAAACTTTTCTAGTTTTTTCAAAGGCTCTATCTGGAGAGTAGCCTTCTAGCTCTACGAATACGTTCATAAGACCTCCAGCATTTACGACATAATCAGGAGCATATAAAATTCCCAATTCACGCAATTGATCACCATGACGAGGTTCTGCTAATTGATTATTAGCTCCGCCAGCAATTACTTTACATTTAAATTTAGTAATTGTTTGATCGTTTACGATAGCACCTAAAGCACAAGGAGCCTGAATATCACAGTCCACACCCAGTATCTGATCCGGCGCTACAACTTCAACTTTGTAAGCGTCATGATGGAATTTAACACGGGCTTGATCGATATCAGAAACGATAACTTTTGCGCCTTCTTCAGTTAAGTACTTAACTAAATTAGATCCAACATTTCCTAAACCTTGAACCGCAATACGCATTCCTTTTAAAGAATCCGTGCCGAATTTTTCGCTGGCTGCAGCTTTAATACCCATCAGTACACCATGAGCTGTGTACGGAGACGGGTCGCCTGAACCACCGAAGTCTTTTGGTATGCCTGTTACCCAAGGAGTTTCCATAAAAACATGTTCCATATCGTTAACGCCGGTACCAACGTCTTCTGCTGTGATATATTTTCCATTTAATGAATTTACAAATTGGCCAAAGGCTCTGAATAAACCTTCTGATTTTTGAGTTTTAGGATCACCTATAATAACAGCTTTACCACCACCTAAGTTAAGACCTGCAGCAGCTGCTTTATAAGTCATACCTTTTGAAAGCCTCAATACGTCAGTTAAAGCCTCTTCTTCTGTTTTATAATTCCACATTCTGGTTCCACCGAGAGCTGGACCTAAAGAAGTATTGTGGATTGCAATGATAGCTTTTAAGCCCACATTCTTATCGTAACAAAAAACAACTTCTTCGTGCTCACCGTGTTTGGTAATCATCTCAAATGGACCCATGAAATCTCCTTAGTTAATAATAAATTAAATAACAAAATAAATAGACTCAGAGTGTGGCATTTTTAATGGAAAAAACCAGTTGTTTACACTTTGCGAAACAAAGAAATATTATTTGCCTAATTTCAGAGATAATTCTTGGAATTGCAGATGAACATTTTTCAGATTTTTCGCCAGCATAGGCAGCTGAATTTTCGTATCGGTTTTATCAATTGGAATAAAAATTCGATGAGTTTTGTACGTGCTTTTTTGCCCTTGGAACGTGCATTCTAAAGTAAGCCATGCTTCCAAAGATTTTTTTTCACGGTATTTAACAGCTCTAAAAAGTGTAGAAACCTCACAAGGAGGCGCTCCTTCATAAGGACTTCCTTTAATTAAGACACCCAGTGGTCCGTTAAAACTGTAATGTCCTTCAAAATCGCCTGAAATCAATAGACGTCCCGAGACCAATTGAGAAAATGAAGTCTTTTTTGTTTGGGAGTTGGCGGCAATACCTATACTTAAAATAACAAAGACCGCTAAAATCTGTAGTGTAACCGACCTACAATTCATTATTGAGTTGCGCCGAGTTCTTCATCTAAACGTTTGAACTGACTTTGTTCGATTATGATAGGATTGGCTCTATCCTGTAAGTTGTTTGATTTTAACAATTCATATTCGTTTTTTTGAGCAAGAGATGCTGAATTTGGAATATGTCCTGTACCTAAAAGAATAATTTCAGGAGCTTTACTTTCTTCAGCCAAAGAGCTGATTTCAATTACCTGAATCTCTTCGTTTAGCGAATTGTGAATCTCTTTTTGAGCGCTAGCCTGCGCCTGAATCAAGGAGTTAAAATCAGCGATTTTAGCCATAGAAAAATGACCTAAAAATACGATAGAAACAAAGAGTATTTTTTTCATAACAATTCCTTTATATTAATCTCCCGTAGTTAAAGCAAGTCGAATGCCAATCTAAACTAAAACTTAAGAGGCTTTAAGAATGAAATCTGTACAATATCTAAACAGCAGGTGACATTAATCCCCTAATACGTTACCTCCTTTACATGCATAAATTGTTTGTTACACAGGTCTATCAGACGGCTATAAAATGTGATTTGAAAGATTTAAAAAAAGAAGTTTTTCAGATTCAAAAAGCCGATAAGGCGGGTCAGAAATGGTCTGAGTTAAATTACAAAAATGGTTACACTTCTTATGGTTCTTGGGATCAGCTTCATCAGATGTCTTCAACCTTTGAAGGACTTGAAAAAAAGATCAATTCCCATGTTCAGAAATTCTGTAAATCTCTGGAATACGACTTAAAAAAGGGTTCTTTGAAGATGAATTCCTTTTGGGTTAACATCATGCCTTCAGGGGCTATTCACACGGCCCATATTCACCCGCATTCGGTTATAAGTGGTACTTATTATGTCGACATCCCTACTAAGGCCAGCGCGATTAAATTTGAAGATCCCCGCCTTGGTTTTTTCATGAACGCTCCTCTGGTTAAAGAAAATGGCAGTCGCGAAAATGTGAGGTTTTTCTCCATCGAACCCAAGTCTGGCGACCTGATTTTGTTTGAAAGCTGGCTTAAACACGAAGTTCCGCTTAATCAGAGTAAAAAACCCCGCATAAGTATTAGTTTTAATTACACATGGGCCTAGGTCTTCTCTAAAATATTTGACCTCGAAAGCCCTCTCATTATACAACTTTCCTCTTATGAAAATCCGTTTAAATGAAATTCCTGAAGAAGGTCGTAACTACATATTCAATCGTCAAACAGCGGAATTAAACCCGGCTCTACAGGATTTAATTCAAAATAACGCTTATGATGTAAATCTTGATATTAAGCCCTTAAACTCTAAAGACTACACAGTTATTGGCACTTTAAAGACCAAAACTCACGAGCAATGCTCACGCTGCGCTGAAGAGTTTGATCTACCAATAGATACAAAATTGCGCGAAATTCTGATTCCTCACCAAGAGGAAGGGCGTACGGGTCACTACGCTAAATCCGGCGTAAGCATGGAAGACGAAGACAATACTTTCGCGGTAACTGAATACCAAAGTATGCAATTTGATTTAGGCGAGTACCTACATGAGGCTATTGCTTTACAGGTCCCCTTTAACCCGTTTTGCGCCGAATGTAGCAAGCCGGAAAACAACAAAGCTTTTATATATGACGAAAAAATGGGCGAAGAAGTTAAACCAAACCCATTTCAGGCTTTAAAAGGTATCAAACTTAATTAAAGCCGTTGATTTTAGTTTTAAATTAATGGATAAATAGACCCTTTCCCGGAGGATAAAATGCCAACACCTAAGAAAAAGACCTCGAAGTCGCGCCGCGACATGAGACGCTCACACGATGGTTTAGAAGCGCCAGCAATGGCAATCGATAAAAAATCTGGAGAATTAGTACGCCCTCACCGTGCGTTCAAAGCTGCTGATGGAGCCCTTTACTACAAAGGTAAACAAATCAGCGCAGCTAAATCTAAGTAATTAGACAAGCCTTGAATATGCATAAAAGTAAAATAGCCGGCGTCGGTTCATTTTTACCTGAGAAAGTTCTAACAAACTACGATCTGGAAAAGATCGTAGAGACCTCTCATGATTGGATCGTGCAGCGCACAGGTATCGAAAGACGCCACATCATTGCTGATGATGAAGGCACTTCTGATATGTGTGTTCGTGCGGCTAACAATGCTCTTCAAGATGCTAAGATGACTATAGACCAGATCGACATGATCTGCGTAGCGACTCTGTCAGGCGACTACAAAATGCCAGCTACAGCCTGTTTAGTTCAATCTAAATTAGGCGCTAAAAACATTATGTCTTTTGACTTAAATGCAGCCTGTTCAGGTTTCATTTACAGCTTACACATAGCCGATCAATTTATTAAATCAGGAGTTTACAAAAACATTCTGGTTATCGGCGCCGAAAATCTCACACGAATTTTAAATTATAAAGACCGCGAAACCTGCATTCTTTTCGGAGACGGCGCAGGAGCCTTTGTTTTGTCACGTGGTGAAGAAAACGAAAAAAATTATATCATGACCTCAAATGCACACGCTGAAGGTTCTTTATATGACTTATTGTGGGCTAGCGGCGGCGGAACACGTCACCCGATTTCTCAAAAAGTTATCGATGAAGGTTCACAGTTTATGCAAATGAAGGGCAAAGAGATTTTTAAAAACGCAACACGCGCAATGGCCGCATGCTCTAAAGAGGCCTTAGATGCAACTAATACAAAACTTTCTGATATCGACTGGATTGTTCCGCATCAGGCTAATTTAAGAATCACCGAGGCTGTTTCTAACTTACTTGATTTTCCTATGGATAAAATCGTTTCCAGTGTTCATGAAACCGGAAATACCTCAGCGGCTTCAATCCCTATCGCTTTTGATATGGCTTACCGTGATGGACGCATTAAACGCGGCCAACTTGTTTTATTAACTGCCTTCGGAGCAGGATTAACTTCAGGCGCATCTATACTTAGATTCTAATTAATAAATTTTAAATGGAGTACTCACGATGAATGCTTTTTTATTTCCCGGCCAAGGAAGCCAAACACCCGGAATGGGCCAATTTCTATTTGATAATTTTACTACTGCCAAACACACTTTTGAAGAAGCTTCAGACGCAATAAATTTTGATCTTAAAAAGTTATGTTTCACCGGCAGTGTAGAAGATCTTGGTTTAACTGAAAACACTCAACCTGCTTTATTGACAGTTTCAACAGCAACTGCTCGCGTATTAACACAAGACTTAGGCTTAAAATGCGAAGTCACTGCGGGCCACTCCATCGGAGAATACGCAAGCTTTGTACTGGCACAAGTCATGAGCTTCCAAAATGCGGTTAAAGCCGTAAGACTCCGCGGTCAAGCGATGCAATCCGCTGTACCTGTAGGACAAGGTGGGATGACCGCAACTCTTGGCTTAAACGAAGAACAAGTGGCTTTTTTGTGTGATTGGGCTGTTAAAAACTCCGGACACTCCCCGCTCAGTCCAGCTAACTACAACTGCGACGGCCAAATTGTTATTAGCGGAAATATGAAAACTTTAGAATGGCTTAAAACAAATTTTAAAGCCGAAGTTTTACCGGGCGAAGCTAAAAGAGCTAAGCTGATTCCGTTACAAGTATCGGCACCGTTTCATTGCGACATGATGAAGCCAGCTCAAGAAAAAATGCAGAGTTTTTTAAAAGACATTCCATTTCAAGACGCCAAAATTAAAATTATTCAAAATGTTCACGCTAAAGTTGAAACCTCTGCCGAAACTTTAAAGAAGAACATAATCGAACAAGTTTCAGCACCTGTTAAATGGACTCAGAGCATGCATACACTAAAAGCTCTGGGTGTTGCCAACTGCTATGAAGTCGGCAATGGCAGTGTACTTAAAGGTCTTCTTAAAAAAATTGATGGAGATTTCTTTAAAGTGCATTCAACCAATACATTAGATGACATTAAAAGCATCGAAGCCTCTCTTAAACTGTAGTAAATATAAACAAACAGACTAGAGTTACTAACTCAGCGCAATAACAATACAATAAAAACTTGAGCTATCACTCTAGTTCGTTCACCCTTGGGGCTAAATATGTTGAACCTTAAAAATAAGAAGTTTTTTGTTACCGGCGGAAGCCGTGGAATAGGTGCCGGAATTGTAAAAACTCTGGCCGATTACGGCGCTCAAGTTGCGTTTACCTACTCTACTAACGAAGCTAAAGCTCAAGAACTTCTTAAGTCGCTACCTGGCGGGAATCATCTGTGCTTTCAGCTGGACGTTTCAGATTCTAACGCTATTGATTTAGTGGTTGGTAAACTGCTTGAACAATGGCCTGAAATTGACGGTGTTGTTAATAATGCCGGAATTACTAAAGACCAACTTTTGCTTCGTATGAAAGCTGAAGACTTCAACCAAGTTATTCAAACCAACTTAACCGGCGTGTTTGCTGTAACCAAAGCTTTCAGTAAAGCTATGTTAAAATCCCGCAAAGGCAGTTTTGTAAATATCTCCTCCGTTATTGGCTCAATGGGAAATGCCGGACAGTCTAACTATGCAGCAAGTAAAGGCGGCTTAGAGGCTTTCACTAAGTCTGTAGCGCTTGAGTTAGCATCAAGAGGCATCAGAGCTAACTGCGTAGCTCCTGGCTATATTAAAAGTGATATGACCGACGCTTTAACTGAAGATCAGCTTAAAAACTTCAATGAAAAAATCCCACTTCAAAGAGCCGGCGAAGCTTCAGAAGTAGCGCAAGTTGTAGCGTTTTTGCTGAGTGATGCAGCTTCCTATGTTACTGGACAAACACTACATGTTAATGGCGGAATGTATTTGAGTTAAGTATTTAACATTATTGTAAAAATGGTTTATAGTTTTAAACTTATTATTAATTAAAAGGAGACAATCAAATGTCAATCAACGCAAAAGTAAAAGATATTATCGTAGAACAACTTGGTGTAGACCCAGAAAAAGTAAAAGCTGAAGCTTCTTTTATTGATGACTTAGGCGCTGACTCTTTAGATATCGTTGAATTAGTTATGGCGATGGAAGAAGAATTCGATCTTGAAATTCCTGACGAAGACGCTGAAAAATTAAAAACAGTTAACGACGTTCAATCTTACCTAACAACTAAAGGTAAAGTTTAATCCCTATATGGCGACTTCTTTTTTAAGACCTAACGGTCAAAGAAGAGTGGTCATCACCGGAGTTGGAGCTGTTTCCCCGTTAGGAAATACGCTCCAAGACTCCTGGAAAGCGGCGCTAGCCGGCCAGTCCGGTATAGCCAATATCACAAAATTCGATGCCACAAATTTCGATGTTAAATTTGCCGGCGAAGTTAAAAATTTCTTAGCTGATACCTATATTGATAAAAAAGAACAAAAAAAGATGGATCTTTTTATTCAATACGCCATTGCTACAAGTAAAATGGCATTTGATCACTCAGGTTTAAAAATCACCGAAGAAAACACTCACAGAACCGGTGTTTTTATTGGCTCAGGCCTTGGTGGTTTACCTGTTATTGAAGAACAACACGGACGCCTCACTGAAAAAGGCCCTTCACGTGTTTCTCCATTCTTTATTCCTGCTGCCATTGCCAACTTAGCTCCAGGCTGGGTTTCAATTCTTCATGGAATTAAAGGACCTAATTTTACTATTACTTCTGCTTGTGCCTCTGGAGTTCACTCTATCGGCGAAGCTTATAATTACATTCGTTTCGGATTAGTGGATCAAGCTGTGGCCGGTGGATCTGAATCCACAGTTTCACCAATGGCGATTGCCGGGTTCAGTAATATGCGTGCGCTATCAACTCGCAACGAATCTCCTACTGAAGCTTCAAGACCTTGGGACAAGGACCGTGACGGTTTTGTTTTAGGTGAAGGTTGCGCTACATTTATTTTAGAATCTCTTGAATCAGCAACAAAACGCGGAGCCAATATCCTTTGTGAAATTACAGGCTATGGTGCTTCATCTGATGCTTATCATATTACTTCGCCGGATCCGGATGGCGCTGGTTTCGTATCAGCAATGCAAACGGCAATTAACGATGCTCAGTTGAACCCTTCAGATATAGGTTATGTAAATGCACACGGAACCAGTACTCCAATGGGTGATCCTTTAGAATCAAACGCAGTTAAAAGAATTATGAAAGACCATGCAAAAAAAGTTTGGGTTTCATCTACTAAATCTATGACTGGACATTTGTTAGGTGCTGCTGGTGCGATTGAATCTGCATTTTGTGTAATGACATTAGTAGATCAAAAAGTAGCTCCAACAATTAATTTAAATAATCCGAGTGAAGACTGCGACTTAGACTATGTTCCTAAAGTTGCACGCGATGCTAAACTAAAACATGTTATGAATAACTCATTTGGTTTTGGTGGCACCAACTCATGTCTTATATTCTCCAAATTTGAGGGATAAATGAAAATACTTATAGCTTCTGACCACGCAGGAATTGAACTCAAAACCCAGTTGGTCGAAGCTTTAAAAAGCCAGAATCAGATTGATGATCTGGGCCCATTTTCAACTGAGTCTGTAGACTATCCCGATTTTGCCGACCAAGTTTGTCGCAAATTACAAACTGAAGACAATC
The DNA here is from genome assembly GCA_019752925.1 of bacterium. Taxonomy (GTDB): domain Bacteria; phylum Bdellovibrionota; class Bdellovibrionia; order Bdellovibrionales; family Bdellovibrionaceae; genus Pseudobdellovibrio. The sequence continues at coordinate 75,460 of JAIELP010000003.1, forward strand.
AACCTAGTCTTAAAGAGTTCGGAATTTTAATTTGCGGCTCAGGACAGGGTATGGCTTTAAGAGCCAATAAATATAAAAACATTAGAGCCGCTCTTGTTTATAATGATGAAATTGTAAAATTATCGCGCGAACATAATAATGCAAATATAATTTGCATTGGAGCCAGATTCTGCGACTTCGAAACTGCTTTAAGATGGATCAATTTATTCAAAAACACAGCTTTTGCACAAGGTCGTCATCAAACTCGGGTTGCTAAAGTCTGCTCCCCTACTTCATAATGAGGTAACAAAGCCACATTATCTTCAGGGAGTTGAATTATGAATACGACCAATCAATCTCTTCAAAATGATCCCGAAATAGCTGACCTTATTAAACATGAATCTATCCGCCAAAGCGAAGGTCTTGAAATGATCGCTTCGGAAAACTACACCTCAAAGGCTGTAATGGAAGCTCAGGGCTCAATCCTTACTAATAAATATGCCGAAGGTTACCCAGGCAAACGCTACTACGGTGGTTGCCATTACGTTGATGGCGTTGAAACCATCGCTATCGAAAGAGCTAAAAAATTATTCAATGTAGGCTTTGCCAATGTTCAACCTCATGCGGGTTCACAGGCTAATATGGCGGTTTACATGGCCTCTATGAAAGCCGGCGAAACCATTCTAGGTATGGATCTTTCTAACGGCGGACACTTAACTCACGGAAGTCCTGTAAACTTCAGCGGTTTGTTATTTAAGGCGGCCTCTTACAAGTTAGACGAAACAACCGGATTAATTAATTACGATACAATCCGTAAAACAGCACAAGAAGTAAAACCAAGATTAATTATTGCAGGCTACAGCGCTTACTCAAGACATTTGGATTTTGCAAAATTCCGCGAAATCGCAACTGAAGTTGGTGCTGACTTACTGGTTGATATGGCACATTTTGCAGGACTTGTAGCTTCAGGACACCACCAATCACCAGTACCTTATGCAGATTACATTACAACGACTACACATAAAACATTACGTGGTCCACGAGGTGGAATGATTTTAACGAATTCAGAAGAAAAAGTTAAACTGATGAACTCAAGAATTTTTCCTGGCATTCAGGGCGGGCCTCTTGAGCATGTAATTGCGGGTAAAGCTGTAGCTTTCGGCGAAGCTCTGCAACCTGAATTTAAAACCTATATTGATCAGGTTTTAAAAAATGCAAAAGTTTTAGCTGAAGCTTTAAAGTCTTCGGGTTTTTCTTTAGTAACCGGCGGAACTGATAATCATTTAATGTTGGTGGATTTATCTCAAAGCACGGGTTATTCCGAACTAACAGGCAAAGTTGCTGAAATCGCTTTAGATGAAGCCGGAATTACAGTTAATAAAAACACTGTACCCAATGAAAAACGTTCTCCGTTTGTAACAAGCGGCATCCGTATAGGAACGCCGGCGCTTACAACACGAGGAATGAAAGAATCCGAAATGAAAAAAATTGCCGGCTGGATCAGTCTTGTACTGAAAAATGTTGATAATGCCGAAGTGAAAAATAAAGTTAAAATGGAAGTTAGCGAATTATGCAAAAGTTTTCCTATTTACTAGCTCTTCTTTTATTGCTTGAATCTTGCGCAAGCAAACCAAGCACTACGGAAGAATCTTCGAATATAACTTATGCATCTGACGAGATCGTTGTAGATAAGCAAAATAACTCGATCAAAATTAATACGGATGTTGAAAAAAAAACGAGTTCAAAAAAACGCTTAAAGCCTATTTTTGACTGGCCTGTTTGGGAAGCCCGTATGACCCGCGGCTTTTTACCTCGCGGTACTAAAAAAAGAAGACGCCCTCATAAAGGCATTGATCTGGCGGCTCCTCGCGGATCGGCTGTTATGTCAGCCCATGATGCAGTAGTTATCTATACAGGTTCAGGATTTAAGGGTTATGGAAAAATGATCATGCTTGAATCAACAGACCCGCGTGACGGAAGCAACTGGGCCACTCTTTACGGTCACTTAGATAAAATTCTGGTGTATGAAGGTAAAAAAGTAAAACAGGGCGAAGTCATCGGAGCCTTGGGAAACACAGGCAGGTCTTCAGGTCCGCATTTACATTTTGAAATCAGACGTTTAAACGGACCTATTGATCCGTTACCACTATTACCGGCCGGTGAAGCTTTAACTAATGACGTTGATAACGGAGCTATTGAAGAATAGCTCTCACGGAGTTTGTGTATTCTTTTTAAGTAAGTACTTTGCTCTAAGTGCTTTTAAAACACCAATAGCAAATGGAATTCCCGGAATTAAAAATAGAGCCATAACTAGTAGAGTAAAATTATTTTTAATGATCTCAATTTGCCCAAAAAAATATCCCGCTAAACAGAAAATTAAAACCCAAGCAAAAGAACCTAAAACTGAAAGCGAAAGAAATTTTTTATAACTAATTAAACTCATTCCCGCAAAAAATGGAGCCATGGTCCTGATAATCGGGAAAAAGCGCGATATACTCACCGCCCATACGCCTCTTTTTTCAAAAAATATTTCAGTATTAGTTAAATACTCTCTTTTTAAGAAGAACAAGTTTTTCTCAAACAAACCTCGTCCGAAATTACGTCCTATAAAGTAATTTACAGAGTCACCAAGAATTGAGCCCGCAATTAAAAGTGGAATCAGAGTTTCGATTTTCAGAAATTCTGGGCGCGCAGCCAAAGCTCCTGCTGCGAATAAAAGCGAATCTCCGGGTAGGAAGGGCATAATCACAAGGCCTGTTTCACAGAATATAATTAAAAATAAAATCGCATAAAGTAGCGGGCCCCATTGTTGAGCCCATTGAATTAATGTTGCATCGATATGTAATATGGCATTTATAAACTCTAACATTGCAGTAGTTTATAACTTTATTTTAGATAGAACAAGAATCAATATCATTCTTAGGTGAGATATTATATTTATTTTCAACTTCTTGTAAGCTTCTTAAGAACTGACCGACGTTTGCACTTGATGAAGCGGCATTAAATTTACAGTCGTTTTTAAATGAAATACCTATAGATTGGTAAAGAGCCTGATTGCTTTTAATTACTGTGACCATGATCATATATTTCATGCAACTATCAGCAGAACAACTAGCTAATACATGAACCTGCAAACCTCTTTGCGTGTCGTTATATATACCTTCAGAAGATAAGTTTCCATTTTCATGACGAGTCGTTAAAGGTAAAGTCTGCCCAGATGGAGTTAACAGTTCCACATCTACTGTCTGTCCGGCTGTTGTGTCATTAGGTACAGAAATAGTTGATATCTTATAATTTGCATTCATCGCAGCAGCTTGTTGATCTGCGGGAGCCGAAACTGAAGGATTTAAGTTAGTCTGTTCTGATTTAACAGTAGCTCTAACACCGCTTGGTTTTTTAGAACACGAACTAAAACCCGTTACAAATATGAAAGATAATAGAATTAACTTCATGGTTTTGTGTGTATTAGTTTGAAACATATTAAACTCCTTAAGTTCTATACCTAAGGAATATTCAAATTTGGAGCCAAATAAGGGTTTTGAGTCATTAACGAAACATCAATGATTCCAATAGCATTCTCATTTTAAGAAATTAGCAATTTGTACTAATTTGAGAATCAACGTGAAACGTCACAAGCTTGCTAGAGCATCGACAGCTTAGGGAGTTTTACAAACAACGATATTGGACCATTTTCCAATATCGGTTCCATCAATGAGACGAACAGCAAAATAATAACTTACACCTGAACTCAGATTTGCTGAAGTGCAGGTGTAAGACGGATAAACTGTATCACAATTTGCAGAAGAAAACTCATCTCCAGCTGCATCAGCTCCCGTCCAAGCCGCATGTGTTCCATAAGCCCATTGAGTTTTGACTCCTTCCGGAACATCTCCTATAATTCTTAAGTAGCAAGTTCCGCTAGTCGGCGCAGCTGCAGCCGTAATGACCGGAGACTCTTCATTGACAACTGAAGCCACCTGTCTGCTGCCACTCTCTGTATTGTAGTCAGTATAAATATTTCTTGATGTACACGAATTAAGTAGCCCCAATGAAACAATAGCTATTATTAAAATTATTTTATTTTTACACATTCTACACCTCAGCAGAGTTCAATTGTATAATCAAATTAGACAGCGACAAAAGCAATTATTGCATACAAGACCAAGCCTCGACCAAGGTAACTTTGTTTGACTCTTAATAACTGTGTTTTACAATTTAAATATGAATAAAACAGCATTGATTTTGTCTGGCGGTGGTGCTCGTGGAGCCTATCAAGCCGGCGTACTAAAAGGTCTCGCAGAAATTCTTCCCGAAAAAAAACAAAGCCCCTTCAAAATAATATCAGGAGTGAGTGCTGGCGCTATTAATGGAACAAAGTTAGCAACCGACATAGATAATTTTGCTAATGCTGTGGAGAAACTTAATTTTTTATGGTCACAGCTTACAACTGAACAGGTTTTTACTACAGATTTTCTATCAATGAATAAATTTTCGCTTGGTATGTTTGGTGCCAAGAAAAAAATGGATGCACTTCTTGATACATCGCCACTTGCCGTTTTATTAGAAAAATATTGTGATTTTTCGAAAATCAAAAAAAATATTGATGCTGGCTTGATTGAATCTCTTATTATTACAGCTAACAACTACAATAGCGGCGCAGCTGTTAGTTTTGTTCAGACCAGCACCTCCCGCTTAACTTGGAAAGATAGTCGCAGATTAGCTGTATTATCTAATATTTCGCCTGAACATGTTATGGCCTCATCAGCTATTCCAATGTTATTTCCACCTATTAAAATAGGATCTCAGTATTATGGAGATGGTTGCGTTCGCAACAATACCCCCTGCTCTCCTTCTCTACGCATGGGGGCCGACAAAATATTTGTCATCGGCGTCAGAACACAAATGGATAGTGAGATTATGGAGCGTCCGAGTATAGCGACACAAGGTTATCAAGGCTCTCCTTCCATGATCAGAATATTTAATACTCTTTTAAATGCCGTTCTACTTGATTCGGTTGAACAAGATGTTCGGCGCATACAAAGGATTAATGAGCTGGTTGACGAATCCGGATCTGCAACAACCAAAAAAGGCTTTCAAAAAATTCCGGCTTTATGTATTTCACCATCTCAGGATATCGGTGAGCTGGCTCGGGGCCAGGCTCATCACCTTCCGCGACTTATTCGTATGAGCATCTCAACAATAGGATCTTTAGACGAGGCTAGTGAAATATTAAGTTATCTACTTTTTGAAACTCATTTTTGTCGCAAATTAATTGAAATGGGTTACAATGATGCCATGAACCAGAAGCAGCAAATTGAAGAGTTTTTTGCTGAATCATAATTGAATACGGGAGAATTATGAATACAATTGCAGATACAAAATGGTTTTTACAATTTAATGGACAAGTTCAAGGTCCTTTTAATCAAGATACATTACAGGTTACAATTCAAAGTTTAGGTGAAACAAACTCCGAACAGGCTTTGGTGTGGAAACGCGGCTTAGTGGAATGGGTCAAAGCCAATAAATGGCAAGCCTCTGATTATAAGCATTTGCAATCTACAACCGCCGTTCCTGAAGACGGAGACACGCATACTCATGCTCATGGCGAAAATGATCCTGACTTATTCGAAAAGACTTTTAACCACAGCTTTACTGAGGGTGTTTTTTATCGTGTTCAGGTTAACTTTGTTGATCAACCCTTGATGTCTAAAGCTGAATTAATGACTTTAATCGCAAAACAACAAGATGTATCTAAGGTTTCTATTCAAGATCCTAATACTAAAGAATGGAAAGAGGTGTACGCCTTTCCGGATATTGTAGAAAGACTTGGCCTTTCTCGTCGTAAACAGCCGCGAGTTCCGATCTTGGCTCAATTTACCGGCAAATCTAACAAAAACCCTGAAGTTTCATATAGAGTTATTACCATCAGCCAAGGCGGCATGGGCTTTACTGAAAATTACGATCTAAAAATCGGCGATGAAGTTGAGGGACAGATTTCAAGTCCACACTTCTTTCAATCAATTAATGTAAAGGCAGATGTGATATACGCCGGCCAAGATGGATATATAGGTCTTAAGTTTTCAATTATTCCGGATGAAGCTAAAGCAGCTATTATCGAATATATTAAAAAATTCGGTAAAAATTCAGTGAATACTCCTAGCTAAGAATTGTTGCCGAACACCTGACTCTTTACATGAACATCTCGGCATTAAAGGACGGTCCACGGAATGCAAGCGTGCTGTGGCCTTTTATTCTATTGTAAGCTGTTCTGCGGATTATCTGAAATCCATTAGCTTCCAATGCTCTTTTTAAATTACCCGTGCAAGCATAAGTAGTTAACACGCAACTCTCATCTGCGTGGTTTTTTAAAAAAGTATTTAAAAACTCTTCAGACCATAACTGCTGACTGGTTTTACTGCTGTAAGCATCATAACAAATAATATTCCAGCGAGTACTTTCACCATATGTGGTTATATCCGACTGCATAGGAAGTAGTTTATAGTTTGCAGCTAAAATATTTTTTATTGATTTTTTTTGATCCACTGTAATTTTAAAGCAATCTGAAATCTGATCGTATATTAAATCCGAATCCTGATTAAGCCACTCAGAAAAGTGTTCTTTAAGTTCCGGAACAATCTCAAACGAAGTTATTTGATGTTTCAATGGCACTGGTTCGTATCCAACTCTCTCAAGTAAGCCCAGAGCCCATGAAATTTCTATATATCCTAAGCCAAGCCCAACAACACAAGTTTTAGATGAACTGAGCGCATCCAAGCCCTTATCTATAACAGATTTGTATATATACAGGGTTTCGCTAGCCGCTCCTGCCGAATGATGCATCCATTCTCCCAAATCCGGCAATCTCAAGGTTGGGCTACCGTCTTTCGTACTCTCGACAGTAAATCTAATTTGCTCAAATACGCGGTTCATTCTATAAGGTTCCACTAGTAGCATGCATGGAGATACATGGAAAAAGGCTGGACAGGCTTACCCTATCATTCAGTTTCGGAACACTTTAAACGAATTTTTAACGAAAAAGTATATAAAATTCCCGTAAGTGTTGTTGATGATTGCCCGAACCGTATGGGTTTAAAAGGTATGAAGACCTGTAGTTTCTGTGACGTTTGGGGTTCGGCCGCAAATTCTGATTCTTTTCAGATGAGTCTTGAAGCTCAAATCGAAAAATATCACGATAATATTGCAAAAAAATATAATGCTAAAAAGTTTTTAGTCTACTTTCAGGCTTATACGAATACGTTTACCAAAATACCCGCGCTACGCCATAATTTTGAAACGGCATTAAAATACCCTTATGTGGCTGGGTTTGTACTAGGAACCCGCCCTGATTGCTTATCTGAGTCTGTTTTACAGCTCTGGCAGGAATACTGCGAAAAAAGCTCTGTTTTTGTAGAGCTCGGAGTGCAAAGTTTTAATAATTCTCATTTAGAATTCATGCAACGTGGTCACAGCGCTGAGGACTCGCTTAAAGCCATTGAAAAAATAGCCTCTAGAACTACTGTGGACTTAGGAATTCATCTCATATTCGGCTCTCCGAACGAAACAGACGCAGAAGTTATACAAACTGCCAAGATATGCAATGATTTGCCTATAACAAATGTGAAACTTCATAATATGCACGTATTGAAAAATACCGAATTGGAGAAGTGGTATAACGAGGGAAAATACTCTCCTATAGAGCTAGAAGATTACACTCGTAAAGTTCAGTTATTTTTATCTTACTTACATCCTCGTATCGCTATTCATAGACTGACAGCTTACGCCTCTAGATGGGATGAACTCATTGCTCCTAAGTGGACTGCTGACAAAATGGGACCTCATCAAAAAATTATTGATTTTCTACGTGCTGAAAAAATTTACCAAGGTTGCAAATTGACTGCGCAAAACGAGTCTGAACGCGCCTTATTTCATCAAATGAGCCTTAGAGTTGAACGAACAAATAGCATCTGACAGAAAATTTAAGAAATAGTTGTTTCTGCACCACGCTATCATAAAAAAGTGAAATTCATGATGACTAAACCTTAGTCTTGACATCATTTCTCGAGAGAGAACGAATACAGGACCTTTGTATTAAGAATTTCATTTTTTCGCACAGCGTTTGTCTATATTTTAAACATTCGTTCATTTTTTTTATTTTTTTTCTTTGCAACTTCAAAAAAAAACATTCAGTCTTAGATACAAGATATATGGGCTTAATCTTCAAGATTAACTAACTAACCACTAGATATAGTGGTTAGCGAATAAAGCGACGGTTAAAGCCAACTGACCAGGACGGTCAACGAAATTTTCTTGAACATACGATAACTAGACCTAGACTTTCAAAGCTTCTGAGGGGGAGCTTTGCAGGGGTTTTTTGTCTCAAAAACGAAAAACTTTTTAGGATACTTGAGGGGGACAAATGGAAAACGGAACAACACTTAAAAGAGATCAAATGACATCAATGGGATATGCATCTACTGGCGGCGCATCTCCTCATATTATGCGAGTCAAAAAACGTGACGGTACTTTAGAGCCTGTTGATGTGACTAAAATCGTTGAGCGCGTAAACCGTGCTTGCCAAGGGTTGCAACAAGTAGATCCTCTTCGCGTAGCTACTAAGGCTATCAGCGGTCTTTACGATGGCGCTTCAACTAAAGAATTAGATAACTTATGTATTCAAACAGCTTCATTACTTATCGGTGAAGATCCAGAGTACTCTCGTCTAGCGGCTCGCCTTCTCTCTACATATATAGATGAAGAAGTTAAATCTCAAAAAATTGGCTCATTTGCAGATTCTGTTCAACACGGTTTCAGTAATGGTCTATTATCGCAAACTACATATGACTTTGTTATGCAACACAAAACAGAGTTGTGTGCTGCTATCGAACACTATAAAACAGACCGATTCGAATACTTCGGATTAAGAACTGTTTATGATCGTTATTTATTAAAAAACCCTCAATCTCGCGCCGTACTGGAAACTCCGCAGTATTTCTTTATGCGTGTAGCTTGTGGTCTTTCTACTAATCCAACTGAAGCTATCGAATTCTATAAATTGATTTCTTCACACGATTACTTACCTTCAACTCCTACATTATTTAACTCAGGTACATTGAGACCTCAAATGAGTTCTTGTTACCTACTTGATTCTCCACAAGACGAATTGAAATCAATCTACGATAAATATACTGACGTAGCTTTATTATCTAAATTTGCAGGCGGCATTGGCTTAGCTTACTCTCGCATTCGTTCACGTGGCTCTTTAATTAAAGGAACTAACGGTCACTCAAATGGTATAATCCCTTGGTTAAAAACTTTAGATTCTTCAGTAGCCGCTGTAAATCAAGGTGGTAAGCGTAAAGGTGCAGCCTGTGTTTACCTTGAATCTTGGCATGCCGATATCGAAGAGTTCCTTGAACTTCGCGACAACACTGGTGACGAAGCAAAACGTACTCACAATATTAATATTGCTAACTGGGTACCAGATTTATTCATGAAGCGCGTTGAGGCTGACAGCATGTGGTCTTTATTTGATCCAAACGTAGTTCCGCATTTCACAGATTTATTTGGTCCGGAATTCGAAGCAGCTTACGCTGAAGCTGAAGCGGCTAAAAAATTCCATAAACAAATCAAAGCTCGTGATCTTTACACTCGTATGATGAAGACTTTAGCTCAAACTGGTAACGGTTGGATGACTTACAAAGATGCTTCTAACATGAAGTCTAATCAAACTGGCCGCCCTGAAAATGTAATCCATTTATCAAACTTATGTACTGAAATTTTAGAAGTAACTTCTAAAAACGAAACAGCGGTTTGTAACTTGGGTTCAGTGAACTTAGGTCGCCACATTACAAACGGTCAGTTCGATTTTGAAAAATTAGCTAAAACAGTACGTGTAGCTGCTAAATTCTTAGACCGAGTTGTTGATATCAACTTCTACCCTATCGATACAGCGGCTTCTTCAAACAACCGTTGGAGACCTGTTGGTTTAGGTATCATGGGCTTGCAAGATGCTTTCTTCCAATTAAAACTTCCTTTTGATTCTGCTGCAGCTCAGAAGTTGTCGGCTCAAATTCAAGAAGAAATTTACTACAATGCTTTAGTTGCAAGTGTTGATTTAGCAGAAAAATTTGGTCCACACCCTAATTTTGCTGAAACACGAGCTGCATCTGGCGTATTCCAATTTGAATTATGGGGTGTAACTCCAACTGATATGAAACGTTGGGAAGCTGTTCGCGCTAGAATGATTAAAATTGGCTTAAGAAATTCATTGATGATTGCAATTGCACCTACTGCAACTATTGCTTCTATCGTGGGTTCTTACGAAGCCACTGAGCCACAAGTTTCTAACTTATTTAAACGTGAAACTTTATCTGGTGAATTTATGCAGATTAATCGTTATTTAGTTAACGATTTAAAAGCTAAAGGCCTATGGAATGAAGAAGTTCGTAATGAAATCAAAACGAACGACGGATCTATCCAAGGTGTGGACATCATTCCACAAGACCTTAAAGATTTATACAGAACTGTTTGGGAAGTTCCGATGAAATCTTTAGTTGATATGGCTGCTGACCGCGGAGCTTATATCGACCAATCTCAATCATTGAACTTGTTCATGGAAGCGCCGACTATCGGTAAACTTTCTTCTATGTACATGTATGGTTGGAAAAAAGGTTTAAAAACAACTTATTACTTACGTTCTCGTCCAGCAACTTCAATTGCTAAAACGACAACAACTACTAAAAAAGCAGCTATAGTAGCTGAGGCAGCGGCTCCTGTTGAAGCTAAAAAAGTGTATACGGATGAAGAAGCAATTACTTGCTCTCTTGAAAATCCGGAAGCCTGCGAAGCTTGCCAATAGTAATAAGTTATTAATTTTTTATATATGAACGCAGACAAAATCATTTAGGGGGGACACATAATGATTTTAAATCCAGGATTCGATTTAACTTTAAGACCGATGAAATATCCGATTTTTTTCGAGATGTACAAAAACGGTATTAAAAACACATGGACTGTTGATGAAGTTGATTTTTCAACTGACTTAGTAGACTTAAATACAAAAATGACAGATTCAGAAAAACATCTGATTCACCGCTTAGTGGCTTTTTTTGCTACCGGGGACTCTATTGTGGCTAACAATCTCGTTTTAAATCTGTACAAGCACATCAATTCTCCGGAAGCACGTCTTTACTTAAGTCGTCAGCTTTATGAAGAAGCTCTACACGTACAGTTTTATTTAACATTACTTGATACTTATATTCCTCATCCAGACGATAGAGCCAAAGCTTTTGCCGCTGTTGAGAATATTCCATCTATCAAAAAGAAAGCGGATTTTTGCTTTAAATGGATGGATTCAATTAATGATTTAGATAAATTAAATACAACTGAAGACCGTCGTAAGTTTTTAATGAACTTGATTTGCTTTGCTACTTGCATTGAAGGCATGTTTTTCTTTGCAGCTTTTGCTTATGTTTATTTCTTAAGATCAAAAGGCTTGTTAGCAGGACTTGCTTCGGGCACGAACTGGGTTTTCAGAGATGAAAGTATGCACATGGCTTTTGCTATGCAAGTGATTGAAACTGTTCGCAAAGAAGATCCAACAATCTTCAACGAACAAATGGAAGAGATGATCACTCAAATGCTAGAAGATGCTATCGATTGCGAAATGACATTTGCAGAAGATTTAGTGGCTAACGGTATTGCGGGTTTATCTTTAAATGATATGCGCCAATATTTAGAATATATTGCTGATCGTCGTTTAGAGAGTTTAAACATAGCTCCCCGTTACAACACTAAAAACCCTTTCTCTTTCATGGAACTACAAGACATGCAGGAGTTAGCTAACTTCTTTGAAAGAAGAGTTTCTGCTTACCAAACAGGGATTTCTGGTCAAGTTAGTTTCGACGAAACATTCTAATTTAGTATTATTCAAAAAAATCAGATTAAAGTGGTTTACACGATACAACGTTAGACCATCTTCCAACTTGTCCCGTTAGTGGATCAACGTCACGAACTGCGAAAAAATAAGTAGTTCCGGGAACAAGACCGGTTTGAGTACAAATAGTAGGACAAACTGTAGCAGGAGTGCATGTGCCGAATGCTGTACAGTTATTAAGTACTTCCGGAGTTCCGTTACCGCCTGCGCCGGTCCATGTCGCGCCTGCTGTTGAGTATCCCCAATGAGTCGTCAAACCACTTCGAACATTTCCTGACATACTTAAATAACATGTACCCGCTGTAGGTGCCGCTGTAGGTACAATTGTTGGATTAGCCATAGTGCAAGTTGCAGATGCCGAAACCTTAGCTGGAGCACCAAACAAAGGGTATAAACCCGGGAAAGTATTTTCTACTGCCGTTAAAGTATAATTGTACGTAACTCCGGCAATTACACCGCGACGTGCAGCTGGATGCACAGCAAGTGAATTGTCGTCCTTCCAGCTAAATACCGAATCATTGTCCGCAACAACAGAAGTATCTTTTGAAACAAATATTGAAGGCTGCACAGTGTTGGTAGTTACTGCATCTGTATAGGTTCTATCCAATTTGTATAAAATATTATGATTAAATCTGGCTGCCGACATCTTTAAATCACATGCAAAATTAGCTTGATCTGGCGTAGCTGAATCAATGTTAGGTACAGTTAAATTGCGGTCTACAGTTACTTTTGCAAATATAGAATCTGATAAAATTCCTTCAAGAGAACGCAATTTAAATCTAATTGTATATTTTAAAAAATTACCGGCAGAAGCACCTTCTAACATTTTTCCAAGTTTAACCGAAAAACCAAAACGCCCATTGTGACATTGTGGAAAACTTCTTTCCGTAGGCTTACCAGCATCTTCAATGATCCCAACACCCTTTGTAACCCAGAAACAGGTGTCTGTTACCGGTAAACCCGAAGCTGTGGTCTGACACTTATTGGAAATTGAATTTGAAACATACGGCAGAACCGTTTCATCTTCACCCGCAAAAGCCTCAACAATAATTCTATTTTTTTTACGGTCTAAATCTTTGCAATTACCCGTAATCTCAATACGATCAGAGCTATCAACGCTGACCGACATATTTTCATTGTCTGGCTGAATACTGAGTTCACCTTCTTCTGGGGTGCTTGTATCGGTTTCTGGAACTATTGCTGAAGAAGAGTTTGTTAATAAAGTCTTTCCCATGGGCGCTGGTGCACATCCATAAACAAAAAGCAGAGCCATAGTAAGAGCAAAAACGTGATTAGATTTCACATATAACTTATCGGTTATTTTGAAATTCTATAAAGTGCCAGTGTATCGGATTGATACACTGGGGAGCAAAATTAGACCATTAGACTAAATAAAAAACTAAACTAGCCCCTCTTCAGTACCTTCGTCGTCAGCCTCAAGTTCAAAAGGTATTTCATCTTCAATATGTGTATCGTCATCTTCAAAAGCCAGACCTTCTACGGCTTCGTTTGTTTCTAAAATTTCAGGGGCAGAAGCTATAACCTCGCCACCATCTACGTCTGACGTCTCAGCCACAACACTACCATTTGCAGCTGCAGCTAATACTTCTTCATGACGTTTTAACCAATTGATATCCCGCTTAGAAACTTCTTCCCCTACAGCTAAAGCATCACGGATATCCTGAGCTTTTTCCTGATCTTTTTTCATTTTTTGACGGATTTTTTCCTGCTCAAAAAAATCAGAAGAAGTCGAAATTGAAGTTAATTGTTCTTCGATTAAACCCAATTCTTCTTCACCTTGTGAGTAGCTTACATCCTTTACTTCAGCAGACATCGAATCAGTTACCATCGCTAAAGTTGGTTTTTCTTCAACCTCTTCACCTATACCTTCAGGTAATAATTCATCTATTTGCGATAACGTCGGAAGCTCTTTAATATTACGTAAACCGAAAATTTCTAAGAATCTGCGAGTTGTTCCATATTGCATAGGTTTTCCAGGTAAATGTTCAGCCTTACCTTCAAAATTAACTAAACCTTTTTCCATTAATGCGCGTAACAAGTGACCTGATTCAACTCCGCGGATTTGATCGATCTCCATTTTAACAACAGGCTGTTTGTAAGCCACGATAGCTAAAGTTTCTAACGCCGGTCCTGACAATTTAAACGCGCGTGTTTTAACTGTGCGTTTTAAGAAATTCATATTATCTACTTTTGTGCGAATCTGGTAACCACCAGTTACTTCTTCTAAAGTAACTCCACGTCGTCCTCCTGCATATTCCACAGCAATTGCATCGAGCGAACGGCGGATTTTGTCTTTTTTAACAGTTGTTCCCTTAAATACCTGCTGAATTGAAGCAAAGCTTACCGGTCTATCTGAGGCAAATAGAATACTTTCAATAATACTTTCGATTTGTTCGTCCTCGACAAACTCAAGCTCTTCAATTTGCGCGGCTTCAAAAGCATCAAGCTCAGTACCTTCAAGCTCAGCGACCTCTAAATTAGTTTCTACAGAAGCCTCTAAGGCTTCTTCGTCTGTAACTTCAGGTAAAAAACCTTCTCCCAGCGTTTCTTCTGTTAAAAATACTGTCGCTTCGGTATCAACATCATTTATTAATTCTTCAGTTTGTATTTTTTTATTCTTTGATGCCATTTATTCAGTCTCCTTAAACAACTTGATCCGGTCCTGGATCGTCTGAAGTGTTATCATATTCTAATTCTGCGGCTAAGATTTCTTCATCTGAAGCCATGTCTTCCGTTACTATTTCTTCTGCTACTTGTGTATCAATAGATTCTAGCGACAGCTGCGCTGTCGTTTCATCGTTTTCAAAATCCTGCGCAGCCAGCTCTTCTTCAAATGATTTGGCAGCACTTTTTGCAAATAAGTTATTAGCTACTTCTTCAGCGTTGATATGTCCGTAATCTTCAACTTTTGAAAGAACATCTGCATCAATTTCTTTTCTACCCTGGATATGAATATCGCCGTAGGTATCTGTTTGATAAAGAGATACAAAACCTAACTTACCCAGCTCAAGTAAAGACAGAAAAGTTATCAAAGCATTACGAGACTTTTCAACACGGTCAGTAAGATGAGTTGAGAATAATTCAACCATACGGATTGATCCACCTGGACGAATTAAGTGGCGCATTTCCATAATTCGTGACGATATAGATTGCAACTTAACCGACACTTTATGGATTTTTTTATTTAATGCTTTTACGGCTTTACGGTACGAGCCAATTAAAGAAAATAAAGCATTGTCTTCTAATTTAATTTCGTCATCCGCAACTTCAAGTTTTTCACGAAGACCACGAGCCCATACGTCACGGTTTAATAAAGGTCTTTCGTATAAAGATTTTGAAGCCTCTTTAAATTTTTCGTACTCTAGAAGCTTTTGAACTAATTCTTTACGTGGATCTTCGGCCTCAATCACTTCACCGTTTTCATCGTATTGAGGCAATAACATTTTGGATTTGATATGGATCAGGGTTGCCGACATGGCGATAAAGTCACCGGCGATTTCAAGATCGAATTCTTTCATTAATTTTATATATTCAAAGTACTGCTTGGTGATCTCAACGATATTAATGTTGAAGATGTCCATTTCTTCTTTACGGATTAAGTACAAGAGTAAATCTAAAGGACCTTCAAATTGTTGTAACTGGATGCGAATGCTCATTTAGCTCCCTAATAACTATTAGTAAACGTCTTCCATATTATTAAAAATGGAGATGTTTTTGCCCCGCATCCTTACGAGCCATAACGCATCCTGCAGCAATTATTGAAGCAAGCTGGTCTGGGTTATTCAACAAAATTCTTCTTTATTTTGAGATTATTTTAAGGCTTAAAATTCGATCAAATTAGGAGCACCGGCAATATGAAGCATAAGCTGAAATAAATACTTTACTGGGATAGCTAAAATGCTCAGCATACCAGTAAAGATCAAGACCATAAGAATTATACTCGACATCTGCTCATTTTGCTCAAGTTTATAGTTAACCGAAGCCGGTAAGAAACGCGCCAATACCTTGCCTCCGTCTAATGGATGCACAGGTAGAATATTAAATATCGCTAAAAACAGATTAATTAAGATGAACATTTCAGCCATCAAAAACACCGGAGTCACATATGAGCCTAAAAAGTTGAATCTCATAGCCACAAACATAAATATAGTCGTAACTACTGCTAAGAATATGTTCGATAAAGGACCTGCTAGAGCTATCCAAAACATATCTGTACGGATATTTTTTAAATTTCTTCCGTTAACTGGCACGGGCTTAGCCCAACCAAAAAATATAGGTAACCCGAAAACAATTGAAGAAATAGGCAGAATAAAGGTTCCGAGCATGTCCGCATGGGCCATAGGATTTAAAGTTAAGCGACCTAACTGTTCAGCCGTATTATCGCCTCTCCATTTAGCAACAAGCCCGTGAGCGTACTCATGAAAACAAAGAGCAAACAAAAAAGGAACAAATCTTAAGCCTAATTTCATGCCAATTTCTAGTGGATCCATAATTTCCTCAGTTGATAATATTAGGCTAACAGATAGCTAATGCGATGAAAAGTGATTAAGATGCGCTTTATGGAAAATAAACCAAATATTATTAATTCTAGGAATGAAGTTATACAAATTGTTGATTCTTTTTACGCCAAAGTAAAATTAGATCCAGTGATCGGCCCAATTTTTAATGATGTTGCAAAAGTTGATTGGCATGAACATATGCCCAAATTGTACAACTTTTGGGAAGACCTTCTGTTTGGAACTGACAATTATAAAGGTCGTCCATTCCCACCGCACATGAAGCTCAATTTACAGTCCACGCATTTTGAAATTTGGCTTAAATTATTTACAGAAACTATTGATGAAAACTATCAGGGGATAAAAGCTGAAGAAATGAAAGCCAGAGCACGCAGAATTGCTTTGAATTTTTCCATTAATTTAGGCCTTAAATAATGCTATGTGTTACTTGATCAATTTGATCTAAACGCTTACTTTATTTCAATCATTTTAATTTTAAGGAGAACCCTATGTCTGTTGATTCAAAACAACCTGCTTTAACTATGTGGTCTGAAGATGAAATTGCTTTTCGCGATGCTGTAAGAAGCTTTGCAGAAGCTGAAATTAAACCTCATGTAAATCACATGGATGAAAAAGCAGAAATGAATCCGGAAATCGTTTCAAAACTTTTTGAAATGGGTTTAATGGGTATTGAATCTCCTGAAAGATTCGGCGGAGCAGGCTCAAGCATGACTATGGCCTGTATCGCCATCGAAGAGTTAGGCCGTATCGACGGTTCAGTTTCTGTATTATGTGACGTACAAAATACTTTAGTTACAAATGCTATCATTAAGTGGGGTTCGCCGGGCCTTCAGGAAAAATACTTACCACGTTTGGCGCGCGAATGGGTTGGTGCTTATTGTTTATCTGAGTCCTCTTCAGGCTCAGATGCCTTCGCTTTAAAATGCCGCGCGGAAAAGAAAGACGGCAAATGGATTTTAAATGGTAACAAACTTTGGATCACGAATGGTAAAGAAGCGAGCTTCTTTATTGTGTTTGCTAATATTGATACCTCTAAAGGTTACAAAGGCATAACAGCATTCATCGTAGAAAAAGGCTTTAAAGGTTTCACAGTAGGTAAAAAAGAAGATAAACTCGGAATTCGTGCAAGTTCTACTTGCGAATTGATTTTTGAAAACTGCGAAGTACCTGAAGAAAATGTTTTAGGCGAAATTGGCAAAGGTTACAAAATTGCTATTGAAACTTTAAACGAAGGCCGTATCGGTATCGGCGCACAAATGGTTGGTATCACTCAAGGTGCTTACGATGCGACTTTAGCTTATATCAAATCACGTGAGCAGTTTGGTAAAGCTATTGGGCAGTTCCAAGGCGTACAATTTCAATTGGCACAGATGCGTATTGAATTAGAAGCTTCTCGCTTAATGGTTTACAATGCCGCTCGACTTAAAGATGCGGGCCAAGACTTCATCGAAGCAGCTGCTATGGCCAAATACTACTCTTCTAAAGTAGCTGAAAAAGTTACTTCTATGTCCATCGATTTGTTTGGCGGTAACGGATTCACTAAAGAATATCCGGTAGAAAAATTCTGGAGAGACGCAAAAATTGGTCAAATCTATGAAGGCACTTCTAATATGCAACTGCAAACTATAGCTAAAATTGAAATGGATAGAGCTTGAGTTTAAAAAATCAAACAGTTCTTATTACCGGAGCTAGTTCAGGCATAGGAGCTGAGATTGCTAAGAAATTTGCAAGGGAAGGTTACGATCTGCTTTTATTAGGCCGTAATGAAGACCGTCTTAAAAAAGTTCAAAGTGAATGTGTAAATGCTAAAACTGAAATTTTAGCTTTTGATTTGATTGAAGTTAATAAATTCTCTAGCGCTATCAAAACAAAATTAAGCACGCTATCCCCTATTACAGTTTTAATTAATAATGCCGGTATTTATAAACCTGGTTCTTTTTTAGAAACACAGGAATCGGAATGGATTTCACAGTTTCAGGTTAATTTGCTTTCTGCAGTTCAGTTAACTCAATTAGTTTGGCCTGAGTTTAAGAAAAACAAAAAAGGCTCAGTACTTAATATTTCATCAACTTTAGGCATTAAACCAACAGCAGGTACAGGCGCATACTCGGCAACAAAAGCGGCCATGATTAATTGGACCCTTTCGTTGGCTCAAGAAGGTGGCGCCGATAATATCCGGGTTAATTGTATCTGTCCTGGAATTGTAGACACACCTATTCATGATTTTCACTCAATGAATTCTGAATCTAAAAACAAAGTCACTTCGCAAATGAGCAGTTACCAATTGCTTAGTTTTATCGGACAGCCGTCTGATGTAGCCGAAAGCGCCTACTTCATAGCTTCAGATTTATCCCGCTGGACAACGGGTTCGGTGTTAAGTGTAGATGGCGGAATCGGTATAAAATGAAAAAAGAACCTTTACGTTTATCTAAACTCATGTCTGAGCGCGGTTTATGCTCCCGCCGTGAGGCTGACGAATTTATTTCACAGGGACTTGTTCGCGTAAACGGTGAAATTGTTAGTGAGCTTGGAACAAAAGTTATGCCCGATGTAAGCATTACTCTTGAGGCCGAAGCCATGCGCAGCCAGAAAAATCTGGTAACTGTTATTTTAAATAAACCTATCGGCTATGTTTCAGCGCAACCTGAACCCGGCTCTGGCTATGAACCAGCTATCCGTTTAGTTAATGACCGCAATCAATTCGGCATGCAAAAACGAATTTTACAACGTGGAGACCTGCAAGGTATTGCTGTTGTCGGTCGTCTTGATATCGACTCACAAGGCTTATTAATATTCACACAAGATGGCCGCTTAGCCAAAAAAATTATCGGTGAAAATTCTGACATCGAAAAAGAATACATCGTACGCGTAAGTTACATGGGACCTGAAAAAACCTTACCTTCTGAAAAACTTAAACTCTTAAATTATGGTTTATCTATTGATGGCGAAAAACTAAAACCGGCCGTGGTTGAATGGATTAATGACGACCAACTCAGATTTATTTTAAAAGAAGGTAAAAAGCGCCAAATCCGTAAAATGTGCGAACAGGTAGGATTACAGGTTAACGGACTAAAACGAGTGCGTGTTGGCAAGCTAACTCTCGGAAAAATTCCTGAAGGCCAATGGCGCTTTCTTGAAGAAGGTGAAGAAATTTAAGCTCTGTACAACCCCAGCTTATTAACTTTGTAATCCGGAAACACCTTAGATAAATCACTTAAAGAAAATTGCGTTTTTAGTATTTCAGAAAAAACATCACGGAAGTCTGTTGTTACCGGCAGATCTCTTTCTTCATATAGATTTTCTTTTTTTAGATCTTTCCAGTTAGCAATTATATTTTTAGATTTCAGATTACCATTGATAACAAAAAAACATGATCCATGTCCGTGATCGGTTCCGCGATTTCCATTTTCACGAACAGTTCTCCCGAACTCAGTAACTGTTATTATGGTTACATCTTCAATGCGTGGGCCTAGCTCGTTAACAAAAGCGGTAATTGAATCTGAAAATTCTTTCAGCTTATTGGCTAATGTGCCTTTTTCATTACCTTGATTTATATGCGTGTCCCAACCGCCAGACTCTGTCACAATAAATGGGATATAAATGTCAGATTTAATAATTTTAGCTATGTCTTTCAATCTCGGAGCCAATTGGCCTTTAGGATAATCTTCTTTGAGGCTAATTTTTTTAGCTTTAGCAAAATCTTCCAATAATTTTAAAGAATTTTTATTTTGTCCTTTTAAGACCTCATCTAATGCCGTTTCAAAGAAAGCTTCAAAACCATCAGAAGCAGTCGTATTTGAATTACCGAATCCTTTAATTGAAAAGCTATTTAAATCGTTAAATGACAGCGACTTGGAATCGCCGCTAATGGATCTCGGTAAATTGGGCTGTACAGATAAACTGGTGATTTTAGCTTTTTCATGATCGGGAAAAAGCGCAGCGGCCCTTGCTAAAAAACCATCTTCTGTGCTTTTTTTATCAGGAGTACCTGTTTCCATATAGTCCTGCGAATCAAAGTGTGAGCGCGAACTGGAATGTGATCCTGCCTGCTGGATCACAGTTAGCTGACCTTTATCCCATAAGCTTTTAAAAGAGCTCATGGCCGATGAAAGACCAAAAAACGAATCCAACTTAATTAATTGATCCGTGGGTAATATAATATTAGGTCGTAGATCTTTGTTAAAATAAGAGTCTCCCAAAGGACTCACCATGGATAATCCGTCCACAGCGCCTCTTTGAAATATAACAAGCAATGTTTTTTTGCGTTTCTTCAGCGCCTCTGCATAGGCCTGAGCACCGAGCAAATCAAACTCACCTATATAAGGTAACACACCCAAAGCCGCTAGTTTTTGTATTAATTCACGTCTTTTCATTTTACCTTCTTTGAAATTCCGGAGTGCTAAGCATTAGAGCCAGTATTTTTTCTGTTTTGAAATAATAAATCGGTAATTCTTTACGTGAGTCCTGCTGATACTGCTCAGACTCATTAACTAGCTGGTCTAGCTTAGCTAAAGTTTTTTTATGAATAATTGAATTAAAAACATTTTTATTAAAGTACTGCACCAACTCGTCCTGATTTCTGTATTTATTGTTTTTAATAGGATTCAAAATGTTGTTTTTATCAAAGCTAACCTGAGGTATCTGATCATCGCTGAGCTTTAAAGCCAGATTAATACGATTAACCATTGCTCCTGGGTTTACCCAGAAATCTGCAGTGGCTTTAAAGCCTGTTGGAGGCTGGCATCTGTAAAGAGATTGTCCTGACTGATCAAAAAATCTTTTTACTATATTAATTTTTTCAGTATCAGGAATGATACTAGCATTTAAAATTCTGACTGATGAAATAAAATATTCAAAAGGGGTTTTAATTTTTATATTTTCACTTTTCCAGAATTCATCTAATTGAAATAGGGCTAAATATACTTCTTTTAAGTTACCTCTTGATTTAATAAAAATATCGGCCAGCTTGTTCACTGATTCTTTTGACGGACTATCACTTATGAATTTAACGGCTAATTTTTTAGAAATAAATTTGGCCGTACTGGGGTGCAATGCTAAATACTCAATAAGCCTTTCGCCCTCTTTAATTCCTTCGTTCTTTTTAAACTCCAGATCCAATACTGTTTTAGGATCTTTATCGTGCTGATTTTTTAAAAACCTGAAATCAGAAATTTGATAAGCTTTTTGAATACTCCAGCCAGTTAACACACGGGCTGTTTCCTGAATATCTCTCTGTGTATAGCCCGCATCAACCCCTAAAGTGTGTAGCTCCAAAAGTTCACGGGCGTAATTTTCGTTAATCTGCCCTTTACGGCTCTTGTGGTTATCGAGGTAAAATAGCATGGCAGGCGATTTAGCCGTGGCCATTAACATATCTTTAAAGTTTCCAAATACGTGAGGTCTTATAACGTCTCTCTCGTAAGACGTAACTGCATGGCGAACAGCACCTTTATCAAAATACACATTAAAGTGATTAAACCAGAAATCTACTAACACTTCTTCAAATTGATTTTCACTTTCCACAGATCGGACAATTTTTTGAATAACCAGCTCTTTTAAAATGTCTTTCGGGTCGCCTTCAATTTTATCAGGATCTAGTCCCAACATAGTTTTTTCGTTTTGCTTAGGAAAGGCGGCTAACATTTGTTGATTGGTATATTTTAAAGAGCTTAATTTTTTTAATTTTTCTTCGAGCTTAGCTTCAGTTTTTGGGTTCATTTGCTGTTTGAATCAATCGGCTAGGCCTTTATCTCCGGTTTGAGCCAGCTTTTTAGCCTCACCTAGCTTAGGGCCATAAGCAAAACGATTTAATACATGAACTGCTTTTTCAGTTGTATTCATAGCAATTGATTTTTGCGATGTAACAACTATTACTGCAGCCAAGGAAATACTCAGTCGCAAAATCCATTTTACGTTTATAGTCATTTCTTAATTATGAATTTTTCTTTTTCCAAACGCTATCTTTTTCTAAAAAAGACATGCGTAAGTTTTCAAGGTACTGAATTTCTTCCGGAG
Source organism: bacterium (assembly GCA_019752925.1). Taxonomy (GTDB): domain Bacteria; phylum Bdellovibrionota; class Bdellovibrionia; order Bdellovibrionales; family Bdellovibrionaceae; genus Pseudobdellovibrio. The sequence continues at coordinate 97,927 of JAIELP010000003.1, forward strand.
TAAACCCCGATTGTTTGCGTAAGTCGTGATTAATAGGATTAATTCGTCTCGGCAATACAGCTCTGAGTTTATCCATACGCCATGCAAAATCATGAGTTGGGTCCAGTTTTTCGGCTTTGCAAAAATTGATATACCAATTGGTACCAAAAAGCACATGACCTATCTCTTCGGTATTAATTATTTTAACGGCTTTTTGCACACCTACAGCATCCACTCCGCCTAAGCGTTTTAATAAAGAGTCTCCAGCGTCCAGACCGCTTCCTTCTAAATAACGATGAACAATCAATACACGATCTAGTATGGAGTCTTCAGGGCTAACGGACTGCCATAAACCACAATTAACTGGCCAATCTCCCCATTTAAAACCAAGGGCTTCAATTTCAGTTAAACACATTTCTAAATGTTCAGATTCAGATAATGTAATTTTCCAAAGTTCTTCTTTAAACTCTTGTGGTACTTCAGGAAATTCAGACAGGGTTCTAATCCCTAACTCCATCGCTTGCAGCTCAATGCTGGCTAAATCATGGAGCATACGGGCCTGGCCCTCTTTAGTCGAAAATCCCTTTTTAGGAGGATGGGCTTTAAACTCCAAAACTTGAGCATCACGGGCTGGAATTATAGAAACCACCGTTCGAATAGTTTGCTTTAGAGCAAAATCTGCATTTTGCCTAAGCACTTTTATTTTCTCATGAACATTGGTTACGTTAAAAGCCCACATGAACCTAGCCTAACATAGGTGACCAAGCCTAGACAAATCAGATGTAAATAGTTAATTTTATTTATCTAATCATTTAAAGGATATTTTATGGGAAAAGGCTGGAAAGCAGCAGGCAAAAGCGAGAACGCACAAAAAAAAGGTATGATGTTTACAAAGGCTGCACGTGAGATTTACGTAGCCGCAAAATCAGGCCTTCCCGATCCCGATCAAAATCCACGCTTACGTTTAGCCGTTGAAGCCGCTAAAAAAATATCTTGTCCAAATGACACCATAGAACGTGCTATCAAAAAAGGTGCAGGTCTTTTAGATGATGGCAAAATCATTGAAGAGTTAACTTACGAAGGTTATGGCCCTCACGGCGTAGGCGTAATCGTTGAATGCCAAACTGACAACAAACACAGAACCGCTCCTGAAATGCGCAGCGTTTTTAAAAAAAACGGCGGCAACTTAGGCGAAACAGGCAGTGTGGCTTGGATGTTTGCTCAGGTAGGAGAAATTGAAGCCACTAAAACTGGTGCTTTTGATATCGATGAAGAAGCTATTGAAGCCGGTGCTGATGATGTTCATAAAAATGATGACGGCAGCTACCAATTCTTCTGTGCAATGGAAAGTTTAGCTGCTGTAACTAAAGCTTTAGCTGGCCGCGGCTGGAAGATTGAATCTTCTTCACCTTCATATAAAGCTACCAACATAACTGAAATCACCGAGGCTCAACGTAAAGATGTTGAAGAGTTCTTAACAGCTTTAGATGACATGGATGATACTCACAAAGTTTTTGCTACGATTTAAACTTTTTTGGTTCGGGATTTCTTTTTAGAGCTTGGCTTGCGTGATTTTTTCGGATTTTCGCATTTAGGTAAATCTAAACTAGCTTTAGTTATCTGTGTATCCAATGAGCAATCTTTAAATGAAATCTCCATAATAAAATAAGATTTATCGTCTTTTTGAACATAAGGGTAAAGCACTTCTTTGTACTCATCGATATGAAATTTGAAAGCTTCCGTATTCGGGAGCTTGTTGTTTATTTCGATTGAAGACCATTTATCTAAGGTCCACTGGCAGATCTTTTCGCCTTTGTCTTTAACTAAAGTAATCGATGGCTCTTCATTGTTTTTTTCGATTAGAATACTATGCCTTAATGTCCCTAAAACCTTTTTGTCCTTACGACTTAAGAAGTTATCTTCCTTCATTGTCACACAGGCTTTTGGGGCTTCTTTAACTTTACGCAGGCGTATGCGCGCCTCAGAATGCGCAAAAGATAATATGATAGCGGCTACGATTAAAAAATTCATCTATCTATATGATACTTGTAGTTTATTTAGAAAGTAAATACTGAAATGCAGTTGCGTAATACTTTATTTGTTTAATCATCGAATACAGCCCATTCGTACGACTCGGACTCAATCCCGAGTCAAATCCCATATCTTTTAGGAATATAGGCTCTGTTTTCATGATGGTTTCAGGTGTCTCATTGGAATAAATTTTTAATACGATAGCAACTAGACCTTTAACAATAATGGCATCACTATCACCTCTGAAAATCACCGTTTTTTTTACCGGATCAACATCCGCCTTAATCCAAACCTGTGACTGGCATCCTTTAACTTTCAGATCTTCAATTTTAAGAGAGTCTTCTAATCCAGGCCAGGCTTTACCGTATTCAATTATTTTTTCGTACTTTTGCTCCCAGTCTCCCGAAACAAAATCTCTTTTTACGGCTTCGATTTTAGCGTTGATGCTATCTGCGTTTTGCATATTCAATTACTTCTTTTTCCAGCTCAATACCCTGATGACCCATTATTTCTTTAAACTGTGTTCTATCTATTTTTTGAACCAATGCAAAGCATTTTTTGTAAAATTCGATCTTATCATCATAGCCGTTCCAAAGAGATTTATCGACATCAGGAGTTAAACATTTTTGCTCAGTTTCTTCCTGTTCAAACTCTCTTTTGTTCAGGTATATAAGCTGATCCGACAAATCTCGCGGCGAGAAATCAAGCTGAACCAAGCATTCTTCTGCCAAGGCCATTTCAACATAACTCAAATAGTCACTGAGCACAGCCCAGAATTTTTGACCATCCTGACCGTAATCACTTCTGCAATAAAACGACGTGCACACAACACCACGATACTGCCAAATGGAGCACATATTTTTAAGTTTATCAAAGTACGGACAGAGCAGATTTTCATCATTCCCGAACTGTTCTTCTTCTTTAGTTAAAAACAAGTATTGATAGTCAAACGGAGCCATGATTCCAATCGGAAATGCAAACTCTCTATTTTGAATTTTACTTTTAATCTTTTCAATTCCTACAGTTGCTTCCTGAGACGATAACAAAGCGCCGATTGCATAGTTAGGCGTATAGGGATGAAAGGTGCAGCACTTCAGATTTGATTTGTAGGTATAAGTAAAACGCTTATCTCTTGAGCGCAGGCAATTATCACAAGTCGCTTTTGTTTCTGTTACATCAAGACCCAATACCTTAGTACTTACAAAGTTATTGTAAATTCTAGGAACCACTGCAGAGAGTTTAAGCGAACTTAGTGACATTCTTTTTTAATTTTGTCGTAAATATTATTTAACTCAGGAGTTATTTTCCAGCGCCATAGAAAGTCGCTGCAGTTTTTAAACGAAGGAAATGTTATTGGCTTCAAGCCGTCCCATTTAAAATTTTCTTCCTGAACTATATATGGACTTACGTTCTCAATCATCCAGTGATAAGATTTTTCATCTAAAATATTTTGTTTTTTTAGTTCCAATGAAATTTCAATGGGAGTTACAAAGCCTATTTGTTCATTATGCAGATTTGCACCTGCCTCTGCCAAAAAGCTGGGTTTGTAAAATGGCACATGGGACGAATACATCTGGTGGATAAAACTCAAAATACGCACTTTAGATGAAAACTCTTCGTAAGCCTGATGATAGATTTCGGGATCGCGTTCTCCGTTATCTCCGACTAAAATCACTAATTCAGGATTTTCCTGGTTAATTAAGCGACGTATTTCAGTGATCTTGTGGTTTTTATCAAAAATATTTTCTCTGAGTTCAACTTCGCCCGGTGGAAATCTGTTGAAGCTTAAAAAAGTTCTATGCGACACCGCTAAGGCTGGAATTCCTCCGATTTCCTCAGGAGCGTTTGATAAATACACCATGCGGTTCTGCTCGATATTTTGATTCATAATTAATTGATACAACTGAGCCATTCCGGTAAACGGAGTTGTTACGTCGCTAGCACGACTTACTTTTCCTGCCGTACTTAAAACGTGTGAAACTTTAATCGTGTCATCAATATCACTGATTACTAAAGTTTTAATATTTGCATCTGAATTTGCTGCCGCAAGCAACATCAACGACATCGATAAAATAGCTCTCATATATCACCCACCTAAGCTCAAGCACAGGAGAATAGCTCATAGTTTAAGCTAACCACAAGAACGTCGAAGTATTAGTTTTGTATTCAGGAAATTTGTATCTGAATGACTTGAATATAGACAGAGTGAATTAATTAAAAAACCAAGCCTACCCGCCACACACTTCACTTTTGCCCGCGCAGTTAGTACTTTTTAAACTATTCAATTGTGTTGATAAAAATAATCTAACACAAGGCATAAGAAATATCTATAGCAAATTTTAGAGCTGCTCATGTCAGCCCACAAACTACAGCTGTCTAAACTTTTTACGGCTCTTTTTATGTATCAAAACAATACCTAAAATTAACTAATATAATCAATAGTTTAGCTTGTTTTAATATGAGAATTTAAATAAAAGTTGGTAAGGCCTTTGCACTTAAAAGAATTATACAAAGAGATTAACTAAGGAGATTTTATGAAAACGAGCTTATTTATAACAGTATTATTTACAGGTATGATGGCCTTTGCAGCCCCTTCTAATAATGCAGCTAAGCCTTACAGCTTTCAGTTTAAAGCTCCAAAATCTAAACCTTTTTCTATTACTCAAGTTGCTGGTTCAAAAGAATTAGCCTTTAAATTAGCAGCTGCTGAATGCTTTAAAAAGCTAACTGGCAATAAATACCCAGGTGAAGAAAAAGGCCTCGAGATCATTGATATTTGCGCAAATCCAAAAATGTAGTTAAGGTATTAACTTACACGATTGTTGCGAGGAAATACTCATGAGCTTTTTAAAAAAAGTAACCAATTTTTTATTCGGTAAAGACGCTGACATCTTTGATGACAAAGGTCAGGTTTTACATAAATTACCTAAAAGAAAATGGGACGACTGGAATAACAGAATCGTTAAAGGTAAAGACTACAACTGGCGCGAACACAAAGGCACTGAAGCCGGCCTTGAATCCAACCAAAATAACAAATCTAATTAATTTAATTTTTCCTGCCACTCAGCAATTTTATTTAAAGCTTGTAGTGGCGATGACTTCTGAATCGAAAACTTCTTAACTTCATCAATTAAAATCTGCTTTTTAGACTCATCTTCTTTTTCAAATAAAGACATTTGAGCCTGTTTCGTTACTATAACTGAATCATTTTGCGGAAGCTTGATAGGAGCTTGCGTATCAGCCTTAGGAGCCGCTTCCAGATTTCTAAGAAGGCTTTCTGCTCGCTTAGTGATTTCAGTAGGAATACCCGCCAGCTCTGCAACTTTAACCCCGTAGCTTTGCCCTGCAGGCCCACTCATTAAAATATGCAAAAACTCAATTTGACCGTTTTTATGATCAAGAACTTTCATATGAGCATTTTTAATTTGTTTGAAGTTCTGATCCAGTGCCGTTAGCTCATGATAATGAGTTGCAAAGAAAACGTGGTTTTTTAAATTATTAAGAATAAATTCTAAAATAGATTGGGCTAAAGCCATACCATCAAATGTTGCAGTGCCGCGTCCTACTTCATCTAAAATAAGTAAACTGTTTTGAGTAGCCGATTTCAGCATTTGAGCTGTTTCAGTCATTTCAACCATGAACGTTGAAAGACCTTCTGATAATTGATCGCTAGCTCCAATACGTGTGTAGATAGCATCATAAATAGAAATATGAGCTTGGCTTGCAGGAACAAATGAGCCCATTTGAGCCATGATAATACTTAAAGCCACCTGACGCATCAAAGTCGATTTACCGGCCATATTCGGGCCTGTAATTAGCAAACACTCTTCAGCTTTTAGATCGATGTTATTAGCAACAAATTTGCCACGGGCAAATTGTTCAACAACCGGATGACGTGAGTTTTCTAAGAATAATTTTTTATCTTCAAATAATTGTGGGCGACAATAGCTTTCTTCTAAACTTAACCATGCAAAACCAGAAATAACATCTAGCTCGCTGCAGGCTTGAGCCAAAGAAAGTAACTTTGTCGAGTTTTCAAGAATACTTTTTCTTAATTCGTCAAATAAAGTGAACTCAAGCTCATAGCGTTTAACCTGGGCCGAAAGAACTTTCTTTTCAAGTTCGATCAATTCATCAGTACAAAATCTTTCAGCATTAGCTAAAGTCTGTTTGCGTTGGTAGTGAGCCGGAGCTTTATCTTTGTGAAGATTAGTAATTTCAATGTAGTATCCAAAAACATTGTTATAACGGATTTTTAAAGATGAAATTCCCGTTTTTTCTTTTTCAGATTTTTCTAAGTTAGCAATAAGCTCATTGGCATTTGTTGAAAGATCAATAAGTTCATCTAACTCAGGTGAAAAGCCATTTTTGATAACATGACCTTGCTTAACGCTTAACGGAGCCTCTTCGTTAATTCTGGCTTTAATCTGTTCTGAAATTTCAGCGTTAGCGCGGATTGTTTCAGTATTAGCTGAACTGTAAAACTGAGTACACCATTTAAGGGCTGATAAACCCGCATCAATAGAATCTGCCAAGGCTACTAAATCACGGCCATGACACTGAGGTTGGGCTATTTTACCCAGACGTCTTTCAATGTCACCCATGCCCCCCAGTACTTCTCGTACTTTTTTAAGTTCCAGCATGTGCTCGCGGAATTGATCGATCTGATTATAACGGGTTTCAATTTGCTTTTTGTTACGCAAAGGAAAGCTGAGCCATTGACGTAAAAGTCTTGAGCCAGACGAAGTCTTTGTACGGCTAATAGCATTGTACAATGAACCGTTACTTTCACCTTTGTAATTTGAGAAAATTTCAAGGTGTCTTAATGTCGTTTGCGAAAGCTGTAAACGGTGTTCAAATTCTTTTTCTTCAAAGGGTCTTAAAATTTTAAGAAGCTCTTGATGAGATAAAGATTTAACGTACTCAAAAAGTCTTTGATTTGAATTTAAACTATCGGCTTTGTATTCAGAAATAACGTAACGACTATTTAACTGATTTTCAGTAATCCATTTTTCGCATTGATCTTTTACAACGATTTCGACAACAGGCAGAACGTCGAGCAATTTTAACTTCTCAACTAAGTTATTAGATTTAAAATAAAAACATTCACCAGTAGTTGTATCAATAAAGCTGATCTGATCGTTATCTAAAGAAGTAATGTAATGAGCTTTGGTTTGATCTAAAGTCTCACTGTCGTAAACCATGCCAGGAGTTAAAATACGCGTGATCGCACGCTTAACAATGCCTTTGGCTAAAGCTGGATCTTCTACTTGATCGCAGATAGCTACTTTGTGTCCAGCCGCTAATAATTTATTAATCGGACCAGCCACTGCGTGGTGTGGAAATCCGCACATCGGAGTTTGATCTTCGGATTTTTTATTTCTTTGAGTAAGCGTAATGCCTAAAAGAGGCGATGCCTTAATAGCGTCATCATAGAATAATTCGTAAAAATCACCCATGCGGAACAATAAAATTTTATCCTGATGCAGGGATTTGATATCCCAATACTGCTTCATTAAAGGTGTTAATTCGCCTGCTTTTTTAGCCATACAAATGTTCTATTTTCAGAGGCGAAGTGTTTCAAATAATAAGTTATTTATGACTAAAATATGGGCATTTATGCAACTTAAAAGTGCAAATTAAAGCAATTAAGCTGTTTGAAATTTCTTAAGGCTCGCTTCACACCAAGATTTATCGCCCTCACTAAGAGAAGCAAAATACTTTTCCATTTGTGGGAGTGAACGCAAAGGTTGTTTCATTGCTTTTTCTACGCAGGCTATGGCTTCATAGGCAAAGAAAAATTCTAATGGTTCTGCCTTATTTATTTCACAAATGGTTAGGCATAAATTCGCATGTTTAATACTGTTAATGTAGTCCCCAGCTTTTAAGTAACTTTGTGAAAGTCTGTATTCAGCTCTTTCGGTTTCTAGCCAAGTACCAGCTATCTCCCAGTATTTGCGACCCGCTTTAGCAGCTATTATCATTAAATCTTTTTCTTGTTCGCTTAGATTAGGCTTTTCTTCCAGGCTGCTGGCTAAGTTATTTCCTGCAATTGCTAAAGCTCTATTGGCCGGGTCTTTTTGCTCTAAAGACTCACCCAACTGTAAAGATTTTTTAAAAGCTTCAATCGCATTGCTAATTTTATTCAATCCCAGAAATGCACTGGCTGAAGTAGACGCAATACGTACTTGGTCCGAAACAGAATACCCTGAAATTGAAAAATTCTGATCCTGAGTATAGCTTAAAATAGCCTTTGATCTTTTTAATGCCGCTTTGGTTTCATCGTTATTAATGCTTAGGTTTTCTAGCCGAGTCAGTAATTCAGAGCCCGCATGAAAATCACCTAAGTGTTCACCGGCCACATGAGTAATAAGTCCGGCCAGCTGAGAAATGTGTGAGCTATCCGTTACAAGTTTTATACCTTCAGTAAAAGACTGCATAACTTCATTAGTTTTATCTGCGTGATTATTCCATGATTGATTTAAATAAGTATTAAAATCCACTAGCTACCTTTACCTTTTTATTTTTTTGACTCATCCACCAAGTATTCAAAATTAACAACGCTCCCGCTACCCAAATAAATAAAAAGCCTTTTAATTTGAGTAGCGACATAGGCTCGTTAAAAATCAATACGCCTGATAAAAACTGAATTGTGGGAGCTAAGAACTGAAAAAATCCCATTAAATAGTATGGAATCCGCTGTGTGGCTTCGGCAAAAAATATAAGAGGTAGACCCGTAATAACTCCTGAACCAATTAAAAATAGGGCCGACGGAACTAAGTTGTCATCAGTCACCCAAGAGCTTGGTTGGCTGAATAAATAAAGCAACGCCACCGGCACAATAATCATCGACTCAAATTGATTAGAGTTTAAACCTGAAACTGGATTAAGCTTCTTTAGTAATCCATAGGCTGAAAATGAAACCGCCAAGAAAAGTGCAATCCAAGGAACATGCCCTTGATCTAAAGAGATAATCAATACTCCGATGGCCGCTAACACTGAGGCTACAGTCTGATAGCGAGTAAGCCTTTCCTTCAAAAAGAAAACTCCTATTAAAATATTAACCAGTGGATTAATGAAGTATCCCAAGCTGCTTTCTACAATTTGATTGGAGTTGACCGCATAAATATAAACCAACCAGTTACCCATTAACAAAATAGAAGCCACTGTTAAGTTAATAGTGGTTTTCTTATTTTCAGGCTTAAAAAAAATAAATTTTCTTTTTTTATAGAGCAAAATAACAGTATAAAACACAAAAGCCCAGAGCACACGATGACTCAAAATTTGCATTAAAGGCACATGCTTTAAGAATTTCCAATAAATAGGAAAAAATCCCCAGCCCAAATAAGCTAGGCTTGCATATAACATTCCGAGTTTATGTTGCGGATGTTGGTTCATTAAAGTTATTTTCTGTTTTTAAGCTGAGTAATGAGCTTTTCGTAAATGCCGTCAAAGCCACCATTACTCATAATTAATACCACATCACCCTTTTGAGTGCGAGCTACTAAATCAGCTACAATTTGGTCTGCTGATTGAAATAACTTGGCTGATTTACCGAGATTTACCAAATCTTGAATTAGTTCATCTGATGAAAAGCGGTCTTCATCAGAAATTTTGCCTTGATCAAAAGCCTGAGCAATTAAAATTTCATGAGCTTCACTGAAAGCTTCGACATAGTCTTTTTGAAATACTTTGCGTCTTGAGGTAGCTGATCTCGGCTCAAATACCGAAAACACTTTGCGGTTTTTGTATTTATTTTGAATAGCCTTAACTGTTTCTTTAACAGCTGTTGGATGATGGGCGAAGTCTTCAATTAATAATACGCCTGAATACTCCCCTAAGATTTCCTGACGTCGCTTAACCCCTTCAAATGTCTTAAGAGCCTTCTTAACTTGCTCCATATCCATACCTTGAATATGAGCCTGAGCTATAACGGCAGTTGCATTTAAAATATTATAACGACCCACCATTGGCGTGCCAAATTCTGCAATTAAATTTTTATTTAAATACACTGCAAACTTTGTTTCAGCCTCAGATTCACTTAACATTTTTACTGTATATTCATTATTATCTTTAAATCCGTATGAGAATTTTTTAACAATCTGGCAAGTGTCAGCAATTCCTTTAACATTAGAATCATCACCCCAATAAACCAATGAACCATTCTGAGGGATTAGCTTCATCAACTTATAAAATGCGGCTTTAACTGCATCAAAATCTTTATAAATATCAGCGTGGTCAAATTCAACCGACGTTAAAATAACATTTTTGGGTTTGTAATGAATAAACTTAGGAACTTTATCAAAATAGGCTGTATCATACTCATCGCCCTCAATAACAAACGTATTGGCTCCCGGATTACGAAAGCTCTGTGAAAAATTCTTTGGAATACCGCCAATAAGAAAGCCCGGCTTCAAACCACAGTTTTCAGTTACCCATGACATCAAAGAGGTTGTAGTTGTTTTTCCATGAGTTCCTGAAATTACAAAAGAATCACGGTCAGCAATAATCACTTCACCCATTGCTTGCGGTAAAGAACAGAACGGTAAATTCTGACTTACCATCTCCTGAGCTTCTTCGTTATTGGCTGAAATAACATTACCTACAACTACAAAGTCCGGTTTTGGATTTAAGTTTTCTTTTTTGTAAGGTCTTAATATTTGAATACCTAAACTTTCAATTTGAGTCGACATAGGAGGATAGGGGTTTAAATCACTTCCGCTGACCTTAAAACCACGGTCTTTAAGAAGGCCTGCTAGCGAAGCCATAGCTGTTCCACAGATACCCATTAAGTGAATATGACTTCCTGATGCTAAGTTTTTAATTGAAGATTGAGGCATTAAATAGTCCTTTTTAATGATTCATATATCCAGCTGTGAATTTGCGGACGCAAAGAAATATAAGCTTTGTTATCGCGTCCGTAATGAACACGATTGGTTAAAATTAAAACAAGTAAGTCATTTCGAGGATCATACCAGAAAGAAGTTCCGGTAAAACCAGTGTGACCGATTGAGAGCACTGAAAAATGTGGACCACAGCTGGCAATATCAAGCGAAGGCATCATGTAACCCATGGCCCAATCACCCACTTCTGGAGGTATGGCACGAGCTGCAAAGAGCTGGGCGGTTTTCTGTCGAACACTGTATCTTGCAATTCCTTGCAATTGTGAACGCACATTTAAACCAAAAGCCGATACATCTTCAATGCTACCAAATAATCCTGCGTGAGTTGAAATCCCCCCAAAGCTCCACGTATTTTCATCATGAACTTCCGCACGCATAATGCGTTTACGCCATTTACAATCTTCCGTAGGAGCAAATTGCTCGCGAGGCAACACTGTTTTATTTTCCAAATGAAAATCAAGAGCCGTTGTCGGGTAATGTTTATCTTTAAGTTCAAGCCATATTTGATAAATATCTTTTTCGTAAAGTTTTTCTAAAATAAATCCAACTAAGATTATCCCTAAATCAGAGTAAACAGCTTTGCCCGTTTTATTTGGCTTTGATTCATTGATTTTTTTATAAATCCAAGATCTTTTTTCCTGCCAACTTAAATCCAGTTTAATTTCCTGATAGAGTGGCAGCCACCATTCAAGACCTGATGTATGAGTTAATAATTCTTTAATTAATATATCGTGTTTAAAATCCGGCAAAATATCTGAAACCTTAGTTTCAAAATTCCACATCCCGCGATCATAGGCTTCCATAATAGCCTGTTGAGTAAAAATAACTTTAGTTAACGAAGCTAAGTCATAGTACGGATACGTATGCCCCACGCTGATATCACAAACCATGCGCCCCATGTGGTAGGCGCGCGCCGTTACCCCTGGAGTTACATCCGGAATAGCCTGGCGGATTTTTTCGATTAACTTATTTTCCTGACTTGAGTACTTCATATCACTATCTCTTTTTATTATTTTTTGAATGCAGAATAGACTAGCATTTGGGGCTTTTCCCCACAAGTAAGATGCGCTGAGGTCATGAAAAATACCGGTCTTTGCGCTTCGCCATGGCCTGATTCTAAGCCTTTAAAGAACGGAATCTTTAAATCCTTACAAAAAGCTTCAATTGTGGACCAGATATGGTTTTCTTTATTGGGCTCTTCGCAGTTTACAAAGTCACCAAACACCACAGCTTGAAGGCCATCAAATATTCCTGCTTGCTTCATTTGTTGCAAACAGCGGTCTACACGGTATGCACGTTCAGCTATTTCTTCTAAGAATAAAATTTTGTTTTTCGTTTTAATTTGTGAAGGTGTTCCTAACGTAGAAGTTACTACCATTAAGTTTCCACCAACCACCTGGGACTTAATTTTTTTTGAAGACTTTGCCGCTTTGTTCAAAGGAACTAATTTTTTAAATTGCGTAACATAATTAGAATCTTCTAAAACCTGACGAAGCTCTTTAATATTTTCAGGAGTTAGTTTATTAAGCGCCAATCGATCAATTAACGACGCATGCAAGCTTGGCATTTTCCATTTTTGATTAATCACTGCATGCAGCGAGCTGATGTCGCTTAATCCAATTAATAGTTTCTTATTTTTTGGAATTTTTAGTTTTTCAATCATCGGCAATAACCGAATGGCTCCATAACCACCTCTTAAACACCAAACTGCTTTTGATTCAGTATTGCTCATGGCTTTTTTGAAGCTTTCAAAACGCTTTTGATCGGAATTTGCTAAAAAAATGTGTGGCTCTAGAAGTTGTGGATCGTAAGTTACTCTATAGCCCCAAGATCTTAAAACTTCAGCTCCTTTTTCAAGATTTTCCAAAGGGGCATGAGAGCCTGGAGCAATAATTTCAATTAAATCACCAGGCTTTAAAGTTTCAAGCAAGTTGGTTCGTGTTTTTGGCTTTGATTTCAGAGGTTTTTTTAGTTTCGACACCCTTTAAGCTTGTCGGATAATCCCCATTAAAACAAGCCGCACAAAAGCTTTCAGGACCACTGTTCATAGCCTGCCACATGCCTGGCTCACTGAGGTAAGCCAAAGAGTCAGCACCTATGTACTTTCGTATGTCTTCTAGGCTATTGTGAGAGGCAATTAGCTCGCTTTTTTGCGGAGTATCTACGCCGTAATAACAGGGCCCCGTCGTTGGTGGAGACGCGATTCTTAAATGAACCTCTTTAGCTCCGGCCTGACGTATGAGGTTAATAATCTTTTGGCTGGTTGTTCCTCTTACTAAGGAATCATCGATGACAATAACACGTTTATCTTTGAGGATATCCGGCTGAGTATTCAATTTAATTTTAACACCTACGTCACGTATCGACTGAGTAGGTTGAATAAATGTTCTGCCAATATAGTGATTACGGATAATGCCGAACTCAAACGGGATACCACTTTTTTGCGAATAACCGATAGCTGAGGGAACTCCACTATCCGGCACCGGTATAACAACATCGGCATCAACCGGAGATTCTACCGCCAATTGCTCACCGAATTTTTTACGGGAATTATAAACCGAACGTCCGAATACAACTGAGTCCGGTCTAGCAAAATACACATGTTCAAAAACACAATGTGCAGCTTTACGTTTACCTTTATTTTCAGCCTCGAATTTATAAGACTTCATACCTTCTGAAGTGATCTCAAGAATTTCACCTGGCTCAATTTCACGTACAAATTGAGCTCCGATTAAATCTAAGGCGCAGGTTTCGCTGGCTACAACGTAACTTACACTCATTGAAGATTTGATCTGACCTAAAACCAACGGTCTAAAGCCAAATGGATCGCGAACCGCCACAAGTCTATCGTGAGCTAAAATAGTAAAGCTGTAAGCTCCCGATAGATTTTTTAAACTCTCAATTAAGGCAGAAACCAAGTGATTTGAAGGGTTTTTAGCTAATAGATGAAGTAAAATTTCAGTGTCGCTCGTAGCTTGAAAGATAGCTCCATCGCGCTGAAGAGCTTCACGCAAAATGGCCGCATTAACTATGTTTCCGTTGTGTGCTACTGCAACTGGACCACTTAATAAATTTGAAGCTAATGGCTGAGCATTAACAACTAGGTTGTCACCAGTTGTTGAGTAACGAACATGACCTATAGCTGCGCTTCCCGTTAATTTCGCTAACACAGGTTCAGAAAATACATCAGATACCAAACCCAATTCTTTATATATTCTATGTACAGGTTTTTGATTTGGCCCGCTATCTAAAGTCACTATACCCGCTGATTCCTGTCCGCGATGTTGCATGGCATAGAGGCCAAGATACGTCAACTTAGCAGCCTCTGGGTGATTCCAGATACCGAAAACTCCGCACTCGTCTTTCCAGGAATTTTTTAGACTCATACTGATGCCGCCTCTAAGTCTTTAAAGTATTTTGTCTGAAAATCTTTAAAAGCCAGTTTAGAATTTTTACTTAAGATCATTTCGCCGTCTTTAGTTTCGCCGATTTTTTTAACTTCAACACCCAATTCGTCGAAATATCCATTTAGGAGTTTAACCATTTCTTCAGTTTTTTCACCTGTAGAGATTATAAATGAATAAAATACATCTTTAAATAATGTTGATTCATCTTCTAAAGATAGGTCATAGCTTAAATCAAAACCTGTATTATTGCGACTCATCTTTAAACAAGTTGCACCTATTCCACCTAAACCTACAGCTTTTATAGCTGAAATTTTCTTATTTTTTTCTTTTAGAAAGGCATCAAGTCCAACGCATTTTTTAATAAAGGCCGGAACATCTGCCGCGCTATTTTGTCTGAATTTACTGATACGGTTATGTGATTGCTCAGCATAAGTCCACGATTCAACCCAGTTCAATTGTACTTGGATGATATTTTCGAATGGATTTGAGAAAGCATCAGGAATAATATTTTCAACTGTTTCTCTTAAAGAAACTACGCCGGTTGCCGGAGTTGAAATGATATTCTCACCTAAAGTTTCGTTGTAGAAGCTTACGTTACCGCTGATGACCGGAGCATCTAATTTTTTAGCTGCATCTGCAATAGCTTCAACACTGGCAACAAATTCTGACATAATTTCAGTTTTTTGCGGATTACCGAAGTTCAGGCAGTCTGTTACTGCAAGAGTCTCAGCCCCTTTGATTGCCATTTGGAATGCCGGATAGTAAACCGCATCCAACGCACCGATTTCAGCATCCATCAGCATCACTTCTGGTCTGCAGCCTACTGCTAAACCCAGCCCACGACCCGAGTGATCCAATCTTGCAAAAGCTACAGAGCTTTCACACGCCATGGCTGTACGAGCACCAACACGTTGATCATATTGATTATGAATCCAGTGTTGTTGATTTAATTTAAAGCTAGCTAATTTTGAATCGATTAATTTTGCCACTTCAATTTTTGGAGTCGGTAAAGATTCAACACGGTTTGGATAATGCCATTTTGAATAAGGTCTTTTGTACTGAGGCGCTTTTTCAACGATTAAGTCCGGATCGATTTCTGTTAAAAGCTCAGGGCCCCACATTAATTTAACTTTTCGGTCTTTTTGCACTTCACCCAATACACAAGCATCCAAGCTCCATTTTTTAAATTCAGCCTGAAGTTTTTCAAAGTTTTTAGGTTCACAGATTAATAACATTCTTTCTTGGCTTTCAGATAATAAAATATCTTCAGCGGTCATTGTCGAATCACGTAATGGAACTTTTTTAAGATCAATTACAAAACCAACCTGTCCTTTAGAGGCCATTTCAAAACTTGAACTTGTTAAGCCAGCGGCCCCCATGTCCTGCATAGCTACAACTAAATCTTTCTTAAGAACTTCCAAGCAAGCTTCAATTAATAACTTTTCAAAGAATGGGTCACCTATCTGAACATTAGGTCTTTTAGATTCAGAATCCTGATCAAATGACTCAGAAGCCATAGAGGCTCCATGAACACCGTCGCGGCCGGTTTTAGCGCCTACATAAACCACTAAGTTATTTTCACCTTTAGCTTTTGACAAAGCCATTTTCATATCAGGACCAAAATAACCTACGTTAAGTGCATTTACTAAAATATTTTTGTTATATCTTGAATGTAAATTAGTCTGACCAGTTACTGTCGGAACTCCTACACAATTCCCGTAGGACGAAATACCCTTCGCTACACCGTTCATTAAGTATTTCATTCTTGGAGCTGTTACTTCGCCAAAGCAAAGGTAATTAGCCGACATAATCGGACGGGCCCCCATTGTGAAGATATCTCTTAAAATACCTCCAACACCAGTAGCTGAACCTTGAACTGGCTCGATAAAGCTCGGGTGATTATGGCTTTCCATTTTAAATGCAATTTTTTCGCCGTAACCTAAATCAACTACACCGGCATTTTCACCATCCATATCGGGAGTGCGTTCATTGCGGTAAGAAAATTTGCGTAAATGAACTTTTGAAGATTTATAACTGCAGTGTTCGCTCCATAAGGCTGAAAACAATGGCCATTCCACCGGAAGTGGTTCACGACCTAAAAGAGACTTCATTAAGTTATATTCTTCTTCGGACAAGCGATATGTTTTAAGTTTTGTTGTTAAATCTTGAGATATCATAATAAGTACATCCCGTCCTGTGAGCCCATCCACTCATAGAGAGCTCGCTCCGGATGAGGCATTAAAGCGCAGATGTTTTTTTGCTCGTTGGTGATTCCTGCAATATTCATTAATGAACCATTAGGATTTTTACCTTCATAAGTGAGCCAGATTTGTTCTTTGTCCTGAAGTTTTTTAAGCGTGTCGGCTTCGGCGTAGTAATTGCCGTCACCGTGAGCAATTGGTAGTTTTAATAGCTGGTTTTTTTCCATTTTAGACGAAAATGCATTTTTAGACTGATTAACTTTTAATGTGGCCCATTCATCTTTAAATTTAAGGCCTTGATTTCTGAGGAGTGCGCCAGGTAATAAACCGGTTTCGCACAAAATCTGAAATCCATTACAGATCCCTAAAATAGGCTTGCCTTTCGCTGCAAACTCCCGAATTGATTTCATCACCGGAGTTTGCGCGGCTAAAGCTCCACATCTTAAGTAATCTCCGTGACTAAACCCGCCCGGAATTATCACCATATCGTATTCGTTAGTATTAAATTGATTTTCGAACCAAAGGTATTCAGCTGTATGAGATTTTGCGGTTACCCATTTTCTCACATCATCGTCGCAATTCGTACCGAGAAATCTTGCAACACCTACTTTTAAAGACATAACTACTCTCCTGTTTGAATTTCGTATCTTTCGATCAATGGATTGTATAGACCGCCCTCTTTAAGCATTTTTTCCACTTCGGCTTTCGCCTGAGATGCTTCAGTAGTTGTTAAAGTAAGTTCGATGAATTTACCTACGCGGCACTGACTTAAAGTATTAAAGCCGTTAGACTTCATTGAAGCCTCAACAGCGCGGCCTTGCGTATCGAGTATCACTTCGCGAGGCATGATCTTTACGCCTAATTTCATAACTGAACTCCTTTATTTAGTCTTTCATAAACTTCCATATAGGCAGCGTCTACAGCCCCTAAATCCTGACGGAAGCGGTCTTTGTCTAATTTTTTATTGGTTTCAGCATCCCACAAACGCATACAGTCCGGACTGATTTCGTCCGACAGGATGATTTCATTTTTGTAGTTAAAGCCAAATTCGATTTTAAAATCGATCAGCTTAAGACCTACAGCTTTAAAAGTAGTTGATAGAACAGTATTAATTTCTAAAGCCTGCTTCTTTAAAATCTGAAGATCGCTTTGAGTAGCCCAACCCAGAGCAATAATTTGCTCGTCGTTAACAAAAGGATCATTCAAAGCATCGTCTTTATAATAAAACTCAACTATTGGTTGTTTGAGACTTTCACCTTCAGTTTTACCAAGCTTTTTAGCTAACGAGCCTGCGATGTAATTACGAACAACAACTTCTAAAGGAATAATTTTGGTTTGATGAACAACCATGTATTTATCATCTTTAGTTTCAAGCCAGTGGTGAGCGATACCGTGCTTTGCCAATAGCTTAAATATCAAAGTTGATATTTTACAGTTTAATGCACCCTTTCCTTCAAAGTTACCTTTTTTAAGAGCATTGAAAGCTGTAAGGCTATCTTTATACTCCATTAAAAGAATATTCTCTTTATCAGTTTTATAGATTTTTTTAGCTTTACCCTCGTATAACATTTCTTTTGTTTGCATATTACGCCTTAAAGTATTCTTTCATACGTTTATCGATCGAAGCCAAATGTTTACGGCCAGAGAAAATTTCTTCCAGCTCATTTTTATTAAATAGTTTTGAAGCTTTTTTATCTTTAACGATTTTATCTTTTAAATGCTCGCCGTCTTTTAATTCGTGGGCCAGCTTCTGTACTAACGAGTAAGCATCTTCGCGGCTCATATTTTGTTTTTCAACTAAATGAAGCAATAAGTGCGAAGAATATAGAACTCCACCTAATTTTTGCGTATTAGCAAACATCTTCTTTTCATCAATGTATATACCACTAACTAAGTCTTTCAGGCGTTTTGTCATATAATGAGCTAATTGAAATGCATCCGGGAACACAACTCTTTCAACAGATGAGTGACTGATGTCACGTTCATGCCATAGAGCAATGTTTTCTAAACCAGCTTGAGCATAACTTCTCATTAATCGCGCCAAACCTGTTAAATTTTCAGCGCTGATAGGATTTTTTTTGTGAGGCATGGCTGAAGACCCTTTTTGACCTTTGCTGAAACCCTCAATAACTTCTGAAACTTCACTTCTTTGCAAGTGCCTTAACTCAACAGCAAGCCTCTCAAAGCCCGAAGCCAGTAAAGCTAAAGCAATTAACACTTCTGCATGACGATCGCGGGGCACAACTTGAGTTGCGAAGGCCTCAACTTGTAATTTTAATTTATCCGCAACTTTCTTTTCAAACTCTAATGGTAAAGCTGAAGAGGTGCCAACAGCTCCACTTAATTTACATATACGGATATTTTCCTGTGCTAACTTCAAACGTTTAATGTTTCTATCTAGTTCTTGAACAAACCCAGCTATTTTAAAGCCAAAGGTTGTAATTTCGGCAAAAATACCATGAGTTCTGCCTGCGCAAATACTTCTTTGGTGAAGTCTGACTATCTTCTTAAGTTCTTTTTTTAATAACTCAGTTTCACCCAGCACAATTTCCAGAGCATCACTTATTTGTAAACTTAAAGCCGTATCTAAAACATCTGAACTTGTCAGACCAAAATGAATGTAGCGACCACTTTCACCTACGTTTTCAGCCAAATTGGAAACAAAGGCAATAACATCATGCTTAGTGGTTTTTTCAATTTCTAAAATACGCTCAACCTGAAATTTAGATTTCTTTTTTATATCCTGAGCCGCCTTAGCCGGAATAAGTCCCATATCGGCCTGTACTAAGGCGCACTGGATTTCAACCAGCTTCATATACTCAAAGCGACTGTCTGTTGCAAATTGCTTATTCATTTGTTCGGTAGAGTAACGTGCAATCATTGTTTTTCCTTTTCAGAAAAGAATATCCTATTTTTTTTATTTTGATTCAAAAATACATTTTGAATAAAACCAGCCACACGAGCTTCAGACCAGTAAGAAAATGACGGAAACACCGATCCAAGGTTTTTAATTTTCATTTTGATACTCTGATTATTAAAGCCGTTAGTTGCTAAAATGCTTTTATTTAAAACCTCACCTAATTCAAAAGTTATAAATTCTTTATCAAAAATCTTACGGGTTCTTTGTATTAAAAACTCTATCAATTCTTCTGAATCCTGTTGTTTATAAGGTATATAAAAATTAATCGTAATTTTATCCGAATCTACTTTACATATATACCAATTATCAAAGATCGATTTAATAACTGGATTTTCTACAAAAATGAATTCCTGCTCGAATACTTGCTTACCAAGTTTCGCCTTAATAGCAAAATCGAGGTTAAGCATAACATAAGCCTGACCAGCTACGCCCTTAAATACGTTTTGTTTTTTATTCTCAAACAGGTCTGAAATTGATTTATGGTTCTGAATGACAACATAGTCATATTCAAATCGACCTTGATGTTTTGTTTCAATAAAATACTTACTGCTGTTTCGGTCAAATTCTAGCGTTATAATATCTTTTGCACGGTAATAGTTTTTATTTAACACAGCCTCATGACTTGGCTCAACTGTAATTGGCTCAACGCTTGCTATACTTTTTTTGAGCTGAGAGTATTCAGAATCAATTTGCGCTAACGCGGTTTTATGTTTTTCAGTATACAGCTGAATATTTTGAGTAATATACACGTTCCCCGTCATTATTGCTAAATCCGCCAGATCGCTGCCTTGTACACAGTTATCATAATTTACTAAATAGGAATCAATCTCCTGAAAGTACTTTGCCAAAAAGTTGTAAGATTTAAAAATATTTTTATCGTAACCCAAATAAGCTAATTTCATCAAAAACACCTAAATACTATTTCTCTTAATAAAAACTGCTCTGTGCGTCTTAAAAACATCTGCGCCTCTTTTAAAGTTGAGTCCTTAGGGGTTTGCAGTGATTCTTGTTGAATTAAAATTTTTCCTGCATCCAATTCAGGTATCACATGATGAATACTAACTCCCATATTTACGTTATCTTCCCAGCTTCTTTCAGCAGAATTAAGCCCTGGATACAACGGAAGCATACTTGGATGAATATTAATGATACGGTTTATCCAGTGCTGCAAAAAAAATTCAGGGATTATTTTCATAAAACCTGCTAGCACTATGAAATTAATTTTATTTTGCTTTAAAATTTCATTTAATTTATCAAAGCCCATTTCTTTGTTGAAATAAATGACCTTTTTCCCGAATCTTTTGGCTTTAACGGCGCCTAATGCATTTTTTTTATTTGTTACAATTAGAGCCACATCTATTTGATGATGCATTTCTAGTAAGGCCTGCAGAGTCGATCCTCCGCCTGATATGAAAACCGCAACTGGACCTGGTTTTCTAGGCCCACTTAACATGCGGCTCTTCTTTTGTTTTGGATTTTATACGACCTAAAATATGACTGTTATACCCAATTTCAATTAATTTTTGTTGAGCTGCTTCCGCATGCTCAGCTTTCAGAATAACCATTAATCCCATGCCGCAATTGAAAGTCTCACGCATTTCTTGGTCGCTAATGCCCGCTCTTCTTTGAACTTCTACAAAACACTCTGGCATTTCCCATTTTTTCAATACGGCCTTAACATCTTCAGGCATAACTCTAGGTAGATTTTCAATTCCTCCACCAGTCATGTGGGCCATCGCATGAATTTCAAATTCATTTTTAAGCACAATAGCAGCCTCGACATAAAGTTTTGTTGGCTCTAATAGCCATTGACGGTATTTATCGTATTCGCCTTCAAAAACCTTACGGATTAATGAGTATCCATTGCTGTGGTAACCTGAGCTTTCAATGCCTATAATCGCATCGCCTTCTTGAACCAAATGAGGTCCCCACATTTTTTCTTTATCAACAACACCAACTGAAAAGCCAGCACAATCAAAGTCACCTGCTTGGTAAACTCCTGGCATTTCGGCAGTTTCACCGCCGATTAAAACCATGTGTGATTTTTCACAGGCTTGTTTAACACTTGTTAAAAAAGCTTGAGCTGAATTTAAATCTAATTTTCCCGTAGCATAGTAGTCGAGAAAGAATAAAGGAGTTCCACCCGTACAGATCAAGTCATTAGCACACATTGCAACCAAATCCTGACCCACTCCTGTGAAGTCATTAAAATAACTGGCTAATTTAACTTTGGTTCCCACTCCATCCGTACAAGAAACCAATACCGGATGTGACATATCTTGAAAACGACCATCAAAAAGAGCTGCAAAACCGCCTATACCCGAAATAACCCGTTTTTTGTAATCAGGAACATCAGACTTAGAAAAATTTGAATTTGTATTTTGCGTATTATTTGGAGGGTTTTGTAGCCAAGAAACTAAATCATCACCTGCTTGAATGTCGACACCACTTTTTTTGTAGTCGATCAAAGCGTCCCCCGAAGTTATAACGTTTTGGCTCTAATTACTTGGTAAATTACCAGCGTGAGCTTAAAATGAAAACCTCGTTTTTTAGTTAACGCTTCAAGACTAAAGGATTGGTTTACTCACTTTAATGTTCAACTCTTTTTAACTTCCTTTACACTGTAGAGGTGCAATTGAATTCGCCTAAAAAAATACTCATCTTGCTCTTTCTGTTTGTTAGCTTATTTCATCAGCACAGCTATGCTCAAACCACTGACGTAGATGAAGGTTTCGATCCATTTTCCGATTACAATGAAGTCGAACAAAGTGCCGAAGAAGAAGCGGATATAAATTTTTTCAAAAATGGACGTTTTTTGACTCTCGGTCTTTTAATTGGATATCGCGGCTTCACCGATGGATTCTCGCAAGGTTATTCATCTGCTGTCTCCTGGGGTGTTCAATTCAGTTATTTCTTCGATTTACAGCTTGCAACTTCTCTTAGTTACTCAGTTTCAGACAGTTCTGTTGATTTTTTCAGTTACAACGATGCCAATTTTACCAGTATTTCTACTCACTATACCGGAAATGTGAATATTCAAACTTTTGATCTTAATGCCAAATACTATTTTAACACTGAAAATGTTACGCGCGGATTGGCTGATTTAAATCCTTACGTATTGGTAGGTATCGGTTTATTTACGAGAACCTACAGTTTGTCTTCTTCATTTGCACTTGAACCTGATAAACCTGTTGGTTTTAAAATTGGAAGCGGTATCGAAATACCGCTTATGCGACGCCGTGCCTACTTAGGCCTACAGGCGGCTTACCACTATGTTAGTTTTCCAGATGAAAATAATGACCGTATTGAAGAAATTAAGAGTGGCTCACCAACCCCAGTTCTAAGCCCTATCAGACCAAGACTTAATGGTGATATGTATGATTTCACCACTACAATTGGCGTAAATTTTTAAAATATAAATTAGAGTTAATTAACGATTTTTCTGACTGGTCCTAGTTAAACAAACCTGCTGACCATTTTCAGCTAAATAACAGGTTTTATCGTAATGATAATGCGTATTAATGGCTGTTTCTTCGGCTCCTTTTGGTATCAACTGAGCCATATCTGAAGACGAAATCTCTCTGGCCGTTGAAACCGGAGGAGGAACAGAAGCTGTCGACTGTGGAGCAGACTTAAAAAACTTTTGACCAAATACAATCCCAATGCCCAATAAAATAAATACAAAAAAAGCTGTAAATAAATGTTTTTGCTGGCGAAATTCCTGAAGCCTTACTTCCTGATTCAAGTCCTTGTACACTGTTACTATATTGGCATTTTCGTTATTTTGCACAGGTAAATTAACTTCACGCAAAGCGGGCGTATTATAAGATGATTTACTGGTGGGAGCCATTGGTGGGTATTGAGGAGCAGTTTTTATTGTATTTTTTTGCGCATACTTAACAACTGGCTTACTCACTCAAGTCCCCCTAAAGATATGATCTTATCGGATGAATCGGGCTAGACTTTGAGAGTACAGTTTTGGAAATTCAAATCGTCTAATATTGAGACTGCTAGATTAAAAAATTACGCCCAAAAGCAATAAAACTAAACCTAGAGTGATAACAACTGGCACTCCCCATTTAAGAAAGAACACCCAGTGAGAGTACATCGCCACGCTCGTTGGAAGCTCATTATTAACAAACATTTTTTTTCGATCAATCGGATTAAGTGCTTTAAAAAAAAGTATCACCATACCCAGCACTGCAATCGGCAAAAGTACATTAATTAATGTTGAGTCAAAAAACTCAATTACACTGCGTCCTAGTATTTTAATGTTTTTAAAAATTGTTCCTGAAAATGCAGGAAAAATGGTAATTAATAAAATAACAACAACAGCAAATGAAGCAGCCACAGGACGTTTCATATCCGGCCGTTTTTCGGTTAAGTTAGCTGTAATAGTTTCAAGTAAACCTATGCTGGCATTAAGAGCTGCTAGCCATAAAAATAAGAAGAATGCCAGGCCAAACAAAATGCCACCTTTAATCGATATTAAAAACGAAGGCAATACGTCAAAAACCAGGCTTGGATCTGTAGCAATTTGTTTTGAACTCGAGAACGCAATAGGAAAAATAAGCAAAACAGCTATGATTGATATTAGAGTATCTACCAAAGTTACACGCAAACCTATTGTGGGTAAATGGTCATCGTTTTTAAAGTAGCTTCCGAAGGTAACCATCGTTCCGAAGCCTAGAGATAAAGTAAAGAAAACATGGCCAACCGCATGACCGAGTGAACTGAAGTTGAGTTTAGAAAAGTCAGGATAAAATAAAAATCTCAAAACCTCTCGAGTTGAATCCTGTGACAAAGAACCTATTAATAAGAACACAACGAGTAAACCGAACACTGGTAGCAATGACGCAATACGCTTTTCTACACCTTCACCGAAATCCTTAACTACAATAACAACTGCAAACAACAAGTGAACGCTGGCTAACATGAACTGCAGCCATCCATTTTGTAGAAGCACATTCACTGAGAGATTTTTTAAGTAAAAATCCGGATCCGACTGAAAAAAGCTCATTATAAACTGAGTAATATAATGCAACACCCAACCGCTGATTACTGAATAATAAGATAGCGTAACGGCACTAATAAATACACTGAGCCAGCCAAACATATAAATGCGTGATTTAGTCTGAGTTGATATTTGTTTTGACGCTGCCAAAATACTAGTTCCAGTAAATCGTCCGATCATAAGTTCCGCAATTAATAGTGCCAAACCTATTGTCAGTGCCAAGAAAACATAAAGTAATAAAAATGCGCCGCCGCCGTTTTCACCCACTATGTAAGGAAATCTCCATAAATTACCTAAGCCACAGGCACTGCCTATGGCTAATAAGTAAAATGAAAACCTGTTGGTGAAAGTCGACTTACGGTTAGACATTTTCGCTTTCGCCTCCACGACGTGATTTCATACAGAATATACGGATTGGAATCCCGTGAAGGTCAAATTTTTCTTTTAAATTTTTGATCAGGAAGCGGCGGTATGAATTTGTAACACCATCCGGATGATTAGCAAATGCAATAAAGGCCGGAGGTGTTTGATTAGTTTGAGTTAAGTAATAGAACTTAACGTTTGTAATACCATAAACCGGAGCCGGTGCTTTACGAATTGTATCAAAGAAGAAATCGTTTAATTCCGAAGTTGAAACTTTGAAGTTAATTTTTGCGCTTACATCTTCAATCGTTTTAAATAAATCATCAATACCCGCACCTGTTTTTGCCGAAGTAAATACGATTGGTACGTCTGTGAAAAAGTGGAATTCTTTTTCAACTTGAGCGCGGAAAGCTTCGCGGTAAGAAGCTACTTCTTCTTTAGCAATATCTGACTTATTAGCAACGATAATTACACCTTTATGATCTTCAAGGATTTGTTGCATAATTTTGGCATCTTGCTCGGTAGGACCAGTAATACCATCAACAACCAGCAATACTACCTGAGAACGACGGATTGATTCCTGCGATTTAAATGCTGAAATAATTTCGATATCGTCTTCACGGCGTGATTGGCGTCTAAGGCCGGCCGTATCTACGATTACATATTTTTTATCGTTGTAAACAAACGGAGAATCTACTGAATCTACGGTTGTTCCCGCTACGTCAGAAACCAACATCCGGTGAACGCCCAATAAACAGTTACAAAGCGAGCTTTTACCTACGTTGGGTTTACCCACCATAGCAATCTGCATTCCTTCTTTAACAGTTTCTTTCGCATCAGGGATGATTCCATGGATCCATTCTAAAATTTCGCCTACACCGCGACGTTGTTCAAACGAAGCGGCTGTAACATCTAAACCGAACTCATAAAAATCCGCTTTAGCAATATCATCTTCATGATGTTGATCCACTTTATTAATAACTAAAAGAATTGGGCGGCCTGTTTGCTTGGCTAACTTAATGATGTCGCGGTCTTCAGGTAACATGCCAGAACGCCCGTCCATTACAGCGATAATAAAATCAACTGAATGTAAGAAGTCCTGAACTTGTTCTTTAATCAATTTAGAGAATAAATCCTGAGATTCAGTAACCCCACCAGTGTCGATGAGGTCAAATTTTTTACCCCAAACATCGGCTGGTTCTATAATAATATCACGGGTAACGCCTGCTTGGTTTTTTACAACCGACTTACGTGAATCCGTAAGAATATTGAATAAAGTTGATTTACCGACGTTAGGACGCCCAATAATAGCAACTTTGGGAGAAATTAAATTAATATCACTTTTTTCCATCTACGATGTACCCTAATTCTTTCATAAACTGAGCTTGCTCATACCAGTTTTCTTTTACGATTACGTTTAGCTCTAAGAACACTTTTTGATCCATTATCTTTTCAATTTCAAGACGGCTTTCCTGACCGATTTTTTTAATTACTGCAGCACCTTTACCAATTACGATAGGTTTATGACTTTCTTTGGCTACAAGCACGTCTACGTAAATTTTAGGACAAGGTTTTGCGTCTTCGTCAAATTTACGGACCTGGGCTGCCAATTGGAAAGGTAGTTCATGCTCTAAGTTTTCAAAACATTTTTCACGTACGATTTCGGCTACTAAAGCACGGACGTTTTCAGTTGTGTATATATCGTCTTCAAACAATGGAGCAGGAGATTCTGGCAGCATAGTTTCAATTTGATTTAAGATATCATTGCGGCCTTCTTTGCCGTCTTTCAGGCAAGATACCTGTAAGCACTTAGCACCTAACTCTTCAACCATGGCTTTAACAATTAAAATGCGGTGAGCTTTGTCAGACACATCTGTTTTAGTAATTAAACCCATCCAAGGTTTTTTTGATTTGTTAACTAAATCTAATACTTTCTCAACTGCGCTAGCGTCTTTTTCGTCGATACTTAAAACAGCGATTAAAGCATCGCTTTCTTTAATTACATCGTGAGCTTCTTTTTCTAAGAAAGCATTTAGACCTTTTTCGGCTTTAACTAAGCCTGGTGCATCGATAAATACAATTTGTGAGTTATCTGTATTCTGAATACCCAGAATACGTCTACGCGTGGTTTGAGGCTTTGACGTTACGATTGAAACCTTTTGATCAATTAAATAATTCATCAGCGTGCTCTTACCCGCGTTTGGTTGACCTATTAAACCTATAAAACCTGCTCGATACGACATTCTATTTCCTTACTACTCTTTAAAAGCTTTCATTAATTCGTTTAAATAAAGTTCAGCAGCTTTTTGTTCTGCATTTTTTTTACTAGCACCATCTGCGCGTGCTTTTTCAGTCTCATTCAATTTAAGTGATATTAAAAATTGAGGTTTATGTGAAGGTCCTGTTGTTAAAATCAACTCATAAACCGGAGTTCCCAATTTGTGCTTTTGGGTTAGTTCCTGTAGGCGTGATTTATAGTCAGTTGTATAAGACGCATTTACCTCATTATAGAAATCAGCCTTTGTAAATTGAGCCAGTACCCAGCTGCGGCTTTTATCAAAACCACCGTCTAAATAGATAGCACCTATGATGGCTTCAATACATGAACCCTGAATACGGCCGTTTAAATGATTACCTTGCTTGATTTCTCCGGGACCAAATTGAATGTATTGATCCAGTTTAAATTTCTTAGCCACTTCAGCTAATTTGTTTAAATTAACCAGCGAAGCTCTTTTTTTAGAAAGTACGCCTTCCTGCTCTTCAGGGAATAACTTTAACAATTCTTCAGCTACCACAAAGTTAAGAATAGAATCCCCTAAAAACTCAAGCCTTTCGTTGTGAGGCTGGCTTCGGTTGTCTTCTACCGAAAAGCTTTTGTGAGTGAGAGCTTCAACAAGTAAAGATTCATTTTTAAAAGTGTAGCCTAATAATTTCTGGAAGCTGTCGATTAATAATTTCATACGATCTCCGCCACCAGAACTACGTCTAACTCATCTACTTCAACAGAAACAATTTTAACTACAACCTCAGTATTCTTGAGTTGCGAGTGTTTCTCTTCAGTTAAGTTTAATTTAATATTCCAGTAATCACGCGACACCGCTTGATTGTTTGCGGCCAGCTTATTCAGAACTAACGCTTTTTTTGTGCTTCCCACCTGCTTAGTCGCTTCAGATTGAAGCCTGTGAAGACTTAACTCACGTAAGCGTTGAGCTCTTTCTTTACGCTTCATCATTGGAATTTGATTTAAAACAGCAGCGCGCGTTCCCTGTCTCTCACTGTAAGGGAATACATGTAGTCTAGTCCAAGGTGTTTCCGAAAGCGTTTTATATGTATCTTCAAATTGTTCGTCTGTTTCTGTTGGAAAGCCGGCAATTACATCCATTCCAACATAAGCATTAGTCACTTGAGCGTTAATTGCATTTAAACTATTGCGCACTTCAGCTTCAGTGTACTTACGCTTCATTTGTGCAAGCACTTCCGTATTAGCGCTTTGAATGCTCATATGGAAGTGAGCACATAATCTATCGTTTTTATACAAATTTAAAAGTCTAGGTGTAAGTTCTATTGGCTCTAATGATGATAAACGGAATCTTTGAATATTTGTTTTAGCCAAAACCGTTTCAACCAGGTCTTCTAATGTTTTATTCTGGCCCATAACTGTATCTTCGTAGTCACCGATATGAACGCCTGTTAACACAACTTCCTTAATACCGCTTTTTTCGAGTTCATTAATCTTAGCTACAAGCTGAGCTATAGGAATAGAACGGCTCTTTCCCCGTGCGTACGGAATAATACAGAAAGTGCAGAAGCTATTGCAGCCATCTTGAATTTTAAGAAAGCTTCTGGTGTGGGACAACTCTTCACCACCACCCGATTCAAGATCTTCTTTTTTGAAAATATTAGATTTAAATACTTTCTGCTTAATTTCTTTTTTAAAATACTGGTCAATAATTTGCGGCAGCATTCCTTTATGGGAATTAGCCACAACCAAGTCAGCGCCTGATAAGTTTTCAAATGAACCTGTATCGACCTGAGCTGCACATCCTGTAACAACTACGGTTGCTAACGGCTCTTTAGATTTAATTTTACGGATAAGTCTTACAGCTTGTTGAGTAGCTTCAGCTGTAACAGCGCATGTGTTCAACACGTGAACAGGAGAACTCTTGCGGTTATCAGTATTTTTAAAACCGTTCTGAGTTAAGTTTTTTTGAATTAAGCCAGTATCGTAAGTATTCACCTTGCAGCCAAAAGTATGAACAACGAATTCATAGTTTCGATCTACAGGCTTAACGGCTACAGGTGTGTTGTTTAATTCAGTGTGATCCATCCGCCGCCTATTAATTTTTGATTTTTATAAAGTACTGCTGCTTGGCCTGGAGCCACTGCGCGTTGAGGTTCTTCAAACTTAAGTCTGATTCCTCTTTCGGTTTTTTCTACGATCGCCTTTGAAGCTTTGTGCTGATAACGGATTTTAACTTCATACTCTGAACCATCGGTAACTTCCGACAGCCAGTGCGGCTCAATAACTTCAACTTCATTTGAGTACAAATCTTTTTCGTCGCCTACCCATACAGTATTTGTATCTGCGTCGATTTTAAGTACGAACAATTTTTCATGGTAAGTCATGCCGAGGCCTTTGCTCTGGCCAATTGTATAAAGATGAATTCCTTCATGCTCTGCCATAACTTCGCCAGTTGGATATCTTTTAAGCTGACCTTTTTTAGTCGACAATATTTTAGAGCTGACTTGTTCCTTAATAAAATTATCGTAACCTTTGTTGCCAACAAAGCAAATGCCGGTAGAGTCTTTCTTCTTAGCAACAACTAAACCTTTGGCTTCGGCAATTTCGCGCACCTGAGGTTTTTTAAGATGGCCAATAGGAAATAATAATTTTGAAACAATCTGTGGATCGATGGTAAACAGGAAGTAAGTTTGATCTTTCCAGTCATCGGTAGAAGTTTTAATGTGCGCATGATTGTTTTCATCGTAAACGATCTGTGCGTAGTGACCGGTTGCTAAGTAATCGCAATCAAGCTCTTTCATTTTTTTAACTAAGTGATCAAATTTTAAATAGGTATTGCAGTTCACGCAAGGAAGCGGCGTTTGCCCGTTCAGGTAAGCGTTGATGAAAGGATCGATAACCGAAGCTTTAAATTTAGCTTCGCAGTTTAATACGTAAAACGGAATATTAATTTTATCAGCAACACTGCGGGCATCATCTACGTCGATACTTGAACAGCAAGTTCCATTACCTTCAGTGATGTCGCACGTAGAGTAATCCCAAACCTGCATGGTCGCACCGATAACTTCGTAACCCTGCTCAACTAATAAAGCTGCAGCTACAGAACTATCAACCCCGCCGCTCATCGCAACAAGAACTCGACCTTTTGACTTTGGTTTTGTTTGATTATCCAACATTTTCTTTTTTCTTTTCTTCTAAATTTATCTCACGGAGTTTTGTTACGACTTCGTTTAATGTATTTACAAAATTAACAACCTGCTCTTCAGTTGTTCCCCAGCCCAGACTGATACGTAACGAGCTCTGCGCTTCGGCACGCGTAAGACCCATAGCCAGCAATACCGGACTGGGTTCAGGATTACCGCTACTACAAGCGGCACCCGTACTTACTGAGTAAAATTTTAAATCTAGACTCATCAGCAATGTTTCGCCATCCACATCATCAATAACCAAGCTGGATGTGTTGGTAAGTCGCTGGCCTTCTTTTGCAGTAATGCTCACATTGGAAATATCGCTTAGAATTTTACTTTCCATCAAATCACGCAAGCGTTTCATTTCAGAAATTTTTGGTCCACAGTTTTTAATTTCATCCAGTACTACGTTAAGGGCGGCTAATCCTAATACATTTTCAGTGCCGCCACGTCTGCCGCGTTCCTGACCGCCACCATGAACTAGAGGAACCCAAGGCGTAGATTTTTTCACATAACAAAAGCCTGTTCCTTTTAGGCCATAAAATTTATGAGCCGAAAATGTAGCGTAATCTACGCCAAGCTCTTTAAAGGCAACTTCGGCTTTTCCAAGTAACTGAACGCAGTCAGAATGCATGAGCGCACCTTGAGCGTGAGCCAATTCTGTAATTTCTTTTATTGGAAATACAGTGCCGGTTTCGTTATTAGCATACATTACCGAAACCAAGGCCGTTTTATGTGATAGCTTACTACGGATAAAATTCATATCAATCATGCCCGATTTGCTTACCGGAATGAAGTGAACCACCGCACCTTGCGATATTAAGTACTCTGCAGTTTTGATAATACTTGGGTGCTCAACCTGACTAACTAAAAACTCGTTGCGGGTTTCTTTCAAAGTATTGAAGGCAGATTTCAGAACCGAACTATTGCCCTCACTTGCTCCGGAGTTAAAAATAATTTCTAACGGCGAGCACGAAAGTAAATCAGAAATTTTTTGACGAGTTTCACGCAAAATTGTTTTTGGAATGCGGCTGTCTTGATGAATAGAAGAAGGGTTACCGGAAATTTCGATAAACTCCATCCACTTCGCTTTGAGTGCAGGCGAATGAGGCGTTGTCGCATTATGATCTAAATAAACCCGACTTTTTGGAGTCGGATTTTCATGATTTTGCATAGCGACAAGTTGTACATTAATTTAAAAAAATTGAAAAGAATTAACTATTTAGCTGAATATTTTATTATGCTTTGGCGCTGTATTTCGAGTAAGGTTTTACGCGCAATGGGTTATAGACAGGGCCTCTTTCCTTAGTTTTGAGCTTCGCAGGCCTATTAGAGGCTTCAGCCACCTTAAAGTCAAATTTTGCAAAAGAAATAATACCTAGTAATATCAATATGTTAAACAATCGTCCCATGATTGCACCCACTTTCCTTACAATTAAGACAAGACCTAGGTCTTAAGTGGTTAATTTTTACATGGAGAATTTCAAGAATAAGTCCATCTAGACCGATAAGAACGGTGATGGATTACTTAAAAACAAATTTAAAATGGGAAGATTTCTTTATACAGGAATCTGTAGAACTTGAAGAAAAAATGCCGACATTCGACATGGATGCTTTAAGTAAATCTAAATTACGCCTCGCAATCGAAAATAAAATTCTGGATTGGAAAAAATACGAGCAATGGGTTCTTGATAACTTAGGTTGTTCAAGTTTAAAACCAAGTGTAAACGATTCCATTTTAAAAAATTTCACAATCAACTCAAAACAGGCCTTTGATATTTATTCAAACTATGATTTCTGGAGCGAAGATCTCCTTCCAATTTTTATTTGGGAAAATCAATTAATTGTGTTCGGCTTGCAATACAATGAAAAATTAGTAACAATCGATAATCACATTTTTATTTTAGCTTCACCTGAAGCCCTTACATATTTTGCAAATATTTTATTTAACGATAAAGCCACTGATAATGAGTTAAATGAAATGGAAAAATCTTTATCTAGGACTCTATCTCGCATTGAGGGTATCGATTCATTTGAAATCAAACCTCCTTCTCTTGATTTTAAATCTGCAACATTTGATCCTTCAAATTCTGGCACTGCAACTAATGCTAAAGTTATCCCTATACAACAACAACCTAAAGATGAAGTTACTATCTGGGAATTCATTACTGAACGCCACGAAGAATACAGTTTTGAAGCTAAAAAGCACTTCAGCGCCTATGTCGTTCTTAAAGTAGACTACAACAAAACAAAAGTTTTTAAAATGGATGCCGATCTTGAAAAGTTAAATGTAAACGAAAAAGTTTTCGAATACAGTTTAACAGAACCCAATCCATTCCAAAATGTATATCAAACCGGAGTTTCTGAGTCTTTCAGCGTATCACAACTGGGGCTGGATTTAATGAATTTTAAATATGCTTGCATAACCGCCCTTAAAAGATCAGACAAAGTCGTAGGCTTTTTAGTTGGATTTAAAGACAACAACCTATCAGAAAACGATCAAGTCTTACTTGAAGATTTAGCAAAAGAGAGCGCCTAATTTAAGATAGTCGCAAAATTTCTATTTTGCGAGAATTCTCACTTGTTTTCTCAAAATTAATTTTAAAAATTGGTATTTCCATAGGTAAATCCGCTGTATTTATTCTTTCCGGCCATTCAATAAATTTATAATCTGCCGGCGTATTTAATAAATCATAAAATCCAGATGACTGAATTTGATCTTCATCTTCTAACCGATATAAATCGAAATGATCAACAACGGTAGAAGCATTCGAATAGCGCTGATGAATTGCATAAGTTGGTGATTGCACCATATTTAGCTTTAAGTGATTACAAAAATGATTCACAAAAGTGGTTTTCCCAGCAGACAGATTTCCTGACAAAAGAATGATTGAGTTTTTTTGAATAACTTCAGCAACTAAAGAAATCTTATCTCTGAGTTCATTCTCACTCTTCATTTCAGCAGCAAAAACAACTTTCATTTAAGTTTTTCTAACATCTTTTGAGTAGATTTTTTAAGACCATGCTCTAATGAGTAGCAAATCAAGGAGTGACCTATGTTGACTTCTTTGAGATGTGGCATTTTTTTTATCAGCTTTGCATGATGAAAATCAAGACCATGCCCGGCATGCACGCGCATTTTGTGTTCGTGAGTTTTAATTGCTGCTTGGCACAGCTTTCCCCAAATGTATTTCTTTTTTTCATCTGTCGACAAAACCCAGTGTCCAGTATGAAACTCTACCGCATCTGCACCCGCCAAAGCAGCGGCATTTACCTGCTGTAAATCAGGTTCTATAAAGAAAGAAACTTTAATTTTTTCCGCCTGCAATCTTTGAGTCATTTTTTTTAGGTCATCAAAAACTTTAATTACGTTTAATCCACCTTCAGTGGTTAACTCTTCACGTTTTTCCGGAACAAAACACACCCATTTTGGCTTATTTTTAATTGCGACTTGCAGCATTTCATCAGAAACAGCAATTTCAAGATTGATCGGCAACTTAGACTTTTTACACAATAAAACTACGTCTGCATCCTGAATATGACGCCTGTCTTCACGTAAATGAATTGTAATTTGCTTACCGCCACCAGCTCTAACCAGATTTGTCATCGCAAGTAAATCTGGGTAGCTAGTTGTTGAGCCACGAACCTGGCGTAAGGTGGCCGCATGATCAATATTAACACCTAAGATAATTTTTTTACTTTTCATAAATAATTAAGAAATTTCTTTTTCAAGGAAAACAGCTAAGTCTTCAGCGATTTTAGTAATTTTCTTTTTGTCCGGTCCTTCAACCAAAATTCGAATCAACGGCTCCGTTCCAGAGTATCTGATAAATACACGACCTTCGCCTTTAAGCTCAGATTCTTTTTCTTTAAGAATTGCCTGGTAACCTTTAATATCACTTAACTCAACACGACTTCTTACACGGCAGTTGATTAAAACCTGAGGGACATCTTCAAAAATGTTTGCTAATTCACTCATAGTTTTACCAGTTTCTTTAATTACTGATAAAACATTAAGTGCTGCAACAGTCCCATCACCTGTTGTTGATTGATCTAAGAATATAATGTGTCCGGATTGCTCTCCACCTAGATTGTATGAGCCCTTTCGCATTTCATCTACAACGTGTTTGTCGCCGACATTTGTTTTTATAACTTTAATCCCGTGTTCGTTCATCTTTTTTTCAAGACCGAAATTACTCATTTGAGTCACAACTAAAGTATCGTTTTTAAGTTGTTTTTTATTCTTCATATGAATAGCGCAAATAGCTAAAATATGGTCGCCGTTAATGAGCTTTCCCTTTTCGTCGATCATAACTACACGGTCAGCATCGCCATCCAAACCTATACCAACATCAGCACGGTACTGAACAACCGCCTGAGAAATAAGACTCGGGTGAAGAGCTCCAACCTTGTCATTGATATTAGTTCCGTTGGGTTGATTACCTACTTGAATGACCTCAGCTCCCAGTTCTTCAAAAATGGCAGGTGCAACTTTATAGGCGGCGCCATGAGCAGTATCGAGTACTATTCTTAAGCCATCTAATGTGTGCTCTAAAGGAAATGCACTTTTAGCATAAACTATATAACGACCTTGAGCATCTTCAATACGTTTGGTGCGACCCACTTCTTTTGAAGGAGGCAATAATTTATGAAGATCATTGTTGGCAACTAAAGTTTCAATTTCATTTTCAAGCTTATCATCAAGCTTGAAACCATCCGGCCCAAAAATTTTAATTCCATTATCTTGATAAGCATTATGAGATGCTGAGATTACAATACCAGCGGCCGCACGCATGGTTCTTGTTAAATAACCAATACCGGGTGTTGGGAGAGGTCCAACAAGTTGTACATATATACCCATTGAGTTTAAACCACTCGAAAGAGCCTGTTCTATCATGTACCCAGAAAGACGAGTGTCTTTACCAATAACAACCTTGTTAGCCAAAGAGGGAGATGAAATTACTTTTTTACGAATTAAGTACCCAATAGCCTGTCCGATTTTAACAACCACCTCAGGTGTCATAGGAAATTGATTTGAAGTTCCTCTAATACCATCTGTTCCGAATAATTTCGTTACATTTGCTGTCGTACTCATATTATTTGCTCTCTTTACTCTTTTCAATAATTTCAACACGTATTGTATTGGGTCTAATTCCTATAACTTTAATTCCTGGTGGAACATCAAGCTTAGCTGCATTAATGTCAACGTCGTAAAAACCTACGCCTTTATCTGATAAGTCCAAAGCGAGAATCTGTGAAGATTCACGGTATTTTTTTAGCAATGGCTGCGCGCCTGAAACTTTAACTTTGAGTTGCGCGCTGGACTGAGCCGCCACAATGAGATTTTCAGCTGTAACAAAATCTACATCCATATCTTTTGTTACAATAAAATCCCGACGGTTTAAAATAGATAACCACAAAATAAGTGCTATAAATAAGGCTACAATCTTATAAGAAAAATTATCCAGCACGCTGGTTTTAATTTTTTCAATTTTTTCTTGTTTTTTTGCATAAAGCCTTTTCATGTATTCACCTCGTAGGCTTTATATTTAAATCCATAAGCTTCATAAAGTGCCTGACGTATTTCGGATAATTCTACATTTGGGCTCATATGTCCTGAGTGTACAATACTTATAGATTTAGTTTCTTCTGAAACAACTAATACCAACGCATCGGTTTCTTCTGTTAAACCAATTGCAGCACGGTGACGCGTACCTAAGTTTTTATCGATAACTGGATTTTTACTAAGTGGTAAAAAACACCCAGCTGAAACAATTTTACCTGAACGTATTAAAATAGCTCCATCATGCATAGGTGCTTGCGGATGAAATATAGACTCAATCATTTCAGACGAAATTTTTGAATCCAGCTCTGTTCCCATCTCAATGTGGTAATCAACTAGAATATCTTTTTCAATAACAATTAAGGCTCCATAACCTTTTTGCGCGGTCGAAATAACACCCTTAGCAATTTCTTCAATTAAGTGTGTTTCCATAACAGAAGATACGCCTGTAAATAGCGGATGACTGCCGATCTGAGCCAAAGCACGACGAATCTCGCCTTGAAACAAAACAACAACAATTACAAATAAATTAGTAAAGAATTTTTCTAATATCCAATTAAGTGCGTAAAACTCAAACCACTGACTAACTACAAATGTAATTGCTAGAATTCCCAAACCAGAAAGCATTTGGATTGTACCTGTTCTTTTAATTAAAATGAGAACGCGGTAAATAATCAGCCACACCAAGCTGATATCAAGCAAGTCCTGCCACCTTAAATGAGACAGGATAAAAGATAAATTTTCAATTAGGTTAGAAACTATACTCATGTAACCGAAGCTGGTTTTCTACTCGTAACAGAACCTGCTTCAGATTCTTTTTCATCTGAAGTTGTCACATTACCACCGATTCCGCCACCATCTTTTTTATTAGCTCTTACTTTTGAAATTTCAGAAATAGCTGCACCCTTAAGTAACATATCAACCTCTGCACCATCGATAGTTTCAAACTCAAGCAAAGCTTGAGTGATTCTTTCTAGCGCTTCACGGTTTTCAGTTAAAATATTCAAAGCTTTTGTGTAACCTTCAGTCACAATTCTAGAAATTTCAGCATCAATTTCCTGAGCCTTAGCTTCAGAGTAATTTTTTTGCCCACCGCCATGGCCCATACCCATAAATACAGGGTTGTCATGTTTTTCGTAAGCTAAAGGTCCCAATGGACTCATCCCCCACTCGCAAACCATTTTGCGAGCCATACTAGTTGCGCGTTCAATATCGTTTGCGGCTCCTGTAGTGAAGTCTTTAAATACTAATTCTTCAGCTGCTCGTCCACCGAACGCAAATGCAATCCAGTTTTCAGCCTGATGCTTAGAAAAGCTCACAGCATCTTTTTCAGGTAAGGTTTGAGTTAAGCCTAAAGCCATACCTCTGGGTATAATTGTTACTTTATGAATAGGATCTAAACCCGGTAGTTTAATACCCACTAAAGTATGTCCAGCTTCGTGATAAGCGGTTGTACGCTTATCCTCATCGCTGATAACCATAGATTTTCTTTCAGCGCCCATAATAACTTTATCTTTTGCTTTTTCAAAGTCTTCCATCTCAAGATATTTTTTATCAGAACGAGCCGCCACTAAAGCCGCTTCGTTTACTAAGTTTTCTAAATCAGCACCGGAAAAGCCCGGTGTCCCACGTGCAATTTTAATCGCTTCCACATCTGGGCCCAATGGGGTTTTCTTCATATGTACTGCTAAAATCTGTTCGCGGCCTTTTAAGTCAGGTTTTCCAACTACAACACGTCTATCAAAACGACCCGGTCTTAATAATGCTGGATCGAGAACATCAGGTCTATTCGTTGCTGCAATTAAGATTACACCTTCAGTCGATTCAAAGCCGTCCATTTCAACTAATAATTGATTAAGAGTTTGTTCGCGTTCATCATGACCGCCGCCCATTCCCGCGCCACGATGACGTCCAACCGCATCGATCTCATCGATGAAAATTAAACATGGAGCACTTTTTTTACCTTGTTCAAATAAATCACGAACGCGGCTTGCACCCACGCCCACAAACATTTCTACGAAATCAGAGCCTGAAATTGTAAAGAATGGAACCCCCGCTTCACCAGCAACAGCACGCGCTAACAATGTTTTACCTGTTCCCGGAGGACCCACCAACAAAACACCTTTAGGAATACGTCCACCAAGTTTGGTGAATTTTTTAGGGTCTTTTAAGAAATGTACGATTTCCTGTAAATCATCTTTAGCTTCATCGACACCTGCAACATCTTTAAATGTTACGCGGTTTTTATTTTCAACTAAACGCGCACGGGATTTACCAAAAGACATCGCCTTACCACCACCTACTTGAATCTGGCGCATGATAAAGATGAACATACCCACAATTAACAAGAGCGGAAGCCAATTGATCAGGATCGAAGACAGCATACTGTCTGATTGAGCTGTTTCATAATTTGGCGTAATTCCAAATTTTTGCATTTCTTCAAAACCTTTATCCGAAATATTTCCCGGAATCTGGAACTGGGTGCCCCCGTATTTTTTTTCAAACTCAGCTTTAATTTCTCCACGGATTTCTCCACGGTCCTGAATAAATACAACTTTAGATTCGTCTAACTCTTTAAGCTCAGCTGCACGAAGTAGCTTAGAGTAGTTAAAGTCTTGAATAGATTTTTGGTGTTTAACATCCCACGCTCTGAACATGAAAATGGTCAGAATAATTAATGCAAACCACAGCGCGAATGTCTTTTGATTGGCTTTCATTTAAGTCCCTTTCTTGGTACTAAGAAGAATCATTATTGTAGCATAATTTGCGATGCGTTAATAACCCATTTTCTTCCTAGTATTTCAAATGTGATATCT
This sequence comes from bacterium, assembly GCA_019752925.1. Classification (GTDB taxonomy): domain Bacteria; phylum Bdellovibrionota; class Bdellovibrionia; order Bdellovibrionales; family Bdellovibrionaceae; genus Pseudobdellovibrio. The sequence goes on from JAIELP010000003.1 coordinate 136,554, forward strand.
TTTTGATTTTTGTCGAGTCTTTTTCCAATTTCTTCTAAGTGCCCAGTCGTGAAACTGAGAATGTGATGCTTTTTTAAGAACAAAGCTAGGGCACGAAGCTGATCCTGTTTCGATAATGACACATACCATTGCCGACTAAGAGCCAAAGATTCAGAATTTGGCTCCATAATAAGCTCAAAAGTCTGGGTTTCAAGCACCAAATCCGCAATTTTAAACAGTGACTTAGCAAAATTTTGCGAACCACCATTAACTTTTTCATCCAATTTAGCCAGCCAGACTTGTCGCAGCCAATTTCTTAAATAACTATCATCCGAATTACTCGGATCCTCATTCCAATCAAGATTGTGTTTTTTTGCATAAAGCATCAATTCGGATTTAGCTTGGTCTAGCAATGGACGCAGAATTTCACCGTTCCACATCTTAAAAGAGGTCAGTCCCTCACTACTCGTTCCGCGGATCATTTTCAATAGAATGGTTTCAAATCGATCATCTAAATGATGAGCTGTTACAACAACATCGCTCTCTTGCTTTATACTTCGGATGAAGTTCCATCTTGCATTTCTGAACTGCTCTTCACTCCGCAACTCTTCGCTACTTTTTGCGGTTAAAAATTCAACATTCCTTCCAGAATTCATACAGATTTCTCTAATTAATTGTACATTAGAATCGCGAAACTTCTGTAACTCAGTATGAGCTGAAATACCGTGGTGATAATGCACAACCTTAATGCGAGAAGTGGGCTTAACTTTTAAAAAAACATCCAGCAAAACCATAGAGTCTAGTCCGCCTGAAATACAAAGAACAAAACTATCCTTCTGCTCCAGACCACATTCTTTAATGTTTTTCCAGACCTGATGATTCAAATTATCCCATGCCGTCGGAGATGGAGCGCTCATAAATGTGATACAACCTTGGTTTGTGTAAATTCATAGTAGGCTTCACGCCCCAGTTCACGTCCTATTCCAGAACTCTTAAATCCACCGAATGGCAGGTTTAAATCTGTTGAAACGATGTCGTTTATAGCCACTTGGCCGGCGACTAAGTCTTCAGCCAATTTATACGCACGGGCGACATCACGACTAAAAAGTCCAGCACCTAAAGCAAAATTCGTAGAGTTCGCAATTTCAATTGCCTCGGCTTCTGTTTCAAATGGAATAAGCAAAAGTATTGGAGCAAAAAACTCCTGATCTTGGAGCCAATTCGAATTTTTTGGTAATAAGTAAGCTTCAATATCAACAAAAGCGGACTCTTCGCTTTGCCCGTGAGCTTTTGAGTAAACCAACTTAGCTTCGGTATTTTTGTTAAGTTCTTCCAACTGAAGTCTGAGAGATTTTTTAAATTTTGGATGCGCTAATGGGCCTAAATCTGTTTTAGCATCCGTTGGATTTCCAAAAGTGTATCTGTCAAATTCGGCTTTCATTTGAGGTAAAAAGTCAGTCATAACCGATTTATCAACAAGGCATCTTTTGGCAGAAATACAGGTTTGGCCATTGTTGCGCAAACGGCTTTTAACAATTTTTTTCGCAGCTAATGCAAGATCGGCATCCTTTAAAACAATATACGGATCGCTACCACCCAATTCGAGTACTACTTTTTTAAAATATTGCGAGGCACTTCTGTAAACTTCACGTCCCGCACGTACTGAACCTGTTAGCGAGGCACCTCCGATTTCGGGCTGCCTCATAACAAAATCAGTTTGCTCATGGCTAATGTAGGCGTTGAGTAAAATAGGTTTTTCAAAAATATTATCAAATAAATTTCCAATTTCACGGGCCGTTTCTGGCATAATCTCAGAATGTTTAAGTAAAATAGTATTACCAGACAGCAATGCTGGAGCAATCATACGGACAACCTGCCAAAGTGGGAAATTCCAAGGCATAATGGAATATATCACCCCCATTGGCTCATACTGAATTGTTGACTGAGTGTAAATAGAACTGACTTTTAAAGGCTCAAGATAGGTGATTTTCTGTTGGGCTATTGTTTCAAGCGTTTTAATACATTTACTGACTTCTAAAACAGACTCTTTAATGGCTTTACCCATTTCCTGAGTCATGAGTTCAGCGAAAAGAGTTTTTTTCTCTTTCATGCGCTTAGCAAGTTCGAGCATAACTTGCTGACGTTCTTTTACGGATTTAGTTTTCCAGACTTTCTGGCCTTCGTGCAATTGAGTTATTGACGACTTAATCTGACTTTCTGTTAAGAAGTCATAAGTTTTATATTCTTTACCAGTAGCCGGATTAAAAGTCGTAAATGAAGCCATTACTTATTATCGTTGTCTTTTTTCAGAATTTCAATTTCTGCTGTAACTTTAAATTTATGATTTTCTGCAAATTTCGAAAATTCTTTCACAAAGTCTATTTTTTGAACCAATGCGATCATTTCATTCGAAACTTTAAGTGTGATGTCATCTTTTGCCTTTAAAGCTTGTCCCAAAACAGTCCCGATAATTTCTTTTGAAATTTCAGTGGGCGAACCTGAAGAAATGATTTTTTTCAGCGCCTCGCCCAATTTCTCTGTAGCGGTCGACGTGCTTTCGCCATTTTTAGGATCCTTTTTATCGTTATTTGCCATATACTTCTTTGATTCTTTTTTTGAAGTTAGAAATCATCATTGGTAAGTTTGCAGTAACTAAGGGCTTAGCCATAGACTCAGGCACTAGCATACCGAAGGTGGCTTCCACATTGTACTCAATGGCGCACTTGCCGTCTTGCTCGCCGATTTGCCATGAGCCTTTCATCGTTTTAAATACATCGCCGCCAATAAATTCAAAATTAATTTTTTCATGACCAGTTTCTGTGATTCTTAATTTGTATTTGAAAGTTTTAATTAATGAAACATTGTATTCCATTTCTTTAATATTACCTTCATTTTTGTAGATTTTAACGGATTTAACTTCTGGTAAAAACTCAGAATATTTTTCATAATCCGAAACTATTTTAAAAAATTCTTCTTTTGTGCAGTTAAAAACTTCCTTCGTGTGTGCTGATGCCATGTTGTTGTCCTTTCGCTATTTTATTAATATCTATTTTTTAAATAATGCTTCTGCAGCGCTCTTTAACTTTGCTTTCTCATCTCCTGCCGACGAGGCTTTTTTAGAAGGCGAAAAATAATCACAGTAATTGGCGCGTTCTTTTTCTTTTACTACATCTGCACTGGGCTCGCGGCATTCATTGTAAGCTTTCGGGTCATAAAACTCACAGTTTTTACATACATGCAGATCAGATCTGCATCCCAGGCACTCATCTCTTAAACCGATTTTCCCGAGAGAAGTATTGATCTTCTGACAATGAAAACAGATCACTTCCATTAGCTCAAAGCCTTCTTTAGCGAGAAATTGTGGAAAGCATCAATATTTCTGATTGTACCTGTTTGCGAACGCATCACAACAGACTGAGTCTGAATACGGCCACCTGCTAATACTTTAACACCTTTTAAAAGCGGACCATCGGTAATACCTGTTGCACAGAAAACCACATGACCCGATGCCAGATCCTCTAATTTGAATTTTTTATGAAGATCTTTAACACCCATTCTAGTTGCTCGGGATTTTTCTTCTTCATTTCTGAATTTTAAACGGCCTTGGAAATCTCCGCCTAAACAGCGCATAGCTGCAGCTGAAATTACACCTTCCGGCGCTCCGCCTGTTCCCATAAGTAAATCTATACCTGAATCAGCCCAAGCTGCGGCCACCGCTGCCGAAACATCGCCGTCACCGATTAAGTGAATACGTGCCCCTGTTTTTCTGACTTCTGAAATTAAATCTGCATGGCGTGGCCTATCTAAAATAACCACTGTGACATCCCCTACAGGTTTACGATTGGCTTCTGCTACGCGGTGAACGTTTTCTTTTGGAGACAAGTCTAAATCAATTACTCCTTTAGCCGCGGGGCCAGCTGCAATTTTTTCCATGTAAGTATCAGGAGCATGTAAAAAGCCGCCTTGCTCAGCGCAGGCAATAACCGAAATAGCTCCAACGCCACCGGTGGCACAAATAGTCGTACCCTCAAGCGGATCTAGAGCTATGTCAATTTTAGGGGAATACTCTCTGTTTAAACCTACTTTTTCACCGATAAAAAGCATAGGTGCTTCATCGCGCTCGCCCTCGCCGATAACAACAGTTCCATCAATGGAAACTGTATCAAATGCTTTTCTCATAGCATCAACAGCTGCTTGATCTGCTGCTTTTTCATCGCCGCGTCCCATCCACTTAGCTGATGCTAGCGCAGCAGCTTCGGTAATTCTCACAAATTCTAGAGCCAGGTTTCTGTCCATATTTCTTTCTCCACCAATTTAATAATTTCAGGATTTAATCTTTTAACTTTGAAATTTAAATCTAAATTGCAATGAACGGTTTCTGCCAAACATACAATTTTACCATCAACCAGAATACGGTACTGAAAAAAAAGACGTACACCTTCTGTTCTGGTCCGAGTCTGAATGGTTAACAAATCCGCATATCGCGCAGGCTTAACGTGCTTCACTTTAGTTTCGGTCACGGTTAGGCTAAAAACAGCTTTGTCGTTTGAATCAATTAAAGAGTTTTTATTACACCATTCCACACGCGCTTCTTCACAGAATCGCAAATAATTTGAATGATGAACAATGCCCATCAAATCTGTTTCGTACACGTGCACGCGTCTTTGATACTCAAACACAATTTCTTAATCTTGACAGAGGTACTGCAATCAAACAACACTTAATAGGTCGCATGAGTAGATTGCCTTTATACCTCACTTTATCACGTATTGTTTTAGTAGTTCCAACTGCTCTATTTTTGTATATGGATACCGATTTAGGACGTTGGCTTTCGGCAATTTGTTTCGTCATTGCATCAATAACCGACTACTACGATGGCTATTATGCCCGCAAACTCAATGCTGTTTCTAATTTAGGAAAGTTTTTGGATCCGGTTGCGGACAAAATATTAGTAACCAGTGTTTTAATTTTATTATTACAAAAAGCTGCGATCGACCCTTGGATGATTATTTTATTTGTAGCCCGCGACACCATCATTGGCGGAATACGCGCCGCCGCTGCTGCCGATGGAATCGTCATAGATGCTCAAGCTACAGGCAAATGGAAGGCTGCGCTGCAAATGGTAGCAATTCCTATGATGTTATTGAATGATTTACACACTTATTTTCCCAACAATAAGATCGGATATGGACTTCTTTGGCTCAGTGTATTATTGAGTTTAAAAAGTGGTTTAGATTACGGATTGGCCTATTACCACGGTTTAAAGAAGAAGGCCTAATTTATGTTGTTTTATATGCAAATGAAAAACTGGTTTTTAGTGTTTTTAATGCTAACGATTGCTTACATGATTCAGCAAAAATCAAACGCTTCTCGCAACTATGCCTTCAGAAATAACGCGTCTTTAGTTTCTATTATCCGTTAAAATAAAAAGAAAAATTTCAACGAATCAAACCAGCTCTGCTCAGGTAACTGATCACAGCTTGTAAAATTACGCAGTAAACGCGCGTTGTGATTAGTATTACCCTTTGACAACTGCCAAGGAGGGTACGGGAAATAAGCGGCTATTACACAATTGCCAATATTAACCGCAGCCCACTGACGATCTTCGCTGGATGCTACGTATATTTCGCCTGTGTGGCGGTCTTTAACTCCTACTGAAAATGAAAACACTTGGGGGTTTAAAGCTGTATTAGGACTACTGGTTACCACAGCCATAGGCACAACCACCTTTTCAGCAGCGACGACCTCGCCTACGATGCGTTTTTTGAATACAAATGAGTAATTAATTACAAACACCCAAACGATTACAGACAGAACGATTAGAATAGAGATCCACTTTTTTAAAAAATTTAATAATTTCATATAGTTTTTATCACTGATTAACCCATTTTTTGCACGCTATAACGCATCTTGTTTTATAAAGGCTTTCTTGTGTCAGTGGCTCAGCAATTATAGACTTAACTGTTACTTAGAAATTCAGCCAGAAAGCAGTCAATGGACATTACACAAATTATTATCTACATCGTTATCGGAATAGCAGCTGGCGCCGCCTTAGTTTATTTTTTATTTTACATGGTTCGTAAGCAAATTATCAACGAAGCGCAGGAAGAAGCTGCTGAACTCCTTAAAGAAACTCAAGAGCAATTCAATTTAGAAGAACAAGAACGAAAAGAAAAAATCCAAGAGATAGAGCTAGAAGCTTGGGCCGATGTTGAAGATGCACATTTGGCCATGGAACAAAAATGCGAAGAACTTGAAACCCGAGTGAACGACAAAAAAGTTCTGAATGAAGAAAAATATAAAACGTTAAGAGCCTCTTTAATGTTAAAAGAAACTGAACTTCGCGATAGTTCTATTAAACTCACAACTAAGCAAACAGACATTAATAAAAATATTTTACAAAAAAAAGAATTTGAAGATTCTTTTAAAAACACTTTAATTAACAAAACCCAGCTTCAGCCGTCTGATGTTATTACAGAGATTAAATCTAAACTCATTGACCAGGCTCAACAGGACTACAGCAAACAGGCCGAAAGTATCGAAGAAGAAACAAAAGAGTTTGCAGAGCAAAAAGCTAAAAAAATTCTAGCCCATTGCATAGATCGTTTCCATAAAGAAATGAGCACCGAGCGCGGTATTTCAGCCAGCTACTTCCCCACTGAAGATATTCGTAAAGTTTTCTGCGAAAGCTTAAAAGAAAACGTAGAAGCTATTCAAAAAATCAGTGGTTGTGATATTTACATCGAAGCCCAACCCGATCCTGAAAGATGGGACAATATTCAAATCGTTGGTTACGATCCTGTACGCCGCGAGCTAACCCGTCGCATTTTCGATCGCCTATTCCGTGATATAGAAAAACGTAAAAAATTAAATCCTCAGGAAATTCAGAGAATTTCTGAAAATTTAAAAACTGAACTTTTAAATCAAATTAAACGTGATGGAGACAACATCTGTAAAGAATTAGGGTTGCAAAATGTAAATCCCGAAATCAGACAGGTCATGGGGTCACTCAGATTCCGTTACTCATACACACAAAATCAATACTTCCACTGTGCTGAGGTGGGCTGGTTTGCCGGCATGCTTGCTGGCGAACTTGGTAACGAAGTTAAAAAAGCCAAACGCGCCGGCATGCTACACGATTTAGGTAAAGCCCTTGATCACGAACTTGATGGCAGCCACGCCGTAATCGGTGCCGACTTCATCTCTACACGAAATGAAGCCGAAGATGTTATTTATGCTGTTAGAGCCCATCACCATGACGTAACACCTACACATGACATGGACTTCTTAGTTATTGCAGCTGATGCTATTTCCGGCGGACGCCCTGGTGCTCGTCGCAGTACAGTTGAAACCTATACTCAAAAAGTATCTGGCCTTCAGGAAATTTCAAAACGCTTCCAAGGCGTTACGGATGTATTTGTACTTAACGGTGGTCGCGAGTGCCGCGTTTTAGTAAATTCTAAAGTTGTCGACGATGTGAATGCTATTAAAATTTCGCAGCAGATTGCTAAAACAATTGAAGAAGAAATGCAGTACCCTGGACAGATTAAAGTTGTGGTAGTTCGTGAAACTATTACCTCCGAAAGTACTGCCGGCAGAAGTAAAGATCACAGATGATTCAGTCTTTAACTTGCGGTATGGTGATTTATGACGAAGTCACCGAAATTCAAAATCTGATACCTAAGCTTAAAATGGAACTGAAAGATTATGAAGTTGAATGGATTTTTGTTCTAAATCATGAGCAAGAAGAAATCCGCAAATGGATCAGTAAATGGATTAAAGAAAATATCCACAATGCTATCTGCTTTGAAAATCCAAGTAACAACTTAGGATTTGCCCGACAATTGCTGCTGCAAAAATCAAATACCGAGTATATTTATCTAATCGATCCCGATATTGATCTGGTTAAAGGAAATTTGCAGAAGCTGATTCAGCTCGCTAATACTGAGTTAACTAACGATATCAATATAAAGTATGCTGGCTTCAGTGGAACAGTAACGCATAAATCAAACAACTATTTTTTACAAAGTACTTTTGATTTTATGTCGAAGCTATCAAAACTTTTGCCATTCTCTTTTCAAATTCAAACTCATTCACATTTAGTGGCTGTAGACCATGTTCCCTCTTGTCACTTACTTTTAAATAAAGAAATCGCTCTTAAAATCGGTGGATTTTCCTCTGGACTAAGTAAATGTGGAGAGGACCTGGACTTTACTCACAGAGCCTATAATCTGGAGTACCGTTTTATATTTTTACCAGCCGCACAGGTTATACATTGGCAAAACTTAAGTTTAACTAAGTGGTTTTTTAAGATGTTTACAATGGGCCGCGTACAGATTCCTGTACAAAAAATGAATTTTAAAAACGGCTTTAGGTTTTACCGCCTAATTCCGCTAGTAACTCTTTTTGCGATAGCCGCTTCTAGTTTTTATAGCTACTATTTTTTACTTTTAATTCTTGCTCTAATTAGCTTTGTCTCTATATTTAATATCGGCTTCTTGGGGTTTTGCCTTACTTTTTTATGCTACTCAGGAGGCGAATTTTTTGAATTAATTCTGCCGATCTTTGAATACAAAAATGACAAGCAATTAGCGGAAGTAAATTCAAATTTGCAAAGCCAATTTTACGAATCCAAAAAAGATAATTGATTTTGTTTTTATCCTCAGAAATGTACATGATATCATTTTTGCCGTGCAGGTATGCTCTGCGCACGAAGTGTTTTATTGATCGTGATGTGTTGTGAAGAACGCTGAATTCATTTAGTAAATTGATCTTGAAGTTCATATTTGAAAATTGATACGACAAAAACTTATCTTCTGCGCCCCAAAAAATTTTATGATCTATTTTGATTTCATGCATAGCAAATGCTAAAAATGCCCCACCCAGTACCAATTTATTTTGTTTAGGCTGCGCATACGACTGCTGAAGCCATGAATTGGCTATAAAATTATGGACACGCTGCAAGTATGATGAATTTTTAAGATTAGAATAAACTCCAGCAAAAACTACACTGTGGCCAGGGTTTCTTTCTGCAACCTGCTGAATTAGCCGAAAACTTTCTGCTGATAAACTGCAATCGTGATCTAAAAAAAGTAGCCATGTATTCAGATTCTGATTAATTACGTCTATGCGACTGTATTTGCGGGCGTCACACCAAACAACAGTGTCAATTCCAATAGCCTTAAGACCATCGCGAGACATTAAATATGAGGCTTCATCCGAAGCATAAACAACAGTAGTAAAACTCATTTTTTATTTAAATAATTCCGGATAACGATCCATAAAAAAAGAAATCCGTCTTTAATAACAGACAACTTAGATTCTCCAACTCTATCACGATACAAAATAGGAGTTTCGTCATATTTCAATTTATTCATAAAAACAAGGGCCGTAAAATCTATAGAAAAGGACAAATCATTTGATTTTAGCGCAAGAATTTTAGATTTATGTTCAGCTTTAAACAATCTCATGCCGGAACAAACATCACTCAGCTTTGATTTAAAAAGATACTTAAGCAAAACTACATACAACTGATTACCTAAATATCTTATAAATGAAATTTCAGAAGATTTATGAATTCGGGCTCCGTAAATAATGTCCAGATTTTGCCTTATAAGACTTTTCAGCATCTCTATAAGCGAGTTCATAGGATAGGTATTATCCAGATCTAGAAAACATATATATTGCGAATCGACCGATGCAAATCCATGCTTAAGGGCGGCGCCATAACCTTGTTCAACGCAATCAATCACCCGGAAGAAACCCTCGTTTTGCTCTTGAATTCGCTTCAACAGCTCATATGAATTATCAGTGGAGTTATTATTAACAACTACGACCGTAAGCTCAAAATCCGCAAAATTCGAGCTAAAAGCATGCGCAAAAGCCTTAAACTCTGTTTCAAAATAAGGAATTGATTCAGATTCATTATAACATGGTACAATAAGCGCTAAACTGGATTTTTTGTTCATCTCCAACTACAATAAACTCTTATGAATTTGATGTCCACCAACAACTCAAACAAGAACTCTTATTACAGATTTAAAATCACCAACATCAGTGATATCAGTGAGTCTACTTATTTGAGACGTCTGGCAAAATCTCAGCAAAATAATAAAAAATCTTTCTTTTTTGAAATAGAAGCCGACTCAAAGCATCTTGACCTGATTGTTGATTTTTTAACAGAAAAAATTCGAACTGCAGATAGCGTACTTTGTTCATTCAAATGTTATACACTTTTAACTAAAAATATTTCACCTGAGCAAGTCGTACTTAAAATTTCTACGGCTGATGAACTACAAAGCCTGATTAAAAGTGATTTACAGCCTCAAATCACAAAAATACTGTTTGCACCCAAAATATATAAAGATTTAAAGGTATTAGCTCAGCACTATCAAGCTACACATATGAAATTTTCATATTTTTGGATGTTTTCGCCCTACGATCCAAGCCTTATAGATTCAATAACTGCTAAGCAGATAACTCAATTTAACATAGACTATAAAACCATTTCCGGGCTGGAAATTTTTAACACAAAAGTTCCTGTTCATTATGAGCTTGAACCCATTACAAACACTTCCTACCGTTTGGATTGGGAGTTTTCTCTGGCCGAATCTCAACCGCTGATTTCAGTGATTATTCCAAGCTATAACAACGCAGGATTTTTAAGCAATGTCGTTTGGCACCTGATTAACCAAAATGTTGATAAAAGACTATATGAAATTGTCATTTGCGATGACGGCAGTACCGATCAAAGCTCGCAAATACTTTCACAAGTTTTTAAGACCTATGAAAAATCGGTCAATATTAAATACATTTATTGGTCTAAAAAACATCCTGTAAAAGGCGAACAACAGTTTTTCCGGCCTGGTTTAGCAAGAAACCTAGCTTCTCGTTATAGCCGCGGCGAATATTTACAGTTTTTAGACTCGGATATTTTAGTGCCTGAAAACTTCATAGCAACCTGCCTAAACGAAATGAAATCAAACGACATTATTCAGTTTCAGCGCTTCCATATTCATCAAGAACTCAGCAAAACCAGCCCCAACTACACCAAAATCAACCTCAAAACCGACACTTACATTGAAGAAAAAGAATACTGGTCCGAGCTGTTTTTTTGCGACAGATGGTCTGATTTACCTAATTACTGGAAATACACCTGCACCTATGCTTTAGGAATTCATAAAAGTAAATTTTATGAGATGGGTTTGTTTAAAAAATATTACATTTCATACGGTTTCGAAGATACAGACTTAGGTTATGAATCGCATAAGCTCAACCTCAAGTTTAATCTTATTAAATTACCCTTACTGCATTTAACCGCATACGATCAAATGCAGTATAAAAATTCGTTTTCAAAACGATTTGAACTATTAAGAACAACGGCAGAGTTATTCTTCCTGCAAAATCTAGATAAAAATGTTTTTCATCTTTTTGGTAATTACTACCGCGCACAAAAGCCAATAAAATCTTTTGTTCGCGATTTATTTTCTTAAAACCTATCGCCCTGATTTTTTTTTGAGCTAATTTGATGACTTATTTTTTTTAATAATTCATACCTTGTTTTATGAAAGTTCCCCACTAGATCCTTCAGCATATGGGTAAAAAGCTTATAGGATTCTCCTTTAAAAGTATAATAGCCCGCCCAGAAAATATAATTAAAATAAAGCATCGCGAGCTTCTGAAAAAACGGCATAGCTTCATGTTTGTATGAATTACTAACGACATCATTTAAACCGTACTTCTGGTCAATATGAGCTTTACCTCTGCCTTGCTTGTAGAGTTTACGGGTAACGCTCCATAGGTTTTCAGAGGTATGATGGTACACATTCAGCGTGTTGAGAACCATGGGTAGCTTCTTAATAGCCGCCTTTTTAAAAAACTCGTACTCGCTGCCGCCATAAACAATAGACTCATCAAAAGAAAGATTTAAGTCTCTGGCTATTACTGACTTAATCGAAAAATTCCCACCCAAAAGAACTTTTGTATTTAAATTATCTCCGCTTTCCGTAGACACTCCAGTATAAAGCCATTTCATTTGCAAATAGTTATACATTCGGTCCCAAAAAGCCGTTTGTGTTGTTAGACTATAGCCTCCGCCATAGGCAAAAACATCTCTATGGCTTTGATGAAACTGTAAATGTTTTTGCAAAAAGTTTTTATTTTCTACTACGCAATCATCATCAAAAAAAATTAAAATATCTGAGTTAGCATTTTTTAAGCCTGCATTGCGGGCGATATTAACACCTTTTTGATCTATAAATAGCAGCTTTACATTATTTGCTGACTCCGCAAACCAATCTTGTATCGCTACCTTTGAAATTTGAGCTTGCAGACCATTAACCACAACTAAAATTTCAACCAGATCGCCATTTAGATTTTGCCCCAAAACTGAGTTCATTATTTTTTTAAGATTTTCTAAATTTCCTAATGTTGGAATAATGATTGAGATTACTGGTTTCATACAAAATACTTCTTAATTCGTTTATTATACTGAAAGTTACTAAACCAATACGCTTTTCGTAATGGATACAGTAAATACAACTTAGTTATTCTATGTGTATACATTGTTATATCATACAATAGTCCATAACTTTTATATGCAGTCATTAAAACCGCATGTCTAGTAACATAATAAATATTAATAGAATTAAGGTAGACCAGATCAATCGCCACATAGTAAATAAATCGATAATAAATGATATGCCCAACTTTATAAAAAAGAAAATGCCAGATTTGATAGACAAGCAAATTAACAAGAAAATCTTTACCTCTTACTAAAAAATTAAACGTATCTACAAATAAACCAAAAGACTTGAATCCGCACATCAACAAAATATGACGTATTAAAAACCCAAATTTAATCACGATAATTTTAATAATTCCTGAAATAAAAACACCTTGGTACCAAAGTATTTTTAAGGTTTTAATAACAATGATTTTAAATAAAAAATCTAAAAATAACACTAGTTCAATAGCTCGGCTTAATAAGCGTAGATTAGAATACTTGAGTAAAATTGAATAGCGCTTGAACTCATTAACCGGATTAACGAGTATTTTTAATAAATACAAAAGCAAGACCGGCAAGTGTAACGTTGAAGAAGACTGCACGTATTTTTCTACATCATTACTATGTGAATTAATTTTAATGATATTTTGTTTAGGCCATTGCTTACGAACATGGTGGTAACTTTGAATATCAGAATATCTCGTAAAATCAGCTAAAAAAAATAACTGATCAGTTGATATTTGTAAACTATCTTTAAAGTACGACGAATCAATATATTTATGTAAAAGTACATAGTACTTACTTTCAGCATCGTGTGTTTTCAGTAACGCCAATTCTTCCGCAGTTAAATACTTGTAAATTAAAAAATCTTGAGACCCAGTGTTTTTAAGATCGAGACTTATTTTACGCTGACTTTCAAAACCGAATTTTTTTTCCGTAATATAAAAACCTGAAAACCCACTAACTGCGGGCATGACCTTTAATACTTTCAGAATGTTAAGCAAATGGCTGCTCACATCTTCATTTTTTCCGTAATAGATCAAACTCACTTCGGTCATAGATAAAATAGTACTCAGTCTTATGGCTCTATGTAAACAGTATTAATACCCTTGATTAGCCTATATTTTAATGAAATTATATATTTATGCCAATTTTAAATATTCCATCCGATGCATTTTCCCATGGGCAAATAAAGTCCAAACTTTGGCTTTGTGAGCATTTTAAAAAATGGGCTGAAATTCATTTCAAACAAGAGTCGGGCTATACACTAAACTGGTATGGAAGCTGGATAGGCTTAGGCCCTTTATTGCTGTTAAGTTTTAATAACAATGTTTTCAAAAAAATTAACTTATTTGATTTAAATGAATACGATTTAAAATCCTCAGCTAGCGTTTTAGATTTCTGGAGATGCGAATCTATCGAAGTTAATACTTTTAATTCTGATGTAAACACGATCACCCCCTCTAAAGATGCAAACCAGCTTTTTGTTAATACCGCCTGTGAACATATAGCCGGCAGCGCGTGGCTCAAAAATATTCCCGTTGGCTCATATGTTTTGCTGCAGTCTACCGATATGCCACATATCGAGCATATTAATTGCCCTGAAAATGCCAAGGACTTCTTATCCAAATACATAGAGGAAATTCAAATACTAGATACTCAGGAACTGGCTTTTCAATATCCCGACAAATCTTTTAAGCGTTTTATGTTGCTTGGTATTAAAAAATGATTTCAAAAACAAGTGCATTTTTAAAAAACTATGCTCTTTGCTTAATCCTTTTTATTTATGGTTTATTTTATTACATTTCATCTTCCGAGTTCTGGCCGATAACCATTTCAAAAACCTGGTGGACTCCCTCATATTTTGAATTTTCTATGCTTCAAAAACCATTGTTTAGTTTGTTTTTGTCGCTGTTTCACTTGATACCACTTAGTGATTTTCAACATATTTATGTAGTTAAAGCCGTATTCTGTGTAATAGGCCTAACTTCGCTTTTTTTCTTCATAAAACTGGCGAAATCTCTTTCGGACAATAAGTCCACATTAAATGATTTTTTTATATGTTATTTATTAATTTGTATGTCGCCTTTAATTTTAAACAACTTTTTTAGAGTGCGGACCGATCAGATAGCTTTTTTAGTTTTTTCACTATTTTTATACTTTAACCACAAAAACAAAATACCCCAGTCTTTAGCTTTATTAGCTCTTTTGCCTTTAATTGGTATCAAAGAAATCATTTTCTTACTGCCCGGTTTATTTATGTTTATTTATGTTAATGGTTCTTATTTAAATAAACTTAAGCTTTTAACTAAAATTTACATTTCTCTTGCTAGTTTTTCCATATTGATCTGGTCCATAAATTTGAATATGACTTCCATACAGTATTTGTATTCTACCTATGAACATTTTGAGTTTATGAATGCTCATTTAAGATTTCTCTCTCGAACCGATTTTATAATTATATCACTAAGCACAATATCTATATTTTATATCTTTAAATCCAATAACACCAAACTAAAGCCCTACGCTCTGAATGCTCTTATTGTACTGATCTTATTGCTTATTTCTCCACAATCTTACCCCTATTATATTGCCAGTTTGATTCCGTTTTTCTATTTACCGTTTATTATTTTGTTAATGAACTATAAATTTACCAACATCACCAAATATTCACTTTTGTTGTTGGTTTTAATTAATTTAATAAGCTTAGTGTTTTTTGAAAAATCCCTTTATTACCTTCATAACCTCAATCAAACAAAATACATTAGCGAAGTCTCATATGATCTGAAGAAATTTAATTTAAGTTATCTTGATGGCATGGGTATTTTTCCTAGACAAAGCTTTATACCTTGCTTTGTATCCCCGGATGATTCGGCTAGTAACTATGGCTGTACTGAAAATATTCAAAACACCAAAGCCGACATCATTATCCTCAGCGGAAGACTTGCTTCTATTACAGGAACCGATATATCCAATAAAAACTATGAAACTGCGGCGCCTTTATTATTTATATCAAAAACCAAAAAAAATGAGCTCATTAAGAGCTCATTAAGTAAACATGAAAATTTAGGGCTACCCACTTTATTATTTGGCTTTAATTAGCCTGGTCTTCAATTTTAGTACACGTAACAACAACTACATCAGTACCGTTAAGTGTATAACTCTCGGTTGCCATACCTAAAGTGCATAGGTTAATTGCGGTGTCCGCATTAGGGTCAGATATTACAGTAGGAGGTCCTGACGGACATTGTTGTCTGATATCAAAAGCTTGGCCTACTGTTGGGTGTACAAAGCGAGTATCAAAACTAACTGTTGAGCCCGACCACTTACCGGCAACGCTATTTCCAGTTGCTAACTGAGCTCCATTTCTAAATAAAAATGCACTGATACCACCGGAACCAAAAGCCGACATCGAAATATTACATTGGTAAGTACCAACTTCATTTATTGTAAAGGTTCCTGCAGGATTAGTTGTAACAAGCGCATTAGCTCCATCTGGAAAATACCAACCTGTGGCTCCAGCAGTGGCCGTACCCGGACCTGCTGTGGCTGGATGCGGCGCAACCGCCGCTGTACAAGCACCAGCGCCATTGGCCGCACAATTTGATGCGAATCCTGGATAGGCTACCGCAGCACCCCCAGATACTTTTCTAGCAGCAATTTTAAAGGATCTATTAACTTGAGTAGCTGTTCTACGTATACTCACATCATATTTGCCATCATTGCCAGCTCCATCAGCAATAGTGGTCATATTTCCAACGCCGATTATGTTGGTAAATCTATTTAAAGTTCCACCAGGAGCCGGTCTAAAAACAAGTCTGGCCACAACTTTTAACTGCGGATTAAAACAAGTAGCCGCACCTCCACAATCAGTGGCGAATACCAGCCTGTACGAAATCGGGCAAGCATCGCTTCCTGCCATTGTAAATGTATTACAAGTTGCACCGGTCTCAGTAAAACCTGCCGTTCCAGTATCAGCCCAATCTAAAAGATTAAAGGCTACATTTCCTGCTCCATCCAATAATACTATTTTCTGTGGAGCTACATATGTAGCTCCAGCAACAGTAACCGCAGTGGAAGCTCTGAACGAGTCAAAAGTAGCACTAGGATTGTCGGTGGCACTGCGAATAGTTCTAGTCCAAGAGTTTTGATCGCGCACAGTGCTTTCTATTCTTAACTTTAATTCTTTGAGTGTGGCAAAAAGAGTGATCTTTTTCTGCTCAATCATCATATTTTGCACCATGGTGGCAATCCCAAGCGCCACGATGGATGTCAACCCGGCAGCCACTAGGACTTCGACAATAGACATACCTTTATTATTAAAAATAGAACCCAGATGTAATTTAATTTGTTTCAACATAATACGTACCCTATTCCTTAATTAGGATAGGGGTAAACAAGGTCTTATCGCAAGTATTAATTTAGATAAACTCAGCTAATCTTGTTTTGATACTCTGTTTCGTTATATTGATCCACCAAGATAGCATCAAAACGAACCTGATCCGCCTCTGATAATAAGCGGTATTCTTCGTCTGATATAATCTTTTTGGCTAAGGCATCATCCCAGGCAGCTTTGCCTTTACGCTTAGCTATAGACCCCGCCTTGATAGCAGAACGTATTTTCTTTTCAGCTGATTCAGCCTTAGTTACTACGATAAATGCATTCTCTAAACGAGCCGTTTGATCAATGGAAGCGCGTGCTTTTACCTTTTCTATACCGTGAGAAGCTTCGCCTACCCAGTAAATACCATTAGTCATACGATCTCTTTGTTCTGTTGAATAAAGCATTGAATTAGAAATCAAGTGCGACCAACCATCCGTTGCCTGTGAACCTATTGAGTTAATTCGCGACCAAGCACCTAGTACTTCTTTAAACAACCATCTTAAACCCGGAATTTTAAGATTATCAAATAAACCATCGAAACCTTTTTGGATTTCAGCCATAGAATACTTCAAGAAGAACTGCACATAAGGAAGATCCTCTTCACGCTGACCTTCTTCATGGAAACGTCTTAGTACGCAAGTCGACATATACATATGAGAGAAGATATCAGCAAAACGACCTGTGATTTTTTCTTTCATTTTTAACTGTCCACCTAATGAACCCATAGCGATATCTGCTAAAATAGCAAATGTTGCCGAAGCCCAATGTAACCGGCGATAGTGAATTTTAACTTTTGAATGAGTTCCAGAAGGCGCACTCGCCAAGTAACCACGACTTAAAGATAATAAAATTGAACGACAAGCATTACGGATAACATGCCCGATATGACCCCAGAAAGCTGTATCAAATTTTTTGGCATCTCCCGCTTCAATCGCGCTTACTTCATCGAAAGCAAATGGATGGCAGCGTAAAGCACCCTGACCAAAGATAATTAGAGTTCTTGTCATAATATTAGCACCTTCAACCGTAATACCGATAGGAGTTGCAATATAACCTTCAGCAATCAAATTGCGTTCACCTAAAGAAATCCCGGCTCCGCCCATTACGTCCATGGCATCGTTAACTACTTTGCGGCCCATTTCTGTGGCTTGGTATTTCATCATAGCTGTTACAACAGGTGGCTTTAAACCTTTATCTAAAGCACCTAAAGTAAATCTTCGCATGGCTTCTAATGCGTATGTTGTCGCACCGATACGAGCTAAAGGTTCTTCAACACCTTCAAACTTACCAATACTTACACCGAATTGTTTACGAATTAATGAATGCGCCGAAGCTGTACGGTAGGCTAATTTTGCTCCACCAGTAGATTGCGCAGGCAGTGAAATACCCCGACCAGCAGCCAAACACTCCATTAACATAGACCAACCTTGACCGCAGCCTGCAGCTCCGCCAACCACTGCGTCTTCTAAAGAAACAACTACATCCACACCGGTTGTTGGACAGTTATGAAAAGGAATTGTTAAAGGATCATGACGATGAGAAATATCAACGCCCTTAGCGTTTGAAGGAATCAACGCACAGGTAATACCCACGTCTTCGCCCTTACCTAATAAATTTTCAGGATCACGTAAACGGAAGGCCAAACCCACAACCGTAGAAATGCCCGCTAAAGTAATCCAACGTTTATTCCAGTTTAACTTAATATATAACTTAGAATCCTCACCACGGAAAACAACACCACTTGAAGTGATTGAACCGGCATCAGAACCAGCTAATGGTTCAGTTAAACCGAAGCACGGAATCTCATCGCCTTTCGCTAAGCGCGGTAACCAATGATTTTTTTGCTTTTCCGTCCCGTAGTGAATTAATAATTCAGCCGGGCCTAACGAGTTAGGAACCATGACTGAAATTGAAGTTGGTAAAGAACGAGAAGCAATTTTCATTACGACCTCAGAGTGAGCCATAGCTGTAAAGCCAAGACCGCCGTACTCTTTCGGAATAATCATTCCTAAAAAGCCTTTGTCTTTGATAAATTTCCAAAGATCTTGAGGCACCTCACGATTTTTCCAGATTTTCCATGGATTGGCCATTTTACAAAGTTCTTCCGTAGGACCATTAATGAAATCCTGCTCTTCTTTAGTTAACTTTGCATAGGGCTCTTTTAAGATAGAATCAAAATCAGGCTTTCCTGAGAAAAGATCTTTTTCAACCCAAACAACACCCGCTTCAAGCGCTGTTCTTTCAGTTGCTGAAATCTGTGGAACAACACCGAGTTTCTTCATCACGTTCATGACAAAGTTAGAAACCAACAATGTTCTGACAGGTTTAATCAGAAACACTAACATAATAACTGAATACGCAATTAGAAGTGGCGTCGGCAAACCCAAACCTAAAAGTATAGCTAAGACTGCAACAGCCCAAACCACCAAGGGCAATCCGAAATAACCCACAAAAAGTAGTAAAAAGACCGAACCTATGATCCACAAAGTAGGCGAACCGCAAGTATAGAAAAAACCAGTGTATTGATTGAGTGCTTCCACAAGATGCTCCTTAAATATGTTTACATCTTAATTGGAGCACGAGGATTGCTCACTGGCAAGTCGAGCAAAAACTCTAAATTGCAAAAAAAAGCCCCAGCTTATTAGGCTAGGGCTTAATTGTTTTTTAAGTTAAAACTAATTACTTAGTTTCAGCAGGAGCTGCCGGAGCTGCCTCAGTTGGAGCCGGAGCTGCAGAAGCGTCTGCAGAAGCTGGAGCTGCTTCAGTTGTTGCTGGAGCTGTTGCTTCAGGAGCATTTTTAGAACAAGTGAAACCTGTTGCGAAAGATAATGCTAATAAAGATACTACTAATAGTTTGTTCATGGTTAATCCTTTCCCTTAATGGGTGTTTTGTTGACTAACAGAACTTCTCACAAAAATTTTATGTTGTTAACTACTTTTTTTGACAACTCGGACACCAGAAAGTTGTACGACCGGCCTGAACCACACTTTTGATCGGAGTGTGACATTTAATACACGCCTGTTTCTGACGTCCATAAACAAAAAAACTATCCTGAAACTGCCCTTTTTCACCGAAGCTATTTCGGTAGTTCTCGATGGTAGAACCACCTTTTTTGATGGCATCACGTAACACAATTTTCACTTCATTCCAAATTTTTATATACTCATCTGAAGTCACTTTTGAGCACTTTTTAAGCGGATTAATATTAGTTCTAAACAGAACCTCAGATGCATAAATATTTCCAACCCGAACAAGTAACTTCTGATTCATAAGCGCTGTCTTAATCGGGGCCTGTAGCTTCTTAAATTTAAGGGTTAATTGTTCAAAGTCAGTCGATTCACTCAGCGGCTCATCACCGAGATCTTCAAACCTATATCTAAGTTGAGATGTTTTAACCACTTCAACAAAACCAAAGCGACGGGGGTCCTCGAATACTAAAAACCTGTTTTCAGAAATTTCAAAAGCTAAATGGTCATGCTTTCTTTTCAGCCAACCTTGCTTTTCCTCACGCCAAGAGCCAGTCATACCCAAATGAGAAATCAAAGTATATTCAGAGAAATTTAACAAAATATACTTTGCCCGTCTTTCTATACCCGTTAACTTTTGGCCCACAAGTTTTTGCAGGCTCGATTTAGGTATTTTAAACCTAAGGTCAGCCCGAAAAAATTTCCAACTTTTAATCAATTGAGGGGGGTTAATAATTTGAGCTAAATTGCGGCAAACAATTTCAACTTCTGGTAGTTCTGGCATAGATAAAAGTTAGCATAAATAATTGGTCTTGCCAAAAAGTATGAGCCCGTCGATGACATTAAATAAGCTTTTATATATTAACGGAAAGACTCAATAGCCGGTTTTAACTTTTTCCACTGTTTGATAGCCTGTGTTTTGTCTTTTTCAAAACGTTTAACATTCGCCTCTTCGCGAGTGTAATAAAACGTATAAAGATCCACTTGGTCTTTAAATTCGTTTTCCATGTTTTCTATGTTTTTGAGCGTATCATCCAAAAAAATAATGGTTTTAAACTGAGCGTCGGTTTTTTTAAGAATAGCTTTAAGTATTTTTCCTTTATTTTGCCCAGAACCCATAACAATTCCGTCTGCAAAACTAATTTCACGCGGAGAATCCAGCCCTTGCGGCAAAAATGAGCCGGCATATCCGCCAAGGGGACCTATAGAACTTTCGCGGAAGTTCATACCGGTTTCTTCCATTTCCAATTCCAGATCATAGCGCAAACCAGGCCCACGCGAAGTGAGTATTATACTTTTAATTTTCATGTTTTGAATATCTTTAACAACCAGAGGGATTTCAGGCTGAACTAAATGCATTTTACTTAAAGTAAATATTTTGTAGTGAATATCAAACAATTCACCCCGGGTTTTAGCAACCGCATCTTTATATTTAGACTGCTTAATTAAATCGGATTGCCAGTTATACCATTGATCGCTGCCTAAATCCTGATTCATAGCCATTAAGGTGTTGTCGAAATCGTAGACCATCAAAATCTGGTCTGCACCAGAAGTGCCTTTTTTTTCAGACACAAATTTAAATATATCGCCAACGTCAGAAGTGGTTATACGCTGACTCGCGTAAGCCGCATTTATAAAACTCAAAATTAAAAGTATTGTTGCTAATTTCATGCATCATAGAATAGGCTTATCAGATGCAAAAACAAGAAAATAGTTTCTCGCACATTTTATTTAATATTTTAATTCCGGTTTTAATTTTAAATAAAGGCCACAAATACGGATTAGATCCTAAGGCTGCCTTAGTTATTGCATTAAGCTTCCCGCTTTTCTTTACGCTTAAATCGCTTATAAAGTCCAAAAAAGTGGATTTTATTTCACTTCTTGGATTACTGAATGTTTTAATATCAGGCGTATTAACACTTCTGACTCTTGGGGGGATATGGTTTGCTATTAAAGAAGCAGCCTTTCCTCTTTTAATAGGCTGCTTTGTTTTAGGCTCAAGCTTTTCAAAAAGCCCGTTTTTTCAAAGCTTGTTTCTTAATCCAGCCACTTTTGATGTTGAAAAAGTAGAAAACAAATTAGATACAGAACAAAAAAAGCAGGATTTTTTCCTACTTATGAAAAAACTAACTCAACTCTTGTCGCTTTCTTTTTTATTAAGTGCTTTTTTAAATTTTGTTTTAGCAATAAAAATATTCACTCCGCTTTCCGAAGCCCTAACTGAGGCACAAAAGCAAGAGTTGCTTAACGAGCAACTGAGCCAAATGACACTTTATTCAATGGGTGTTATTTTAGTTCCCTCAATGGTTTTTTTGGGCGCACTTCTGTTTTACTCGTTTAAAAAAATAAACGAGCTTACTGGCCTGACTACAGACGACCTTCTTAAAAAATAAATTATCAATTAAAAATCGTAATCCGGTGGAGGTGGCGGCGGAGGCGGAATCGACATCTCGCCACCGAATGATGGATCATAAGGCACACCATTATTTATGTTACTATCATAAATCGGTGGCGGCGGTAATTCTTCAAATCCTTCATAGGGTGCCGGGGCAGCTGGAAAATCTGAACTAGGCGGATAGTCATTTGAAATTGGTGACGGAGGCACATAGCCAGCCGAGCTTGAACTTGAGCCACCACCTATGCCGGATTTACTTCCTGATCCAACCCACTTATTGCGACTTCTTTTGCGCAGTTCATAACGTGGGCGTAATGTATAAAGCTGTAACTCATCATTTTCAAGCTTAGTGATTTCCGCGCTTTTAGTATTTAAAATCCGGTCGCGCGTTTTAACCAATGCCTGACGGCTTTTTTCGTAATCTTTTTGAATGCGCGCAACCTCTTTTAAATAATCTTGGTATTCAGGACTATTTTCGGTTGGCGAAGCTAAATCTCTTTTTTGTTTGCGATAATCTCTTAAACCGCGCTCTCTCAACAGATCCCATTTTTCCTGATCTTCTAAGAACTCGCCTAAAGCTTTTTCTCTTTCAGTTTCAAAAATTCTATTATTATTGATTTCTGTTTTAAAACTTTTCAGACGATTCAGGTCATGGTTTGCTTCAATTTTCAGCGAATCAGCCGCTTCTTCATCGTAATCTGTTACCTCTTGTGCATACGCACAACCAACGATGATAAATGAAATTAAAAAAAGCTTCTTAGCATTCACAGCCAAATTATACTCCAGGCGTTTAAGCCTTCTTATTTTTTTTCATAAAACGTTTTAAATCTCGACCTTTGTCTTTACTCATGTGTCAATTTGAGCTAGCCTCGTCAACCTATGGAAATACTGCAATCAATTATAATTTTTTTATCGCAAACGGTGATCATAGTTTTAGCTATTGTGGCTGTGTTAATTACCATCGCAACCATCATTGCCAAAGCTAAACAGCAAAAATCTTTTGATATTCAGCTTTTACATGAAAAATATGAAGAACAACAAAAGGCTTTAAAGCTCGCTACGTTAAATGATGCTGAACTCAAAATAGAAAAAAAACGCCTAAAAAAAGAAGAAAAGGCTAAATCCAATGAAATGCCAAAAAACCGTGTATTTGTTTTAGATTTTCTTAAGGGTGACATCAAAGCTTCAGCTTCAGAACACTTGCGTGAAGAAATCACCACTATTTTAGGCGTTGCAACTCCGCAGGACGAAGTGGTTGTTAACGTAGAAAGTCCCGGTGGATTAGTACACGGTTACGGATTCGCTGCTGCCCAACTTTTAAGACTAAAAACAGCCAATATTCATCTCACTGTTTGCGTGGACCAAGTAGCTGCAAGTGGTGGCTATTTAATGGCTTGCACAGCTAACCGTATTTTAGCTGCACCTTTTGCCTTGGTAGGCTCAATAGGTGTGGTGGCCCAGGTACCTAACTTTAACAAGCTGCTTAAAAAACATGATGTTGACTACAAAGAATATACAGCCGGCGACTACAAACGAACAGTCAGTATCTTTGGAGAAATCACCGAAAAAGGCGAAGCTAAGTTTAAAGAACAACTAGAAGTAACCCATGATTTATTTAAAACATTTGTATCAGCTAACCGACCTAAAATGGATATTTCAAAGGTTGCAACCGGAGAATTCTGGTATGGCGAAATGGCCATTAAGCTGGGTTTAGTTGATGAAATTCGCACTAGCGATGACTACCTTCTTTCTAAGGCAAAAACTCACCAAGTAATCCGGGTTTCATTTGAGCAAAAACCATCATTCTCAGATAAGATTTCGGGTGCGTTGGCAAATGCCTTCAGCATGACTCTGAACAAAATTATTGAGCAAAACAGCGCCGTAAAAAAACTATGACGCTGTCGGTTATTGTGTGGCCTTTCTTTATTTTTAGCCCACAGTCTTGTACAAATTTCTATCCGATCAGTGAGCTGATGTTTAAGGAGTAAAAAACTTGAAACCTGTTGTCCAAGTTAAAGACCTCGAAACAACGTTTTTTTTAAAATCTGGGCCTTTTCGCGCGGTTAACAAAATTTCTTATGAAATCAATAAAGGTGAAACTTTAGGTATCGTAGGCGAATCGGGCTGCGGAAAATCTGTTACTTCTTTTTCTTTAATGCGTTTAATTGAGCGCCCTGGAAAAGTAACCGGCGGTCAGTTTTTATTAAACGATCAAAACATCCTGAACTTATCAGACCGTCAAATGGAAGATGTTCGTGGCGGAAAAATGGCCATGATATTTCAAGAGCCAATGACAGCTCTTAATCCGGTTTTAACTATCGGTTATCAAATGGATGAACAAATCCAAAAACATTTAAAACTAAATAAAAAAGATGCACGTGATCGCGCCATCGAAATGTTACAATTAGTGGGCATCCCATCCGCTAAAGACAGATATGAAGCCTACCCTCACCACTTATCAGGTGGTATGCGCCAAAGAGCCATGATTGCCATGGCTCTTTCGTGCAATCCACAATTTTTAATTGCCGATGAACCTACAACAGCATTAGACGTAACAATCCAAGCGCAAATTTTAGAATTATTCCAGACTTTACAGGAAAAAATGAATATGAGTGTTCAGTTCATTACACATGATCTGGGTGTTATTTCTGAGGTTTCTGATAAGGTTATGGTTATGTACGGTGGTCACACCTGTGAAACCGGTCCAACTCAGGATATTTTAAATTCTCCAAAGCACCCTTATACAGGTGCTTTAATTCAATCACGTCCAAAAATGGGCCATAGAGTTTCAAGACTTAAAACAATTGAAGGCTCAGTACCAGCTCCACACGAACTTCCTAAAGGTTGCCCGTTTGCAAACCGCTGCGGAAATGTTTTGGAGCAATGCTGGAACAATAAACCTCAACTTCAACCTGTCAATGGCGCTACTAACAGAGCTGTTGCTTGCTTCAACCCCTTATAAAGGTTCAAAAATATGAGCGATATTATATTAGAAGCAAAAAGCATTAGAAAATACTTCCCGATTAAAAAGGGATTCTTCATGCGTGAAGTGGGCCAAGTCAAAGCGGTTGAAGAAATCAATTTAGCTGTACGCCGTGGTGAAACTTTGGGTTTAGTAGGCGAATCGGGCTGCGGAAAATCTACTTTAGGTCGTACATTAATACGTCTTTATGAGCCCACTTCAGGTGAAATTAAATTTGATGGTTCCGACTTTAGAAACCTATCAGGCGCAGAGTTACGACAAAAACGCCG
Source organism: bacterium (assembly GCA_019752925.1). Lineage (GTDB taxonomy): Bacteria > Bdellovibrionota > Bdellovibrionia > Bdellovibrionales > Bdellovibrionaceae > Pseudobdellovibrio. Next base: position 162,036 of record JAIELP010000003.1, read on the forward strand.
CGATATTCAAATGATATTCCAAGATCCTTACGCTTCTTTAGATACGCGCATGACTGTTGGACAAATCATCGAACAGCCTTTTAAAATTCACGGTTTATTACCTGACAAAAAAGAACGCGAAGAGCGCGTTAAAGAGTTATTACAATTAGTCGGATTAAAAGCTTCTCACGTGAACCGTTACCCACATGAATTTTCAGGCGGACAACGTCAGCGTATTTCTATTGCCCGTGCCGTTGCACTTAATCCAAAATTAATTATTTGTGATGAACCTGTTTCAGCATTAGATGTATCTATCCAAGCTCAGGTTCTGAATCTTTTAAAAGATCTGCAAGAGCGTTTAAATTTAACATATATTTTTATTTCTCATGATTTATCGGTTATCGAGCACGTATGCGATCGTATTGCAGTTATGTACTTGGGCCGCATTGTTGAAATCGCTACTCGCGATGAACTGTTCAAAAATCCGAAGCATCCGTATACTCGTGCTTTAATGTCATCAATACCGAGCATAGGTACCGGTAAAAAGAAAATGTCTAAAATTTTAAGCGGTGAAATTCCTTCACCTATTAATCCGCCGAAAGGCTGTGCATTCCACCCACGTTGCCCGCACAAAATTAAAGAGTGCTCTGAAATCACACCGCAACTGCGCGGAGATTCACCTCAGCATTTAAAAGCTTGCCATGTTAATTTAGAAACCAATTTAAAGGAGATTCTATGAAAAGTTTCAAAATCCTGTTAGTTGCAACCTTAGTGTTGTCTTTTACAGCTTGTACTAAAAAAAGTAAAAAGCGCGAAGAAGCACCTGCGGCACAAACAACTGAAGCTGCACCTGCGGCTGCTACCACTCCAAAGTTAAACAACAGCGAACTTAAAATTGGTATCGGTCAAGAATTTGAAAACTTCAATCCTCTGATTGCTACAATGAACGCTACCACCATTATGTCAAAATTAGCCATGCGCGATCTTGTAACTATAGATGCAGATGGTAAATGGGTTCCACAATTAGCAAAATCAATTCCCTCTTTAGAAAACGGCGGCGCTAAGCTTGTGACTATTGGCGGCGTTAAAAAAGTTGAAGCTGTATGGGAAATTATCGAAGCAGCTGTTTGGGGCGACGGAAAACCGGTTATCTGTGATGACTTTGCTTTTGCAATTAAAGTGGCTTCAGCAGCCACTGTAAGTATCGGTGAAAAAGAAGTTTTCACTCAAGTTGAAAAAGTAACTGTTGATCCAACTAACCCTAAAAAATGTACTTTCACATATGATAAAGCTAAATGGGACTTCTACCAATTAGGTACTTTCCATGCTTTACCTAAGCACTTAGAAGAAAAAATCTTCAATATGTACGGCGCTGAAAACGGCGGCTACGAGAAGAATTCTCTTTACGTTAAAGACCCGTACAATGTTGGTCTTTACAATGGTCCATACCTTATTCAAGAAATTCAATTAGGCGACCACGTTACTTTCGTACCAAATCCTAAATGGTATGGTGAGAAACCAAAAATTCAAAAAATTATTTTCAAACTAATTCCTAACTCAGGAACATTAGAAGCTAACTTAAGCTCCGGCACTATTGATATGATTTCAACTCTTGGTTTAGCTTTAGACCAAGCTTTAGCTTTTGAGAAAAAAGTAAAAGCTGAAAATTTACCTTACACAGTATTATTCCAACCAAGTACTGTTTATGAACACATCGATCTTAACTTAGATAATCCAGCTCTTAAAGATGTTCGTGTAAGAAAAGCATTGAGCTACTCTATTAACCGTGACGAATTAACTCAGTCATTGTTTGAAGGCAAGCAATCACCAGCTCTTCACTCTGTAACACCTAAAGATCCTTGGTACACCGACGACCCTACAAAAATCACAATTTACAAATATTCTCCACGCGATGCGGAAAGACTATTAGACGAAGCCGGCTGGAAACGCGGACCAGATGGTATCCGCACAAAAGGTGGTAAAAAATTATCTTTCACAGTAATGACAACTGCCGGAAATAAAACTCGTGAATTAGTTCAGGTTTACTTACAAAACGGCTGGAAACAAGTTGGTATCGAAGTAACAGCTAAAAACGAACCGGCGCGAGTATTCTTCGGGGAAACCACTAAAAAACGTCTGTTTGATTCAATGGCGTTATTTGCATGGGTTTCTTCTCCTGAAAACAATCCAAAATCAACTTTCTCTTCGACTAGTATTCCATCTGCTAAAAACGGCTACTCTGGCCAAAATCAAATGGGCTGGAAAAACAAAGCAGTTGATAAATTGTTAATGGACCTTGATTTAGAATTTGTTCATGAAAAACGCGTAGCGATCATGCACCAAATTTTAAAGCACTACACTGAAGATGTTCCTGTATTACCTCTGTACTACAGATCTGACGTTGCGGTTATTCCGACTCAGATGAAAGGTTACCGCTTAACCGGTCATCAGTTCCCGGAAACCAACGAAGTTGAAAAGTGGACTTTAGAATAATTACATAACGACATAAGGCTGAATATCATATGATAAATTTCATCTTGCGCAGGATCGTACAGACATTGATAGTGATCGTAATACTGTCATATGTTTGCTTTGGACTAATGAGTTTAATGCCTGGCGATCCGGTTGAATTGATGATTTCAGCCAATCCAAAAATTACTGCGGCCGACGTAGCCCGCTTAAGAAGTTTTTACGGTTTAGACCAACCTATTTACGAACGCTACTTCAATTGGGTTAGCGATATCGCAAAAGGAGAACTCGGCTACTCACGTACTTACCGTATTCCGGTAACTGAAATGATGGGCCCTGCTCTAACCTCAACATTTGTTTTATCTACAGTTTCTCTGGCATTTTCGCTTTTGGTGGCTATACCACTTGGTATTCTCTGTGCTTTAAAGCCTAATTCAAGAGTGGATTACGTTGTAAATTTATTTAACTTTGCAGGAATTTCCGTGCCTTCTTTCTGGCTTGGTATTGTTCTTATTATTATTTTTGCAGTTAAATTACAATGGTTACCTGCTGGTGGTTATCAAACTACCGGTGTTGAGTACGAAACTTTAATGGAAGAAATTCTCGATAAAGCTGCATACTTAATTTTACCGGTTATATCTTTATCGATTCAATCTATCGGAAGATTTTCACGATTTACCCGTTCAGCTATGCTTGAAGCCATGAGAAACGACTTCATTCGTACCGCGCGCGCCAAAGGTTTAGCTTCAAATATTGTTATTTGGAAACACGGCTTCAGAAATGCCCTTATTCCTTTAATCACTGTTGTAGCTTTAAGTATTTCTTCAATTTTCTCAGGCGCTCTTATTACCGAAACTCTTTTTGCTTATCCTGGTGTTGGGCGTTTAATATATTCATCAATCATCGGTAACGACTTCAACGTGGCCATGGTTTCATTTATTATTTCAGTGAGCATGGTTCTATTAATGAATCTGGTTGCTGACTTACTTTACGGCGTGGTCGACCCTCGCGTTTCATACAACTAAGGAAACCGCGATGGATACACTAGATACACATAATAATAAAAAATTAGCTCAGGTTTCTAAAGAACCTCAAAGATTAAATAAGGCTCAGATTGCTGAACTTGAAAAAGTTCAAAGCATCTCTAAAATTATCTACAATCAGTTCAAAGAACACAAAGCGGCTGTTATCGGCGCTTATACTATTTTATTCTTTGTATTGGTGGCTTTATCAGCCCCTATTGTTGAAAAAGTAATGGGCGTTAACGCTGAAAACCAAAATGTATTCCACCGGTACGAACCACCATTTACAACTATAAGCGCCGGCACAGACACTCGCGAAAACGAAGTACGCAAATACATAGAAGAAAATCCGGAGTCAGCTGCAATTGTTCAAGCTGAACTCATTAAAGAAGAATTTGTTACAGTGTCAAGACCTGAGGATGCACTTTATGAGTGGGCCCGTTTTGAAAAACGCAAAGCCATGGCAGCCATTCGCTTACTGAGTATCGATCAGGATATTAAAACCGATTTACGTAATGTAGCTAAAAAATTTGAAATCTACCATCTGTTTGGTACCGATGAGTTAGGTCGCGATGTTTTAATGCGTCTAATTTATGGAACTCAGGTTTCGATGGGCGTTGGTATTTTAGTTGCTCTTTCATCGGCCCTAATCGGCCTTTTAATAGGTGCTATCGCTGGTTACTACGGTGGATTTATTGATACCATGCTTATGCGTATCACTGACGCCTTGCTTTCTCTACCGACTATTCCTGTGTTAATTGTAGTTGCAGCCATCGACCTACAAAAAGTTCCTGTGTTAGCCAGTTTGCTGTCACACGGAAGTGAAAGTATTCTTAAACTCATTTTCATTCTTTGCATTTTCTCATGGATGCCGGTAGCGCGTTTAGTACGCGGAAGTATTTTAACTTTAAGAGAACGTGAATTTATCTTAGCTTCTAAAACATTAGGCGCTACCGACTTTACGATAATAACACGTCACATGTTCCCAAATGTAATCGCACCATTACTTGTATCTGTAACTTTAGGCGTGGGCGAATCTATCCTATTTGAAGCCGCACTGAGCTTCTTAGGTTTAGGTATCCAACCACCGACTCCGAGCTGGGGTAATATGCTATTTAATGCACAGGAACTGATTTACCGAGCCCCTTTCCTTGCCATCTTACCGGGTCTATTAATCTTGTTTGTTACTATCAGCTTCAACTACGTTGGAGATGGCCTACAAGATGCTATTGATCCTAAAACGATTAAACGATAGAATAGTAGAGTATCAAAGGAGTTATTATGGGTGAGTTTAGTTTATCGCACATGCTGATTTTGGCCTTAATTTTATTGATCTTCTTCGGCCCTAGCCGCTTACCAGCTTTAGGACAATCTTTAGGTAAAGCCATCCGTGGCTTCAAAGAAGGTCTTAACGAAATGAATGTTGACGCAAAAGATGTTAGCCACCAAAAAGAAATCCACAAAGAAGCTTCGAAAACTGAAGAAAAAACTGAGCACAAATCTTAGTTCTAATTTTAAGGAGTTTACATGGGACAGTTCAGCTTACCGCATTTATTAATATTAGCTCTAATCCTGTTAATCTTCTTCGGCCCTAGCCGCTTACCTGCTTTAGGACAATCTCTAGGTAAGGCTATTAAAGGCTTCAAAGATGGTTTAAACGAAGCCGATGATACTCCAAACAATCATCCGCGTTTAAATGAAAACAATGATGTTGTTAAACAAACAACTCAAAAGTCTGAACAGAAATCGTAGTCATATCTGTATAGTTTTAAATTCTGCAGGAGTTATCTGATCCGAGATAATCCCGTGTATATTTGCGGCTGATTTTTTATAGACGTTAACATCATTAACTGTCCAAAGCACAACTGGAATTTTTTTTGCTAACTTGACGAAACGCCTTGAAAAATCTTCGGCGCGAAGATTGAGCATATGGGGTCTGCACATATAGTTAAGAACCCTTGATTTAATAACAAAATTATTTCCATAATTTTTTTCAAATGTAAGCAACAAAGCACGATATACCTTAGGGCAATATCTTCGAACCTTATAGAGAGTGAAAGGATTAAAACTTGATATCATTACCCTTTCCTCAATTTTATATTTTCGAATCAATTCGCATACTTTCTTTTCAAGCAAAGAATTTACAATTTTACGTGATTTGATTTCAATATTAAGTTTAAAATCAGGAACCTTTACTAACCATTTAAATAATTCTTCAAGAGGTGTAACTGGGATAGCCTCGTTGAGAGCATAAAATGTAGTTTTACTCAGAACCAGATCCTGAAAACTGTCGTCGTGAAACATAACAACAACACCATCAGAAGTCATACGAACATCAAATTCAGATATTTGGTATTTTTGCTCAAAGGCCTGTTGTACTGATTGCAGACTATTTTGCTGAAGTCCTTTTACCCAATAACCCCTATGTGCCTGCAGTTTGGGTAACCAATTCCAGATGTTTTTATCTTCAGTCCAAATCAAAGTAATTTCCTATTGTAAGCTTTTTACTACAATTTCTTCTTCTGGTTTACTGCTGAGATCAAATTTTAAATGACTATTTTTATTCTGTAAAACAAGATGAGCCTCTAAACCTACCTCATACTTTACACTACCCTTAAGGTTTAAGTAAGTTTCAGATTTACTGTTAGCGTCACTCAGAAATGAAGTATCCATATTGAAGCTAACATTTTTCCAATCTTTACCCGTAATACTCAAATGACTTTTATAACTATTGAGCATAGTCATTTTAAAACCATTTTGTGGATTGAATACCTGCTGAACAGTTTTGTTTTCAAGAAAAGTCTGACTAGCCATTAACCGATTGGGTTTAATAAATACGTTCAACGAATTATCATTCGCGTTTGAACCCAGTGTCTGATTGATATCAATATTCAGACTATCTAGTCGCACTCCTGGTAAGCCGATTTTATCTACAAAAATGTTAATTTTATGGCTTTCATTGCCTGATTTTTTATAATTCCATAGAATTGAAAATTTAGGAGATTGCTCTACAAAAGTAAATTGCTCCCACACCTTAGAGTTCATGCTTGAACCGTCAAGTTTAAGTTGCGCCACAGTTGATAACTTGTTGAGATCATGAACGGCTTCAAAGGCTCCGTTTAATTTTTGTCCGTTAATAACAAAATTTTTCGCGCCAATTTTTAAATTAGCTCCGCTACGCTCTACTTCTACATCTACATGGTCTATACCCTGCAAATCTCGTCTACCTCTGTTCGAAAAAACAGCCTGAATGTTTTTTATACTACCTTTGATTTCATAAGAATTTTCGTTTTTAAATTCTAATTTCCCTGTAAGATCACCCAGACTATCAAAGCTATCGAGTTTTTTTCTAAGACCTTCAATGTTTTTAATCTTTGATAAGGAAAGAGACTCTATAGCCAGATCAAACGGTTTCAAACTTAATTGAGATCCATCGTAATTAATTTCAATTTCACTTACCTTCAGAGATCCGTTTTCAACATTTAATTGAACTTTTTTGAACTTTGAATCTACACTTGTTTTTCCGGTCAGATAAATTTCACCATGATTAGCAAAACTGACTGAAATAGGAGTTTTTTCAATGTTTATGTTTTTGTCAGATTCTGTACCTTCAAAAAAAGGATAAAGTGCTTTAACTGAAACATGCTCAACACCTAGCTCGTATGATATTTTTTTTGAACCTGTGAAGTTATGCATAAACAACTGTACATCCCCATCCAGAAGCTTGCCGTCAAAATTAGCTATGGTTTCAATTTCGTTATTTTCTTTAGCTTTAAATATTGAAGTTAAATTCGCATTTAAAAAGTATACGTCTGAGCGAGCGTCTTTAAGAGCATTTAATTTAGACTTTAAATGAACTTCAGATAGGCGGTTTTCAGTATAAAATAGCTCGATATTCATTTGCTTAAATAACACCGGCTGGTCCGGCTTTTTACTAAGAATAATTTTAAGTTTTTCAACATAGACTTCTTTGAGCTCAGCACGGGTTTTGTTAGAAAAAATATTTTTAACACCAGGTTCCGCTTTAGGAACTTGTGCAATGCTGAAATCTTTTGAAGATGAAATTTGATTACCTGAACCACTTACAGCAATTTCCTGTATATTACTTCTTCGGGCGGCCGCTTCGTTCTGTGCTCCCATGCAACGATCAACGTCTGACAGGCGGAGTTCAATTTCTTTAGCTCGAATTTTAGGTACAATCCTATTAATACCTATAATCATTGATAATGAAACCGGGACTTCTAGTTCGCTAATAAAAATTTGCGAACTTTGGCAAAGTGTAGCTTTTGGACTTAATCTTATATTTTTTATAACCAAGGCTGGAAGAGGCATTCCCCAGCTCGATAAATTAACTTTTGCTGAATCGTAATCGACAAAAAAATCCGCCTGCAAGCGATCTACAGATTTATTTAAGTATGTTTGAATTCTTGTTTCTGAGATTTGAGATCTAAGCGCTAACCCTAAAAAAACAGATAGGGCCAGGCCAATTATAACAACTCGGAATCCGGATTGATCTATTACTGCTCGACTCATTTATCTAAACAAATTTGAAAGAAATAATTTCGTATTCTTTATCGCCTTTAGGACTTTGCACTGTTACCAGATCGCCGACTTTTTTACCGATCATAGCTCGAGCCAAAGGAGAAACAATTGAGATCATTCCTTTTTTTACATCGGCCTCATCAACTCCCACGATTTGGTATTTTGAATTTTCTTCGGTCTCTGTATCAGAAATTTCTACTGTTGCACCAAAAACGATACGGTCAGATTTAATAGTCGTGGGATCAATAGCCTCAACACCAGCTAATTTACCTTGAATTTCACCAATACGGCCTTCGATCATACCTTGGCGTTCTTTGGCTGCATCGTACTCAGCATTCTCACTGATATCACCATGTGCACGGGCTTCTTCAATGGCTTTGATAATAGCTGGTCTTTCTTCAAGAATTAACTTTTTAAGTTCTGTCTCAAGCATCAGTTTTCCACGCATTGTAATTGGTAATATGTCTGACATAAAAGGCCTTTCCTTTGATACAATAATTGAGTCGTAATTACTGCCTAATAATTAGTCTATACGAAAGCCCTATTTTATACCAAATATTAAGGGTTTACACAAACACATGAGGACAGACCATGCCGCGTCAATTTACACTCATTAAATGAACATTCGACCACTACTTCAAGCTGCAAACAACATCTGGCTTTCGACCCACAAAAGCGCCGATGGCGATGGACTCGGAAGTGAGGTTGCACTTTTTCACGCACTCAAATCATTGAATTTACCTGTTAAAATTATTCACAACGATCAAGCTCCTGAACGTTACCACTTTTTACTTAAAGGCCTTGAAATTACAGATGCAACAAAAGTGGATCAGAGTGTTTTTTCCGACCAGGATGTTGCACTCATCTTCGACACACACGACCCTAAACTGTGCTCACCTTTGTTTGAATCTTTACAAGCGGCGGGATGTAAAATTATTTTTGTTGATCACCATATTGTATTTGAAAAAAAAATCGAAAATATTACCTACCACATTAACGAAAATGCCAGCTGCACTGGCGAAATTACTTTGGGTATTATAAAAAACTTAAGTATCCCTCTTACAACCGATATAGCTTCTGCTCTTTACACAAGTTTATTATTTGATACGCAGAGTTTTAAATTGCAACGGGATTCTATACAGGTTTTCGATATGGCCAAAGAACTCATTCAGGCTGGAGCCAAACATAATCAGATATATCATTATCTCTTTGATAACTGGACAATCAACAAAATGAATTATCTTTCAAAATTGATCAGTCATGTTAGATATAAAAACAATGAAATTGCGATTATCTCAATTACAAAATCTGATCTCAAAGAATTCAACCTCAGCACAGACGACGTAAGTGACCTCGTTGATTTGTTCATGCTGGTTAAAAATCTTGAAGCCTCAATCGTTATTCGTGAAGAAGCATACAACTATTACAAACTGAGCTTCCGCAGTCGCACCTACGAAATTTTAAGCTGGGCTCGTGAATTCGGCGGTGGCGGGCATTTATATTCAGCCGGCGCTTGGGTTCATGATTCCGAAGATAACATAATTAAAAAAATTCATTCGCAGATTGAAACCAAAAAAGCCGTAGCTATCTAATATTATTTTTCAGAATCTTGTCAATATCGTTACGACAGGAACCACAACCTGTACCCGCCAATGTTGTTCGGGAAATCTCTTCACGGCTAAAGCTTCCTTGAAATATAGATTGCTCTATTTTTTCCCGTCCAACCATCCGGCAGTGGCAGATTTCATCATGCTCTTGAGACGTTTCCGAAGTTTGCATTTTTGAAATAAAATTATTCAGCATAGCCTCATCACCGTTAGTTACATTTGATAATAATGACCATTTTTCAGGTTGACTGCCCTGCTGCTGAATTTTGTTTTGAATTAAATTTAATAAAGAAAGTGGGCCCGTAGCTTTTACACGCGTGCCATCGTATTTCAAAAACGCTCTGTATTTAGAACTCACCATAACGGACTTCATAGCTATCTATTTTATAAATTAAAATCGTATTTAGCAATAACCTGGCGCCGATAAGCAAAGATTTTATTAACGTCCTTCTCGACAAAAGCCCCAACAACGAGATTGCCTATATCAGAAAGAGGCACTTTATAACGGACCTCATCAATCATAAGTGTACCATTTTTAACTTTTTTAAACTTATGAGTGTGACTCCAGTGTTTGTATGGACCCTTAAGTTGCGTATCAACAAATTGAACCGGACGGTCCCATTGGTCAATTAAAGTTCTCCAGCGTATAGGAACGCCGCGAATTTTTAATTTATAATCAATTAATGTGCCGAGCTCTACTCGCGCCGTAGACATTTTTTCTGTATGAAAATTTAAAATGGCCGGAGTTATTTTTTCCAGATTTTCATGATTGGAAAAAAAATCAAATATTTTATCGATTTCATAGGGAATAAACTGTTCAGCATAAAAAACACTGTTTCCTTCTTCGTAAAGCTTCAGCTCGTGTTCTAAAAATGAAATCAGATTTTCATCTTCGAACTTAAAGCCTAACTGATTCAGTTTAAATGGATTCATTTTTGCCGACCCCAGAACCAGTTCTGACATTTCACCTAATATAATTTTTAAAGCGAAACTCGGTACACGTGGCAAAGATATAACACGAAGCTTCTCACATAAAGCTTTTGTGAATTCCCTATTGTTTACTGGGGCATTATTACATGCATTGAGCACACCGCTATATTGCGGATTTTTTATAGCTTCAATTAGTACACGCGTTAAATCGTTTAAGCTGATGTAGCTCATCCACTGCGTGCCGCATCCAAGAACGGCTCCGAGATTTCGCTGAAAAATTGAAATTAATTTTCGCAGAGCTCCACCTTTTTTAGACAAAACCACACCTAAACGCAAAATAACAAGGCGCTGTTCAGGATTTTTTTTCTGGTGATCGACATATACGGCTTCCCAAGCTTTACAAACTTCAGCCAAAAAGCCCAATCCTGCTGCTGAGGTTTCACTAAGTTCTTCGTTACCGCGCTCGCCATAATAACCCTGCGCTGAAGCTGTAATAATTGTTTTTACGCTATTTGGACAATTGATTAATAAATTTGTTGATGTTTGAACACGCGAATCAAAAATTTGTTTTTTCTTTTTAGCAGTCCAGCGGCCATCAATACTGTCGCCTGCTAAATTTATAATAACATCAACGCCATTATAATAATCAGATTTGAGTGGAGTTGTGTTGAGATCCCATTCAATAATTTCAGCATGAAATGGCAAGTTTTCCTGCGCTTTATTTTTACTACGCGTTACGACCAAAATCGAATGTCCCATTTCGTTTAGCTTTTGTCCCAATTCGGAACCGATAAGTCCTGTAGCACCAGTCATTAATATTTTCATAATATGATAGAATAATAGCTTAGGTTAGATTACTATTCAATACATGCCCCCAAACGAATCAGACAAGAAACTCAGTCAGATTAAGAGCTCAGTATTTTCTAGAAGTTTGAGTTTGGCCAAGCTTGGTCTAGGTGCGGGCATCAAATACGCATCTACTAAAATTACCAACAGCTCTTTAGATGATTTTATTAACTCGCAAGCGCTGCATATTACGAAAGAATTCGGGGAACTCAAGGGCAGCTTAATGAAAGCCGGTCAGATGCTCTCCATGTACGGCGAGCATTTTTTACCTCCAGAAGCCAATAAAGCTCTTAAAACTCTACAAGCAGATTCGCCGCCTATTGCCTGGACTGTTATGAAAAAGCATCTCGAAGATTATCTGGAGTCTTCATTAATTGACGAACTGGATATCAACCCTGACTCGATCGGTAGCGCATCTATGGGGCAAGTTCACTTAGCTATAGTTAAATCTACTGGCGAAAAATTGGCGTTAAAAATCCAATACCCCGACGTAGACAAAGCGATAGATTCTGATGTGGCCGCGTTAAAAAAAATATTATCAATTTCTAAAATACTCCCAAAAGGAATTGATTTAACGAATGTATTTGAAGAAATCAAAACCATGCTCCGACAGGAGCTCGACTATACTCTAGAAGCAAAGCAGACTTACATGTATGGCGAATTGGTTGGTCAAGATCCGCGCTTTATTGTACCAAAGGTTTTTGAACGTTATTCAAATTCAAAAGTTTTAGCCACTGAATACATAGAGGGTTTAAAAGCCGACCACAGCCTAGTACAAAACCTTTCACAGCAAAGACGTAATAAACTTTCTGAAAATTTTATCGATCTTTATTTTAAAGAAATTTTTGAGTGGAATTTTGTACAAACAGATCCTCACTTAGGTAATTACAAAATTCAGATAGATTCTGTGGGTAATGACCGCCTAGTGCTTTTAGATTTCGGAGCCACTAAAAAATTTGATTCGCAATTTATTACTTATTATAAACAAATGATTAAAGCCTCAATTGTTCACGATGAAACACTGTTTATGGCAGGAGCTCGTGGACTGGGTTTCATAATTGACGACGATCAGGCCGATTATATAACTGCATTTAAAACATTCTGTTACGAAACCGTTGAGCCTTTCTGGGCTCCGGAAGATGCACGCAATAGTCAGCAAAAAATAGCACCTGATGGCACTTACCACTGGAAAACTAATGACCTGCCTAACCGTGTAGTAAAAAAAGCAATTCAGTTTAAAAACTTTGATCTGCGCTCCCCACCTCAGGATATTTTATTTTTAGACCGAAAAACCGGCGGAGTTTTTATTTTCTTATCAGTGCTCGGTGCTCATATCAATGCGCGAAAAATAATTGATCCTTATTTAAATAACGTCTAAGCTCTAGGCATGAATTCAAACACACAAGCACCTAGTCAAAACAGCAAATGGGCCTCTTTTTTATATTTCTTGTGGGTCTATACGCTTTTGGTTATTTTATGGGGAGCTTGGGTGCGAATCTCCCATTCCGGCGATGGCTGCGGCGATCACTGGCCACTTTGTGATGGTGAGTTTATTCCAGACTTTACAGACAAAAAAACCTGGGTTGAATTCTCGCACCGAATGATGAGTGGCCTATATGGCTTAATTGTTATTTATATTTTTTTTAAGTTTAGAAAAAATGCATCCGCCCTTCTTCGAAAACTTAATTGGTTGCTCTTAACTTTTATGACTTCCGAGGCTTTACTTGGCGCCGCCTTAGTTAAAGGTAAATTGGTTACGGTGGATGATTCGTTCTTAAGACTATTCGTCATGTCTTTACATCAAATAAATAGTTTTATGTTAACCGGCGTAACTTATCTGTTTTATTTAAGCCTTAAGCGCAGCGATCAGTCTATCAAAATACGCTATCCTTGGTTACTATTATTGTTTGTGTGTTTACCATTAACAGGAGCCATAGCTTCACTTTCTACAACTTTGTTTCCGAGCATTTCATTATGGCAGGGAATTCTGCAGGATTTCTCCACCAACAACCATTTATTTGTAAAACTCCGTATTATACATCCGGCTTTAGCTACTTTAATTTCCTGTAGTTTTATTGCGTGGTGTTTTTCGAAAAACATGAACAGACTGGCTTTTGAATTTATGGCAACAGCCATGATCGGAGTTATCACTTTACTGACACTTTCACCGCTGTACTTAAAACTGGCGCACTTATTAATTGCACACGCACTGTGGGCCCGTTTAATTTATACGTTGGTGAGTTTACCGGATTCCAACAAGCGGTAAAGAAATTTAATTTGCTCGTTAAGAGAAGTGATTTCCATCATTTCGTATTGCAAGTCATAATCATATATTAGGTAGGCTGAAAAAGCCCCGATCACTTCTTGAGGCCCTTTCAGACTTTTAATAAAAGTTTCACGTTGTAATGGGTCTGATATATGACTGGTTACCCAACGAACCAAGACCTCACTAAGCGCTACGTACTTAGCCCGCAAATTTTCATCGAGTATCTTGTCCTCATTAACTACTGTACCTTCCATGCTAGAAACCAGATCTTCAGTTTTAATTGTATTTAGATTCAACTGAGCCTTTCCTTGCCCAGCCATAAAAACCAGCATGGTGCCGTCTGCACGACGCTCAATAACTTGCGGAACTGCAAAACCGGCAACCGGTCTGATTTCATGAGAGCCCTCAGGAACAAAACAAAGCGCTATTGGTATACCTAATTGAATGGATTGATTCACCATTTCTACATATCGGGGCTCAAATATATTAAGAGGTTTCGTCGTATTCGGAAACAGATTGATATTCGTTAAAGGGAATATATAGAACTTCTTTGTATCTGTAGACAAGCTTGTAGCCCCTCTCATTATTAGTGTATTATATTTGTATGCAAAGAATCATCTTTTTTGATGGAATGTGTTTATTATGTAATGGTTTTATCAACTATGTGTTTAATAATGATAAAAACAGATATTTTAAATATGCTTCTTTACAGTCCAAATCAGCCGCTAAAATGCTTTCCCCGGTCGACTTGAGTCTAGATACAGTCATTTATATCGAAGATAATCAAACCTATAAACAGTCTACGGCGGTATTAAGAATTATGTTTCATTTAGGTGGAATATGGTCAATTTTATCGGTGATCTTTGCCGTAATTCCAACCCCCATTCGAGATTTTTTTTATAAACTAGTCGCCAGAAGCCGCTACAGCATTTTTGGAAAATCAGACATCTGCAGACTACCCAGCACAGAAGAAAAAGCATACTTTCTGGATTGATACTCCGGCTACTTTAATAATGAAATAAAGAACTTATCTCCCTCAGTTAAATTGATTCTTTCAATTTGAGAAACGCTATACCATCCAGTTTGATCATGATCGATCAATACAAATTTTGGCTCATGATCCACCTCTACGCCCCAGAGGTATATTTTAATATTCCGTTTAGGATAACTGTGTAAATGTGCGCCAATAAATTTAAGACTGTGGGGTTTTAAATCAAACTGCAGCTCTTCCATAATTTCACGTTCCAGAGCCTGAGCTTGAGTTTCTCCGGCCTCTATTTTTCCACCAGGAAACTCCCAGTCACCTGCACCGGATTCAGCTGGACCTCTCCTGGCTAGCATGTACTTTGAGGTAACTGTGTTATGCATAGCTAGGGCCACAACCTCAATTAATTCATTATTTTTTATATTCTCACTAGCTGACATGGAATTACTTTGATATCTTATTAAGATGAATGCAATCAATAACTTAGCTACTATTCAAGGGACTCCACTTAAATGCTAGATTTTCAAAACTCTTACCTGATTATTTTATTGGCTGGCGTATGCTTTTTCTTATATGGAAGCGCAATGGCCTTAAGCAGTCTTGAAAAATTAATGGCCAGTAAAATCACTGCACTGATGAATAAGGTTTCATCGTCACAGTTTTTATCAATTGGGGTTGGTATAGGCTTAACTACCCTATTACAAAGCTCGGGCGCAGTTACATCCATGCTGGTAGGACTTGGTCGCGCTCGCGTTATTAAACTCCCGCAGGTAATGGGCATCATCATTGGTACAGCAATTGGGTCCACCCTCACCGTACAATTAATTTCCTTTGATTTATCTGCCTATGCATTACCAGTATTTACCCTTGGTTTTGCCATTTTCTTTTTCACAAAAAAACCGGCAATTAAAAATTTAGCTACGGTGCTTATGGGGTTTTCGTTGATATTCGTTGGACTTAAAATGATTTCAACTAGTTCACACTACTTTTCTCAGTTAGATATTTTAGTGGATTTTTTCCAAGCTCTACGTAATAACTCTTTTTACTCTTTTTTTGCAGCTGTTGTGTTTTGCGCCTTTGTACAAAGTAGTGCCATCACGATAGGTTTAGCAATGAGCTTAGCTGGAGCTGGTGTTATCCCTGTACATGATGCTATTTTATGGGTTTACGGAGCTAATATAGGCACTACTTCGGTAGCTATTATGGCTTCTGTCGGCAGCAACTACATTGGTAAACAAGTGGCCTGGGCGCACTTCTTTTATAAGACCATTAGCGTTGTGCTATTTTATCCATTTACTGCGTATTTTTTATCGGGCATCGAACTTTTCGACAGCACTCCAAGCCGTTTAATAGCTAATATGCATTTTTTCTTTAACGTTGCATCGGCTTTAATTTTTCTTCCTTTTATAAAAAAAGGTGCCGAACTTATTGAAAAAATGTTTCCAAAGAGCGCCGCCGATGAGTTCGGAGCCGAGTTTTTAACAATGGACACCTATCAAAATTCCTCTTTAGCCATTTCATACGCCCAACGCGAAATTATGCGCATGGCTGACATTGTGCTGAATATGATAAAGGATTCGGTGCATCTCTTTGAAACTGAAGATCCTGTGCTCGTACAGTCCATTAAAGACCGCGATAACCAAGTGGATTTCTTATACCGCGAAATTAAAATGTTTCTTTTGGATCACGCAAATAAAAGCAATACGGTTGTACATCAAAACATTATGAATATGATTATGTTCATAAGCGATTTAGAACGTGCTGCTGATTCTATCGACATCAACATCCGCACGCTAGCAATCAAAAAACATGCTTTAAAATTGGAATTTTCAACACAAGGTCTAATAGAAATTCAGGCTATGCATGCGCAAGTTGTAAAAGTGGCCTCAATGGGAATTAATGCCTACGACAACACACAGATGTGTGAAATCGCTATTCAATTAAAACGCGAATTAGCCAAGCTTGAAATCAGTTACCGCGAAAATCACATTTCTCGCTTAAATCAAGGTTTGCGTGAAACTATTAACACAAGCTCTATACATCTGGATTTGTTAAGTGAGTACCGACGTATTGCAAGTTTGCTTTGCAACCACGCCTACGCCACTACAAAAATTAAAGCCGGCGACTCGATTCGTAATACTGAGGAACCTTAGTGTCGGCACAAGCTTTATCGCAGCTAAAAAGCTAGACTATAACGGCTTAACCTTCTGAGTAGCTTCGATAATCGACATATACTCACTGCTGAATCTTTTCATTAATTCTTCGGCAAAAGTTGATGGCGTAATTTTAAAATCACTCAGTGCACAAGTCGGAACCGGAGTTCCAGTATTAGTAATATTAAGTCCCAAGTGAATCATTGAAGATACTGCTGAACAAGAAGCTATCGATACACTTAATTTTTTATTTTTATGATAAAGATCGTCACCTTTGCGTACAAACGTATGACCTTTTTCTAAAAGCAAATTTTGAGTGATTGCCACTAACAAACGCTGCTGAGTAACAGCTGTAGTTAAAGTCTGACCGAAAATCTCAACTATAAAGTGTAACATTTTGTCAGATTTAATTTCCGCATCAACTACGAAATCTTCAGCATCCACCATGTGCTCTAAACTTACATTGCAAGAACCAACAAATCCTACGATTGAGTCGCCATGTAACTTATGGTTAACATAAGAGTACAAAGGCTTTAACTGAGATCCGTCGTAATTGATTTGTTTTTTTACAAATTTGTATTTCATGTGCGGACCTACTTCTTAATGTTTAATATTTTTCAAATAAATGGCGCAGATCAAGACGGCCCACGCGGAAAGCTCGAATTGCACGTTGGCAGGACTCACACTCACCACACCATAAATCTTTTGCTTGATAGCAGGGCCAAATTTTTTCAAATGGCACTTTCAGTTTTTTACCAAGCTCTACAATTTCGGATTTTCCCATTGTGATCGTGTAGCACTGCACATCGACTCCTGTAGCTGTGGAATAAATAAAAGCCTTACGTGTGCTTCTGATAAAGTCGAGGCTGTTGTCTGGAAATGTGGCCGCTTCCTCGCGGTTAAATCCCGGAACAATAATTTCTGCTCTCATACTTTCAGCATAGCTGGCAGCTACATTTAAAAAAACGCCATTACGGTTTGGAACCCATACAGCTCTGGCTGTTTCTAAGGATACTTTATCATTATCTATTGATATTTTTTTTCCTGTAGGCACAGCTGCATTTTCTTTTGTTAACGAAGACTGACCTAAATCTTTAAGCCACGGAAGCTCTACCACTATGTGCGGAATTTTATGCCCTTCGGCTAAAAATTTAGCGCATTCGATTTCTTTAGCTGCAGCTTTTTGTCCATAATTGAAAGTTATTGCTAACTTTACGTTTGTCTCCTGCATAGCCGCGTACAGATTAACTGTAGAATCAAGCCCAGCAGATAATAAAACAATCGAATCTTTTTTTCCGATCATAGGGGTTTTAAATCCTTAACAAGAAGTTGAATAGTTTTGCGTCCGTTGAAATAATTCCATTGAAGCTCAGTTAGCACTTGATACTTCTGCCCGATGTCTAAAATGTTAACCAATTTATCACTTGGCGAAAACATTAAGGCATCCATTCTATGATTTTGAGTCCTATCAGAAAAATTCAGTTTATAATGGCCACCT
This sequence comes from bacterium, assembly GCA_019752925.1. Lineage (GTDB taxonomy): Bacteria > Bdellovibrionota > Bdellovibrionia > Bdellovibrionales > Bdellovibrionaceae > Pseudobdellovibrio. The sequence continues at coordinate 180,333 of JAIELP010000003.1, forward strand.
TTAAGTTCTTTTTTAGATGTTAGCGACACCTGATCAAACTTAATTAAAGGAATATTAAAGCCTACACCGAAGGGACCAATGAAATCGTACCACTTCATCACACTTTGATTAACTTCAGATAAATCTGCTGCTGTATCAAAGTCAATTTCTGCTACTAACTGTTGAGTTTTAACTTTTTGAAAGTGTTCCCGTAATAATTGCGGAAAAAATTGATGATTTTTAGCATGCAACTCAAAGCCAGCCGCGGCCGCATGACCACCAAAACGGTTTAATACCGTTTCAGCTGATTTTAAAGCCTCAACAAGACTAATTTCCGAACCTGGAGGTGTTCGCGAACTTCCTACAATCATCCCCTCGGAGTTTTCAGAACCCACAAAAGCCGGACGATTATAATGCTGCGAAAGCTTAGTCGCTATCAAACCTATCACTCCACGGTGGAAAAATGGCGAACTAACAAATACAAAATCCGGCTCATTCCAATTTTCTAGAAGCTTAAAGGCTCTACCCTCAGCATCACTTTGTAAGCTTTGTCGGGTTTCATTATTTTCAAGAACGCGCGAAATCATCTGTTCAGCTTTTTTATAATCTTTTTCTAAATAAATCTGCGCAGGTAAGATATCAGACTCCATACGAGATAAAGCATTAAGCTTTGGAGCAAATCGTATAGCTACATCCTGAGATGTGAGTTCGCGTCCATCTAATTTTAAAGCTTCAAGTAAGGCTCTAAGCCCTGCTTTTTGAGTTGTTGCCAGAGTCTTTAAGCCGTATTTAACTAAAACACGATTATCTTCTACAAGCGGAACCATATCCGTCAGCGTGCCTATACAAAAAAACTCTAGAACCTCTTTTAAGTCCCACTCGTTTTTAGGTAAATCTGGGTCATCATAAAACGCACGCTTAACTGCACGTAATAAATAAAAGGCAACCCCCGCGCCGCATAAGTAACCTAAACCTGAAGTACAATCTTTTTGATTTGGGTTAACTATAGTGAGCGCCTTAGGTAATTCATCTGCAGGTAAATGATGATCTGTTAAAATAACATCCACACCTAATTCGTTAGCTTTTTCAAAAGCTTTAAACGAAGTGATTCCTACATCCACAGTAACAATTAAACTGATTCCTAAATTTTTTAATTCTTCAACCGCTTCAGCATGAAAACCATAGCCTTCGCTCAAACGCTTAGGTTGATAGTAAGCTACATGTTTAAAGCCGATTTTTTCAAAACCTTCTTTTAAAATAGCTAACCCACTTGTTCCATCTAGATCGAAGTCGGCATATATACAAATTTTTTCATTATTTTTATAGGCTTGAACCAGGCGCTCAACCGCGACTTTCATGCCTTTGATTAGCCCAGGATCTTTCAGCTCACTTAATTTTGGGTTAAGTAAGCTATCGAGATTTTCTTGAGTGATCTCTCGCGACGCCAGAACGCGTGCGATCAGATCGGGAAAAGGCCCGATGAGCTTAGGAGTTTGAGTTTTTCTCTCTTTCCATTGAGCCATATCAGACCTTTACTTGTTAAGCAGCTTTAGGTGCTTTTAATTTTTCCATTAAAATAATTAACGGAGCAGCAACGTAAATTGAAGAATAAGTTCCGAAGAATAAACCTACTGTGATAACAAATGCGATATCAGATACCACGCCTCCTGCAAATAAATACAAGCAAAGAGAAGTTAATGCTAATGAGCCCGCTGTAATGAATGTGCGTCCTAACATGTCATTGATTGATTTATTAATAATGAAGGACATGCCTTTATTCTTGTACTGCCCCTCAGTTTCACGAATACGATCAAACACAACGATGGTATCATTAAGTGAGAAACCGATAAGTGATAACAGAGCGGCTAAGATAGGTACATTTACTTCTTTACCGACCAACATGAAAATCGCTAAAGTAATAACCACGTCATGTAATAAACATACAACTGCACCAGGCGAGTATTTGTAATCAAAGCGCATAGACACATAGATCAAAATAACCAGTAGGCAATAAAAGATAGAAAGAAAACCATTACGTTTTAATTCAGATCCTACTTGCGGCCCAACTGAGTCCACGCGTCGAACTTCAGCACCTTTGTCGCCAAATTTAGTGGTTAAGGCCTGCTTAACAGCTTCAATAGAAACTTGTAATTTTTCATTGGTTTCTTTATCCGTTGCACCCTTTTCGCCAACGAACCTAACGATAAATTCGTTACCTTCACCAAAGCCCTGTACGCCTGTGTCGCCAAGATTTAAACCCTGGATTGCAGATCTAACTTCTTCGATCGTTACTGTTTGATTATATTTTACCTGAATTTCAGTTCCACCCTTAAAGTCGATTCCGTAATTGATGCCTTTTACAGCCAAATACAAAAATGAACCTAAAATTAGTACCGCGGAGATCGTACCGAAAATTCCAAAATTACCTACAAAGTCAAAGCGTCCTGATGATTCAGTTTGAATATTTTTAGACATATATTTCTCCTACACCGAAAATTTCTTAACACCAAAACGGTGTACCAAGTTATCTACAATTACTTTTGAAATGAAAACATTGGCAAAAATAGTTGTTACGATACCAGCTAATAAAGTAACCGCGAAACCTCTTACCGGACCTGTTCCGAAGTACAATAAAATTAAACCTGTTGAAGCCACAATCACATTAGAGTCGATAATCGCCGACATGGCTTTATGGTAGCCCTCTGCAAAAGCCGCTTTCAGAGACGAGCCTTTTAAAATTTCTTCTTTAATACGTTCATTAATAAGTACATTTGCATCCACTGCGAAACCAACCGTCAACGCGATACCTGCAATACCCGGTAAGGTTAATGAAGCTCCTAATGAACCCAAGATAGCAATGATTGAAACTACGTTTAGCATTAAACCAAAAGCAGTTACAAAACCCATGCTTTTGTAATAAACCAACATGAATAAAATAACTAAGCCGGCTCCTATCATAGAGGCCATTTCAGCTTTTTTCAGTGCATCTTTACCTAGTGAAGGACCCACACGGCGCTCTTCAAGCTGCTCTAGCGATGCTGGTAATGCACCGGCTCTTAAAGCTGTCGCAATGAATTTGGCTTCGTTTAGTTGGGTGTCACGGTTTGTGGATTGACCTAAAGTAATAACCGCTTGTCCGTTAGGAATTTTGGTATTGATTTTAGGGGCTGTTTTAATAACTTTATCCAGAACCACGGCCATTTGTTCGCCAGTATGAGTTTCTGTTAAAGTTGAAAACTTATTAGCACCGATAGGATTAAATCTTAAAGAAACTTCCGGAGCACCATACTGATCAAAAGAAACTGCAGCATTATCAAGTAAATCACCTGATAAATCCGTGTCTGTTTTTAACAGAAATGGCTGAGCACCGGCTTCCATCGACTTAGCATTGTCATTTTTTTCAAAATAAACAGCTGTTTTAGCAGGAATTTTACCGGCTAAGTCTGCATTTAATTTTGTAACATACTCAGAGTATTTCAAATTGGCTAATGAGTAACCGCCTGCTTTTTCAGCGTCTGCAATTAATTTACGTAATTCTTCCGGAGATTTTTCGTAAGATACGATCATAAAATCCAGTCGAGCTGTTGTATTAATTAATTGCTTAGCTTTTTCAGCATCAGCCATGCCTGGCAATTGAACTAAAATACGGTCAGCCCCCTGTTGAGTGATTGAAGGTTCCGCCACACCGAATTCATCGATACGGTTACGGATAGTTTCGATGGCCTGGCCGATTACATTTTGTTTTTGCTCAAGTAAAACAGCTTCGAAATATTTTAATTCAACGGCACTCGCATTAGAGGAAATGATTTGCAAACTTGTTCCGTAATTTTTTTGAATTAAGGCTTCAACTTTTTTGGAATCTTCAGAAGAGTTTACTTCTACAGTAAACTGACCTTCTTTCGCGCGAGAAGTGTTGAAATCTTTAATTGTGATATTTTCTTTATCAAATTCAGCTTTTAAGGCCTGAGTTTGACGAACAACTGAAGTGGCTACAACGCCATCTACATCTACACCCATAACTAAATGTAATCCACCCTGAATATCCAGACCGTAATTTAATTTAGTAGCCGGCCACCAGCTGAAACGGCTCACATCAATAAGATTAGGCGCAACAAATGCAAATACAGCACCTAATGCCAATACGGCCAACCAGGTTCTTGTTCTTAAACCATCCATGTTTATTTTCCTTCTTTCTTAGCTTGTAATACGGACTGAGACATTAAAATCTGAGAACGCAAAACTTTAATATGTACTTCTGATGCAACTTCTAGAGTTGCTACTGTATCTGTTAATCCAGTAATGCGACCTAAAATTCCCGATTGAGTAATCACCTGATCGCCGTTTTTAAGAGCGCTTAGGAATTGTTGTGCTTCTTTTTGTTTTTTCGCCTGCGGACGAATTAAAAAGAAATAGAACACGCCGATAATGATGAGGAACGGTACAAACTGAACCCATCCTGGTTGGGCTTGCATTGGAGCTGCCGCCACCGCTGTTGTTTCTGCTGTTTGTGCAAATGATTGTAATGAGCTGAATAATACTTTAAGCATTCAAACCTCTTTCTTAGATTTAATAAATTCTAAAAACTTAAAGTAAAATTGAACACTTAAACCAATTTGAGATCAAGTAATTGCTAGATTTGTTTGTCGGATCTTACAAAACGCGTTAGGCAGTCATCACGATACTGTTCCCAGCGATCTTGCTCGATGGCTTCGCGAGCTTTACGCATAACTGTCATGTAAAAATGCAGATTGTGAATGGTGTTTAAGCGTGCGCTTAAAATTTCACCACTTAAGAATAAATGTCGAAGGTAGGCTCTCGAATAGTTTTTGCACGTATAACAATCACATTCGGCGTCTAATGGGCCTGAATCCTCTCGGTACTCAGTTCGTTTGATGCTGATCTTGCCTTGCCAAGTATAAAGCGTTCCGTTACGTGCAACTCGTGTTGGCAATACGCAGTCAAACATATCAATACCGGCATCAATTGAAATAATTAAATCCAACGGAGTTCCAACACCCATTAAGTAGCGTGGCTTATTATCAGGCATTAATGGAGCAATATCCGGAAGCAGTTCATGCATTAAGTGAATGGGTTCGCCAATTGAAAATCCACCTAAAGCATAACCAGGTAAGTCTACGCTAGTAACTTGCTCTAAAGAATACTTACGATGCTGAAGACTCAAACCACCTTGTACAATACCGAACAACAAGCTTTCTGGACGAGTCATTGCTTTTTGCGATCTCAATAACCAACGATGCGTAAGATCCATTGAAGTTTTAATTTGCTCGTCTGTTGCTGGATATCCTAGGCATTCATCAAACGCCATGATGATGTCAGATCCTAAATCCATTTGTATTTCCATACTTTTTTCAGGAGAAATAAAATGCTTTGCACCGTCTAAATGTGAACGGAACTCAACACCTTCTTCCGACATTTTTCTGATTCCGGAAAGAGAAAAAACCTGAAAACCACCGGAGTCGGTTAAGATAGGGCCATTCCAATTCATAAACTTATGAAGTCCGCCCATTTGCTTAACTAATTTTTCGCCCGGACGTAAATGCAAGTGATAAGTATTTCCTAAAACAACCTGAGTTCCGCACTCTTTAAGCTCTTCAGGCGTCATGGCTTTAACAGTAGCCTTGGTTCCGACAGCCATGAAGCAAGGAGTTTCAAAACTTCCGTGGGCCGTCATAAAAGTGGCTCGACGGGCCTTTCCTACTTTTTTATGAAGCTTAAACTGACCTAATTTTAATTGAGTTGGAGTTTCAGTCATAAAATCGGTTCTACTTTAACCAAACCGATAAGTCACCATAACTAAATAAACGAAATTTATTTTGTATGGCCCATTTATATGAATTTTGAACTTTATCGAGGCCCGAAAAACCAGCAACCAAAGCTAGCAAAGTAGATTCCGGTTGGTGGAAATTAGTTAAAAGTCTGTCGACGATATTAAAGTCGCTACCCGGTTGTAATAATAAATTAGTAGTGCCTTTAAATCTGTTCGTGCGCGCCACTGATTCTAGAACTCTTGTTGTTGTAGTACCTAATGCCCAAATGTGTTTTTTTTGAATTTTACTTTCTAAAATTAAATTCCAGTTTTCAGGAGAAATTTCGTAGTTTTCAAAATGCATTTGATGATCGTTTAAATCTTCAACTGTAACTGGCAAGAACGTACCCAAGCCCACATGTAATGTTAGATCCACTACATGTACGCCTTTGGCTTTTAATGTTTCAATATCATTTTTAGTAAAATGCAGACTGGCTGTTGGAGCTGCGTGGCTGCCTTCAACTTCGGCCCAGGCTGTTTGATACCAAGACTCATCGGCTTCAACATTATGTCTTTCGTTGCGGGCCTTTTGAATGTAAGGAGGAAGCGGCAATTCCCCGATTTGCGCAAAGTCATTATCATTAATAGCCGGAGTTACTTTTACAACCTGCGGGCGGCCTTTTTCGATCAACTCCATTTTAAATCCCTTAGGTAAGTTTAAAATGTCGCCCGTAGAGTATTTTTTTGAAGGAAATAATACTTTCCACGTATTAGAAGATTCGTTTTCTTCTAATTTATCTAAAAATAAAACTTCTACTTCGTTATCCGTAAAAACACGTCGGCGTAAAACTTTAGTATTATTAATTACAAGCACATCACCGGCGGGAATTTTTTCGATCAAATCATTTAAACTGATTTCTATTGGGACGGAACTTTCACCCACCCACATCACTCTTGTTGGGCGAGCCGGAGTTGTTGCAATTAACTCTTCCGGATAATCAAATTTCAGTTCGGATAATTTCATGAGGAACTTAGTAACATGCTTTCAGCATTTGGACAAAAAAAAAGCGGTAGCTCATCGCTACCGCTGAAGAAGATCTAGAGGGGAACCACCAAAACCCTAAAGATACTTCTTTAGAAACTACTTACTTTTGACCTTTACTCTTTCAGAAATCGTGAGCCAGAGGGAGAAGGCCACAACACCAGAGTAAAGAGCACAAAATACAAACACATAATAAAGCTCACCCATAACAACTCCTTTTGTACCTACCTAAATCATCCTTGAGTTAGGTTTACGGGGGTGAAGTTGTGAGATAACCATCCTAGTCATCTACTACTTCTTGCTTACCGAGCGTCCTTGCTCTTGTAAGTAAGACGACCAACCCCCATGTTGGGGTTAAGAAATCTTTTAAAATTGCACGAATTGTTAACATAAGCTCAACTTATGTTAACCTGCATACGGACTAACGTAGTGCTTTATAAGGCGTTGACCTGTTTATTTCCTTATGAGAACAATTGATAGTCTTTAATTTAAGGCCGCGCGGATGGTGGAATGGTAGACACGCTGGTTTGAGGTGCCAGTGAGTAAAATCGTGGGGGTTCAAGTCCCCCTTCGCGCACCAACAATAAAGATTTTTTCATTTACTAAAGCCTTGGTACTTTAGTTGACCCCATGCGCGGATGGTGGAATTGGTAGACACGCAGGTCTCAGAAGCCTGTGCCCAAAAGCTTGAGGGTTCAAGTCCCTCTTCGCGCACCAACAATAATCTATTAATTAGTACAAGCTAATTGAATATTTTTATCGCCTTTGTTAGCGCTAAACTGAATTTTTTCAGAAACTTTGATACGCGCAACACCCGACGCGATAATTTTATTACTCTGAGTTTCAAAGTATTTAAAGGCCATTTTGTTTTCATTATATTGAATAGTTATTTTAGTCGACCGATTGTCTTTCGAAAACACCATATTATTTTCATTTGCAGAAAACTTCAAACCAAACGAGAGAATATCTTTTTTATTTAAATTGTGTACCAATTTACAGTCATAATAATATTTTTTAAAATTATTAGGCTTTTCCTGTGTGGCTAAAGCTAGATGAGTAATACAAAAAAATATTGATATTACCCATTTGAAGTAATTCACCTTGCTGTTCCTTTATTTTTTTCACCTGATTTGCTGTCTGATTTTTTAAAAAAATCAAATATCGAGCTGCTGTCAGATTTACATAAATCTTTTTTATCACCGGCAATATAATCTATGTATAGATTCAGCGCATCTCTACGGAAAGCATTATTGCGACTGATTTCTTGAGCATTAGTTCCTATGTTAAAACCACCAGGCGGCATTCTTTTCTCACGTAGCATCCTCTGAGCATGGTCTTTAAGGTTTCCACCACTTGAGGTTTTAACAGATAACGCAGCTTTTCGTTTTGCGGAGTCAGAAGAAAACAAATCTTCTACATAGGTATGTGTATACGAGTGACACTCTGTACACGAAGATCCCAAATCCAGTCGTATTCGCTGAGCCACGATCTCTGATTCCAATTTACTTTCTTCACACAGAGATGCCAAATAACGATTCTTCATATTGATCTCGTCACTTTCATCTATATTTTCATTTTTTTCAGCCATTGCTTTGCGGCTTTCAATTTTAATGTTATCACATTTTTCTGTTTTATTTTTGCCGGGCACAGAGTCCAATATGCTTTTAAAGAGTGGTTCCTCTCTCAGCATATCTAACAATTGATCACTGAACGAAAAAGTTTTTTGAGCCACGGTCTGCCCAGTAACCATAGACCATGAACCCACATTTACGCCCATAGGTTCAAGTAAATAGCGCAAAGATGCTATTGTTCCAGAATCGCTTTCAGCAACACTTTTTACTCCGCCCGGATCGGCAATTGCTGTATATGGATATGGAACTGCTGTTTTCTTTTTTAAGAACTGGTCAACTTCGGCATTGCTTCCACCCACTTCAGGAAGTGAGGCATAGGAACGAAACATGGTTTCCGCGCGCTTGTCTTTAGCTTCATCCACTTCTTTATGGGCTGCTAATGTATGCTGATAAACAGCAGCTAACGTACCAGTTACACTGGGAACATTGACTTTACGATTTCTTAAATTCAACGAAGAAGATGTTTTGAAATAATTATAGGCCTTGCTTTCATAAGAATCCGGAAAGTATTGTTTAAAATTATCCCATTCTATATTTTTATTTTCTTTATCGCACAAAATTGCTCCGGCTAAGGCGTATTTAAATTTGTTAAAATTGGGATTATTCTCCAAGTTGTTTGTAATCATACAAATATTCTGTCCCATCAACTGATCAAACCCCAAATGCGAAGAACCAGCTAATGGAGCTGTTTTTTGCGAATAGTTATTGAGCTGGTCTTTAGGTGGAAAATGAGGAACTCGGAAAAATCCGTTATTTTCTATAGACTTATTAAGAGCAGCCAGATTCTCTTCATCACTTCCGGCTCCTGGCACATCCATCATAGCAAAACGCGACTTAACACCGTTTTTTTTATCTTCCATAATACGGTTCATAACACTCATGTAAGAACGACCAGCTATATCTAATTTGCCATCCGAACCTTTTTCTATTAAATCGTCGCGCGGAGGTATAACATTAGACCAAGCACGGTAAGTATCCCAATTAGGCCTCATTGGTTCACGATGGCAGCGGGCACATTTTTTTCCGGACAAATCACTTTGTCCGGGCTGCCCGTCTTTACCAAATGTTAACTCCTGAAATTTATAACTACCTGTTTTTCCGTCCCAACGCATGATTTCAACAGATTGAGCCCCTTTCGCTTTAGGATCAGTATTATAGGTTAACCAAAACTCACCATCGGGACTTTTTAAAGTCACACGTGGATTACCCGGAGTTGTTTCATGCAAGCTTTCGGAATTACCAATAAGCATCATATTGACTTTGCCGTTATTATTTTTTTTCATTAAGGCCGTGGCTTCAGCAATGAAATCTTCTATTTTTTTATCTGCTGGAATTTTCATAACATCATTTTTATCAGACCAGCGCTCCTCAGGCTTAAATCCTTCTAGGTAACCGCCCATTAATTTATTAAAATCATCTTGAAGCTTGGTTTCACACTCTCCGCAGGCAAATTGCGGCTGAGAACATTTTTCACGAAGAGTAGAATTCTGCGCCCATGTCAGACTTGAAAAAAGTATTATGTTACAAACAAATATCTGAAATAAAAAAAAATTTGTTTTGCTAGTCTTATTGCTGAGGTAATGCATTTTCAACTTCATCCATAAGTTTATCGCCAATAATAGCTCCGTCTGAAGCTCCACTTACTCTGAAAAACCCAAGATAAACCTTTTCTTTAGTTCCGAGATACACATAATTAATATGTTTCTGAAGTCCATCTCTAGAAAGAAGAGTTTTAGAAATAAAACAATTATCAAATAATGAAGTACATTTTTTTGTACTTAATATTTTAAGCTGAGCACCAGGATGCTGCGATACAAGATACTTATCTAAATCACTCGAGCTGGTAATTAAGGGAATATTGTAACTACTGAAAACAAGTGGAATTTCAACAGTATTATATTTTCTCACATATATCTTAGCAATACCAACTGAGCTTCCTGGCCTGACAGTCCATTGAGATTTAAAATTTAAATTTAGTAGCGACTCTTCTGCGGCTCCGAAATTAACAAACACCGAAATAAACAAAAATAAAAGTGATTTTTTCATCATATAACATCATTTTAGATTAAGTACGCATTGATTTAAATAGTGAGTATGTAATTAAGAACTTAAGTCGTGGCATGATCTATAAGTTACTTGCCGCCAAACCTTCGTCGAGGTATGTCTCAATATATCATGGCTTATAACCTATTTCTTTTTGATCTGGACGACACTTTACTCGACTTTAAAGAGTCTGAAAAACTTTCGTTTTATTCTACTCTTAAAAGTTTAAATATTGATACAGCCTTAGACCCAATTTTTGAAAGCTACCAACGAGAAAATCGTGCCCTATGGAAACTTTTTGAAGAAGGAAAAACCAGCAAAGATCATTTAAAAATCGAACGTTTCCGCAAAACATTTAACTTACATAAAATTGATATTAACCCTGAATTAGCCAGCGCCCGCTACCTAGATATGTTGCCAGAAAATGTGGTATTAATTGATCACGCAGTTGAAATATGCGAATGGCTCAAAGACAAAGGTGAAATCGGTATTATTACCAATGGAATTCACTACACACAAACACATAGAATTAAAAATTCAAAAATTGCTCCTTTTATAAGTTTTGTCTGCGTTTCAGAAGAATGCGGTTTTGCAAAACCTGATGTCAGATTTTTTGAATACAGTTCTAAAATGGTCAAAAATTTTTCAAAGAACTCTGCAATAGTAATTGGCGACAGACTTGAAACTGACGTGTTGGGCGCTCACAACTATGGTTTAGATGCCTGTTGGTTTAATCCGCAAAAATTATCTAATACGATGCAGATTCAACCTAAATACGAGATATCTCATTTATCTGAGCTTAAAGGTATTTTCAAATAATTGCGGGCTGATATCCAAATTGCATACAACATACAATCGTTTTCAAATAGAATATCACAATTTGGCCTCAGCATAAACTCCGAAGGGAACTCTTTCTCGCTTTTGCTAGCATACGCCAGTATATAAAAAATTTGATCTATGCCAATGACTTTATCTTCTTTTTGACAATCATCTTTAGAAATATCAACAACTTTATTTTTACACCGAACTAGGCTTAAATTTTTTTTATCGTCATAATCAACAATGAGCATAAAATCAAAGGACTTTATACCACTTTCAATTTTATAGAAAACAAGTCTATGTACAGAGTTTTTATCGCCTTTAATGTCCTCAACCATAAATTTTTCAGACTTCAAAGTTGTACTGTACTTATTTTGCTCGGTAGCACTAAATAAATATTGATACCTTTCTGTTTGCTGTTTATCCGAATCTGATAAGGCATAAAACAATCCAAGAGATAAGAAATACGTCTTGTATGCTGCTGAGCCATTTTCAGGATTGCTAGTTAATTGACAACTCACCGGACTAACATTCGTACATTTATGAAAAGGCGGAGCAAATTGAGGTCTTCCTTTTAGCAGCCTTTGCGATAAGTCACTACTCTGCGACTGAGCCTGACAAATATTTTCAAAGAGTGAGAAAATAAGAATAAAACAAAATACTTTGGCCACATTCCGCATCAAAATATATTATACTATCTGATCCAGGAATTCGTCGTTTATTGTTAACTGTCTAAATCTGATACACCCTTAATTAGCTATATCCCTAGGAGAGCATGGAATAAAACCTGCTCTCACAAGCTTTAAATATGTGGACGTACATTGAATCACACATTAACACGCTCATGCGTTTGTTATTTATTATCCTATTAACCGGCTGTGTAACCACACAGGCTGGTAGCGTCACGCATTTAGAAAACTATAAGCCCTGGGCTTGGAAATCTTCTGAATGCCAAAACTGTCAGATAGAAATCAGCCCGCTTAAAGCCTCTGCATTTAATAATGATGTTTACGCATTTATTTACGGCTTAACCTCAAGGAAAACAGAACTTTTAGAGCTCTATCAAGCGAGCGGTCAGGATTATAATTTATTAGCTCATATGGCAATGGGTATACTGGGACAAGAATCGAAATTTTTTGAAAGCGAGCGCTATAAAATCAAAGAAAATCTTCCTGTACTTGTTACTTTAGCCAAAAGAATCCGTTCTTTTGGAGGTGACGACAAAGAAGTATCAGTTAATAGCCGTGGTCCCACACAAATCAAAGTGATTCCGAGAAAAATTGCCGAACGCTATAACATAGATCCTAGTGATTTGCGAAATCCAGAAAAAGCCGCAATAGCCACAATGGGATTTTTAATTGAATCCCTCAAAGAATTACGCACTCGCATTCGCGTAAATAAACTGGATATAACCGAGGATCAGATTGTGGATTATCTTCCTTACATCTATTTCGGTGCCGCAGGACGCTTAACAAAACGCACCGCCACGCCGGATACAAATATTTATGTTCAAGAAATGAAACGTTATATGAGTTTATTTAAGATCTACGAGAAACCGGAGTAACCGGGATTTTCTTTTTAATTTGCTCTATTTTTTCCTGATTAGCGCGCACTTTAAGAGTTACACCTTTTTCATCGTACGACTCACTCAATACGCGCATTTTGGCACGAATATCGCCGATAATTCCTTTTGCTGTATATGGGATAAAAATGTCTTCATCTAGCATATCGCTTTCAAAATAACTTAAGATTTTATCGCGCAACATTTTTACATCATCTGAATTTCGTGTTGAGAGCGATATAGCTTCTGGGAATTCTTTTAGTAATTCAGCTACTTGCTCGGCAGTTAAGTTATCACGTTTATTCAAGATTAATAAACGTGGGACTTCAGTAGCACCAACCTCAGAAAGCACTTCTTGCGTTACTTGCAGTTGGGATCTGAATGATGGATCCGATGAATCGACTACAAATAATAACAACGAAGCATTCAAGGCTTCATCTAAAGTCGATTTAAATGAAGCGACCAAGTCATGGGGTAATTTTTTAATAAATCCAACAGTGTCGGACAATAAAATTTTAGGACGGGTCTCCGGGTAAATCGGGCGAACGGTGGTGTCTAAGGTTGCAAAAAGTTTGTCGGCCACCAAAACTTCACTGCCCGTCATCGCCCGCATTAAAGAAGATTTTCCTGCATTAGTATATCCAACCAAAGCCACACTGATTTCCTGCTCACGACGAGCACGGCGCTGTTGATGTTCATTACCGATTGAAGCTAATTCCGTTTTTAATTCTTTAATACGATCACGGATTTTACGTTTATCAAGTTCTAAACTAGTTTCCCCGGCACCCTTACCACCTACTCCGCCACCGCCACGGTCTTCACCACCTCCGGTTTCACGTAAACGTGGAGCAACATAAGTTAAGCGCGCAATTTCAACCTGCAATCTGGCTGCACGTGTGCGTGCATGCCTGCTGAAAATTTCTATAATCACGCCGGTTCGATCTAAAACTTTAACACCGCTAGCACTTTCAAGATTTCTCAGCTGAGATGGCGACATTTCGGTATCCACAATCACTATCTGTGCAGATTTTTTATTTTCTTCTGCTACATTGCCCGATTCAGAAGATTCTTCTTCAGTTATTTCAACATCAGCGTTTTCGTCCTCAGCATTTTCTTCGTTATCTTGCCACTTAAGTGCGGCTTTAGATTTTTTCTTTACAAAAGATTTTGCTATTTTACCTGTACCGCCGGTCCACTCAGCTAGCTCCGTCAGCTTTCCTTCGCCCAAAACGGTTGCTGATTTATCAGAGCTTCTTTTTTGAATCACTCGACCGACTACACTATAGCCTAAAGTATTCACTAAACGGGTTAACTCCTGCAGTGAACTTTCCACTTCCTGAAATGAAACTCCTGGTAATTGAATACCAACAAGTACGGCGGCTTCTTTTTTATCTGAATTTGAAGAGTTAGAGTGGTCGAAAGACATGCGACTTTATGACATTCTTGCCGCAAAACTACAAGCAAGATCTCAATACAAGCCTTAACTTCAATAGGCGAAGACTGGGCTGTTATAATTTTCAGGAAGTTCTGCGCAAGGCCACTTCTTTAGGCTTTTCGGGTTGAGGGCTTGCATGAGATTTGGCTTTCCACTTACCTCCCCAAGTCGTCATCGAACCTGGCAACAGTAAATACAATAGCCTGTTGAGAAACATAGAAGGTATTAGTTTTTTGATAACACCAAACACAATCGCATCCGGCGTTAGAGGTAATCTAAGCTGGCTTTTTGGCTTATCTATTAATTTTATAATTTTTGATGCAATATTTTCTGCTGAAAAAAATGAAAAACGCATTAATTTCTCAATCATGGGAGTCATCGATTTATAATACTCCGAGTGTGGCCCTCCCAATGTGGTACTCATTTTGGCCTTTTTTGATAATTGAACATTTTTAAATGAGTTAGAGTTAATAAATCCCAACTGTACCAAATTAACTTTTATTCCAAAAGGTTTTGCTTCATACCACAAGGCTTCAGTAGCCCCCTCTAGTGCATGCTTAGAGGCACTATAAGAACCCATAGTAGGCATGGCCAACATACCCGAAACAGAAGAAACATTAATGACTATTCCCGAACGCTGCTCACGCATAATTGGCAAGACTGATCTAATCAAAGCCATTGGACCTAAATAATTTGTTTTCAATTGTAACATTTCAGACTCTACATCCATGTGTTCAATTACCGCACGGAAACAAACCGCTGCATTATTAATAATGGCATCTACCCTTCCCCAGTTGGAACTGACTTGATGAATGATTGAATAAATATGATCGTTGTTAGTAATATCAAGCTCGCGAATTAAAAATCGTTCGGATTCAAAAAATATTTTTTTTATAAACTCGAGAGACTTACCACGCGCCGTAACAATAACATTCAAGTCGTTACGGAAATAAAGCTGCTTAGCCAACTCTAAACCAATACCCGAGCCACATCCTGTGACGATCACCACCGGGTTATCAGCTTTAGAATTTGAATTAAGTTCATATTCCATAAATATCCTTTGATTCTAAAATATTATTTATAATCGATTCATATGTTTTAAAATCCAGAGGCTTTGATATAACTTATGTTTTCGGAATCTGGCAGCCGTACTCCCGTATTATATCATCACGGTCGGCAACTGATACCAGTATCGTCTTGGCGCGGCTTCTATTTACTTCATCAGAGGTCAGCAGTTCCATACCTGTACCCGAACCCGCTAGAAAAATATCGGAAATAATAAGATAAAAAGGGGCAAGTTCTTTATTTCCATGTTCAACAATTTTAAGTGCCTCTTCGCAGCTGACGGCCCATGAAAGCTCCACCTCTTGTGTGCGATATTTGAAAAAATTTTCCCAAAGAGGTTTCAATGAAAGATCATCTTCAACAATCAAAACTTTTTTTATCATAGATTCCATGTCATCACCCTCTCTATAATTATATATTTCCTTCAACGTGATTCTTTTGAACTCTAATCCTTATCTATATTGGATGATAAAATCTTTGAAGTTCCGTTAGAATAACTTGAAGAAAGCGCAACATGTGGTAGGGTTTAGCTCATGGCACGTATATTATGCATAGAAGATTCACAAGAATTCCAAATTTACTTATCTTCTATTTTAAAAGAACATAACCTGACTTTCGTCTCAAACAGCAATGAAGCTTTACGCATTACTGAGAGCGGACGTGATCATTTTGAGTTGATTTTACTTGATGTCTCATTACCTGATGGCAATGGAATTAAAATTTTACCTCGCTTAAAAGAGGCCATGGCACCGCGCTTTGTGCCTGTTATGATTTTAAGTTCTGATAACGATATCATTACAAAAGTTGCTGCTTTTGGTGTCGGCGCAGATGATTATGTTAACAAACCACCCGAACCCAACGAGCTGCGTGCTCGTATTGATGCCAAACTGAGAACAGCACAATCTATCAGTCAGGAAAAATCGGTTCTTGAATATTCAGATTTAGTTGTGGACCTCGACAAGATGACTGTCGAGATTTTGATGAAAAACAATAAGCGCGAAAGCATCGAGCTAACTCCTTATGAGTTTAAAATATTAAAGTTATTATTGTCGCGTCCTGGGCAGGTTTATAGCCGCGAAATGATTATAGACCGGGTGTGGGGCATAGATAAATTTATTACTTCTAGAACTGTTGACGCCCATGTTAGCCATTTGCGAAAAAAGCTGGTGCAAAGCCAGGTGCAAATAGAAACTGTTTTGAGCGCAGGTTATAAACTAGCTCTTAAAGAAAAGACTTAATGGAAGGAAATATTATTTCTATTTGCTGACTCAACTCGCCTGCCTGAGTCACATAAGTACTTATTTCGTACGTGTAATTTTCAATAACAGGATTAGCTCTTATTTGCTTACTTAATTCACGAGCATCTTTGGCAAAACGTTTAAATCCCAGAAGTTCTGCAGAACCAGCAAGTTTGTGCGTGCTTTTCCACACAGCTTCACAGTTTTCTTCAGCTATTGCCTCTTTCGTGTTTTTTACGGCCTCTTTAAGGTTTTCATTAAAATGGGCTAATATTCTAATAACAGTCTCTTCGCTCGTATCTTGGTATAAATTAACAAAAATCTGTGTTTCAAAACCACTTTTAGAATTGAAATAGTCAAAAAATGATTTTAATTCGAGATGAGTAGTCAATGGAACTGTCTCCATAACTTCAGCTTCTAAAGGTATTGGCTTAAACATTATTATTACACTCCTGTGACTAGTATGAAACAAATTTATACCAACCACACTTGTCCCTTTATGCGTTTCATTTGAAGATTTCTTCAAACCTTCAATATTTTCATAAATAGTTAACGAATTGTCCTACTTATCTATATACTGGGCGCCAGGTGTTAAATGCCATTTAGATTCCTAAACGAACGTGACCAAAAGAAACTCTCTACTTCAAGGCTGAGTATGCCTTTGTTTGTATTTTTTGTGGGTATATTAATCACTTTGTTGCTGGCTAGTACTTTTCATCAATCCGAACTTAAATTCAAACATGAGAACCTCAAATCGATCACACGTGAGTTTTACAAAACACAGAATCTTATTTTAAATAACAGCATTCTGCGTATTCAGTCCTTCAGTGAAATTTCTAATTTAGTACGCTCTAAAAGCGCTTTGCAACAGAGTATAGTAACTGAAATTGTTTCGAGTACAATGTTCCAGAGAGCCTCACTGTTTGTTCTACGAGATAAAAAAGTCAAAGATGGTCAACCCGATCTAGACTTCGTTCGACGCTATAAAACTCCTAGCGACAATATGCCGGTAATGAAGTTCACCACAATGCAGTCCAAGTATCTCCGTAAAAAAATCGCCACAATGCTTAAAGAGAATCAACCCAATACGGTCGCTTTAAGCCACAGTGATAATCTTAATACAATCTCTTTGATTTGGAGATCTTTAACTAATCGTCGCGATTTTATTGTTTTCCTATCAAGCTTGGATAATTTCTTTAAAGATTGGCCTCAAGATCAAAATTTGATGGCTGTCCTAAAAGACCAACACGCCGATCTTGAAATTATGGTTCAACAGGACTCTAAAACTAAAGTTTTTAAGTTCAGCACAGATCAACAGATTATTGCAGATGCTAAGAAAAATAATAAATTTTTAATTTTTTCGCAAGCTCTTGTGAATGAAAACTATGGTATATCCATTGACTGGTACGAAAATTCAAGTATACGCCCGTCATCCTATGTTATGATGATTATCGTCTTCGGCTTAACCATTACCCTGTTAACAGCTCTATTCGTCAGATTTATCCTGGATCAAAATTTAAGAATTTATAAATTAGTTGTGAGTCGAACTGCCGATCTTGAGCTGGCTATGAATCAAGCTCAAGATGCCAACATGGCTAAAACAAGATTTTTAGCAAATATGAGTCATGAGTTGCGAACTCCTTTAAATTTAATTCTTGGTATGCTTGAATTGCTGCAACTAAATACAACCGACCGAAAAAATCACGACTATCTTAAAAACATGCAGAGTGCCGGGGAACACCTATTAAACCTGATTACCGATCTTCTGTCGATGTCCAAAGAAGATGCTTCCGATGTACAAATAAATCAGGTCCCTATTAATGTACCTATTTTCTTTGAAGAAATTGGCGCTATTATCGGACCTGAATGCATTAAGAAAAATTTGGATTTTAATATTGATATCTCACACGATATCCCCACTTCGATGATAGGCGATCCGGTGAAGTTACGCCAAATTTTACTAAACTTACTTAGAAATTCTTTAAAATACACCAACACTGGTCGCCTTTCATTAATTATAAATCTAGTTAAAAAAGAAAGCGTTAACAAAACTATCTGCAACATGCGCTTTCAAGTTGTTGATACCGGAGTTGGAATACCTAAAAATAAAATGAATCAGATTTTTGACAGATTCTTCCAAATCGAAGGGTCTAAAATGTTAGCTGAAGGCGGCGTTGGGCTTGGGTTATCCATTGTTAAAGATCTTGTCTCAAAAATGAATGGTAATATTACAGTTGCATCGGAAGTTGGTAAAGGCTCTGTATTTACCGTTGATATTGACCTTGAAAGCCGGGATGAAACCCCTTGGATCAGCCAGTATCAACTGACTAAGGCTCCTTCAAAACACTACATATGCCTTATTCTCAGTAATCCAGCGCTAAAACATAATTTAAAACACATGTTGCCAAAACATACATTTGAAGTAGCTGAAGTAAATCTCCAGAAAGCAATGGGGTCTGAAGTAATTGCACTCATCAAAGAGAGTGACTCAATTATTACTGACTATATTGATGAGAGCACAATCAATACTCTTCATTATAAATATCCTGAATTGCATATTATTGCCTTAGGTAGCGATTTTGAGCTCAAAAACTTAAAGCATATCAAAAACATACACTTAGTAGGTAACACACCTATTATTTTCACTCCTTTGTTCGAGGCTCTTGATTTTAAACTTAAGCGCAAGCAGATCTCGGTTGAGGCCATTGAAGCCAAATTAAATATACAAGCAGTTAGTACGCATCCGACTAAGTCTATTTCCATATTGGCTGTTGATGATGACGCCGGAAACCGCGAGTTGCTCAAAGCCTATCTGCAAGATCCACAATTTAAAGTCAGCTTCGCAGAAGACGGAAGAGAAGCACTTGAAAAGTTTAAAATCAGCAAACCTGATCTCGTTATTGCCGATCTCCGCATGCCTTATATGAATGGATTTGAATTAGCCGAAGCTATTTACAGTTTTGAAACAGTTTCACCGCCCACCCGTCGCACTCCGGTTATACTGTTAACAGCGGATGCGCTTGAAAATACATCAAATGAGGCTAAAAAATATTCGATATCAATTTATTTAACCAAACCTATACGTAAAAACCGTTTAATACAGTCTATTTACGACGTTCACAACAGCCGTTTAATTAACTAATTATTTTCTTTAACCAGGTTCAGAAGTTCCTGCTTGAGTTCATTCATGGTTTTTTTGAATTCTATTTTCTGGTTATCAGTAGTCGAATTCCATATATCGGTCTGCAATTGATTTGCATTACTAAAAAACTGTTTTTGTTTTTTTACAAAATCTGCAGGTTTAACTGAATCGTCGCCGGAATAATACTTCAGTGTATACGACAACAGTTCAGGCTTGTTATCAAGCCTTTCCTCGAACTTTTTTAGAAAGTCTTTACGAAAATCAATCTGTAATTTATAATATTCATAGTTATTCTCAATAAAAGTCTCGTAAATTTTAAGTTGTTCATCTGTTATATCATCAAAAAAAAGATCCATATTTTTTTTAAAACTTTCCAGAGCGTGTTTTTTAAATTTATTAGGATCTAGCAGTCTTTCGTCCGTCTTGGCAAACTTTTGTTCAGTTACTTCTTTCATATGATCAAACTCTTTTTTAGATAATGAGCTAATAATCTCTGTAATACTTGGCGTAAAAAAACCAATCGCTTTTCTCTGAAGAACCTTTAGATCGTTGATATTACTTTCAAAATCAGCTTTGCTGACTTTGTTCTTTTCAGACAGAATAAGCAGCTGATCTAAGCCTTTAACTATTTCTGCGACTGCTTCTTTTTTGTTTTGTCGTATATCATTTTCAATGCTTTTTTTTATTGTGCTGTAACGTTCAGAAGAGAAGTCAAATGTGTCATCCAGGTTGTTGGCAATAACCCTTGGAGCAAAGTCTAGCGCTAATTCAAGCCTACTGCAGGCGCTTATAAAAACAACTGTAATAACTAAAAATAAATATCTCATCTTTATAGCAAAACTCATTATTTGCCGTATGTCCATAATCTTTAAAAAATTAAGTTCGGCACGTAATTAGCAGTAGTCAGTAAATATATTTTTCAAATTGAATTAAATAGATTCTAGGAGGTCTTTATGTGGAAATTAATGACGATTACAGCTCTGGTGTCTATTTCTTTTTCAGCTGAGGCAAAACTCACTATATATAAAAACCAAAATGCTATCCAAATGGTTTTAAACGATTCTAAGGTTATGTCTAAAATTACCTCGGGCCAGTCCGGCGGCGAAATGACTTCGATTAGCGTGCAAACCAACGGAGACACATTTAATAAAAAATTTATCGTAACAATCACAAGTTCAACAGCAACACCGATAGGATTAAGATCATGCTTTACTGATGTACTTGTAGAGTCAGAAGTGAAGACTGTGAAATCAGGATCTGGCGCCGTAATTGCTGCGAGTCAATTGATAATTAAAGAAGTTTCTACGGCAATTTGTCAGAAATAATTTAATTCATACAGCCTGAATATAACTTAAGCTCAACCCGTCTCAAATTATTTTTAGGATTTGATTTGAAGGCCAGTTGTTCTATCAAATTTACATTAAAGCTTTCCAGAAGTTTTAATTTATCGGTTACCGACTTGTAAAGCACACTCTGCGCCTCACCAATAACTAAAACAGATGCGCAATCAGACCAATCCACAGTGTTTAAATCCATATTGTCAGCCTCAATGTATTCGAAATTTTTATTTAAAATAAAAGCTTCAGTAATCCAGCCCGGCGTATCAGCCACTCGATAGATTTTTTTAATTGCCGGGTGTTTATCAAGATACAGTGACATATCAATTAAATTTTTCTGCGCAGGAAAAAAACTAGCCACAAAAAACAATACGCCGTTAAAAGTATAAAGCATAGTTAAGCGCACTTTATGTTGCTGAACACTACGGTGTAAATACAGTAGAAATGGCAGCATTAAAAAAATTAAAACCGGCACAACCGATATCACAAATCTTTCCCATTTCTGCGGAAATAAAGAATGTAAAAATACAAATAACCCAAGAATGATCAATGAAGTTCTGTATTTTTTTAAATAATCTTTAACAAAATCCATTGGATATTTTTTTACAAAAAATGGGATCAGTGCAACTACAACAATAAGTATGGGGTAAAAAAATATAGTCCTGTTGCCATAGTCAGAACCATGCTGATAGTTATAAACAGTAAGATTTAATAGAGAGTAATGGAACTTTCCGCGGATAAAGTAATCTGGAATTCCAGACAAAATAAAAAATACCCCCCCCTGTGGCTCCTGCCCAGAAGAAATGCTTCCACTGCTTTTTGAGCACTGGCAAAATCATAAACACCAATGCACAAAAACCAAGTTGTTGGCGCAAAATAAAAGCAACCGAACCAAATAATACGCCTAGCAACAAGTCTTTTATTTTAGATTCAAAGTCATACTCCGCGGCTTTAACTGCCGCCAAAGCTAACCAAGGTGCCGCTATTGACTCAAACATTGGTCGAGTAAGAGCAAATGGTGCTGCAAAATAAAATATCAGCATTAAAAAAAGAAAATTACTCTCACCTTTTTGCAGACGGTACACTTTTATAAAACCTTTAAAAGCCCAAATTAATAACAGAATATTCAGTATGCCTAACACAAAAATTACCGCACGATATTGCCAGTATGGAGCCGTCACTCCAAGCTTCAGGGCCGCTTGAGCTACTGCATGCATCGGAAGTAACTGCAACGGAGATTTTACATCGTCAGGCTGAACAAGATAGGACACGCTGGACGTTTGAGCCGGAATATATCTGGTAATACCAACCCAATATTCATCTAGCGCCATAAATCCGTCATTAATAATCAATACAAAAAAATAGAGCAGAAAACCCATTAATATCACGTGAGACGTTTTGAATTTAGAAACAAAACCTAGATAGGTCGTATTAGAGTCAGTATTCATATAAAGAGTTTACGCCAATCAAATTATGAAGCAATATATTATTAAAGCGAATCAGCTGAGTTACACGGAGGACAAATGGGAATCATCGAACAAGCACAAGAACAAATTTTAAATATTATTGGAAAAGCAAATCCCCAAGCTGTGGAAATGATCAAAAATCTTTTTCAACAGTTTGGTGGCGTTGACG
This sequence comes from bacterium, assembly GCA_019752925.1. Taxonomy (GTDB): domain Bacteria; phylum Bdellovibrionota; class Bdellovibrionia; order Bdellovibrionales; family Bdellovibrionaceae; genus Pseudobdellovibrio. The sequence goes on from JAIELP010000003.1 coordinate 203,027, forward strand.
GAATTATCAAAAAATTCCAGGACAGTGGCTACAAGGAAATGGTTCAGTCTTGGATCAGTAAGGGCGCTAACACCCCGATTTCCGCAGAACAAATCAATCAGATTTTCGGTAATGAAAAGGTAAAAAACATTGCACAAAAAATCGGTGTAAACCCGGATTTAGTGGCACAGCAATTAGCTCAGTATCTTCCAATTGTTATTGATAAATTAACCCCAGATGGCCAGCCACCGACGGCTAGTAATATCCTATCTCATGCTGTTAACGTAGCTAAAGGCCTTTTCGGTAAAAAGTAATCATGTATCATGGCGAAAGATTTAATAGCATCTCCCATTTGATTGGCGCTTTACTTGCCTGCGCAGGTGTAAGCTTTTTATTAGCCATCGCAATTGAAAAAGGCGACACTTTTAAAATTGTAGGTTTTGGAATTTATGGCGCAATGATGATTGCGCTTTATGCTATCTCAACTATTTACCACAGTACAAAACAAGGAAGACTCAAAGATTTTTTCAGACAAATGGATTACATATCCATTTACCTGATGATTGCGGGAAGCTACACCCCATTTACACTAATCACATTGCGTGGGATCTGGGGTTGGTCTATTTTCGGAGCAATTTGGTTTTTAGCTATAGCAGGAATTATTCAAGAAATTATTTTAGGCAAAAAAACCCGTCGATATTCCATTATTATTTATGTGGTTATGGGTTGGCTCATTCTTATTGCTATAAAACCTCTGGTAGGATCCCTACCAACCCCAGGTTTATGGTGGCTGGTTTCGGGCGGGCTTTCTTACACCTTTGGTATTATATTTTTTCTATTAGATGAAAAGTATAAACATTTTCATGGTTTTTGGCATTTATGTGTACTTGGCGGCAGCATTTGTCAGTTTATATGTCTTTATGCTTATGTAGCCTAGCCTGTTAAACTACTCCAACCACATTCTTTGCAAACCTTTACCCCCGTCACAACGACCTGTAAAGTTGTGAACGGCCACTCTTTGTTTTGGAGATTGCTCTAAGAATCTTCTAATACCCGGCACATTTACATCCACCATATTTTTAATAGCCGTTTGATCTGGGCTATGGCTAAAACCTAATTCAAACAATAAAGACCAGATGCCGTGTTTCCAGTAAGCATAGTCTTCAAAAGTTCCGTCAGCAGCATAAAGAACATCTGTATTATTACCAGTTTGATAACGGCTTTCTATAGTAGCCGCTTTAACAAGCTCTTTATATTGAGCATCGTATGGCGTTGAAAGATCATGCGTGGAAATACCCCATGGATAAACAACTGCTGGCCAATAAGTATGGAGTGTCGCAGAAATTTGGATATTTTTTGTTTCTAAAAAATCAGCAATAGCTTTTGTTGATTTTAAATTAAAAGTAGATCCTAATTTGCAAGGTCCCGTGTAATCACGGTTGGCATCAAAGGAGCCTTTGATACCACTTTCGTTACGGCTATACTTATTGTAACCCGTTACATTTAATACCGGCACTACAAAAACTGTATGCCCTGTTACGGGATTTTTTGCTAAACTATCAGCTACACCCAAGGCTACAGCTGTTGAACCATATTCATTGCCATGGTGAGTTCCTACGATTAAAGAATTAACTTCACCGTTACCAATTTGTAGCGCCTGAATCGGAACACCTTGGTCGTTAACCCCGATCGAAATGATTTTAGCATTGGCTGGGTTTTGCTGGGCAATTTGCTGTAATGTTTGAGTTACTTTTTCGTAATTACTTGGACTAGGTGCTGCAAATAAAAACAATGACATGATGGCTTCAAGCATTTGAAATCTCTTTTCTAGCGAATCCTTCGCTGATGAATAACCGTATTCTCACAATCAGACCTAAGTCCAACAAGTACTCATTTTGGAACTAGACCAAGACTAGACCTTGGGCTTAATAATCGCACTCTGCAACATTGTGATCATTCTTACATAATGTAGACATTGGACGCTCCGTTTGATCCCCCCACTGTCCGCTTACATTACAACGCTTACGGAAACACTTGCCTGATTCAACCCACCACACACATTGATCTTTATTTCCAAACGGCTTTTTACATAAAAAAGAGTCTTCGTATTCTTTTTGCTTACGCTTCTTCTCTTCCTCTTTTGCACGCGCTGATTTCTTTTTATTTATTTCAGACTGATTAGCTTTTTTTTCAGCTTCAATAAAAGAGCTGACATCAAATTTTTGAACTTCTCGAATTGCGCCCCGAGGTGCTTTCTTTTTATTCAGCAAGAAGTCGTATTTAATACCCACTTTATCATCATCGGACTCTCCGACAAACTTCACACTCTCGCCGGCTCTTAATGTAAGCTGTTTTTCATAAGCAAAAAATTCAACCGGCAAAGCGCCACTAATCATCTTAATTTCTACACTTGGATCTTTCATATTAAGATTCACAATAAAATCGGAAACTTCTTTAATCTTCAGATCAAAAAATGGTGTACGCAGATGTATTGGTTGCTCTTTGGCTTTATCCACACTTCTGTGAGTAGCTGTGAAACGAATTTGGCCATCTAATATAAATAGATCAGACACATATCCGGTTTCATCGACAAAATCTAAAATTTGGACTTTTGATTTTTCATAAACTAGAACTTTATCAACTATATTAATTTTGAACTCCAACTGATCGCGGCTTGCCGTTACAACAGCAAATGGTGATTTTAAAAATAAGTCCTTTTTAAGCACGGCTTGTTTTTTGTTATCAAAAACCACAATCGGAGAGTTTTTAACAATGGCTACCTGCGGGTAAGAATACACAAATGCAGAGCTTAACCATACTACGAGAGCGACATAAAACTTCATTCCCACCTCAAATTTTTCCATCAATCGACTGACGCAACTGAATTTCACGTAACTTAGCCCATTTTAAAAATACCGAGTGAGCTGAGTTAGCCGCAATAACATATCCAGCCCACCCATCCAAAAAACCTAACTTCCAGAAATAATTTTCAAAAAATTTAACCCCTGGCTTCGTAAAAAAATGGAACCATAAAAAAGATTTGCCGTCAGAATGCATTTTTTCAGCTTGCAAAGTTGAATAACGGTTATTGGTTTGAATTTGATGTTCGATGTTTTTAAATACGTAGTGATTAAGATTAGATGCAAGATTTTGATAATCCTTAGCTTCTACTTTTTCATGTATCGAAGCCTCATTCCATCCACTATGTTTTTTGTTAAACAAACGAATTTGGTGATCTGGATACCACCCACCTCTTCTTATCCAGCGATTCAGATAACAGGACAATCTAGGAACTCTGTAGGCCACCTCCGGATTCAAGTTTGGCAATTTATCATAAATTTCCTGAGCCAATTCTTTAGTCACCTCTTCGTCACAATCAATAGAAAGAACCCAGTCATACTGAGCATGCTCAGTAGCGGCCTTTTTGGTCTTGCCAAAGCCTAACCACGCACCTTGTACTACATTTGCGCCCATTTTTTTAGCAATATCTACTGTTAAATCACTTGAACCTGAGTCATAAACAACAACGTCTTGAGCCCATGAGACAGACTTCAAAGCTCTTACAATATTGGCCTGCTCGTTTAGTGAGATTAAAACCACGCTGATTGGAAATTTAGGATTATCTTTATTCACAATTTTTATGTCACAACCTTTCATCTTTGTTGTCAAACCAAAGTCTTGCCAGCTAACATATTTAGATATGAAAATACTTATTAAACAGCCAATCACAACAACTTTAATCGTTTTTGTAACCGCTTTTTTATTAGCACAAACCAGCTTTGCTTATTTGTCGCTTAATGAAACTGGTGAACTTATCAAAGAAAACAACTACCGCGTGGGCCTTTTACCGCAATTTTATTTAGCCAACGGCGGCGGTAGTAACTACGGAGCTTTTTTCGATATGCATGTAGACAATGATATCAATGCCCGCTTTGTTATCGGCGGCGGAACAACAGATTTCTGGACATCGGCCTCAGCCAAATGGGTTCCGTTCCCCGACTATCAACAACAACCAGCGATAGGCCTAAGAGGTCTATTTGCTATTGCCCGCGATAACAATCAAAATTTTTACGACTTTCAGATAACACCCATCATCAGCAAAATTGTTGAGACCTCCATCGGTAAATTAAATCCTTATGTGGGTATTCCAGTTACACTTATTTACAATAACAACCGCAGTACCACAGCTGCGCAATTTGCAATAGGAACAGAATGGATTGACCGTCAAGATTTTCAGGTGGGTGGCGAATTCGATTTCAATTTATCGAACACGACAACCTCAGTTTCATTACATTTAAATTTTCCATTTGATGGAAATACAGGGTTCAGAGAATAATATGTTTGGATGGCTTTTCGGATCTTCTTCAGGCGGCGCAGATATCTATGTTGATTTAGGCACGGCCAATACTTTAATTGCCGTAAAAAATAAAGGCATTGTGTTAAACGAACCTAGCCAGGTCATGGTGACCGAAACTAATTTAAAAAAACGTAAAATCCTTGGAATTGGCGATGAAGGTGTTGAAATTGCTCGAAATAACCCCGGCCATATTATTGCTATCAAGCCAGTTCGCGACGGTGTTATTGCAGATTTTGATGCTACACGCGCTATGCTTAAATACTTTCTTGGAAAGGTTCTCAAAAAAAATTCTTTAACCCGCCCCGCTGTGGTGGTTTCACTTCCTTATGGAGTCACTGAAGTTGAAAAAAAGGCTGTTATTGAAGCCTGCCGTTCTGCTGGCGCCAGTAAAACTTATTTAATTGATGAACCCATGGCCGCAGCTATTGGAGCCCAACTTCCGATTAAAGAAGCTTCTGGCCAAATGATTATCGATATCGGTGGTGGGACTACAGAAATTGCGATCATTGCTTTAGCTGATATAGTTTATTGTGAGCCTTTACGTATCGGTGGCCACAAGTTCGACGAAGCCATCATCCGCTTTATGAAAGATAGTAAAAATTTAGTTATCTCAGAAGCCACTGCTGAAAAACTTAAAATCGAATTAGGCACCGCTCTACCTAAGAAAAATATCATCTCGATTGAAATAGAAGGTCGCGATTTAGATTCAGGTTTCCCACGCAAACAAGTGGTCACATCTGAAGAAATCGGAACCTCACTGGCAGACTCTATTCAACAGATTGTTCACGGCATTTTAAATGCGCTTGAAAATACCCCGCCCGAACTGGTTTCGGATGTTATCGGTAATGGTATCGTTTTAGCCGGTGGCGGAGCTTTAATTAAAGAATTACCTGCAAAAATCGAAGCTGAAATCAGAATTCCGGTGAGAATAGCCGAAAACCCGCTTATCGCTATTGCAGTTGGTGGCGAAATGGTTTTGTCAGACCCAGAGCTGCTGGATAAAATCCAACTGGAAGTTTAATTAGCGGTTTAATTTTTTAGAATCAGAGGAACTTATGAAACGCCAAATAGTTATGACCTGCGCACTTCCCTATGCTAACGGCCCAATTCATTTAGGTCATATGTTAGAACACATAGAAGCTGACATCTATGCCCGCTTTCAAAAAATGCGCGGCCACGAGTGTATCTTTATATGCGCTGATGATACTCACGGCACGCCGATTATGATTAAAGCGCGCGAGCAAAAAATTACTCCTGAAGCGTTAATTGAAAAATCTTATCATGACCACTTAAATGATTTTAAAGACTTCAGTATTGGTTTTGATCACTACGGCTCAACAAATTCACAAGAAAATAAAAAGCTTTGCGAATTGTTTTATGAACGAATGAAAGCCAAAGGTCACATTCATAAAAAACCTATTGAACAACTTTACTGCGAACATGATAAAATGTTTTTACCTGACCGCTTTGTTAAAGGCACTTGTCCAAAATGTAACTCAGTTGATCAGTACGGGGATTCTTGCGATGTGTGCAGCGCTACTTACTCGCCAAATGATCTTAAAAATCCAGGCTGTTCTTTGTGCGGCACACCTCCTATTAAAAAAAGCTCGGACCATATTTTCTTTAAATTAAACGATTTTAAATCTTATTTACAAGAATGGCTGCCAAATCATACTTCATCTGAAGTTTCTAAAAAAATGATGGAATGGTTTAACGAAGACTTGCGCGATTGGGATATTTCCCGCGATGAACCTTACTTCGGTTTTTCAATCCCGGGCGAACCTGGCAAATTTTTCTACGTATGGGTTGATGCTCCAATGGGCTATGTTTCAGCACTGGATCAGTGGGCTAAAAAGAACAATCGCCAATTAAGTGAATTTTGGACAGAAGGTTCTAAAACTGAAATTTATCATTTTATAGGAAAAGATATTACTTACTTCCATACACTATTTTGGCCAGCTTTACTTAAAAGTGCTGATTTCAAATCGCCGACTTCAGTCAATGTTCACGGACACGTCATGGTTAATGGCGAAAAAATGAGTAAATCTAAAGGTACCTTTATTTCTACCCGTGTTTACTTGAATCATTTAGATCCACAGTTTTTACGTTATTACTACGCAACTAAAATTAACGGTACTATCGACGATTTAGATTTAAACATGGGCGATTTTGCTTCACGTGTGAATTCAGATCTTGTTGGTAAAATTGTTAACTTAGCTTCTCGCGGAGCTCAAATGCTTTCTAAAAAAATGGATGGCGTTATGAGCGAACCCGACGCAAACGGCCTCCTTTTATTAAAAAATCTAGATAATGCCGCCGAAGTAATCGCGAAATATTATGATACGCGCGATTTTGCAAAAGCTACTACTGCCATTCGTGAGTTAGCAGAGCAAACTAATAAATACTTTGACGAAAAAGCTCCGTGGAAAACTGTAGATATAGATCCTGCGGGAACCAAGCAGGTTTTAACAACTACCTTGAATGCTTTCCGCAAAATAGCGATTTACCTTCAGCCTGTATTACCAAAAATGTCTGAACAAGTAGCTCACTTATTGAATGAAAAAGTCTACACTTGGGACGATGCTCAGAAAAATTTATTTAATCATAAAGTTAACGACTATGTCCATTTAGCTCAAAGAGTTGATACTGAAAAAGTAAATGCGATGATTGAAGAGCAAAAACAAATTTACGCCACTCAGGAAAAAACCAAACCAGCTAAGACCGCACCGCCAGCCTCTGCACAAAAAAAAGAAGGCACTGAAACTCCTGCAGAAATTGAATTTGAGGACTTTGCTAAAATCGACTTAAGAATTGCTCAAATTATTGAAGCCGAAGAAATTAAAGAGGCCGATAAGCTTTTAAGACTTAAAGTTGAGCTAGAGCCGGGAAAAACTAAGCAGATTATTGCTGGTATTAAGTCAGCTTACTCGCCTGAAAAATTACTGGGCCGTAAAGTTTTAATCTGCGCTAATTTAAAACCACGTAAAATGAAATTCGGCATGAGCGAAGGAATGGTTTTGGCTGCCGGCGACGGCGGCACTGACTTATTTGTACTGTCTGCTGATGACGGAGCTAAAGCCGGAAGTAAAGTTAAATAGTTATGTCGAACAAATCCAAAGTTGAAGAAATTTACAACTTATTTCAAGGTCTTGAAAAAGATTCTCAGGACGGACAGTTTGATAATCAACTACTTGAACATTTAATGATGTGTATTGAATCGCTTGAAAATAGCGATGATCCTATTTTACAAAAATTATCTAAATACAAAAATCATCTTAACTCACAAATGACGCTAAGACATTTTGCAACAATCGCTGTGCCTTTTGAACGTTATTTAAAAAAAGCTATTCAAGATGACGATTTTTTAGTTTCTAGCACCGATCGTGACCATTTAGTTACTAAAAGAGTTCCACTTCATTTTGTAATTGATAATATGCGCTCGGCTTTTAATGTGGGTTCTATCTTTAGAACTTCTGACACTATTGGCGCTCAAAAGTTATGGCTGACTGGATACACGCCGACTCCCCACCAATTACAAGTTGAAAAAGCCGCTCTGGGTGCAAGCTTTATTGTAGACTGGGAAGTTTGTAAATTTACTGAAGCTATTGAAAAACTAAAGGCTAGCGGTGTAAAAATTGTGGCACTTGAGACGTCATCAAAAGCAGTTGATATTTCTTATCCCTTTGACGAAAAAGTTCCAACAGCCTTTGTTGTCGGTAATGAAAGATTCGGTCTTGAAGTAGATCAATTGGCTTTGTGTGATGAAATCCGTAAAATTCCCACTTACGGTATTAAAAATTCATTGAATGCAGCCACGGCCGCCGCAATTGCTGGATATGAGTGGCGCAAGCAATGGGCTGAAACCGAAATCCGCGCATGAATTTAAAACCTATTGGCTTATTTGAATCAGAGCAAATCGAGCCGTATCAGGCCGGTCGGCAGCCTGATGAATTAGGACTTACAGGTAAGATTAAATTAAACTCGGGCGAAAATTTTGAACAGGCCTTGCAGGATTTAGAAGGCTGCAGCCATATATGGATTATTTTCGGTTTTCATTTAAACCAGAACTGGAAGCCTTTAGTTCAAACTCCGCGCTCAACAAAAAAAATCGGAGTGTTTGCCACGCGTGCGCCTTATAGACCTAATCCGATCGGAATGAGCTTAGTTAAATTAATCAGCGTAAACGGACTTGAACTCATTGTTGGCGAAAATGATATTTTAAATGAGTCGCCTATTTATGATATTAAACCCTTTCATCCGGAGCACGATACAGCTGAAGATGCTAAAATCAATTGGCTCGAAAGCTCAAGTCTAGAAAAACATAGCATTTCTTTTTCACCTTTCGTAGAAAATCAACTTGAGTTTCTAGAACAAAATAATATTCGCGAAATCCGTGCTTTTGTTATTCGCCAGCTAGAATACGACCCCACCAATAAAAATAAAAAACGTGTTGAGACCAATCAAAACTACTGGACACTAGCTTACCGCACTTGGCGCATAGATTTTTCGGTATCTGAAGCGAGCATAGGTATTTTATCTATCAGAAGCGGCTACAGCACCGAAGAACTAATGGCTTTTGATGATCCTTACTCTGATAAAAAAGTGCACAGGCTTTTTAGTAAAGAATTTAACTAATTGTTTTTGTTACCAAATATTCAGGCTCAATTGAGTCTTCTCCGAATTTACGCGTATACATAGGTAAAATAAAAATAAATCTTAGTATCCCAGCTACAACAAACATCATTGTGTAATTATTGTTATAAACATATTTAAGTAGTAGCGCGCCAATAATAGTTCCTAATACCTGTACGGGTAGACCTATCGAATTATACAATGAAACGGCTTCAATTTTATCTTCAGCTTTAATATTTTTAAAAATAGCTAACGATAGTCCAACTTCCCACCCAGCCCAGCCTATACCTGAAAAAAAATGAACCATTGACATACCAAAAGCTCCATCACATAAAGGCCATAAAGCCGGAAGCGGCGCCGCCAATAAACCACCGAAAAAAAACAATTTATGCGGATTCATATTGGGCTTAAATTTTTCAAGTGCATAGGTGGTAAATATTTTACCTGCAAACATAGCGCCCATAACATACATGTAGCTGATATAGTCCAGCCCGCGCACATTCAGTAAATATCCGCTCACATAGGGAGCGGATAAGTACAATGAACAATTAAACACCGAATACACTGTAAAAAAATCTTTTTTCTTAATTAATAGATTCAATTTTTTTCGAAGATTAAGGCTATAGTGGGATTCTGATCTCGGCAGTTTATAAAATAAATAAAATGCCACCGCATTTAAATGATACGCGATTAAAAATATTATAATAAATATTAATGTGGTCGGAATTTTAAATACTTCCATATGCAGAGCTATTCCGCCCAGCACTAGGCCTAAAATAATTCCAATTTGCACGATACGAGTACGTTGTGAAAAATATGACTGACTCTCCTGAAGCGGAATAAGCTCTGAGATCCACTTGTTCCAACTGGGTTGATAAGAAAAATGACCAAACCAATATACAGAATAAATAGCCAGTAATACATAAAACAGCCCCGGCACTTCAAACAAGGCTACAAAAGCCAGCGCCGCTAAAGATATAACCTTAATCATGGTGGCTATCAGCACCCATGTCGAATTGTAAAATTTATGAAATAACCTATGAAATATAAATGGAGTAACGCCGGCAAACAGAAGAGGTAAAGAAACCAGAAGGCCCGACTCAATAACCGAAACACCTTTATGTAAAGCAAAAGCTACAAAGTATGTTTCGGCGAGACCCACAACGAGGCTTGTAAAAAAAGCCTCGTATAAACTAAGAAGACGTTTGTTTTTAAAAATTTGGTTCAATGGAGAACAAAATTATCTTAAAGCAATCAATTGTGCGATTAATAAACTCACAACTGACATAACTTTAATTAAGATCGCAATACCAGGACCAGAAGTATCTTTGAACGGATCGCCTACTGTATCACCTACAACGGCCGCTTTGTGAGCATCAGATCCTTTTTTATGACCTGGTAGTCCACCCTTTTCGATGAATTTTTTAGCATTATCCCAAGCACCACCTGCATTGGCCATAAATAAACTCATAGTCGCACCAACAGCTAACCCACCTGCTAACATACCCGCAAGCGCCTGAGGGCCCATTAAGAAACCAATTGCTACCGGAGCAACAATTGCAACCATTCCAGGTAAAATCATTTCCCAAAGAGCTGCACTCGTTGCGATATCTACGATTTTAGCCGGTTGGGGTTCTGCTTTACCTTGTAGTAATCCCGGAATTTCTTTGAACTGACGAGCAATTTCAACAACTATTTTACCTGCAGCTTTACCAACAGAAGTCATGGTCGTTGCACCAACTAAGAATGGAAGAATTGAACCTAACAAAATACCAATCAATACGCCTGAAGATGTTAAATCCAATTGCATTGGACCCATGCCATTCATTTGTCTTACATGATTCACTTCCATATTAAATGCGGAGAATAACGCCACAACTGTTAAAATAGCTGAACCAATTGCAAAACCTTTACCAATAGCTGCCGTGGTATTACCAACAGCATCTAATTCGTCAGTGATTTCACGAACTTTTGGATCGAGTCCAGACATTTCAGAAATACCGCCGGCATTGTCAGCGATAGGTCCGTAAGCATCAACAGTCATAACAACTGCAGTACCCGCTAACATACCAACTGCGGCCAATGCGATACCGTATAAACCTAATTGTGCATCAGCAATGTAAGCTGCGATCACAACGATAATCATAGGAAGAGCTACTGATTCCATACCCACAGCTAAACCGCGGATAACGCCAGTACCAGCGCCGGTTTGTGCTGCTTCAGCCACTAAACGTATTGGTTTCATAGCTGTGTAGTATTCTGTAACTAAACCGATTAAAGCTCCACCGAACGCACCTGCAGCTAAAGCCCAAGTCACGTTTTGTGTAACACCGATCATCGGCATACAGATGTAAGAAACAATAGTTAAAATTACTGGAGGTAACATTAAAGAAGATCTTAATACTGTGGCTGGTTTTTTATTTTTAAGCGCACGTGCCATAAAAATAACTACGATAGAAATAATTAAACCCAGTGTAGAAAGAATTAGTGGAAGTCCCACACCCATCATGCGAACAGCGGCAACATCAGAAGAATCTGTCATAATTTGTGGTAAAGACATCGGAGCAATTGTTAATGCAATAGCCATTGCAGAAACAATTGCCGCAACCATTGATTCATAAATGTCTGCACCCATACCGGCCACGTCACCCACATTGTCGCCTACGTTGTCAGCAATAACACCTGGATTACGAGGATCGTCTTCTGGAATATTTTCGATAACTTTACCTGCGATATCCGCACCTACGTCAGCAGCTTTAGTATAAATACCGCCACCGATACGCGCGAATAATGCAATTGATGATGCACCAACTGCAAACGAGTGAAGAATTGTTCCAACATGTTCAGTACCACGATAGCAGTAATAAACAGCACCCAGACCAAGAAGTCCAAGACCTGCAACCGCTAAACCCATGACTGCGCCACCATCAAGAGCCACCAAAAGCGCATTACCTTTAGTTGATTCAGCTGCGGCTTGAGTTGTTCTTACGTTAGCAAATGTTGCTGCCTTCATACCGATGAAACCCGCTAATAAAGAAAGCACAGCACCTAAAATAAACCAAAGAGCTGCTTCAGAACCTAAAGCATAAAACATCAAAGCGCCTACCACTAAGCAATAGGCAGCGAGGACTTTATACTCACGTACTAAAAATGCCATTGAACCTTCACGGATATAGCCCGCGATACGATTCATAGTTTCGTTTCCTGAGGGCTGAGCTTTTACTCTGAAATAAAGAAATGCGGCGATAACTAAACCGACAGCACCTGCAATCATTGGCGATAGCAAATAAATTGAATCCATAGTGTGATGACTCCTTGTTTTATAAGAATAAAACTAGAGTTATCATGTATTTAAGTCAATGAATTGCTTTAATTACTCAAGCACAAGATTTATGCACACCTAAGTACAAAACTCGTCTACTTTTTTAAGCCACTCATCAGCCACTGGTTCTACTATTAAAGCTGCTGCTTTTTCTCGCTCCGGCTGCGCTAATAAAGTTGAAAGATATCTTTCAGTATAACTCGGAATGATGGCTACAATTACTTTACCCTTGTTTTCACTTAAGCTTCCAAGCTTCAAAGCTACATGCACAGCTGCACCCGAAGAAATTCCTACAGGAATCCCCTCTTTTTTAATCACTTCGCGCGCCATGGCCAGCGATTCCTCACTGCTGACCTGCTCAACCTGATCTACAACACTGCGATCATAATTGCGTGGAATAAAGCCAGCACCAAGACCTTGAATTTTATGAGGACCACCTTTACCGCCAGATAAAACCGGAGACTCTGTTGGCTCAACCGCCACCATACGCACTGATGCTTTTTTCTTTTTCAGAACTTGCCCTACACCGGTAATAGTTCCCGCTGTTCCCACGCCAGAAACCACGATATCCACTTTTCCATCGGTATCATTCCAAATTTCTTCGGCAGTTGTTTGACGATGAATCTGGGGGTTATGAACATTTGTAAACTGCGATGGATAAAAAGCATTTTTATTTTCAGAAGTCATTTGCAGGGCTTTTGCAATGGCTCCTCGCATTCCGTTAGCGCCTGGAGTTAAAACGATTTCGGCGCCTAGAAGTAACAAGAGCGTACGTCTTTCTTGCGACATTGTTTCCGGCATAACCAGAGTTAATTTATAACCCTTCGCTGCGGCCACAAATGCGAGAGCAATACCTGTGTTACCTGAAGTCGGCTCAATGATTTCCATTCCAGCTTTTAAAGCCCCCGATTTTTCAGCAGCCTCGATCATATTCATTCCGATGCGGTCTTTAACTGAGCCCAGTGGATTAAAAAATTCCAGTTTTAAATAGATTTCAGCTTTACTGTCAGCATCTAGTCTTTGCATTTTTACCAGTGGAGTGTTGCCAATTGTTTTTGTAATATCAGAGTAAATCTTCATGATAACCTCTACTTTCAAAGTGAGGATATTTTAATCAAATTTAGCTATAGCTACAACAAAATGAACCTATAACTTGTTCATTGTTCTTTTTGGTCCAGTGTGCTTATATGTGTCATGATTAAAATCAAGCCTAACAACAAGCTAAAAATGAACTTTAGTAATGAAGCTCTAATGACTTCATTAAATAAAGTTTTAGCACGTACCGATTTAGGCTTTACCCGTTTACCGTTTAACCAAGAGGCTTTAAAAAAATCTTCGGATTTAGGCACTCATATCCTTAAAAATTATGAACACTTGGTGCTCGTTGGTATTGGCGGCAGCTCAATGGGCCCGCGTGCTTTAAGTGAAATTTCAGGATCTCATCGTATTTCATTTTTAGATAATGTTGACTCTATTGAAACCGATAATATTATTACAAACTTAAAAGATTTAACTAAAACGGCTTGGCTGTTTATCTCAAAATCCGGAACCACCATTGAAGTTCTTTGGACATTGGAATTGGTAGAACAAATTTATCGTCAAAATAATGTTCAATTCTGGCCTAATACATTTTATATAACTGAAAACACCGACAACACTCTTAATAATTTAGCTAAAAAATATGTGCGACCTTCGCTGGAAATCCCCTTAGATGTTGGTGGAAGATTTTCCGTTTTATCTCCGGTCGGTTTACTTGTAGCTCAATATCTCGGACAATCTGCCAGCGAACTTATCGAAGGTGCAAAATCAGCTTTAAAAGACAAAAACAATATCGTTACAGCCATGAATCAGTACTTAAGTTCGTTTGAACGCAAAGAAGATATCACATTATTCTGGTTTTACAGCTCACGTATGCGCTGGTTCGGTTGCTGGTTACAACAACTCTGGGCTGAATCACTGGGTAAAAAAGAAACTCTCGATGGAAAAAAGGCTCCGGAGTTCAGTTCTCCTATGATTTCCATCGGAACCTGCGATCAGCATTCTATTCTACAACAAGTTGTTGAGGGGCCTAAAAACAAATTTGTAAATGTATTCCGTTTCAACGATGTCGAAAAAAGTAAATTTATCGTAGCTAAAACTCAGTTTTCTGAAACTATGCTTCTTGAAAAAATGAATTTCGGCGAACTTATTCGTGCAGAAGCCATGGCTACTGATATGGCACTGGAAAATTCTGAAATTTCAACAATGGCTTTTGAAATACCTGATCTAAAAGAAAAATCTTTAGGTTACTTGTTTATGTTCTATCAACTTGTTGTGGCCAGTATTGGCGAACACAGCAATATTAATGCATTCAATCAACCCGGAGTTGCTTTAGCAAAAAAACTGACTCTTGATATTTTAAAAGAAAAACAAAGCTAACGTAGTTTTTCCCATTCTAACGAAGATTTGCAAATGTGTTCAAGTGGTTTACTAAAACTCGATCTCCAAGAAAATATTTTCTTTAATTTAGTATTATCACAAACCAAATATTGAGGGTCGCCTACTCTAAACTCAGCTTTTTTTATTCTAATCTTAACCGAGTTAACCTGCTCAAACTTATTAACAATATCCAACACAGTATAGCCCTCACCATAACCGCAATTAATAATCTCTCTGCACTTTTGCTGCTCGATGTATTGTAAAGCTTTTAAGTGAATACCCGCTACGTCATCCACGTGAATATAATCCCGCACATAGCTTCCATTGCCATTAATGCTAACATCAATATCCGTAATAACAGCTCTTGAAAGTGCATGTACTAAATGGCTTGCAAAACTTGTTTTTATTCCCAACTGCTTTTCTGGGTTTGCACCGGCCACATTGAAATACCTTAATATAATATAATCGAGGCCCGATTCTTTAATCAGATTTTCACAAATAACTTTAGATTCACCATAGGGATTAATCGGTTTAATGCGGCTTTCTTCTTTAACTGGAGAATCGCCGTTTTCATTTCCGAATATTGTACAGGAAGAAGAAAAAATCAGCTTACCCACTTCATACTTTTTACAAAGCTCAATAATATTCTGAGTACTTTGAATATTATTATCTAAGTACATCTTTGGATTTTCAGTGGATTCTTTTACATAGGCCAATGCCGCCAGATGAATAACAGCATCAAACTTATTCGTTTTAAAAGCCTGCTCTAAAATATTTTTTTGCAATAAATCAACTGAATGAAAGTGAGTTTTTTCATGAATACCTGATAAAAAACCTCTGAAAAGATTATCAACTACAGTTATGGCATAACCATAACGTAAAAGAATGTCGACAGTTGCACTTCCAATGTAGCCAGCTCCGCCAGTAATTAAAATGTTTTTCATGACTTCTCTAACATGAATTGAGTCGCTCTTAAAATATCTTCTGTATTCACATTATTGATATCATCTGGGCTTGCTGAATTATTCTTTGCAAAGATTAATTTGAAATCTGTACCATAAGGAGCCCAAATAACTGAATTTAATTCGGAGGGATTAGTATCCTCACGATAAACAGCGATCAGCTTCTTCTTAAGGGCTGAAGCAATATGAACCCAAGCCGTGTCCGGTGTAATAACCACATCGGCACAATTAATTAAAGCTAAGTTCTGACTGATTGATTTAAAGTTGCTGTTGTGAACCCACATTTTACCAGCAACTGATCCATCTACCCATCTATCCAGAATTCGGTGATCGCCCTCGTTAGCAACACTTAAAACTAGCGTATTCGGAATCGAGATTAATTTTTTTACAATTTCTTTAGTTGTTTTTTCACTGAAGTTTCTGAGTCTTGCTCCTGAGAAACTATTTAAAACTACGATCTTAACACCACTTTTTTTCAGATCTTGTATGTAGGCATCGGCATCTTTCGCATCGCCTACTGGTATAAAAGCTTCATAATCCAAAATCGGTTGCTGAATGCCCATAAGTTCTAAAACTTTACGGTAGCGCGCTGTTACATGTTCCTTATTAAAATCAATGTTGATGTGATCTGAAAATAATTCGTACTCACTATTAGCAAAACTGATTTTTTTAAAAGCTGTTAAAAAACTAACTAAAAAAACAACTCTCGGATTTAAAATATGTGAGGTGTTGATAATATACTGATATTTTTTTGTCTTAAGTTTAAAAAATAACCCTAAGGTTTTAAAAACACCCTTAGACGACACAAAGACTTCATCTACATAGCCCGATGTACTATAAAGTTCGGCAGTTGCCTTTCCTGCCACCACAATGAGTTTGCCTTGACGGTGTTTCTTTTTAATTTCGCGCAAAAACCCGGTAGCTGTGATGCCGTCACCAAGTTTGTCATCCATACGTAGAACCAGCACATCGTGATTTTCATTTTTTTCTGAATAAGAAGAAAAAGGTCCAAAAAATAATTTTGCTATAAGTAGTTTTATACTTCTGAAAGCATCTATTCTTTTATGATTAAGTTTTCGAAGTTTTTGATCAAGACTCAGCATCGGCACTAAACTAGTTCTTCGAACTATTGTGATGTTCGGCCATTTGGTATTCAGGTACTAGAGTTTTTACCAGTTTCAAGATGGAAGCTGTATCATTAACCATGCAAAGTTTTTGCAACTCTTCCAATTTATCTTTTAAGTAAGAATATTCTAGAAAATTTTCCTGAGCTTTCATAATACGTGGATGATTCGTTTGCGATGTGTTGTTACCAATTAATAGCTCTTCGTAAAGCTTTTCACCCGGTCTTAATCCTACATACTCAATGGCAATATCTCCACGCCCGGTTTCGTTATTCACCACTTCAAAACCGCTTAAGTTAATCATTTTAACGGCTAAATCCACAATTTTAACCGACTCACCCATATCAAGCACAAATACATCACCCTGTTCAGCCATAGCTCCAGCCTGCATAACTAATTGTGCGGCTTCCGGAATCGTCATGAAAAAACGAGTCACCTCAGGATGCGTAACCGTAACCGGGCCTCCAGCTTTGATCTGTTCTTTAAACAAAGGCACCACACTGCCCGATGAACCTAAAACATTACCAAACCTTACCATCGAAAGTTTCGTCGAAGCCTCGCCTTTTTTAGCGTACATCTGAATTGTTAATTCTGCTAAGCGCTTAGTGGCGCCCATTACATTTGTAGGCCGAACAGCTTTATCAGTAGAAATAAGTACAAAATGCTGAACTGAATTTGCCAGAGCCGCTTGAATCATACTCCAAGTGCCCATTACGTTATTCAAAATACTTTGAGAGATGTTTTCTTCAACCAAGGGAACATGTTTATAGGCCGCTGCATGATAAATGGTGTGAATGGAATACTCTTTTACGGTTCTATTCATCTGCTCTTTATTAACGACATTACCGAGTACTGGTTTAATTTTAATATACGGAAATAATCGGGTCAGTTCTTGATGAATTCGGTATAAAGCAAATTCATTCATTTCAACAAGCACTAAAATTTCAGGAGTTTGTTTCAGTATTTGACGGCACAATTCTGAGCCTATAGACCCGCCTGCACCGGTAACTAAAACATTTTTCCCTTTAACACATAGTTGAATTAATTTTTCATCCGGCGGAACAATGTCGCGACCCAATAAATCTTCAATACCCACATCACGTATATCTTCAACTCTTACCTGACCGGAAATAAGTTCCTGAAAGCTCGGAATTGTTTTTAAGTTTAAATTATGTCCATCAAATAGCTGAATAATTTCTTTTCTTCTTGTACGGGAAACCTGTGGCAGAGCCAACAGAACTTGTTTAATCGATTTTTTATGGATAACTTTCAGAGCGTCTTCAGGACTATAAACTCTGATTCCTGCAATAGTTGAACCCTGCAACTGAACGTTGTCGTCAAAAAATGCAACTGGTAAAAACTCTTTACTGGAGAAAAGAGCCAAGGCCGTTTGCATACCAGCTCGCCCGGCACCAAAAATAGCGATTCGGTCTCTTCGGTCTTCGCTTGGTTCTAGTTTTCGGATAATCCCCCGTGCAAAATAACGGCTTATAGTAATGTAAGTAGTCGCCATGAACCAATAAATTAAAATGGCTGAGCGCGGAACTGTAATAAAGCGGCCCATGGTTACGGCGGCCGTTAATAATAAAACCGATAAAGACACACCTAGCAAAATTGTATAAATTATTTTGTCGTCAACATAACGAATAACAGAACGATAAAGGCCGATTCTTACAAAAATCGGAATGGTAAATAGCACTATCAGAACAAAAAGAATTTCATAGTTTGAGGTATCCGGCGATGTTGTTCCCAAGCGCATAGCAATCGCAGTCCAAAAAGCCAATGGTAATAAAATCACATCACACAAGAGCATGATTAATATTTTAATTTTACGAGGTAATTGAACAATGTGTGTAAACATATGAGCGGAAATTATTTCATAATTACCTATTCACAGCAACGCTTAAAAGTAGTCATTGCTTGTTATGTGGGCACTATTAGGTGGTTGAAATTAGGGGCATAATAGTCAAAAATACCGATATGTTGTTAACTTTGATCGGATTAGTAGTTTTAGGTGGCGTAACCTCTCAATCTCTTATGGATGCTGCCACAATTATTATTTTAATTTTACTGATCTGGGATTTATTCAAAAAAAACATACGCCTGAAAGACATTCGCCCCATAGGAATTGAGTGGGCCTTTCTTGGCTATTTTGTAGTCGCTATTACCGGGTTACTGATTAATGGCAAACCTCCAGTTCCATGGTTTTTTTATCTTTCAAAATTTAACTGGGTTATCAATTTATATATTTTTATTTTTGCCTTTAATCGCCTCGATTTTGACGTAACTAAATGGTTCAAATATTTTATATGGGCTTACACACTACCAAATTTATATGCTTTAGTTACGTACTTAATTCAGTACGACTATCTTTCAAATAAAAAATTACAGGGTGGCATTGTCGGAATAGTTGATAGCTCAACCTACCACGCACACGGAAATTCGCTAATCTTTGTATTTTTCGCATCTTTATTTATATTTTATTTTGAAAAACTATCGAAAAATATGAAGATTTTTTCAAGTTTAGCGCTTTTACTTATGGGCTCAAGTGTATTCTTCGCCTTTACTCGTGGCATCTGGGGGGCAACTTTTATTTCTCTGCTAGTTTTATTACTTATTCGTAACAGAAAATGGGCTTTATATTTCATCGGTACTTCAGCGGTGGTTTTCACAATATTAATGACCACCTCTCCTCTTTTTAAAGCACGCGTAACCAAGTTTACCGAAAAAGCCGACACAGTTCGTAACTCAGATGGAGTGCGGGCCGAACTCATTCAAGTACATCTTGAAATGTTTAAAGCACACCCTATTGTCGGAATTGGCTATTGGGAGTCCTATCGCCAAATTGAAGACTATTGGCCTCTACTCGGAAAGCCACCTACTTATTTTGAAACTCATGCTCACAATCAAATTGTCAGTGTTCTGGCTACTACGGGAATACTGGGTGCATTTTTCTTTATGGCTATGGTCGTATTTTTTTTCAGGAAAGCTATAGCCTTTTATAAAGACACCAAGTTACTTGAAAAATATCATGGGCTGTCGGTGGCTTGTCTGATGTTACTCATTCAATTTTTACTCGCGTGCTTCACAGATGTTACTTTTGAGTATGCTAAAATTCGCGGTATCTTAATAGTTGGATTAGCTGTGCTCATTAGTTTCAGTATTAGAAAAAAAGAAAACACATGAGACCCTTTCAGGCTATTCTCAAAAATATTTTAGATTTGTCAGTGGCTCTGCTCTTAATTATTTGTTTATGGCCCTTACTTCTTATTCTATCTCTATTAATTTTAGTCATTGATGGGGCTCCTGTATTATTTAAGCAAGCACGTCCCGGACTTAATGAAAAAATATTTCATGTTTTCAAATTCAGAACCATGCATGTATTAAAAAATGATACCCGCTCCAACAACCAAAGCGTGACGCGTTTAGGTCAGTTTATGCGTAAAACCTCATTAGATGAACTCCCTCAACTTTTCAACGTTATTAAGGGCGATTTAAGTTTAGTTGGACCACGCCCCCTGCTTGTTGAATATTTACCACTTTATAACGAACGGCAAAAAAAAAGACACTCGGTCAAACCCGGAATTACCGGATGGGCTCAAGTTAATGGCAGAAATGCTATTTCTTGGGAGCAGAAATTCGAATACGACGTTTGGTATGTTGAAAACTGGTCATTTTTATTGGATTTAAAAATTATTTTTTTAACTTTTTTGAAAATAGTAAAACCTGCTGGTATTAATGCTTCTGATAATGTTACCATGGAGAAATTCAAAGGATCAAAATAATGCCTAAAAGGTTTGAAGAACGAATTTTATTATCACCTCCCCACATGAGCGGAAATGAAATAAAGTTTATTCAAAAAGCTTTTGATGGAAATTGGATCACACCGCTTGGACCTAATGTAACAGAGTTTGAAAAAAACATGGTCACATACTTGGGTGACCAAAATCTTTATGCTGTAGCTATGGCTTCTGGCACAGCGGCAATTCATATAGCATTACGTTTATTAAATGTTCAGGAAGGCGAAGAAATATTCTGCTCTAGCGCCACATTTATTGCCACGGCTAACCCTATCATTTATGAAAAAGCTGTACCCGTTTTTATCGATTCCGAAATTAATACATGGAATCTTTGCCCGAAATCTTTCTTAAAGGCGATTGAAAGTAAAAAAAAGCAAGGTCGCTTACCTAGAATATTAATTTGCGCCGACCTGTTTGGAATGAGCACCAACTATTCCGAAATACTTGAAATATGTAACCAGTACAACATTACCCTTATTGAAGATTCGGCTGAATCTCTTGGTTCTACCTATAAAAATAAAAAATGCGGCACCTTTGGTCATTTTGGTATTTTATCGTTTAATGGCAATAAAATCATCACCACTTCAGGTGGCGGCATGCTAGTTACGCATTCAAAAGAAGAAGCCGATAAGGCCTTATTCTTAATTACTCAAGCCCGCGACAAAGCACCTTATTATTTACACTCAGAAATTGGCTACAATTACCGTTTAAGTAATATTTGTGCCGGTATCGGCATAGCTCAACTGCAAGTTCTTGACGAAAGAGTTGCAGCCCGTAGACGTAACTTTAATTTGTACCGTGATAATTTAAAAAATGCGCCTATTGAATTTTTTAAAGATGATCCGAATTATTTTTCAAATTACTGGCTATCAACGGCACTTATCAGTACTAAAGCTAAGCTGAAGCCAAGCGAACTTATAGCACATCTGGACAGTCTTAATATCGAGGCGCGCCACATTTGGAAGCCTTTGCATACTCAGCCTGTGTTTAAGCAAAATGAATTCTTCCATACACAATCAATTCCAATTGCTGAAAAAATATTTAATGAGGGGATTTGTTTACCTTCGGGCTCTAATATGGCCCCCGAAACCGTTGTTGCCATTAGTAAAATTATCGCGGAAGTTCTTTAATTAATTTTTCGTATTCTTGCCATTGAGCTTCGGCTAGTAACTTTGCATCGAAATCTCGACGGGCACGATTTTTAGCATTAGCTCCCAGCATTTTTCTTTTTTGTGGCGAATTAGCCAGTGCTGTTATAGCACTACTTAGGCTATTTACATTTTCACATTCAACCAAAATTCCCGTTTCAGAATCAAGAATAGCATCCTTTAAACCTGTAATATTGGTGCCAATGGTTGGCAGTTCGCAAGCGGCAGCTTCTAAAACAACTGTACCAAAGCCTTCACGATGACTGGGTAAACAAAAAATGTCTGCACCCGAAAAATATTTTTCGGGTTGAGTTTTATAGCCTAAACTAAAAATGCTGGTGTTTGATTTTATTTCAACCAAAGTTTCGTCTTTAAGTTGATCAACACCTTCACGATGAACACCTATTAAAACAAGTTTAATATTTTCTTGTTCTTTTTGTGCCATCTTGAAAGCTGTAACCAATTCGTCTATTCCTTTATCATGACTTAACTGTCCTACATATAAAAGTATAACAGAGTCCGGCCCAAGCCTTAATTCATTTAACAACTCAGCTCTGGCCGCAGGGTATTTATCATTATTAAATCTGTCGCAATCGACGCCGCCATAAGAGCCATTTAATAAACATTTAAGCTCACCGCCTCTGGCTACACCTTCTTTAACTAGAAATGAAATTTGCGACGGGCTATCGGCATAACATTGAGTATTAAGCTTAATAACTAATTTATCTAACAACATTAAAAGACAGCGCATCGGCCCTTTCATATTGGCCCATCTTTGTCCTGTAAATGTATGCAAACGAATTGAATTCGGTACAAATAAACCAGCTAATGCCGATAGTAACCCCGCCTTTGGCGTTGATGAATGTATAATATCAAATTTATTTTTTCTAAAAAACTGAATTAATGAAATTAAGGATTGAAGATCTTTAACAGGTTTAATCTCGCGGCTTATTTCAATAGGTGTTATTCCTAATTGTAATTCTTGCTGCAATACTTTTTCATAGCTACCCGGAGAAGAGACCAAAGAAATCTGCACCGACTTTTGTTTTACTAATTTTAAAAAAGGCTTAAAATGTACAAAGGCTTCAGGTACCGTCACTACACGGACAATTTTAATTGAGTTCACAAATACTTTTCACCCTGAGTGCGTGAGCGTATTTCTCTGCACGGACTACCGTAGGCCACTTTAAAGCCTTCAACATCTTCAAGAACCAGTGCGCCAGCTCCAATCACTGTATGTTGACCTATTTTTTTACCATGTATGACATTAGCTCCTAGTGAAATTGCTGAAAATTCACCCACCACAACATTGCCACCTAAAACACAGCCCGGCGCTATGCTTGCAAATTGTTCAATTTTACAATCGTGATCGACTACAGAGCCAGTATTTAAAATTGCATGGGACCCTATATTTGAGCCCGAGTTAACCACACAATTTGCCATAACAACTGTTCCATCACTCAATACCACATCGCCTGCTATTTGCGCCGAAGGATGCACGGCCGTAATAAATTTAAAATCAGGAATATGTGTTTTAATGAATTCTACAACCTGGCTACGTATAAAGTTATCACCTATGGCAACAACTCCAGTCTTAAAATTCTTTTGCGGCAGTATACTTTGATGAAAATGAGGTAAGCCCAAAAATGTCGTTAGGGATTCATTTAGACTTAAAAAGGCCACTGGTTTGTAGATTTTTTGACGAAGTAAGATATCAGTAACAACTTTTGCGTGCCCACCGGTACCGAAAATTACAACATTTTCCAAAATTACTTACCTGCTTTCGTGTATGGATATTGCCTATAAACAAGGCCTATCAAAACTATTACGACACCTATTGTTACAATTCCTAAACTTGAGTAAATAGTGTCATAATCTCCAAATGACATCAACTGACTTTTTTAAGCGAGTATTAGATTTAGTACTATCCCTAGTATTATTGCTGATATTTATTTTACCAGTCATTATTTTACTTATCATTGTAAGGCTCACTTCTAAAGGGCCGGCTATTCACTGGTCTAAACGAATCGGCTTAAACAACGAAATATTCTTGATGCCAAAAATTCGAACGATGCATGCAGATACTCCACAAGTAGCAACGGATTTACTATTTTCATCATCTAATAAATATTTAACACCTGTCGGTAAATTTATGCGAAAAACCAGCTGTGATGAGTTACCGCAAATTTGGAGCGTACTGATTGGCGACATGAGTATTGTTGGTCCGAGACCGGCTCTGTTTAACCAATATCACTTGATTGACTTACGTACGAAGCAAATGGTTCATACATTAAAACCTGGAATTACAGGCTGGGCTCAAGTTAATGGACGCGATATTTGCACTGATCAACAAAAAGTTGATCTCGATGAATATTATTTGAAAAATAAGTCTATCTATTTAGATCTTAAAATTTTAGTTCTGACTGCGGTTCACGTTTTAAAATCTACAAACGTAACACATTAAAACTGGCCCCTTAAATTGTGCATAACTACAAAGTTTTGAGATTTAAATTATGATGCAAAACTGCTAGCGCAAGGTGCTGCACCAATCGATCCGCCCGCTTCGTTGTGTTCCACGTTCGCCTTATTAATCGACTCACTTTCGACCTCATCATCGCACAGGTGTGATTCAAACTAAATAGTGGGTCAAACCCAATCTTTTTTAACT
>JAIELP010000005.1 GCA_019752925.1 bacterium
TGCGAACCACCACAAAAACTATCAAAAGCAATTCAACAACTTAAATTAAAAATGAGGGTTCTATTCGCAGATTCAGGAAATCTCACATGGAATGAGGCCGTTAATTTAGCCCAACAAAACAGTTTAGAATTACAGGCGGCTATTTCTAATTTACGTGCAGCAGATCATTCTGAATTATCAAAAATTAGTCCATTTCTTCCGCGCTTGAGTGCGTCTGCCTCCAGCACTCACAGCGGTGCACCGGGTACGGCCAGTGCTAACAGTTATTCTGCGTCTTTAACTTTGAGCCAAAATATTTTTGCAGGCTTTGCTGATATCAATACCTATTCACAAAAAAAAATCACATTACGAATTGCAGAAGCCACGCTAGACTCTGTTAAGTCGTCATTAAGTAAATCTCTCAAACAAGCCTACGCTGGTGT
Organism: bacterium; assembly: GCA_019752925.1. Taxonomy (GTDB): domain Bacteria; phylum Bdellovibrionota; class Bdellovibrionia; order Bdellovibrionales; family Bdellovibrionaceae; genus Pseudobdellovibrio. The sequence goes on from JAIELP010000005.1 coordinate 423, forward strand.
TTACTATATTCAAGATTACAAAAAATTAGTGATCGATATACTTAAACGTCGTAAAGAAAATTATCGTAATGTTAAATTGCAATATGAAGTGGGACGAGAAAATCGAGGTTCACTCCTTTTGTCGCAATACTATGTGGAGCAAGCCGAATATGATTTGAGTTCTACTGAACATCAAGAAGAAGTGGCATTAGAAGATTTACGTAGAGTTTTGGGCTTACCATTGGAAGAGTCCATAACGTTAACCGAAACTATAGAGCGAGCGCCCCTAAAAAAAGAAAAGCCAGACTTCGCCGAGTTAGCGCTACGTCATCCCGATGTAATCATAGCTCAGAGCCAAGAGCTCAGTGCATTGTATGATCTTAGAATCACAGGGGCGCAGTTTTTACCGAGCTTAGATTTTTCAGGAAGCTATAGTTACGGCGGCAGCAAATTTTTTCCAGACCAAGATAGCTGGCGGTTAGGGCTAACACTTTCGATTCCTATTTTTGATGGGCTTAGAACTTTTTCATCTTACCGCAGCCAAATGTCCACGCGAGATGCCAGAAGTTTTTCTGGGCGCAATAGTGTGCTTAAAACTGCTAGTGAAATTAAAAAAGCTTATTACGAGTACATAGAATCTTTACAAAAAGAAAAAATTGACGAAGGCTTTAGCCAGGCAGCAGCCCTTAGGGCTGAGGTGGCCCGCAATAAATATAAAAATGGCTTTCTGTTCTTTGAAGAGTGGGATCAGATCGAAAGTGATCTGATTTCAAGACAAAAAGAAAAACTCAGCAGCGAACGCAATCGTATTATAAAGCAGGCTGCTTGGGAAGAAGCACAGAATCTTGGAGTGTTTTAAATGAAAAAAAAGTACGTTATCATTTCAGTCATCTTAGTCTTAACTGTAGGAATCTCGTTGTATTTCGTTTTCAAAAAAAAACCGGCTTTATACAAAGAAGCAAAAGTCGAAAAAGGTAGTATTACTCTTAAAATTTTAGCCACTGGAACGGTACAGCCCGAAAACCGTTTGCAGATTAAGTCTCCTATTTCTGGCCGGGCCGAACAGATCTTTGTGAAAGAAGGTCAGAAGGTTTATAAAGGCCAGGTGCTAGCCATGATTAGCTCGACGGAGCGTGCAGTGATGCTAGATTCTGCTCGATCGCAGGGGAAAGACGAAATCAAAAAATGGGAAGAGATTTACAGACCAACCCCCATTGTCGCACCACTTGCAGGAATGATTATTCTTAGAAGTATAGAACCAGGACAAACTTTCACTACAAGCGATGCTGTTTTTGTAATGGCAGATAGGATGACGGTTGAAGCCTCGGTAGATGAAACCGACTTAGCCCAGATATATGTGGATCAAAAGGCTGAAGTTAATTTAGACGCCTATGTTGATAAAAAAATAGAAGCTAAAGTTAGTCAGGTAGCGTTTGAGGCTAAAACAGTTAATAATGTAACCACATACACCATTCAAGTTCTTCCTATTGAAAAACTAGATTTTCTGCGAAGTGGGATGACCGCCAATGTAACTTTTGTAGGAACTGAAAAGAAAGATATTTTAATAGTTCCGAATGAGTACATCAAATATGAAAGTGGTAAAGCCAAAGTACAGGTTAAAACTAACGACAAACCGGATAATCGTGAAGTTAAACTAGGTATTACCAATGGTAAAATCACCGAAATTGTTTCAGGACTAGTTGAAGCCGATACGATTTTACTACCGCTTAACAGCGACAACAATAGTGGAAGTAAAAAGGGAGCCACATTTTCATTTGGTGGCGGACGGAGAAGATAAGACGTGATTGAAATCGTTGGCGTAAGAAAAACTTATCAAATGGGTGAAACCGCTCTTGATGTGCTGAAGGGTGTTAGTCTTTGTATCGAAGACGGTGAGTTTGTTGCCATTATGGGGCCCTCTGGCTCGGGTAAATCTACACTGATGAATATTTTAGGGCTTCTCGATGTTCCCAGCGAAGGCTCTTACAAATTTAACGATATTGAAACTGCAAAGATGAATGAAGATCAACTGGCGGTCCTGAGGCGCCAAGAAATTGGTTTTATTTTTCAACAGTTTAATTTGCTGGCTAGAATGAGCGCTTCTGAAAATGTATCTATGCCACTGCTATATTCTAAACAAGGTGCGGGCTCAGAACGCGCTGACGAACTTTTAAAAGAGGTGGGCTTAGCTGATCGTACACATCATCGACCTAACGAACTTTCAGGAGGCCAGCAGCAGCGCGTAGCTATTGCTAGAGCGTTGATTAATAGTCCACATATGATTTTAGCAGACGAACCCACGGGAAATCTGGATTCTAAAAGCGAAAAAGAAATTATGGCGATCTTAAAAAAGCTCAACGCCGAAGGCATTACTGTTGTGATCGTTACCCATGAAGAAGAAATCGGAAAGCAGGCCCGAAGGCTTGTTCGCATGCGAGATGGCATGATTTTGTCGGACGAGCGGCTGGAGAATGAAAAAAAACTGCAAATTGCCAAAAGTCCTCTACAAATAACAAAATCTAATTTTCTCAAAGATTTTGGAATCTATTTTAAGCAGGGTTTTAAAACTTTGCTTGCCAACAAAGTACGAACGGCGCTTTCTATGCTAGGTGTACTGATTGGCGTAGCAAGTGTTGTTTCTATAATGGCACTGGGTAAGGGCGCAGAAGCCGAAATTAAAAAAAGTCTGGAAAGCCTTGGCACTAATATTTTGCGTGTTCGCGCCAACTATATGGGTTACGGCAACAAAAGCTACTGGCTTCGCCATGAAGATATGAGTGTACTTAAAGAGCGCATCGCTTCCATTAAAAGTATCTCCGCTGTTGTTAGAGAACAAGCTAAAGCTACATACGGTAGTAGCGACTACGACGCCACCATTCAGGGAGTGGCGTCTACCTGGGCTAAAATGCATGCAAGTGAGCCTGAAAAGGGACGCTTTTTTACTGAAGAGGAGAATGTCGATCGTGCGCGCGTGGCCGTGATAGGTGACGAAGTAAAAAAACAACTGTTCGGCGAACAAAATGCAATTGGCGAAATGATTAAGGTCAATAATGTGATCTTTCAGGTGATAGGTGTTTTTCCAGCTCGTGGCTCTGGCTTTAGTAACCTTGACAGCATGATCATGGCGCCGCTTCAAACAGTCATGCATCGTATAGCTGGTCCTGCATGGGTGGACTACATCGAAGTTGAAGCCGACAGCGTAGAAAATTCCACCGAAATTCAGGAATCAGTTGTTGCAGTATTAAACTCCACGCATCGTGTTCCAGAAGATAAGCAAGATAAAGCTTATACAGTAGATAACTCCGCCGATGTTTTGCAAATTATGCAAACAACCATTGGCGCAGTGTCGGCGCTACTTTCGGCCATAGCCGCAATTTCATTATTGGTGGGGGGCATAGGCATAATGAACATTATGCTGGTATCGGTAACTGAAAGAACTAAAGAAATTGGCTTAAGAAAAGCGGTGGGTGCCAGAGGGCCTGATATACTTTCGCAATTTTTATCTGAATCTGTTGTGGTGAGTGTGGTTGGTGGACTGATCGGTGTTGCTTTGGCTGGAACGGTGTCTTTAATGGTCAACTTAATTAGCGGCTGGAAAACAGCGATAACACTGAACTCAGTGTTAATGGCGGTTATTTTTTCAACGGTAATCGGAATTATTTTCGGAGTGTATCCCGCGAGAAAAGCTTCGAAGTTAAACCCGATTGATGCTTTACGTTCAGATTAACTATATAAAATTAAGATCATTGTACTAAGCCAGCATCAAAAAATGAGTTTGCTAAATCTTTCGTTGATTCCGGAGACATATGGCCATCGGAAAATGTATTTTGAAACCATTTTTGAGGTATGATTTTAATATTTGAATACTTCTCAAAATTTTTTAGTCCTTTTTCATCACCACGCCAGACTAGGGTAACATTTTCGACATCAAACTGATTTCGATACATTTCAGAGATACTTTCAAAAACTCTAGCGGCTATTTGGTATTGTTCATCAGATACGCCAGTATCAAAAAAAGCAATTTTTGAAGAACAGAGCATATAGGGAACACAATATTTGGCGAGTAAACGCTGCCAATACGACCCTTTATTGTCGAATCGACCATCTAATATGAAGTTGCCGGGTAAAGTTTCTTTTAATTGAGGAAATCTTGAAGCAAATGACATAACCGCTGGGCTACCAAAAATTCTTTGAATTTCATTTTGATGTGTTAGAATTATCGCACTTCCTTTTTTTTCTTTAATTTGCTGAGGCAGCTTTCCTTCTTTGAAATGTAGCCACATATGTTGTGGGCCGTAACCATAAAATGCTATTGGGTAGGCTTCGTAGATATCGCTACGCATGTTTATGATGTGAGACAAAGTTTCGTCATCTTTTAAGCCTTCACCAAACACCGTAGAACTATCTAATAGTAGTAAATGCTTTTTTTTGCGAATTCTATGTGAGGCTGGACTGGTGCGAATACCAAATTTATCGATAGTGGCACTGGTTGAGTGAGCAATAGACCCATTTCGTAATTTTTTAAACTCATGGCGTGAATTAGGTATGGCAACATGTCCCCAAACATCATCTTGTCTGTAGAAAGATTCTTCGGTGACTGTCTCAACTCCGTTAATGTAAACTCGATTTACCATATCAACAATTTCATTTGCTAATACAGGCATGTGAAAATATAACAAAATTAAAAACAAACAAAATCTCATTAAATAACAGTATAGATGCTGAATTTAAAAAAACAAGAAAACATCGCGTCGAAGTTCAATTAAAGGGGCCAGTTTAAAGTGGTTTAATATGCAGAATAGTTTTTGGAATTATAGTAAACCGTCAGACTACAACCGATAGTCATTTCACATAGATATTTAGATAATATGCTAAATTTCTTCGCGGGTCAGATCAATCTGACCCGCATTTTTAATTATAAGTTGAGCCTTTAGAAAAGAATTGTGCCAATTGTATTTAGAGTTGATGTTGTCAGGGTATGAATATTTGCTGTAATTATTTCAATAAGTTTAGGCGCAATGTCTTGCGCAATACTTGCTATTAACGTCAATTTATTAATATAATTCTAGTTATGAAAATATTATTTTGCACATAAATGCTTGCTAAATTAATCAAGAAATAAAGTAGGTTCAGATGAAATTGTTTTTAAGTGTTTTTATTTTAAGTCTTCAATCTTGGGCCGTTAATTGCGATTTAGAATTGCAAAAAATCACACAGGCTTTTAATCAGCGCTATGAATTTACAAAGATGAAAAACACAGTTACGTTGGTTGCAAATCACACTTCATCTGATGAAAAAGAAGAATTTTTAAGTTTGCAGAAAAAATTTATTTCAACTCCTCACGATGCTGATCATATGAATGATTTATATGCCATGCAAGCTCGTGCTCGTGAGTTGGTGCGAGCTATTGTGAGTCGCAGTGGCTTTGAGGTGTTAAATCCGGTAGTCGGGCCCTATGATGCGGTTATTTCTGAGAAGTCGGACAGCACAGGTTATGTGTATCGCTCAACAGAGGTGCGCAGCCTACTAGCTAGGGAAAATCCACTAGGTCACATCACCATCTGGGAGCACACTACAAATCCAAAATTAAATCCTTGGAGTATTGTTCAAGTAGGCATTACCGATCAGTTTCGTACCGACTATGTTTCTTATCGCCCGCAAAATGGAAATCGTGTTACGGTTTCTACAGAAGTTTTTTTGAAAACGTTGTTGCCTCTGAACTGCCGTTAGTTGTAGAACTCTAAAATGACAGATTTTAAACCACCAAAGCCACGGAAAAATAAATATCCTGCTGAAGGCATCACTTTAGAAATGATGGTTATTGATCTCGTCAGTGTTTACGGTTGGGAGCTGCTGGGTGAGAAGATCTATATTAGATGCTTCAATCTTGATCCAAGTATAAAATCTAGTGTCAATTTTCTCAGAAAAACTGAGTGGGCCAGAATACAGGTTGAAACACTTTACCGCTGGCGTGCTGCGACCGGTTGGGATCCAAGAGATGATTCAGATCCCACACCTGTGACAACGCAATTTCCGGAACTTAACGCCGGCAAGTATGAAGAGTGATTTTAAACAATATCACGATATATACTGAGTGCTCGAAATCCAACCTTCATCTGCCAACGAAGCTAAATCTAATTGTTCGGCTTCATTTAAGAAATCTACATTGTCGGCCAGCAATCTGATTAAATCGTCCGTTGTAACAATGCCAATGGCTTCATCGTTTTCAACAATTAAAACGCTGCTGATTTTTTTATTTAAAAACAGTTTTGCAACTTCTTTAACAGTGGCGGTTTTGTGAACTGCCTTTACGGGAGAACTCATTACGTCTTTAACTTTAAAAGAGGTCATTTTGGAGTCGGCGTATTTAAGAGCTATAAAATCACTTTTTGAAAGCAATCCAACCAGAGTATTTTTTTCGTCGGTAACGGGTAAATGGCGAATATTGTAATTATTCATCATGTCGTTAGCTTCAGCCAGTGTGGCATCGGCTTTGATAGTAACTAGTCTTCTTGAAAATATATTTTTGATGTTGGCTTCCATGTGTTCTCCTTTGCGGGTTGTTAATTTATTTACATTACTTGTCCTTTATTTTTATTGAAGTTCGATTAAAAATATATGATGTCGGTCATAATTGGCCGATTAGTTTGAATTTGTGTATTAGGGCTATAAGCTAATAAGATTAATCTGAGCCCTCAATGGGCTCCATATCTCCCATTTTTCCGGCTTCAAAATCTTTCATGGCTTGATAGATTTCGGCTGTCGTGTTCATCACAAACGGACCATGACCTACGATGGGTTCGTTCAAAGCTTGGCCACCTAAAAACAATAATTTTGTATCTTCGCCAGCTTTTAATTGAATTTTTTCACCTGCAGTTTCAAGTACCGCCATTTCAGCTGAAATTAACTGATGTGATTCTGAAACCACAACATTTCCGCTGAGCACAAAGACTAAAGCTGTGTGTCCGTTTGGAACCATTAATTCAAGGTTAGCTCCGGCTTTTAATCTTACATCCCACATATTTATGGGGCTGAAAGTTTTTGCGGGGCCTTTAGCTTCACCGTATTCACCAGCTATAACTCTAAGCTGTCCGCCAGCTAATTCAACCTGAGGAATCTGTGAGCTTTTAATTCCCTGATAACGGGGAGAGGTCATTTTATCTTTTTTAGGTAAATTAACCCACAGCTGAATCATTTCAAAAGGGCCGCCAGTTTGTGAAAACTCTTTACCGTGACGTTCTTCATGCACTAAGCCTGAACCGGCTGTCATCCACTGTACGTCGCCGGATTGAATCACTCCGCCGCCTCCGGCTGAGTCACGATGTTCAACTTGTCCGTCGTAAACAATAGTTACAGTTTCAAAGCCTCGATGAGGATGTGATCCCACACCACGACGTTGTTTGGTTGGAGAAAATTCGGCAGGGCCTGCATAGTCCATTAATAAAAATGGAGAGGTTTCTTTGGCTATATCGTTATAACTAAAAATTGTGCGTACAGGAAAACCGTCGCCCACCCAGTGGGGAAAGTCGCTTCTTTGTGTGAATAATACCTTTTTCATAGAGCCTTCCGAAAGTTGATGCTTTCAGATGTAAATATGAGGTCTTTTTATAATTTGTAAAGCTCAGATTTTAAGTTTACCAGTGATGAATAACTTCGCCTGGCTTCATGCTTGTTCCGGCAGGAACCTCTATATTATCCGGAATCATTTCTGGACGCATATAAATATTAATGCGCGGATCAGCTAAGTCCGTTAATGATTTAGTAATAAATTTTAATATGTCGCTTTCGTATTCAGAGGCTGTATTAACATTATCTGGCAAAACATCGCGCGGAGATTTTGTTGGCTTCCAATTGTCAAAGTGATCTGCAGTAATACCCACCTGCGCAGCAAGAGCTTCTAGCTTATCCATTGGCAGAGTGGCAATGTCGAGCATCGCGTGTTCCAGTGAATAACCTTTTGAAGAGTAATGACGTGCGATACTGGTTTCCCAAGAGTATTGAACGGTATCAACCCCTTCAAAACATCCAGAAATCAAAACATAACGTAAGTGATTTTTTGAACGTGTGTTTCTGAATAATGTGGCAGCGGCCATAGGGTGAGAGTTGGCAAAGTGAATATGCTTAAGGTCGTGGCCTTGTAATGTTAACAGCCACATATTGCTTGAAACGATGTCGCGGTAAGCTTCATAAGATAAAATCCCACCCGAGCCGTAGGCGCGGGGCGGTTGTTTATTTTTAGCCAGAGCCATAGCAAAAGCCGGATATTCGCTTAGCGACACGATCACATAGCCGGGAGTATTAAGTGAAGTAGTAGAAGAAGTTTTATATTCGCGTAATTTATATTCTTCAATTTTTGTTATATTCTCCGCAAATGCAAACTTAGCTCTTAGTAATTCAAGTTTAATATTTTCATACTCAGCCATCAGGGCTTCTGTAGCCTCTTTAAGCTGTGCTTCGCTCAGATCGGGATTTTTATCTTTAAGAATTGTTGTTGCGTCTTCTTTTGTTAGACTGTAGAGACTATTTTCTTCTCTTGTGATACGTTTCTTTTTGAAAAATGTTGTGAGCCTTTTTTCTAAAACTTCATAAATTTTTGTGGAAACTGTAGCATACTTAGTACTTTTGGCTAAAACATCTCCACTACCAGCTTCAATTTTTTCGCGTAGAGCAGTGGCTAAGGTATTCGTGTTATCAATTTCACGCAGACCCATTCTTGAAACAAGCGGCTTAATGGCTGTTACTTCTTTATCTGTAAAATCAATAGTCTTAAGTTTATCAACAGTTTTTCGGGCTGTTGCTAAAGAAATGGCGTTATTAGATCTGCTTGCAGCTCCGGGTCTAACATCTTCAAACAGTATTGTGCATTGATTGGCTGCAAATGTGGGAACAGTTGCAATCAGGGAAATTGCCAATAATAAGAATTTGAATTGATTTTTCATAATCCACTTCTTTCAAAATAAGGATAAAGTTCAGGTTTTAGGAGATAAATCTCCCTTTAGTTAACCCAGTATAAATATCCATTGGGCTTTATTAGCAGGAAGTGTTCCGGCTACGAATGCATTTAATTTGAACTGACGTAAATAACTGTCTAAAATTCTTAATATGAGACGCCAATGGGCACTGTAGATAAGCTGAACATTGAGATTTATCCTCATAAATGAGATTTGCATAGTATGGGAACTTATCTTATAAAACTGGTTCAGAGAGTTTTTTGAAAGGAAGTTTAATGCCATCATTCGATATAGTTTCAGAACTAAACATGCAGGAATTAGACAACGCTATTAACCAAGCTCAAAAAGAGGTTGGGGGACGTTACGACTTTAAAGGAAGTAATGCCGAAATTAAATGGGATAAAAAAGATGTAACCATTTTAGCTGAAGATGATTACAAATTAGGAGCTATGATTGATATTCTGCAAACTAAAATGAGTAAGCGTGGAATTGATTTGCGTGCGGTTAAGCTTGATAAAGTTGAGCCTGCTGGTGGAAAGTTGTTAAGACAAAAAATTACTTTTTCACAAGGAATTGAAAAAGAAGTGGCTAAAGAAGTTATTAAATTTATTAAAGATGCAAAATTAAAAGTTCAAGCGCAGATAATGGATGATAAATTACGTGTAACTTCTAAAAGCATAGATGAGTTGCAATCAACCATGCAAACTGTAAAAGGCCACGACTTTAAAGTGCCCTTACAGTTTGACAACATGAGATCTTAACAAGAAACGACAAAATATAATGGCCAGTGAAAAAGAAATTAAATTAGACGGTGAAGAGTTCATACTGTTACAGTCACTGTTAAAATACAGCGGACTGTGCGACACCGGTGGCGAAGCGAAAGCCATTATCACAGATGGTAAAGTTAAAGTGAATGGTGAAGTTGAAACCCGCCGTGGTAAAAAAATCCGCGCTGGCCAAGTTGTGTTTTACAATGGCCTAACTGTTAAAGTTATCGAATAAAAAATGTCTGAATCTGACGGCGACATTAAACATTTTAATAATTCTGAAATCGGTCTATTAAGTGAGATACTTCATAAAAATTTATCTCTAAATTTTGAAGAGTTCAAAAACTTATTAAAATTTGGTGCTATCTACGTTAATAGTGAGAGACAAGAAAAAGATAAAACTGTTCAGGCAAATGCTACGTTTCGAGTTCATACAAAACCACGTAGATATAATTGCGATTATCCATGGAGTTCTTTGATTATTTATGAAAATGATTTTTTTCTAATTTTAAATAAACCTTCAGGAATCCCGAGCCATCCAAGTATCGATAATGCGATTGAAAATTCTCTTACTCAAGTAAGCCTTGCGCGCAAATATCCTCTTTATGTTACTCACAGACTGGACACTTTGACTTCAGGTTTAATTGTTTACGCCAAAAAGCAGGCTTTTGCTAAAACTTTTAATGTCCAGATGCAAAAACGCGGTGTTCGTAAAAAATATGTAGCCTTAGTTGAAAGTGCTCAGAAGTTTCCAGAAATGCTAACTCATTATATGAATCCGGTAGGTAGAACTCCTAAAGAGTTAACAGATAAAATGAATCATGAGTGGCAAGTATGCGAACTCGGAGTGCTGGAGCAAAAAAAGATTTCGCCTGAGCTGACATGGCTTAAATTAAACCTGTTAACAGGTAGAACTCACCAAATTAGAGCCCAATTATCGTTCATGCAGGCTCCTATTTTAGGAGACGCCCTGTATGGTTCTAAAATGCCATTTAAAAAAGATGCGATTGCATTAAGATCTTGCGAAATTGAATTTACCTACAACGATGAGCGCATGAAATTCAATATTAGCGAAGACTTCGAACTCTAGGCTTTTTCTCGCACACAATCCACGAAGTATTTTTTAACTCCGTTTACATTTTCTGTAGCCAAGCCATGAACATCAGTTTCAAAGCCAGGGAACATGCTATTGAAGTCGCGAGCAAACTTTAGGTAGTCCACAATTGTTTTGTTAAATCTTTCGCCAGGAACCAGTAGTGGAATGCCCGGAGGGTATGGAGTTAACAATACCGCTGTAACTTTACCTTCTAAATCATCGATCTCAATACGATCGATTTCTTCATGGGCGATTTTAGCAAATGCATCTGAAGGTTTCATAGCCGGTGTGATTTCTGAAATGTAAATATCAGTGGTCATGCGGGCCATGTCGTTTGCTTTGTATTCGTCATGAATTTGCTGGCAAAGATCTTTAAGCCCTAATTTTTGATATCCAGGGTGAGCGGCGGCAAACTTTGGCATAGCTTTAGTTAAAGCTTTGTTTTTGTCGTAATCCGCTTTGAACTGGCTTAGTTTATCGACAATGGTTTTCCATTTTCCTTTAGTTGTTCCGATCGTGAACATCACAAAGAAAGAATACAGCCCACATTTTTCAACGATAATGCCGTTTTCAACTAAATATTTAGCAACGATAGAAGCCGGAACCCCTTGGTCGGCAAAATTACCATCAACATCTAAGCCCGATGTTAAAATAGTGGTTTTTAAAGGGTCCATGATGTTGAAGTTTTCGCTCACTTCGCCGAAACCGTGCCATTTTTCATTGGGTTTTAAAATCCAGTTTTCTCGCGGACCAACACCTTCGCTAGGTAAGTTGTCGGGACCCCAAACTTTAAATCCGATTTTATCTTGAAGCGGCTGCATAGCTCGGCGGAAGTCGATAGCTTCAACTAAGCTTTCTTCAACCAAAGCTCTGCCATTTGGCCCATCCATCATAGCGGCAGTTACGTCACAAGACGCAATAATAGAGTACTGCGGGCTTGTTGTTGTATGCATCATGTAGGCTTCGTTGAAAACAAAACGGTTTAACTTTTTGTTTTCAGAGTCTTGAACTAAAATTTGCGAAGCCTGACTGAGTCCTGCTAGCATTTTGTGTGTAGACTGAGTTGAAAAAATCAAAGAATCAGTCGGGCGGGGGCGACCGGCGCCCATGGCATGCATATCTTTATAGAACTCATGAAAGTGTGCATGGGGAAGCCAAGCCTCATCAAAGTGAAGTGAGTCGACTTTGCCATCAAGCTCGGCTTTAATGGCTTCAACGTTGTAGCTGATGCCATCGTACGTGCATTGAGTAAGGGTCATTATGCGTGGCTTTTTGGTTTTATCTTTAATAAATGGATGATTCGTAATTTTCTTCTGAATATTTTCATAAGAAAACTCGCTGGCTGGTATCGGCCCGATAATACCGTAGTGATTACGTGTTGGAGCTAAGTAAACCGGTATAGCTCCCGTCATCATAATGGCATGCAAGTTGGATTTATGGCAGTTGCGGTCTACGATAACGATATCGTCGGGCCCAACTGTCGAGTGCCATACTATCTTATTAGCCGTAGAGGTTCCGTTAGTTACAAAAAATAAATTATCTGCATTAAATATGCGAGCCGCATTTTTTTCAGAAGCTGCAATAGGTCCGGTGTGCTCAAGCAGCTGACCTAATTCTTCAACCGCATTGCAAACATCGGCCTGTAGCATGTTGTGGCCAAAAAAATTATGAAAAACCTTTCCCACAGGCGATTTCAGGAAAGCTGCGCCGGCAGAATGGCCAGGGCAGTGCCACGAAGCTGCGCCGTTTTCGATGTAATTTAAAAGTGCCTGAAAGAACGGCGGAGCTATTGTTTCGCGGGTGGTTTCATCAGCTTTTCTACTCTGTGGAAAAATATCTTTTTCAATTTTCAAAATAACCCCCTTTGTGCATATGTGGCTAATTATGCACCAAAATGATTTAAAATCAATATAACTATTGACAAAATCTCATATCGGCATAATTATGCACGTATAGAGCATAATTATGCACAACAAGAAAGGAGCAAAAAATATGAATTTTTCTATGAAATCGTCTCTGAAAACTCACAAATCAATTCGTATTTCTTGTTCGATCGTTGGGGCGCGTGGTTACTCAGGTATTGAACTGGCGCGTGTTTTATTGCAACACCCCAACGCGGAACTGAAATACTGTTTTGCCACTTCGGAGTTCAAACTTTCAGATTATTTAAACTCAGAAGCTGCATCTAAAGTGCTTTGCATGACGGATGATAAAGTTCAGGCCAATTTAACAGATGTAGTTTTCTTGGCTACGCCTGCTGAAGTTTCTTTAAAACTAGCTCCGGCTATTTTGGCAGCAGGCAAAAAGGTTATCGACTTAAGCGGAGCTTTCCGCTTGCAGCAAAACAGTTATGACAAGTGGTATGGGTTTACCCATACCGAACAAAATTTGTTGAAACAAGCTCAGTACGGACTGCTTCCATGGACGGGGCCTTTACTGAGCGAAAATTTAATTGCAAATCCGGGTTGCTTTGCCACTGCGGTGGCGATGGCTCTGATCCCGTTAATTAAAGCGGGTGTTATCAGCACAGATAATATTGTGATTGATGCTAAATCTGGTGCGACTGGTGCGGGCCGTAAAGCAGCTGAAAGAATGCTATTTACGGAAGTTGATGGTGAATGTCTTCCTTACAAAGTAGGTAGCCATCAGCATTACCCGGAAATAATTGAAACGATTTCGGCCTTCACCGGTCATGTTGTGGATGCACACTTTATAACAAGCTTATTGCCGGTTCGCAGAGGCATAATCGCTGGAATTTACGGTCGATTAGCTGCAGGCAAAACAACTCAAGATATCGAGCAGGCTTTTGCAAAAGCTTACGGCGATTATCCTTTAGTTAGTTTTGCTTCTGTAACTAAAAGCCCACAGCTGCTCTCTTTAAAAAGAGTAGTGGGTACAGCTAAAACGCACATCAGTTATGAAGTGCAAGGCGATAAAGTATTTGTGTTTTCGTGTATTGATAATTTAATGAAGGGCGCTGCAAGTCAGGCCGTTGAAAACTTTAACCGGATTTCAGATTTGCCTTTGGCAACTGGAATCGATGGATTGGAGGCTGCAATATGACTATCGGACCGGGAGTACGCCGTACCCCATTACCTAAGGGTTTTTTAGCCAGCGGAGTTAACTGCGGAGTTCGCCGTTATCGTCCAGATATGGGTGTTTTGATTTCTGAAATTCCAGCTGTAGCTGCGGGCGTATTTACTGTAAGTGAAAGCCGTGCAGCTCCTGTTCGTTACACTCAGGCTTTATTGCCTGCAGATAATATCCGCGCCATTTTAACTAATTCAGGCCAAGCCAACGCGGCTACTGGTTCTGAAGGTGTTGAAAAAAACTTAATGATGGTTTCAGCTTTATCAAAAGTATTAGGCTGTGATCACAATCAAGTATTAGTAGCGAGTACTGGTAAAATCGGTGATCAGTTGGATACAGAAAAAATATTACCGTCAATGCCTGAGCTTGTAGCTCGTGCAAACGACTGTGCTGAAAGTTTTGCCACAGCGATTTTAACTACGGACTTAGTTCCTAAAACTGTATCGGCTGTGGTTAATTTATCAGGTGGTTCTATCCGTATTACCGGAATCAGCAAAGGTTCTGGTATGATTCATCCAAATATGGCCACTATGTTGGGTTACATCATGACAGATGTAAAACTAACTAAAGAACATGCTCAAGCCTTAATTAAAAAAACCGCTGATGTTAGTTTCAATATGATCAGTGTAGACGGAGATACTTCTACAAACGATTGCTGTTTTATTATGGCTAACGGAGCTTCAGGTGTTTCTTTGGATAATGAAAAAGATATCCAGAAATTTGAATCTGTTGTGGAAGATATCGCGATCTTCTTAGCTAAATCTATCGCAGCTGACGGTGAAGGCGCTTCTAAATTAATTGAAGTGGCTATCAAAGGTTCTGACGATTTAGCTTTAGCAAGAAAAGCGGCAAGAGGCGTAACAATTTCTCCTTTAATTAAAACAGCTATTCACGGCGAAGATCCTAACTGGGGCCGCATTTTAGCCAGACTTGGTGCCGAAGGTATTCCTTCAGCTCAGCTCGATAAAATGTCGTTAAAACTTCAAGGTGTATTACTGTTTGATAAAGGACAGCCGGTAAAATTCAACAGAGACGAAGTAAAAGCTCTTTTGAAACAGTCGATTGTTAAGATGGATATTAACTTAAACTCTGGAAAGCAAACAGCAACAGCTTGGGGCTGCGATCTTTCTAAAAAATATGTTGAGATCAACACGGAGTATTCGTGATGAAACCAATTGTCGTTATTAAATTAGGCGGATCATCATTGCATAATGATGAAACTGTTCAGCAGTTAGCGATTTTAGTGCGTGGATATCAAAAGCGCCGCTACCGTGTTGTGTTGGTACACGGTGGCGGGCCTGCTATTAATGCAGAACTAACTCGCCGAAATATCCAATGGCAATTTATAAACGGACAACGTCAGACGACTCCTGAAATGATGGAAGTTATCGATGAAGTTTTGGCTCAACAGGTAAATGGTGCTTTAGTTGCAAACTTAAAGCAGATTGGGATTTCAGCTATAGGTCTTTCTGGAGCTAAGTCAGAAATTTTATTCTGTACTCAAGCCGATGAAGAATTAATGCAAGTTGGAAAAGTTGAAACTGTTAATACTCAGAACATTTGCGAAATATTAAATCAGTTTGGTGGAAAAGTTCCTGTTATTGCGCCCATTGGTTACGGAGCATACGATGAAAAGTACAATATTAATGCAGACTGGGCTGCATGTCAGATTGCAGTGGCTTTAGGAGCTAAGAAATTAATTTTCTTAACCGATCAAAATGGTATTTTAGATCAGCAAAAGCAGTTGGTGCAGCGTGTGGAATGTCATATGATTGACGCCATGATTGCCGACGGAACTATTTACGGTGGAATGTTTACAAAAGTAAAATCCATGATGACTGCGTTCCGTGCAGGCGTGAAACACGTACATGTACTGAATGCAGGTTTTGCCGCGCAGGCGTTAACTGCTCAAGGCACAGGTACTTTACTGACAGAAAGTCAGAGAAGTAAGGAAATCATATATGAGCGAGCGCTTTAATTTAACTCAGGAAAGACAAACAGTTTTGCGTCAACTGATTCGCGAAGGTGAAGCCAGTACGCAAGAAGAACTATGTAATGCACTGAAGAGAAAAAAGTTTGATGTAACTCAAAGTACGGTATCGCGCGATTTGCGTCGTATTGGTGCGGTAAAAGCTACTAACAGCGAAGGTGAAATTATTTATTTTTTACCTGAAGAGCATAGAGCTCAGATACCGGTTATTAGCCACGATATGAGTCAGTTGGTTCTTGAAGTTGAATCCAATGAAAACATGATTGTGATTCATACAACTCCGGGATCAGCTAGCTTGATTGCCGCAGACTTAGACCGCAAACGTAAGAGTTTAGATGTTTTAGGAACCTTATCGGGAGATGACACCATTTTTGTTGCGCCGCTTTCTGTAAGAAGTATTTCAAAAATCGAAAAGAAAATTAAAGAAGAGTATTTATAGGAGGCTCATAATGACTACAAATCAAAACTACGGACAAATCAAAGGTCCAATCGTAATGATAGGCTTTGGATCAATCGGTAAAGGAACTTTACCGCTGATCGAACGACATTTTTCTTATAACAAAGATAAAATGGTGGTTATTGATCCAAGTAGCGCTGATCGTAAGTTATTAGACGAGCGCGGAATTAAATTTTTACAATTAGGTTTAACAGCTGAAAATTACGAAGAGGTTTTAAAGCCTTTATTAATTTCAGATGAAGGCCCTGGCTTTTGCGTAAATTTATCAGTTGACGTTTGCTCACTTGATGTCATGAAACTTTGCCGTGATATCGGTGCCTTTTACATTGATACAGTTGTTGAGCCATGGGCGGGTTTTTACTTTGACGCTTCTAAAAAAGCTTCAGCTCGTTCTAACTACGCTTTACGCGAAACTATTTTAGAAGAAAAAGCAAAAAGCCCAGGCGGGATCACAGCTATTTCTTGCTGTGGAGCCAATCCCGGAATGGTTTCATGGTTTGTTAAGCAAGCATTAATCAATTTAGCTATGGACTTAGAAATTCCATTTACAGTTCCAACCACAAGAACTGAATGGGCTTTATTAATGCAAAAAGTTGGCGTTAAAGGAATTCACATTGCTGAACGCGATTCGCAAAGATCAACTAATCCAAAACCAGCCGGTAATTTTGTAAACACTTGGTCGGTTGAAGGTTTCGTAAGCGAAGGTATGCAACCTGCTGAATTAGGCTGGGGCACTTTCGAAAAATGGAAACCACACAACGCTCAAGAACATGAATCTGGTTGCCAAGCTGCCATTTACTTACAACAACCGGGCGCAAACACTCGCGTACGTACATGGTGTCCTACTTTAGGTGCTCAGTACGGCAGATTAGTAACACACAATGAAGCCATTTCAATTTCAGATTACTTCACTGTAGGTTCTGGTAAAAATGCAACTTATCGTCCAACTTGCCACTACGCTTACCATCCATGTAACGATGCAGTTCTTTCATTGGAAGAAATGTTCGGACAAATCGGCGAGCGCCAAAAAGTTCAAACCATTTTAGATGAAAATGAAATCGTAGATGGTTTAGATGAATTAGGAGTTTTACTTTACGGTCATGCGAAAAATGCTTACTGGTACGGTTCGCAACTTTCAATTGAAGAAACCCGTAAGTTAGCTCCTTACCAAAATGCAACGGGTTTACAAGTAACGTCTGCAGTAATTGCAGGTATGGCTTGGGCTTTAGAAAATCCACAAGCAGGTATTGTTGAAGCTGACGAGATGGACTACAAACGCTGTTTAGAATTCCAATTGCCTTATTTAGGACCGGTTAAAGGTTACTACACAGACTGGAATCCTTTGAAAAACCGCCCGGGTTTTTTCCAAGAAGATATTGATATGGAAGATCCTTGGCAATTTAAGAACGTAATCGTTTAAGAATATAAGAAAAAAGCCCCGAGTAGGGGCTTTTTTCTTTGATGTCGAAGATTATTTTGCTTCTTCAACTTTGAAAGTAAACTGGCGGGATAATTTTAATGAAACAGTTCCAAGGCTTGCACCGCTTGTGTCGCCTTCAGAATCTACGCGGTCGTATAATACTTGTCCAGATGATGCGTTAGTAGTGGCTACCTTTTGTAATTCAACTTTAGGGTTAAGCATACCTTCGCTTAATACTTTTACTTGGCGTAAAGCATTGGCGTGAGCGCGTTTTAAAGCTAAATCGCTCATAGCATCCCAAGTTTCAGCTAATACACCCGGAGTCGGTTGCGATAATGATAAAGCCAAACGTGGTTGGTTAATAGCACTTAATGGCGGAGTTCTGCCATTGAGTTTAAGTAAAGCATCTTGCAACTCAGCTAATTGAAGTAAGTTGTTTAATTTAAACTGAATTACTGTGCTTGAGTTCCAGCTGTGGTCTTCATCACAGATGATAACAGTTTCGTTTTGGATGTAAGCTGTTTTAACCTTTTGGCTATTGCCTTCAGGAGATACTGAAAGTTGTTCTGGCAAATCGGTTTTGAAAACCTGTAAAGCCGCAATTGCTTTTTGAGTTAATTGATCCACG
Source organism: bacterium (assembly GCA_019752925.1). Lineage (GTDB taxonomy): Bacteria > Bdellovibrionota > Bdellovibrionia > Bdellovibrionales > Bdellovibrionaceae > Pseudobdellovibrio. The sequence goes on from JAIELP010000005.1 coordinate 18,801, forward strand.
TCTTGACGTGCATCAAGTGCAGAAGCGTGACATTCAGATACCACTGAAATTTTTACGCGTACAAATTCTGCGGGTTTTGAAGAAGTGCCTTCTCCGATAATTTCAAATTTTCCGGCCCATGCCGTTGTGCTGATCAGTGCGGTTAATAATAGTAAAGCTGTTTTCATAATTAGTCCTCTTTCGGGTTATAAGTTGTGAAGAGGGTTGTAGCTGTATTTTATATATTAATATAATTAAATATATATCTAAATATGATTAATATTTTTAATGATTAAACAATGAGTTGATAAACTACGATAAAATGAAGTACAGAAAGAGGAGAATTCAAGTTGTTGTCAATAAGCATAGTGGGTTTATCAGTATAATGAAAAAGTAAATAGCTATGAGCATAGGGTAGAGCAGGTTAGGTTGATGTATGAAAACTCATCCGTGCTTAAGCTGCGGAGTCTGTTGTGCCTTTTACCGTGTTTCATTTCACTGGTCAGAAACCTTGGCTGAAAGTCATGGAGTGCCTCTTGAACTTACAAAAAGCATAACTATCCATAAAAGTGCAATGAATGGTACAAATCAGATTAAACCCAGCTGTGTTGCGCTCTTAGGTTCAGTGGGAAAATCAACAAGCTGCGGAATTTACAATAATCGTCCTAGTGCGTGTCGTAATTTTAAAGCAAGTTTTGAAGATGGTTTGGTTAACAAAGACTGCGAAACCGCCCGCCTGAGCAAGGGTTTAGATTGTTTGACGCTTGCCGATTGGCCAATACCGATATAATCTGGGCCTATAACAGGGTTGTGTTGAATGAATTCGTTTAGTGATTTTGGCCTATTGTCGTCTATCTTGGATACCTTAAAAGAAAAAAAGATTTTTAAACCTACTGAAATTCAAAAAAATGCTATTCCACTTTTAATGTCGAACCAATCAGTTGTTGGTGTATCTGAAACCGGTAGCGGTAAAACTCTAACCTATGCTTTGCCTATCCTTCATCTTCTTAAAACTTTGGAAAACAACAAAGAAGCTGTTTTTTACGATAGCACTCCGAGATCCATCATTTTGGTGCCCAACCGTGATTTAGGTGAGCAGGTAGCAAAAGTATTTAAGGAGTTCACTCACAAAACTCGTTTGCGTGTGCGTGCAGCTTTGGGCGGTATGGATATGGCACAAGCACGTCGTAATGTAGCTGGCCAGTTTGAAGTTTTGTTGGCAACTCCGGGCCGATTGGTGCAGCTGATTTTGAATGATCATATTAAGATGGATGATGTGCGCACAATTATTTTTGATGAAGCCGATCAAATGCTGGACGATGGATTTTTAACAGACTGTCGAAATATTTTTGAAGCCTGTCCGGAAGATGTTCAGCTGGCTTTATTTTCCGCTACTGTTTCAGCGCATGTGGAAGCGCTTATGAATACTTTTTTTTCTAAAGCTGAAATTATAAAAAGTTCTAACAGTGGAAAAACTGTTAAAACTTTGGTAACGCAAAACCGTTTAGTTATCGATGGTAAACGCTGGCCCGTGTTTGAAAGCATTCTTAAACAACGAGTAGCGGGCGGCACAATAGTATTTACCAATACACGTGAACAATGTGATAAATTAGCAGCCGAGCTTGTTGCAAAAGGTTATGCCTGTGCCGTTTACCGTGGTGAAATGGATAAAACCGAAAGACGTGGTAATTTAAGAAAATTCCGCAAGGGTGAAATTGACTTATTGGTTTCAACAGACTTAGCAGCGCGTGGATTAGACGTAGATCATGTAGGACGCGTTATTAATTTTCATCTGCCGCAACAGATGGAAAATTACTTACACAGAGTTGGTCGTACAGCACGTGCGGGACGCTCAGGCTTAGTTATTAACTTGGTAACCGAGCGCGATGAGCGTTTAATTTCAAAAGTTGAAGGTAAAAAAATTGAAGTTCCGCGACCAGTAAGAGCTAAGAAAAATCCTGAAACAGATAAAAAAGCAACTTTTGGTAAAGCTCAGGAAAAAACTTTTGCCAGAGCTAAGTCAGCATCTAAGAAAGCCTTTAAGCGCAAAAAATAAATGTTCTAAATTGAGATAATTACTATTTAGCTGTTTTTTGTGAATTTAATCTTATATTCTGTAAGTTCTCAGGGGGAGTGCATGGGATTTTTACGTCTTATTGGATTCTTTTTGTTTTTAATTTTCAGCTTACAATCTAACTCAGATATATTGCGTAAAGGGACTTCAGGACCTTTTATACTTCCAGGAGGCAGTACGACATCGGCACAGCCTAAACGAACGCCACCAGTGCAGTATACTAAACCTAGAGAGCCAAGCTCCGAAGTCAATCAGGTGCAAGTTACGACTTCACAAAAAATAAGTGAAGATGAGAAGCTAGAGCCAAGAGCCGTTTACATGGGCGGTAACGGACAAGTAAGAAGCAGTGGCGGAGGCTCAATGATAAGTTTTTTAAATCTAACAATAGAGCATAGCTACAGCGATAAGATGCCTGATGACGGAACCTATCATGTAGGATGGGCGAGCTATTGGGGTGGTAGTGGTGGTACAGCTAGGAAAAGATTGGACTATTCTTTGGAGGTGGAAAGTATAGATCCGCCAGAAGGAAAAATTCGTCGAGTCGTATTTTATAATACTAAAGGCTACAATCCGGTCATTGAGTTTGTTGCCATATTTGACAGAGAAGATTTGTATAACTCAAAGCTCTACTATTGTTCTAAAGTAATCACCAGTATGCTTGAGCATTGCGATAAAAAAGAGATAACGGTTAAAAGTAAAGATTTATTTGGCAATGTTAGCAAACTACTTATGGGGCCACCTGAGAATCCATCCCTAAAAATAGATATGCTGATTTGGAGATTATTCAACAACGGAAGAAGTTTACTCGGTCTACGTTAATATTTTATTTTTTCAAAGGTGTTAAGGTGGTGCCGCAATCACAACAAAAACAATCGCGCAGTTTACGCTTTTCATTGTGAGTTATGTCGGTACAGTGTTTAATATCTGTTTTAACATTGAATCTTTCACCACAATTTGGACAGTACTGTATGTGTACTAAAATGCGGCCATGGTTGAAATTTTTGCAGTGAGTGGTCTTAATCATAGATTCTCTCGATTCATGTAATTTATTAAATTACTGATTTTTAATGAGATTCAGATCAGAAGTTTTAATACGGCGAACATTAATGGCGCGACCGGAAAGATCGTAGCCATTTAGTTTTTTAATAGATTCGGCAGCTTCTTTTTCAGAAGACATCTCGATAATTGCAAAGCAACGTTTACTTCTTTGGTTTTGGTGTAGAACAATATTAATTTTTTCAACACTACCATAAACCGTAAAAACACTCGCAAGTGATTCTGCGCTGTAATCGCTGGATAAATTTCCAATGTAGATTTTTTTGTTCATAACGACTCCTGAGCATAAACTCAAGGAAGAACAAGCAGAGAGCTTTTCAAACACGAGAGGTGTATGGGTATTGTAGCGGATTTTGAGGTATTCACCTACATATAATCGTTATTGCTCTTTAGAAAAGTAAAAAGAACAGCTTGTTGTGTTCAAATCGTTGGAGATGCATTTGAAAAGATAAGTGTATCTATACTGAAAGAAGTATGTTCTTATTAAGTTTCAACGACTGCTCTCTTAATTCATTAGATTCACTTTTGTATTCTGCGACGGCACCCAGCTTTCACAGGAGGCTCAAATGGGAAAAAAATTATACGTAGGTAACCTTTCATACACAGTTGATTCAAATCAACTTACAAATCTTTTTGCAGAGTTCGGTACTGTAGACACAGTAAATGTAATCACTGACAGAGAAACAGGACGTAGCAAAGGTTTTGCCTTTGTTGAAATGTCATCTGACAGCGAAGCAACTGCTTCTATTGCGAAACTTAATGGTACTGATCTTTCAGGTCGTGCAATGAATGTTTCAGAAGCTAAGCCTATGGAAAAACGTGATGGCGGCGGCAGATCACGTTACTAGATTACTAATAGACTAGTTTTAGATTTTAGTTGAAAACCGGCCGCAAGGTCGGTTTTTTTGTTACTTAATAACTAAATAAGGAGGCTTTATGGGTATTCAGGTGATTTCTTTCAACTGCGTTCTTAAAAATAGCACCGGACAGTTTATCAGTTCTACATATAATCGCGAGGTTCTAGCGCTTGAAAATAAAGGTGCCGTATTAAATGGTTTGGCTCGAGAGCTACAGGATGTTGTGGCAGGACAAAAAAAGCAGATTAAGTTGAAGGCCGAATCGGCATATGGTTTTTACGATCCTTCGAAAGTCATTTTGTTTCCAAGAAACAAGCTGCCAAATGCTCTTAAAGAAGGGCAGATCATACAAATTGCCGGAAAGAGTGGAATGATAAGAACATATAAAGTAATTCAGTTACATCAGAACATGGTTAGCCTTGATGGCAATCATCCACTAGCTGGGCAGGATCTTGTTTTTGAAATTGAGGTACTTAGCGCTCGTGAAGCTTTGCCGGAAGAAGTACAAGAGGCAGATAACGTAGTATCTCAGCAGTTATTACACTAAGAAGTTTAGCTTACATCGCCTTAGTTAAAAGAAAATATGGAATAAAAACATAAATTGTGAGATCGCGTATTAAATAATACATCAATACATGATAAATTTCATTTACATACATTGTTAAAAAGCAGTAAAGACAGTTGTTAAAGCGTGTTAAGTTATCTGTTCGCTAATGAGAAGCTTTGCGTGTGAAAAAATTTATTTTTAGAGTTTTTTATCCTGATCCGATATTATGGATATATAAGTTATTGGAGGATTTGTGCTTAAGATGTTTTTAATAACAGTAATGATGAGCTCTGTAGCATTTGCAGTAGGTGGCTTTAAGAATCTTAAGTTCGGTATGAGTGTCGTCGAGGTGAGAGCTCATAAGTACTGTACTCTTGAATATAAACAGAACGGCGAAAAAATCGTTGATATATATGTTTGTCATGATTTTAAATTCGGTTCCAAACAAACATCAGCAGCTTTTTACTTTATTAATAATAAGTTAGAAAGAGTATCAATAGACGTAGGTGACCGTTATAACGATATGGAGCTTGCAGCATCGTTTTTACGTGATGAATTCGGTTCACCTTCCAGCATGTTTGATATAAGAGCTATACAAGCCTTTAATGCAGGTATTCGAGACCAGCTAGTTATAGGCTTTAATGATGATACCGTTTTGCTAAAGCTTTTTAAAACAGATGGTAAGGGTGAAGTGACTTTAACTTATTCAACTGAAGATTATTATGCAAAGTTGTTAGGTGAACGAAGACGTAGCAATGTGGCCGCTGACTTCTTTAAAGGCCGTTAAGAAAAACAGCAAATTTATATTGGTTCAGGTTTACAGAAGTTTAAACAATAGATGCAATAAAAAATAAAGCGTGTTAATTTTTTTGTTCATTAACGAGGTTGTTATGAAGCTTTTTGTAATATGCAGTTTGTTTGGATTTTTTGCAAATGCTGAAATTGTGATTCCATTTGAAAAATCTAAATGGATTGAAATTAATATGGATAAGACGCCGCCGAATAAAGTGGAGTATAAAGCCAATTCTATTAATGTTGTGGTCAACTCGTCGGCTTCGTTACTTGTTTATAAGTTTGGTGAACCTACAGACCTATCTTCTTTTGAAGTTAATATGAATATAAATGGGAAGCTGAATGCTACTAAAGATGCTTTCGAAGAAGATTCGTATATGCGCTTTGGTTTTGTGGTTTTAGGCGATCATCAAATGGGAACTATGGGAAAAATGTTTGCTCCTAAATGGGTTTTGCAGCTTTTTGAATTAGCTCCTGAAGGAAAAGGCTTAGAAAAAATTTATTTTTACAATATGGCTGAGAATAAATCTTTAATCGGGCAGGAGAGGGTCAGCCCTCTTAGTAAACATATGCTTGAAAAAGTTATTTCAGGACGTGAGCCCATTTTAAAGTACAGTTTACCTAAGCCTGTAAAGACTGTTGCAATATGGCTTAATATCGATGGTGACGATACAAAATCGAAATTCAACACTGAAATTACTGGCATTAAGGTTAAGTAGATTGTTGCTACTTTAGATTTCGCGATAAAAAACGAACCCCAAAAACATTCTTAAGTATTTGCAATTTTATCGGTTCTGTTTTTTGAAAATATCTTGGAGTAATTTCTTTTCGTCTGGACGTTCGATGATAGTCAGAGTAGCCACTTTCTCTACTGCTTCACCTTTGTTGTTACGTAAAAATTTTACTTTTATTTTTGAGCCTGTTGCTTTGTCGGAAATAATATCGATTAAATCCTGAGTGTTTTTAACTTTTTTGTCATCTACACTAATAACAATATCATAGACCTGTAAACCAGCTTTATCAGCTGGTCCATTTGGTTGTACGTTGACGATGACGGAGCCTCGATTATCGTCGTCCATTTTAAGATAGGCAGCTGTTTGGTTGTCTACATCGTCCAAAGCTAAACCCACATAACCTTTTTGTAATCCGCCTTTTTGTTCTAACTGTGGCAGTATCGCTTTAACTTCGTCGATAGGGATGGCAAAACCTATTCCCTGTGCTCTGGCATCAATAGCTGAGTTGACTCCTATTACCTGACCTCTTGCATTGACTAAAGGGCCGCCGGAATTTCCTGGGTTGATTGAGGCGTCGGTTTGTAATAGTGGAATTTTATTAATTTCCTGAATTGCTCTTCCTTTTGAAGAAATAATTCCTTTGGTCATGGAGTGGCCGTGTCCGTAAGGGTTGCCAAAAGCAGCCACCCATTCGCCGACTTCAAGATCTTTTGAGGATCCTAGATTAACCGCTGTTAGTTTGACATCGGGCTTAATTTTGATCAGAGCAATGTCGGTACGTTGATCGCTACCGATAACGTCGGCTTTGTACTGTTTTTCAGAACTTTCAGATAGTTGTACTTCGATGATGTCGGCGTTACGTATAACATGGGCGTTTGTTAAAATTAAACCATCGTCGCGTATAATAAAACCTGTTCCTAAACCTACACGTCGAGGTTTGTTATTCCACGAGTTATCGTCCTGAGGTGGAATGCCGTAAAACCTTTCCAGCATTTCCTGCATGGGATCTTTAGGGCCTCGGCGCGCTAAGGCAGAAGTAGAAATATTCACCACTGAAGGGTTAATGGACTTAGCAAGCTCAACAAATAAATTACCAGGAAGAGGATCGTTGAGCTTCAGTGTTGGTAGGGGGGTGGCGGGAAGTACTAATGTTTTTGTTGCTTTAGTTTGTTGTGCAGTAGAGTTTTGCGACATAAAAAATAAACTCGTAACTGCGATACTGATTAAAGATACGATAAAATATTTTTTCATATAAATTCCTCCCGAAAGGGTATTTATTTAGTTTGAATAAATTTCATCTGCAAGTCCTGAAGCACGTGATCAATGAGACCATTTTCTTCGCTGCTCAAATTGCTTTTAGTTTTTTCTTTTAACATCACCAGTAAATCTATGTTGAAGCGGGCCATATTTTTATCGGTTTCTGTTTTACCGGTTTGTGGGTCGGGTGTTAAACCCATCGCCATCATAGCGTTTGATGCAATCGACATTGTAAGTAACGAAAAAGTTGCTTCTAGTTTTGGTTCTGATGAAGTCATAGTGCTCCTTAGTTAAAATATAGCTAAATAGAAAATCCCATAATTTTCTGTAGTCTTAGGTTTAGATCGGGGATGTCGTAGTGCCCGTACAATCCCTGTTTTTTTAAACTTAAAACTGAAAAATACTCTGTACCTATTTGTTTTGCGGTCTGGTGAAATTCAAACTGGTGTAACTTATTTACAAAGTAACCAACTTCATAGGCTGGAAAATCCACAGCATTTCTGAATTTGATGTCTGAATAGAGAATATCTTTTTTTGTTTTAAAAAAGAAGTTGGCTACGTGGGATAATCCAATTGAAAAAATATTAAAATTAAAAAAGCTCTGGTTAATAACCGATAAAATAGGAGTAATTAAAAATGATCTGTTTTGAAGATGCGAAAGCAAAAATACAGCCAATAATTTAATTTCGGTCTCGTTAATGTGGTCGAGTAGTTGGTTGTTTATAATAAGGTGGCCTTCGTTGGCTTTACTTCTCCAGATTAATGGAGGGCTAGAGTGCTCGGTCTTGTAGACATGAATTTTACGAAAACCAAATTTAAGTTTATTGCTCTCGATTTCTGTTAAAAATCCACTAGCATCGTTGCCACTGAACTCCTGGGCGTTGAGTTTTTTTCTAAAGAGGCGAACGCCCCTGTGAAGCGTAGCATAAACTATGAACAAGCTGATTAAAAACGCTACAAGAAGGCCCGCTCTTCCAGCCAATTGGAAGCCCAGTAGTAAAAATAAAAAAGTCAGGGCTATGAAAAAAACCCAGACTTGAGTCAAGGTACGCATAGAGGACTATATTCTTACGAGTTCATGTTGAAATCAAGACCAATTGTGACAGAATAATAAGGCACAATACATTGGGAGCAATAATGTCAGAACTAGATTTATCAACCTTGAATCAGACCGTGAAAGAACAAAGTGTATTTGTTTCGCAAATGATGAGTGAAATGAGTAAAATGGTGGTGGGCCAAAAAGAAATGATCGAGGGCATCACGATGGGATTGCTAACGGGCGGTCATATTTTGCTCGAAGGTGTTCCGGGCTTAGCAAAAACACTTACAATTTCAACTTTAGCGGACACAATTTCTCTAGATTTTAAACGAATTCAGTTTACTCCAGATTTATTGCCGACGGATTTGATCGGGACAATGATCTTTAATCCTAAGACGGGCGATTTTGCTCCTAAAAAAGGCCCAGTTTTCTCAAATATCGTATTAGCCGACGAAATCAATCGAGCTCCGGCAAAAGTTCAGTCAGCCTTGCTTGAAGCAATGGCCGAAAAACAAGTCACCATCGGTGAGCAATCGTACAAACTGGATCATCCATTTTTAGTTTTAGCTACGCAAAATCCGTTAGAGCAAGAAGGCACATATCCTTTACCTGAAGCCCAGATGGATCGTTTCATGTTTAAGATCAATGTAACTTATCCCACTAAAGCTGAAGAACTGGAAATTGTTTCCAGAATGGGAAATAATCAAAAGCCTGAACTTAAAAAAGTAATTACAAAAGAGCAATTGATCAAAACAATAGGTATTGTGGATCAGATTTATGTAGATCAAAAAGTTAAAAACTACATCGTTGATTTAATTATGGCCACTCGTCAGCCGACTCAGTACGGTTTAGGGCGTTTAGATAAATTAATTACTGTAGGCGGATCTCCGCGTGCCAGTTTAAGTTTGATCCGCGCGGCCAAAGCTCATGCGTTTTTACGCGGCCGTGGTTTTGTGACTGTAGAGGACATTAAGGCTGTAGTTTATAAAGTTTTACGTCATCGTTTGATTTTATCTTACGAAGCCGAAGCTGAAAATTTAAAACAAGACGATATTATTAAAGAAGTACTTTCAGCCATTGAGGTTTCGGGGTAGTTGATTGACTGTTCCAGCGGAGATTCTAAAAAAAGTTAAACGTATCGAGATTGATACCCGTAAAATGGTTAACAACATTTTTTCGGGTGAATATCATACGCACTTTAAAGGGCAAGGGATGACCTTTGCCGATTTCCGTGAATATGTGGCCGGTGACGATGTGAGATCTATTTCGTGGACTCTTACCGCCCGTGCCGGAAAACCTTACATCAAAACATTTGAAGAAGAACGCGAACTCACAATGATGTTGGCTGTAGACGTGAGTGGTTCGCAGGATTTCGGTTCTAAAAATTATTTTAAGGGTGAAACCTTAGCCTATGTTGCCGCTACTTTGGCATTCAGTGCGGTAAAGAATAACGACCAGGTGGGATTGTTACTTTTTTCTAACGACGTTGAGTTATATATTCCACCGAAAAAAGGCCGTGCACAGGTTTACCGTATTATTCGTGAGCTTTTATATTTTAAGCCTAAAAACAACTCGACCAATATTTCAATGGGGCTTGATTATTTGCGCGGAGTTCTTAAAAAACGCGCCACTATTTTTGTATTAAGTGATTTCCAGGATAAAAACTATGATTCATCTTTAAAAATGCTGGAACGCAAGCATGAAGTTATTGCAGGCTTAGTACAGGATGAGGCTGAGTTTTTATTTCCTGACGTCGGCATGATCGAATTGCAGGATTCGGAAACAGGTGAAACTGTTTTGGTGGATACATCTAATCCAGTATTCCGTGAAGAAATGAAAACCAGATTTAAAGGCGATTTTGAAAAATTCCAGAAAAATTTAAGTAAATCAGGTATTCGTTCATTTAGCTTTGTGCCGGATGATAATTACCATAAGGCACTTATGGCTTTCTTTAAAAGAAAGAAGGCTAAAAAGTGAGTCAGGTTGACTGCGTAGTCGATATTCCTAAAGTAGAGGGTCTTGAAGATGCCAAATTAACAGTTGGCCGTCATATTAACTTAAACTGCTCGGGTGAAATGCCAGAAGGTTTTTCATACAAAGATGCAAATTTCAAGTTAGATGAAGCTGTAAGAAGTACAGCTAAAGTTTTTTCAGTTAAATCTTCTGAGTCCGGCAAGTTTTCAATGGACTTTACTTTTTATACTGCTGGCGAGCATCCACTTAATAAATTTGTGTTAACTGACGGTGTAAATGAGATCGCTTTGAATGCACCGAGTGTAACAGTAGAAAGCGTATTAAAACCCACAGAAGACGGTAAACATCAGGAACCATTTGGTCCCGTCTTTCCGGTTTCAATTCAAATCCCAGTGTATTATTTTATTTTTGTCATTGCGGTTGTTGTGTTGGTGGCTTTATTTACAGTGTTTAGATTCAAAAGAATTTCTTACTATCGTAAATTGAAAGCCAAACTTAAAAACTATTCGTCACCTCTTGAGCCAGATATGCAGTTTTACAAATCAGTGCGTATGGCTGAAAAACTTGAATATCCTGTTGATAAATTAGAGCAGGCTTTCAGGTTATATAATTTAAGAGCTTATCAGTTGCCATTATTTGATTTATCAAATGACAGAGTAATGAAGTATTTTAAACGCAACTATCCTCAGTACAAAAGCACCAGATTGGTTTTACATAAACTGTTAGGTGAGTTTGAGGAATTAAATAAAAAGTCAAAAGACCTGAGTTTTCAGGAAAAGCAGGATTTTGTAAAAAAATTGTACCGCTATGTTGATAAAAACAAAGGACTGAATCCATGAGCCATTATTTATGGGGACAGCCTTGGGCATTTATTTTAATTTTACCTTGGCTAGCTGCTGGCTTCTATATTTTATTTTATAAAAACAAAAGTGCCGCATCTCTGAAAATCAGTTCAGTCAGTAATTTTATAAAATGGAAAAACCGCGGCAAAGTTATATTTTATAAATTAAATCAAGTGGTGCTATTGCTTGGGATACTTTGTTTTATTTTAGCTCTGGCCCGCCCGCAAAGAGCAGACTCGCAGGTTAAGCGTACCCTAGAAGGGCTTGATATCGTTATTGTATTGGACGTTTCTGACAGTATGTTGATTGAAGATATGAAGCCTGTAAATCGCTTAGAATCGGCCAAAGAAACCATCGCTAACTTTGTTAAACAAAGAATGTCAGACCGTATAGGTATTGTTATTTTCGCGGGTGAGGCCTTTACATTAGTACCACCCACCTTAGATTATCAGTTGATTCTAGATCGTATTTCGCAAATCACCACTGCTGCTTCGGCCCGTATTAAAGACGGTACGGCAATTGGTGTCGGTATGGCCAGCGGTGCCGCCAGATTAAAAGATTCACAGGCGAAATCACGCGTCATGATTTTCATGACCGATGGTGAAAACAATTCAGGTACTATCGATCCTGAAACTGGTTTAGAAGTTGCTAAGGGTTATGGCATTAAAATTTATACGATTGGTATAGGAAAAAGCGGCCCTACAAAAATTCCGGTTTATTCCCAAGATTTATTCGGTAATAAAGTGAAGCGTTACCAGCCCTTTGAAAGTACTGTTAACGATGAACTATTAAAACAAATGGCGGATGTAACTGGCGGTAAATATTTCCGCGCGTCTCAAGAAGATTCGTTAACGGGTGTATTTAATGAAATCAACAAATTAGAAACCACAAAAATTGAAGACAATAAATATGTCAGATACGAAGAATTTTTTCCGAAATTTTTATTAGTAGGGATTTTACTTTTTGTACTCAGTCGATTGCTCGGCATGAGTCTGTTAAAGGTGGGGCCATGATCGGACCATTTTTAAAGTGGGGTAATCCCCAATCCTTTTATTTCTTGATCTTAGTGGCGGCACTTGTAGCCGTATATTTTATTTTTGAAAAATACTTCTCACTCAAGCTTGATAAAGCTTTTGGTCACAAAGTTGCAACTTATCTGACTCAGAGCTTATCGCTCGCAAAACGGCGTTCACAGCTAGGTCTGCAGGCTCTGGGGTTAATTTTTGTTATTATAGCCATGGCCCGTCCGCAGGCCGGTGAAAGCCAGCAGCAGGTTAAGAGTGAGGGTGTTGAATTGTTAGTTCTGGCTGACGTATCCGATAGTATGATGGCTGAAGATGTAAGGCCTTCGCGTTTAGCTCAAATGAAAATTGAGTTATCAAAATTGTTGGAGCTGATGCCGGGTAATAAAATCGGCATAATCGCCTTTGCCGGCAGCAGTGCATTACTCTCGCCTTTAACCAGCGATCCCAATGCACTTCGCATGTATATTGATTCATTAGATATAAATTCGGTGAGCTCGCAAGGAACCAATTTTGAAACAGCGTTAAGTTATGCCAAAGAAGCTTTTGAAAGAGGCGGGGTAACTCAGGATAATTCAGCCAGAACCACCCGTGTAATTTTAGTATCATCTGACGGTGAAGATCAGGAAAAAGGTGCACTTGATACTGCCAAAATTCTGGCTAAAGAGGGCATACGCATTTTTTCAATGGCTTATGGTACAGAAAAAGGCGGAGCTATTCCGGTTCGTGATCCCTATGGTAATGCGATTGGATATAAAAAGGATGCTTCAGGGCAAACTGTATTAACTCAGGTTCGTGGAGATTTTTTAAGATCTCTGGCAGAGGCCGGAAGCGGGCAATTTTATTTTGCTTATTTTAACGGAGATCATCTCAGAAAATTTGTCGATGACATTAACACACTTGAAAAAACAGAATTTCAATCAAGCATGATGACTCAATACGAAGAAAAATTCACATTTCCTCTTTTAACCGGAATTATTCTGATTTTGTTCAGCTTATTTATAAATGATCGTAAATCTAAAAATGCAAACTGGAAAGGTAAGTATGAAACAGAATAAGATGTTTTTATTACTTTTTATTGCATCTGGATTTTTATTAAGTGGCTGTAGCAAATCTATGCCGAGCCCAGTGATTTTATTTAAGGACTATTTAGCTCGTAAAGATGTTAAAGCTGAAAAATACGATGAAGCTCTCGGCAAGTATTATAGCTTGCTTGAGGAAGACGGCGACAGGTCTACAACCCATTCCAATATTGGTGTTTTGCTGGATTTACAGCAAAAAAAAGACGACGCGCTTAAATCATTACAGTACGCGCTAAAATTGGCTGAACAAAAAAACGATGCGCAGGAAATTTTCACGGTGCGCTATAATCTGGGAGTTTACTACGGTGCTTTAAAAAAAGTGACTGAAGCTCTTGAAAATTATCAGGTTGCTTTGGATTTAATGCCAACTTCCAACGAAATAAAAACCAATATTGAGTTGTTGATCCAGCAACAGCAGCAGGATCAACAAAAAGAGCAGCAACAAAAAGACGGAGAGCAAAAACAGAATTCCGACGGTCAGGATAAAGATAAAAACGACCAGAACAAAGACGACAGCCAAGATAAGAAAAACGATCCTAAAGATGATGAAGACAAAGATGGTAAAGATAAAGAAAATCAGGATAAAGATAAACAAAATTCTCCTAAATACCAGCCGCGTCCATTTAAAGGCGATCAACTTTCAGAGGGTGATGTTAAAAAAATTCTGGGTGAACTGAGAAATCAGGAACAGAAGATCCGTGCTAATTTCGATAAAAAAGAAAAAGGAAAAACTAAAAACAATGACAAAGATTGGTAATTTTATATTATTTGTTCTTTTAGTTTCGCTTGTGCAATTGAGCGCAATTAAGGTTATGGCTGCAGATGTACAAGTTGAAGCCTCTGTTGACCGCAACCAAATGGGGATCGGGGATTCTTTTGTTTTAAATATAGCTGTACGCTCAGAAGAAGATTTTGAACTTTCAGATTTACAGTTACCTAAAATGCCAGGTATTGAATTAATTAACTCGATGCCGGGCGGACGTCAGTCTTCAAGCAGTATGACTATCATAAACGGTAAAACAAAATTTGTTTCGCAAACATCACAGGATTATAATTTTGTTTTGTCGCCGCAAAAAGAAGGCAGTTTTATTATTCCGGCTATCGATATTCACATTGGCGGCAATACGTATAAAACAAATCCTATTAAAATTGATGTTCAGGAAGAGTACCGCAACACAAAAGCTCAACCCAAAGGGCGTCCGCGCTTTCCGCCGGGCTATGGTGGGCAAAAAAATGATGAAGAGGACGCCTTCGGTAGTCCACTAGGAAATATTCAGGATACAGAAGACCTTTTTGAGCAGTTATTAAAGCAACAGCAGCGTATGTTCGGCGCAGGTGGAGGCGGCGGTGGATCGCAAGGAAACCAAATTCCTTCACGTCAGTTGAATATTAACACGAACGAAGCTTTTTTTGTTTATTTAGATGTTGATAAAACCGAAGTTTATGAAGGCGAGCAAATTACCGCAAATTGGTATATTTATACCCGCGCCAATATTGAATCTTTAGACAGAGTTAAGTTTCCTGACCTGAAAGGTTTCTGGAAGGAAATAATCGAAGAAGTTCCTGCATTACAATTTACGGAAGAAATTGTAAACGGTATGCGCTACCGCAGAGCTTTGCTTGCCAGTCATGCATTATTTCCAATAAAAGCAGGTTCAGCAGTTATTGATGAATTTAAAGTGAAAGCCCGTGTTCGAATGCCAACACAATTTGGATGGGGTCAAGCCCATGATTTTACGAAAGCATCCCGTCGCACAGAAATTAAAGTATTGCCACTGCCGAATGAGGGTCGTACGCAAAGCTTTTCCGGGGCTGTCGGAACTTATCATGTGACTCTTAAAACAGAGGGCAATAGTTTTCCGGCCCACCAGCCATTTTCAATTAAAGTGCGATATGAAGGAATCGGTAATGCAAAATTAATAGATTTGCCTTCAATTAATTGGCCTTCAGGGCTCGAAATTTACGATACAAAAAGTGATTCTAAATTTTTTAAAGAGGGTCAGAGCTTTAAAGAATTTGAAATTTTAGCAATTCCGCGCAAAGAAGGCGAAATGCTTATTCCAGCCTTGGATTTAACTTATTTTGACCCTCAGCAAAAAAAATACGTTTCAGCTTCAACTCAGGAATTGCGTTTGCAAATTACTGCAGGAACGCAACCTGTTGGTAGTAATCCGGCAAGCAATCTGGGAAATAAAGCCAGCACAGGAGAGGTTTTTAAACCTCAGCCTATTTTGCAATTGCCACAGGCCAGCTTCAGTTTCGTAAATTACAGATTTCCGATTTATCTGGCGGTGCTCATTTTGGGTTTGGTCGGCCTAATTTCTTATTTTTCAGTGCAATTGAAAAATCTGAAATTTGAGCCTGAGTTTTTGACAAATGTTAATAACAAAATCAATTTGATCGAAAAATACGTATCAGTAAATGACTACAGAAAAATCGGCTCTGAAGCTACGAATCTAATTTATATTTTAGTGGCCAATTTAGCCGGACAAAAAAAAGCAGATCAGGAAATGCATTTACTAATTAATGAAATTTCATCTAAAGATCAGCAATTGTATTTGGCTCGTATTACACAACTCTTTGATTATTTCCAATTGCTGGGCTTTTCTCCTGACGAAATTATGCAGAGTGCACTCGCAAAAAAGCCTATAAAAGAACAGGCTGAACAGTTGAAAAATTTGGCTAAAGAAGTAGTTGCTAATTTAAAAAAACAAGACAAGTATAATGAATGACTAAAACGATAAATTTTATATTATCTATTGGTTTGCTTATTGTTTTCACAAGCTGTGCAACCACCCCAAAACCGAATAATACAGTACAGGCTGATGCAGCAGCTGGAATTGATCATTTCCGCATTGATGAAGCTAATAATGAGCCAGCTCCGACCCCAGACCAAAGTATACAAGAGCTGGAAATCATCCCAACTGAAATCAATGAAAATGTAGATAAATGGATACGTTATTTTCAAAACAGAGGCCGCGTTCATATGGAGCGCTATTTATTACGCTCTACACGTTATGAAGCCCTGATGAAAAAAGTTTTACGTGATAATAAACTTCCTGAAGATTTGTTTTACATCGCTTTAATTGAATCCGGTTTTAGCTCTCAGGCCTTCAGTCATGCCTCAGCTGTGGGTTACTGGCAGTTCATCAGAGGAACGGGTAAACGCTATAAATTACAAATCAACCAATTGGTGGATGAGCGCCGTGACCCGGTGTTATCAACTCAAGCAGCGGCAGAATACTTTAAAGATCTCTACGCACGATTTAATTCATGGTATCTGGCAATGGCAGCTTATAACGTCGGTGAAGGCCGTGTAGACCGTGCCATCAAAAAATATAAAACTAAAGACTTCTGGGTTCTGGTGCGCAACAAGCGTGCATTACCATCTGAAACCGACAATTACGTTCCTAAATATATTGCGGCCAAGTTGATTGCTAAAAATCCAGATAAATACGGATTTGAAGGCATTGACTACATGCCACCTATTGAGTTTGACCATATATCAGTTGATCAGCCTATCAATTTACGTTTGATGGCCGAAAAAATGAATATCAACTACGAAGATTTTAAAGCATTAAATCCTAAATTTAAAGGAGAGATTGCACCTCTTGAAGCCGGCAATAAGCTTGGGCTTAGAATTCCGCCGGGTAGCTATGAAGCCGCCGCTGTGGCCTATAAAGAAAGTACTGTTGATAAAGTTGAATACGTAGCAGATCAAAATGAAATGCAACTCTACAAAATCAGAAAAGGCGACACTCTTTCAACTGTAGCGAGACGCTACCGAACAACAGTGGCGTACTTACGTGATATCAATGATTTCACACGCAAAAAGAAGTTAAGAATAGGGCAGCGCATTTTTGTTCCGGATCGCACACCTCTAAAAGAAAAGCGCCCAGAGTTAGTGGCTAAAGCCTCAAAAAAATTCCACATCGTACAAAAAGGCGATAACGTAGCCTCAATTGCGAAAAAATATAAAACGACTGTTTCTACAATCCGTAAAATTAATAAGTTGAAATCTAAATCCAGTTTGAGAATCGGCTCTCGCATTTACTTACCGGAAGATAACAAGAGATTGTAATTTTTAAAAAATTTATTGAATAATATTTTATTTTGGAATTTTGGGCAAAAAAAAACTCTAAGCTCGTCGTCCTGAAAGCCTAGAGTTAAGGGGAATGAAACCAATCCATGATATAATTTTTAGAAACTTTTTTTACTTCCATTGCAGTTCTCACCGCAGGTCTTTAATTACCTTTGGCAGCTGGCTAGCATGTCGTTAGACAAAGCCCCTTTAGCTTTGCGTCCCTCAGTTTCCTGAGGTTTGCCTTGAGACAAAGGAAGTACACGGTTTGACCCGTGACTCAAAGTCCGCTAGTGCCTCCTATGATAAATATAAGATTGAACTAGAAACCTACTTCCTATGATCGTTTGTAAGATATTTTATTGGGGTTCTTCGTCACTTCGGTGATTTATCGTTGTGATTAAAAATTCTCTTCACACGTCCTCCATCTGTTGCGTGAATCTAGAATAACTCCCAGGCATGAATAATTTCCAATTTTTTTTAATTATTATCAAAATAGTTCATTTTTTGATTCATTCTGAAAAGTAGCTATAAAATCAGCTAGTTATATCAATCATTTTGATACAAAAAGCGGGCAAATGTGCTTGATCTTAGATGAGTATTCAGACATATTACCCGCATGATTGCTTTCAATGCCGTAACTAAACAACAGGGTTCTAAAATTCTTTATTCTAACGCTTCTTTTCAGATTAATCCGGGAGAAAAAATCGGGTTAGTTGGACCAAACGGCGCGGGTAAAACCACTATTTTCCGTCTGATCATGAATGAAGAATCTGTTGATCAAGGCACTATCAGTAAACCTGAAAAAGTGCGCATCGGATATTTCTCACAAAACATCGAAGAGATGAAGGGCCGCAGTGTAATCGCTGAAGTTTTATCTGCAGGAAATTTAGATAATATTAAAGATGAAATCGCTCGCTTAGAAGAAAAACTTCAGGATCCTGAATTAGGCGAAGACGAAATGATGACAGTGGTTGAGCGCTACGGCGACTTACAGGCTCAATTTGAAGCCGTAGGCGGTTACGACCTGGAATCTAAAGCTAAAGAAATCCTAGGCGGTCTTGGTTATTCAAATGAAGATATGCAAATTGATGTAGGTAAGTTCTCAGGCGGTTGGAAAATGCGTGTGAGCTTAGCTAAAATTCTTTTATTAATGCCGGATGTTTTATTAATGGATGAGCCGACGAATCACTTAGACGTTGAATCTATCATTTGGCTTGAGCAGTGGCTGCAGAACTACAAAGGTTCTCTCTTAATGACGTCCCATGACCGTGAGTTCATGAACCGCTTAGTTTCTAAAATTGTAGAAGTGGCTAATAAAACCGTTACTGTTTATGGCGGTAACTACGAATTTTACAATAAAGAAAAAGCTATTCGTCGTGAGCAATTAATTGCAGCGGCAGCCCGCCAAGAAGATATGTTAGCTAAAGAAGAAGAGTTTATTGCTCGGTTTGCTGCGCGCGCCTCACATGCGGCACAGGTGCAATCACGTGTTAAAAAATTAGAAAAAATCGACCGTATTGAAATTCCACCCGAAGATAAAGCCATGCAATTTGTGTGGGGCGAGCCACCTCGCGGCGGGGATGAAGTTGTTAAGTTTGAAGGCCTAGGTAAAATTTGGAAAATGGATGACGGCCGCGAGAAAAATGTTTTCTCGGGCGCTAGTGCCTTAGTTAAACGCTTAGACCGCGTTGCTGTTGTGGGTATCAACGGTGCCGGTAAATCGACATTATTGAAAATCATTACAGGACAAACGGATGCAACAGCCGGCACCTGTAAAATTGGCCCTAGTATTCAATACGGATACTTCTCGCAAAACTCTTTGGATGTATTAGATCCTAAAAAAACAATTTTTCAGGAAGTCGAATCCCGTGTTCCCAATGCATCAGTGGGTTTTATTAAAAGTTTATTAGGTTCTTTCCTTTTTTCCGGTGAGGAAGTAGAAAAGAAAATTTCAGTTTTATCCGGTGGTGAAAAATCCCGTGTGATTTTAGCATGTATTTTATCTCAGCCGGTTAATTTACTTGTTCTAGATGAGCCGACCAATCACCTAGACATTAAGTCCCGCGAAGTTCTGTTGCATGCGATCAAAACATTCCCCGGAACAGTAATGATGGTTTCCCACGACCGTTACTTCTTACGTGAAATCACAACTAAAGTTTTTGAAATCGACAAAAACCATCTGAATGTGATCGAAGGTAATTATCAGCACTATCTGGATTTTAAAGCGGCGCGGGTTTAATTATTTTTTTTAACCAGTATCAAGTAAACTGATGGCACCCAAACTAGTGTTAAAACAGTACCGATGATCATTCCCCAAGATAATGATAATGTGATTGGAACTAAAATCGGATCGTATCCACCCATGCCAAATGCAGTGGGCAATAGCCCAACCACAGTAGTAAGGCCTGTTGCTAATACTGCACGAAGTCTCTGTTTTGAGGCTAGAATTAAAATTTCATGCAAAGACAGATCTTTTTTAGTTCTAATTAGTTCTTCAATGTAATCAACTAAAATAATAGCAGAATTAATAACTACTCCAGATAAACCAACAATTCCAACGAATGCTAAAAAGCTGAGTGGTCTTTGACTCAGTGTGAAGGCGTAGAAAACCCCCACTAAACCCAAAGGAATTGTTGTTAATATAATGAAAGGCTTTATAAAGCTTTTAAATGTAAATACTAAAGTTGCAAAAATTCCGAAGAGAGCAATTACAAGGGCAAGTGCAAGTGAACCTAAAGACTCATTTGTGCTTTCTTCTTCGCCACCAAAAAATGCTGTAATATCAGGGTAGGATTTAATTTTTTCATCTACAATGGCTTTTACTTTTTTATTTAACTCTGATGCCGTAATTTTATTTACATCTATATCGGACGTAATTGTAATCGACCTTTGATAGTCATAACTTTTATGAGTTTTTGGAGATTGCTGCTGCTCAAATTTTCCCAGTCGGTGAACGGGCACATATTGGCCAAACTGATTCATCACTTCAATGTTCTTGATATAGTCTACTTGAGAAATAAATTTTGGATCATACTGCACAACTACATCAAATTTGCGGCCATTTTCGTTCAGTACAGCCACAGGAGTTCCCTTTAGAGCCGTAGCTAAATTTAAAGCAAGAGCTTCGCTGTTAACCGAAGAATAAGATATTTTCTGGGCGTCTGGAATAAATCTATACTCCATTCCGGTGGTTTGTTCGTCGGAATCAGTCCCGATGCTACCATCAATTTTTTTTACTTCTGACAAAACGCTTTCTGCTAAGCTTGATAATGTTTCATATTCTGTTGATCTGAATGTAAGTGTTAAAGGTTTTCCGACGGGTGGGCCATTTTCGATAGGTTCAAATGAAATTTTAGTAATATCATCAAAAGGTTTTATAGTTCTGAGTTCAGACAATGTTTTTTGGATATCAAGTTTAGGTGCCCAATCAGGTTTTATGGCTACCATGATAAGTCCTACATTTTCGCCAACTAAACTTTTAGGATCGGATGGATCAGTTTGCGATACACCTACTCGGGTGATGGTGCTGTCAATTGCCTCTTTGGGGATTTTTTGCATTACCATTTCGTTAATTTTTTTTGCCACTAGGTCAGTGTTATAGATGCTCGAGTCTGTTTTTAATTCAAATCTTACTATGTAATATTCAACGCCTTCGGCAGGGAAAAGTTCAAATCTATTGAATAAACCGTTTACAAAAAAACCAGAAATAACAAAGCCGCCTAGTATAGAAACTGTCCACCACTTAACTTCGATACTTTTTTGAATAACAGAAGCAAAAAAGTTTTCTAATTTATAAAACCAATTGTTATTTTTATTTAAATTCTTGGTGGGGTTTAAAAACTGTAATCGCGCAGGTAACAACGTAACGGATTCAATTAAGCTTGTGAAAAGGGCAATTGTTACAATGATGGGTATCCACTTGATAAATTGGCCCATTACACCTGTTGTTACAATCATGGGTAAAAAAGCTGAAATAATTGTAATTGTGGAAGCTAGAAAAGGTATCCAAAATTGTTTTGCAGCTTTAAGTGCAGATTTTTTTGCATCCTCACCATTTTCACGAAGTTGAGTGTAGTATTCTGAAATAACAACTGAGTTATCAACTAAATTACCCAAACAGATGACTAAGGCGATCATTGTGATCACATTAAACTGCGCACCTTGCCAAATCATAAAAGTCACTGTGGCTAGAGCGCATATTGGTAAGCTAAGCGCGCTAAAAACGCCAACCTTTCCAGGTAAAAATAAAAATAACACTAACAGTACAACAACAATACCTACTACAGCGTTAAAATTAACGATATTCAGTCTGTTTACAACGCGTTGGCCTTCGTTGTTGTAAACTTTTAGACTGTAATCTGCAGGTAATTGTTTTGTGAGATCGGTCAGCTCATTTTCGATATCGCTTACTAGCTTTATAGTGTCAGCTTCAGTTTTTTTAGTTACTACAAACAGGGTGGCCTCTTCGCCATTAAAGCGACTGATGACTTTAGGGCGATCGGCACCATATGAAACTTGAGCTACATCTTTTATTTTGATAGACTGTCCGCTGTCATTAGCACGTAAAGAAAGTTCAGATATTTCTTCAGGATTGTTTTTTTTACCAAATACGCGCACTAATGAAATATTTTTTTGATTGTCTATGAAGCCAGAAGGAGAATTTTTAAGTTGAGCGCTCAAGGTCACGATCATCTCGTTCAGACTTATTTGATTCAGTTTTAATTTGTTTGGGTCTACCAAGATTTGAAGTTCTTTTTGCGCATAGCCAGAAACTCTTGCGTCTAGCACGCCTTTAACGTCATCGAGTTTGTCTTCAATTTTTTCAGCTAAAATGTCGCGAGCGCGATTACTATTGGATCCTACAAGTGCAAATTCATAAACAGGAATTTCTTCGGCTTTAACTTCTATAATTCTTGGATCTTCAGGAAGGTCTTTAGGTAATTGTGATGTGGCCCGCTGTACGGCTTTTTGAATGTCAGAGACAATGTCTTTTGTATTTTTTGTATCAATATCAATTTCAACGACTATTTCGCTACTTTCGCTTCGCGAAGTCGATTTAACCCGTTTTAAGCCACTAATTCCTTTAAGCTCAGCTTCAATTTCTTTTGTTACTTTGTCGTGAACTTCTTCTGGTGATGCTCCTGGGTATATTGTCGAAATTGAAACGACTGCAAAATTAACTGGAGGAAAACTTTCTTTGCGAAGTAAATTTAAACTCACTGAGCCAACAATTAGAATTAAAACTGTTAAAAGTGCAGAAAACCTCCAGTTGTCGATGAAAAATTTAAATAATCTTGTCATTGGCGTATCTTCATTTCATTTGATTTAAGTTTAAAGCTAATTTTTTGAAACACAGAGATTCGACGCCTTCGGAATTACTCTCAACAATTGGAACTCCAGCTTCAGATCCCAAAGAAACTGATGTATTAAACGGAATTTCAGCTAGCTTAGTTAACTTTTTTGCGTCAAGGTAAGAGTCTAATTCCCCCTTGGGATAGAGCTGTATCTTCTCACCATTAG
The DNA here is from genome assembly GCA_019752925.1 of bacterium. GTDB lineage: Bacteria > Bdellovibrionota > Bdellovibrionia > Bdellovibrionales > Bdellovibrionaceae > Pseudobdellovibrio. The sequence continues at coordinate 41,660 of JAIELP010000005.1, forward strand.
CTGGGTTTAACATGTAGGACATATTTTCAACTACTCCGGCGATCTTGACTCCTGTTCTTTCAAACATATCGATGGCTTTTTTGGCATCAATTAAAGAAATATTTTGCGGCGTGGTCACAACTATGGCGTAGTTTACAGGTACTTTTTGAACTAAAGACAGCTGAACATCGCCGGTACCAGGTGGAAGGTCAATAACCAGATAGTCGAGCTCGCCCCACTGAACATCACGGAAAAATTGATCCATGGCTTTAAATAGCATAGGTCCACGCCAAACAATGGCCGAACCTTCTTCAACTAAAAAGCCTATGCTCATCACTTTAACTCCATAGCGGTTAATCGGTGTGATTTTAGCTCCATCTGCTGTGGGTTTTTGGTTAAGAGCGCCCATCATGCGAGGAAGACTGGGGCCGTAAATATCAGCATCAAGAAGGCCCACGTTACCAAACTCCCTAAGAGCCAGTGCCAGATTTGTAGCAACTGTACTTTTGCCTACGCCGCCTTTACCTGAGGCCACTGCTATAATTTTTTTAACACCGGGAATAGCCTGTTGTTGGTCGAAGGGATTAGTAGCCATATGAAACACCTCTGGATTGATAGCTTTACAAATTCGAATCTTCTTTTCATAATGAATTTAACGTGAATAGCCAACAGCTTTTATTTATTAATTTTCTTATCTTCTTAGCACTTGTGCTATTTTTCTGGTTTGGAAGATCAAAACCCAAGCAGCCGACACGTTTAAATATGAAAGCGCCTCCTTCACAGCCCGAAGAGCTACTTCAGGACAAAAAGCAGATTCTTGAGTTAAAACCTGAAAAAGAACCAATCGCTCGAGATGTGAGCCCTAAGAAACCAGCTCAATTGGGAGCGGTCAAAACAGTCTACTTTGTCTATAATGGCCATGAGTGGGATGCTTATGAAGTATTGGGGTTGCCCCGTGGGTGTGCGATTAATACCGCCACCAGCCATTACCAAAACCTAATTAAAACTTCTGATCCAAGCACTTTTGAGTTTTATGACGCTGCCTATTCGGCGATATTGAAAACAAAGTCCTAAAACTAAGATTAAGAAACCTCGTCCCAGTAAATATTTCCGCCTTGTGATAAACGCTGGTTTATTAGAGTGAAATGTTTTAAAAACTGAGCCTATCAAAGAGGTTTTTATGAATTCAGTTTTTGCACTTTTAGTAAGTTCTGTAGTCGCTTTTTCAGCTCAGGCTGCGTTGAGAATTGTTAATCCTGAAGAATTCCAATTTGTACATTGTACACCGGTAAGCGTGAGTGATAAGGCTTTAGTTAAGCACTATGTTGTAGATATAAGAAACGAAAGACAACATAAGCTTTACTCAATGATCGCAACTCAAGATTCTAAAGCTAAAAACTTGCGCAATTTAAGACTTATCGACAACCGCTTATTAGTAAATACGATCACCACAGTTGATGTGAGCTGGATTTCGGCCCGTAACGGTCTTAGGTTTGAACTGAATATTCTCGATAACGGCGGCTACGCAATGGACGGCACGCTCACTCAAAATGGAGTTTCTACTCCAGTTTCTTGCATTGATTCTAGCTTGGAATAAGCCCTAAAAACTGATTTGCCCCATACAGGGCAAATCCTCAAATTGACACTCTACAGAAATCTCCATAGTAACTACAGTTTTTATCGTAAAAAATGTAGGCTCATAATTGAAAAAAATGTGAAAAAACAGGAGTTATTTCATGACTGAAACAGCAACACCGAGCGTTCGTCATTTAAAAGATTTAAATACACTGGTGAGCTTATCAAAACGCAGAGGTTTTGTTTTTCAAAGTTCAGAAATTTACGGCGGCTTAGGTAGCTGTTGGGATTACGGTCCTTTAGGTTCAATTTTAAAACAAAATGTTAAACGCGCTTGGTGGAATGCCATGACTCGCAGATCCGACATCGTTGGTCTTGATGCGGCTATTTTAATGCATCCCACAGTTTGGAAAGCTTCCGGTCACGTAGATGGTTTTTCGGATCCATTGGTGGACTGTAAAGATTGTAAAACACGTTTCCGCGCGGATAATACGGATTCTTACATCAATAAAAAACAATGTCCTCAGTGTGGTTCTAAAAATTTATCAGAAGAACGTAATTTTAATTTAATGTTCAAAACTCACATGGGTCCGTTAGAAGATTCAGCTTCAGTTGTTTACTTGCGTCCTGAAACAGCTCAAGGCCACTTTGTAAACTTCCAAAACTGTCAGCAGAGTTCACGTTATAAAATTCCATTCGGTATTGCGGCTATAGGTAAATCTTTCCGTAATGAAATCACTCCGGGTAACTTTATTTTCAGAACCCGCGAATTTGAACAAATGGAAATGCAATACTTTGTTAAGCCGGGCACTGATGAAGGTTTCTTTAACGAGTGGAAAGAGCGCCGCTTAAACTTCTATTTAAAATTTGGTATTAAAAGAGAGAATCTTCAATTTAAAGATCACGAAAAGTTGGCGCACTATGCGCGTGCGGCCACTGACGTAGAATATAAGTTCCCGATGGGTTACTCAGAACTAGAAGGTATTCATAATCGTTCTGATTTTGACTTAACTCAACATATGAAATTCTCAGGCAAGAATTTAGAGTATTTCGATGAAGCCAATAAAGAAAAATTTATTCCGTATGTAATCGAAACAGCTGTAGGTTGTGATCGCTTAATTTTAGCTTTCATGTGCGATGCTTACCGCGAAGAAGTTTCAACTCAAACAGATGAAGCTGGAAAAGTTTCTGAAGATGTACGCGTGGTGATGGGTTTCCATCCTGAAATTGCGCCAATTAAAGTTGCGGTACTTCCGCTTTCTAAAAAAGATGAACTATCAGGTCCGGCCATGAAAATCCGCGACCAACTGGCTGAAGACTTTGACGTCACTTACGACGAAACAGCTTCTATCGGTAAACGTTATCGCCGTGCAGACGAAGTGGGTGTGCCTTTCTGTGTAACCATCGATTTTGAAACTGTTGGCGAGGCCGGTAAGCCCGGTGATCAAGCGGTTACAGTACGTCACCGCGACAAGATGACTCAGGATAGAGTTTTAATTAAAGATTTAAATGCATACGTAGCTAACGGATTAAAAAACTTTTACAAATAACAAGGAGAACGAACGTTATGGAGACTTTAACAGATTCGAAATCCCAATCAAAAACAGGAATCCCAAGTAAATTTGTGTATTACTTTGCAGCTGGTGAAGCTGAGGGTAGTGCGGCTATGAAAAATACTTTGGGTGGTAAGGGCGCTAACTTAGCTGAAATGACAGCGATTGGGTTAGATGTTCCTCCGGGCTTTACTATTTCAACAGATATCTGCACGCATTTTTATCTTGAAGGCGGAAAGTTACCAGACTGGGTAAAACCAAAAGTTATGGAAGCTTTAAACCGTGTTGAGAAAAAAATCGGTAAAAAATTCGGCGACGTTAAAAATCCTTTATTAGTGAGTGTTCGTTCAGGCGCACGCGCTTCTATGCCGGGTATGATGGATACAATTCTTAATTTGGGTTTAAACGATCAAACAGTGGAAGGTCTTGCAGCTTCTTCAAATAACCCGCGCTTTGCATGGGATTCATACCGTAGATTCATTCAGATGTACTCTGACGTAGTGATGGGAATGAACTCTTCATTGCTGGAAGTTACACTTGAAGATTTAAAAGCTGAAAAAGGTATTCATAACGATACCGACTTAACAACTGATGACTTAAAAAAATTAGTTTCAAAGTTTAAGGCCATGGTTCAACAAATGACGGGCCAGAGCTTTCCAGCCGATCCTCTCGAGCAACTTTGGGGTGCGGTATCAGCCGTATTCCGCAGTTGGAATACTCCGCGCGCGATCACTTACCGTGAATTACACGATATTCCGGCAGAGTGGGGTACAGCAGTAAATGTTCAATCCATGGTATTTGGTAACTTAGGTGATGATTCGGCAACAGGCGTTGCCTTCACTCGTAACCCAAGCACAGGTGAAAGAAAATTTTACGGTGAGTTCTTAATCAATGCTCAAGGTGAAGACGTTGTGGCGGGTATTCGTACTCCGCAACCTATTTCTATTTTGCAGGAAGTGATGCCTCAGGCTTACAAAGATCTTGAAGCCAACTACATGAAGCTTGAAACATATTTTAAAGATATGCAGGACATTGAATTTACAATTGAAAGAAATAAATTGTGGATGCTGCAAACCCGTAACGGAAAACGTACGGCAAAAGCGGCCTTACAAATTGCCTGCGACATGATTGATGAAAAAATGATTTCCGAAGAAGAAGCTATTTTAAGAATTGATCCCTCTTCTTTAGATCAGTTATTGCATCCGACATTAGATCCTAACGCTAAAAAAACTGAATTAGCCAAAGGTTTACCGGCAAGTCCTGGTGGCGTTTGTGGTCAGGTTGTATTTACCCCTGAAGACGCGGTCGAAATGAAAGAAAAAGGCCATAAAGTTATTTTAGTACGTGTTGAAACTTCTCCGGAAGATATCGCCGGTATGGTGGCGGCTCAGGGTATTTTAACTTCTCGTGGTGGCATGACGTCACATGCGGCGGTTGTGGCGCGTGGGATGGGTAAATGTTGCGTTGCTGGCTGTGCTGAAGTTGAAGTGAATTACCATAACGAAACTTTTAAAGCTAAAGGTCACATCATTAAAAAAGGCGACATCATCACTCTTGATGGCAGCACCGGTGAAGTATTCATGGGCGAAGTTAAAACTATTGAGCCAAAACTTGATGGTACTTTCAATCGCTTAATGGGTATGGCGGATAAAGTGCGAAGACTAAAAGTTCGTGCCAATGCTGACACGCCTAAAGACGCAAAAACAGCCCGTGAGTTTGGCGCTGAAGGTATTGGTTTGTGCCGTACAGAACATATGTTCTTCGGTGAAGACCGCATCGATGCAGTTCGTGAAATGATTATTGCGGATACTAAAAATGAGCGCGAAAAAGCATTGGCTAAATTATTACCTATGCAGCGTGATGACTTCTACCAATTGTTTAAAATCATGGAAGGTTATCCGGTAACGATTCGTTTATTAGATCCACCTTTACATGAGTTCGTGCCTCATACAGATGAAGAGATTGCTGAATTAGCCAAGCGTATTAAGTATGATGAAAACCGCTTAAAACATAAAATCCACTCGCTACACGAATTCAACCCGATGTTAGGTCACCGTGGTTGTCGTTTGGCGATTACATTCCCTGAAATTTACCAGATGCAATCGCGCGCCATTGCTGAAGCGGCTGCGCAATTGGTAAAAGAAGGTATGAAGCTAGTTCCTGAAATTATGATTCCTTTAGTTGGTACAGCTAAAGAATTAGAAATTTTAAGAGCGCAAACAGTGGAAGCTGTTGAAAAAGTTCAAAAAGAAAAAGGTATTAAGTTTGATTACCAAGTGGGAACAATGATCGAGCTTCCACGTGCTGCGGTTACAGCTCACGAAATTGCTCATCATGCAGACTTCTTCAGTTTTGGTACAAATGACTTAACTCAAACCACTTTAGGATTGTCGCGCGATGATTCAAGCCGCTTCTTAGGTAGCTATGTATCGCAAGGTATTTTTGCTAAAGATCCGTTTGTAAGTATTGATCAAGTTGGTGTGGGTACTTTAGTTAAAACGGGTGTGGATTTAGGCCGTCAAACTAAGGGTAACTTAAAAGTCGGCGTATGCGGTGAACATGGTGGCGATCCGGATTCAATCCAGTTCTTCGAAAATGTTAACTTGGATTACGTAAGTTGTTCACCTTATCGTGTGCCTATTGCAAGATTGGCAGCAGCAAGAGCTAAAATTAAGCGTACGGCTAAATAATATTAAGTTTCGTAAAGCGCTGAAATTTGCGTTTCAGTGCTGTTAAGTGCAGGGCGGGTTTGTGAAAGCAAATCCGCCTTTTTTATTAATTAAAACATGTTTAATAAAATCTGAAAATATTGTCTCAAATTGAGAAACTATTCAGAATAACTCGCAATATTCCGATAAGTACTTATGCGCAAAGAATCTGATGCAGTAGCAAAACGTAAATATCCGCGGAAATCTTTCCGTAAAAATGTCAGTTTTATGTGTGATGGTAAATCAAGCCTGGGCGTTGGCGTTGAAATCGGCGAGGGCGGATTATCTTTTTCTTCAGATGACAAGATTGATGTGAATAAAAAACTGATTTTAAATTTCTTTTTATCGGACAAAGACTTTTTCTCGGTGCGCGTGACTTTATTGAATGTTTTAAATACGACTAAATCTTTTACTTATGGTGCGAGCTTTGATGACGTATCCATAGCCCTAAAACGACAAATCCGAGCCTATGTAGCTCGGAGTGCCTTGAATTCATAAAATTGAATTAAAACTAAATACTACTTAGTGCCTAAAGCTTTGTGAACTTGTGCAGATAAACGCGCAATTTTACGAGAAGCTGTAGTTCTGCTGAAAACGCCTTTTTGAGCTGCTTTCATCATTTGGCTTGTATAGTGAGAAAGTAATGCAGGAATTGCTTTAGCATCTTTCTTTTTAAGAGCTGTTAATAAGCTTTTTTCGCCAGTACGAACCTTAGATTTACGGTTAGTATTAACTTTGTTTTTACGAACGGCTTGACGTGCTCTTTTAGCTGCTGACTTATGTTGTGCCAAGGGATAACCTCCATATATAATTAAACGAATATAAGGAGTTAACATAGCGCCTCCAGACAAGCAAGAGCAATCTGTTCTAAAGAACGCCTTAAAAATGGCTTTTGGTACTATGACCAGCCGGGTTCTGGGTCAGGTCCGTGAAAGTCTATTGGCTTACTACTTTGATAAGCGAATTACCGATGCCTGGAATGCGGCTTTTCGCCTACCTAATTTGTTTAGACGTCTTTTGGGCGAGGGTTCTTTATCGGTCAGCTTTATACCTGTATTTGTTGAAGCCCAGCTTGACTCTCAAAAAAGAGCCCAAAATTTAGTCAACTCAGTCTATAGCTTTTTACTGGTTATTTTGGGGGTTATCACTACTTTAGGGATTTTATACCCGGATCCTCTCTTAAATTTGGTGCTCGATCCGGCCTATGTTGCCGATCAGGAAAAGTATTTGCTCACGCTCCGAATGACCAAAATTATGTTTGGTTTCATATTTTTTATCAGTTCCTATGCGTTTACGATGGGTATTTTAAATGCCCTCGGGCAATTTGCATTACCAGCTATTGCCCCTACTTTTTTAAATATTGTGATGATTATTTCAACGGTTTTACCTGACAATTACTTTCCGATTCATGGAGATCAGTTGTCGATCGGGGTGTTAATAGGGGGAGCGGTTCAGTTAGCTATTTTACTGCCTGCACTTATTAAATCAGGTTATTTTCCTACTCTGTCATTTGATTACCGAAATCCTGATTTTTTAAAAGTTATACGAAATATGGCTCCCGGTCTGCTGGGGATGGGATTACTACAATTTACAACCATCATTAATTTGAGATTTTCTTCTTCTTTACCTGAAGGAACTATTTCGTTTATTGGTTACGCAGATCGTCTGGTGGAGTTACCGTTATCTTTGATATCGGTGAGTCTTGGTACGGCGTTGTTACCAGCACTCTCAGGTTTTTTAGCTCGTAATGAAAAACAAAAATTTAGTTTTATCACGCGCCATTATTTAGAATTAAACTTAATGATGACGATGGCGGCGGCGGCGGGGCTTTACGTGCTAGCGCATCCAGTTGTGCAATTATTATTTGGTCGTGGTCGTTTTGGTCCTGAAAATGTTTTAGCCACATCACAAATCTTACAAACCTATTGCTGGATTATGATTTTTTCAAGCGGGGTAAGAGTATTAACACCGGCCTACTATGCCGTAAAAAATACGTGGTTTCCCGCTTTGGTTTCCTGCGTTTGTTTAACAGTACATTTAATTGTGGCACCCTTACTGATGGAGAGATTTCAGGTTCACGGATTAATGATGTCGACCATTATCAGCGCCACATTGAATTTAAGTTTATTGCTTTTGTTTTTCACTAAATATGTAGGTGAATTTGAATACAAACATTTTTTTAAAAACATATTCATTTTTTCGGGTTTAGCAGTGGTTACGGCAGCGGTGGCCAGTGTGTATTATACAATCGCTCCACTTGTTCCTGCAGGTACTTTATTTTTAACGTTAAATATATTTTTCAGTATAGGATTATCTCTAGTGGCTTTTGCAAGCCTAGGTTACTTACTTAAAATCAGTGCGGTAACCGAAGCTTTGAATAAAGTTTTAAGAAAAATTAAAAAGAACAACTAAGGTTTCGTCTCTGTGGGCGTGTTAATTGACCAATCCAACTTTGTATTGCAATCCTGTTTGGATGTTTGTGCTTTTTTCAGGTCCATTTTTGGTAATTGAACCGGAACAGTATTGTTTTTTGCCATAGCTGTTGAAATACCGCGATCCAACATATGTCCAAAGAATGTATCAATAAATACATTTTTAAAATTACCTTTTGCATCTGTGAACTGAATGCAAGGAGAGCCTTTACAGTTGGCAACTTTTGCGCGAACTTGCCCTTGAATGTCTACATTAAAAATCGCTTTGGTGGCTTCAGCGTCAATATCTACAACAAATTCGCCGTTAGAACAGCTTATTTTAGGAGGTTTTTTTAATTCCACTTTAGTGCCTCCGGCACAGGTTGCGGGGGTGTCTGAGCCCACGCACATGTTGAGATTTTTCTTTGCAGCCATTCGGTTGAAGTATTCCTGTAAAGTGTTAACACCAAACTCGGTACGAACATCAAAGTCTGTTTCAGTATCTTCTGAAAATCTTTTAGGAACAGTAGAGCATTTAGGGTCAGTTGTGCCGATCTGAGCCCGCAGTAGCGAGCCATTACGCGTGTTTTCGTCGATGGCCACCTCGGTATCGATAGAAACCCAGTCACTTTCCATTTTTCTTTTAAGAATATCAATTTCTCTTTGGATGCGGGCTTTTTCTTTGGGTCCTTCAGCGGTTTTTAATTTTTCCTGTAAATCGCTGAGTACTTGTAAGTTCTGCATTTTAAGATTTGGAATTTTAGAAATCTGATTCCAGTATGTTTTAAGATTACGCATTTCATTGTTTACTTGCTGATGTACTGCAGGTAACACTTCTTTTTCGATCATAGGTTTAATGAACCAATCCATACCAATTTCGGTATCAGCAGCTTGATTTGCCATTTGAACTGCAAATGCCGAATACATAAAAGCACTTGCATTTTGGAAGCCAGCTTTTTCACCGGCAGCAGCTATCTGTACAAATTGCATCTTTTGAACAATTTCGGGGAACAGAGCTAATTCTTTAGGAGGATTTTGCATAAATTCGTATGTGGCTTTGTCGTCATCTTTAGGTGGCCATTTAATTGTGGCTAGTGTTGCTTTGAATCCTTGAGGAGAGCCGTAAGCTTCTTTAATTAAAGCGGCCACACGTTTCTTGGCCTCTGCACGGGCGGCGGTCCAATGCAAAGCGGGTTTTCCGGCAGCAGAACGTTCACGCTCAATTTCACGTTCAATTTCAAGCTCATATTTCCAAATTGCGGCTTCATATTGTTGATTAATATATTTTGCATCGATTTTATCTACTGGAACATAGCGGTGGAAATTTCGAGCAGTTACACGAGCAGCTTCGGCTTCGCTTGCAAAAGGTTTCCCGAAATCCATATCGACGCGTAAACTTCCAGGAGTAATTTTAATTTTAGATTGATCTTCTTTGATATGCACCAGATCGTTCAGCTTTCCTGACTTTGGATCAATGTGAGCTTGTCCGAAAAAACGAATATCCGATTTGTCAGTGGCGGAAAGTTTCATTTTAGTAGGCGGCATGAAAACTTCTTTATTATCGGAGTAAGTCACGTGCATGTCGCCTTCTATTTCAAGCTCATTGGTTTTAATTTCAAAATCGCAAACAAAATTTTTACACTTTACTGGTGCGGCTAATTCAAGATCGAGTTTTTTTAATTTAATATTATCAATCCCGGCAACAAAGGGACGCAGTGGAGTGTCGCCGCTGACACTTCCAGTTTCGCCGAATTGCGGTAAGCCAAAACAGTCGAGTTCTTCTGGTTTTTTATTCCAGATATCTGAAACCTTTTTGGGTTTGCAGTGGCTGCGATCCATTTTAAGATCACGGAATCCGGCGCGTTTAATAACCTCTTCATCAAGAGCTTTTAGATTTTGATCTATAGACTGGCTTAATATTTTTTCAAGCCCGGCATTGGTAATGGAAACCTCGGTCAGTGGTTTGCAACCATCACAAATGTCGGCTGCTCGGGTTTGGAGTATGGTAGATAAAAATGTAAATAAAATTAATGTTTTCACAGGTTCTTATCGGTTTAACACCAAAAGAATTGAAGTTTATCTAGATAAAGGTCCAGCTATTTCTGATGCAGTCGCCAGTGTTCGACAGAGCGGCCCAGTATCTTATAAATTGTCTATTATATGTATTTTATAGGTGATGAGGAAATTGAAGCACTCAAAAAGCTTTTTGAAAGAAAAAAGCTGTATCGGTATCAGTCGGCCTATGAAAGTGAATGCGATCTTTTCGAGAAAGAATTTTCTACTTATGCAGGTATAAAGCATTCTCTTTTGTTATCAAGCGGCACCAATGCGTTATCAGTTGCGCTATTAGCTGCTGGTTTGCAAAAAGGCGATGAAGTTTTAATTCCAGCTTATACATTTGTGGCCACGGCAGCGGCCGTTGTACATGCCGGTGGTATACCGGTTATTGTAAATATAAATAGTAATCTCAGTATGGATTGCGCTGATGCGGCTACAAAAATTTCTGCAAAAACAAAAGCGCTTATTCTGGTTCATATGGATGGCTTGGTAGCCGATGTTGATTGTGCGCAGAAGCTCTGTAAAGAAAGAAATCTAATTTTTATTGAAGATGTTGCGCAGGCCATAGGAGCTTCGTTTAAAAACAATAAACTTGGCACCTATGGCGATTATGGATGTTTTTCATTAAACGAAAATAAAAATATTTCTTGCGGTGAAGGTGGTATTGTAATCACTAATAGCAGAAGTGGTTACGAAAAAGCTTTTTGTCTGCATGACGGGCCAGCGCAGTTTAACCCCACTAAAAAAGATTTTTTCAAAGAAGTAACTCCATTTATGGGGTTGTCAGCGCGTGTTTCTGAAATTCAAGGCTCTATTATGAGAGTACAGTTAACACGCCTTGAGTTTATTTTAAAAGAACTTCGAACGCGCAAAAATATTATATTAGATACGCTTAAGCTTCTGCCTGTTAATTATTGTGTTAAAGGTTATTCAGAACAGGGTGAGTGTGCATCTTCTTTACATCTCCAGTTTGATAGCCCTGATAAAACTATGTTGCTAGGTAAGCAGCTTAGAGAACAGGGATTAATGTTTTTGCCCGTAACTAATCGCCCAGCCCATGCCAGTTGGAAGTGGACTCATTTATTAGGTGACAAAGCCCACTTGCAAGAGGGTAGTAATCCCTTTAAAAATAATTCTCATTCTTATATTTACATGGCCGCAGATTATGTTCAATCGGTGGATATTTTAACACGAACTTTGAAAATGGATATTGATATTCATTTATCTTTGGAAGAAACCAAAGTCAAAGCAGAACAAATTTTTAAAATATTAAATCAATAACTACAAATTATCCGAGTGAAAAGCTTCGCATAGCAATAGAGCCATTTTGTATTTTTTCATAGATAAATTCTAATTTATCATGCTCATCGCTGGCGCCAACAATATACAGAAGTGGCAAATAGTGATCAAGTGTAGGAATACTGAGTTTTCCAAGTGGAGTGTTGTGGTACTCATTTACCAGCGCTGAATAGTTTTTGTTTTCCAGTTGCTGTTTGACCCACAAATCAAATTCTAAGGCCCAGTCAAAAGGATGTTCTGTTTCTTTCCAGGAAAAATTACGCAAATTATGTACGACATTTCCGCTACCAATAATAAGTATACCGTTTTCGCGGAGCACGCGAAGTTGTTGACCTAATTTCAAATGGTATTCAGCTGGCTGGCGAATATCGATACTGAGCTGTAAAACCGGAATATTGGCATTAGGATAAATGTGTTTTAATACGCTCCATGAGCCGTGATCTAATCCCCATTCACCGTTGTCGAATTTAATATTAGTAGATTCAATTAAACTATGAATTTTGATAGCCGCTGCCTGTGAGCCTTTTGCAGGATATTTAACTTGATAGAGTTCGTCTGGAAAGCCGTAAAAATCGTAAATTATTTTTGGCGTATCGGTGCTGGTGATGTAAGTGCCTTCTGTAAGCCAATGAGCCGAAATACATAAAATAGCTTTAGGTGTCTGTGAAAGTTTGGAGGCAATATTACCTAAAGCCAATGTGTAATCATTTTGCGCTAAAGCATTCATAGGAGAGCCGTGTCCGATAAACAAAACTGGCATTTTGTTGTTATTATTTTGTGCCGACATGTCTCCTCCTTAGTTTGCTGTTTATTTACTATTTTTTTGCAGCTACTTCCTTGGCAGCTTGGATTTTAAGTTCGATTGTTACTTCGTCGCCCACAACTGGGCCGGCCTCAACCATTTTACCCCAAGTTAAATCAAAGTCTTTGCGGTTGATTTTAGTTGTTCCTACGAATGCGGCTTTTTGATTGCCGTAACCATCAGTTACAGTTCCTTTATAAACAGTTACAAAAGTAACTTTTTTAGTTTTACCCTTCAGTGTTAAATCGCCAGTTAATTTAAATGATTCTGCTTTTCCAGATATAGAAGTACTTTTAAAAGTCATTTTAGGAAATTTAGCCACATCAAAAAAGTCTGGGCTTTTTAAATGCTGATCGCGATCGGCAACACCTGTGTCGATAGAAGCAATGTCGGCCTCTGCCTCTAATTTTGTTTTATCGAATTTTTCATCTACTGTGATAACGCCGCTGAAAGTTTTAAAAGTACCTTCAACCGATGAGATCACAAGATGCGGAATTTCAAAGCCCACCTTTGAGTGCATAGGATCGATATTGTATTTACCTGCTTCGAGTTTTGAAGCGGCGAAGGCGCTGCCAGTTAAAGCTAGGGTGATAAGTGTTGTCGTTATGAATGAACGCATGATTTCTCCTTTGTGAGTCATTTGTGTATGCCAATACTATTGCAGCTTTTTAATTGTTCTAAAAGGTGGTATATTATGAATTTAGTGTTGCAAATTTGGAACAATGAAAATACAATTTATGCATGGATTATAATCAGATAGCTCTATTTGTAAACGTCGTAGAAGCTGGCAGTCTTTCAGAGGCCGCTAGACGCATGGGCGTGGCAAAATCAAACGTTAGTCGCTCACTCACTGCACTTGAAAAAGATATAGGTTCACAACTGGTTTACCGTAATACGCGGAATTTTCACCCCACCGAAGCGGGTATTAATTTTTACAATCAATGCAAAGGTCCAATGTTCGAAGTTAGGATGGCCGCTGAAAACTTGAAGCAAGATGAGTCTGTCCTTAAGGGAAAATTTATTATCACCACAGCATTGGATATAGCATTAACTATTCTTCCTCCGATTGTAGCGGAGTTTTCAAAAAAATATCCAAAATTAAATTTAGAAATAAGAGCTGAAGATCGACGCGTGGATTTAGTACAAGAGGGTGTGGATTTGGCCATCCGTATGGGGCATTTGCAGGATTCAAATTTAAAGGCGCTTAAAATAAGTGAGATTTCTATGATTTTAGTGGCCAGCAGTCAGTACGTAAATAATAGTCCTAAAGTAAGAACTATCGAAAATCTTGCGGATCACCGTATGATTGCTTTTAATAAAAGATTTGAAAAAGGCTTTACGCTTATTAAACGTGGCGGAAAAAGCCAGAAAATTAAAGCTCATTCGTCGATGCTGGCCAATACTCCTTTGTTTGCCAAGTCTTTTGCCATGCTAAATCAAGGTATAGCTTTGTTGCCGGATATTATCTGTTATGAAGAAATCAAACAGGGTGATTTGGTGCGGATACTTCCAGACTGGGCAACTGAGTCTACACCTTGCAGTTTTGTGTGGCCATCGCATGTGTCAGAGTCGGCTAAGGTGAGAGCCTTTGTGGATTTCAGTAAAGATCTTTTACGTAAATACTTTATAACTTCAACCTATTAAGGATTATATATGTTGGAAAATTTTGAAAAATTGTTTGAAAATAAAATTTCACAATTAGTTAAGTCGGTGGATCCAGCCCATGATATTCTACATTTCAAAAGAGTAGTTTCTAATGCTAAAAAATTAGCTACAACCGAACAGGCCGAAATAAATGTGGTTGTGCCGGCAGCTTGGTTGCACGATTTTGTCATCGTGCCAAAAGACAGTCCGCAGAGAAGCAAGGCTTCCCGCATGTCGGCAGAAAAAGCTGTGGAGTATTTAAATGAAATTCAATATCCCAGTGAATATTACGAGCAAATTTTTCATGCCATTGAAGCCCACAGCTTCAGTGCAAAAATTGCTCCGATTGGCATTGAAGCACAAATCGTACAGGATGCAGACAGGCTTGATGCCCTAGGTGCTTTGGGCGTGGCCCGCTGTTTTGCCACTGCAGGCTTGTTAAAAAGAGCTTTCTACAATCCCGACGATCCATTCTGTAAAGAGCGTGAACCGGATGATCAGGAATTTACAGTGGATCACTTTTATAAAAAATTATTATTGCTGGCGGGGAGTATGCAAACTCAGGCAGGAAGACAAGAAGCCCAGCGCCGCGTAGATTTTATGAAAATCTACTTAAACGAGCTGAGCCGCGAAATTTAGTCTGAAATGAGAGGTAGGTCTAACTATTTACCGTCAGCTAACCCCTGATACGTATCATGAATTTTCTGTTGTTTGTCGGTTTCAGCGGCCCAACGTTTAACTTCGGACTCATACTTTTTCTTTTTACCGAGCCAACTGCTTTCTTCAGAAGCTATACCTCGTAAGGCCTGTGCTGTTTTATTTTCTTGCTCACGTAATTTTTCTTCACGCTCTTTCCAGGCTTTTTTGTGATTACCTGCAGAATTGAGCTGAGCCTGATAGTCGGCAATAATGGCACTACGCTGCTCTTGATTTTTTTTAATCTGACCTATCAAGTTTTGAAGTTGTTCAATTTGTTTAGTTTCAAGATTGATCTTGTCATTTTCTTTTGCAATAAAAGCTGTGATGTCTCTTTCCTGATTTTGAATTTTTTTAAGAGATTCATTATTTTTTGTGATTTCAGAGGCCACCATTTTTTTCTGCGCTAAAGTAGACTCTTTGGCTTTTTGAACTTCGACCACATTGCTTTTGACAAGTTCTAAGTTTTTGTCGTACTCGCTTTTGTTTTTTCTGGCATTTTCCAGGTTGATTTTAATTTTTTCTAATCCTTTGTTGGCTGTCATTGGTTCAGCTTGTAGCTTAACCACCACTAATGACATAATCACTACTGTTAATATTGATAAACACGTTCTCATTATTGCTCTCCTTGTTTAGCTAATTCATCATTGGCGCATACATTTTTAAGCGAAGAGCGGTAATGGCCGATTTCGTCTTCCCACACCTCGCCTCTGAATTTCCATTTGTAACTGTTTTTTTCCTCAGGCGTTAGTGCCGTTGGATTACGCTCATCAATTTTGCCGCCGGCCATTTGATAGCGGATGTGTTCACCGGCACCTGAGTAAATTTCGTAAGCCAGAATTTCTTCCTGCTCTAGCAACTTTGTTAGTGAAGTCAGAAAATCTGCATAGCGATTTTTAAGATTATTGGCGGCAACAATACGCAGTGCCGATTTTTCAGTTTCAAGACGCATCTGGGCTTTATCGCGCATTTTCTTTAAGCCTTCTTTAGCTCGGTTGACAATTTGGATTTCGATATCAGCAACCACGTTACGTATTTCATTTCGCGCCAACATTTCTGCAGAGGCCTTTTGGTTTTTTAAAGTCTGGTATTCGCTTTTGTTGGTCACAATACGTTGGCGTGCCGCTTGTTCACGATTTGAAAAATCAGTTATCATCTTTGAAAATTTCTGATTTTCTTCCTCGTAGTTGTTAATTTGGCGCTGTACATTGGTAAAGGAAGGATGGCCGGCCAGTTCAACCACGAATGAGCGTGGAATGTTATTATATTCGCTTTGATTTGTATTACTGAACCAGGCTTTTACTAAATCATAATAAGCCATATTGTTTTTGCTATTTTCAGTCTGGAATTTATCAAGTCGATCTTTAGTTTGTTTGAAGCGGTTATCTAAGTCGGTGAGTACATGTAAAGCATCACCGTACTGACATAAATTTAAGTAGCCCACTGAACGCACGATGTAGGATTCAGGTAAGTAGGTTTTTTTAAAGTATTCCGTATGCAGCGAAAACATATTACCAGCAGCGCCGATATGATCACCTACTAGAATCTGGGCCCAGGCCTGTTCAACCATGGATTGCAACCAGAGCGGGCTTGAACGGTCTATTTTTAAATAGTTCTGATAGGATTCTTTATATTTACCTTTTTGAAAATATAGACGGGCTAAAGTCAGTATCAGAATATTGCGATTTTTATTTTTTTTATCATTCTCAATTGTTGGAATTATCTTTTCAAGTTTACTAATAGCCGCGTTGGGATCACCTTTGCGATAATTTAAACTGGTACTTAAGATAACCGAATCCAGATAAATAGCAGATTTTGGACTGATGTCGTTTAAAGCCGCTTCAGCCATACCTAAGTTACCTTTGTAAATATAGTATTTGGCTTGTTTGTAAAGATATTCATCGTTCTGGCTTACATCTATGTTGCTATCTTGAATAATCGGATCAATTTTTTCCATATCCGATGTTTCAAGAAATTTAATATTGTTAACGATACTTTCCATGGCCTTTTGTTTTAAAGAGCGGTCTTTAGTTTCATCTATGGCCATAAGAGCTTTTTGGCGGTATTCAGAATACAGTCCCTGATTATAGGCCGATTCGGCATATTGCAGTATAGACTGCGCTTTAAATTGTGTCGTATCCATTAATTCAATAAATAAACTCATCGCCACATCGTATTTTTTTTGCATTTCAAAAAATATCAGTGCTTGAATCATTTTGTATTCATCGCTCTGGATATTTTCAATTTCTTTAAGAGATGGATCGGCATTTTGTATTTTTGGATCATCGATTTTAGCTAAAGGTTGAACTGGAGGGGTTTCAACTTTAAGGTTCACCGAAAAGATCTGCTTAGCCGGAGAGGGCTTAGCTATATTTAAGTTCGGAAGCTTTGCTATTTTTGGCGAAACCAGAATCTTTTTTACCGGAACGGCCGGCTTGGTTTCCGGAATAGATACAATCAGTTCCTGCGGGGTGAAAACTCTTTCTGTACCCAGATTAACGACTTGTACGCTTTTTGATTTTTTTACGAATGAATCCAGTTTGATACTTAGATCAAGCTTAGCAAAGCCTGCTGCTGGAAAAATAAATAAAATAATCAATAAATTTTTAGTCATACACATTTTATTTTACTTCACCCTTAGTTTGTGAAAAGAGTTAAACCTAAAGTTATTGTTGTATCGTTGGCGCTTTTACTGTTGGTTAATCGTGATGATTCAGGTGCACCAATGCCAATTTCATATTGCTTACTGTTTTGCTGATAAAACGAGTTTTTAATATCCAAGCGGAAAGCCACATTACGGTTAATAAACAGTTGCTGTACAAAACCGATTTCATAGCTAGTGGCCGACTGCATTTCGTTAGCTTGCGATTTATTGCCGACACCGTCTTTATTCACTTTTTGTATTTCGTAATCGCTTTGGCCGAGTCCAAGTGTGAACCCCATATCGAAATATAAAATTCCAATATTCATAAAAGCCATTTTAGCATAAAAAGGCGTATAGGTGAGTGATAGAGTTTTTGAAGCTTTAACTAAGTTGAAGTCGGGTTTAGCTCCACCGAATTGCGTTTCATAGGAAGTTACAGTGTCATTCTGTGTAGATCCGTAAGTTAAATAACTGAATTCCACGCCAAAATCTTCGTTAATAAAATAGCCCAGCATAGCGCCCGTAGCTTTGGCTTTCGCAAAAGGATCATTAATTAAGGGTCCATAAACTGCTGAAAGATAAAGTTTGCCGGTTTTAGAAAAGGTTCTATTCTGAATAACGCCGTAGTCATCATCTTTTGCCGCCCAGTATTTATCTTCGAGCTTTTTTAAATCCACCTGATCGTTTGATGCGGGTGTTGTTGTTTGAGAGTATGCAAAATGAGCTATTAAATTAATTAATAAAACAATAATTAATGTTTTTGCATATTGAGGTTTTCTGATTTTCATAAATTCTCCTACTGTCCTTGTGGTGTAATTCTCTTCATGAGAAATTAAATAGTACTTTTGAATAAGAACGGGTATGTTACCAGCACTTTAGTGCCGCCTTTAGGTTCCGGAAATTTCCATTTCGAAACCTTACTTAAAATACAGGATTCAACCGATAAATTTTTTAAAGTTGTATCGTTGATAGACTGTGTTTCAACCTGACCGGTGCCTGCAATCGTAAATTTCACTGCAATTTTTCCGTACAGGTTAGGGTTGGCAGAAAGCTGGCGTTCGTAGCAATATAAAATTTGTCCCAATTGGGTTTTAATATATTGAGCGATCACTTCGCGATCTAAGCCTCCTACGATTTCAGATTCATCTTCAATAAGCCCGACGCCACCAGAGCCGGTTTTTCCCTGACCCAGTCCGCCTCCTAAACCCTTAGTGCCTTTACCGCCACCAACCCCGGCAGTTGAAACTCCAGAACCATTACCGACGGCTTCGCCGTTCCAGTTACGACCTGAAGCTTCCATTTTTCCCACGGCAGCTAAAGCTCTGCCTGAAGCGGCTTCACCTGCTTTAACTCCTTGAGTTGTTACCAGAACGTTGGCTGTACGCGCCTCAGTAGCAGAAACTTTTCCTAGCAATTGTGAAATACGTGCACCAATAGCCCCTTTAAGTAGAGCTGTGGTTTTTGAACCACCCTGTGAGCCAGCTTTGTTGGGTGCAGCTGATGTTACGGCTTTTGAGCTTGGTTTATTTTGTTCACGTTTTATTTTTTTCATATCATTTTTAACCACAACAATGCTTCCTGAAGTTTTTGTAACCGGTACTAAAACTTCTTCTTTTTTAGCTAAAAAAATAGCTGAAAAAATAAATGCGGCGGTAATACTTAAAGTGATAATAAAAGGCTTTTTGCTTTCTTTATCTAGACCGCTGTTTTCAGCAGCTTCTTTTAAGTGTGCTATATCTTCTTTATTGATAATTTTTGTTCTGATTTGATAACTAAACATTTCGCTTTGCTGCCAATCTTGGCTTGCGGGCAAATCAACTTTTTGCTGTTTTCCCTCTGCATACAAACTGAATTTTTCGCTAGGTAGGGTAATATGAACACCCAGAAGTTTATTGTTTTGACTTACTACAACCAACTTTTTACTGATGGAGCCGTTTGAGTTGATGCGATCTAGCCCAGCTAAAATATCCAAATCTTTCGTAAAAGATTCAAACTTTAGTGTTGAAGCGTGTAACTTAATTGTCGTACCGGATTCAATTAACTGATCGGCTTTTTCATTCTTGGTAGTAAACGAAATGTAATGCCACTGTGAATCGCGGTACTCGATAACCGACTCAAAACTTGGTAAACTGTTGTCAATTGAGTTTAAATCAGCTTTGCGCGAGCAACCAAAGGTTAATAAGTCGGAGCCTTCGCTAAGCTTCCAGCTTTTAACCCGTCCGTCATTGGTTGTTTGTACAAGTTTTAAAGTACTCATTATTTTCTCCTACAAAATTAATCAGCAAAGAGAGCAGCTTCGCGGATTTTCTGGTCCACATCTTTTTGAATATTATAAAGCGGCAAAAATTTAAGACCTTTTTTCTGCACCAAATAGGCTCCATCCGGGTTACGGATAGTTCCTTTAAGATTCATTTCAGAAAAGTTTACTTCCTGAATGGGTCTTATTTTTGTTGTTTTGGCGATAGCATCAGAACTGACAACTAATATGAGGCTCAGCACTATCGTCGTAGATGAAATCCATTTCATATATGATCTCCATGTTCATATGAATTGTTAACCAGCTCATAATTTACCCACCTACGTTCGACGTTAACTGATTGTTTTTAAAGTTCTTAATAAATTCAATTTTCTTTTTCAACCATTCCTGTTGTTCAGGTAGGCTCGATTTAGCTAAAGCTTTTTGATAGTAAACGGATGCGGTTTCTCGGCTGTTGCCCAAGTGTTCGTATATGCGGGCCTGCTCGATCAGCATTTCAACACGCTCGGTTTTACTAAGAGCGGCGTACATTTCCGCTGTTTTCAGTGCCTGCACTGAATCGCCTTTTAATAAAATTGAGTCTACATGAAGTAAGTCCACACCATAATTATAGATCTGCTCTGCCGATAATCTAGAAAATTCATCACTGGCCTTAAGATAATCCCCATCTGAGAAACACTTAATTGCGTAAACAAGTCGGGCTTCAGGAAGTTGCTCGCGATTGTCGAAAAGCTTTGCGAAAAATTCTAAAGAACTGTTCATATTTTTTACAGAATATAAAGCTTTTGCTTTGCCATAATTAACTAATGAACTGTTTTCTATTTGGCCTGATTTCTCCAATAACCAGAGAGCTTTTTCGTAATCAGATTCAGCATCGGCAATCAGAGCTAAATAGTACAAGCCGATAGCGCGATTTTCTTGAGTTGATGATATCTGTAGTGCGAGTTTTTCGGCGTCGTCTAATTTTTTATTTTGAATGCATGCATTTATGCTGGCTGCAGATAGATTTTTAACATCACATCTGTTTGCTGATGCTGTCGAACGTGTATTAAATGATGATTTTAATGAAATTTCATTAGGGTAGTAAGAATTGAGCTTACTAATATCTGGGTACTTCACGCGCGGCTCCACAGTGTTTTCAATGCTGTGCTCATCCCATGCTATGATGTGGTTTTCATTAGAAGATAACTTTGAAATCTGTTTTAATGCGGAGTTATTGTTTTTGCGTTTTTCGGCAAAGGGCTCGGTAAGTTTTACTAATTCGGACTTAAGTGTTTTTTTATCTGCAGCACTTAAAGTTTCAGGCAAGGGCATATTACTGATGGCATCTATAAAGTGTGAGTAGACTCGGTCAATACCCTGTAATCCGCGCAATTGAATGGCATCTGATTTTGACATTTTAATTGCTGAAGAGAAAGCGGTGAAGGCTTTATCCATTTTTTCGGTTTTCATTGCAATCACCATAGAAAATTTGCTTTCACGGGTTTTAACACTTTGGCTGACAAACTCCTGCTCCAGTATCTGTGCCTGAATAAGCCGTGCTTCGGCTCTGAAGTCGGCATCCACAGGACGACTGTTGATTTTTAAACTTAAATTAAATGCTGAGGTGTAATCCTTCTTTTCTAATAATTTTTTAGCCTGATTAATCAGTATTTCGGTAGCAAAAGGTTCTATGTTGGAAGAGAGAATTTGATTTTGTATCTCCAGATATTCAGAGTTGTTCTGATTATCAAAGGTTTTCATCATCTTAGATAAAATTTCTACTTTTTTAGATTTGTCAGCAATCGCAAAAATTACTTTATAACATTTACGTGAATCTGCTAACTGGCGATTGATTTTAAGTAAATCACAGATCAATTCTTGGTGTTTGAGAGCTTGAGCTTTATCAGCGATAACTAAATCCTTTAAAGTACTGATTGCTAAATTAATATGGCCTGAATCAACATAGGTTTTTGCGGCTTCTTTAAGTGCGTCTAAATTACGTTTATCGTCGGGATACTGCTTGATAAAAGATAAACTTAAATTGGCTCCGTTAACATCCAAGCCTTTTGCGTACGATAATGAAATAGCCTGCCAGTAAGCATCCTGTGCCAGCTTGCTTTGTTTGTGTTCTTCTGAAAACTTAACCAGTAAATCAATTTGCTTTTGAACAGCTAAATTTTTTGAATCTATCTGTATTTGCGAGTAGTGAGATTCTTCTGCAATTTTTTTCAGCGCCTGCTCTCGCTTAGAATTTGATGTGCGTTTTAAAATATCCTGAGATATTTTTTGGATTGTAACATAATCTTTTTTGATGTTGTAAATATCTAGAACCAAGTCTTCTGATTTAAGTTTGATCTCTTCAGAGGCTTTGGTCATTAAAGGTTTAACATAGTTGAGTGAAAGATCGTAATCGTTCTGTTTATAGGCGATATAACCCAGTTTGTACTGGATTTCGCTAGCGTGTTCTCCTGAGCTAAATTCTTTAATATAGCGTATGCCTAAAGTTTTTTGTTTTTCGGTGTAGGCAGCGTTTTCTTTTTTATCGAGAATTTTTTCTATAGAAAATAAAGCGGCATATAGCGAATCATGGGCCAGAGCTTTGTCTAAGCCTGGGTGTGTTGAAACCTGTTCGTAGTTTTGTGCCGCTTGTTCAAATTTAGATTGTTGGAAAAGTAATTCGGCAAATGCGTAACGGGATTTTGAATCGGGTTGTGTAGAGGTGTCGGTTGAAAGTAGATTTTCAAAGGCCTGTTCAGTTAAAGCTGAAAACTCGGCATTTTTTTTGTTTTTAAGCCAGATTTCCCACCATTTTTTTGAAATCTCTAGGCTCACCTTACGGAACTCTGTATAGCACGACGGATCTACTTTATCTTTTTTACAGAACTGAGACATTTCAGTTAAGTTTTCGATAACTTTAGGTCTGAGTTTTAGAGTTTCATTGGTTTCAATTAATTTAGTATAACACTTTGGTGCCTGTGAGCTCAGTGGGTGTGCTTTTATAAACTGGTAAGTAAATACGCTGATCTCTTTAAAGCGTGAATGTGATTCGTAAAGCCCCGCTAAAGCGATAATAATTTCGCCCAACTCTTCAGGGGTAGTGATTTTTTCGAAAAATCCGTAGACTTCATTAGGTTCAAGAGTTTCACCTACGAATAATGTTAAATCCCTTAAAGCTTCTTTACGCAGATTGTATTTGCGGTCATTTTTACTATCGGCAGGATTTTGTTTCACAACGATAAGCAACTGATCAATGGCTGCATCGGTATTTTTCATATTATATAAACACCAAGCAGATTTATATAAACCATAAGGATAAGCTTTTGAGTTTGGATATTTTTCCAGTTGTTTGAATTTTTCAAGAGCTGTATTGAAGTTCTGCTGATTGTAATAGATTTCGCCTAATTCAAGTAAAGCGTCCGGTAAAAGGCTTGATCGCTGGTACTGGCTAATAAGTTGAGTGAAAAGGCTTTTAGCTTTTTCTGTTTCTTTCATCTGTAAGCGGGCTAAAGCACTGTTAAACAGTACAAAATCAAGATCCTCGAATTTAGGGAAGCGGCGTTGGATTTCGTCGTATATTTTAAGAGCATCTTTTAAAGAAGCCTGTGTTTTTTCATTGGCGAAACCTTGCTTTTTTAAACGGTCCTCAAAGCGCTGGTCTAAGTCGAAGAAGCGTCCTGATTTTGATCTACGCATGTAAAGTTCGGCTAAACGGAAAAGTAAGCTCACTTCTTCCGGAGTGTTGTAGTTTTTTTTGATGATCTTTTTCAGGGTATCAATAGCTTTGTTTTCGGTTTTAGTTATTAAAACTTCAGACTGAAAAGATTTTTCCTGATTTTTGTCTTCGTTATCTTTAGTTAAAGAAACTTCTGGAAGCAGACCTTTTGTCTCTTCTGATAAAGCTACAGCGTGAGTGGCTGCTAAACTTAAGATAATAATCAGGTTCAGAACATGGCGCTTCATTTGATCTCCGCTCAGTTACCTGCAACAGTAACTAGTTTTAAATTCGGAAAGCCGGCCTGTGAGGCGGTGTACATGACTTTACGTAGAGTTGCGTAGGGAAGTTCTTGATCCGCTTGAAATAAGATACGGCCGAGTTTGTCTTTTGACGTGGATTCGTTGTTGATTTTTTGTAGTGCAGTAAATAATGGCTTAATAAAGTTGGAATCGTTGTTGTCGATAGAGCCTGATTCAAACTCATTGTTTTTTACATGAGCCAGAATGGTCTGGTCCAACTTTAACTCATCCTGACTCAACGAAATTTTAACACCATAAACCGGATTTTTTTCGGTGTTGGATGAAGGAAGTCTCAGTCCCATGACATTTTCAATCTGAACTTCAGATGTATTGTAAGTCTGCAATAAGAAAACCAGCAATATGGTAAACATATCTGTCATTGAAGTAATGTTCAGTGCAAAAGTCTGATTTCTTTTTATTTCCGGTTTGTATCTGGTTCTACGCATTTAGCCCTCCAGCGTATTAGCAAAAATGACTTCGGGGAACATATAGTCGGTATTGCTCAATTGACCTGTTTTTTCGTCTTTCACCGGAAAGCGGATGTCATTGGATTTGGTTTTACGAACTTCGTCCATGATTTTAACAATATCTTTGTAGCTGACATCAGCTGAGGGATTAAATTCTATTTTAAAAATTTCTGGATGTAGCTTTTTAATTTCTTGAATTGCTAAATGAATTTTTTCAAAATCAAATTCGTTTTTAGGCAGCATTGAAATTTGTTTTATCTTTTCGTTCCCGGCTTCGTTAACAATAATATTAACACCTTGCTTTTTATCGATCTCCATACTGATTGTCACTTTAGGATTTATGTCCTGTTTAGCTAAGGCCTGCTGAACCACCTGGGGTAGTTCAGTTTCTATAATCATCATTTGTACGAATGCTGAAGATACAAGTAACACGGGTACAAGTTTAACCATTACGGCCAGCAACGGCGCCAGATCCAGCTCGAATTCGGAATTGTGATTGATGTTGGGTTTATAGCGTCCTGCCATAATGACTCCTTAAGATACTTTCGTATTGGTTGGAGGAGGTGCGGCTTTGCCGTTTTTCAAATTCGGATTTTCGGGATAAACCAATTCTTTATTTAGACCCTGCATGTGCGAATTAGTGAGAACCTCGGTTAGTTTAGAACATTTTTCGGTTAACTGTTCGAGTAATTCATTTTGTTTGGAGGTTAAAAATGAGAAGGCCACCATGGCCGGAATTGCAACCGCTAATCCTAAAGCTGTCGTATACATCGAAACGGCGATACCACTGGCTAACATGGCTTGTTTTTGTGCGGGATCGGCTTGGGCTACCGCTTGGAAGGAAAGAATAAGACCATGAATGGTACCTAACAGACCAAGAAGGGTGGCCACGTTGGCTAGCATCGATAAATAGTGAAGACGTTTTGTGTAAAGAGGAACGATTTCAGCCATGGCTATATCTTGAGCCTGAAAAATTGTTTCATCATCACGGTCGGATTTTTCTAGAATAACTTTAAAGGCTTTGGCTAATGGTTTATCTTCCATCTGTGCGCATAATACGATAGCTTCTTCGTGCTTGCGGCCTAGAACAAAACTTTGTACTCGGCTTGTGAATTCATCTACGTTCAGGGCATATTTAAAATACAGCGTGCGAGAACGCTCGATGATGAGTGCTATTACAACAGCACCGGTAAACATAATGATCCAACCTACTACACCTGATTGTACTACGAAGTTTAAAAAACCTGACATGTATCCTCCTTGATTAGTAACTAGCTATTCCTCAGCTAATAAAATTTAATTATGCAGCTTTATCGATCCACTTTTTGATCTGTTCAACACCTATATTTTGTATTTCATTAAATCGAACAGCATAGTAAAGTCCTGATTTAGAATTTAAACGTTGTTTGGAATAATTTTTACGTATAATTTCGCATTCTACGTTAAACGAATCACTATCAACCGGTTTAACATGAATTTTAATCTGATCACCGACTTGAACAAGTGGAGAATTTAACAAGCAAAGTGCGCCACTTTCAGATATCGATACAATTTCACCGTCAAAAAAGCGTATTGAGTTGTGACCGATAATTGGAATTTTAACTTCTACGCGCTGACCTTTACGTTTGATAAATGAAGACAAGTATTCAGATTCTTTTTGCAGTAATAATTCAAAGCGATCTTTGCTGAACTCTTCCAGTTGGTAAATAGGTGTCCAGGCTTCCAGATGTTCAGCCCATACGTAGTTAAAATCCATTAGCTGGTTGGACTGGATCATCTGAATTACGGTTTTATAATCATAAGGACCGTATTTTTGTTCACCTATTAAGACAAACCAAGATGTGTTTTCGCTTTTCATCCGCAATCTCCTAGTTAACACTTTCAGGGTCAAAGTTAATTGTTACGTTGGCGCCAGCACTTGGCACGTAAGTACCATGTATTGAAACCGAATTGGTTACTGAATCATAAGTCCAACCATTAGTTGCATCCTGAGGAACAACCACTCCTTCACTGATCACGCGTATTGAGGAAAGTATCGGTGTGCGTGTTAAGAAGAATTGCGCTTTAATTTGGTCGGCAATGTGAGTACTGATATTGTTCAGCACTGTATCGAAGTTAGAGCACAGTGAATTTTTAGACCCGCCGGTAGCATCGGCCAATTGCATATAACGAGTGCCGATTTTGCGTCCCGATCCTAAAGCTGAACGACAGGTGGCATCTAAAATTGAAATAGTGGAAACTGCAAAGTCAGTAATGGCTTTCCCACTGGTAAATGTTTCTAAAAAGGTTTTATAACTCGTTACTGAATGTAATGTAGGCTGTGAGTAAGACTCGTTTAAATTAATATCGTCATGCGAAAAATCTTCCTCATCCGAAACTATAATAACTGAAAGATAAGCAGAGCTGCGGTGAAAGCCTGTGTTGTAAGAGCTATTAAGTGCAGCTTTAAAGCTCGAGAAAGCACGTTCGTCTCCGCTACCGCTGGTACCAACATTTACATTTTGTGCAAACACAGATTCTAGATTGGGTGTGTTGGTATCGATTACATAAATTCTTGGTGTGGTTCCAGATCTGAATCGTGCTTGTTGGGTATTGCAAAGTGAACAGCCTGAAGTTACGAACTGATCACCGTAAAAGGCATCACTTGTAGTGACTGCAATTTTAAAATCGTAGCCGCGGTTTTTAAAGTAGTTAATAAATGACGGAAAATTATTGGCTAAGCTGGTTTGTGATGAACTCATTGAGCCGGAATTGTCCACAACAAACAAAACGTCAAGTTTGCGCGGTTCAAATGTGGCTTGCTGCTGGTATTGGGCTGATTCGGATAAAACCGAAAACTGACTTCCACCTTTATCGCAAGCAGACAATAGCAATAGCGAACTCATCATACTGATGTGTGCTAAAGGGTTTAAGTTCATTGTATCCTCCTGATACCTCATCGCTATATTCATAAATTTCTTATCGTCTAAGAAAGGCATAGCCGAGAGTGAATATCAGTGTATTCGTAACTTTTTTTAATGCGAGTTTGGGCTTAACATGGTGTTTTGCCTTTGTTTTTCGGAAAACTGTTTCAAATTGAAACAACCTAGGTGATTGATATTACTGGAATTGAGTAAATTTCACAGAAATATAAAAAAAATGTTTGATTACAAGATAGACACTATTTTTTAATTTAAAATAGTAAATCGTTTTTTTTGTAAATAAAATGAACGGAAAAGCTAATTTTGTTGTTTAGCAACATGCCATAGTTTTTCTTTTTCGTTAGCGGGCAGTGCAATAAAGTCCTCTAAAGAGTTTTTCAGCGAAATCATTTTTTCAAAACGTGAAATAAAGCGGCGATTGGCTTCGCGCAAATCGGATTCGGGCTCAGTGTTTAGATGGCGAGCCAATTGAGCAGCCGAAAACAAAACATCTCCCATTTCATGTCGGATATGTTGCTGCTTTTGAGGTGAGTTTTGTTCTTTAAGAGCTTCTTCAAGCTCCGTAATTTCTGCCTTGAGTTGGGCGATTACCTGAGTCGGCTCACTCCAGTCAAATTTGTATTTTTCCGTTTTCTCACCGATTTTGTGTGACTTCTGTAAAGCAGGCAAACTTTTCGGAATATCAAAAAGTGTGGAGGAAGGTTTTTTATTTTTCTTTTCCTGTTTTTTAATTTCATCCCAGTTTTTCATTACATCCTCAGCGCCACTTACCTTGGTGTCTGAAAACACATGGGGATGACGTCTAACAATTTTACTATTGATGGACTCGATAACATCGAAAATATCAAAGGCGTTACGTTCCTTGGCTAATTGTGCGTGCAAAATAACCTGAAATAATACATCACCTAACTCTTCACACATGTGGGCGTCATCGCCACTTTCAATGGCTTCAGCCATTTCGTGGGTTTCTTCAATGGCATAGGGAGCAAGGCTTTTATGGGTTTGCTCTTTATCCCAAGGGCAACCATCCGGACCGCGAAGGTCTTTAATAATTTGCAATAGAGCTTCAAAATTGTTGAGTGTTTTAGGTGCTTGAGGCATATTGGGATTGTTGCATGAAACTAAACATAGTCAATGAATCTCCAGAACGTAAAGCGTCTAAAGAAATGCTCTCAAAAAAAGAGCTGCAGACTGCAATTGATAAGATTCGTACGAACCTGCTTAAATATAAAGTGCGCAACTCTATTTTGCTGAAACAGAAGAAAGAACTTACCGTTGTTTTTTTAAACTCAAAGCAGATGAAAAAAATTAATCATCAGTTTCGCAAAAAAAATAAGCCCACAGATATTTTAAGTTTTAGCAGCGAAGATCCCGATTCGCTCGGTGAGCTGCTTATTTGTACTGAAGTTTTAAATAAGCAAGCTATCGATCAAGGTCACACTTTAAAACATGAAAGCGTGTATATGCTGATTCATGGAGTGCTACATTTGCTCGGATATGATCACGAACTCTCTCTTAAAGAAGAGAAGTTGATGTTTAAACTACAAGATTGTTGCTTTAGCGATTTAGGTCTAGTCCAGAACCCTAAAACAGGCTCAAAAAACAACGGAATTTTAGTTAAATTTCGTTTAAAATAAATCCATACTCAAAAGAATTTTTACGAGGTCAAATATGAAGATTTTAGCCGGTCTGTTATTTTTATTTTCAACAACAGCTTACTCTTACAAAGTAGAGATTAAAACTTACGATACAGTTCGTAAAATTGCAGGAGCTGCAGACAAAGTAGATGAAGTTGAGCAATCTTTGCTGGTTTATGACTCGCCCGATTCAAAACTTAAAAACAAAACCTATATGCACACGGTGGAAAGCTGGGCAACAGCGAAAAATCAGGAACGCACTCGTTTAGATTATTTAATGAAGATGTTTTACGCTAATACAAAAGACTTTTCAAACAAAGGTCAGCGTCATGCCGGCTGCTTTTTGGGTGAAGCTGAAAACGTTGCGCGTTCATTTTTTAACGACAATTTACCTATAGCGTTTGTCGATGATGTATACATTACAGTCAGCGAAGACCGTAAAATGTTAGGCGTTGAATTTAAATACGCCAATACTGTTCCTAAAAACGGAACGCTTCACTTCAGAATGCCTCACTGTATTCATGGAGGAAAAGCCCCGCTACTTCACTTAGAAAAAATTAAGACTGCTCAAATTCCCTCGCCGGTAAATTCGCGCTCTGTAGCCAGTGCACCGGTAGTGCGGGGACCTGCGGCGGCAAAAATTGCAGAAAATGGATTTGATATTTACGACAAGCCGAGCAAGGCGGATTTAAATACCGAGATGCAAAAAAAACTTCCGGTGTTTAAGTTGCGCGCCGACTATGACCAGATCGTTCCCAAAGCTACGAGCCGCCCTTGGAAGGGTATGGATATCAGCACGGAGGCGGGAGGACAGAAGTTTGCTCAATTGGTTCTGGATTTTTTCTATGACAGTTTAGTTCAGGATTTAAAAAACAATAATAACAATTTTATAGCTCAGAATATTGCGCCAGATAAATCTCAGTGGTGTCATATGCCATGGTTGAATGTGGGCGATTCCGGCCGCGAAATGGTTCACGGTTTAACTAAAGAGCGTGATTTGGAAAGATCAGAAATTTATCCTGCAGTGGGAACTTCAAAAGAAAAAGAAGGTTCGGACTGGGGAATCGGTTTTTACAATGATATCGCCTGTGCATCTATTCACAATGTATTCGGCTCGCAGCCCCGCACTTTAGAAGCTCCGGATTTTTCAAAAAAATGGTTTCCAGATGGAAGTGTTTCGGTGAAAATTCTTTTCACGACAGCTCAGTTAGACGAATTGAACGGAAGTTTCACATGGACCGCCAATGTGAGCCTGGCTAAATCAACTTCCCGCAAGTTACGCGATGTTAAAATGGTTCAGATCGACATCGCCGTAAAAGATTCCAGCCTTATCGGTGCCCGTAAAGAAGTAGATGGTTGGGTTATGACAACTTTCTATTACGATGCTTCCTACAAAGCCGCGTCTAAACACAATTATCCGGCTAACTTAGCGGGACTTTTAAAAATGCGTCCAATCGGAATTCAAACTGGATTTGATCCTAAAACATCTCTTATCTTTAAAGGTTCAAAAACTAACAGTGCCGACAATGTTTACTACGGAGCACGTCCGATGCTCATGAACGGACCGGCTGATAATCCTAAAGGTTCATGTATGTCGTGCCATGGCGCTGCAGGTACAACAGTTAAAATGGTTCCGGGTATGAAAGACTTTAATGAATATGTAAAACACCGTGATGTAGGTTTAGACTTCAGTCAGCAAATGGCGCTTGCTAAACGTAACTATGAAACACGTTACGGTCAGAAAAAAGCTACGAGATAGTTTCGTGATCAAAGAAATTCCCGAAAATGAAATTATGAGTGTATACGCAGTTTTAAAAGAACTGCGTCCGCATATTACTGAAGAAGAATTCAGTGAAATCTATCATCATGCACGCAAGGCCGATGATTATACTTTTTATGGCTACTTTGTAGGCCCGGAATGTGTTGGCCTTATGGGGCTAAGATACATTAACGATTACGTCCACAGGTTCCATCTTTACATTGATGATTTAGTTGTCTCAAAGGATCATCGATCGCAGCAAATAGGAGCAAAATTACTCAAGTTTGCTGAAACTTTGGCGCAGGAAAAAAACTGTACAGGTTTAAGGCTCTGTACCGGTGTTGATAATAAAGACGGCATGCGTTTTTACGAGCGTGAACACTGGGCTTTAAGAGCCGTGGCGTATAAAAAGAAGGTTTAGAAGTTCTTGACCTGTTAGCGATCCTCACCCAGACTGTGGTCTATGTCTTTAGTAGCAGAACTTTCAGAAGTTAAAAAAGAAATCATCGCATTAGAAAAGTTTTCGGCGGAGCTTCGGGGGTATCTTTGACCTCGATCGCAAGAAAAAACGTTTAGACGAACTGGCATTGGCATCGGAAAATCCGGCCATCTGGGGTAAGCCTCAGGAAATGCAAAAACTTAATAAAGAAAAATCAATTCTCGAAAAATCAGTTAATGAGTGGAGCGATTTCAACGGTAAGCTGGAAGACGTAAAAGTTCTTCTGGAAATGTCAGTGGAAGCTCACGATGAAGATACTTTTAAAGAAGTTAAATCCGAAATTAAAGAAATTCAGAAAATCGGCGAAGCGCTTGAATTAAAACGCGTGTTAAGCGGCGAGCTCGATGCCAACAGTGCCTATGTTTCGATTAACTCAGGAGCGGGCGGAACGGAAAGCTGTGACTGGGCTCAGATGTTATTTAGAATGTACACGCGCTATGCAGATATGCACGGCTACAAGTGTGAAATTCTTGATATGACTGACGGTGAAGAGGCCGGAATTAAATCCTGCACTCTGTTGATCTCAGGCGAATATGCCTATGGTTACTTAAAATCAGAATCTGGAGTTCACCGTTTAGTGAGAATTTCTCCGTTTGACTCAAATGCACGACGACATACTTCGTTTGCGTCGGTGTTTGTGTGGGCCGAAGTAGACGATGATATCAATATCGAAGTAAAACCAGATGATATCGTGGTTGAAACCTACAGATCCAGCGGCGCCGGCGGTCAGCATGTTAATAAAACAGACTCAGCCGTTCGTATGCGCCATTTACCTTCGGGAATAGTTGTGGCGTCGCAAACTCAGCGTTCACAGATTCAAAATCGTGAAAAAGCTATGAAAATGTTAAAAGCTGCTCTTTACGAAAAAGAAGTTGAAAAACGCAATCGTGAAAAAGATGAAATGAACTCTCAGAAAAAAGCCAATGAGTGGGGCTCGCAGATCCGATCTTACGTTATGCACCCTTACCAAATGGTAAAAGATCACAGAACATCGCATGTGACCAATCAGGTTAACAATGTGATGAATGGTGAGCTGGATGATTTTATCATGTCTTATCTTAAAGCTCAGTTAGCCGGAACTCTTGGGCAAAATGCTGGTGGAGACGATCTCGAATGAGATTAAACTTTTGGATTGCCTACAGGCTTCTTTTTTCAAGACAAATTTTGTTCGGCGGTTCTGCTCCGTTATCATTTTTGGGTTTAGTGCTTGGCGTAGCGGCGCTTGTGGCTTCTATGGCCGTTATGAGTGGCTATGTTGAAACTCTGAAATTGGCTATGACAGACGTAACCAGTGATTTGCAAGTTGTAAGGCGCGGTAAGTTGGTCGAAGATTGGGCGACCTTTTCAAAAAAAATAAAAGAGCAGGAACCCCGCATTGAAAGTATGATGCGTTTTGGATACGCCGAAGCGGTAATGGCACGTAAAGGACAGGTATCAGGAGTATTATTTCAGGGGGTAGAAGAGGCTGAACTGGCTAAAGTTCTGAATATAACAAAGCGTGTGAAGCACGGGCAATTACAACTGGGCCCGGATCAAATTGCCATAGGGATCGGACTTTCTAAAAAATATAACGTAGTTGTCGGTGAAAAAATTTATCTCGTTGTGCCGCTCGCTACACCTTTTGATTCTTCCGGATTTAAAAGACAATCCAAAGAGTTTGTGGTAACAGCAGTTATTGATTTTGGCAAAAACGACTGGAATGAGCGCTTGGTTATTGGCAACCTTAAATCCCTTCAACAGTTAACTGAAATTGGTGATCGTTATACCGGAGCCTTTATCAAGTTGAAAGATCGGGAAACTGCGAATGAGGCAGCTATAAATTTGGAAGCTAAATTAGGTACCGGTTTTTCAGTTATGACCTGGTACGATGTCAACCGCAATATTTTTGAAGCTGTTGTCATAGAACGAGCCGTTATTTTCTTTGTTGTGCTACTCATTGTTATTGTCGCTGCTTTTAATATTTCAAGTACATTGTATGTATTTATCCGTCAGAAATATTCCGATATTGCAATTCTCAAAACACTGGGCCTCAGTCAGAAAAAAATACGGCTTATTTTTTTAAGCCAAGGTTTAATTGTAGGAACATTGGGAACTATCATTGGAGTTATTATTGGTTATGATTTGTGTTTTGCATTTATGTATTTACAGGATCACTATGCTTTGATTTCCGGTTCAGTTTATAAAATCGATAAAATTTATACCGACATCAGATTTATAGATCTGTTTGCAATATGTGCTGCTACTCAGTTGATTTGTTTAGTGGCCACATATTTTCCGGCCTACAAGGGCAGCCAACTTGAAGTGGTAGAGGGATTAAAAAATGGATAATACCGTTTATAGTTTTAAGAAAAGTATTATTGAAGTCGCCAATTTAACTAAGACGTACTCAACAGGAGCTTCCGAGCTTGAAGTTTTAAAAGATATCAGCTTCAGCATTCAGCAGGGTGAAGCTGTTTGTTTGCTGGGTGCTTCTGGTGCAGGTAAGTCGACCTTGCTGCAAATTATAGGTACATTAGATCGTCCGACGTCGGGCTCTGTGGTTTTTCAGGGTGAGGATGTATTTGCTCTGAATGATGAAAATTTAGCGCAATTCCGAAACAAGAAAATGGGGTTCGTATTTCAGTTTCATCATCTGATTCAGGAGATGACGGCTCTAGAAAATATCATGTTGCCTGCGCTTATAGCAGGAGATGATCCTGAAGAAAGCAAAGCAGAAGCTTTGAAGTGGCTCGACTTCATGGGATTAGGTGAAAGAGCTGAACATTTCCCGCCGCAATTGAGCGGTGGAGAGTTGCAGAGAGTTGCTATTGCACGTGCTTTAATCAAAAAGCCTGAAGTTTTGCTTGCAGATGAGCCAACTGGCAACTTAGATTCTGAAAACTCACAAAAAATACAAGACCTGTTTTTTGAGCTTCGAAACAAACTTGGGTTGACTCTTGTTGTGGTTACTCACGACATGGCTTTTGCCAATAAATTTCCCCGTGTCTTTAAAGTCAAAGATGGACGTTTTGCGTAATAATCCGAGTTGAAATTTCGGCCCTTCTTTGACATCGACCTAGACTCTCGTTAGCCTTGTGGAGTTGTGCATAATAAGTTATTAAAAAAATTAGCTTTTTTGACTATTTTCGCGTTTGTGATCCAGATCATTATGCCTTCAGTTCTGCATGCTCAATCTGTAAAATCTTCTAAGACTTTGCCAATCATTAAAGAAATTATTATTACGGGTTCCAAAAAAATTGAAAAAGAAGCAATTATTGCACGCTTAATTTCAAAAGTAGGTGAAGCTTATTCTGAAAAAAATATTGCTGAAGATATTAAAACCGTATTTAAAATGGGATTCTTTCTTGAAATTGAAGTTTCTAAAGATGATACACAGGGTGGCGTATCACTTGAATATAAAGTTGTAGAAAAACCAACAGTTTCGGAAATTATTTTTGAAGGCAATGAGGATGTAAAAACTGAAGACTTGGAAACCCAGATTCCTATCAAGCCTTACGAAATTTTAAATCACGCCAAAATTAAAGAGTCTGTCGTTAAGCTTGAAAAGTACTATGAAGAAAAAGGATTTTACCTTGTTAAGATTGAACCGGTCGTAGAAGAAGTTAAAACTGAGGAAACTGTTAAATTAAAATTCAGCATTACTGAGAGCGATAAAGTTAAGGTAAAAAAAATCACAATTATCGGAAATAATAAACTTAAAGATTCGTACTTAAAACCTTTGTTGTTAATTAAAGAAGCTGGTTTTTTTTCCGGCATGAGCAGTTCGGGTGCATTTAAGCAGGAAGCTTTTGAGCGCGACATAGCGGCCTTAAAATTTATTTACTGGAATCAAGGATACATCGAAGTAAAAGTAGACCGTCCATTGATTACGGTAACGCCCGATAAAAAATCTATTTACATTACTTACCATATTGAAGAAGGCGAGCAGTTCAATGTGGGCGAGATTGATTTCACAGGTGACTTACTGTTTGATAAATCAGAGCTTATGCAATCCGTTAAAATTAAAGATAACGGAATATTTTCTGTTGAGGTTATGCAAAAAGACATCGCGGATTTGCAATCTAAGTACGGCGACCTTGGATATGCGTTTACTAACGTAATCCCGCGCTACGACGTAGTTCGAAAAGACAGAATTGTTAATTTAGTTTTTGATTTTGAAAAAGGTAATAAGGTTTACTTTGGCACAATCAATGTTGTTAACAATAGTAAAACGCGCGACAAAGTTGTCAGACGTGAGCTTAAAATTCGTGAGGGCGAGCTTTACAATGAAACTCGCAAAAGGCTGTCTCAGGAAAATATCCAACGTTTGGGTTTTTTCGAAGAAGTAAATTTTAAAACCAGTACGCCACCGGAAAGACCTGATGAGCTCAATATCGACATCGTCGTAAAAGAACGTAATACGGGGCAACTGCAGTTAACTGCCGGTTACGGTAATATTCAGGGATTGAGTATCGGTGGGTCAATCCAACAGAATAACTTTCGTGGTTTAGGTCAAACTCTCGGCGCACGAATTGATGCTACAAAAAACCGTCAAGATTATTCTCTTAGCTTAACTGAGCCTTATATATACGACAGCTTATGGTCTGCGGGTTTTGATGTTTTTTATACTGAAAATAAAGAACGAATCAATTACGACAACCGCGTAACAGGTGCCGCCGTTAGATTCGGTCATCCTATTTGGGGTGATGATGTCCGCGCCTACATCCGGTATAAATTGGATAAAACAGATTTGTTTGCAAATGATTATACAGATCCGTTGCTGTTCCCCTTGTCGACTGCTCGCGGAACACGAAGTTCAGCTACGCTGACTCTTGAGTACGACACTCGTAATGACAGATTCACTCCTTCAAAAGGTGTACTGGCTGATATATCTTACGAGTTTGCGGGTCTTGGTGGAGACCTTAAGTATCAGGAGCTGTCGACTCACTTAAGATTTTATAAAAATGTATTTCTTGATGTGGTGTGGAGAAATAACTTAGCTTTCTCTATGCTTCAGTCTTTAAACGATAACGAAGTTCCTTTCACACAGCGCTATCAAATGGGTGGAGCTTACACGTTGCGTGGTTTTGGTTCAGGAACTGTCGGGCGTAGATTGTTCTCGCAGTACCGTTACAATCAGATTGGTACTAATGATGGAAACCCTTTCTACGCTCCGGGTATTAGTGAAGCTGAACGCCAAAGACGTTCGAATCTGATTTTTGGTGGTACTAAACAAATGATTTTCCAAACGGAAATGCAGTATCCATTAATCAAAGAAGCCGGTCTTAACGGGGTGTTTTTCTACGACATAGGTCAGGCCGAAGACGAAATTATTAATACAAAGTTTGTGAGTGACATAGGATTAGGTTTCAGATGGCAGTCACCATTAGGTCTGTTAAGATTCGAATGGGGATATCCGGTTAATTCCGATGATTTAGACAGAGACTCGGTCAATTTCGAATTTTCGATTGGACCGCCGTTTTAACTTTAATAAAAGGAGAGTTTATGAAAAACTTTTTAGTAGTAGTAGCAGTATTATTGGCCGCATCTTTTGCATCAGCTGAATTTAAATTAGCTTATGTTGACGTTCAAAAGGCAATCGAACAAACATCTCTTGGTAAAAAAGCCAAAGAAGAAATGAAAAAAGAAGCCGATAAGAAAAATAAAGAGCTTGAAAAGAAAAAAGCCGATGTCGACAAAATGCGTGAAGACATCGAGAAAAAAAGATCGGTATTAGCGGAAGAAGCTTTTCAAAAACGCGCTGAAGAACTTCAAATGGAAATGCAAAAATTCAACCAAATAGCTGCTAAAGCCCAGGCTGAATTACAGAAAAAAGAATCTGAACTTTTAGAGCCGATAGTTAAAAAAATGAAAACTGTGATTGAAAAATTAGCCAAAGATAAAGGTATTTCTATGGTTATTCAAAGTAACCAAAATGCACAGATCGTTCTTTACGCTAATGCTGATACAGATTTAACTGACGATTTAGTTAAAGCGGTTGATAAAGAAAAATAGTATGAAAATTCATCCTTCGAGTGTTTTATCATCTGACGTCGTGTTGGATGATGACGTTGAAATAGGTCCTTATTGTAACATCCAAGGCCAAGTAAAAATTGGACGCGGCACGTTTGTAGAGGGCCATGTAACTATAGGTTCCCGTCACGGCATAGTGGAGATTGGAAAAAACAATCACATTGCGCCAGGTGCAGTAATTGGTGGTCCTCCACAGGATATCGGTTACAAAGCTGAACCGACAAAGTTGATTATCGGTGACAATAACGTGATCCGCGAATTTTCTACTTTAAATATCGCTACCAGTAAAGGTGACGGTGCAACTGTGGTTGGTAACAACTGTTATTTCATGGCTTATTCGCACGTTGGGCATGATTGCAAAATCGGAAACAACGTAATTGTAGCCAATAACTCTCACTTCGGTGGGCATTGCTATGTTGAAGACAATGTGGTGATCGGCGGAGTGTGCGCATTTAATCAATTCAGTCGTATCGGTAAAAACTCTTTCGTAGCCGGCGGAAGCACGGTTAATAAAGATATTTTACCTTTTTCGCGGGCTGGTGGAAATTGGGCACTTGTAAGAGCTACAAATAAAGTAGGACTTCTCCGAAAAGGTTTTTCTAAAGAAGAAGTCTCTAATATTCATAAAGCCATTCGCATTGTGATTATGGGTTCGGCTACTTTAGATGAAGCTTACGAACGCATTGAAAAAGAATGCAGTCCTTCGGAAAACATTTCTTATTTGGTTAATTTTATTAAAACTTCTAAACGTGGTATCGCTATTTCACGTGGCGCAAGTTCGCCTTCGGAAGAGTAGTTTATGAAATTACGCGCTGGTGTTGTTGGGGTTGGTTATTTAGGAACTTTTCATGCGCAAAAAATTAAAGCGCATGCTGAAGCTGAGCTAGTTGGAGTTTGCGATTACTCATTTGCGCAGGCCGAAAAAGTGGCTCATGATCTCGGCACTCAGGCGTTTCATAAACCTGAAGATTTGATCGGCAAGGTGGATTATGTTCACATTGCCGCATCTACTCAGTCTCACTATGACCTGGCTCATTTGTTTTTACACAATAAAATTCCTGTATTAGTTGAAAAACCTATTGCGGCAAGTGTTGAGCAAGCCGAAAAACTTTGTGATCTGGCTGAAAAAAATAAAACTCTCTTAACAGTAGGCCATATTGAAAGATTCAACCCGGCATTCGCCTATTTAAAAGAAAACATCACAGCTGTGAGCTATTTAGAAATAAATCGTTTGGCTCCTTTCAGAACCCGAGGCAGCGATGTGAGTGTACTTCATGATTTAACTATTCATGATATTGATCTGGTTCATTGGTTATTTGATAGCGCTATTGAGAGCTATGAAGTTGCCGGTAAAAAAATCATCAAAAATACATTTGATGATGTCTCTATTCGTTTAAAACTTAAAAATGGAACTCAGGTTACAATTAATAACTCCCGCGTAAGTCCGCAGATCGTAAGAAACTATAGAGCGGTTGCTCCTCATCAGGTGATTGCAACTAATACGGCAACACTTGAAGCAGAAATTCTAAAGCCTATAAATGCCGAGCCTTACCATACCGTTGAAAAAGTTCAAATCAATAAGGTCGATTCGCTCGCTTTGGAAGCCGATCACTTTATTCAGTGTATTTTAGGTAAAAAACAACTGGCAATAACAGGCCAAGAGGCCATGTTAGCGCTGAAAAATGTTGAGAAATTTGTTTCTCATCTTGAGGGAAAATAGTTGAAGCCGCAGATAATGATTATTGCAGCAGAAGCCTCAAGTGCCCACTATGCATTAAAGCTGATGGACCATTGGAAAACGCAAGGTAAGGATTATACTTACTTCGGTGTAGGTTCAGATGCGATGGAAGCAGTTGGTTTTGAACGTCTCGGTAAATCAGAAGAAATGGCAGTTGTAGGCGCAGCTGAAATTTTTGCGCAGTACTCTCATCTTAAGGGTGTATTTAATAGTTTGGTGGCAGAAGCTACTAAGCGACGACCTAATGTTATTATCTTAATGGATTATCCCGAATTCAATCTGATGCTGGCAAAAAAAATGCACAAGATCGGATTAAAAAGTTTTTACTATATATCGCCACAGGTTTGGGCTTGGCGTAAGGGCCGTGTTGAAACTATTAAAAAGTATTGTGAAAAAGCCTTTTTACTTTTTCCATTTGAAGCTGAATTTTACAAATCACGTCATGTTCCTTATGAATTTGTTGGACATCCTTTATTGGATGAATTCAGTGAAGAGCTGTTAGATCCTGTAAAAATTCAGTACAATAAAGAAAAATACGGAATTAAAAAAACTGAAAAGCTTCTGGCATTAATGCCGGGTTCTCGCCGTGGTGAGCTTAATCAGCATTTAGATATTCAGCTTGAAGTGGCCAGACGTTTACTTAAAAAATACGATCACTTACGCCTGGCTATCTTTGTGGCCCCTACAATTAAAAAAGAAGAAATGCTCAGTCGTCTTGAGGATTTTAAATCGCCTTATATTCTATTACAAGATGATCCAAATAAAATGATTAGTTTAGCAGATTATGTACTGGTGGCCTCAGGCACAGCGACCTTAATGGTTGGGCTGCTTCAAAAGCCTATGGTTATTATGTACAAACTTAAATGGCTCACTGGTGTATTCGGAGCTATTTTTATTAAAATCAAATATTTCGGTTTAGTTAATTTGATTTTAGATAAAGAAGCCGTACCGGAAAGAAAACAGGGCGAAGCTAACCCTGACGAGCTATTTAAATTGATGGACCGTTACCTGAGTGATCCAACCTACACTCAGTCGGTTATTGAAGATTTAAAAAAAATACCTCAATACCTCGGTGAAAAAGGGGCTACAAAACGGGTAGCAGAGAGCTTAGAAACTTATTTATGATGAGTTTAAAGCCTATAGAAAAAATATATCATTTGCTGGTGGCTTCTAAAAACTACCTATATGCTCAAAATTATTTTTCGATTAAAAAACTTCATGTACCGGTTGTTTCTGTAGGTAATTTATCTTTTGGTGGAGTCGGCAAAACCCCATGTATTATTTTTTTAGCAGGTGAGCTTTCTAAAAATAAAAAAATAAATATTATTACCAAAAGTTATAAAGCCAAGCTGAAATTTCCGGCAGCTGTAGATCTTGAAAACCCATCGGCTGCCGCCATTTTTGGAGATGAAGCCTGTTTGATTCAAACTAAGCTGCCACAATGCCGTGTTTGGTCTGGTCCAGTCAAAGCCGATACAGCCCATGCGAGCTTGTTAGAAAGACCTGATATTTTGTTGTTAGACGACGGGTTCAGTCACCGTAAGCTTCACCGTAATTTTGATCTTGTACTTATCGATGCTACTCAAGGTTTTGATGATTATTTGCGTGAACCTATTTCCAGTTTGGTTCGTGCCAACGCAGTGTTGATCACAAAAGTCAATTTGGCTGATGAACAAAAAGTAATGAAAATAAAAGAAGCTGTGGCCACCTATGTACCTAAGTTAAAAAACAAAATATATTTAGCAAGAGCAAGAGCCGAGTTGGGATTTTCAAATCAACATCCTATTTTTTTATTTTGCGGGCTGGCACAGCCCCAGAGTTTTGCTGAAGATTTGCAAAAGCAAGGCTACCGAATAGTTAAGTTTGAGTTTTACCCGGATCACCACGCCTATTCGTCTTCAGATCAAAAAAAAATATTTGCATCCTACAAAAAAGAACTACAGTCGCAGCCGATGCTTAAGTTGGTTTGTACGCAAAAAGATTTTGTTAAATTGTCAGATGAAGATTTAAAAAACTTTATTAGCATTGCCGATTTGAGCTTTGAAATGCCAAACGACCAAAAGGAGGATCTGCTTGGAAACATCAGGAAATCTCTTTAGTCGTGTCATGGCTTTTTTATGGAACTTTTTTCCGTGGAGAATGAACTATTACTTTGCCAAAATACTGGCCTTCGTATGGATTGATATATTTCGTATTCGCCGGGAAGTGATTTATTCCAATATCGAAAGAGTCTTCCCTGGAATGAGCGATGAAAAAAAAAGACTGATTGCAAAAAAGTCCATGATTGCTTTATGTCGCAGTTTTTATGATGTTATGCGTATTCCTTATTTGACCGATGCTTGGATAAGTCAAAATGTAATTTTTGAAAATCCTGAAATATTTAAAAAAATCAAAGAGCAAAATGAAGGGATATTTTTTCTTTCATTACATCTTGGAAGCGGAGATTTAGCTGCGGCAGTTGTGAGCCGTACTTATAAGCCGATTACAATTATAAGTAAACGTTTTGTGAATCGTTTTTTGGATGCTTTTTGGTTTGGGTTGCGAGAAAGATCACAGACACTTTTTATCAATGCGCACGCTAAAAATAATGCATTTGAAATTTTAGCTGCCTTGAAGAAAAAAAGAGGTGTGGCATTTGTTCTTGATCAGTTTATGGGTAAACCCTATGGCGTCGAAACACAGTTTTTTGGAGTACCAACAGGCACAGCCTATGGTCTAGCTCTATTCAGCAAAAAAACCGAGCGCCCTGTATATCCACTTTATACATACTGGGACGATAGCTATAAGCTTCATGTTGTGGTAGACGAAGCAATTGATTTGAGTCGCGAACTAAGTGAAACTAACGAAGTGATTACGAACAAATTCAATGCGGTGCTTGAAAAAATAATTTTAAAGCATCCAGAGCATTGGATGTGGGTTCATAAACGTTGGAAGACATTTAATGATTAAAAATATTTTCTTTATTACTTTATGCAGCTTATTTATTTTGTCGTGCTCAAGCTTATTGAAGTATGACAAATCTCAAAGCGAATTTAAACACGAAGAATTTGATAAAAAAGTAAAAATTGTTGAGCCTGAAGAAGAACCTGCTGAGCAAAAAAATACGGTTGAAACTGCTCCGCAAATGCCGGTGGTGGTTCCAGAAAAAATTCCTACTAAAACACCGATAGTTTTAGCTAAACCCAAAGCTTCTAAAAAAGTACCTAAAATTGCAGTCGCAGCTAAACCACTCAAGCGTCAGCCGGATATCGAAGACTCGGAAGGTTTTGAAAACCAGCGCCGCCCACTTATTGACCCGTTCAAAGTAGGCGAGAAGGTTACACATGAAGTGAGTTACCTAGGAGCCACTGCAGGGGAATTAGTTTTGTGGGTTAAGCCTTATGCGATGGTTAACGGACGTAAAAACTATAATTTCTTTATTGATGTAAAATCGACTTCGTTTTTTTCGAGAGTTTATGCTGTAGATGATCAGATTCAAACCTATGTTGATTTTGAAAATTTGGTTCCTGGCGTATTTAAACTGAATATCCGTGATTCTGGTCAGGTAAAAGAAGCCAAGTCTTACTTTGATTTTAACTCCCTTAAAGCTGATTACTGGGAGCATAAATATACTGAAAAAGACGGTCATCAAGAAAAAAAAATAAACTGGAGCATACTTCCATACTCACAAAATCCGTTCAGTGCTATTTTTTATATGCGCGTGTTTAAATGGGTTGTAGGTAAAGAATATTCGTTCCGCGTTGCTGACGATGAAAAGAATGTTATATTTAAGGCTAAAGCTCTTGAAAAAACCAAGCTCAATACCGATGCTGGAGTCTTCAATGCCATTAAACTCAAAGCTGAAGTTGTTTCACGCGGGAATCTAGCGAAAGCTTCAGATTTTTATATGTGGCTTTCAGATGATGATCATAAATATGTTTTACGTATTGAAGTTAAGTTACCAGTAGGTTCGTTAGTTTCTGAAGTAACTGAAATTAAAGAGGGTAAGTAAAATTGAGTTTAAAACACAATCTTGTGATTCAAACTGCTTTCTTGGGTGATTTAATTTTATCTATTCCTACTTTAAAGCGAATCCGTGAAATTTATCCTGAAGATAAGCTTATTGTCGTATGCAAAAATGG
Source organism: bacterium (assembly GCA_019752925.1). Taxonomy (GTDB): domain Bacteria; phylum Bdellovibrionota; class Bdellovibrionia; order Bdellovibrionales; family Bdellovibrionaceae; genus Pseudobdellovibrio. The sequence continues at coordinate 84,436 of JAIELP010000005.1, forward strand.
TCTTGGCGATTTTTTACTTAAGCAAAAAATTGTTGATCAGGTTATAGAGGTTGAAAAATCCAGTTCACAAAGCTATTCATCGGCTGCAAACCAGCTTAACCAGTTAAAAATACGTAATATATACTGTTTACATCGTTCGGTGAGAAGTCAGCTTTTTTCTGCTAAAATTTCGGCTCAGAAGAAAATAGGTTTTTCTTCATTGCTAGGCTTTTGGGTTTTTGATGATGTAATTGATTTTGTTCCAGAAAACCCCGAAGTCATCCGCCAGTTTAAAATACTTGAAAGCACGGATGAAAAAACATATCTCGAATTTAAAGATGCCGACTTCCATTTTTTGAATACACCTGATCACAACGGACATTTGCCAGCTGTTCCTGAGTATTTTTCTTTTCATCATTCTGTAAATAAACACATTTCAGCGCACAAGCGTATTGCTATTTTTCCGGGAAGCGTTTGGGCCACAAAAAGGTGGACTCAGGTAGGCTTTACACAGCTTGCAGAAATGTTTTTAAAGCAAAACTACCAAGTTGATTTACTCGGTGGGCCTGCTGAAGGCGATTTGTGCCGTGATATTGCGTCTCAAGCAGTTGGAGCACGTGTATTAGCTGGAACCCTGAGTATTGCCGAATCTATAGAAAAACTTTCGGAATATGATTTGGTCATTTCGAATGACAGTGCATCCACCCACATGGCCGCTTATAACAACATTCCTGTGGTGAGTATTTTTGGACCTACTACAGTGGCCATGGGATTCAGGCCTTGGAGCAATAATTCGTATATAGTTGAAGAAAAAGATCTGGAGTGCCGTCCTTGTGGTAAGCATGGACATAATATATGTCCACTCGGTCACCATAATTGTATGAAACAAATTTCATCTTCGCAGGTTTATCAAACAGCTGCGAAGATTCTAGGTTAATCTAGCTAAAGTCTTTTACGTTAATAGAGTATTTTCTAATTTTTCTGAGTAAAGTATTTTTTGGTATATTAGCCTGGGCAACAGTCTGATTAATTTTACCTTTGTTGGCTTTAAGAGCGCTTATAATAAATTCTTTTTCAGCTTGCTCCTTGAATAATTCAAAATTCAGAGGTTCCGAAGACGTAGCTGCAGTTGCAGGTTTTGTGCTCGCACTCGGCGCCACTGTATTAATCGTAGAGTCGACTTTAATCTGATCCGGCAAACTGGTTTTTGTCATAACAGATGAAGACTCCACGATGAAAGCGCGTTCAACTATATTTTCAAGCTCACGGATATTTCCAGGCCAACGGTATTTTTTCATCAGCTCTAGGCATTCAGGATCGATGGAATTAATCTGCTTACCGTGTTCTTTAGAAAACTTCTGTAAAAAGCTGGTAGCTAAAACCGGAATGTCATCAGGTCTTTCACGTAAAGGCGGAAGAAAAATCGGCATAACATTTAAACGGTAAAATAAATCTTCACGGAACTCCAAGGTTTCCATCATTTTTTCTAAATTACGATTAGTGGCTGCAATAATGCGGGCGTTAGTTTTAACTTCGCGGTTGCTGCCAACAGGAGTAAATTTTTTCTCTTGCAGAGCTCTTAAAATTTTAACCTGCATCTCAGGTTTTAATTCGCCAATTTCATCTAAAAATAAAGTGCCGTTATTGGCTAACTGGAATTTACCGATTTTTCTTTCTACAGCTCCGGTAAAGGCACCTTTTTCGTGACCGAAAAATTCAGATTCCATTAAATTTTCAGGAATCGCGCCACAGTTGATTGCAACAAAAGCGCCACTTTTGCGAGGGGAGTTGAAGTGAATGGCACGGGCAACTAACTCTTTGCCGGTACCGTTTTCACCTCTAATTAGAACAGTGGTTTCAACTTTACAAAGTTTGTAAATTAAATTGAAAACCTCTTTCATTTTTGTATTGTTGCCAACAATTTCACTCTCGATATCATCGTCAAAAATAGGATTAGAGGCGGTTAAGTTAGAGATCATTTCATGAGCTTCTAAACTTTTTCTTACGATGTCGGTTAATTTCTCAGGGCTTACCGGTTTTTCTACATAGTCGTAGGCGCCGTCCTTAATAGCGAGAACTGCATCATTCAAATTAGAATGCGCTGTCATAATAACTACGAATGTGCGTGGATCATGTTCTTTGATTTCTTTTAATGCATCAAGGCCGTTCATTTCCGGCATACGCACATCCATCAGAATTAAATCAAAAGGATGTTGCTTTACTTTATCAAGAGCTTCTTGGCCATTGCTGGCTTCTTCGATATCAAAATCAATTTGCAGATTAGTATTTTTAAGAATAGAAACTACCGATTTTCTCAGTTCTGCTTCGTCATCCACAATAAGTGTTTTTAATTTCACCATGTTTTACCTCTGTACGTTTTAAGTACTATTTGTATCAGTTGTTTCAATAGGCAGCTTTACCAAAAATGCAGTGCCTTTTTTCAGCTCTGATTTCATTGAAATCTGTCCACCGTGAAGCTCAATAAAGTATTTCACCAAATATAAACCAAGTCCAGTGCCCTTGGTTTTGTAATCCTGTGATTTTCCTCTAACAAATTTTTTCCAAACCAATTCCTGATCTTCAGGTGCTATGCCTTCACCGCTGTCTTCTATTTCAACGCAGACATCAGTATCAGTTTCAAAAGACCGTATTGTGACGCGTCCTGATTCAGGAGTGTACTTGATAGCATTTTCAATAATATTTAAAAAAACTTCTGTCATGAGCGTAACGTCTATTTCGATCAGAAACATAGGTTCCAGATTAAGATAGAGCTCTATTTTTTTAGAGCGGGCTAGCGGGCTTAAGCGTTCAACTACATTTTCAATTATGCCGTTAATGTCTGCTGTTTCTTTTAAAATTTTAAAATCACGCGATTCAACACGCAATACTTTTAAAATAGACTGGATGTAACGGTTCAGTTCTTCGGAGTAGTCTTTAAGGCTGGATAAATCCGACTGTAGTTCCGGAGTCAACGGGCCTTGAGCAAGCACTCGATCCAGTACTGCTTGAATTTTAGCAATTGGAGTTTTCAGGTCGTGACTGATAAGGCTAACGAAATTATTTTTAAGCTGTTCTAGTTCGGCTAAATAATTTTGCTGCTGTTGCAGGCGGGCATGAGCTTGTTCTATTTTTAAAGCCTGGTGGCCGATGAAGAGTACCCATACAAAAATAAATAGACTCATAGGGCTTACAATTGGTATCCAGATGTAGAAGCCATCAAATATCCATGCTGAAAAGGCGGCGCTCAGTGTTGCAAGCCAAACTAAAAAGAACAATGCGATGGCTTGTGGGTAGCTTGTGATAATTAAAATCGCAAAACACGTAAGGATTAGTAAAAAACCGGCATAAACTCCGCTTGAAAGTTTTTTAATAAAGCTGTGTGATACAATATTTTCAGTAACTGTGGCCCAGAATTCATGGCGTGATAAAACCCCGATTGGTGTTTGTACCTGTGAGTTAATAGATTTCTCAGCACCTATAATGACAATTTTATTTTTAAAAAAATCTTTAGGTAAATCGTTGCTTAAGACGTCTGAAAGAGAAACTTCCTGAAAAAGATGATGCCCCTTGTAATTAATTATCGGCAGACTTGAGGTCGTATGCTTGGTCAATACGGGCAGCATGCGTTCAGCAATGTTAGGAATAATGGAGTCGGGTGAAACGATTAAGCGTCTAACAACTCCGTCATCGTCTTTCACTGTGTCGATATGTGCAATATTGGAACGGTCGGCTTTGGTAGCGATAGGAAGTGATAATTTTTCCGGTTCGTTGGAGTTGGCAGCCCAAATAACTCTTGGGTCTTTGAAGGCTATAATTTCCTGAGTGGTTAAGCGAAGCTGGCCAACGTTGTCGCCGAAATAAAGAGTAATTCCCACTTTGGCGGGATTGTCGGCCAGAACTTTTGTTAGAAGATCTTTCCAGAGGTCTCGGTCCCAGTAAAAGCTGTCGCTTAAATCCGATAGCTCGTTGGTGTTAATCAAACTGCTGGTTTTCAGATCATACATCTTAGAAAACTCAGTGTTTTTCAGGGTAATCAGTATAATGTTTTGAGATACTTTTTGGTCACCACGTAGTTGATAGCGGATGTCGTAGTTACCGTTTTCGTCGAACATTAGGAAAAAAAGCGAAAAAACCCAACAAAGGAGGGCTCTGAGCAAAAAGCCGCGTCTTTGATACAGCCAGCGCATCCAAATAGAGATTCGAGATAAAGATTTTTTCACGCAACGCAAAAATAGCGAATTTCTGTCGTTATTTCAACTGGTTAATAGGTAAAATAGGGGCATGAAATGGATACGTTCACAGGATGAGGCCATCCCTCACTTTAAATCGTCAGTATTGACTATAGGAAGCTTCGACGGAGTTCACTTAGGTCATCAAAAGCTATTAAGTACGTTAGTGAGAGTGGCGAAGGAAAATAATACAGACTCTGTAGCTCTTACATTCCGCCCACACCCCCGTGAGATACTTCGCCCAGACCAGCCTCACAATCGCATGTTTGACCATAAAGATCAGGTTGAAATGATGGCTCAATTAGGTGTTTCTTGTCTGGTTGAAGAAAAGTTCAGTAAAGATTTTTCTCTGATGAGTGCCGATGAATTTTTAACGGGTTATGTAGAAAAAATATTTAATCCCGTTCATATAGTTGTCGGTTACGATTTTAGTTTTGGTAAATCTCGCGATGGTAACATTGAATCATTAACGGCATACTGTTTGAAGCGCGGCATAGGCCTTACAATAGTAGAAGCTTGTGAGTTGGGTGGCCAGATTGTTTCGTCTTCACAAATTCGCAATTTTCTTGAAGTAGGTGAGCTAGAAAAGGCTATGGAATTTTTAGGTCGTCCGTATTACTTACGAGGACCAGTGCGGGTTGGTTACAAGCGCGGGCGTGTGCTTGGGGTTCCGACCGCAAACATCAGTCCTGAAATCGTATTTGTACCGCGCAAAGGCGTGTATTTTACGTGGGCTTATCTTGGCGACAAAAAGTTTCCTTCCATTACCAACATTGGCTACAATCCTACCTTTGAAACTTCAGACTCTTACCTGAAAGTCGAAACACATATTTTTAATTTTGATCAAGATATTTACGGCGAGCATATGAAAGTTGAATTATGTAAGTTTCACCGAGATGAAATGAAATTTAACTCGATTGATGCGTTGAAGTCTCAAATTTTCAGCGACCTTCAAGTTGCAAAAAAATATTTCGGTATTATATGAAATATAAAATTTATAATTTGCTTGATCCGCGTGAAATTGAAAAAAATAAAAATGTAAAATGTGTTAAAGAAAATTTCGAAATTATATCTGATGGCGAAATGCCGGCGGCGGCACTCATTGCAAAAAAATATAGTGCTATTGAAATTTCAGGTGAAAAATTTAACGAATTCGAACCTTATATTACGGCAGTTGACTGGCGCACCAGCCAGGTTTCAACTCTAGATTGCTTAATTTTACAGAATGGAAAGTATAAAGCTTATCATCTGCTTGCAGATTCTATTTTACGAATTTTAAAAAAAATGCCTGACCGGGTAAACTCACAGCGTCCAGTTATTGTTATTGGTGACATATATTTTTTATACAGTGTTGTAACTAAGTTGGCTTTGAGTGGATTTGTAGAAATTATTGTATCCCTGACTGATGAAGAAGATGCAATGCTTAAAGTGTTTGAGCAAAGAATTAAATCTTTTGTTTTTGATTTAAATCTTAAAACAGTTTCGATTAATGATCTGACAACAACAGAGCAGGCGGGTTATCTTTTGATATCAAACTTCCGCAAGGAAGATAACAAAGATGCCTATGAGCTTTTAACCTATTTTAACTTCCTTGCTGAAGGGGCTATTTTTATGGACTGTAACTCGATAAATGACAGTTATTTAGTCGATGATGCAAGGAAAGCAGAGATCTTTGTCATCGATGAAGAGCAGGTCCTGGAAAGTAAATATGATTACTTGCTTGAAATATTAAAAAACTCACCCTAAGTCCAGTTACAAAAAACGTCACACTTATTAAAATAATCACATGTTGCCGAATAAGTTGGGTGAAATTTTAGTTAAGCAAGGAATGTTGCGTCCGGATCAACTTCAAGCTGCGTTAACAGAAACTCAACGTACTAAAGGCCGACTTGGCCCAACACTTATTGCCGCCGGTATTCTTAAAGATAATCAAATATTACGCGCACTTGAAAAACAATATGCTTTGCCTGGCGTTGACGTTTCCCAATTCGAAATTGATCAATCCGTTACAACCCTTGTCAGTCGCGAGTTCTGTGATAAACATTGTGTTGTTCCCCTATCAAAAGCTGGAACAACACTTGTTGTTGCCTTTTCAGATCCTAGTAATTTGCAAGTACGCGATGACTTGCGCTATTTAAGTAAATGTAAAATTCAGCCTGTAGTCGCAACTGAATCGACGATTATGCAGGCTATTGCAAAATACTATTCTATCTCTACAGATGAGCTGATTTCTAAGGGTGACGCAGCAGAAGCCGAAATTCAGCTAAGTACAAAAACATCTACTGTTGAGGTGGGTGGCTCAGCCGCTGACGACGCGCCGGTAGTTAAATTCGTGAACGGAATTTTGCTGGAGTCAATTCGCCGCAGAGCTTCTGATATCCATTTTGAAATTTATGAAAAAAAATACCGCGTAAGATTCCGTATCGATGGTAACTTGGTTGAAGCAGCATCGCCGCCAATCACTTCGGGTGCCGCGATCAGTTCACGTATTAAAATCATGTCCAAAATGGACATTGCCGAGAAACGCCGTCCGCAGGATGGTCGTTTAAAAATCGTTCTAAATAAAGAAAATCGCGAAATGGATTTTCGTGTGAGCTCTGTGCCGACAATGTGGGGCGAAAAAATCGTTATGCGTCTTCTTGATAAATCTAATCTTCAGCTTGATATGACAAAGCTTGGTTTTGAAGAAGAAGATCTTAAATTGTTTAAAGATTGTATTAATTTGCCTCAGGGAATGGTGTTGATTACAGGGCCTACGGGTTCGGGTAAAACGACAACAATTTATTCTGCATTATCTGAACTAAATAAAATTGATGTGAATATCAGTACGGCTGAAGATCCTATCGAGTTCAACCTTGAAGGTATCAATCAGGTACAGATGAATTCCGATATTGATCTGACCTTCTCCAATGCTCTTCGTGCTTTCTTACGTCAAGATCCCGATGTTATTATGGTGGGGGAGATACGTGACTTAGAAACAGCCGAGATTGCTTTTAAAGCGGCCTCAACAGGTCACATGGTTGTAAGTACTCTGCATACTAACGATGCTCCGACAACTATTACACGCTTAACTGAAATGGGAGTTCCTTCATACCTCATCACTTCAACTTTAAATTTGGTTGTAGCTCAGCGTCTTGTTGGGCGTATGTGTGAATCATGTAAAGAACCTGTAAAAGTACCTGATGATATACTTTTAAAATTAGGTGTAGCTCACGAAGAGTTACATAAATTTAATGTTCACAAAGCCAAAGGTTGTAATGCCTGTAATAACACCGGGATAAGAGGTCGACTGGCTATTTACGAGCTTATGCCTATTAATGAACAGATTAAGGACGCTATTCTGAGAAATGCCAGCAGTAATGAGCTTCGTAACATTTGTCGTACGATTGGCGTGCGCACATTGAGACGTAGTGCTTTATTAAAATTAGCTCGCGGACAAACATCAATTGAAGAAGTAATCAATGCATCAGTAAGGGACGACGTATGATAGAAAACCTGTTAGAAATGTCGGTTTTTAAAAATGGTCATGAGATTTCTTTTATTCTCGGTCATAGAGTTTTGTCAAAATCGGGACGAGACTGGAATGAAGTTAAGGGTGAACCACTTTCGGTCAATGAATGGGAAGATTTAAAAGATCTTTGTCTTCTTGGTAATGAAAAAGTACAACTTGAAACCAAGGGTTATGTAGTCGGAGTTTACGAATCTAAAAAGTATAAATGGAAATTTTCATTCATAGAGCGCAAAGACTGCTTTAGGGCTCACCTGAGTTTGGTTAAAACTCAGGAAGAAACTTTATCGCAAATAGAAAACCCTTTATTTTGGGATACAGTTAAAAAAGAAAAAGGTCTTTTTATTGTAGCTGGCGAAAGACGTCAGGGAAAAACAGCGTTATTGCACGAGATTATAACGAATGACCAAAAACATAAGTTGTCGCTTGTCGGTATACACTCCGCTGTTCAAAACCAGAGCTGGGGAGAAATAGATTTAGTTGTGCAACTCGGCATCGATACTTTAGAATTGGATTTTAATCATATTTTGTACGAAGGTGTGGAAAGAATTATTGTCGACACCAATTCAATTAAAAACTGGAAAAAATGGATTGAAATTGCAGAACAGGGACAATGTGTAATTTTGACGATAAGTTCAAACTCAGTTAAAACTATTCTGAATAAACTCACTTCTGAGCTAGACGCAAGCACTGCACTTAGATTATTTAATGTTTTAAATGGAATAGTTGTGCAGAAATTAGTTGGGCCAACTTATCATCCCTGCAGCGAAATATTAATTATTAAAGAAAATCAGAAAAATGTTTTTAGCGAGTACCTTCAAAATAAAAACATTTCAGCAATAAATCTAGGACAGGAATTTAAAGAATCCTATCAGTCGTTGAATCAGGCTATTATCCAGAAACTTATTCGTCGAAAAATCGATGTGCAAGCGGCCTTCGACTCCTCTGATGACCCTGAATCATTAGATGCCAATCTTAAGAAAATGGGGCTTTGATAAATGGCTAATTTTATATATCAGGCTAGAACCATTACAGGAAGCTTAGCAAAAGGAAAAGTCGAAGCCCGAGATGAAGCTGATGCGCGCATTAAATTGCGTGCTAAGCAATTAATTGTTGTTAAACTGACTGTTGCTACGGCTGATCAGATGAAGGGAGGCGAGTTTGAAGAAGCCATTAAAAAACTTATGGCTCCTAAGGTTGACACTAAAGAACTTAAAATTTTTACTCGCCAATTTTCTACATTAATTAATTCAGGTATTCCTATTGCGGACGCACTTAAAATTCTTTCTGAGGGACAAAGTAGTCGTTTACTTAAAGAAACATTGATACAAATTCGAGCTTCCATCGATATGGGACGTAGACTTTCTGATTCGATGATTATTCATGAGCGTGTATTTGATAGATTATATTGTAATATGATTCAAGCCGGTGAAGAAGCCGGTATTATCGATACAATTTTATTACGACTTTCAACCTATATCGAGAAAAATGAAAAAATTAAAAGCCAGGTAAAAGGTGCGCTTGTGATGCCACTATTAATTATGATAGTAGCGTTCATCGTTATTACTGGTATCATTGTGTTTATTATTCCAAAATTCCAGGAGTTTTACGCAGGTTCCGGAAAGGCGTTGCCTTTATTAACTCAGTTGATTATTGATTTATCGAATACCTTGCGTGCTAAATGGTTTGTTTACATCTCGGTACTAGTTGGAGTTATTGGAGCGGTTACATATTATATCAATACACCTGAGGGTAAGAAAAACCTTGATATTACATTAATCAATGCTCCGGTTATAGGTGATGTGGTTCAAAAATCCAGCGTGGCGCGTATGACACGTACTTTGTCGACATTATTGTCTTCGGGTATCGGTTTAATTGAAGCGATTGAAATCGCATCCAGAACGGCAGGAAATTATGTTATCGAAAAAGCCTTGGCCGATTGTAAAGAGGCTGTGACTGTAGGTAAACCTTTCCATGTTCCTCTATCAAGACAAAAAGAAATACCCATGATGGTTTCGCAGATGGTTGGTATCGGTGAGCAGTCTGGTTCTTTGGATATTATGTTAGGTAAAATTGCTGATTTCTATGAGGAAGAAGTTGAAACAGCAGTTAAAGCCATGACATCTTTAATTGAACCTTTAATGATGGTTTTCCTTGGTGGTCTTATAGCGATTATTCTAGTTGCCATGTATCTGCCGATCTTCAGTCTTGGTGATACAATTGGATAGGGAGTAGAATTGACTCAAACGATGGGGTTTAACTTTTTAGGTAACGCTTATGCAAGACGTATTATACGTATTGTAACGCTGTTTATTTATTTTGTTATATTTCAGTCGTTGATCTTGTTGCAAAAACCATTTTTACAGTTTGATTTCATCATTGTATTTTATATGGCTTTTGGCGGTTTGTTTGCGCATCATCTGTTTTACCAATTTTTCCGACCTGAAAACCTGCATAAAAAAAGTGGAGTATTTTCATACCTTTTTGACTTTCTTATTTTAATACTTTTTATGAAGTATTTCCCGTATTTGTCGAGTTTCATATTAGTGTTACAGCTTTTCTTGTTATTTGTGGCCAGCTTTGATCTGGATTTTTTTGAGCTTTCGCTACTTGGTTTTATAGCATCTCTAGGCGCTTCAGTTATTAATCTTTCGACGCATCAGTCAGGCTCTATTCAAAGTATACTTTCACTTACTTTATTTAATCTTTCTTATTTATCTGTGATAATAGTATCGCGACAGTTGCGGGCTGAATTTTTTAGTTTACAGACCGATCTTACGCAAACTCGTAAAAAATGGAAATCTCAGGAAGAATTTTCAAAAACTCTAATCGAAAAAATTCCTTTCGGATTAGCCGTTTTAAATAACAGAGATTTTGTGTTGCAGAACTCTCAGTTAAAAGAAAAATTGAAGTTGTCTGCAAATCGCGTAAACGAGCTGATTGATATTTACAGAATGCGCCAAAACAGTAAAAACTCAGATATTTCTCATTTAAATGATTTGTCAGAAAAAAGAATTTTCAGCTTTGATCAAACCCCGTACTTTGATGAAGAGATTAATGAAAACTTGGATATCTATCTTATCCGCGATGTAACTGAAGTTCGTGCTCTGGAAAATCAGTTGAAGCAAAGTGAAAAATTGGCAGCAGTTGGAACCTTGGCTGCCGGCATTGCTCACGAAATCCGTAACCCTCTTGCAGGAATTAGCGGAAGTATACAGATGTTGTCGCAAGATTCTTCTGATCCGACTCAGAGAAAATTAATGGATATAGTGTTGCGTGAAATTGACCGTTTAAATTTACTTATTACTGAATTTTTGGACTATGCTAAGCCTGAAAAAGCTCCGGATACGGTTATTAACTTGGCTCAGGTGCTTGAAGAAGTTGTAGCAAATACTCGACGTCATCCTGATGTTTCTGAAAACTTTAAATGGACCGTAGATCTTAAGCCGGCCAATATTCTGGGTTTTCCTGAAAAACTGAAGCAGTCGTTTTTAAATATTATTATCAATGCTATCCAGGCTATGAAAAATGTAAGCTCTCCGAGTTTGGAGATTATACTTTCTTCTGATGACAAATACGCAATCTTGCAAATTAAAGACAGCGGTTCCGGTATGACGGAGGAAACCAAGAAAAAGATGTTTGAGCCATTCCATACCACAAAGCCTAAAGGTACTGGTCTTGGTTTGGCGATTACCCATAAGCTTTTAGAAACACACAGAGCTGAGATTGAAGTTAAAACAGCTTTAAATGTTGGAACTGAATTTATAATTAAAATTCCCTTAGCGAAGGGTCTATAAGGAGCACATATGAAGTCACGCATTTTGGTGGTAGACGATGAAGAATCGATCCGCGAGTTTTTAGAGATCATGCTGAAAAAAGAAAATTATGAAGTTACTACTGCCGAAGACGGTCTGCGTGCTAAAGAAATTCTGTCAAAAAAATCATTTGATATGGTTATTTCTGACATGCAAATGCCGAATATGACGGGTATTGAGCTTTTGAAGTATGTAAAAGAAAGCTATCCCGATATCGTATTTATGATGATTACAGCTTTTGGCACAACAGAAACTGCTGTAGACGCAATGAAGATGGGTGCTTACGACTACGTGACGAAGCCATTTAAAATCGATGAAGTAAGACTTAATATTGCGAATGCGTTAAGATCCAAAAATCTGGAAACAGAAGTACGTGTGCTTAAAAAAGAAATGGTCAAAGAGTATTCTTTCCAGAACATGGTGGGTAACTCACCGGCTATGCACGCAGTATTTGATCTGGTCAAAAGAGTTTCTCAGGCTCCGACAAATATTTTAGTAACTGGTGAATCCGGAACAGGTAAAGAGGTTGTTGCTAAAGCCATTCACTACAACGGCCCTTTAAAAGACAGACCTTTTGTGACTATTAACTGTGGTGCTATTCCTGAAAACTTAATGGAATCGGAAATGTTTGGTCATAAAAAAGGTTCATTTACTGGTACGATTGTAGATAAAGCCGGTTTATTTGAAGTTGCTGACGGTGGTACATTATTCCTAGATGAGGTAGGTGAGTTACCTATGTCAATTCAGGTTAAGTTACTTCGTGCTATTCAAGAAAGAATTATCCGCAGAGTAGGTGCTACGGATGATATGAAAGTAGATGTACGTATTATCGCTGCAACCAATCGTAACCTAGAAGACATGGTTGCAAAAGGCAGTTTCCGTCAGGATTTATTTTACCGTTTGAATGTAATCGGTATAAGAACACCGGCGTTAAGAGAAAGAGCTGAAGATATTCCTCTTTTAGCGAATCACTTTCTGAAAAAATATAATGAAAAGCTGAATAAAGCTATTGCGGGCATTTCAACTGAGGCTATGGAAATTTTAAAAGGATATAATTACCCGGGCAATGTGCGTGAACTTGAAAATATGATTGAAAGAACAGTGGCTCTTGAGGCCGGTTCGACAGTATTACCTGAATCTTTACCACCGATTGTCAATACAACTTCAGGCCGTAAAATGGCTTCCAGTAATGAAATCGAGATGGGAGATAACGGTCTTGATTTAGATAAAGTAATGGGTCAGATCGAAAAAGAACTTTTGATTAAAGCCATTCATGCTGCAGGCGGAGTTAAAAAGAAAGCGGCCAAGTTATTACATATTTCATTCAGATCCATGCGCTACAGAATTGAAAAATATAATCTCGGTGTTGTGGGTGATGACGAGCTCGATGACGAATAGAAAGTTGATAAATGCAAATTGAACATCTGGGGGCGACATTTTTTGCGGTAGCCCTTTTACACACATTCTTGGTTTCCTATTTTGCCAAATTAGCAAAAAAATTTGAAAAAGGTTCAGCTGCTGAAGCCTTTTTTCATTTATTATCTGAAGTTGAAGTTGTTTTTGGCTTCTGGGCTTTTTTATTTCTTATTTGTTGGTCACTAATTGATGGGATACACCCAGTTATTGAGTATCAACAGTCTCTGAATATGACCGAGCCGTTATTTATCTTTTGCATCATGATTGTCGCCTCTACAAGACCGGTAGTAACTGTTGCAAGGCAATTTATTTTACTATGCAGTGGTACACTTTTAAAAGTATTTAAGATTAATCCGGTTATGGCTCAATTTTCAGTGCTGCTAATATTAGGACCACTGCTAGGTTCGCTTATCACCGAACCTGCTGCCATTACGATTACAGCTTTATTGCTTTACCGCATGCTAGATAAAAATCTGGACAGCTCACTGCTGTACCCACTTATTGCTTTGTTATTTGTAAATATATCTGTAGGTGGCGCACTCACACACTTTGCTGCACCTCCTATTTTGGTTGTGGCACGAACATGGGGATGGTCGTTGTCTGACGTGTTTATTATGTTAGGTGAAGCTTCCATTGCCGCCGTAGTTTTAAATACATTAATATTTGCCTTAATATACAGAAAAAAAATAGTTCAGATGCTAATGCCTATTGAAGTCGATCAATACCCAATGCCTAAATGGGTTTCATTGAGTCATTTAGTGTTTTTAGCCGCTATCGTAGCGACGTCTCACTACACGCAGGTTTCGTTCGGTATTTTTTTGATTTTTGTCGGTCTTGTGACAGTAACAAAAAATTATCAGGATCAACTTAAATTTAAAGAAGGATTTTTGGTGGCTTTTTTCTTGTCAGGACTAATTGTATTTGGGTCCTTTCAGAGATGGTGGTTGGAGCCATTAATTTTAGGTTTAAATAATGTAGCACTTTATTTGGGTGCTATAGGTCTAACAGCGGTTACGGATAACGCAGCTTTAACTTATTTGGGTTCACAGGTTCCGAATTTAAGTGACTTATCAAAATGGGCTTTGGTTTCGGGAGCTTTAGTAGGCGGTGGACTTACTATTTTAGCCAATGCGCCAAATCCGGCAGGCTTTTCGATTTTAAGTTCTAAGTTTGAAAACTCGTCACTAAACGCTTTCAAATTATTTAAAGCAGCGCTGCTGCCAACCTTCATAGCGATGCTTTGCTTTTATATAAAAATTTTTATTCTTGCTCAGTTCTGATATAAATCTCTTCTTGAGGTAATTCGGTTTCGGTTAGAAAAATATCAATGCGAGAAAAATTATTTGTTTTAACTTTTAACTTCAGACGTATGCTGATTTGGGTGTTATTAATGGGGTTAAGCTTATAAACATATTGGTTCTGTACGAGGAAATAGCCTAAATATTTTTTAGGCGTTAATTCCACATTGTTGGCCTTAACATCTAATACCTCATAATTCGGTTCGTAGGCCGGCCAGTATCTTGCATTGTCATCTACCAGTAAATTTAAATATGGATAAGTGCCGCTTTCGGCGTAAAAATCTAAATTAATGATATCTATGTCTTTGAGATTTTTTACAAATGCAGAAGGCATAATTAAAGCACTATTGTGCCAGTTTTCAAAAAGAAGCATTTTGCCTTGTCTGCTAAAATATGAAATTTTTAATTTCTTAGGTAATGTTTCAGAACTCATCTCAGTAATTTGTAAGGCATTACTTGGATCGGATTTAAGTCCATTGAGATTTTTAAGCTGAACAAGCCAGTTATCCTGAATTTGCTCTCTTTTAATTTCCTCAGAGTATTTAACTTGATTGCCTGTGCGCATAGTATAAAGAGAAAAATAGGGAATGGTCTGCGCCCAGTTCATTTCTTTTAAGCGGAACTTATTCACAGCGCGACCGTGAAGATAATTAAAAGGATCTTCTTTCATATGAACGTTTTTTATAAGAAAATCGTAAAGATATTGTTTGTTTTTTAGATTGAGCTCCAAGTTATCGTTATTGGTGTGGTGGCTGCGGCCTGATACTTCCTGTGCTTGAATCATTTTAAAGTTAAAATAGGCATAAAAAATAAAAGTAAAAACAAAAATATAGCGGACTTTTTGTAAGATAAAACCTTTGGTGGAGAGCCCTAAGTGAAGTCCGTAACTGATAATAATAAATTGTATGGGGTAAAGGCACAACCCATAGCGGTAAGGAACCTGTTCTTTGTTTTTCAGTATTAAAATTGAAATGATGAAGAATAAAAAATGTAGAAGTAAGAAAAAATCAAAAGGCTTACGGTTTTTACGGTAGCTAGCAATAATATTAGCTAAACCGTAGGCCAGTAGTGCGAAATAAATTATATTCAGCAAAACACTTAAAAATTTGACACTTCCGGATGCAATTAAACCCAATTCAGATAGGGTTTTAAAGAAAAGTGTAAACAAATCATAGTCCTTTAGGTCCAGTATATTGAGTGAAATGTGGTAGCTTAAGTCGAACAATCGCTCTAAAAGGTGAGGGTTGGAGCCATAAAAATTACTGAGCTGAGTATTAAATTCTGGAACAAAATTAAAAAAATACCAAACGATGAGCCATACAATCAGCTTTGCCATTACAGCTAGCTGGACTATTTTAATTTTACGCTCAATCTGCTTTGAAGATAAAATCGTAAAAACTATGGCAGAATACATAACTAAGATAGAAAAGTGAACCTGCATTCCGACAAACGCAGTTGTTGTCATAAGCCATATCCACAAAACACGTGGAGAATTAAGAAATTTTAAAAAAAATATAAGTTGTAAACTGTTAAAAAGAACTATCAAAGAAGGGTTCCAAAGGTTTCTACTGGTTAAGATGTAAACCGGCATTAAGGAAAACAATAATAAAAAGTCGATTAATACATTTTCACCAAGCATTTTTTTTATTTCACGCGTTAGCATTAACAATACGCAATACACGGCTATGCTTTTAACAAAAAGTATAAAAATAACTGAATTAAAAAGTTTTAAAGGGGCCATTAGCCAGTAGTAGAGAGGGCCAGGCAATTTTTTGTAATCCCAGCCCATTTCTGGTCCGAGCCAGTTAGCTGGATTAATATTTAGCCAGTCTTGCGCGCGCGCGAGATCGCGAGCCATATGTGTATTGAACCAAGTGAGATCAATTTTATAGATACAGAATATAAAAGAAATGAAAAGAAGTAATTGGGGAAGATAACTTTTAAAAGATTTAATTTTTTGAAATATATTCATATTCATGTTTTCGCGCTATGCCGCCGGTTGAATTAGTATGATGTATACTTTCTGTACTGGGATGAAAAAAGAAAATATCCTGCTGACTTCCCTGAAACTTAAACGACTCAAATATTGTTTCTATGCCCAAATGTCCATTGAACGCTCCGTATAAGTGGCTATTCGTATTAATTTTATTTACTTGTAAGAGCTTTGTGAAACCCACATTAAAATAAGCAAGGAGATTCAGGTACAGGTAATCACTTAATTTTTTGGTACTGCGTATAGTAGTTGGAATGAGGCAAGATCTGATATAAAAATTCTCAGGAATTTTTTGTGTGGCAATAATGCCAATCAGAGATTTGCGTATGATGGGGTAGATCTGGCAGTGCATGTGCCCATCTATATAGTTTGGAAAAAAACCAAATTTAAATTTAAAAAGTCGCAGTTGTTCCTTAATTTCAGCATTCAGAGCTTGCTGATTGAAAATGTATTTTAAATAATTCCCTATAGGGCTTTCTTTGAACAAATCAAGATGTAACCCAATTTTCAATTCAGGACAGTTTTTAAGGCGAATGGCATCGTACGAACTACATTCTTTAATGAGAACGGAAACAGAACATATTTTTTTCATTTGGATTAAATTTAGTATAGCCGCATTAACCTGCGGAGCTAGACCATAGTCGTCAGCGCATATATTCATTTTTATCCTTTTCGATGAACAGTAGTTGCGCCCTGATGTTTACTACCGCCAGATCGTAATTGTACTTATAATCGGTTTGGCTTTCGGCCTTTAATGCGTTTATCTGCGCATAGGTTTCATTGGAATTTAATATTTTTAAGCCTCTATTCTCGGCAATTAAGCTGTTAACGTATTGCTCAGAGTGACTCGGTAAGGCTTCAATGAGCGCTTTTTTATTTAAATAAAGACATTCGGTTAAGCTAGATTGACCCGAGTTACAAATAACAAGTGATGCTGAGATAAGATTGTCGGTATTATCTTTTTGCAATCCGTCAGTTAAAAAAGTGTAACCGGATAATGGCCCCTGATTCAAAAGGGAAATGCCGGATTCGACATTTGAGCTGCTCGACATAACCAAAACATGATCATGTGATGTTTGGTTGTGTTTTTGATGTTTATCAATCAGACATTTTCTAATAAGCGGTGCGCACAGAAGTACTTTTTTGAATGCTGAAGTATTTTCTTCGTTAAAATTATATCCGAGGCACGGGCATACAACATAGTTACAGAATAAATAGTGGGTTAAAAAATCAACCAGTTCTACAAAAAGAGAAGGGATTAGGCTGAGCTTAATAGTTTTTGGATTTTTAGCGAGGTAAGATAAAACTTCATAGGAGTTATTAACGCCTACGATATTTTTGTTTCGGATACTCAGTGCATTTAGTATAAAACCGTAATCCGAATCATAAAAAATCGCTTCATACTTTTTTTGAGCCTGAATGTTTTTTTGAATGCGAAAGTTGCGTACAAGTCTACTGAAAAAGTGCGGCACATATTTCAGATAATATTTAAAGCTGCCGAATTTAATTCTTTGTTGCAGGTTCAGATCAATCTGTTTGTACAAATTGGCAATTTTGGAGTTACTTTTGTAGTAGTCATAAGCCTTGTCGGATGTAATTACATCAATATTGTACTGATTGGCTAAAATATCCATTAATGAATCACAGCGGGTCGCGTTCCCCATGCCAAAGCCGTTAATAATGAAAAGTACCGATTTATTCATCTATCTTAATGATAAATAGATTATTTAAAAAGCCACCATTTATTTTATGGATTTTGTATCTTTTAGCTGATTTATTGAGGCTGAGTGTTAAGCTTGTCTCAATATCGGTATTAAGTCTGCCGGATTGGGCATTATGAAACTTCTTATAAAAGAAATAGGGAAAGTTATATTCATTAGGTATAAGTAAAACAACATTGGCTCCCGGTGCGGTTAACGAAAGCAGTTTATGGAAAAACAGGGGTAGGTCTGATACAAACTCGGCCACGCCCAGCGCAAAGACCAGATCAAATTTTTCAGTGCTGTTAAATTGCTCTAATGAAATTGGCTTAAAAGAATAGGTTTCTGTATTGAAATGATTTTTGGTGCTAACCGAGGGGTCAATGGCAATTAAAGACAGAGGCTCAAGAGCAACTAGCCAGCGCGTGTAAAAACCGTAACCTGAGCCTATTTCCAGAACATTTCTATTTTTCACTGGTGGTGCATTCTTTTGAATTAGATTAAATTCTTTTTTCTTCAGAAAACGTTCAGTTATTCCGTAAACGCCGTTTTTTTCTGAAAAATAGCGATCAATTAAAAATATCCTAAAGTCTGCGTGAAAGCTTTCAGGTAAATTGTGTACAAAAGAACCGAATGATAGCCGAACATTTTGAATGAACTGTAAATTATTTGCGGGTTGCATTAAAAATTTTATTTGCTCTTGTGAAAAGGTGCGGGGCTGGTATTTGATATTATTTTTACGACTGATTAAAAAAGAAAACACTTTGTGCAGATTTTTTTTCCATGAATTCGTTTTCAGAGAAAATGAATGTACGTGGAAGCGAAACTTATTTTGAGTTAGTAGTGATCTAATTTCTTCATCCGATAGCCAGTCAAATAGACCGGCACTGATAAAATAGTCAGCCTCTATATTTTGAATTTTATCGGCTTCTTGGCAATGCCATTGGACATGGGGTGATTCGGGATAGTCGTTTTTAGCCGCCTGAATGGCTTCGTGAGAAATATCATAACCGGTAAAGTGTATATTTTTTTTATTACGTATCAACCCGTAAAGCTTACCGGAACCGCAACCGACTTCAACAACGCGTGAACCTTCAGGTATTTGGTTGAGAATGAAAGCCAGATACTCTTGGCGGTATCGAAGGCTGGAATAAAACAGATCTGAAAAGTAGCCCTGATATCTTTGCTTTTCCCATTTAGTGATTTCGGTAATCCAAAAATTCTGCTGAGCCATTTATACATTTTGGGGAGCAAAAATAAAAAAGGCAACTGAGAGTTGCTTTTTTATTGCACACAGAAAAGCCTCTCTTATTCCTTCGAACTCAGCAAGAGGTCGGCGCGGGACTTGATTTTTTGCGCTGAGCTTTTGAGTGCTGGATAAAATAAAATCAACACCGAAATAAATGTTAATGTGAATGATATCCAGGCGTATTCGCTGATGTGTTCGCCAAATATAAAATAGGCCATTATGGCCGCCAAAACAGGTTCAAGTTGTTTACCGCAGCTCATCACTGTGAGATTCATATGATGAACCAGATAAGTGAAGCTCAGATGTCCCATGAATGTAGGAAGTAGTACTAATCCGGCTACAGCTATCCATGAAATGTCGTCATAGCCAGTCATGTTTGCCCCAGTTCCCAGAATGCAGAACCAGAACAGTAGGGCGCAAACTGAGTACTGAATCAGAGAGTAGTAGGTGTTGTCGTAGTAGTGACGTGCCTTTTTTCCAGTCAGCATATAGCAGGCGTAAAACACTGCAGAGGCTACTGCAGACCAGTCTCCGTAATTGACTTGATTGCTCACCTTAAGATCATGGGCCACCAATAAATAAACTCCGAACAGGGCCAGCACATAGGCGAAGATGATTCTTTTATTAATGTGTTCTTTGAAAAAAGCGACGGCACCTAGCGAGGCCCATATCGGGTTGGAAGAAAAAAGAATCATGGTGTTGGAGACGCTGGTGTTTTTTGAGGCGTATTTGTAAGTCCAAAGGTGTAAAAAAAAGAAAGCCCCGGAAACCACGATCCATATCATGTTTTTACTGAACTTCGGGCGAGGTGCTGAATGTTTAACGACCATCCACAATCCAACAAGTAACGCCGCAATGAATAAGCGCCAAAACCCGAGCACTTCGACGGGCATATGATTAAGCTTAGCCCAGTTAGGTGAGCTTGAAAGGCAAAGCAGAGCTAAAAAATAAAGCGATGTGTGCAGCATGTTATGTGTTTGAAATCTTAGAGAATTCGATCATGCTTTAGCATTGAAGACAACATTTAAAGTTCAATGAAAGGAACATCAAATGAATAAACTATTAGTAATCGCAGCTGCAGGTCTTATGTTGACTTTAACGGCTTGTAACAAACCGGATCTTAAATCTGATAAAGGCCAAGCGTCATACGCTATCGGTCAACAAATCGGTAAGAATCTTAAAGCTCAAAACATTGAAGTAGACCCTAAAACTCTAGCGGCTTCTTTAGCTGATGCGACTCAAGGTAAATCATCTATGACAGATGAAGAAATTCAAAAAGCCATGATGAAATTACAAGAAATGGCTATGAAAAAACAACAAGAAGAAGGCGAAAATAACAAAAAGAAATCGGCTGAGTTCTTAGAAAAAAACAAAACAGCTGAAGGTGTTAAAGTAACTGCTTCGGGTTTACAATACCAAGTAATGAAAGAGGGCGAAGGCGCAATTCCTACTAAAGCTGACAATGTTAAATGTCACTATGTAGGTACTTTAGTTGATGGAACTAAATTTGACTCTTCTGTTGACCGTGGTCAACCCGCTGAATTCCCAGTTTCTGGAGTTATCCCAGGTTGGACAGAGGCGTTACAAATGATGAAAGTTGGATCTAAATACAAATTATTCATTCCACCAGAATTAGCTTACGGTCCTGCAGGTCGTCCGGGTATTCCACCAAATTCTGCTTTAGTATTCGAAGTTGAATTACTGGAAATCGTTAAATCTGCCGCAGCTCCGGCTCCTAAAAAAGGTAAAAAGTAGTAACTAATGAGCTTTGATTTTAAGAATGATCCTATAGATAATTTCTTAAAATTATATAAAGAGGCTCAGATTAAAGGAGTGCCGGAAGCTAATGCTATGGCACTTGCTACAGTTAATAAACAAAACCAACCCTCGGTCAGAATCGTCTTTATGAAAGACGTGGATGAGCGGGGGTTTTGTTTTTATACTAACTACGAGGGGCGTAAAGCCCATGATATTGAAGTTAATAATCAGGTCTCGGCCAATTTCTTCTGGCCTCATCTTGATCAACAAGTTCGTATCGAAGGACAGGTTGAAAAATTAACACGTGAAGAATCTGAAAAATATTTTGCAACAAGAGCGAGAAACAGTCAGATAGGGGCCTGGGCATCTAATCAATCTGAAAAACTCGATTCTTATAAAATTTTCCAGCAAAAATTTGAAGAGTTTGAAAATAAATTTAAAAATAGTCCTGTGCCGTGTCCACCTAACTGGGGCGGTTACCGCATTAAACCTACAGAAATAGAGTTTTGGTTCGGCAAGAGCGGGCGCTTACACGAGCGCTATGTTTATCATAAAATACCATCTGGCTGGGAAAAGTTTCTCAGATCTCCGTAATGAAAATTTTGGTTACTGGGTTTAAACCTTTTTTGGGTCAGCAACTTAATCCTAGCGAATTGCTAGCTACGGATATATCTAAAAAAAATAACAGCGTTGAATCTATAGTTTTGCCAGTTGAATTTACAGCCAGTTTTAACATTTTAAAAAAAAAGCTGCAAAGTGATCAATTTGATTATTTGATTATGTTGGGGCAGGCGGCAGGTAGAAACAAAGTTTCACTCGAAAAGATTGCGCTTAACTGGATTCAAACGGCTAATCAAGATGAAGCCGGACAGGCGCCTATTACAGGTAAAATTAATGAGTCTGAGCCTTTGGCTTATATGTCTCTATTTCCTATTGATTCAATTTACCAAGAGTTGAAGGCGCAGTTTTTGCCAATTGAAATTTCTTTTTCTGCTGGAGCTTATGTTTGTAACGATTTGTACTTCAGAGTTTGTAGCGAATTTAAAAATTTAAAATCTGTGTTTGTTCATGTGCCGTTGATCGAAGAGCAGGTATTGCCACATCAACCGAGGCCTTTTTTAAAATATGAAGAACAGCTTAAGATTGTATCTTTAATTGTGTCAGAGTTGGAAAAAAAATAAATTATTAATTAACTGCAGATGGTGCAATTAGGTAGAATTCTGGTATGACGACATCAAAGGTTTCGCCATCTTCGCCAACAAACTGATAAGTTCCACTCATTGTACCTGAGCTGGTTCTAAGTGGGCAGGCGCTGTCATATTCAAAAATTTGCCCACCGGTTATTTTTGGTTGTAAACCAACAACGCCGGGGCCACGAACTTCTTCAATGTGCCCGAGGGAATCTGTAATAACCCAATGGCGACTCATGAGTTGAGCTGTAGAAGTGCCTTGGTTTTTAATTGTAATTTTGTATGCAAAAAAATAGCGATGCTGATCAGGTGCAGATTCTGATTCAACGTAAACTGTTGTAGCAGTAATTTTGAATTCAGTTTGTTGCGCTTTTTTTAAACTCATCTGTTATTAGGCTCTCATCAAAATTCGATGTTTTCAAGACTAAAAAAAAGAGGGTAATGATCTGAGGCAAGTTTAGCTTTCTCATCCATGCTCTTGGGTGTATCAAAAGGAAATCCAAACTCATCTTTGTATCGATATATTCTGGCATCAGTTTTGACGAGCTTATCAAATAAGTTTTTAGAAATAAAACAATAGTCGATTTGCTTACCTTCGGCACGCCCGCCATTCTTTATTTGGTAAAAACTTGAACGCTTATCAATACTTATATTGGCTATCTCAAGAACATCTTCAAGGTCGGTTTCATTATACAAAGGTAAAAACTCAGGATCTGTATTGGGTTTTCCGGCGTAACCATTCATGTCACCGGCCAATATTATCGGAGTTTTTGGAAACTGGGTTTGTAATTCTTTATAGATATCCACAGTTGTGCGTAGCTCGGCCGAGCGTCTTTCTGTGCCACCTGGGTCAATGCGTTCAGGGTCTAGGCGTGACTTTAAATGAGTCAGTAAAAGAATCATAAAGGGCAGCTCTTTTGCTTTAGTAAACAAACGAAGCTCAACACAGTCCCGCGAAAAAAACTGCGATTGGCCTTTTATGGGATAGCCGGTTTTTTTAGAGAGGTTTTCATGTGGATATAAAAAATTAAGCGGGCGGTGCTTGTTACTGGCTATGTCAAAAAAGAATTGGACATCTTTTTTAATCAAAAAGCCCACGTCAATATTACGATCTGAGTTACCTTCAAGGAGGGCTACATAATACTGATTACCTAGGAATAATTTATTGAAGTTGTTCAGAGACTCAACGCCTCCGACCTCACAAAGCATCATAATGTCGGGATCATTTTCTTTAATGATCTGCGCTATTGTGGTGCATTTGGCAAGAGCCTTGTTCTCGTAGATTGCGTTGGAGAGTTTTTGCCACTGTGCTTCGTTTAATTTTTGGTAGTGGGGCGGGACTTCCTGATCAAATATAAGAAATA
The DNA here is from genome assembly GCA_019752925.1 of bacterium. GTDB lineage: Bacteria > Bdellovibrionota > Bdellovibrionia > Bdellovibrionales > Bdellovibrionaceae > Pseudobdellovibrio. Next base: position 107,935 of record JAIELP010000005.1, read on the forward strand.
AATTTTCAGCATTAAACAACCCGAGTTTTAAATTAAGTTTGGCGTTTGAATGGCTGTTATTAGTTGATCCTGATGTCATAGTTAAGGCAACATTATATCAAATTACCTTTGTCTAAGATAGGATATTCCATGAATGTGCAATCAGTCTTGAAATCTAAATTTCAATTTGAGATAAACTCTAAAGTAGCGCCTAAAGCTCAGGCTTTTGTATATGTTTTAGGTGATGTATCAGAAGCTCGACGTAAAGCGGATTTAAAAAAAATCATCGAGCAGCATTCATTCAGCCAGCAAACAGTTCAACTGCTGGGTTTAGATAAAAGAGTCGTTAACTTTATAGGCCAGTTTGGTTCTGTATGGATTCTTCAAAACGCTGCAATTAAAAAAAGTGGTCACCAAGGTTTATTAGATGAAACGGCCTATGCATGGTTCCGCGATCAGGCCGGTACGTTGCTAGGACAGTTAAAAAATAACTCTTTAGAAAATGTAGTATTTAATTTCATTGAAGTTGATGAGTCAATTCTACGAGCTGTGGTGATCGGGCTTGAACTTGCAAATTATAATTTTGTGAACACCTACAATTCTGTACCGGCAAAAAATCAGAAGTTCTATTTATCTGTTAGTGGAAAAAAGAAAATCAAATTGGATCAAAAATTTATTGATAAGGCTTTGCTTGAAGCTCAGTCGGTTCAATTAGCTCGTCATCTTGTTAACCTGCCACCGAACGATATTAATCCGGCTTCTATTGAGGCCATAGCTAAAAAAGAATTAGCATTTCCTAAAACAGTAACAGTTGAAGTATGGGATCATAAAAAGTTAGCAGCAGAAAATATGAATTTGCATTTAGCCGTAGGTAAGGGGTCAGACACTCCGCCGAGAATGCTGCGTATTAAATACCGCCCTAAAAAGAAATCTTCTAAAAAGCCAATTGCATTTGTAGGTAAGGGCATTACTTTTGATACTGGTGGTTTAGACATCAAGCCATCTTCAGGAATGAGACTGATGAAAAAAGATATGGGTGGGGCCGCAGCGGTGCTAGGCATTGCTTACTGGGCCGCTCATTCTAATTACGAGCGTCCCTGTGATTTTTATTTGGCGCTAGCCGAAAACAGTGTTGATGCTAATTCAATGCGCCCGAGTGATTTATACCGTTCTCGTGCGGGCTATTTGGTTGAAATTGATAACACAGATGCCGAAGGCCGTTTGGTTTTAGCCGATGTTATGGATGTGGCTGCAAAACAAAAAGGTGCAGATGAGCCGGAATACTTAATTGATATTGCTACACTCACTGGAGCCATTAAAGTTGCGCTGGGTGCTGATGTGGCTGGCTTATTTACGAATGACGATGCTTTAGCAAATCAGCTCCAACTTGCAGGTCAAAAAACCGGTGAGCAAAACTGGAGAATGCCATTGGTTCAAAGATATTTTGGATCAATGACTTCTAACTTTGCAGATTTTAAAAATTCTGCCGATGGCTTCGGTGGAGCGATTACGGCAGCTCTGTTCTTAGAAAAATTCTGTGCTGGAAAAAAATGGGCTCATTTAGATGTGTACTGCTGGAATGATAAAGTTACCGGAGCATTGAGTTTTGCCGGTGGAAGCGGGCAGCCGGTGCAGTCTATGATTGAATGGCTTAAGTCGCGAGCTTAAGCCAACATTTTATGAATAGCTTCGGGTACGAGTTTTTTCCAGCTTTTATCTTTTTTCTTAATTAACTTTAAAACATCGTCTGAGTGGATGAACTCTTTGAGTTCATCGCAACCTGCAATATCCTGAATCATATTGTTATCGATAAAATGTTTATAAATATTTTTAACTTCAGGTTTTGGAAAGAAGCTTTTTGTCAGTAAACAAATTTCATTCGTTTTATGAGGATAAATGTAAAGTCTTGAGAATCGCCCAAGTAACTTAGACATACCCTCAAGTAAGCCTCCCTTAAGGTCAAAATAGAAGCTCTCATCAAAAAGTTTTTCAAGATGAGTGGCACCAATCACAATACCTAAAGGAGATGTTGTTGATAATCTGATAAATTCTTTTAACTGGTAAAAAAGTGTAAAGCCAGTAACCAATACCGGAATATTTAACTGATTGATCATCTGTACTCGCTTGAAAGCTTCGTCGGTGCTCAAATGTGTTTTCTTAACGCGATTGTCGATAGTAAATTCAAATACTGGTAGAATATCCTGACTCTTTAAAGAAAATTCTTTTTTAAAGTGATCTTGTCCGCGCTTAAAAATATCTAAGTGTGTGTTAGTTACGGGTTGGAAGAATCCTCGTTGAATTAACAGAGATTTATTCCAGAAAAAATCTGATGGGTTTTGTACTTTGCCGTTCTGGTCGATAAAGCAGGCAGCGCTGAACCCTTTTTCCACTAACATTAGATTAAAATAAATTTCATCGAATTTTTTAAATTCAGAGCCTGTAAAGTAAATAGCATCAACAGATAAAGCGTCGGATTTAATTTGGTCAAAAAGTCCGTTTAAGAAATCATTCGTATTTTTTCTTTTGTAAAAACAGCAGTGAATTAAATTAACGCCGAGCTTGCTAAGAGTTTCCTGTTGTTGCAAGCGGTGTTTGTCCAGCATGCGCACATGAAGCATAACGGTTTGAGCTTCTGATTTTGGCGAAAACTGGAATTTAACCCCCATCCAGCCGTGGCAATTGCCTGACCCAGTAGCGACCGTATCCGCAAAACTAAAAAAACAAGTATTATCGGCGCGGGTAGGGCCAAGACGCTCAATTAATTTTTCATACTCGCGGTCGAGCATTTTTTCAAGACGGGGTTTGCAAACATAGCGTCCTGATTTTTCTTTTCCGTAAATGATATCACTATAGGTCATATCATAAGCTGAAATTGTTAATGCAATTGTTTGTGAGGCTTTACCAGCTTGAAAAAACTGACGGGCCACCTCTTGCCCTGCGCCGATTTCTGCGAATGTTCCATAAAACAAAGGATCTAAATTTACATCGAGGGCTTTTTCTAAAATTGTTTTAGAGCGGCTTTGTTCTGACATAGGGTTCTCTATTTCTGGTTAGAGTCGGTTTTAATCCAAGCGGTCAGAGCCAGACTCATGGCTTTTTCTACCGGTATATCGATTGGGGTGATCTGGCTTTTGTTCACTAAAATAGTGTAACCGCCTAGTCCGTAACTCATAGGAATGTAGACTGCTATTTTATCCGGGTTGATTTTAAGATTTGAATCTAAATCGTTGAAGTGTTCACGTGTAACAAGGCCCAGAACTTCTTTGTAACCATCAAACTGAACTAATACGACTTTTTGTAATTCGCTACCGCCACGACCTTTAGAAAATAAGTTCATTAAATCGCGTAGGGGTGAATAAACTACTTTTATCAACGGAATTTCTGTCAGTTTTTCTTGCAATCTTAGTAGTAGTCCTGCTGTTACGAAATTATTGAGCAAAAGACCTAGTAAAAAAATTAAAACCATTGTGGCTAAAAAGCCAAATCCGGGAATATAGGTATCTGTAGGCAGGGCTGAGCGCAGGAAATTGCCTAATAAGTTCTCTACAATCGTTACACCAGCATATACGATATAGATAGTAACAGCCAAAGGTAAAAAACTGATAAGTCCACTGACGAAAATCTTTTGTAGTTTATTCATTTGCTATATGATTCATGAGGTCAAAAGCAGAGTCAAGAGCGGCTTTAAGCTTGTCACTGAGTTTAAAAAATGATTATTCTTCAAAACATAAATTTTTAAACAAGCATAACAAATAATACGGAGTTATTTATGAATAAATTGTTCTCATGTTTGGCAGTTTTGCTGTTCGTAGTGACTGTAAATGCGCAAGATAGATTTGAGTTAGGTATAGGTGCTGGTACAACACATCCTGTGGGTGGCGATACCTTTAAAAGTAACGCTTCAACAGGCGATGGTCAAAACTACTGGTTAGGTTACGGTTTTAATAAAAACTGGGGTGTTGAGGCCGGTTTAGATAATTTAGATTTCGATAAAGCCAACTCTAAACACAAGGCTATTAATCTTTCTGGAGTTTACAGATTTGCGGCTAATAACTGGATTCATCCAATTGCTAAATTAGGTGTTACTTCTGTTGAATCTAAAGATTCAGCTGATGTTAAAACAACTTCTTTAGGTGGAAAAGCGGCAGCCGGTCTTGAAGCTGACTGGAAATACATTTCTGCTGGTGCTTTATTTAATTACTACTATGTTTCTAAATCAGATGTAACATTAAACCTTAAAGACACACAAGCTTTCCAGCCGGCAGTTTTTATTGCTATTCATAATGCTTTGGACGGATCAGATGATGATAAATCTGTAAGTGAAGCCCCTGCAGCTGCAGTAGCAAAAAAAGACACCGATAAAGACGGCGTAGTTGATGAAGATGACAAATGCCCCAATACAGCTTCAGGTGTTGTGGTGAATGCATTCGGTTGTTCTGAAACAGAAAAAGCAAGTGTAAAACTTCAAATTGAGTTTGCTTCTGGTAAATCAGATTTAAATGCGAAATATAATTCGGAAATTGAAAACTTAGCAAACTTCATGAAAAAGTTTCCGGAAACAAAAGTTGAAATAGCTGGCCACACGGATAATAGAGGTGCAGCTGCCGCCAATACTTCATTATCGGAAAAACGTGCAGAAGCAGTAAAAGCAGCCTTGGTGAAAGCTGGTATTGATACTTCTCGAGTAACTGCAAAAGGTTACGGTCCTGCGCAACCTGTAGCCGATAATAAAACAAAAGCGGGTCGCGATCAAAACCGCCGTGTAACTGCGGAAATTTCGGTTACCACTGAAAAGAAAAAGTAATATTTAACTTTTCTCATAGTGAAACAGTTTAAAAAGGGCCGTTTTGAGACGGCCTTTTTTTATTGTTAAAAAAGATGTAAATAAGTTTTTCATTTTAGTTCGACTTACGCACTATTTTGAGAGAATAAAGCACTCATATTTAGTTGTCTGGGGCTATCCCCGATAATAGATACATGTCGAAAATGATCTGTAGCCTGAGTGCTATTTTAATGCTGTTTTTCTCAAATCTTGTGTTAGCTCAGGCTCCACGTTCTGTTGCGGGTGAGTACATCGTTAAATTCAAAAAATCAGCTACGGGCTCTTCGCGTATTAGTAAATTGAGTGCGGGGGTTTTGGTTAAGTCTACTTTTTCAGGTTCAGAAATGGTTCACGTGAAAGTTTCAGGAAGTGCCGCACGCGATGCGCTTTACTCTAATCCGGATGTCGAGTTTATTGAGCCTAATTATATTTTAAGTGTAAATCCAACGGAAGTCAGCGCGCTGGGGTCTGCGCCAGAATCAACTGACGATTACAATCAGTCTAATGCAAATGTTCAGGTAAAAGATGCTTGGAATATCCAAAAGCCTTATGACCAAGGAACCAAAACAATAGTAGCTGTGATCGATACTGGTCTAGATCGAAACCACTTATTATTTAAAGACTCAGGCGCTATCTGGGAAAATACCACCGAAATAAATGGTGTTGCCGGAGTTGATGATGATGGCAATGGGTTAATTGATGATATTAATGGATGGAACTATGTTGCCAATACTGCAAATGTGCACGATGACAATAAGCATGGTACGCACGTATCGGGTATAGTGCTAGGTGTAGGACAGGATGTAACATCTTATCCGGTAAGAGAATCAAAAGTAAAAATTTTGCCACTTAAATTTCTTGATTCGGCTGGTTCAGGTTCAACAGCTAATGCTGTAAGTGCTATTTACTATGCGGTGTCTAAAGGTGCTAAAGTTATTAATAACTCGTGGGGCGATTCTTCTTACTCACAATCTCTGCATGAAGCCTATACATATGCCTATAATCACGGTGTATTAATCGTATCTGCGGCTGGAAACTACGGAACTAATAACGATACATCACCTCTTTATCCAGCCAATATGGATTCGCCAAACAACATAAGTGTATTGGCTTCAACAGATACAGATCAAAAAGCAAATTTTTCAAATTATGGTGCAACCACAGTTAATATTGCGGCTCCAGGTTCAATGATTTTAAGTTCGGTTCCTGGAACTGGATGTTTAGTTCCGGGTTGTTTCCAGATGATGTCAGGTACATCAATGGCTACTCCGTTTGTTGCAGGTCTTGCAGCTCTTGTTGTACGTGAGGCGCCACAGTTATCGGCTTACCAGGTGAGAAGTATAGTATTAGGTTCTATTGATACGATTTCTTCACTCTCAGGGAAAGTTAGCACCGGTGGGCGTGTGAATGCCTACAAAACTACGGTTAGTGCTAAGGCTCAAGCCGCTACGGCAACGTGGAGTCCGGCTTATGTACCGGATTACAATAAAGCCAGCCGTAATGTGGCTTCAGATGCAGAAAGTTCAGCTCCGGCTGGAGGTTGCGGTTTAGTTAAAGCTTTAACTGACAACGCTGGTGGCGGCGGTAATGGTTCGGCTGCTTCTGATTTAGCGGTCATTTTATCGATTATGTTGTTACCAGTGGTTATTGCACTTAATTTACGTTCGAAAGAGTTATTTAAAGCTTCAAATCGTCGTAGCTATGACCGTTTTGCAGTAAACAAAAATGCAATACTTGAAATTTATGGTGAAAAAATCAGTGTAACAACTGAAGATATTTCATTAGGCGGGATTTCATTCAGATCAGCGATGAATTTACAAAAAGGTCAGGTCGTTCGTGTACGACTGGGCGATTACGGCGATGAAAAAATTGCAGCCGAAGTTGTGTGGTCATCCGAAGCTCAGGCGTATGGCCTTAAATTTTTAAATCTTTCAGATAGCATCAGATATCAAATCAGATCATGGACTGCTGGGTTAGTACCTAGCACATAACCCAAAGTTTAAAGAAGAGTTCCTTTTAAAATCAAACTCGCACAGGTGAAATAAATTATAAGGCCTGTTACGTCTACGATAGTGGCAACAGCAGGCGCAGATGCAGAAGCTGGATCCAGCTTAAATTTACGTAAAATAAATGGAAGCATTGATCCTGAAATGGTTCCCCATAAAACAACACCAATAACTGAAGCGGCAACTGTAGCAGCTATAAGCGCATAATGATCGCCGTACATTTCATTGCGCCAAGGCCAGAAGTAAATACGGAGCATGCCCACAATACCAAGGCAAAGCCCAAGGCAAAGTCCTGTAGCGACTTCTCGTACGAAAACTTTCCACCAGTCTTTTAATTTTACTTCTCCTAGTGCCATAGCGCGAATAATAAGAGTAGAGGCTTGAGAACCCGAGTTACCGCCAGAACTGATAATTAAAGGTAAGAACATAGATAAAACCAGAGCGCGGTGTAATTCATCTTCAAAAAATCCCATGGCGCTAGCTGTAAACATTTCGCCTATGAATAGTATTAATAACCAGCCGGCGCGTTTTTTTATCATTTCGAAAAAAGAAATTTGTAGATAGGGAGCATCTAAAGTTTCAACGGCACCGATTTTATGAATGTCTTCAGTCGCTTCTTCTTGTACCGCTTGCGCGATGTCATCGAAAGTAACGATACCCACCATTTTGTTGTCGGCATCAATAACCGGAACGGCCATAAGTTCATATTTACTGAAAATCTGACCGATTTGCTCTTGATCCAGATCAACCGGAATTTTGATCGTATCCGTATGCATGATTTCTTCTACTTTTTTATTGGCAGAAGAGGCAAATAACTCACGGAATGAAACTACGCCCACTAATTTTTGTTCCGGATCTAAAACATAAGAGTAATAAACTGTTTCAACTTGAGTTTTAGCTTGAATGCGGATGTAGCTGATGGCTTCGTCCACATTCATATTAGGGCGTAAACGTATAAAGCGGGAATTCATCAGACCACCGGCTTTATCTTCGGCATAAGCTAACAGGGCCGAAACTTCGCGCTTAGTCTGAGGGTCTAATAATGAAAGGTATTCTTCTCTTTTTTCGTGATCAACTTCCTGAATTAAATCGGCGGCATCATCGGGCGCTAACAGGCGTAACCAAGAGCGGATTTCAAGATTGCTGAGTTCAGATATAAGTTCATATTGGTCGGATGCGCCTAAGTTTAAAAAAAGCTCTTCGGCGTCGGTGCGATTCAGGGAATTAAATTTAGTTTTACGTTTTTCTTTATTAAGCTGTGACCAGTCGTCTTGAATTATAGAAATATCTTGGTCTGCAGATTGGTTATCATTAATATCAGGGGTTTGGTTTTCATCATTTTGCATTGATTCCCCCCTTTTGACGCGCGCTTAACAGCTATTAAAGTTTATTTACTATTCATCGTTTTGAGAGAATCTACCTTGATTCTTTAAAAGCCTCAAGAACTACTTTTGTGGGGCCGATTTTTTTCACACAGCCGTGATCGAGCCATAAAATCTGATCGCAGTCCTCAACGGTCTGTAATCGATGGGCTATGCGTATTTGGGTTTTATCGGCCAATAGCTCGGTCAATGCTTTATTCATAAGAGTTTCTGATTGTGGGTCCACATTAGAGGTGGCTTCATCAAATATAAAGATCTGTGCATTTTGTAAAAGACCGCGGGCTAGGCTGAGTAATTGTTTTTCACCGTATGATAGGTTTTGGCCCTTTTCGATAACCTGATCATTTAATGAATATTTAAGGCCAACTTTTTTCAATACATTTTCCAGTTCCTGGTTTGTATTTTTACGGAATAGATCGAGGTTGTCGCGGATACTTCCTGTTAAAAATAATTGATCCTGGGAAATAACTGAAAATAAAGAACGGTGCCTTTCGGTGTCGGGTTCATTGGTGCCGTTAATCATGATGACCCCTTTTTCAAAAGGGTATATTTTGAGTAGAACGGATATGAGAGTGGTTTTTCCTGAGCCGGTACGTCCGATGATACCCAGCTTTTCACCTCTTTTAAGCTTAAATGATATTTGATTTAACACTAAATCTTTAGAGCTCGGATATTTAAAGCTGAGATTTTCAACCTGAATCTGATCTTCATGTTGAACAGTCGAAGTGTTGGCGGAAATAGGATCATGCTTGCTTTTTTTAGGATGCGAAGTGGAAAAGTCAGAATAGCTCGGAAGCTTAACTCCCGGCTCAATGGGGTGGCGTATGTATTCATCCATTTTTTCAACTCCGGCAAAAGCCTCTTCAAACTGTGAGAACCATTCAAAAAACATTTGCAATGTGTTCGTGGCTAAAAGAGAAAAACTCAGTACAACTGCCGTTAGGCCTATGCCCATGATATTATTTTTCATCAAATGGACGCAGATGAGGCCATTCACTGCAAAAAGTACGGTTGATAAAATATTAAGTTCCATTGAAAAGCGTGTTACTCGCCAGAAAACCGACCACTTGGTAACTAAATACTTAGAATCAAACTCGGTAAACTTAGCGACAAAGGTATTTTCTTTGAGATTCTGCCTGATAATTGTAGAACCTTGAACCGTTTCTGAAAAATGTGAAATTGATGGAGCCCGAAGAGTAGAAAGTTCACGACGCGTTTTTCGTAAGCTGCTTTGATTTTTAACCAGCAGAATGTAATAGACTGAGGATGAAGCAACAATTGTAATTAAAAAGTACGGATGTATGAGTACCATTAAAATAACAATTGAGATTAAATCAAAAAGGATTGATAAAAATTCGGCCAAAGGTCCGCCGAAAAGCCTGAATACATTTCCATAGTCACTGGAAAAACGTGTTGTAATTTTGCCTACGGGCTGATTTTCGAAAAAACTGATCGGGAAGCGCGATACACGGTAGGTGGTTTCATCGTAAATACGCGACACAGCCAAAGCGGACAAGCTTGAAAAAACTGTTCGAAAAAGCATGGTCAGAGCAAATGAAATAAGAATGAGAGTAAGAAGTTTGTAAAACAATACACTCATGTTTTCTGAATTTATTTCGACATGTTTATCTAGGAAATCACCTATAATCTGGGCATTGGATAGTATTAAAAAACGTCCTAAAAATCCAACAACTATTAAAAGTAGAATTCTCAGCATGAACGGACGGTACGCCTGCAATAAGGTGTCGTAGACTGTTTTTGAGTAAGAGTCGTCCTTTATTCTCATACGAGGCCTCTTAAAAATGAATCATAGTTCGGATTCATTAAAAAACTTGAAGAGGGCCCATCATACTCAATAACTCCGTTATTTAAAAATATAATACGGCTGCAATGAGGCAAAGCCGTAAATCGTTGAGTTGTCAGTAGGACTGAGCAGCCACGGTCTTTAAATTTCGTGAACTCATCGATCATCTTTTTTTCAGTAGAGATGTCAACTGCGCTTAAAGGATCATCGAGTATGAGTAATTGATTAGGCTCCATCAACTGACGCGCAAGACTAACTCTTTGCTTCTGTCCCCCAGATAAATTTAGTCCGCGCTCGCCGATAACGGTTTCAAGCCCATTTTCTACTCGGTCCAATTCAAAATTAAACTGTGCCTGAGACAAATGCTGCATAATTTTTTCATCGTATTCAGGAGGAGATTGGTAATAAAAATTCATATTGTCGCGCAGGCTGGCACTCATAATAAAATGTTCTTGCGAAAGGTAACTGGTTTTTTCTTTATAAAATACATCAGCGGTATAAGGAGTTTCATTAATAATAGATTTAACCAATAAGCTCTTGCCAGAGCCTACAGGGCCGATAAGTGCGATCATTTCGCCACCTGAAATGTCAACATTGATATTTTTTAATAATTCACGGCCTGCAATCTGCAAATTCAGATTCTTAATTTCGAGAATATGGCTTTCATTAGTTCGGGCGCAGGATTTTACAACTTCCGCCTGGTTTTCTAAATTTAAAAAGTCAGCAAGCCTTTTAAATGAAGTCCATGCATCAAACACAAATGTAAAAAACCAAGGAAGCTGTCTGAGAGGACGAGATAAAAATACAGTAGTAACCCATAACAGAGATATGATATCGGCTTTAGAAAAACTTTTATCATAAAACCAAATAAAAAATCCGAGCATGGCTAAATTCAGAACAAACATTATGCTGGAAGAAATAGTATTCATTACCTGTCCGTTGGTCAGCATATGTATACGGTTAACTGTTTCTTCACGACGCTTTTTGATGATTTTATTTTCAAAACCTTCAATCCAGTTTAATATTTTAAGCCCGCGGATATTTTGAATCCATTCGTTAACAAGCCCCATGCGGTCAGCAGCTAGGATTTTAAATCTAAAAAAGAATATGGACTGACGATAAGCCATAATGCTGTTCAGAATAACTAGAGCTAAGACTAAGCTTAGACTGAATGAAAGCGACAGATCATAAAAATGATGTAAAAACACAGGAGTAAGTACTAGCGGAATTATAGTTGTAAGCCCGTAAGGCAGCGATTGCTCGAGCCAAACTGTTGCACTGGGAACATCGGTTGCGTAAAGAGAAACAACTTCACCTACGCTGCGCTTTTGTAGAGTAAGAGGTTTAAGATGCAAGTTATGGCGGTAAATTAATTCAGCTAATTTACGCTGCGCTTGAATGGATTCATTCTATCCTACAAATAAAGTCAGTTGATTAAACATTAAATAAGCCAATGACAAGACTACGCAAAGAGCTAAAGAAGTGTAATCAAGATTTAGTGAAAATATTTTTTGATAGTAGGGTACTGATAATCCTAATACAGCCGCAAGAATAGATAAAAAAAGAATAAGCACTCGGTAATGAGGACGATCAAGAAAAATAGTTTTTAATATAATTTTATTGCCGTTTTTCATCTACGTATCCAGCCGGTAAGAGTGTATCTGGTTTTATGGGTTTTGAGTACTTCATGCTCGAGTTCGCTGTTGAACAGGATCATTTGACCCATTCGAGGTTCGATGCTGAAAATTTTTTCTGCACCTAAGTATCCCGCCAGTTGACCACCGTCCTCAGCATTCCACGACTCATTTAAATAAACAACAAAGGAAAAAACTCTTTTGTTGTTTTGTATGGTTGCATCGCGGTGTTTGTGGTAAAAGTGCCCATCGTTATATACGGCATAGTGGCATTCTATTTCGTTGAGCCCGATTCTGAAATATTCTTTGAGCTGTAGAGATAAGGTTTCTATTTGCACTAAAACTTCTTGATCCGTTTTATTCATAAGCGGGGAGTTTTTATCAAGCCAGAAAATACTATCGTTGCGAATAGAGGTTTCAAGCTGGGTGCTTTGGCTTAGTGTAGCTGGCTTAAACTGTTTGGCTGTAAACTTAGACTCTGCCGATTTTCGTAGCTTCTGGCCTGAATCCAAAGCAATTGGAATGAGAGTCCAATTTTTCTGCGCCAATTCTTCAAAATATTGTTCTAGATTGTTTGCTGGAAACACAAAGTAAGTGTAGCATTTTGAATATAGGTTGAAAATGAGTAACTCACAAAGAAATAGAAGAAATTTCATCAAAAGCGCATTGATCGGTGCAGCCGGCATCTCTTCATATTCAATGCTGTCATCTTGCTCATCATTTGATGATTATTTATTTGAAGACCGTTACAGTTTTCAGGATGAGGTTATGATTATAGGTGGAGGTATCTCTGGATTGTATCTCGCCTATAAATTAAGAAGCAAAGGAACCGAGTTTAGATTATTTGAAGGTAGTAATGTTTTTGGTGGCCGGATTAAGTCCAACACTGGTATAGATTATGGAGCTTCAGTTTTGTCATCCCAGAATATTTTATCTAATGATTTAGTAAAATATTTAAAACTTGAAACTAAAAATCTGGATAAAGATTCCATTTACATTACATCAGGTATGCAGTCGCTATCGGATACTTTAGTTGAACGAATTATTGGTTTAATTCCTTACCGTAACTTTCGGCTACGCTGGAAGTTAGTTGCTATTGAAAAAATGAGTGCGGGCTACGAAATGACTTTTGAAAACCCCACCGGACAAAAAAAGTTTAATTGTAGGAAAGTGGCTTTGGCCATTCCGCCTTCACAATGGACATCGATAACAGGGTTGCTGGATTTACCTGAAATGAAGTGGGCTAAAAGTTGGCTTACCAGCATGGAGATTCAGAACACTATTAAAATTATTTTACCAATAGGTGCTGTTCCCGTAAGCTCTAAGCCATTAGTTACTGTTGAACATGAGAATGTAATATTACGTCAGGTTATTAAAAAAGCCCGCAGTTCACCGATAGTTGAGGTGGATGTTAGCTATTTAACGAAAAGCGACATATCAATAGATTATATTTATGGTGCTCTGAAAAAGAAGCTTCAGATTAACTATCCGTTCCAGAAACTATCGACGGAACAGTTTTATGACTGGAATCAGGTTAAGTTGATTAACGGCTCAGGCTTTAAAAACTTTATGGCCGTTCCTGAGTCAGTTAACCGCAACTTTCAGGTTATAGGCGACTTCACAGCTCATAGTGGTATTTATACTTTGGAAGGAGCTTTGCAGTCGGCGTCCCAGGCTTCTGAGTTATTTTTATAGATTCTATCGATTAGCCTATTATTCATTTGGATTTAAGCCTTGTTTTTTGTAGACTGCCATCCTTGATCAAGGGCAGGTGTACATGAGTCAAAAAACCTTTACTGAAAACAGAGCTTTAGAAATCTTAACTAATGTAAGACCATCGCCAACAGTTATATCGGATCTGAGCTGTGAAGAAAAAGTTGAAAAAATTCAATCTCACTTTACCGAAATATTAACAACTTTGGGCCTTGATTTAACTGATGATAGCTTGAGAGAAACTCCAAAACGTATTGCTAAGATGTACGTTAACGAAGTGTTCAGTGGCCTGGATCCTAAAAACTTTCCTAAAATTACTGTTATTGATAACACCATGGGCTATGACCAGATGGTTTGTGTGCAGGACATTGAATTAGTTTCTATGTGCGAACATCATTTTCAGCCTATTGATGGCTTTGCCACAGTGGCCTATATCCCTAAAAAGAAAGTTATTGGTCTTTCAAAACTTAACCGCATAGTTGAGTTTTTCGCTAAGAGACCCCAGGTTCAAGAGCGTTTAACTAAACAGGTAGCCGATTGTTTACAGTACATTTTAGAAACAGAAGATGTGGCAGTTCATATTAATGCCAAACACTACTGTGTTATAGCTAGAGGTGTTCAAGATAACCACAGTACAACAACAACTTCGGACCTACGCGGTAGCTTTAAAAATTTACCGGAAACACGCACTGAGTTTTTAAAACAGTGCAGAATGCGTTTCCAGTCGTAATGACTTAAGGTTTTACTTCGTCAGATTGAATTTCGGGTTCTTCGATACCCATGATTTTATTGTACATTAATAGATCTATCCCATAAGCATCATTCAGGATTACAATTTTTGAATCATTTTTCAAAAACTGAGTTAAGTAAAAGAGATAAACTGGGATATTTCTTTTTGTTTTAAGCCATGTTTGCTCAGTGGCTTGCATAGGATTTTCTTCAGTAGCCATTTTTAAAGTGTCCACTGTCCATTTAGGATTTTCTAAAATTTTCTCGGCTAGCTCAAAAGGTTGCTGTAGGCGTACACAGCCTGAGCTGAACAATCTTTCGGATTTAGCAAACAGATTGCGCGAATCGGTATCGTGCAAGTAGATAGCATAAGGGTTTTGTAACGGGAATTTAATAAATCCCAGAGCATTCCAAGGGCCTGGCAACTGCACTAATGTGTAGTGTAGATTAGTTGCATCCATCTGGCTCCAGTCAACCGAATAGGGATCAGTTTCTTGACCTGTTAAATCGTCAATCAGTTTCATATTTAAGCGTGCAATCACACCCGGGTCCTGTTGAATTAAAGGAAGCTTATCTTTAACAAAAATTGAAAATGGAACGGTCCAAGTTGGATTTAAAACAACATTTTTAATCATATCGATCATCATAGGAGTTTGGCGGTCTAAGCGTCCGTTGATGGTATTAAAATCCATGACAATTTGATTGTTTTGATAAAACTTAAAATTCTGCTCGGCTAAATTTACAAATATACGTTCACTTTCTAGGCTATCTGGCAACCATCTTGTACGGTCTAAATTAATTAGGGCTTGTGTAATTAACTGATTGATATCGCGGTTTAAGTAAGTCCAAGACTTGCTGCCTACAACACCATCGGCTTCCAGTTTGTGATCGTTTTGAAAATCCATTACCAGAGCTGCAAGCTCGATATCAAAAACAGTATTTGTAATATCGCTTGTGTAGCCTAAGTTCGCTAAGCGGGCTCTTAAGTATTTAATTGAGTTGGGCGCATTAGAGCCGATTTTAAGAAGAGGCAGTGTTCCTCTTGGAGCATTGGCCCATCCTGAATTTTTCATCGCTTTCAAATGATTTAAAATACGCAATTGCTGAATATAAAGTTGATTTTTAGGTTCAATCTGTAAAAACAAATCATTCAGCGAAATAGTTTCGTTAAGGTATTTCTGTACTTCTGCTTGCTTAGTGAATTTTTTAGGATTGATGCGTACTCGGTCTGAAATATCAGTAGGTAAAATATGTCCACGAGATAAATCGGACGCAATAAGGCTAGCTATTTTTACAATTTCTGCTTGATTTAAAATTGCTGGAGTTGTGTCGTTTATGTAGATATCACGAGGTAAGCCACGCGAATCCGCTGCACTCAATAAATTCTCAAGGAGTATTTGTTGGCGGCTCATGTTGACTTCAGTTTGAGCTTGCAACTGTATATTGAAGACTAAACCTAAAACTAAAATTAGAGATCTCATTTTTTGATCTCCTTGACCGATTCAATTAGGCTCACTTCTCCAGCGGTAACGTTCAGTGTGATAGGACCTTTTTTAAACTTGGCGGCCTGCAGTTTCTGGCTGATATCTGCAAAGTTGT
The DNA here is from genome assembly GCA_019752925.1 of bacterium. GTDB lineage: Bacteria > Bdellovibrionota > Bdellovibrionia > Bdellovibrionales > Bdellovibrionaceae > Pseudobdellovibrio. Next base: position 123,603 of record JAIELP010000005.1, read on the forward strand.
CATTACTCTGTGCAAGATAATAAATAGCCATGTGATTTTGCGAATCTGTGGTAATAATTTTAACGCCTTCATCATCTTTTACCATATTGGCGATGTTAACATTGATGTCTTTTGCAGACGCAAAAACACTCAAAAGAAAAACGACAGAAAATAAAATGCGCATATGAAACTCCAGTTAATTGTTTTCTTATAGCGCATTTGTTAAGATATTGAAATTAGGACTGAAAAAACACCTTAAGTGTCAAAAGATTAGACACATCCTTCGAGCAATTCACGTGAATTTTTAGAGAGAGTAGGCTCCGCTAAAACACGTTTAATTTCAGTTTGGGCCAATACCTTGAGGTTTTCAGGATACTTCTTAACGAAGTTAAAACAACCGCAAACACGGGCTGCAACCTGAGGGTTCTTTTTATCGATTTTCAGGATTTCATCACAGAGCCATTTAAAGGTGCTGCCATCCGGCTTTTGCATAGCTAAATAGTTGTCGCCGAAGATGCCGTGAAGCGAGTAAATATTATTAGGGTTTTCAAGACTGAATGGCGCTGTTTGAGTGATTTTTTTAACAGTTTCAAAAGCACTTGGTAAAGCCGCAGAAGACTGAACTTGCAGCCATTTGTTAAATACAACTGCGTCGTCTTTCCAGCGTTCAAAGAAGGCGGCGAGTGCTTTATCTTTTTCAGGGGCATCAGTTTGGCAAAGACTCATCATAGCGCTCAATTTGTCAGTCATATTTTTAGCTGAGTTAAATTGTTCGAAAGCCATTGCAACTGATTTTGAATTTTTCGCATCAATTAAGAAGCGTAAAATTTTATTTTTAAGAGCGCGGTCGCCTGAGGTATTATTTAAGTGGTGCTTGAAGTAAAGTGTAATTAAATCCGTTTCGTATTTAGTTACAAAAGCTGTTACTAAAGTTTGGTAAGCTTTATTGAAAGCGACAGCATCTAATACATTTTCTTCCTGAGCTAAAATATCATCGTCAGGCAATTGCAGCATTAAAGCTTTAAATTGCGGATCGATACTTGAGTCTTTTAAAATGTGTCCTAAAGCTTCAACGATTTCAGGCTTAGCAGTTAAATCGGTTTTACTGTGGTAGCAACCGATTAATCTTTGTAGCTCTTGTAAAGTCATTTTAAAGCTGGCTTCACGGCGGTTGAATGAATCACTATCGTATTTAATTAAATGCAATAATTCAGCCTGAGTAGCTTTCCAGTTTAATTTGATCGGAGCTGAGAACTCACGGTTCAAAGATAACACTGGTTTTTCGTTTACATCCGTAAATACAAAAGACTGAGTGGCTTGCTTTAAGTGAACAACTGCTTTTTCGTCTGTATTGAAAGTTACATCTTTTGATTTAATGGCAATGTTATTACCTTTTGAATCAATTAAGCCGATCAATAATGGAATATGGAAAGGTTTTTTTACCGGTTGTTTTTCAGTTACGGCACAAGTTTGAGTAAGAGTTAGCGTGTATTCTTTTTTAGAAGAATCATAAGCTTCAGTTACAGAAACTTCAGGAGTGCCTGATTGGCTGTACCATAATTTAAATTGCGAAAAGTCTGCTTTGTTCGGAGTGGCAATCGCATCTGCAAAATCAATAATCGTTACAGCTTGTCCGTCGTGGCGTTTAAAGTATTCGTCCATACCATGGCGGAAACCTTTAGTTCCGACAATTGTTTGCATCATGCGGATCACTTCAGAACCTTTTTCGTAAATCGTAGGAGTGTAGAAGTTATCAACGGCTAAACAGCTTTCAGGGCGCACCGGATGCGAGTTCGGACCGGCGTCTTCAGCAAACTGGCTACCGCGTAAAGCATCAACATCTTTAATACGTTGAACGGCGCGCGAATTTAAATCAGAAGAAAACTCCTGATCACGGAAAACGGTTAAACCTTCTTTTAACGAAAGTTCAAACCAGTTACGGCAAGTAACGCGATTACCTGTCCAGTTATGGAAGTACTCGTGGCCCACAACGGACTCAATACGGTCGAAGTCAGTATCCGTAGCTGATTCTGGGTCTGCTAATACTAAACGTGAATTGAAAATATTAAGACCTTTGTTTTCCATGGCTCCCATATTGAAGTCGTCAATTGAAACAATCATGTAAGTATTAAGGTCGTATTCTAGACCAAATCTTTCTTCGTCCCACTTCATTGATTTCTTTAAAGACTCTAAGGCATGGTAACAGCGCGATTGCTTGCCGTGTGAAGCATAAACTTCTAGTTTCACTTCGCGTCCAGACATTGTTTTAAATGTATCGCTCACAACGCCGATATCTCCGGCTACTAAAGCAAAAAGATAGCTTGGCTTTTTAAACGGGTCTTTCCATACGGCTTGGTGTTTTCCACCGTCTAAATCTTTTTTAGAAATTAAATCGCCGTTAGAAAGTAAAACCGGATATTTCTTTTTATCGGCTTCGATTGTTACTGCGTAGCTGGTCATAACATCCGGGCGGTCTAAGAAGTAAGTGATGTTACGGAAACCTTCGGCCTCACATTGAGTGGCAAAAATTCCTTTTGATAAATAAAGACCTGTGCAGGCTTTATTTTCTTCAGGATTAATGGTTACGATAATTTCTAATGTGAATTGTTGTGGAGTTGCATGAATTGTTAAAGTTTCTTTTTCAACAGCATACTCATTAGCTGCTAAAATTTTCCCATCAATTTTAATAGATTCTAATTTTAAAAGTTCACCATTCAAAATAAGCGGTGCATTTTCGATTTTTTCTACAATCTGTGTAGCTTTAACTTTGGTGGCTGTTTCGTACAGGTCAAAATGAAGGTCGATACTTTTAATCCTGAAAGAAGGGGCTTTGTAGTCGCTCAGTAAAATTCTTTTAGGTTGGTTAGATTCTGTATCTGTCTTCATTTCGACCTCACGTCATTCTGTTTATGAATTTAAGCAGCTCAGTCCTTTTGTAACTGAAGCCAGTCTTGCTAAATCATGGATTTTATCTCTAGTAACACCCAGATCCGTCAACGCTTTTTCGTGTGACGATACGCAAGTCGGGCAGCCGTTCACAACTGACACGGCTAAAGCCATCATTTCAAAGTTCTGTTTGCCGTTTAATGGTTTAGACAGCGAATTCATGCGAAGGCCTGCGCGCTGGTAGGCTGTATCGGCTAATACTTCAGCAGATAAAAAACCTTTAAATTTGTAATAGGTGTTCAGCATTCCCATAATGGCAGCGGCTTCAAAGCACTCTGCTATTTCAGCATCACCTACGCCCAGCTCTTTCAATTCGCCGGCTGCAAAATCTTCAAGTTCTTTCCAGTGAAGTGAGCGACCAATGGCTGCGGTGTTCATGAGCCTTTCGTTTACATCTAATGAAGAGTCTTCTAAGAGTTTTTTAAAGTTAAGAGACAGGTCGCGGAAAACCGCTGACTCGCGTGCGCCGAATGTTTTTTCTAAAAATGCGTCTACCTTTTCTGACATGGACATAAAATACTCCTTTGTGAGAGTTGATAAAAAAAGAGCCTCAACCTTTTGCAAGGTAGAAGCTCACTTTTTAAGTTTTTAAACTTAACTAACTACTAACGATTAACCGTTGATAGTAGCTTGACCTTTTTCCCAGTTACATGGGCAAAGTTCATCAGTTTGTAATGCGTCGATAGTTCTTAAAACTTCTTTAACATTACGGCCTACTGATAAATCATTTACAGAAACCCAACGAACGATACCATCTGGATCGATTACGTAAGTTGCGCGTAAAGGAATTTGTTCAGTCGGGTGTAATACACCTAAAGCGCCGGTTAATTCTTTTTTAACGTCAGCTAACATTGGGTATTCTAAATTTTTAAGATCTGCGTGGTGAGTTCTCCAAGCGTGGTGAACAAAGTGAGAATCACAAGAAACACCGAATACTTTTGTATCGCGGGCTTTGAAATTTTTCATTTCTTTGTTGAATTCAGCTAATTCTGTAGGGCAAACGAAAGTGAAATCTAAAGGCCAGAAAAATACTACTGACCAAGAACCTTTCATGTCTGCATTTGAAACCGCTTTGAATTCTTTGCCTTTTTCTAAAGAAACACAGGCTTGCATTGAGAAAGTTGGGAACTTTTGACCGATACCTAACATATATAACTCCTTGTTATGTTAATTGCTTTTGAACCCTGTCAGTTTTACGCATTGACGATCAAAACGCAATTTCTGATCGAGACTATCTATGACGTGATTGTCCATTTCTGAGGGGTCTAAAAGTGCCTTTTAAAGGGCTGTTGTCATTGAGCTAGAAATCGTGTTTTATACAGCCATGAGCACAACATTTGTCCAGTCAGATACATTTAAATGGGTCGATTATTTAAATCCGGATAAAGAGGTGCTTGCGCAATTGGCAGGTGAGTTAAATCTTGATCAAAAAGTCCTTTTGAACTGTTTGGACTCTGACTATCTGCCCCATATTGAAACATACGGTAAAACGCATTTTATAGTGCTCAGGCTTATGGAGCCGGAGTCAAAACTAAGTGCTGATAGTGTTCAGGAGTTAACCACAAAGGTAGCTCTTTTTGTAACTCAGGAACAGCTAGTTACAATACATCGCCTTCCGCTCAGCGAAATCGAAACGGTTTCTAAAAAAGTAAATGAACTTCCTCAGGACTCAATTAACAAACAAAAAATTCTCGGACTCCTGTATGAACAGGTAGCGCAGGGTTTTGATCGGCCGCTGACGGATCTTGAAAGTAAACTTCAGGGTTTTGAAGACAAACTTTTCAGTAAGAAAAAGCCTAAAAGTTTTTTGCAAGAAGGGTTTTACTTAAAACGTAAAGCGTCAGCCTTTAAAAAAGTACTCAAACTAAGTTTGGATTTAATTAATAAGCTTGTTGATAAAGTAGATTGTAACGCCAATCTTTTTCAGCAGCCAAAAGAACGTCTTGAAAGAAGTTTATTTTATGCTGAAGATGTTTTCGACAATATTCAGTCATTGTTGAATCTGCACGTGGCCATCGAGTCGCAAAAAACTAATGAGGCTTCCTTTAAAGCCAATGAAATCATGCGGGTGTTAACGATAATTTCTATTTTCTTCTTACCTTTAAATTTTTTAGCCGGTGTTTTCGGAATGAACTTTGAACATATTCCGCTATTAAACCATCCGCTCGGATTCTGGATTTCTATTTTTGTCATGTTGATTATATCAGGCTTATTAACAACTTATTTATACAAGCAGGGATGGCTATCGCGGCCCGAAATTGCTTCAGAAGGGAAAAAGAATGCTGACAGTTAAAAATCGTAACATGGGGTTACAGGTACTTTTGGTGATCGTAACTTTGGGGATTTACATCGTTTACTGGTTTTATCAAACAGCCAGCGAAATGAAAGAGGTTGTTAAAGATCCAGAAGCAAAACCTACATTGTGGACTATTTTGCTTTTTGTTCCCGTGGCTAATATATACTCTTATTTTATGTATTCTGAGCTTTACGAAAAAATGTGCTCTGAAAAAATCAATAAATGGATTTTACTTATTTTATGGTTCTTCTTCTCACCAGCTATCTGGTTTTTAGTTCAAAGAGATTTAAATAGAATTGCGACAAAACCGGCTTAGAACTTTAAATCTAAGCCCTGTATTTTTTGATTTTCTATTGATCTAATTTCAACTTGGGCCACTCTTTCGGCCCAGTTAATTTTAATTAAACCGAAATTCATCAGCTTGGGTTCATGGCTGCTAATGGTTCTTATCTCAGAAGTTACAGGGGCTGCGTAGATAGGTCCTAAATCTTTGATTTCGGTGTTCTCCATGGCAAAAACTGGATGATCATTAGGTATTAATATAATATTTTTTGTTTTGGTCTTTTTAATAAGTGCCAGAAGTTTTTCTCGGTATTCTGCATTGCAGGCTAATATTTTAAGTGCTGCCGGCTTTTTAAATTCGTTTTCGAGCCAGTTCCATTGAGTGGTCTTATCGTTTGAATCCTGCAGATCAGAAATAATCACATGAATAAGATTCTTTTTGGTTCCGAATATTTTTGAGTGATAAAAACCTTGCTGACTTTCAGGAATCATATTTTTTGCATAGGGCCAGCTTCTTACGAAGTCGCGCTTGATGTCGTCTTTTTTATTGTAATCATAGTTATACCAAGCCGCCATAAACGGAACCTTTTCACGTATCGAACGGTACTCAGGTATTTTTATTAAATTTTTTGTAGGGGCTGGAGTCGTCGTCAGAAGCATGAGTTCAGGACTGTTTTTTTCAATAGTGGCCCACAGCGGTTCCGGTGGCTCGGAGTTGAGACCTGCGCTGAAAGCGATAGTTTGAATTGGCTTATCATCTGCGAAGCCACGAAAAGGTAAATCTTTCTCGGCTTGCCTTTTTTTGTCTGCTTTAATTTGGGCCTGATATTCCTCGTTGGAAAGGCCACTGTTGGAATTTGGGTACTTAGAGAAATTCTGACATGATGTGGCTAGAGCTAAGATGTATAAAAAATAAGAAATTTTCTTCATATATTAATTAGAAATATAAAATGAGCAGATATCAAGTGTTGATTGCTGGTTTTTTTTGGGTCAATATGATTTTATTCTAAATAAACAGACATTTATGTCTAATCCGGGAGGAAAAATGCTTAAAAAGCTTTTGGTTTTAGTTTCTTTATTCGGTTTAACGGCTTGTGACCCATTTGAAGGTTTATTATCAGTTAAACAACCAATGGTTGTTAAAAGCACTGAAAAAACTCCGGGATGTTCTCCTGACAGCGATCCATGGGGCTGCACTCAGATCGTTAACGTAACCGTACCTGCAGGCGACTACACCGCAAAACTTGAATTCAACAGCAAAACTGAAATTCAAATTCAAATGAAAATTAACGGTAAGAAAAAAACTTTAACTCTAGATTTACCTAAAAAGTTAGATATTCCTAATAACGGTCCGTTCTCAGTATCGGCTCAGGATTTAGGCCAGGATTTTGGTGCTCAAGGTAATGCTCAAACAGCTGTAAGCGATTCACAAACTTACCGCGGTTGGGACCACTGTACTTACCAACGCCCTGAACAAGTATGTTACCCTACAGGTAACGGCGGCGTAACTTGCCACACAGAGTGGAGAACAGTTAACGGTCAGCAGCAGGTTGAATACTTCGATCGTAATACTAAGCAAGACTTATCAGTTAGCTTTGTAAATTCACAAAATGCATTGTTATCTAACTTTGGCGGTAACAGAACATCTTCTGAAAGAATTTATACTTACAGAGGTCAGTGCTTCTAAGCGGACGGGAGAGAATTCGCTCTTCTCCTAAAGCCTCAGACATGCAGACAAATAAAAAAGCCAGTCATCGACTGGCTTTTTTATTTGTCTGAACTCGTTTTAGGAGAAGAGCGAATCCTCTCCCTCATCTTAGAACTGACTTTATTGATTTGATAATTTTTGTTCGAGTTCGGCAATTCTTTGTTCTAATGAACGAATTTTTTGATTCAGGCTCATTGCATCTACTACTTGCTCTGACATTGGGTAAGAACCACAAACATAATAACCATCTTTGTAAGACCAGTAATTACAGTAGTACGCAGATTTTGTTAAAACCTGCGCTGATGCTGTTGCTGATACCAATAATGATAATGCTAAGAATAATTTCATAATTAGGCTCTCTCGTTTAATGGAGTTACTTTGCGTTGTGGGGCTCCGATGTACTCAGATAATGGACGGATAATGCGGTTATTAGCCGTTTGTTCCATAATGTGAGCTGACCAACCAGTTGTTCTTGCCATTACGAAGATAGGTGTGAAGAAATCAATTTCAAAACCCATCATGTAGTAAGCAGGGCCTGCAGGGAAGTCTAAGTTAGGGTAGATTTTCTTTTTTTCGACCATTACTTTTTCAAGAGAGGCATACATCTGCATCCATTTTTGTTGGCCAGTAACATCAGCCATTACTTGTGCGTATTTTTTCATAGTTGGAACGCGTGAATCGCCTGATTTGTAAACGCGGTGTCCAAACCCCATGACTTTTCTTTTTTGCGCTAATGCATCGATCATCCATTGTTCAGCTTTTTCAGCGTCAGCAATTTCAATCATCATATGCATTACCATTTCGTTAGCTCCACCATGCAAAGGTCCTTTTAAAGCGCCGATACCAGCAGTGGTCGCAGAGTAAATGTCAGATTGAGTAGAAGTCACAACACGTGAAGTAAATGTCGAAGCATTGAAGCTGTGTTCAGCGTACAAAACTAATGATACGTCGAAAGCTTTAACCACTTTAGCGTCAGGTACTTTACCAAAACACATATGGAAGAAGTTTTCAGCAATGCTTAATGCCGGATTTGGCGGAATAAAATCTAAACCTTTTTTAAATCTGTAATCTGCAGCCACCATTGTAGGAATTTTAGCTAATAAACGAATAGCTTTATCCATATTGGTTTCAGGAGATGCGTCCCAGATTCTTTCGTCTTCGCAACCTAAGAAGCTTACGCCGGTACGGATTGAATCCATCGGGTGGCACTTTTTAGGTAAGGCTTTAATCACATTTAAATTTTCTTTAGTGATATCACGTAAAGATTTTTCTTTTTTAGAAAAAGTTTCTAATTGAGCTTTGTTAGGAAGTTCGCCGTTATACATTAAGTAAGCGACTTCTTCAAAAGAGCAGTTTTCAGCTAAATCCTGCACCGGGTAGCCGCGGTAAACTAATGAATTAGTTTCTGCGTTTACTTTAGAAACACTTGAAGTGTCCATAACAACGCCTTCAAGACCTTTTTTTACATTCATTTTTTCCGGTTCGGCAACGTAATCGGGATTGATATATTCTGACATGATTTCTCCTCTAAAATTAATATGTTTAAACATTGAATGACTCAGTTAAATTTGCAATAGTAGAATGACTTGGAGCGCCTAGTTAAATGTTAAACTCAAAAAATGGCGCAGTTTAGAGGGTTTTAATGGCAGTAAATGTGCCTCGCGGCAGTACTCAAAAAAATGTTAATGAAGTTGTTTTTTCAAGCATTCAAAATAAAGTTAGAGCTTCAGGAGAGAGTTTAAAATTACTTGATGTTCCTTGCGGTCACGGGGTTTTTGCTAATTTTATCAGAGCTCAGTACCCACAATTTAAAGTGGTGGGCATAGATTTGTTTGAAAAACCTGATAATCCCAAGTTTGAATTTCATCAAACGAAAGCTCAGTATTTTTTACTAGAAAATAAAAATGAGCAATACGATATTATAACCTGCATAAGCGGGATTATGTGTTTCGATGGTGCTGGAGATTTTTTTAATACAATTTACCCAGCCTTAAACGCTGGCGGCCTATTTGTAGTTACTAACGATAACGTGTTAACGGTGAGAGATCGTATTCACTTCATGATATTTGGGCATCTTAAAAGATTTAGGCTTTTATACGAAGTTAATGAAGGAAATTGGAATGTAATAATGCCTCAAGGTGTAGGTATGCTATTACAGCGATCAGGTTTCAAAAATATAAAATACCAATATACATCTATCTATGTTGAAGACTTTATTTTTCTGCCAATAGCCTTGGTGATTTACCCAATTTTTGTTATTTACTTGTTATTGTTCAAAGGCACAAAAACAGCTTCAGAACGATTGAAGTTATTTCCGTTTATGTCACTAATAGCACGGCATTACGTGGTTAGTGCAGAAAAATAAGTTCAGAAGATTTACAATTTAAAGTTAAAAATATTTTGATCGAACTGGTTATATTCTTCGTAACCGGTTAAATCGTAAAGCTGCTGACGGGTTTGCATTAGGCTAATAGCATCATTTTGTGAGCCAGTAGCCTTAATAATATCTAAACCTTTTTCGGTAGCACCCATAGCTAGTCTTAGAGTGGTAACAGGGTAAATAACTAGGTTGTAACCTAAGTTTTCTAATTCTGTTTTTGTGTAGAGTTTGCCTTTACCGAACTCAGTCATGTTAGCCAGTAAAGGCACTGAAATAGCCTTTCTCATGGCTGCAAATTCTTTTTCGTCCTGTAAAGCTTCCGGAAAAATCATTTCAGCTCCGGCATCAACATAGGCCTTAGCACGATCGATAGCTTTTTCTAAACCTTCGCTCGCTCGGGCGTCTGTACGGGCAATAATTAAAAAATTTGAATCTAGTTTTTTACCATTCGTTGCCGCTTTTACTTTTTTAATCATATCATCAGCGCTAACTAACGATTTATTATCTAAGTGGCCGCAACGTTTTGGATTCATTTGATCTTCTAGGTGACAGCCCGCTAAGCCCATTTCAATAAATTCTTGAATAGTACGGGTTACGTTCATAGGTTCGCCCCAACCGGTATCAGCATCGATAATTGAAGGTAGTGAGGTTGTACGCGCAATTTGACGTCCACGCCCGGCCACTTCAGTTAAAGTTGTTAAGCCGATGTCCGGGTAACCTAAGTCGTTCGACAACACTGAGCCCGAAATGTAAACGCCATCAAAACCTTTTTTTTCAATCATCATGCTTGTAAGCGGGTTGAATGAACCCGGAAACTGCAAAAGCTTTCCGGTTTTAAGTTTATCTCTGAACTGTTTTCTTTTTTCTGCGGGTGTCAGTGTTGGAAATAACATCTAGAAAATACCTCTTTGGTCACGTTTGTTGTTAACCAATTTATCGATAGGAATTTGAACGTTTAATTGTTGAATTTCAGCAGCTGTTAATTCAGGTAATCTTTCGCATAAAGAAATAAAACGGTTACGCTCTTCTTTAGTGATAATGTCAGCAGTTAACATATCAAACTTACGGATGTAGTCCGCGCGTTTGAACGGACGGGCACCTGCTGGATGGGCATTGGCTACACCTAACTCATCAACAATTTTTTCACCGTTATTCATGATGATTTCTACACGGCCACCGAAACGTTTTTTGTTCGGGTCCATGTCGTGGTAAGCTTCAGTCCATTTAGCATCTTCAACAGTTTTAATTTTATGCCATAAACGAACCGTATCAGCACGGTTAGCACGTTCAGGAGAGTACGAATCAACGTGGTGCCAAGTGCCATCCTGTAAAGCCACTGCAAAGATGTACATGATCGAGTGATCTAAAGTTTCGCGAGAAGCTTTAGGATCCATTTTTTGCGGATCGTTTGCACCGGTACCGATTACGTAGTGAGTGTGATGAGAAGTATGGATGATGACTTCTTTGATATCATCAAAGTTAGTGATTTTAGTTTTCATACGAGAAGCTAAATCGATTAAAGCTTGTGATTGGTATTCAGCCGAATGTTCTTTAGTGTAAGTTTCAAGAATCGCGCGTTTTTCTTCGCCCGGTTCAGGTAGAGTTACAGTGTATTGACCATCTTTACCGTCCAGCATGTAAGAAATAACTGAATCTTCACCTTCATAAATCGGAGAAGGAGCACCTTCGCCGCGCATGCAACGGTCAGCAGCTTCGATAGCTAATTTACCGGCGTGAGCAGGAGCGTAAGCTTTCCAAGAAGAAATTTCGCCTTTACGGGATTGACGAGTTGTAAATGAAACGTGAACCGCCTGTTGAATAGCTTGGTAAACCGTTTCAGTCGGTAAACCTAAAAGCGCACCGATACCGCCGGCCTGGGCAGGGGCTAAGTGAGCAATATGATCTTTTTTATGTTTGTGTAAGCAAATGGCTTTAACTAAATCCACATGGATTTCGTAACCAGCAACAGCGCCACGGATAAAGTCTTTACCAGTTTTACCCATTTGCTGAGCCACAGCTAAAATAGCCGGAATATTGTCACCAGGGTGAGAGTAATCGGCCGCTAAGAATGTATCATGGTAATCTAATTCACGAACGGCTGTTCCGTTAGCCCAAGCAGCCCATTCACAAGAAAATTTTTGATCATTAGGCATACCGAACACAGTAGCACCACCGGCACGGGGATGAGCTAAGGCCATTGAACGGGCAGAAGCTACAGGGTGACGGTTAGCAGCTGCAATCGCAACCGAAGCATTATCGATTACACGGTTAATAATCATATCAATAACATCATCTTTAATCGGAGCATTATCGGTACAGATCTCAGCCATTTTCCAAGCCAATTGATCTTTGCGTTCTAATTTTTCTTTTGAAGGGTACACACGTAGTTTGTGTTGGCGCATAAGTTCTCCTTAGTTTTATTAAAAAATAAAATGTAATAAGCCTATAGAAATTAGCTTAGAAAACGCCTATGGACAAATGAAATGCGCCGTCGGATTCGCCTGCCTTTTTAAGCAGCTTATGGGCATATTCTAGATTTAATGGGCCGACTGGAGTGTTGTATCTGATGCCGATTCCTACGGCGTCGCGCCAACTATCTACGAGCTTAACACCTTCGATACGAACACGTCCGCCATCGTAGAAGAGCGCACCCATTAGGTCGTATTTAACGCTTAATGGGAAGCGCACTTCTGATTTAACCAGCTCGAAAGTTGAGCTGGTGTTAAATCTGTACGAGGCGCCTAGTTCATTCTGTGTAGAAGGGAAGAATTCTGTTGATGAGAAACCTCTTATCGTAGTGCGGCCACCTAAGGTGAAGCCTCTTTTATCAAATGGAATACCCTCTGTTTTAACTGGATCAATATCCTGAATATATCCGCCGCGTAAAGACTGAACAAATACAAAGCCAGTGTCTTTATAAGGGAAATAGAAAGTGGTTTGACCGATAACACGGTAGAAATCATCGATATTGTTGTTACCTAAAGACTCGGCTGCATACTCTAGACTTAGGCGGCTGAAGCTACCTTTGGTCGGATTAAATAAATTATCACGGTAATCAACGTCAATTGTAGGACCGAAAGAGCCGATTACAATACTTTCGCTGGTGTAGCCGTATTTAGTTTCGTCTTCCGGTGTGATGCCATGATCTTTAAATGTTGAAACGGTATATGAAAGTACGCCGGTAACATGCGAAGAGTAATCCTGCTCGATCGAAAATACAGCCGTATTAGCTTCAGTTACTTTGTTAATTAATATATCCGCAATAGTATTAGAGCGTGTAGCACTGGTTCTAAATCTTGCGCATGTTTCAAAAAGATAAGGTAAAACAAAACCAAGAGTATGTTTTTGTTCCAGATAACGTATAGATGCAAAATTATAATTTAATTCTGAACGTAACGATAGACCTATTCCCCAACCATCAAAATTACGATAGGCAATACCGGCATAGCCATGTAAGGTGCCTTCATTTTCATCTGTCAAACCTACACCTAGTACTTTTACACCAGGGTCGCGTTCTGCAACTTTAACAACGACCGTTCTCAGCGCCACGTCAGTATCTTTTTCCAGTGTAGAAATCTCCACAGAATTAAAATGTCCGGTTCTTTGCAAACGCGAAATAGATTCTTCAATTTTTGCAGGAGTTAGCAGATCATTTACTTTGAAATCAAGCTCGATCAAAATTAACTTATCTTTTGTTCGGGTGTTACCTTCAATCAAAATAGATTGGACTTCAACTTTAGGTCCTTCCTTTATTTTGAATTTAAGATCGGCTAATGAGTTATTCTCGGTGTAACTAATCAAATCTGTTTCTTCATTTAGAAGTTTATACTCAATATATCCAAGATTTTCATAATACTTGCGTATATTCAGGAGACTTTGTTCCAGCTGAATGAGGCTCAGGCTTTGTCCGATTTGTAAATTGGTTGCCTGTTTGAGGTTTTCAAGATTGGACGGACTTACGCCTTCATGCTGTATGCTGGCTATGTGAACCTGTTGGCCTTCCTCGATTTGAATGACAACGACACCCTGCGAAGGGTTTTCTCTCGAAGTAGAAACAAATAAACGGCTCATTTTTGCATTTACAAAACCTTCGTTCTGCAAAAATATAAGTAAATTCTTGGCGGCTAATTCAACATCCTCTTTTAAATAAACCTTATCTTGAACTTTTGCCGACGCAAGGTCGTAAAACTTCTTTTTATAAAAAGATTCATCTCGCGAGAGTTGTCCGGTAATCTGTAGGTCATCAATAGTCGTACGAGGGCCTTCTTCGACGTTTAAATATAAGAAGATACGTCCATTCTTTTTGTTTTCATAGAACGGTATATTAACATGAGGAAAACCTTCAGAAATATAAAAAGCTTTTAATTTTTCAGTCAGATCAGAGCCTATGTTCTGGTCTTTCGATTGATATGTTTCCAGTTTCAGAACATCTTCTTCAAGGTAAGTGTGTTCAAACTGTTTGGTATTAATAACCTCAACATAGTAGCGCTGTGCAGGTTTAAGTTTAAACATCAAACGGGCGGTTAGGTCATTAGCAGCAAAAATAATTTGTGGGGAGGGCACTTGGGTCAAATAGTAACCTTGAATACTCAATTGTTTACGCAATTCAGCCGAAACCTTATTGATTGTTTCCTGATTAACAGTGGCTGCGCGGAATTTGCGTTGAAGACGTTTCTGAATATCCTTTTGAATAGATAAAATATCTAAGCCATCTACAACAACATCCGTAAGCTCAGTCATTTCTTTTCTGATAACGTAAATATAAACATTTTTTGAAATTGTTGATTCAGATTTGATTTCATATTTTACCTGAGCCGAGCGGTAGCCCATTTCACGGTAAAAATCTGCTAATTTTTCAGTGCCAGCCTTTAATATTTCTTCATCCAGAATATTAGTTGGGTTTAATCCCATGAGTGCAAGAGCTTCAGATTCTGTTGTATCAAATAAATCTTCAAATTTAATTTCTTTAACTTCGGGTGAAATTTCACCAACCAAAGCTAATTCGTTAGTATTGTCGACTTTGACTATTTTTAGACTATTAAAGTTAAAACTGTCGTCCAGTTTTTTCAAAATAAAATTAAGGTCTTCGGTTCCAAGGTCTTTTCGAGAAATTTCAGGAGTGGTTTTAATTATTTTGGTTGCAATATCCGGTGGCCAGTCTTTTAAATTAACGGAATACTTTTCAGCTGCAGTAGCTACAAACGAAATAAAAATAAAGCTTAAAAAAATGAATATCCTCATTTAAATTCGTCCCTGTACTCTAGATCTACACCAAGAACACCCTTACTGTTGTTGGTGTTTGTAATCTGGTCCTGCTGAATCGTATCTTTATTCTGGTAATTGAATATACCGGACATGTTTTTATTGAAAATATACTGTAATTTAAATTCCTGATTTTGATCGTTGCCAGTAAACGGCTTAGAATAAGAGGCATTAACTCTGTTAGATATTTTTTTGCTCACAACAACTTTTGGTACGGCGATATTTTTGGTACTGTCTACTGAGGGTGCCAATTGCACTGTTAGACCGAATTTTTCCTGAATTTTTTTATTAAGCTTAGATTGGTTGCTGATAGCGGCTAACACTTCAAGGCCGGTTTGCTTTTGCTGGGTTTCCGAGCTTAAGTTTTGATCCGTCTGCGAAGTTACACCAAGAGCAAGAAGTGAGAAGATTTCATTTTCAGCCAGAGGAGGCTGACTTGTTGGTTTGATAGAAAGGTTTTTAGCCGGGCCCTGCACTAATAAATTGATGTCGTAATCCGACACGCGCGAATTTGCGGATATATAAACCATAGGGTTAATTTCTTTAGATTGTAAAAAATTAATTGAGGCCGTTTGAATATCAAATGGTTTGTCTTTAAAAATTAATTTTGAACCGCGGGTGATGTCTATTTTGCCTTTTATGATCGGCAGTTCTGGTGACCCACTGATATTAAGTGCTCCAGTAGCTTCTCCCTCAAGCAACTGATTACGGATAATAATACCGCGTGAAAGATCGACGTTGATATCGAGTTTAAGCGAAGGAGTCATCTGCTCAATTTGTTGTGGTGGCAAGAAGTTGCTAGCACGTAAAGTTTGACCTTTGCTTTCATCTGCTTCAAAGTTTTTTTCTACAAGCCCGTGTGAAACCTTGTAATCAACTTTTAATGTGTAAGGAAGCCAGTTGCCACTGAACTGCACAGTAGCCTTACCGGCAGTTAAGATTTGATCCGGAAAGTTAAGCTCAACATTGTCGGCTACCGCTCTTAGGTTAACCTGAATATTCTTGCTGCCTTGGATGTCGATATGGCCAATGCCGGTTACGTCACTTTGTCCTAATTGACCGGTAATATCATTCAAAAATATTTTTGATTTTGAAAACTCAATAGGGGTATTGATGTTTTCGATAGGTTGCGGAAAACCTTTCATCGCAACCAATCCGTCTGTTAACTCTCCTTCGCCAAAAAGCTCAAAAGAGTTTTCTCTGAATACTATTTGACTGTCCACAACCAGATTTCCGGCCAAAGCCTGTGCAAACGGTACCAAAAAATGAAACATACGAAGTTGTAAATCTGCCGTTACATTAAAGCGCAAATTGCTCGGAGAGTTGTTGGTCAGTTTAACATTCAGGTAAGTATCATCGCCTTTAAGATTGATCGCATCCATTTGCGAAATCCCGCTTTTAAATATTACGCTTGCGGGTTTTTGTAGTTTAATTGCCTGTGAACCTCTTTGTAATACAAAGTCCGTAAGTTTAATGAAACCTTGTGTTGTAGAAATATTACGAGTACGTGAGCTTAGATCAATTTCAGCACTCAATCTAGAATAGAAATCACTGCCAGGCTGAGGAATTGAAATCAAGGGTAACAAGAAAAGCGGATTCAAATCACTAATCAGAACTTTAGCAGAGAAAGGATCATTTTCTTTCCATGGCCATGAAACATCGGATTGAATCTGTCTTCCGAAAAACTGTCCGTTGAAATTAAAATAATTTTTATCAATTGTAAAACGCCCTTGAGAGTTAGGGTATTCCACTTTGTCGTAAGAAACCTGTTTTAAAGTAAAGTTGGCAGAAAGCTCAGGCTCATTGATAGTACCTTTAACCTGTCCTTCAGCATAACCTATTCCAGCTATTGCAGGTGCGTATTCAATAACATGATCTACTTCTTCAATTAAAAACGGATTGGCGCGGATTTTTAAGTTAAACACAGGGTCTTTTGAGGTAGTATTAATATGACCGTCAACTAAGATATCGGATTTGGCTTTTCGTAAGCGTACATTTTTAAAATTAATTTTTTCGCCATCGGCTTCTAGATTTAAATTGAGATGATCAAATTTTTCAGCAGCAATCGTACCATTTTGCAGATCAGCTTTTAACGTGTAGTTGAGCTTCCAGAAGTCAAAAGGGCCGTTAATATCAGCTTCGGCTTTTCCTGAACCTGTTAGTTCAAAAGGAAGCTCAAATTTTTTATTCAAGATAGACATTATATCTTCGCCCTGAATAGCGCCGGATTTAAAGTTACCACTTAGAATAGAGTCGCTAAAATTAAAATGTAGAAGGCCTGCAATTTCTGATTTACCTATTTGAGCAATTAAATTATTAAAGCGTAACTGAGTATTTTTGTATTCAAGTGCTGAGCTGAAATTTCCTAAACGGAAACTATCTATTTCAGCATTGGTCATTGAGACGTTAGCATTAATTATTCCGTGAGAACTGTCGCCTGAAGTAGTGCCTTTAATTTTAAGAAGGCCTTTCATGTTGAGATCCGCTAGCGACTCCACATCGTTGAAGTCGAGCTTTTCGCTTTCGAAGTTCAGATTAAAGCCTTGCTTGAAATCAACGCTTCCTGAGCTGCTGCCTATTGAAGAGCCCACTTGTAACTGGCTCTCGTAAGTCATGCCGCCTGTGCTGAAATGCGCGCTGCCGTTAACCTGCGCCTTTTTAAGTTTTACAATATGAAATGTATCTTTAAGATCGGGCTTAACCCAAATGTCTTTAAGTGAGGTATCGACAGAACAGTTGGCAAGCGGGTTTGGGTGAGCAGAGCCTTCACAGCGTGCTTCACCAGTTGCCAGCAAGCCTGCAGGAATATCATTTAGTCCTAAAGATACAAAAAGTTTTTGCAAATCAAAGCTTTCAATTTGAATACGGGTTGAAAAATTGTGAGGAGCGCGTAAAGCAATACTTGTGTTTTTTAAAAGTATATTACCAGAAGGGTGCTCTAAGTTAATTTCTGTCAGGTTGAGTTGATTTTTTTTAATGTCGCCATCAATTTTTGCCTGGCCAAGTTTGAAGTGATCCAGGGCAACTTTAGAAGTCTTTAAATTAAATGAACCCGTTATGTTCGAAGCTGAGTCAAAATCAAAATCACCACTGGACTGAAGAGTTCCAGAAATAAAAGGAGTGCGGTTTTTTTGCGGGAATAAGCTAAGCCCTAACGTTCTGATGTCTTCGAGGTTTACGTAGCTTTGAAATTCGATACTTCCTTCAGGTACTAGTAAGTTCTGCAAATTTTTTAGATGGGCTTTGACTTCCAGTTTAGAGCCCAGTGTGTTCAGTTGAAGATGACTTAGTTTAAGATCGGTCGGCGTAAGTGAGGCGCTGAGGTCTAAGTCTATGGCAGCTGTGTCTTTTTGGTTCTGGGTAAACTCTAAATTAATTTTTTCGGCATTGGTTGTAAGTTCATTTTTTTTATTAGCGACAGTTAATTGCTGGATCTGAACGCTTACGACTACATCAGGATTTTTGTTTTTTAATTTTAAATTGGAATCGTAAACAAATACACGGCTCACCGGTATTATTTTTAAATATTTAAAAATGTCTTCAACCGGTATTTTGAAATTTTCATTTTTATCTGAACTGTCATCTTTTTTTATTTCATAGGTCCATGTTGCTGTATCGATGATAACTTTAGACAAATTAAGGCGCCCTATAATTAGGTCAAAAATATCTAACTGGCCGCTGGCTGTGCTCACATTTAGGGGTTCAAAGCTATTATCTTTAAATTCAACTTTTAAACCATGGGCAATAAGCTGCAGTTTTAGAAGTGAAAGATCAATACTTTCAACAGATAAGTGGACGACTTTTTGAGCCGAGTTAATATGCGGGATTTGTGCCGTAATAAACTCGATAACCTTAGGTTTAATTAATTGGATCCACAGAAGCGCAACTAAGCCCAGTACAATAAACGGAGTAACGATAAGACTTATGCGCTTTGCTTTCATCACGAATTTTTCCATTCATGGATGAGAGCTTCAGTTGAACGGTACGAAGGAACTTTGGCAGAAAGTGATTCTAGTAATTGAATTGCAATATCTCGCTGGCCTAATCCGTAATAAGCCTGTGCCTTTAAATAAATGGCGCCGTAGGTCGCTTCAGGTGTTGAGGTCATATCTTTTTCAAGATTTTCAATGTGCTTAAGCAAATCTAAAAAGCGGGCTGACTCAAAAAGAATTTCAGCTTTTAGCCATTCGCTAGCGAAAGTTTTAGGTGTTTTGTTAATAAGTTCAAGAGCTAGGTCATGTAAATCAAATTGCAGGGCCAACATAGTTAAGTTGTAAATTTGTTCAGGCGCATCGGTTTGCAGACGGTCTGCTAAAGTATTGATGTGTTTTTTTAATTCCTGAATAAATTCTTCAGTTTCTTTAGAAACAATTTCGATTACTTTTTTTGAGTAACGTTTGGCTTTGGGTGTGCGCACACGCGCTAAAATATCATCAGCCTTTTTTTCCAGATGAGCCTGATGTAAAAGCTTTACTTCATTGTCATGCGGAAATATTTTAACAAGCTGTTGCAGGGTTTGCTCTTCTTGTTCGTTCAATTGATAAAGTCGGTTGTGGTTCAGTTGCGAAATTAATTTTGTTTTCGCTTGAAGACGTTCGATTTCAAATTCATTTTTTTTTGTATTTAAATATGTAGACAGATGCGGAAGCGTATTAACCAGAGTGGGTGACTTTGAAGCGTTTTCGTAGTTTTGTTTATCGGCAAGCGATGATTCGATTAAGTCGGTCAGATCATCACCTAGATCTGGTTCATTTTCTTTATAGGCTTCAGCAAAAGAACCCCACGGGAAATTAGATAGCGAATCTTTTCGTAAACATTTGAGATAAAATTTAAAAAGTAAGTCGATTCGTCCGGCTAAAGTCAGGAAGTGACTGATGCTCTCAGCTTCCGAAGGGCTGAGAACATCGCTTTTTTCGTATTTTGATATGATTTCGGCGCAGATTGTTTCAAGAGTGTTTCCCTCTTGAAACAATGTATTGATTTCAAGCTCTAGACTGTTATTACCAGCCAAGTCTTAAACCTTGCCTTACTTCTGATTCACGCGCTCAACATAAGCGCCTGATTCTGTGTCGATTCTTAAAACATCGCCTTCGTTGATGTGTAAAGGAACACCTACAACTAAACCTGTTTCCATTGTAGCTGGCTTAGTAGCTCCAGTTACGCGGTCGCCTTTAACGCCCGGATCAGTTTGCGCAACTTTTAAATTAACTGCGTTTGGTACATCAACCACAACCGGCTTTTCGTTGTAAAGTGTAATCACAACAACAAGATTTTCGTGTAGGTAATTTTTTGCATCACCAATTTCGTGTTCGTACATTAAAATTTGTTCGAACGTTGTTTGGTTCATGAAGTTGTAACCGTTGTCGTCTTTGTATAAGAAAGTCATTTCAACGTTTTCAACATTAGGCACTTCAAATTTTTCGCCTGACTTGAAAGTTCTCTCTAGGTTAGTTCCAGTTAAAAGGCTGCGCATTTTTGTGCGCGAAAATTGATTTCCTTTTCCCGGTTTAACGTGTTGGAAGTCTACGATCACATAAGGTTGACCATCGACCATTAATTTAAGACCTTTTTTAAAATCGGACGTTTCGTACATAATAGCTCCATGTATTCTAGAAAATACTCTAGTAAATTATTGATTTCTCAGTGTAAATGATAGGGTTTAAGTCGACAACAAATCGCTTTTATTTGATTCAATTCTGCGTAGCAACATTTCGAGTGCAGCAATCTTCTTTTGTTTGATTACTTTTTGCTTTGCAATGGATGCATTTGCCACTGATTTGGGCTGCAGGTAATCGGGTTTTTCAAACACAGAAAGTTTAAGTCTTCTTGACTCAATTTCAGGGTGATTTCCATATTTTACTGAGCACTCATTGAGCAAGCTGAGGGCTTTTTCGATATCGTGTCTTACTATGAGCGCATCAATAAACGAAATAGAGCGTAAAAGGGCAGCGTCTGGCTTATCCCAAGCCTGATCCTCCTGAGATAACTGAGGACTTTGCAGGTCAGCTTCCGGCAACTTTTGCATCTGGAAAAGATCATCCTCGTACTCGTCAGCTGTTAAAAGTTCAAGTTTTGCTACAGCTCTGCGGGCCAGAGGATGGGTTGGATTAAAAAACAGAACTTTTTTAAAAGCCGTTAGTGCTTGTTTGCCATTTTTAAGTTCAAGATAGGTTTCGGCCAACTCAAGCCACGCACGCCAGTTTTCAGTGGCCAGCTTTGTTGCATCCGAAAGTGGCTGTAGGGCTTCTTTGTGCATTTTTTTAAGCTTAAAAATACGACCCATTAAGATAAGGCCGCTGGTAGAGCGAGGATGAAATTTTAAGCCTTGTTTAACTAAGTGTTCAGCTTCGTCATTCATGTCACGAGATAAATAAAGCTCTGTCAGTTTAACAAACTGAGGTGACTTTGGGTTTTCCTGCAGTTCTTTCTGAAGTTGTGCTATTTCATCTTCTTGTGTCATTCTTTTAAAATCCTCTCATTTTATTGACTGAAAGAAAAGCTACTTATTCAATAAGATATGATTATTTTAGGAATTGATCCGGGATCGCGATTTTTAGGTTATGCCGTTATATCTGTTCAGGGTTCAACCATGAAGCCGATAGACTATGGTGTGCTTAAATTTGACGGGGATATTCCTCTGAGTGAACGCTTAGAATCTATTGGTTTGGGAGTGCGGGAATTATTTGAAAAATACAAACCCAACCATCTTTCGCTTGAAAAAATATTTTTAGGAAAAAATGCCGATAGTGCTTTTAAAATGGGGCATGCGCGCGGTGTGGTTATTTATGAATCACTTTTAGCTAAATGCGAAGTTCATGAATACGCAACAAGAGTTGTAAAAAAAGGCATAACTGGTAACGGCGGTGCCGAAAAAGAACATGTTCGTTTAGTTGTGCGAAATATGTTGCAAATAGGGCCGGTAAAATCGCTGGATGCCTCAGATGCTTTGGCTATGGCCTGTTTCCATGCTACACAGTTAAGGGTTTTAAAATTAAAACAGACCACTAAGCGCCAAAAAGAGCAGGAGTTAGCATGATAGGATTTTTAGAAGGAACTGTATTTGATGTTTCATCTGAAAGTTTTATTATTAACGTTAACGGTGTTGGGTATGATGTTTCGGCTTCATCACAAACCTTAGCTGATGTTCAGGTTTTACTTGGTCAAAAAATGAAGGTTTGGATTTACTCCCATGTGCGTGAAGATGCTTTCCAGCTTTTTGGTTTTTTAACTAAACCAGAAAAAGATTTTTTCATTCAACTTTTAAAGGTTAACGGCGTGGGGCCTAAATCTGCACTTTCAGTTATGTCGGGTGCAAGACTTGCTCAAATTCAAGACTGGATTGAGTCTAGCGATGCCAAGGCGCTTTCGTCATTGCCAAAAGTCGGCAAAAAAACTGCTGAACAAATTATTCTCACTTTGCAAGGTAAGCTTGTTAGAGTTGAAACGAAAGCAAAAGGCCCTAAACTGAACGAAACCCATCGCCAGATTTCTTCGGCTTTGGTAAATTTAGGTTTTAAAAACCAGACTGTAGATCAGTTTATTGCAACATTGGCACAAACTATTACCATCGAAGATGGTGTGCGTGAAGGTCTTAAAAAATTATCGGGGCAATTATAATGAATCGCGTATTACAGAGTGAAATGCAGGACCTAGATTTAAAATGGGAAAACAAATTAAGACCTCATACATTTGAAGATTTTCCAGGCCAAACTGACGTAAAAGAAAAAATTAAAGTTTTTTTGCAAGCCGCAAGTAAGCGCGGAGAGCCCCTAGATCACACTCTTTTATTTGGCCCCCCTGGTTTAGGTAAAACCACTTTGGCGCAAATTATGGCAAACGAATTAAAAGTGGATATTAAAATCACTTCGGCTCCGGCCATAGATAAAAAAGGTGATTTGGCTGCTATTTTAACAAGTTTAAAGCCGTTTTCTATTTTATTTATTGATGAAATTCACCGTTTACCGAGAGTAATTGAAGAGTATTTGTATACAGCGATGGAAGATTACTACATCGATATCGTAACCGGTGATGGCCTGGGCTCGCAATCGATGAAGTTCCAACTCGTACCCTTTACTTTAATCGGAGCGACGACCCGTGCAGGATTATTGGATAATCCTTTCCGTGATCGTTTTGGTATTCAAGAAAGATTACAGTTTTATGACCGCGAATCTTTATGCCAGATTTTAATCCGTTCAGCGCAAATTTTAAATTTAGTTTTGGATAAAGAAGCCGCAGCAGAAATTGCAAGACGTGCTCGCGGAACTCCTCGTGTAGCCAACAGATTATTAAAACGTGTACGTGATTACGCTGAAGTAAAAGGTGACGGAACCGTTACTAATGACATAGCCATTTATGCACTCGATCAGTTAGGTGTAGATAAAAACGGTCTGGATGAAATGGATCGTCGAATTCTTAAAATTATCGCTGAAAAATACGATGGAGGCCCTGTCGGAATTGAGACTTTATCGTCGGCCCTAGGTGAAGAGAGCGAGACGTTAGAAGAGGTGTATGAGCCCTTCTTAATTCAGGAAGGCTTCATTCAGAAAACTCCACGCGGTCGTATGCTTACTAACTATTCGAAACAGCTGAATTTAGTTTAATTAGCTTCAAAATTGATGGTCAATAGAGCCGAATTAAGGTACTATTGAACCTATGTTTTTTCAAAAAACCATTCGTAAAACAGTTGAAGTTCATGGCGTGGGTATCCATTCAGGTGAAAAAACCACTTTAAAGTTTAAGCCAGCTCCGGCTAACACAGGCGTTTATTTCATTAGAGCCGATCTTCCGAACCGTCCGTTTTTAAAAGTTTCAGCTACAAATGTTCAAGCGGTTAGTTATCAAACTACTTTAGGTGGTCCTCACTTTCAGGTGGCAACTATTGAGCACTGTGTTTCCGCTTTATCGGCTTTAAGAATTGATAATATTTATATTGAATTAGATGGCCCCGAAATTCCGATTTGCGACGGAAGTGCCCAGTTTTTTTTAAAAGCTCTGCAACAAGCCGAAGTGATCGAGCTCGATGAGCCACGCAAGTACTGTTACATCACGGAGCCTATTTCATTTGTTGAAGGTGATAAATCAGCCTACGTATTGCCGTATCACGGTTTAAGATTAACGGTGACGATTGATTTTCCTCATCCAGCTATTGGTAAACAAACTTTGGACATGGAAATTAACGAACAAACATTTGCTCGCGACATAGCAAATGCACGTACCTTCGGTTTTTTAAAAGATGTTGAAGCACTTAAAAAAGCCGGCCTTGCAAAAGGCGGAAGCCTTGATAACTGCATTGTTTTAGATGATGAAAAAATCGTTAATGAAGAGGGTTTAAGGTTTGCTAACGAGTTCGTTCGTCATAAGGCGTTAGATGCTTTAGGTGATTTAGTTACTCTTGAAATGCCGTTAATGGGCCATGTGGTTTTAAATAGAGCAGGCCACGATGTCATGAATAAGCTTATTAAAAAAATCGTAGCCTCTCCCAATGCCTATAGATTTGTAGAGATGGGTGCCGATGTATCTGAAGAGGCAAAAAGATTCGCAAATTGGTCACTGGCTTAGTCATACTTACACAGTACTAATTATACAGTGCAATTAAAACATGCAAACCAGACTATTTAATTTTTGCTTTTCATAGGGCGAACTGGTAGTTTTTCTAGGATTCAAAAAACAAAATTAAGTACGAAAACTAAGGAGTCATTCATGATTATCGGAGTACCTAAGGAAATTAAAATCAGCGAAAACCGTGTAGGTTTAACTGAAGCAGGCGCAAAGCAATTAACTAAAGAAGGCCACACAGTTATTGTTGAAAAAGATGCGGGTGTTGGTAGCGGTATCACAAACGATCAATACGAAAAAGCCGGCGCAAAAATCATCGACACAAAAAAAGATGTTTACGCTAAAGCTGATATGATCATGAAAGTGAAAGAACCACTTCCAGATGAATATGAAT
Source organism: bacterium (assembly GCA_019752925.1). Lineage (GTDB taxonomy): Bacteria > Bdellovibrionota > Bdellovibrionia > Bdellovibrionales > Bdellovibrionaceae > Pseudobdellovibrio. The sequence continues at coordinate 148,405 of JAIELP010000005.1, forward strand.
TAATGAAAGAAAACCAAATTCTTTACACTTACCTTCACTTAGCAGCAGAACCTAAATTAACAAAAGTTTTAGCTGAAAGAAAAGTTAAGTCTATCGCTTACGAAACCATCCAGTTAGAAAACGGTTCATTACCATTATTAACTCCGATGTCTGAAGTTGCAGGCCGTATGGCTACGCAAGTAGGTGCTTTCTACTTACAAAAAGATCACGGTGGTAAAGGTATCCTTTTAGGTGGTGTTACAGGCGTTATGCCGGGTAAAGTAACCATCATCGGTGGTGGTGTTGTTGGAACGAACGCCGCTAAAATGGCCATCGGTCTTGGCGCACAAGTAACAATCTTAGACGTGAGCACAGCTCGTTTAGAATACTTAGACGATATCTTCAAAGGTCGTTGCCAAACTTTATTCTCAAACGCAATTAACATCGAAAATTCAGTAACTGATTCAGATCTAGTAGTAGGTGGCGTTTTGATCACGGGTCAAAAAGCTCCAACTTTAGTTTCTAAAGACATGATCTCAGCCATGAGAAAAGGTTCTGTAGTAGTAGATGTGGCCGTTGACCAAGGTGGTTGTATCGAAACTTGTCGTCCAACTTCTCATACTAATCCTACATACGAAGTTGATGGCGTAATCCATTACTGTGTGCCTAATATGCCAGGTGTTGTACCTCGCACATCTACTTACGCTTTAACTAACGTAACGTTGAAATACGCTTCTATGTTAGCTGCTATGGGTGTTGAAGATGCTGTTGCTAAGGATAAAGCTTTAATGAAGGGCTTAAATGTTTACAACGGATACGTATGTTACGAGCCAGTGGCAAAAGATTTAGGTATGGAATACCGTCCGTACAAAATCTAGCTATCTGTAAAAAATTAAATTTTAAAAGCCGACCTAATAAGTCGGCTTTTTTTATGGAGTGAGAGTGTTTAATAAAGAATCTAAAGTTTTTGTAGTAGGTACAAGTGGCTCAGGTAAAAGCACCTTTGCACGTACTTTATCGCAAAAAATCGGGGTTGTAGACATTGAACTCGATCAACTTTTTTGGAAAGCCAATTGGACTGAATCTCAGCCTGAAGAGTTTCGTGCAAAGATCACCAAAGCTATTAGCGATAATAAAGGTTGGGTGATGCACGGTAACTACAATAAAGTGCGTGATTTAACTTGGGGTAATACCGAAACACTTATTTGGCTCGATTATTCTAAAACTGTGGTTATGTATCGTGTGATTAAACGTTCACTTAAAAGAATATTGACCCAAGAGGAGCTGTGGGCCGGAAATAAAGAAAGCATTAAAAAAACGTTCTTTTCAAAACAGTCGATTATTTTATGGTCGTGGCAAACTTATGCCACTCGAAAAGCTCAGTACCTGAAGTTTATGCAAGATCCGGATTTTAAACATATTAAAGTTATGAGGTTTAAAACCCCGCTTGAGTCAGAAAATTTTCTAAACAATCAATAAAACCAGATATGGCCCCAATTTTCGGTTTTTAAGATAGGGACATTGAATTCGTTGAGCCTTTTGAGAGTGTCTTTGTGCGGATGTCTGTATTTGGCAAATCGGGCTGAAGCAATGGCCAAATTCAATTTGGGAAGTTGTTGCAAAAGATTTTTTCCGGTGCTGGTGCGGCTTCCGTGGTGTCCCAGTAAAAGAACTTTACTTTGATTTATAATCTTAAACTCCTTGGACCATATTTTTTCTTGCTGTGTAGTTGAGTCTCCGGTGAGAAGTACTTTTTCATCGTAAAAAATTGTGGATGAAGCGTTGGTGTCGCGGCCTTCTTGTGGTGTCCAGCTGTAAAAATAATGAAAGCTGGGTTTGCAATCTGGAATATTCAGATCGAGAATTTTAACGACCGCTTTTTTATAAGAGCCGAATTCGGGTTTGTGTTGCCAGCAAAGTCGGGGAAGAGATCTGGCTAAAGAGGGAATATTTAAAAAATGATCATAGTCCCAATGGCTTAAGTTAATCAGATTTACTTTTTTTCCACAGTGAAATAAAAGCGACTTTTTTACAGAGTTAAAGCTTCCGAATTCTCCACCTGCATCGTAGTGAATACATTCGTCAGATAAAACATGTGTAACCCATTGCCCTTGGCCCACATTCCAAACCACCCAGCTATTAATGTAATGGGGAGTTTCGGCATACTTCATTTTAAACAAAACAATCAGAAAAATAACAATAAATTGTAAATTCAATCTAAGGCCTTTCTTTTTTGATAAACGTAAACAATATGAAAAACCCCGTGTAGCAAAAAAATAAAAACCCAGTTATAAAAAATCAACTGCGGAGGGAAAGACTGACTCTGAATACGGAACTCGATTTCAAATGTGCTGATAATCAGCTTTAAAACCCCGATTAAATGATCAAAAACTGGGTGTAAAAAGTTAAAAAACCAAACCATCAGGCCTAATGGGAAAAGTATCAGTTCTAGAACGGGAGCGAGCAAAACATTACATAAAATAACCACAGGAGAAGGGGTCTGAAAAAATGTTATACTGGGTAAAAGAGCAAAATAAAAAAGACTTTGTTTAAAGATCAAACTGCGGTCTTCAAAAAAGTGTGCTCCCAGCGCAACGAGAAAAGCAGCAATCCAACTCATTTGTAAACCTAAGGATGAGACCCATTGAAAATTAAATACTAAAGTTAAAATTCCGATAACTAATAGTCTTAAATGGGCGGGCCAATAAATATTTTTGCTACGTAAATAATAACTCAGTGTGAATGCAATTAGGCATCGCACCACAGGGGCGCTAAGCCCGCAAGCAAAGGCGTAGAGGGTGAGAGTAACTAATATGACAAGGGCAGGAAGCTTGTAGCGATGTGATGCTTTCAGCAAAAAATTTTCGATCACTATTAAATGAGCACCAGATACAACAAATAAATGAATCAGACCGGAAGAAATATAAAATTGTGAGTCGTTTAAATTAGTGAAATTTTCAGCACAAACTAAGGCTTTTAATTCAGCAATCGATGGAGAATTTTCAGGTAAATTTGAAATACAAAACTGATGAGACTTTTTTGTCACATCCGAAAGGATTTCATAAACCGAAAAGCGGAAAATACTGACAGCAAGTAATGAAATAATAAGCAGAGAAAATAAAATCATAAGCTTTACTGCAAAACGAATGAGCGCAAATTTAAGATTTCATTTCAGAAATTAACTCAAATGGCATATTTTTTATAAATTCTAAGTTATTTCAAGTAGTTACTTGTGGTTAAACATAAAGCAAACCGCTGAAAGCCTTGATAATCAGTAGGTCTAAAGTCTAGAAAATGGGGTTTTAAACAATACATGTGGATAACTCTGACTCTAGCCGTTGATTCGAATAGAACAATCCAGTTTAATAGTGTGTAGAGGGTGTCATCATGTTACGTCAGAATTACAAGCTCTTTATTTTAGTTAGTTGCATAGCGAACATTTGTTTTGCCGCCGTTCGAAGCGAAGATCAGAAGTTGATCGAGGAGCTAACGGGCAGAACTCATACTCCAACAGTTGCAATGCCAAAACAATCTGTGAAAAAAATGAGTCCTTCCGAGAAGCATTTATTTGCAGGACTAGATGCGTTTGCCAATAAAAATTATATTTTAGCACTTAAAAATTACAACACAGTTATTTCAATGTTTCCGAAAACAAAAGAAGTTCGTTTTGCATATATTGCAAAAGCTAAGTTGTATCATGAAATGGGTTTGCAAGAACAAGCAACGTTGAACTCGCGCATGGCTGTTAAATTAGGTGAAAAAATATCTAAATGATCAAGAAATTGATAGTTTATTTTTTATTGTTAACTCACATGCAGCTATGGGCTCAGGATTATGCATCACAGGAGCCCGCAACCACTGAGTCGAGCACGAGTACAGAACAAACTCCTCCGGATAAGCTTAAAAAACCATTAGGGCGTGTTAAATCACTGACTGGAGTAAATAGTGAAAGCAGTTCGTTTATCGGTGATCCGGATAACATTGATCCTTTGAATCCCAATCGTGATAATCTTAAAGAAGATGAAGAGCCAGTACTTGAAGATATCAAGCAGGTTTTGAATGCTCCTGTCAAAAAGAAACCTACACAAAATGCCTCAGGGGATAATTCTCAAGCGGTAACTCCCAGTGAAAACGATGGCGTTGAAGCACCTGTGGCACCTGTTAAGAAACCACGTAAAACAAAATCTAAAACTAAAACAAAACCTAAAGCTCAGTTGAACCCAGATGATCCGGATTTGAGGCTCGAAAAAAAGTTTAATGATGTTTATCGTAAATACAATATTAATCCTACACCAGATGACGTATGGGCTCAGGCCACTGGTAAACAGGTCTCGCAAAAATATACGGTTCAAAAGGGAGATACTTTATGGTCTATCAGTAAAGTTCTTTTTGGCGATGCTAACTTTTGGCCAAAGTTATGGTCTCTGAATAAGCAAGGTATTTTAAATCCTCACTTTATTAAGCCAGATACATTTGTATATTTTTATGTCGGTGATGATGAGAGTGCGCCGACAATAGCAGTTGGTTCTGGCGCAGCACCTTTAGATGTTCAAAGAGCCCAGTATAACGATATTGCCCATACAAATTTGAGTAGCAGTAAGCCAGGTAAAATTCCTGAGAGTATTCCTCTATACCGCAATGAAGACTATTTCGGCAAAGCCAAGCAAAGAGAAATTATCATTGATTTGGGTGAGTTTCCGACTTTTGCTGCTGAATATTCAAATGACATCTATTTAACGGATAAAGTAATTAATACTGCTATTAAAATTCAGATTAGCGAAATTGCAAAGTTCAGATGTTATGAAGGCCGTTTATTAAAAGATATTAAATATAATGGTACTTTGCTGGCTGAATATGATTTGTATGAGCCACTTGATACATTTAAAACAAATACTGGAATTATGTATGCTTACCGCGCTTACGGATCGGCGCAACCGTATCAAGAGAAAAATCTTAAAATCACGTCTTGCAAAGGTTTAATTACCACGGATTTGGTGGCTATTCCGAAAGATAAAATGCAGAGCCTTGTATCAAGAAGAACTTCAGCTTTAAGAAGACCAAAGCTTATCGGCGGCCCTGATGTTGTGACTCAGCGTTTATTCTTACTCAATCAAATAGCCTATGTAGATTTTGGATCAACTCCTTATGAGCCGGGTCAGGATTATAAAGTTCAATCGCAAGTGACTGATGTGTTAAATGGATCTGTCCGTGTACTGGCTAAATACGGCTCGTATGCTGTAGTTATGGTTCTTGAGGTCGACGATGTTATGGAAATTGGTGATCCTCTTGTTCTTTAAATGATGGCCTGTAAATTGTAATTTACAGGTTCATGAATCAAGCCATTTTGTTTAAAATTGTACAGAGAAAATATAAATTCCGGAATCCGCAAAGTTTAACGGATATGCCGCAAAACTTTATTTACACCGAAGAAGAGTTTGAATCGGCCAAAAAATATCTTCAGCAGCTGGATAGTAGTAACATCAAATACTCTTATCCGGGAAAATCTGATTATCCTTTAAAATTTTTGAAGATGAAGGAGCCGCCTTTATTTTTTGAATATATAGGCGAACCACTTTGGGAGCAGCTGGATTTTTTGTCAGTCGTGGGCTCACGTGAAATTCATTGTTCAACCGAATCTTGGATGAAAGAAAATCTATCGGCCTTTTTAAATAAGATAAATGTCGGAATTGTTAGTGGTGGCGCAAAAGGTGTGGATCAGTTAGCGCATCTGATTGCAATAAAAAATCAGGCACCAACCATTTTTGTGTTACCGAGCGGCTTGCTTAATCTTTATCCGAAATCGCTTGAGGAAATACGCGAGCATTGTATGAATCAAGGGGTCTGTTTTGTTTCGGAGTTTGAACTACACCAAAAAATACATAAATCTCACTTTTATTTCCGTAATCGTCTGATAGCCGCCTTTGGTCAGCTCACTTTAGTGGCTCAAGCCTCACTCAAAAGTGGTAGCCTATTAACGGTTCATCATTGTTTGGAAATGGGTAGGCCTGTACTTACTGTTCCGGCTCATCCGGAGATGATAGGTTTTGAAGGAAATCTTAAATTAATGTTTGATGGAGCCTATTCAATCCGAAATTTTACTGACCTGCTTGATTTTTGGATGTCTGAGTCCTGCTCTAATTAGACTTTAGTTTGTGACCCCTAGCACGTATAGTTTGTTTTTGCCGATTCAATAACTAGGGATAGTGGTCCTAAAAAAAACTAAAAAAAACATAAAAAAAGTGAAATTTTCTAAAAAAAGCCTTTGAAAAATATGAAAAACTAATTCTAAATATAGTTAAGGGAGGGGCGATGTGGTCAAGGATGACCCCGGTAGTACGGATGCTACTGCATCGTTCCGTTTTTTAACCCGATCTTAATATACCCGTAAAATCCTAATTCCAAGACTTTCTAAGATGATAAACGCCGAACAGAGTAAATAATATATTTGGCAGCCATAAGCCCAGCCAAGTCGCGATTTGGTTAGACCTTACCAATGATTCAAAGCTTAAGTAAACGATCCAGTAAACGATGATAAAGCCTACTGAGAATATAAATCCGGAAGACTTACCACTGCGTCGGTTTGTTACAATTCCGAAAGCTAGGCCCAGAACACAAAATACCATACAAGCAACAGATAAAGCAGCTCGCTTATGATATTCGATATCATACTCTTTGCGCTTTTCAGAAGAGAATCCACTGTTATTTCGAAGAGACTGTAATTCGCCTAAATTTAGCGATGAGGCGGTTTTTTCTTTTTCCTTTAACTTGATAGGGTCGCTGAGCATTACGTCGTAGGAGTCGAAATTAATAACAGTATGAGACTCGCCCTTGCGGTGAATTTGTCCTTTAAACATGCGCAGTAAAACGGAGTGTCCGGGGTGAGTTTCATCGGGGATAATTTGGCCCTCAGTTGCTACAATAGTTAAAGGAGCATTCGGATTTTTTTCGTCATAAATAAAAATATCACTCAGCACTCCGGTTTGTGAGTTGACTTTATTGGCGTAAACCACCATATCAAAAAAGCCTTCGGAAAAGGTTCCTTCGCGTATAGATGCAGCTGCTTTTGTGTTACCCAAGCGGTTAATTAAAACCTCAAATTGACGATTTCCCCACGGAGCCAGGTAAAAAGATGTTTGCGACGAAATAATTGTAATAATAACCGCAAATACAAGTGCGGGAAGTATAATAGCACCGGTGTTAACTCCAGAAGATTTAAAAGCTATAATTTCTGAATCAAGAGAGAACCTGTTATAGGTTAAAAGCACGGCGAATAATAAACTCATTGGCAGCAGCATGGGTAAAAACGAAATGCTCATAAAGCCCATGATTTTTACCATGGTCGTCATTTTTATACCGTGAACCAGTAAAAACTCAGTTAGGCGTAACGCCTGGAACATCAAAAGTACGGTGATGAATACAAAGACACCCAGCAAGAAGCTGGGGATTATTTCTGATAAAAGATAGCCAAAAACCCGTCTATTTTGAAACATCAAGGTCTATGTTAAACAATTTCTTTGCACAGGTCATGGGGCGTCTTCTACAATAGTAGACCAATGGATAGAGTTTTATTAATAATTGATGATATTCAGTATAGTCGCCACGTAGAAATGACCCTGCGTAAGGTGGGTTTTGACGTTGAGTCGATTAATAATGAGTTCAACGTAGGTGATACTCTTTTGACCTTTAATCCTGATTATGTTGTGTGTCGTGGTAATAGTAGCCGTCTTTCTACTTTAAATGTAGGACGTAAGCTTAAGGAATCTAACACTAAATTTATTGGTAAAGTGGTTTTAATTTTTCAGGAAGGCCTCAAGGTTTCGCCGGATGACTTAATCAAGCTGAAAATGGACCTCTTATTATTTGAACCTATTAGTACATTACGATTGGCAGTTCATTTATTTTCAATGTCGGGCGGCGATTTTGAATTTGTTAAAGATAAATTATTAAAATTTGCTATCACCGATAATACGTTCCGTAATTATGAACAACAAATGCTGAAGTATGCGGGATTAACTATTGATTCTGAAATTCAAATTGTTTCGAGCATGGATCATTTACCGGCATTCACCAGTATTCAAACAACTGAAAATGTACCTGCGGCGGTAGAGAAGCCAAATGCAGTAAGTATCATTAAATCGGATGCTGTTGAGAATGGCTCGGAGCCAATCGTTCAGGAAGGGGCCTTGGATTTAGCCAGAACAGTATATCATGCTAAGTCCGATTCAGAACCTAATGATGTTCCTATTTTCCCTCAGCCAGAAGAATTATCGGAGCAGAGTCTTAAGGCAATTAACGAGCAAATTCAAACACTTGAAGATGAGCTTCCATTGCGCATTGAGAGCTATAATCGAGCTATAGGCAAAGTCGATCAAGACTTGAATATGGGCCTCAAAAAGAGGCAAACTAAAAAAGCATCGAACAAGTTGCATAAAGACTTAATAGATGAAGGAAAAACTGATAAAAAATCTGAGCAGGAGCAAGACGACGAAAAAGTCAGATTTGCGAATGCTTTATTTAAAAAGAAATAGCTGTTCGCAGCTTTTAAAAGGAGATCTTCATGGGACAAAATACTTCTGCTATCACAGACGCTTCTTTCGAAACGGATGTATTAAAATCATCAACACCGGTATTAGTGGATTTTTGGGCTGAATGGTGTGGACCATGTCGTTCATTGGGACCAAAACTTGAGGAAATAGCTGGCGAAATGTCAGGTAAAGTCAAAATCGTTAAAATGAATGTAGATGAAAACCCTCAAACGCCGGGGCAATTTGGTATCCGCGGTATACCAGCAATGCTTTTATTCAAAGATGGAAAACAAGTAGGCGAGTTAGTTGGTAATCACCCTAAAGACAACATCACTGAATTTTTAAAATCTCACACTTAGTATTTAAATAAAAATTTGAAAATAAAAAGCCAGTCTCAGTGACTGGCTTTTTATTTTCAGAGCTATTCGCACTGCAAGGATTCGCGGATTTCAGGAGTTAGTAGTTTTGTACGTCGATCTTGGCCAATACTATGAGATGCATTTGTAAACTTGAATAACACACCGGCTTCAACAGGGTAGGCTTGGCGGAACGAAGGTTTGTCACAGTAAGAGGCTACGTTGGCTAAATAGGTATTTCTTCTATCTTCAATGCTTTCCATTTTATTCAGAATGCTGGCAGAAATTCGGCTGGCATATGAATCGACAACATCTTCTTCGATATCCTTTGCGAATTCTTCGTTGCGGGCCTCTTGAAAAAAGTTGTAACGACCCGGAACACGCATCCATAGAGTCCAGCTTTTATTAATCATATCTGTAGCTAACTCAATACTGGTTTTAATAGCTTCATTTGGAGAAACTTTTTTATCAAGCTGGCATTGGTATTCCTCAGCAAAGAAGAGTTCAAACTGAGTGTAGTCACTAACTAGAGTGTTGAGTGCATTGGGCCAGCGGGCAGAGTTTAAGCAGGCCGATAAATAGCGGAAGTTCTTAACGCGACTGGCGTTAGGTAAGATTTCTTCGGTTTTAAGTATGCCTTCAAGTGAACGGTCGTTAATAGTATTTCTTACTGTGGTTTTACTTAAGCGGGTTGAAAGCTTTTTCATTTCTTCGCCAACCGGAATGGGTAATAAGTCGTTTTGAATAAAATTGGCTAAAAATTTATCATCATCGTAGGTGTAATTAGGAAGAGAAGATACATTAGAATCAAAATTATTTTTGAATTGAGTCCACTCTTTACAGCTGAAGTGCTTTTTCTCGCACGAGAGCTGGTGTAGATTCATGATGTCTTTGCCGTAGGCGCTTTGCCTTAAGTAGCTTTGTATACGTCTCAGGAGTGAAAATGAGTGACCCATTTCGTGTGCTAAAGTCAGAAGTGCTTCTCCGCCTATAAATTCGCCGGCACATATTGTAATATCGTGGTTGTTGGGTGAATAAACGGCGTTGGTCATATCTATTCCGCAGGTATGCCACTGGCGAGAGTTAGACTTTGTAGGACTTTCTCCGGGAATAACCAATTTAACTGTCATCAGATCTTCGATGGCGGCTTTTTTGAGGGCTTCACTTGTGGATTTGTCATTTTTAACAAGATTAATATATTCATCACGAACTAAAGCAAAAATTTCTTTTACCTTTTTCCAGCGGGGGTGGTTTTTCCAAACGGCTACAAATAATTCCGACCAAGCCATATCCAGATTACGATAATAAATATTATTAACCTCAGAAGATTCTTCATCGGCTTTCATACGGATATAGCCAGGAATTTTTTTCTGCGTACGTATTGTAGCCACTAGATGCATAGCATTTTCAAGATCTGATATTGAACCCCTGAAAAAAGGTACGGCGTACATATCTTCGATGTTTAATGTTTTGATGTCTTTTCGGTTGATGTAATTATGAAGAGTTTGTTTCAGTTTAATTTTGTTAAAAACTTGCTGCATGTCGGCTGGTAAAGTTGAAAAGTTTTTATATAGAGACTGTAAAAACTCGTAACGTATGTTGGAAACATCATTATTTTTAACACCAAAACGCAATTGATAATTAGTTTTTCCGTCTTTTATATCGTAGTTGCCATGGTGGGGCGCGGCCCAGAGCGTATCGCAGAAGCTTTCTACCATTGTTTGACAGGACAACTTAGGTTTTTCCTGTGCCGAAGTATTTGTAATAATAAAACAAGCTGAAACAAAAACTAGAAAACTTCCCGCATATTTCATGAATTATTCTTCAATCAAAGTTTTTACTTTGTATTTGGCTTTAGAAACGCAAGTGCTTTCTACGCCTTCTTTTGAGCATTCCATTTTTCCGCAGCTGTGTGAAATAATTTTGTTTTCTTTATTGGCTTCTTTAAACTCAGTGCTCCACTCTTTACAGGCTTTTTTCCAGTTGATTTCAGCCGTTTTTCTCAGTGGGGCTTTGTCACCAGTAACGTCGTCAGTACCCTCGGTAATTTCATACTTTTTGGTATTTTGATTTTGGTTACCAGTACCTTTTTTTACGGTAATTGTGGTTTGTTGATTGTCTTCAGTTTTAATTTTGTCGACATTAACATTAACCTCTTCGGCCCAAGCAAAAGGTGTAGCGATCACTAAAGCGATTAATAAGTTTTTTAACATAAGGTCTCCTTTAAATTTTAAAATAGATAACGACGGTAAGCGATGCTCGAAATTAAACCCATTCCCGCCATAGTGGTGAGCATTCCTGAGCCACCGTAACTTAATAGTGGCAGTGGCACACCCACGATCGGTAGAAGCCCGATAACCATTCCGATGTTAACAAACATGTGCCAAAATAGATAGGCACTTACCCCTACGGTTATCAATGCGCCGTATTTATCACGAGCCTGATAGGCAATTTCAAAACAAACTTTAAATAAGAAAGCAAAGGTGATGAGTACTAGAACACTTCCTACAAAACCCCACTCTTCAGATAATACCGAATAAATAAAATCGGTGTGGCGCTCAGGCAAAAACTCTAGTTGAGATTGGGTTCCCATGCGGAATCCTTTTCCTAAAAATTTACCAGAACCCACTGCGATTCTGGATTGAATAGAGTTATAGCCTTTTCCTTGTGGATCTAAGTCGGGAGAAATAAAAGTGATAACACGGTTGCGTTGATACTCTTTAAGTCCGTATTTCCAGGCAATTGGCATAGCTATCATTGCACTTACAACAATGAAGGCCAGTATTGATTTACGTATCTTAACAAAAAACAATATAGTTCCGCCGATAAAAAGCAACATCATCGCCGTTCCTAAATCTGGCTGCTTTACAGTAAGTCCAAAAGGGATAAGAACTAACAGACCCGGGAAAGCTAAATCTCTTAACCCCATGCCTCGTCCCTGGGAATTATAGTTAACCAGTAAGCGTGCTAAAATTAATATAAGGCACAGCTTCATAGTTTCTGAAGGTTGGTAGCGGAAAAAGTGCAGATCAATCCAGCGCTGGCCGCCCAAAACCACTTTACCTTTTAAATCGGTATAAACCAGTGCGAGAACATTTAATACATAGACGACCCATATTAATTTATTGATCCATAAATAATCGAGAAAGGTGAGAATAAAAAATATAGTCCAGCCACCGGCAAGCCAAACGATTTGCTGAATAAACAGGGATTCCACATTTACTGAGTTTGGGCCGTGAGTCGCACTGTAAAGATTAAATAAACCGATCACATTTAAACAGAAAATAAGTGCAATTAGTCTGAGGTCTAAACGGCTTAAAAAGTTACGTTCATTAACATGAAGTCCGCGTAATGCCATAGTTAATCTGCGCTTTCTGTAGAAGGGGCCTGTACACGTTTTTCGCCCTTTTTAAGAGCTTCCGCGATTATGTCCGGATGATATTTTTTAAAATAGGCTTCCATAATATCTCTGGCGATCGGAAGTGCGGCGTGACTTGAACAACTGTGTTGAGCCAGCACCGCTACAACGATTTCAGGTTTGTCCCATGGGGCCCAAGCTACGAACCAACCGTGGTGGCGTGTGTGCATGGGGCGGGAATTACAAGATTTATAAATTTGATCAGCCGAAAAACTCATAACCTGCGCAGTTCCGGTTTTACCGGCCATTTCAACACCTGGAACTTTAAATCCCCGAGCTGTTCCGTGTGCGCCGTTACTCACTCGTCTCATAGCTTCTTTTACAATTTTGAAAGTTGCAGGATCAATTTTGTAACCGTTTGGCTGCGGTAATGTAATATCGCGAACTACTTCCGGAGATTTTTCGACAAGAATATTCCCGTCGTGATCCACAACTTTTTTAATGATGAAGGGTTTTACAACTTTACCTTCAGTTGCAATCGTATTGTACGCTACGGCCAACTGTAATGGGGTAACGGTTACGTAACCCTGACCAATAGCGAGAGTTAAATTTTCTCCCGGTTGCCAGTCTTCTCCGCGTATTGATTTTTTCCAGACTGAATTAGGTAAGCGACCTGGAGCTTCTCGATCCATTTCAATTTGGGTGCGTTGACCCAAGCCTAAAAGACTTACGTAGTTATAAATTTTATCAACGCCAAGTTTGATACCCATATTGTAAAAGAAAACGTTACTACTGCGTTCGATAGCTTCATAAACAGTAATGATACCTTCACCGTTTTTATTATGATTATGAAACCAACGGTTACCGAAATACATACGACCCGGAGCATTGATTAATGTTTTGTCGGTAATGGCTTTGTCTTGTAGCGCAGCTAAAGCAACTAATGGTTTAAATGTTGAGCCTGGCCAAAAGTGATCTTGGATAACTTTGTTACGCAAAGGTTTGAAGGGGTCGCTTGTAAGTTTATTCCAGATTTTTGCGGGAATCTCTGTGGCAAAGAAATTAGGGTCAAATGATGGTGCATTCATCCATGTGAGAATTTCACCATCGGATTTCATGGCTACAACGGCGCCTATACGCTTGTTTTCTGTAAAGGATTTGTAGGCTGCTTCCTGAATATCGCGATCAATAGTTAAGTAAGCGCTGTTACCATGAATTGGGTCTAAGTCGATAATTTGTTGGCCGTATATATTTGGAATATCAGTGGTTGTTTTGCGGCCGTGGGCATCCACCTGAACAAAGCTTACACCGTCTTTGCCGCGGATTTTTTCTTCGAGATTTTCTTCCAGTCCGCTTTTACCGATAATATCGCCCTGTTCAAACAACAAAGAGCTTTTATACTTTTCATTAAGCTTATTGATTTCATTTCTTGATATTTCACCAACGTAACCGAAAATTTGCGCGCCATTTTCAGTAAGGGGATAGTGACGAATAATAGATTCGCGTATTTCAAGCCCCGGAGTATCTAAGCGTATACGTTTTAAACGAAAAACTTCTTCGCGTGATAAATTATCTTTCAAGCGTATGGTGGCAAAAGGTCCATTAATTCTTTTACTGCGCTTAAATTTTTCAACAATTTTTTCAGCTTCGATATCTAAAATAGGCCCTACGGTTTCAGATAAGAGCTTAAGGTTTTCTACGTACTGAGGCGAGATGATAACTTCAAAGCCCGGTAAGTTTTCAACCAGTGCTTTGCCATCGCGGTCCAATATAAGTCCGCGGGGAGCGGCGATTTTATTTTGTTTAATGCGGTTGTTTTCCGAGAACTGACGTAACTCATTGCCCTGAAAAATCTGTAACCATGTTAAACGAAGTAAAAAGATAACAAAAGTAATGATAATAAATACCGAAAGCGTTTTATAACGGTTTTGAAACTCTTTTGCTTCATCGGGGTTATTAATATAGTCACTCATGCTGCATCTCGTGGTGATGATCTGTTGTTGATCGCTTCCATTCATTTTCATCGAACAACAGAGTGTTGAATTTATTCAGCACAAAATAAAGCGGGTAAGAAAATATAAAGTTTACAAGTATCTGTAACGCGCGATCGATAAACATAAATGATGTTGGTGTAACCTCAAGGAAGTCAGAAAAATTATAGTAAGTGATTTCAAAAACGGTGCTTCCCAGTAGTGTCAGGACTACAAATGAAAACGCGCCGGTTAATTGGATACGGTTTTTTACAAACCAAACAACCGAATAAGTTACAATTAGGGTGCTCCAAACCATTTTCAGTGGAATTTCAGAAAAGCGGGTCAGACAGTAGCCCAGAAAATAAAGATAGAAGATGGTAAATAGTGGGCGCCAGCTAATGGTCATAAAAATAATCATAATCAACCAAATTTGTGGACTTGGTATGAAGGTAATAATATTGGGCCAGAAACTGGTTTGAAAACCGCAGCTGATGAAGAAAAGCACAGTGAAGGCCAGAATTTTAAAATAAAAACGCAAACGTGTATTATTCATTTTTTGCTGTCTTTTTCTCGTCTTCTTTTTTTACTTCAGTCTGAGCGCTTTCGCCTAAGAAATCTTCGGAGGCGGTAGATTTAACAACAAACACTTCTTCAACCTTATTAGCGTCAACTACAGGTTTAACTTCAATCTGTAATGAAGCATTTTTGGTTTTACGTTCGACATTGGTAATAACAGCTAAAGGAAAACCTTTTGGAAATATATTATCAAGCCCCCCTGTAACAATCAGGTCACCGTCTTTTACGTCTTCCGTTCTTTCGACATACTGTAAAACACAGGATTCTTTAGTTTTGCCTTCAATTAAACCGTGAGCTCTGGTTTTTTGAATTAACGCATCCACAACAGAGTAACGGTCGGTGATGAGCATAACATGAGAACTTTTAGCTGAAGGTTTAAAAATGTAGCCAACTGCTCCTGAAACTGTCAGTACAGCTTGGCCCGATTTTAAGCCGTGATCAGTACCCTTATTGATTGTTATTGTATTGTGATCTGTAACTAAATCACGTCCGATAACCTGCGCAGGGATAAGATCCATTTTTGTATTTTTCTGAAAGTCGAGTAGAGTGCGCAGTCTTTCTAATTCGTTTTGGCTTTCCGCAAATAAATTAAGACGGGTTTTGAGTTCGTCATTTTCTTTTTGTAAGTCGCGATTTTTAGTTTTGACGTTAATGATGTTGATGTATTCGGCCGTGGTGGCGCGAACGCCTTGACTCAGTCCATGGAATATATTTTGCACACTTTGCGCTAAAAAACTGAAAGGTTTATTAAACCACAGGTTGGAAACTGTTTTTTGCTCCATGTTAATCGAGATTAAGGGCAAAGAAATTATGACTAACAATATAAAAGCTTTTTTTAAATTAAAGTTTAAAAAGTTCAATTAGACCTCTGAAGGTAAACGATAGCAAATGAGAAGAATATTTCAAGCACTTGTCTGTTTTTGGGGTTAAATTTTTATATTTATTTTAACTTGAAAATTAGAGCAATCCGTGAGGAGATATTGAGCTTATATAAAGAAATCTAGGAGAATACATGAAAATATCTCATCAAGCGTCTATGAGCGATAAGATCAAAAAAGGCTTAACTGACAAGGGTATTACCATTCGCAGCGTAGTCGCCTTTTTCATTTTTGGTATGATTGTACTTGTGTTTGTTTTATCAGACCTAAGCGGTCGTCAAGCTGGCGTTTCAACTATGGGTTCTGCTGCTGAAGTTAATGGCGAGTTGATCTCTTTTAAAGATTTCCAAGATGAAGAAAATAGATTGGCTCAGTATTATTCACAGTTGTTTGGTGGCCAGTTTGACTCAGAAATGCAAAGAACAATGTTACGCGGTGAGGTGATGAACTCTCTTGTGACTAAATCTGTGGCATCGCAAGCTGCGGAAAAAGAGGGCATTTATGCTACAGACGCAGAAATCCGTCATATGATTGTTGAAGAGCTACCTTACTTTAAAAAAGATGGCGTTTTTCAAGCGGACTCTTATAAGGCTATCTTAAGCGCAAACAAACTTACACCAGGTGAGTTTGAGGGTAAATTACGTCAAGACATTAAAAACCAAAGATCACGTCAGTTATTTGAATCTTCGTTGGCGATGACAGAATTACAAAAAAATATCGAAAAACAATTAAGAGCATCAAAGCTTAATTTAGAATATATTTCTTTAAGTGCTAACGAGTATGCAAAGTCTAACCCTGTAACTCAGGAAGAAATCACTGCAGCCTTAGCTCAAAATGATTTTAAAAAGAAAGTTGAAGCTGATTTTAAAGCTAACGAATCTAAATACAGTAAACCTGAACAAGTTAAAGCCTCACACATTTTAATTAAAACAGAGGCTTCTAACGAAGCAGCTGCAAAAACTAAAGCGGAAGCTACTTTAAAACGACTTTCTAAAGAAGACTTCGGTAAAGTAGCTGCCCAAGTGAGCGACGACCCAGGATCTAAATCCAAAAATGGTGAGTTGGGTTATTTCTCAAAAGGCCAAATGGTTAAAGAATTTGAAGAAGCGGCCTTCTCTTTACCTGTTGGTAAAATTTCTGGTTTGGTTAAATCAGCTTTCGGCTTTCATATCATTAAAGTAACGGACAAAAAAGCGGCGAGCACAGCTACTTTTGATTCAGCTAAAAACGATATCGCGAGAAAAATACTTTCTGATGAAAAATATTTAGCTTTCATCAAAGGTGTTGAAACAGATTTAGCCGCTAGCTCAATGGAATCTGTAATCGCTAAGTTAAACGCAGGTAAATTAAGCTGGAAAGAAACAGGCTACTTTGATATCGCAGCTCAAGTAGCTCCAGGTATGAACTCAGCTCAGGCCATCAAAGCAGGTCTTGAGTTAACAAAAGCTAATCCGGTTTCTAGAAAACTAGTGCGCGAGGGCGATGTACAGTTCTTAATTAAACTTAAAGATATTAAAACTGAAAGCGGCGACCTGAAAGCTCAGGATCAAGATATGCTCGAAAAACAAAAATCAATGGAAGCTTACCAAGCTTGGGTTGACAGTTTCAAAAAAACCGCAAAAATTCAAACCAACGCAAGCCTTACAAGTCCGCAACAACAATAATTTAAAAAGGCTAAGAGAAAAACATCTCTTAGCCTGTCTCGCTCCTCTTAAAAGAATTCCTCAGGCCTTCCAAAGCCTCAGACATGCTTCAATTTTTAAATAAAATAATAATATCTTTAAAGCCTCGGACAGCCGCACAGGAGTGCGGAACTCGGTTTAAAGATATTATTATTTTATTTAAAAACCGAAGAACTCGTTTTGGAAGGCCTGAGGAATTCTTTTAAGAGGAGAAATCAGCTTGGTAGGATTTTTTTCTTAATCTTTTTTAATGAGGTGTTCGAACTTGAAGGCAAGGGGTAATAGGTCTTTGAATTTGTAGGTTTTTTCTGTGTTTTGCAGATTTATTAGAGTTACTTGGGTTTCTGGTGTAGCGAATTCGGCTAGTACTTGACGACAAAAGCCGCATGGGGGCCATGGTTCTGATTCGTTGCTGGCGACGAAGACTTCTGTAATTTTAATATCCGATTTATTTTCGCTGAATGCTTTCCAGATGGCGACTCGTTCGGCGCAAACTGTTCCACCGTAGGATGCATTTTCGATATTGCATCCTGAATAGCTTTTTCCGTTAGATAATACGATGCTGGCGCCGATTTTTTTATTTGAGTACGGTGAGTATGAAAATTCCATTGCAGCAATGGCCATTTTTTTTAATTCAGTTTTTAAAGAACTCATATCCGTTCTCCTTTAAGCAGTTTGAAAGCCATATCATCGGTAATCCTTGAATGGCTGTAAAATCATCACAGTCGATGGCTTGAAACAATGTTATTCCATGTTGTTCTATTTTGTAAGACCCGGCGCAGTCCAAGGGATTATCTTTTAAAACATAGTTTTTGATTTCGTTTTCACTTAGATTTTTCATGTGTAGGTGTGTGATATGGTTTTTATGAATAACTTTGCCGTTGATAAACAGGCTTACAGCTGTAATCAGCTGGTGTTTTTGGCCGTTAAGCTGCTGTAATTGTGCGATAGCTTTTTGGGAAGTGTTAGGTTTTCCTAAGATTGTATTGTCGAAAGCAACTAATTGGTCGCCAGCAATAATCACACTAGTATTATTGTTAATTTGCTTAAAAGCGGCCTTGCACTTGGCTTTAGACAGAGATTCCGCTATTTGCACAGGTGAGTGATTTTGTTTTAAAAGCGATTCTTTTAATTGTTCTTCATCGAGATCCGGCTTTACGCAATCAAAACTGATTCCTATTTTTTCCAGTAGTTGTTTGCGGTAGGGAGACGTGCTGGCCAGTATCAGGTTCATACAACCGATGATTTCTTTTTCATATTGGTATAGAGTTCTTTTACATTTTTTTCAGCGATAAATTTTTTATATTCCTTTTCAAAATCTACAGGCGTAAAAAGTATATGAACTCTGTTTGCAATTAAACGTTTTTTTTGATCTAGACTGAGAGCTTTATTAACTTGCGTATACACCAGATACTTTTTGTTTTCCGGAAGGTGCAAATGTAAACTGAAGCTGAGTTCCACATCTGAAGGTATTTCTTCTGTGGTGACCTGAATCAGATTTTTTTCGTCGTTAAGTTCCAATGTCATTTTTGTCGGGTCAATTGGGAAGAATAAAACATTTAGTGTGTAATGACGTACAGTGACCTGTTCAAAGTAATCGGCTTTAGGAGCTAACTCGTCAATAAATCCTTGATCTATAAATTTAAACTCAAAAAAATCGTATTCGTCGATTTCCTGTAAGTTATTGAATTGCAGTTTAATCCATTCGGTAAAAACTAAATCAATCGTTGAGAAATCCAGGTTGGCATCTGTTGAAATAACTAAATAACCACACCAGTTATCGCTGTAAACCGACATACAATAAGCTCTCAGTTGGCGGTTAGTTGAAGGTTTAAATTGTTTATTTTCTTTTTCTTTAAGGGCCATTTCCAAATAGGCGGCTCGGGCTCTGGGATCTTTTTCGACGTGATCGGGAATTTCTACAGTGGTGCCATCTTCAGTGATAGAGCCGAGATTATGAGAATTAGATAGATTTTTTTCAACAATAGACCCAAAGTCTTCACCCATACCAGTACCTTTTTGAATGACGTTACCGATACCTTCAGGATTAATTATATTTTTTTGAATGGTTGAGCCGAGAGTAGTGGCTTCGCCCAAACCTTTTTGTACAATGGTGCCGAGATTTTGCAGATTTTCAGCACCTTGCTGTATAATGACTTCCCCGTTAGACATCGGATCATTTTCCATAACCGAAACATCATCCAAGTTTTCAAGTAAACTTTCCAGAGGAGCTTTTACTTTGTCATTAAACGATTTTTTAAGCTCATTAATGACTTCTTCACTTAAATTAACTTTGGCCGAGCGTTGTAATATGTCGTTGCGCTCAACAATAGATTTATTGCGCAGCATTTTGTTGTTTAAATCTTGCTGGTGTTCGCTTTCGTAAGCGGCACTCTCAGATAGTGTCGGTGTGGCGGAATTTTCGTCTAAATGCGCCAGCAAATCGGATCTTATCTGTGTCAGCTCTTCTTGGTTTTTTGTCTTAGATCTTAACTGGGTAATTCGTTGTTGTTCTGCTACTGCAGCTTTTCCCGATTTTAAAACTAAACGCTCAATTGCAGGGCCAGAAATGGGTGGATATAATTTGTAGTTAACAGGACAAATATTTAATTTACGAGTGGCTTCTTTAGTATTACTCATAATATAAGCCACAACAGGAGCCATAATAGATTGAGTGATTAAAGCGGGGAGTTGACTAATTTTAGGATTAGGATGGTCCCAAGCTAAAAATATAAAATCAGGTTGTAACTCTAAGGCTTTGACAAGCGCATTTTTGATATCAGATTCGGAATGGACATCGAAATTTCTCTTACTTAAAAAAGCTTCTAGCGGCTTCAGATTATGGGAAGGCGACTTTATGAATAGGAGTACTTTTTTATCTTCTGAAGACATCCTCTCAATTGTACATGTAGTACATTGTCCTATAAACGAAACAATGCTGCGTGCTCGACGTTGGTCTTTATATTGTAAAAATAGCCCATAACGATTTTAAAGCCAGAGCGCCGCTTAAAAATGATAATAATTATCATTTTTATTATTATTTTGTTGTAATTAAGGCCCTTCATCGGGTATGAATCTGTTTTAAGGTGAAGTTCGTTATGGAGGCAATAATGCTACCGAGACAAAATGATCAAGATATAGTCAAAAAACAAGAACGCTATAAAGAAGAAGATTTTAAAAAAATCATTCGTTCAATGGGGCTTAAAATCACCGATCAGCGTTTAATGATTATTAATTGTTTACATGATTCTGAAGCTAAATCAGGTGAGCGCCATGTGACCGCACAGGAATTGTTCGAAAAGGTTTCTAAAAGAGATGCGAATACTGGTTTTGCCACAGTTTACAGGTTTTTAAGAGACTTGGCTGATAAGCAGTTTGTGACTGAGGTGAGAATGGGCGGGCAGCCATCGCGTTATGAGCTGAGCACTCGCGACCATCATGACCACTTAACTTGCACCAAATGCGGTAAAATCTGCGAATTCGAAAATAAAAAAATAGAAAAGCTTCAGGTTCAAGTTGCCGAGTATTTTGGCTTCAAATTGACGAACCACATTCTTGAGCTCTATGGAGTATGTCCTTCTTGTCAGTCTAAGGGTGAATGATTTAATCTGTTTCAATGTCTAAGAAGTCCGTTCAGACCGAATTTGATGGAATCGTAATTAAAGGTGCCCGTGAGCACAATTTAAAAAACGTTTCCATTTCGGTTCCACGCAATAAAATTACAGTGTTTACCGGACTGAGCGGATCGGGAAAATCGTCTTTAGCTTTTGATACTATTTATGCCGAAGGGCAAAGACGTTATGTTGAAAGTTTATCAGCCTACGCCCGTAACTTTTTAGAGCAATTAAAAAAACCTGAGGTGGATTCTGTCACCGGGTTAAGCCCTGCAATTGCAATCGATCAAAAATCAGTGGGATTAAACCCGCGTTCAACTGTGGGAACGGTTACTGAAATTTACGATTATTTACGTTTATTATTTGCAAAAGTGGGAATTCCTGAATGCCCCATACATCATGTACCGGTAGCTTCACAAACTCCTCAGCAGATTATTGACGATATTTTTAAAAAATCCATGGGTACGAAATTTTTAATTTTAGCACCTATGGCTCAGGCAAAAAAAGGTGAGTTCTTAGCCGAATTCCAGAAGTGGGCTAAAAAAGGTTTTGTAAAAGCTAAAGTCGACGGCGAATACATTGAACTTGAAAAAGCCACTAAGCTTGCAAAAACTAAAACCCATGATATTGATTTAGTAGTTGATCAATTAATTTTAAAAGACACCATTAAGCACCGCTTAAGTGAAAGTATTAATACCGCTCTTTCATTGGCTAACGGGCGTTTAATCATTGAAATGCATAACGGCGAACGCGTTAATTACTCACTTCACTCAACTTGTCCGATCTGTGCTTTCAGTTTTCCTGAATTAGAACCTCGCCTATTCAGCTTTAATAATCCACGAGGTGCTTGTGCAACCTGTAATGGTTTAGGAACGGCAGATTTAGTTGAAGAAGAGCAATATTCTGATTCAGATGTTGGCGGGCGAAAGCTTGAGCAGGTTAAGTACACCTACAAAGGAAAAAAAGTTACCGAAGCTGAAGGGGATGATGAAGAAGAAGCGGAAATGATTTTATCGACCTGCCCAGATTGCGCAGGCAGCCGTTTAAAGCCTGAATCTTTAAGTATTAAAGTAAACAACAAAAATATCGCCGAGCTTTCTGATATGTCGATCATGGAGCTGAGAGATTTTTTACTTTCAGCTAAGTGGAACGATAAAAATAAAATGATTTCTGAAAAAATCCTTAAACAAATTATTTCGCGTTTGGATTTTTTAAACCGTGTAGGCACAGCGTATTTATCAATATCTCGTCCGGCCCGTACATTGTCGGGCGGTGAGGCTCAGCGTATCCGCTTAGCCACACAAGTGGGTTCAGCTTTAATCGGTTGTATGTATGTGATGGACGAGCCAAGTATCGGCTTACACCCACGCGACCATCATCGCTTATTAGAGATTATAGGTGAATTAAAAGACCGTGGTAATACAATCATTTTAGTGGAGCATGATGAAGATACAATACGTTACGCTGACTACGTTGTGGATTTAGGCCCCCGTGCAGGTAGCTTAGGTGGCGAGTTGATGGCTGTAGGTACTCCGGAAGAAGTTGAGAAGAATCCTAACTCCATGACTGGGCAGTATTTGTCGGGTAAAAAAAGAATTCCGCTTCCGACTGCGCGCCGCAAAGGCACAGGCAAAAGTTTAAAACTTTTTGGTGCTACCGGAAATAATTTAAAAAATGTAGATCTTGAAATTCCATTAGGTACATTTACTTGTGTTACCGGTGTATCGGGCAGCGGTAAAAGTACATTAATTTTAGATACACTTTATAAAATTCTGGCCCGTGAATTTTTCCGTGCGCAAGTTGTTCCATCGCCGTATAAAAAAATTGAAGGTATCGAGCATATTGATAAAGTTATTGATATCAATCAACGCCCTATTGGCCGAACCCCTAGGTCTACTCCGGCCACCTATGTTGGATTGCTTCCGATGATTCGTGATTTGTACGCCGCTTTACCCGAAGCAAAACTACGTGGCTTTGAGCCAGGACGCTTCAGTTTTAACGTTAAAGGCGGGCGCTGTGAAACCTGTTTGGGGCATGGTCAAATCCGTATGGAAATGCACTTTCTATCGGACGTATTTGTAACCTGTGATACCTGCGGAGGACGCCGTTATAACCGCGAAACTCTCAATGTTAAGTATAAAGAAAAAAGTATTGCTGATGTTTTAGCTATGAGCGTAGCGGAAGCATTTGAATTTTTTAAAAATCACTCACAAATTCACCGTAAATTGGAAACACTTATGAAGGTGGGTTTGGATTATATGACTCTTGGTCAATCTTCAACCACATTATCAGGTGGCGAAGCTCAGCGTGTGAAACTATCAAAAGAACTTTCGCGTCGTGGAACTGGTAAAACTCTTTATATTTTAGATGAACCTACAACGGGTTTACATTTTGATGATGTTCGCAAACTTGTAGAATTACTACATGAGCTGGCCAATCAAGGAAATACTGTTTTGGTTATTGAACATAATCTGGAAGTTATTAAAACCGCCGATCACATAATTGATATAGGCCCAGAGGGCGGCAAAGGCGGCGGCGAAATCGTAGCCGCGGGCTCCCCTGATAAAATTATAAATATTAAAAAAAGTATAACAGGACAATTTTTAAAACCTGTTTTCAGTAAAGGATAGTCATGAAATTCTTTTTAGTGCCGATTTTATCTTTATTTGCGGGATTGGCTCTTGCCGGTTATATCACGTGGAACAATACGGGTAATTTCCCAACAGTGATTCAAATGTTGTTAACTGTGAGTTTGTTATCTGTACTTGAAATTTCTTTATCGTTTGATAATGCCGTGGTTAATGCCACTGTACTTAAAAAAATGGATGAAGTATGGAAACGCCGTTTTTTAACTTGGGGTATTGCCATCGCGGTTTTTGGTATGAGGTTTTTATTTCCATTGGTGATTGTATCAGTTATTGCCGACGTTAATTTATATGAGTCTCTCATTATGGCAGTTTCTAAACCTCAAGAGTACGCTGAAATGATGCTGAATGCTCATTTGGCAGTTAGTGCCTTTGGTGGTTCTTTCCTGTTAATGGTTTTTTTAGATTTCTTTTTATCAGAAGAAAAAGACGCGCACTGGATTCAAGCTATTGAAAAACCTTTTTCAAAAATGGCCGCTTTTCAGAGTATCGAGCTTTTGCTGGCGCTGGGTGTACTCATGGGCATTTATGTGAATTTACCAGATACGGACAAAGTTACATTCCTGGTTTCTTATTTATGGGGAATCATGACGTACTTAATAGTTCATGGCATCAGTGGCTTACTTGAAAGTGAGTCAATGTCGAAACTTAAGTTTTTCAGCTCAGGTTTTGGTATGTTTTTGTATCTTGAAGTTTTAGATGCGTCTTTCAGTTTTGACGGAGTAGTAGGTGCCTTTGCCATTTCCAACCAACTACTGATTATTATGATAGGTTTGGGCGTAGGAGCTTTCTTTGTGCGTGGAATTACTTTGTATCTCGTTGAAAAAGAAACTTTAAACCAATACAAATTTTTAGAGCACGGAGCATTTTATGCTTTAGGAGTTCTGGCATTCTTTATGTTACTTGATGGTTTTTTCCATTTTCCTGAATGGTTAACGGCCTTAACAGGTGCCGCTATCTTAGTTCTTTCTATTTTGTGGTCTATAGTCGAAAACAAAAATGAAGCTAAGGCTTAATGAACAGCGGAGTGTCCTTTAGGCTTGTCCATGTATACTGAAAGGGCGCAGCTTAAAAGTATTAAAAATGCTCCGAAAAACTGAATTCCATTAAGTCTTTCATTTAAGAAATAAGCCGCAAAAATAAAAGCAAAAGGGCCTTCTAACAGGCAAAGCATGCTCGAAGTTGTAGTTGAAAGAGTTCTTTGCGCGCGTACCTGTAAGTAAAAGGCAAAGAGGCTAACCAATAAAGCCAGGGAAACCACTGAAGCAATAGATAAAAAACTGGGATTTTGAGGCCATAAACTGAGGTCTTTCGCGCGTACTTCAAATACTAAAAACGGTAAAACTGTAATCCATGACCAAAAACTTTGATAAGTATTAAACCTAAAAGCGCTTTTAGCGTGTTTAGCCACTTTACCAATAAACATAATTTGAAAGGCCGCTGTAACAGCAGCTCCTAAAGTTAGTATTTCACCCAGCTGAATGCTGAAGTTTGAAAGATCCAGTAAAAACCCCATTCCGGTAAAGGCCAATAAACTCAGTACTATGTGATGAGGTTTAATTTTATGACGGAAAAAAACAGCAGCAATAATCGGAATTAAAACCACATACAAAGAGGTTATAAAACCTGAATTAGTAGCTGTTGTATAATTTAATCCATAGGTTTGAAAAAACAATGAAAGGCCTAAGAACAATCCGGCCAGCATGGCTAAGCGAGCATCGCTCCAGGAGTCTTTAAATAACTGTTTATTGGCAAAGTAATGTATGGCCTCACCCAGTATAAATGCCAGAATAAAACGCCAGAAAATAAGAGTGGTAGCTGAAAAATCGACGAGAGCCCATCTTACCAAAGTAAAAGACCCGCCCCAGATAATTCCGGCTAAGGTAAGTTCGGCCACGGCCTGATTATATTTGTTTATTTTAAGCATCAGTCGAATGCTTCTGCCCAAACGCGGGATTTATCTAAGCCATCAACTTCTAAAAGTTGGTGTTTAGCTTCTTTAATCATGCCGCCATTTCCGCAGAGATAAAAAGTTGTAGGAATTTCTTTATAATTTGTTTCATTTAAAAAGTGCTGAACATAACCTTTTTTTCCGTTCCATGAATCTGAAGCGCGACTCAGCACGTAGTGGTATTCAAAGTTAGGTAAATCTTTTTGTAATCGCTTAAGTTCTGATTCGTAATAGATATCAGCTTCTTTACGTACACCGAAGTATAATTTGTATTTTAAATTCGGATACTGCTTCATTTTAGATTCAATAAAGCAGAAGTGTTGTGAAATACCGCTACCGGTATTTAAGAATACAACTTGATCTGTTGGTGGCTCTTGGAAGAATACTTTTCCGAATGGACCTGTCATATGAAGAGTTTCTTCACCCTTGAGACCCCAAACAAACTTACTGGCAACGCCGTTTTCTACAAATTTAAATACTAATTTAAAACCATTTTTTTGTTCATCAGTAGAAGCAATCGAATAAGCACGTAAAGCTGGCTTAGTTGCGCCTTCAACAGGTACATGAAGCATGACAAATTGGCCGGCTTTAAATGTAAAAGCAGGTTGGTTTGTTAATTCAAGAATAAGTTCACGTATTTCAGGAGTGTGATCGATGATTTGATTAATCTTAAATTCGTATAGGGTTCTTAAATTAGACATGGCCTTAATATTTTGCAGATGCGGGGCGTTTGTCAAAACGTTTTTTGAAGCTGAAAACCTAACTGAGTCTGTCTCGTTCTGAGACGTGATGTTGGCCACTTTCTAGCAATTAAACTTGGCAAGTGAGGTATTAATGAAAAAGAGTAATTTGAATCAGCTAGTTTTTGGGCTATTTGTTCTGTTCGCAGGCATTGCTCAAGCACAAGAAAATGTCGTACGTATCCCACTGAAAACACTAACTAAACCAGCTTATGATTTAGTTGGCCTTGATGGAAAGAAGCTATCGGTTTCGGACCTTAAGTCTCAATTTGATAAGAAAGCTGACTTGTCGAAATTGAATCCAATTGAAAACAAATTTTGGCAAAACACTGATTTAGCCTCAAATCAGGTCATCGATCAAAACTTACATAATCAAATGCCTGCGCCTAGCGAAGGTTTAGTATTTGATAGCTTTGTCGGCGTAGTACGCGAATTAGGTATGTACGCTATTAATGTAAGACCAGCGAATAATCCTAATATAGTATACCGTTTAAAATCGGGTTTACAGGTTCACTCGAGCTTATTAAAAGCAGCTCTATTAAGAAAGATAGGTATTCATCAGGAATCACCTAAGTATTATCAATCGGTTAAGTTAAAATTCAAAAGCTTAGCAGAATTAAACAGCTTTATCGTACAAGCATTCTGTGTATCGGGCCCGGATGAAACAGCAGTGAGCTGTTTATCGGTAGATCCTGAAAGCCGTGGATTCTTATCTCAGAAAAACGAACAAGACTTCACTATTATGGTGCATGGCTCTTACTTAGAAAAAATGAATGCAGAAGTTCCTAACTTATTTGACGGTTTAACACCTTCAAACCAAAACACAATTTCTTTATACGCCCAATCAAGAGCTTACCGTGCGTTAATTGCCCCTTATGTAATTGCTGACGTAGGTGAAAGTGTAAATCGCTTTTCTCCTCAATCAGTTGCTATACGCGGTGGCTGGGCTTACTTAAATTTTGCTTTTAGCACTGATTTCGACAACATCACTTCCTATGATGATGTTCGTTGGATTTTAAGAAAAATGTCGGAACTAAACGATGCCGACTGGAATGATATCGTCGCTGCAGCCTCTTTTCCGACTCAGTTAAATGAATTAGTAAAAGCTAAACTTTTACATCGATATAATAATATGATGGAAAGCTTTTTCTCTAAACAGGAAAAAGAACAGTTAGTACGCGTTCAAATTCCTTCATTAAAAGTAAATTCAGGTGACGGAGTAGTTGTTGACGGTAAAGTAATGACTCAGCAAATTGCTGGCTATCCGCAACGTTTCTCGCATGGCGATAGACAGTCACCGTTTGAATCAGGCGACTTCCTTAAATTATTAAAAGTTAAAGGCCAGTCATTAGGAGTTGAAACAGCTTTATCTCGTTTGACTGATAAATTGCAAAAATTAGATCAGGTTTCACAGGATATCGTTGGTATTGAAGTTGGCCCTAACGGAGTTCGTCCATTAGTTGATGCTGAGTATGTTACTTTGGGTGTGCAAGCCACAGCTAACCGTATTATTACAACAGGAACATTTTATGGTTCGCAAGCGGCAGTTCAAATGGTGGATAGCTTAACAGTAGGCGTGAATGCCGGCTACATCCATATATTAGATGGTCTAAACGGTATAGATACAGCTTTCGGTGGCGGTGTATCTTACATTCGTAACTTTGTTCACGTTACTCCGATTGCATCAATGAATGAAGTTGGAAAAATTCCTTTAAAAGATCTTTATGTTCCTTCAAAGCTTAAAAAATTAACGTCTCCTTTAAAAGACGGTAAATTAAATGAATTCTTAAACAATTTAAAAGTAGGTGAAGTATTTACTATCACAGACTCTGTAGGATTGAGTGGCCGAATCGGTTGGACAACAGCTTTAGATGCGTTATTAGGATTTGCATCTGTGTACAGCCCGACAGTGGGTTTTGCTGTAGACGGTAATGCAGTTATCTTAAGACAAATTCAGTTTGTTAAAACAAACGATGGCTTACAGGTTTATATCCGTAACAATAACAGTAAGGCTTTTGGTTTAGAGTTTAACGTAAACTATTTCATTAACTTATTAAAAATCAGACATCAAACAACTAAGTTAGATATTAAGACTAATGTGTTTATGTTGAATTACAATGCTCAGTTAATTTCAAAAGTTGATAATTTAGATATTATCCCAGACGACGACTTACAGAAAAAAGTTGATAACATGAGAGCCTTCGGTAATAAGGCGGCGTTAGCATTGCGGGCCTTGATATACGACTCTGATAAAGATGCTCTGGAAGCTAACTTTAAGCAGCAAAAATTTGAGGTTGAACATGAAATCAAAGCTTCAGAGCTAAAAGTTAAGTTACTTTGGTTACGTTCAAGTCAGCTAAAGGAAGAACATTTGTTAACAATCAAAAAGCCCGAAGTTCCAACGGATATTAACGGCGTTAAAGTAGTTAACGAGCCGGTACAGGTTGTAACATATAAAAAAGGCCGCTTAAAAGGCAGTGATAAATTGGGCTTCTTATTAGAAGTTGGCGATGGTGTCTTGTCACGTAAGTTAGGTGCAAATGCGCCAGCATCTTTAGGGCAGGCTTCGCAAAATCCAACACAAGTTCCTTTCGGCAAAGCTGAGTGGACAACCGTTCGTTCAGATACCGAGTTAACTCAAAATAGGCCAGGTGCTTTACCCTCAGTAGCGGTCATTGAGCACGTGTGGGGCGGTTGGAGTTTAAAACAAAAAGATATGCAGGAAATTTTAGCTGCAGCTAAAGAACAAACTAAGGGAATTAATTTTGCGGATTATCCTTTAGTTCCTCAAGGTGCCTTGTCACAAGTTAAAAAAGTAGACTTTTTCCGTGTAACATCTCACTTGTCGGTGTTACCTGAAGGTGTTAAGCAAATCAAAGATTTAATGCTATCTACAGGGGCCGTTTTAGAGCCGGTACAAAAAAGAAAATTCATTTCGCGCTTATTTCAAAAATTAAGTGAAAAACTTGGTGATAAAGCAGCTCCACAGGATCAAGAGTTATTTAAAAACTTAATTAAAATCATCGGTAATGGTGACGAGCAAGCTGGCCAAGCTATTTACATGGAAGAATGTAGACGTAACGCAGAACAAAGGCATTCAGGTGGTGACAGTAGTGGCAATACCTCAACCTATACATGGTTAAATGGAACTAGTTATGAGTGTTTAGAGCCATGGGCAGAAAAGCTGATCAAGCTTTCAAGAAAATTCCCGGCAAATGATTTACGTGAACAAAATAAATGGATGACGGAAGTATTATATGTACTGGATGAAAAAATCCCACAGGCATCTCTATTAAATTACTTAGGCCCTGAGAAATTCATTTATTATCTCGAAGTAACAGGTTTCAGATCGGGTGATGAGGATGGCGATGACGGCGTATACGTTTCGAATGTTTACGGCGAACCTAGCAAAAAACATCCTTACGCCAATGGTTTAATCAGCGTATTTGCTGAAAAATCAAAAATTAATGTAACAGAGTTAGATCAAACAGCAGGTAGTTTCTAATGATAACACAATTTAAAAAATATACCTTAGTACTCAGTTTATTATCATCAACAACCTATGCGCTTAATCACCAGGAATTAATGTGGGGATTAAATAATAAAGGTACAGCGATCAACCCTTACATTAATCCTTTACAAGGCTACAAACTGCAAGCTATCGCAGGTGAAGACATCCGCTTAGCTTCGCCGGTTAAAGGCCGTAAAGTTAAAGTTGCGGTTTTAGACACTGGTTTTGATTTTACTCACGCGGATTTGCAAGGTGTTGTTGCACGTAATGCAGCTAAGTGTGAAGCCCTTGAAAAATTAAAACAATGTCAGGAAGCTAAAGATGCAGACGAAAACGCCTGTCGTGAAGAGCATTTAAAAGCGCCTGAAAATATTTACCCAGCCGATTGCCAAGGCTGGAGTATTCTGGATCAAAAAATTAAAAATACACCGAACAATATTATCGGTCGTCCGGACTTTTCAGACAGATCAGGTCATGGTACTCACGTAGCCGGCATTATTTCATCGGTTTCTTCAAATGTAGAAATTATTCCGGTGCAAGTTATCGGTGATGGTCCTAATCAGCCGATTAAACCTTTCAGTATTGACCTAGCTCCAAGTGAAAACGTTCGTAATGGTTACCAAACTGAAATGCTCAGCGAGCGTGTAAGCCGCGGTATAATTTACGCTATGAATGCAGGCGCGGAAGTCATCAACTTATCAATCGGTTGGCCTGAAGATCAAAACACGGACATTATTAAAGAAGCGATTGCTGAGGCTCAGCGCCGCGGTATTATTATCGTAGCGGCTGCCGGCAATGACTCTACCAATGCATTATTACGTCCGTGTCAGTATAAAGGTGTAATCTGTGTAGGTGCTCACTCTCCAGATGGATCTTTATCAAGTTTCAGTAACTTCGGTTTCGGTGTTGATATCGCAGCTCCTGGTGTTGAGGTTTTATCAACTATACCAAACGACATTCGTTCTTTACGTTTTCCGGGCCATACAGGCTACGACTTTATGTCGGGCACATCGCAAGCCACTCCATTTGTAACAGGTGTAGTAGCCGATATGTTAGCGCGCGGTATTTCTGCAAAAGAAATTTACCCACGCTTAATGTTAGGGGCAAGACCTGTTAAAAAAGAGTTACCTCTTTTGGTTGGACCAGTTAACGGAACAGATCAAGCTGTTGATGCTTCGGCTCCATACACTAAAACAGTACTATCGGGCTTACTGGATATGACTCGTTCTTTAAAAGTTGAAGCCCAAGCTTTGATTTTGCCTGCAGATAAAGAAGTGCAGTATATTAATTGGGATCGTAAATCCACTGATCTTAAGTTCTCGATTGCTCTTAAAAATTACTGGAAAGATATTAAAGGCCAAAAAGTTCAGGTTACAGTTAAACCTTCTGTTAAGTCTGAATTAGAGCCTGAAGTTGTATCGGTACAGGCTCAGCAAGATCTAAATAATTGGGCCGGTGGCGAAGAAAAATCCTTAAATATCCAGCTTAAAATAAAAGATCAAAGTGATGCTTCACTTTCTCGCTTGCCGAGCGAGTTATCCTACCAAGTAATTGTTTCTATTGATGGAAAAGCTCACCGCAAGTTTGAAGTTAAAGCCACAGTACTGGTTAACATTACTGAAGCTATTACCGGCGGCGATGTTTATGGATATGATTTAGTAGGTCAAATCCCGCGCGGAATGAAAATGACTTTAGTAGATGAAATCTTAGACGCTAAGCAAGCGCAAAGAGACTATTTCCTCATCGGAAAAGATGAGAAAGACAAAACTTCTTTTGATATTGCTTTAGTACGTGCTTCGCAAAAAAGTTATCAGGTTGAAGCTGCTAAAAAAATGAAGTTTGACGGTGACTTAAGCTTAACGCGTCCACAGTACAAAGTACGTGTAGACTTAGATGGCGATGGTAACAGTGAATACATTTACGGTATTATTGAATACTTAGATAAAGAAGCTACGATCTACGGTGATTACCGTAATCACTTCTACATCTTTGATAACAATATGCAGTTAAAACAATATGTTATTTTTGATGATAAACGCGCAGCTTTGCCTTATCAGTTCTATTGGATGAAGGTAAAAGGCCAAATGCGTCCGGCATGGGTTGGTAAGGGACAGGAAGTTTCTAATAAAGTAGACGTAACTGATTTATGGGGCGTTGATGATTCAGATACAGTTGTTAAAAACTATAAAACTAAGTCAGACATCCATTTCTATTACCTGGATGAAAACTTTAAGTTACAACAGTTAGAATCAGACGTTAAAGAAAATAGAATTGTAGATATTATCCAGACTTCTTTAACTCAGGCTCAACAAGGTTTGATTACAGTTCTTATGGCTAAAAACATGGGAACAGAAACTAAACCTTCATACATTAATGAGTTTTCAGTAGCCACTGTAGTTGACGGAAAAATTGCTACGCAAACTAAGTTGGATACTTTCAGCGGTGGATTAGGTTATAGAAACTTGGTCGACACATTTGCCGATAAAACATTAAGTATGGCTTCTGAGGCTAGTGAGTACCGCGGTACAATGTGGTACGGCCTTGAAGCGCATCAAAAGCAACGCGTAACTTTAATTGATGTTGAGCAAAAGCAGATCTTCGACAAAATGATTTCTTCGCAAAGAGCAGTACAAGACAGTGCGCTTTTAGTAAAAGCCGGTTTCCAGTCTAAAAACCGTAAAGGTGTGTTCTTGATTACGAATAGTGAACTGGAATACCATGATTTAGGTTCTGAACAAGTAGTTGGAAGAAGTTTGAACCGTTACTCATTCTTCGGAGATCAAAACTTTGTAGAATTATATTTCCCGATTACTTTAGTGGATCGTATGAACTCGGGCCAGAAGTTGCCGGCATTATTTACCACTGAGCAAAGTGGATTATCGCGCGGTATCCGTATGTTAGTTCCGGTATATGGTAAAGACGGCAAGTTGCAACAAATGGTAACGCCGGCTCGTTTAAGATTAAAATCTGAAAAGGGCTGTAAGCCTTTAGAATCACCTGTTTACCTTGGTGAAAACTCAGGCTACGCAATGGATTACCAGTGCGGTGCTAAGATTTTACGTTTCTTATTGAAGTACTAAGCTATTTAATATGCATCTATATATAGATGCATATTTGGACTAAACTATTCCAAATTCAAGTTGTGATTTTTTTGGATCACCCAAGCGGTTGCGAGATGCAACCACTTGGGTTTTTGTGTTTGAGCTTGTTAGCTGAGCCATTTTAAAAATTGCTTGAGGGCTGGCGTTTTTTGTTACATTTTTCTCTGAAAACGATGCTGTCATGAACTACTCTTATGCAACAATGAAAAAATTTCCTAAACCAAAATCTTAAATAAAATTAAACCAAAACTGGTGTCAAAAAAGTTGGTCACGCTTCTTGCTATAGTCCCAGCTGTCCAATAAACGGTGTCACTTTTTAGTAAGTTCGAGGGAGCTTAATAAATAGCGGCCCAAAAATTAAAATTAATGGTTTCGAATGAAACCAAAAAAACTAACTAATTCCGGAGGGAATATGAAATTAAACAAATTGGCTGTAAGAGCCGGTATGATCGTAGCAGTAGCTGTATTATCTGCTTGTGGCGGCGGCGGTGGCGGCGGCGGCGGTTCATCTTCAGGTGGTTCTTCTAATCCACCAATCGATTCTTCAGACATCGTACGTTATCCGTATGAAACAGTTTATGGAGACGCTTGCCGTTCTTCTTCGGAACCAACTCCAGGTTGCACATTCGTACGTGCTACTGGTCAACGCGTAACTGTATCTGCTGATCCAGTTTACAACAGCCAAGGTTTCGGATCTGATGATCTTTGGTACGTTCAATTTGATAGCTCTGGACGCGCTTCTGTTTACAACGATTTAGGTCAATTCCAATATTACGCTAACCCTTCTGAATTTGCTGGTTACGTATCTGGTACAACTATTGGTGTAGGCGTTACTGGTGCTTTCTGGGAAAACGTAGCTGGTAAACAATACTGGTTCGGTAAAAACGGAGTTCTTTACTCTGCTAACACTGGAGCTTCAAACTACGGTCAAGCTATCAACAATAAAGATGCTAACAAAGCTGGCGACTCTGACTCTTTCGCTCTTAAGTCACAAGCTAACGTTAAGTTAATCAAAGCTGGTGCTGACAAGTTAATGAAATCTTACGGTTTATCAGCTTCTAAAGCAGTAGCAGTTGCTTCAGCTTTAAATTCTTGGGCTGTAATGGGTGCTGAGCGTGGAAAAGTAACTGAAACTGATATGGATAAAACATTCAAAACAGTATTCGGCGTACAATTCAACGAAGCTATCTCTGCTTTCAAATCTTTCCAAGCTGGTGATACTTCAGCTGCTCGCGAATTAACAAACCGTTCTGCTACAGCTTTAGGTTTAAAACCTGAGCAAGCTCAAGACTTCGTTAAGGGTATGTACAAAAATGCTCTTGCTAAATGGGGTTACGACGTAGAACAAATCAAATGGTAATTTCTTAGTTACTAATTGATCTAAGTTTTAATAACTTAAAAAGGACTCTAAAAAGAGTCCTTTTTTATTTGTATGTACTGTTATGAGAATTCTAAACGCGCCGATTACTTTTTAAATTTTATTTTGTTAGCCTTGGAGCAGGTGGTAGATTTATGAATTCGTTCCAACAGCTATTTTTATTTTTGTCTGTACTGTTAGCTATTAATCCATCTTTATATGTAAGTGCTGATGAGCCTACAGATTTAGAGTTGATGGCTGCTTATGCTAAGCCCAAGGCAATTAAAGTTATTGGTTATATCAGAAGTAAGCCCATCAGAGCGGGTGATTTAATTAAAGAAGAGCAATATTCCTTTGAATTTAGTTTAACTAATGGAGTTAAGGCTGATGATGAATATTATTTGGTAAGCTATCATTTGTTGAAACATGGAAAAAAAGTTGGGAAGTGGACATATAAACAAGGTGATCAAATAGCAATAGAAGGTGTATTTAGGCAAAATGTAGATTTTGAAAAACGCAAAATAGGTCAGTCGGATAAAGGTTTAATCGGATATATCGACGTCAATAGCGGTGAGTCGTTAAAACTGGCCCCTTAAGTTGTGCATGAATTATCATAAGTACGCTAAATTATTTAGAAAGTCTTGATACAAACAAAGCAGTTCGCCAAATAGATAATCGCAATTTATCCTCAAGTCTTATGAGCAAAAAAATAATCCGATATTCGGATGGTAATTTTGATTTAAGTAGGCAAATCAATAGTTAGTAACGTATGAACAATGATGATTATATGAAAAATGTCTTAAGGCGCCAGTAAAGCTCAAGTTCCTTTTTTAAAATGCACAATTAAAGGGGCCAGTTTTTAAGGCGTTGGGCCTAGTATTTCAGATCTTTGCATAGTAGGAATATAGTATGAAAACCAGTCTCAAATTTGTATTCTTAATCCTTCTGGCCATTATATTATTTGCAGCTTATCAATTGGGTTATTTCAGTTATTTAAGTTTAGATTTTGTTAAAAACTCACTTGTTGAATTTAGAAATTATGACACTCTAGAGCCTATTCAAACTAAGTTAATATTTTTTATTTCCTATATCGCTGTAGTCGCTATTAATATACCCGGAGCCACTTTTTTAACTTTACTTGCAGGGGCGCTCTTTGGCCTCGTCAATGGTTTGTTAATAGTATCTTTTGCCAGCACAATTGGAGCCAGCCTTGCATTTCTTATATCAAGGTTTTTGTTTAGAGATTGGATACAAAGTAAATTTGGTGAGCAACTAAAATTTGTAAATGAAGGTCTTAAAAATGATGGAGCCTTTTATTTATTTTCGCTTCGGTTAATTCCAGCCTTTCCATTTTTTTTAATTAACGTATTGATGGGATTAACTCAAATTAAACTATTTACGTTTTATTGGGTTTCACAGATAGGAATGTTGGCTGGCACATTTGTTTACGTGCAAGCTGGTGTTGAATTAAGTAAAATTAATAATATTAAAGATATTGTTGGCCCTTCGATGATTTTAACGTTTACCGCATTAGGTTTAATGCCATTTGTTTTTAAATGGCTAATTACGGTTTATAAAAATAAAAAAATATACGCTAATTTTAAAAAACCAAGTCATTTTGAATATAATACTGTTGTAATAGGCGCAGGCGCAGCTGGTTTAGTGAGTTCCTATATTTCAGCAGCCGTTAAAGCAAAAGTTGCATTAATTGAATCGAATAAAATGGGCGGAGACTGTTTAAATTATGGCTGCGTTCCGAGTAAAGCATTAATTAAGTCAGCTAAAGTGGCTCACTTAATTAAAAATTCTTCAAAGTATGGTGTTGAGTCGATTATAAGCCCACTTGATTTTAATGCAGTCATGGTTCGCGTAAAAAATACTATTACTGGCATTGAACCTCATGACTCCGAAGATAGGTATTCAAAATTAGGTGTAGATTGTTTTAGTGGTAAGGCTGAAGTCTTGAGCCCATTTGAAGTTAAAGTAAATGATAAAGTATTAACCACTAAAAATATTATTATCGCTTCGGGAGCAGAGCCTGTTGTGCCTCATGTTGAAGGATTAAATAGAGTTAAATATTTGACCAGTGAAAACCTCTGGAATCTGAGTGAGCTACCTGCAAAATTTTTAGTTGTTGGGGGTGGGGCTATAGGCTGCGAATTAGCGCAGGCCTTTCAGCGGCTTGGCTCGCAAGTCACTTTAATAGAAAGAAATTCGAAATTATTAGGCCGTAGCGATGAAAAAGCTTCTCGGCTTATTTTAAGTCAGCTTTTATCAGAAGGCATTGATGTGCGTTTAAATTCAGAACTTATAAAATTCGAAAATGAAGCCCAAGCGATAATTAACGAAAGTGGCAAAATCACAGTACTTGATTTTGATAAAGTTCTATTTGCACTAGGGCGCAAAGCCCGTGTAGAAAACTCAGGTCTTGATGTATTAAATCTAGAATTAAATCAAAACAAAACTATCAAGCACAATGAATTCATGCAAACGAAATTTAGCAACATATATGTTTGTGGTGATGTGGCAGGCCCTATTCAATTAACTCATGTGGCAGCACACCAAGCTTGGTATGCATCGGTTAACGCGCTCTTTTCTCCTTTAAAAAAGTTCAAAGTGGATTATTCAGTAGTACCAAGTGTTGTATTTACAGACCCAGAAGTGGCACAGGTTGGATTAACGACTGAAGAAGCCAAATCACAAGGCTTGGTATTTCAAGAAACAGTTTACGAAATTGATGATTTAGACCGTGCTATCTGTGAAGGCGACAAAAAAGGCTTTATTAAAATTTTAACAAAGCAAAATTCAGATCAAATTATTGGCGCTACTATTGTTAGTGCAAATGCGGGGGAGCTCATTGCGGAGCTTACTCTAGCCATGAAGTATAAATTGGGTTTAAAGAAAATTTTAGGCACAATTCATAGTTATCCAACCTGGTCAGAATCTTTAAAAATGACAGCTGGGCGCTGGCAACAAAATAACAAGCCAGAAAAATTATTAAATCTAGTAAAATATTTTCATAAAATAAGACGAGGTTAGCGTGAAGTTAATTTTATTTATTCTACTCTTTACAAGTAGTGTTCTGGCTCAAAACTCGAACATTGAATTTTCTAAAGAGAGGTGGGTTGAAATCTCTTTCGGTAAAAAAATTAACCCAAATACAGTTGAATACTCACCAAACTATTTAAAAATAAATGTAGATTCTTCAGCATCGCCCTTAGTGTATAAGTTTGATAAGGTTATTGAAGTAAATTCTTTCAGTGTTGATTTAGAAGTTACCGGCCTTATGACAGATGCTGCAGATAAGTCTAAATTTGAAGATGACTCCTATTTTCGTTTAGGCTTCGTCGTTATAGGAGAAAATTATTTAGGTAACGTTGGTAAATTATTTGCTCCAGACTGGGTGTTAAAACTTTTTTCGTTGGCGCCCGAAGGTGCTGGGCTCGATAAAATTTACTTTTTTAACTTAGCAAAAAATTCAGAACTAATTGGAAAAGAGCGCTTACATCCAAGCAGTAAATATATTTTTGAAAAAATAATAGCCGCTAAAAATGGAGATTCGTTAAACTTTAAAAGTACTTTAGAAAAGCCTCTAAAAACGGCCGCGCTTTGGCTCAGTATAGACGGCGATAATACTAAATCTAAGTTTAGCGTGAAAATTAAAAATATTGGAATAGGTAGCAAATAATTAAAAGGGCCAGTTTTAAAAATAAAACATCAAAAGACCGCGAATACCGCCTCCAACCTGTGAGGTTTGTGTAGCGGTTGTGTTAACCTGTTGATAGGTTCCGTAAGCCTCGCCACGAAGTGCAGTCGAGGAGTCGCCAATAAAGTAACTCAAGAAGGCTCCGATATTGGCATTCAGGCTTGTGGAGCTTCCACCGGTAGCTGAGCTTGGATAGGATGTTGATCCAAATCCAACTAAAGCAAACGGACCCCAAATTACTTTTTTAGGATCGCGGTTGGGTATGATGTTGTAATCAAAATACCCACCGACCAACACGGTTGTAGTAGCTCCGGCACCAGCGTCAGAGCCTGTTACATCTAATACTCCACCAATCTCTAAGCTAGAAAAATTCCAACCATAGCGCGCTTGTAATGAATAATTTGTGCTTTGTGTAGTGTCAGATTTTAAAAAATCTAACTTGGTTCCTAGTGTGAGTGAGTTGTTGCGGGTTTTGAGAACGCCGGATTTGTAATCCACATCTGCGGTTATCGATGGGTCGGTAACCAATTCGTAAGTCTGGCCTTCTTCTAAAGGGGTTTGGCTCTCGATGATAGCTTGATTTCCTTTTACTTTTCTTACGGTTACTTTCTCTGCTAGAGCGTATTCGGAAACAAAGGTGAAAAGTGCTATACAGCTTATTAAATACGAATAGGTTTTAAGAGTGTTTTTCATAGTTTCATTATGAGAAATAGTCTTTTATTTCTCAAGTCCAGACGATGCGTACCCGATACATAATATATCAAGGGGAGCTTGAATGGCTTGGGGTGATATTCCAGATTGGTCGTATGATTCGGTTAAGTCCTTGCTTGAAGCCTTAAAAGCTGTTGAGCCCAGCACCTATCATCATTGCTTACGCGTAGGTGAGTACAGTCGTAAATTAGCCGTTGCAATGGGTCTGAATGAATTCGAAACAAAAGTAGCAGAGTTTTCAGGTTTACTTCACGATATCGGTAAAATCGGTATCGATAGAGGCGTATTACTTAAACCGGGAAAACTAGATCCGCATGAGTTAGACATTATCCGCAGTCACAGTGTTATCAGCGAAGAAATTATTAAACCTTTTGCTGCACATCCTTTTTTCAAACAAATCTTACCCGCAGTGCGTGGACATCATGAACGCCTTGATGGTGAAGGATATCCAGATAAATTAATGGGCGAAGAAATTCCATTAATGTCGCGTATTATTTTAGTGGTAGACACTTACGATGCGATGTCGGAAGACCGCATTTACCGTAAAGGTTTACCTGACGATATTATTTATGCTGAACTCAAAAGATGTTCGGGCTCACAGTTTGACCCGCAACTCGTTAAAATCTTCTTACAGGTTCATGAGTCTTGGAGAAAACAAAAGAACGATCAGGAAACTCTCCATCATATTATCCGCAAGGTGGCTTAATAAGCGCCTAAACTTTCCTTATAAGCTTAAACGCAAAAACCCGAAGCGAAACTTCGGGTTTTTATTTGGTCAATAAAACGCTGTTTGGTGCGTTTAAGCTTTGTTGGTACTTTCAAAAATCTTGTCGGCAGACTTCGCAATGAAGCCTTGGTAGAGCTGGCCGTTAGTCATAGGGTAGCGTTTAGCAAACTCGTAGTAGCAGCCCGGAATCGGGTAAACGCCATCGCCGAATTGAACCTGAATTTCGGCTGCCATTGTTGAGCTTTGCTCAAGCAACTCAGCTGGTGTTCCTTTGATCTCTCCGCCGGCTGCATTGAGCTTAAAGTTGTTCAATTTAATGAAGTCATTTAGGCGGGTAATGTCGCGGAAATTTTTAAGTGCATTGATGCTAACAGTGAAGTGATTTGGTCTGAAGCCATATGCATAAACCCAAGAAGCGTATTCGCTTTCAGCAGCTAACTTTAAGTATGTAGTGTGACTAGTAACCCAGTGTTTTCCGCTAAATACGAAGTTTTCATGAGCAATTACTTCAGGTTTTATTTGCTCGACAACTCCTGAAATTGTTTCGCGGATAAAGGGAGAAACTTTTTCTAACTCAAGT
Organism: bacterium; assembly: GCA_019752925.1. GTDB lineage: Bacteria > Bdellovibrionota > Bdellovibrionia > Bdellovibrionales > Bdellovibrionaceae > Pseudobdellovibrio. The sequence goes on from JAIELP010000005.1 coordinate 188,375, forward strand.
TCTGAAATGAAAATTTTAGGTAGGCTTTTGTCTTCATGTTCGTAGTGTTTTGCATACAGCTTTTTTTCAGTAAAGTAGTATTCGCCGCACTCTTTGTAACCATATTTAATGAAGTGTTGAGCTAAAGATTTGATGCCTAATTTTGGGTGATTGAAAGTTCTTAAAGCGATGTGATCGTTAATTACATTTTCGCCGGCTTGAACAAAAAGGCTGTGGATTTTGTGAGCCTGAGGGTTGATTTGGATATAGTCATTCCACATGGTGTTCATGTAGTTTTGCAGTTTATCTGTTACGTCATTTGGCATGGTCCAGCTCCTGATTTAGAGGTTCAAAAGTAATGAAAAAACATTCTATCCCTTTGTTGCAAATTTTCAAATCCGGAGGTGTCTAAGTTTTTGACGATGACCGATAGCGTCTACCCCACATAAATTAGACATTATTTTGGGTCCCATAACCAAATAAAGAATAGCTCAAGGTGGAATATTTATAGCAGGTTGATGCTTTATTATGCGTTATAAAGCTCCAAGCCTCACTTTATCCATCGGGTTCTGTATTGCCTTTTTAGGGCTATTGGCGCACGCGCAGACCACTTCAACTACAGTTTCGGCCCCTCAAGGAACTACGACCTACAAAGCCCCTAAAGCTAAAAAATCCAGTGATGAGTTAACCACAGGTTTTGGCGTGGCTTTAAAAGCAATTTCTTACACTGAGTCTTCAGCCGTAGACAGCAACTCTCAGCAACAGGTTCAAGCTGAGTTTAATATGAAAAAAACCGGTTCATTTTTTACTGAAACCAACATTATGGTTGGTACCTTCAGTCATCCGAACAGTTTTCACTATGCATTCCCTCAGGCATTTGTGGGTTTTGGATCTTCAAATAGTAATGTAACTATCGGCCGTAAACTTGAAAATCTAAGTTTTGCAGATACATTTTTTCATTTTGGGTTATTGCAATCGCATTTTACCAGCGACAATATTGAGTTTATCCAAGGTGGTTTAACCGGCGTAGCTGGCCACTTATCATCTGGAAGTATGGGTATAATGGGATCGTTTAATCCGATCTTTATTCCTAATCAAGGTCCGGAAACCACTGCTGAAAGCGGAAAAATTGTTTCATCAAATCGTTGGGCTCCGCAACCTCCTTCTAAATTTAAATTCGGTGACCAACACAGAGATATTAATTACGCCATTAACGATTATAAAATTACCGATATTATTTCGCACGGCGGATATATGGTTAACGCCTATGCCGGTGCGGGAGCTAATCCGAAGCGTCCTTTATTAGTGGCGAGTTACAGTAAAAAACCGATAAATGAAGTGGCCTTATCGCGTGACACATTCAGTAACATCGCAAATTTTGAAGGTTATGTTTATTTAACTCCGGTTGTAGTGCGCCATGAAGTGCAAGCCTACGATTTAAATATGGATTATCGAAACTTTAAATCGACTCTTTCGTATATCGCGGATCAGCCGGACAATGTGCAGGCTAAAAATCTTGAATTCATGCAGCAATTAAACCCTCTTTCAATTGTTACTTTATATGCTGCCATTGACTTGTCTTCGCAGTTTGGTAAGAAGTTCGAAGCTTACGCCGCAGCAGCCTCAATTACGGGTGGAGAAATTAAAGACGTGGACGCTAACGGAAATGAAAGTATTTTTACAGTTGCAACGTCGCGTACTCAGTTTAAAAAACCTATTAAGTTCGGCGTAATCAGCGAAATGTTTTTTATATATAATAGAGCATTAGAGGCTGATCTCAATATGACTTATGATTCAGAATTAAAAGGTTCATTACTTTCAGCTAAATTTAAATATGAAGCTATGAAGAATTTGAACCTAACAGTCGGAGCAGACGTTATCGGAGTTGAAAAAGAACTTCCTGATGGCGAACAAGGTAATTTTTTAGATCAAAATAAAGCCAACGATAGATTTTTCGGTGGGGTAAAATATGTTTTCTAAAACATTATCCCTGACTCTGGCCGCAGTTATGTTTTTAACTGTGGGATGCGGTTTAAAGCTGGGCGAAAAAAACAAAACTGAAAACATTGCTGAAATTAAAAGCGCTTCCTGTCTGCGTCAGTCAGTAGATCAATTAAAAACTTTCATTAAAGGTGAAGCCACTGATGATCAGGTGGCTGAATCGATTCAGTGTTTGCAAAATGTATTGATCGCTTTTAAAGATAATATCCGCGGCGCTAATCAAGATGCGTATACTCCAAAAGAAGTGGGCAATTTTTTAAGCCAACAGTTCTTAAAAGACGGTACTGAGTTTAATGATGAGCTTTTAGCGCAAATCGCAAAGCTTAAAGTATTGTTAGTAGGTGGAACAGAAGAGCTAATCACTAAGGAAGAAGTTATTGCGATTTCAAGCATCGTAGCTCGTTTGAAACCGGGTTTAGTTAAGTTAAATCCTCACATGAAGGTGATTGTTTCTAAATGGACTCCTGAAAACAAATCTCAGGATGAACAAAAATTTAAAAATGCAAAAAAAGCTTTCGATGGATTTTTAATTAGCGTAGCTAATTTGTTAGCTTCAACTGACAGAGGCTATCGTCTTGAAGATTTAATTGATCTTGCAGTTGAGGTGGCTAAGTTTGCCAAAGTTGAAGATTCTACCGTCAAGAAAATTGCCGATGCCGAAAATCTACTTGTTGATTTTAAAATAGCCTTAATCGGCGGTAATGCAGCTTTACGCGGAAAAGAATGGATTTCTTTTGGCCGTACTCTGGGCGAAGTGTACTTCCAGTCTTTAAGATTTAAGTATTTCTATGACAATTTAAAAGAAGATCAAATTCCTGAAAAATGGAAAGTGTATGAAAATGTTGTTATTGATGGTTCTAATTTAATTCAGGATTTATTAACGGCTAAAAACGATAATGAAATTACAAATGCCGAAATCCTGCATATATTAGACTCTGCTAAACCTTTAGTATCTAATTTTAATGTGAGCCCGGAGCTGATTAAGCAAGTTACTAAAATTAAAGATGTGTTCTTTGGAAGCGGCCAAACTAAATCTGATACTATGTGGACCAAAGCTGACTTCGCAGCCCTCAGTGCTAAGGCTCCGGTAATATTTAAAAACATAGGCATTATTCTTCAGAACTTCAAACATGTTAAAGTTGATAAAGAAGGCTTCCGTAAAAATCAGATTAAGTATGAAGACTTCAATAAGGCTGAAGCGGCTATTGTTCAAGCTGTTGGCGAAATCAGCATCGAGATCGTTAGCAATTACGACTTAAATGATTTAAAACTTTTAATTGTAAATCTTTCTGAAACTCTTTTAAAAGACACCTTAAAATTACCGGATAACTTCAATGACTTAATGGAGTTGTTGAAATCGGCTAAGTTAACCTTAACCGGTCAAACGGGTAGTGAAATTTCAAAAGCTAATTTACAGCTATTATTAAATGTAGGTATCAGAGCTTACGGTCACTACGTAGAATTTGTTAACTTTATTAATGTATTTAAACTTGAAGAAAAAGAATTTATTTACAGCTTTGATAAGCTGGCTTCTAAAGCTGAGCAAACTTTGGCGTTGGAGCTAAAGCTTAAATCAAGTCATATGATTTCTACTGCGGAAATTTCGCAATTAGTTTTGCAGGCGCAGAAGATGGAATTTATAAAAACAAAAATTAAAGAAAGCACTTTAGAAACTACTTTAAATGCCCTATGGAGTAATATTTTAAATACTCCTGAAAGCCGTTTGGCCGAAACAGCTCAGGCGGGCCTAAACGCTGTTGTCCTTAAGCAACTGGCTCAGGAACTTCACTTGTGGATTAACAACCAAAAAGCTATTACAGATTTATTTGATAAAAAAGCAGAACAAAATAAAGAAGAGCTATTAACAGGTCTGAACGCAAAACAAGGTTTAAACGAACTTAAACGGGCTTTAACGGCTCCGGGCTTCATGAATTTCAATGATAAGGGCTATTTAAAAATTAATACAAACACTAATAACCGATACCGCGCCAAAGACTTAAGTAACTCTAATTTAGGAATTTTATTAGGCCGCATAATTATACGTTCATACGCAAAAGAAATTGAGCGTGTAAATCAGCTAACAGGAGCTTCTTTAGAAGAAGTTCAGACAGCATTCGGACAATTAAAATTTTTATTACACGATTTAAAATTAGTAGACCCCGAAAATAAAACTTTTATTGAATCCCGTTTCCGTGAGGCTAACTTATTCTTGGCTCCATCAAACGGCGATGGTTACGCAAGCTTTACTGAAATTCACCATTTGATTCTTCATATTCTTTCAGGAGTAGAGCGTGCGGACAGCCTTAAGAAAATCATTTTGGATAAGTGTCTTAAAACTGAAAATAAAGAAGATGTGAACAAAAGTATTATTGATCAGACTTGCTTAATGGATCTTTACTTTAACGAACAGGCTTCATTTGATGATGTGCCGGCTTTCCTTGGTATGCGTAAAGAGGTTGCCCAGAACGGTTCGGTTAATACTGAATTCTGCGCAAAAGACGAAAATAAAGAGTCTGAAGATTGTAAAACTTTAGAATTGAATCAAGCTTATTTCATCGGCTTATTAAAAGCAGCCGGTCATGTGGAGAATGATGACAGACCTAATACGGTTATATTAGGCGATGCAAATTTATTCCCGCACGTAGTTCAGTATGTTGAAATGGTTTATTCAACGCACGATGCAAACCGTGATGGCTTCTTGCAAAAGTCAGAAGCTCTGAACGCGTATCCGGTATTTGCAGAAACTATGAAGTTACTTAAAGCACAGCTTAAAGATTTGGACGGCAATGACTTCGTAGGTGTATTTGTATGGCTTCTGAAAAAAGGTACGATCTTACCAATTAACAATATGAAGAAGTTTGCGCGTGATCACGTCTGTAATATGGATCCGAATCCTCCGGCTCCGTGCGCTCAGGATTGGACTGTTAATAGCTCGCGTGTTGAAATCGGTAAGATCTTTAATTTAATTGCGGCGTTTACTAAGCCAGCTAGTGTAAATCCGAACGTGGCGGAACCTAAGCCTTAGTTGGCTGAATTTAAATTTGGTATCCGACGCTTCTACCTATTGAGTCTCAAAACGAGAATTTTTTAACAGCAACTTTACAACTTCTATATTTGAGAAATTATTTTTGTTTATAGGTATAAAAGTCTCAAATTTGAGCTTAAGTCTTTGTTTAATGTGCCGAAAAAATCCTGTCGCTGAAATGTAGTACGTAAGCGGAGAGGTTTTTGTGAAACATAATTTTAATTTCTTATTTTTTTTGCTTTTGTTTGTTTCTTTTTCAGCAAGGTCACACAACGGTAATTACAATAGTGATAAAAAACTTCAAACTAAGCCGTATGTTGTTTTGTTAGGTCCTAATAGTTTAAATAAAGTTCGTGTAAATATCGAAAATTTTGAACCAACTGGCAAAGATGTCAAAAAGTTTGAAATTAACTTCGGTGATGGTGTTAAGGTTACAAATAAGAAAGACGTTATCCATGAGTATTTAACAAAAGGAGCCTATACTTTAACTATTAAAACTTGGGATAGTAGGAATGTCGTTAATGTTTATACTCAAGCTTTGGATATAAGTACTCAGTACCAAGTTCGGAATATTCCAAATACTACGATTTTAGGACCAGTTAGTTTAGAAAATTATAAAAAGTACAAATTGGACTTAACAAGTACACAGGTAGCTAGGCTGTACAAGGTTACAGTTTTTCGTAACACGGAAATTCAAAAACCTTTTAAGTTTAATCGTTTTTGTAAAAGAGATTACAACGTAGAAATTAACGATATTAAAATATTTCAGGACGACGAAATTAATTGTCAAACGACGCAAATCGAAAAGTTTGCGCTTTTAAATGAAAAAAATATAATTAAGTTTGAAGCACATGAAGCTAAGTGGCGCCAAAGATTTAAAGTTCAAATCAGTGCGGTGGAAATTATTAAAAATTTCGACACAACTGCGCCGGTTATTTTGGCTAATGTTAGTTCGAATACAATTACAAATAACCCAAAGGTGCATATTTCAGTTAGCGATGCTTCGGCTACAACAACTTATATTTGGAATGCACAAAATCAGCTTATTGGATCACTCAGCGATAAAGAATTCGATATTGACCTAACAGAAGGCTTAAACGGATTTATTTTGCAATCTAAAGATGTGGCCAACAATACGAGCCCTTATTTATATCTAAGTAATATTTTGTTAGACACAAAAGCTCCAAATTTGTCCACAGTGCTGGTATCAGAATATATTTACAGCACATATCCGCAAAATTTTGTTCTTAACATAACATCAGATGAAGATTTGCAAAGTTTAACAATAAATAATGAATTGGTAACCCAGGTGGCCCCAAGAAGTTATTCGTTCATTATGCAGATAAATCAGCCCGGATTGTTAAGTTTAAGTCTAAAGGCATTTGATTTAGCCGGTAATGAAAAAATACAAAACTACACAGTTAATTTTGGTATAGATAATTTGGCGCCAGTCATTTCTTCAAGTATGGCATCGGGGAGTGTTACCAATCAAGGTAACATAATATTTACTGTGGTAGACAATGCAACCACCACAACTGAAATATTTCAAAATGGTCAATTATTATTAACAAGCGTGCAAAAAGAAATATCTGTAAACCTTTTGCAAGGTTCGAACAGTTTTTCTGTAGTATCCACGGATAGTTTTGGCAATCGATCAACTCCATATGAATTAAGCAGTGTTGTTTATGACAATGAGGCTCCTCAAATAAGTTCAAGCTTAGGCGCCGCCTATCTTTTCAATTCATTTCCACAGAACCTATTAGTAAGTATTTACTCCGATGAAGAGCTATCATATGCAGAAGTTGATGGAGAAGTTTTAAGCGTAAATGCTGTAAATCAGTTTAGTTTTACTAAGTCTTTAAATGTGCAGGGTGATTATGCACTCAATGTTAAAGTAAAAGATAAAGCCGGAAACATAGTTCAGAAGATATTTAGTTTTAATGTGAGCTTAGATGATACTAAGCCTGTAATAAGTATTTTAAATGTACCTGAGTTAACAAATTTTGAAAGCATTCATGCTCAGTTTCAAGTGAGCGATGTTAATAAAACAACCACGAGTATTCGCTTAAATGGTGTTGATTCAGCTACAGTTCAAGAGAAAAATTTTACATATGTAATGAATTTGCGCGAAGGCGAAAATACTATTGAAGCCATATCAACAGATGAGGTGGGTAATGTTTCTTTAGTGGCTTCTAAAACTATTGTTAAAGATACAATAGGTCCGGTTTTGTCGGATATTTTACCGCAAGAGGCTTATAAAAGTGATCAGCTAGTAGTAACAGTTTCTGGAAATGCAAATGAGAAACTATCACAAGTTGCTATTAACGGGCAGCTAGCTTCTTTGGCACCAGATCAGCTTTCATTTACTGCAAATATTAGCTTTACAGATTTTGGCCAGAAAATTTTAAATATTGAAGCCACCGATTTAGCAGGAAATAAAACAACTATCGTTAGAAACATTTTACTAAAAGATTTAGAAGCACCAGTAATAAGTACCAATATTTCTAATGGATACATGACGCATAACTTAATTAGCATAAATGTTGCCGGCGATGATATTACAAATTTAAGAGTTCTAATAAATGAAAATGAAGTTTTCAACCAAAGTGCAATTAGCTATGAAAGTTCTTTTATATTCGGTGAAGGTGTAGAGCATAAAGTTGATATTTTTGCCACAAACGCCCGCGGACAAGAAGCTCATTCAACGTTTATTAGTATTTTAGATTCGCAAGCTCCTTTTATAAATGTTTTCAATTTTGCAACTCAAACTACCGAAAATTTTGTTAAAATAGATTATAATTATTACGATGTAAGCCCGAGCACAATACGAGTTTTTGTAGATCAGCAAAAAGTTTTTGAAAGTTCAGAAAATG
>JAIELP010000002.1 GCA_019752925.1 bacterium
TCCGTAGCATATTAAATGCAAATAGATTTGAAACTATTTACCCACTTTTAGTTTTTGTTTTTAACAGTGGTTTAAGAGTTGGAGAGATAGCTGGCCTTTGTTGGGATTGTATCAATTTTGATAATAGACAAATTTTAGTCAAAAGAAATATGACTCGAAAGAAAACCTTAAAAGAATATAATAAAACAAAAAGTATTCGTTATGTTCCGATGAACGATCAAGTCTATGATGTGCTTAGGTTTCTTTGGACAAAACAAACTTCGCAAAAATTAGTTTTTGCTAAGCCTAATGGAGAGCCGATTGACCCAGATCACTATTCTAACCGACAGTTTAAGACAGCACTAAAACTTGCAGATATTGAGCCCGTCAATTTTCATAAGACACGTCATACATACGCATCACAGTTTATGATGAATGGTGGAAACATTTATGACTTACAGAAAATTCTTGGTCACAAAGATATTAAAACAACAATGAAGTATGCTCATTTAAGTCCTGACCACTTATTAGAGGCATCGAAAATTGTGAATTTTAAATCTGATATTGAACCTGAATTAAATGTACAAAGTGAAAAAAGCTACCAAACGGCTACCGAAGGACTAAGGCTTGTAAAATGAATTTAAATTATTTTGTGATTTCAGTATCTTAGGTTGAGCGAAACCTAAATGGCGGAAAGTGAGGGATTCGAACCCTCGAGCCCCGCGAAGGGCTGCCAGTTTTCAAGACTGGTGTATTCAACCGCTCTACCAACTTTCCGTTGTCTGTTTTATTGGATTTGACTCTGTGATTCAATGAGTTTTTGCTCGCCGCACCGCGCTTTATGGACCATAATCTGTAATTGAATCAAGAGGTTAATATGAGTGCACTTCAATTTTTTGAATCAACAATCAAGTTTTCCGGCGGCAATCATATGCCCCTCAGATCTACTCTAGTAAGGCTTACTAACGGACATTCTATTCTAATTTCGCCGGTTAAATTCGATGAAAATCAGCTACAAGAGCTTCAAAAGAGCCCACCCACACATATAGTGGCTCCTAATAATTTCCATCATCTGTATATTTCAGCTGCTTCAGAGGTTTTTCCAAATGCAAAGCTCTTGGCAGCCCCGGGTTTGCAACAAAAAAGAGCAGATGTTAAGTGGACTTCAACATTGGATGAAGCCACTTGGCCTCATCAGGATGAGCTGCAAATGATCTTTGTGGGAGGAGCCCCCAAATACAACGAATGTGTGTTTTATCATAAGGCTACACGCACTTTGATTACCACAGACTTATTTTTTAATTTCAAAAACTTATCCAACAGTTTCGGAAACCTAATTTTCAAAATTATGGGAAGTTTTAATAAGCCCGCAGTAAGTCGTTTATTAAAACTATTAACTAAAGACAAAGTTCAATTTCAAAAAGATCTCAGACGTATTTTAGATTTAGATTTTGACCGCTTAGTGATGGCTCACGGAGAAATTATAGAAAGCGGCGGAAAAGAAATATTTATTAACGCCCTAAAAGAAAGAGGGCTTTTTTAAGCCCTCTTAATAAATTACTTAATTTCTGTTTTTCCACCCATATAGTTTTGTAAAACTTTAGGAATGGCAACGCTTCCGTCTTCGCGTTGATAGTTTTCTAAAATAGCTACCAATGTACGACCAACTGCTAAGCCACTGCCGTTAAGCGTGTGTACAAACTGAGGCTTGCCACCGTCTTTAGGCTTAAAGCGAATGTTTGCACGACGAGCTTGAAAGTCTTCAAAGTTAGAGCAAGAGCTGATTTCACGGTAAGTGTTTTGCCCTGGTAACCAAACTTCTAAATCGTAAGTTTTTGCAGATCCAAAACCCATGTCGCCCGTACATAAAAGCATTTTTCTATAAGGCAATCCCAATAAAGTTAAAATCTTTTCTGCATGAGAAGTTAATTGCTCATGCACTTCCTGAGATTGGCTCGGGTGACAGAAAGTCATGAGCTCTACTTTATTAAACTGATGCTGACGGATTAAACCCTTAGTGTCTTTACCATAGCTTCCCGCTTCAGATCTAAAGCAAGGAGAGTAGGCACAAAAAGATTTAGGTAAGTCAGTTTCTAAAAGAGTTTCACCGTTATAATAATTTGTAACCGGAACTTCGGCTGTTGGAATCAGATAATAATTTGTTCCCGCTAAGTTAAAAACATCTTCTTTAAATTTTGGAAACTGTCCGGTACCTAGCAAGCTGTTATCATTTACGATAAAAGGTGGAATCATTTCTGTATAGCCGTGTTCGTTGGCGTGAACATCCATCATTAATTGAATCAGGCTTCGCTCCATTTGAGCCGCCGCACCTTTTAAAAATGAAAATCGCGCTCCGGTCGTTTTACCGGCGCGGTCAAAATCGATAATTCCCAGTTTTTCGCCGATTTCAAAATGCTCTTTGGCTTTAAAAGAAAATTTAGTGGGCTCACCAACTGTGCTTACAACTTTATTTTCTTTTTCAGAGCTGCCCACGGGCACGCTGCTATGAGGTTTGTTGGGAATAACCAATAGTAGCCCATGAAGATCGGCCTCTACTGTGGCCGCATTTTCTTCAGACATTTTAAATCTTTGTTTTAATTGATCTACTTCAGCCATTAATGCAGATGCATCTTGGCCTTCTCTTTTTAGCTTGCCGATTTCAGCGCTTAATTTATTAAGTTGGGCTTTTTCAGTTTCAGCCTTAGTTAAATCAATTTTTCTTTGCTGAGATAATTCAACAGCACGATTAAAAACATCGGCGTTGGCGCCTCTGTTGGCTAAGGCTTTTTTATATTCCTCGACTGCTTCAGGTTTTTCTAAAAGTTTTAAATCAATCACAAAATTCTCCGGAGTTAAAATTAAATTTATATGTTAAGTTTACGGCGCAATCATAATGTACATTCGAAGTGTAATTGCAATTAGTATGCAAATAACATCGAATATAAAAATCTGAAATATGGACAGCGAGCGTAACAGTCTATAAACAATCATCATGAATAGTGTTGTAAAAAATAAAAGCATTAATGTACCGCTTTGGGTAAATTCCTGAATTATTAAAGACAGCACAATGCCAATAAAAAAGCCCGAAGTTAAACGTAGCAATCTTTGTGTAAATGTAATTGAGGCGGTTTTAGCGCCTTGTTGCATATTGCTTGCTACATTTTTCAGGTTATCTGCAAAACCCACGTTTCTGCCTCCACTTAAGCTTTCCGCTTATATAGCTATCATAAATTTACACTAGTCGTCTAGGCTGCCGCCAAGGCTTTTAACTTTATCAGATATAATACTCATGTCTGCAGCATTAGGCGACAGGGCCACGTACTTCTTAAAAGCCAATATGGCCTGAGTTGTATTGCCTTTTTTCTCAAAAATATATCCCTGTTCTCGGTAAATTTCCGGATAACCTGATTCTTTTTGCAGAGCAATGGCCAACATGTCCTCGGCTATTTCCACAGCATCGCCTTTTCTATAACAAACAGCCGACTTAACATACAGCTCCGCACTAGATGGACGCATTTTTATTGCCGCCGAATACTCAGCGGCACATTCTTTAAATTGATCCTTACGATAGTAAATTTCAGCGGCTAAAATAAATGAATCGGCTATATTTGGGTTTCGCGTTTTTTCATCTTTAACCATTTCCAGTGCTTTAGCGTAGTCATCAAGTTCGAGATAACATTTAGCCATCAAAAAAGAAACTTTTGGAAAATCCGGATTAATTCTTTTAACTAATTCTAGTTTTGCTAATGCCTGACCGATTTTAGCTTTAACTTCGTTACCCGAAGCCGTTTCAATTAACAATTTAGCATTAGCAAACATCGGCTCCACATCGCTCGGATCAAGAACAGAGGTTAAATTGTAATATCGCTGTGCTAATTCCGGCTGATTTTGAATACGGTATGTTTCAGCTAAGCCAAAATTAGCTTTTTTATTTTTTGGTTCAATACTTACTACTTCTTCGTAAGCTTTTGCCGCCTCCGAATATTTTTCATTAGCTTTGTAAAATTCGGCTAAAGCTACGCGGTATTCGATTGTATATGGATAAGTTCTAATAAGTTGTTTTAAATAAACTTCTCCACGAACTGGCCCATCAGTAGCCGCCATTACTTTTGCCAATGTAATTTGCGACTCAGGCCAAGCCGGTTCTAAATCTACTGCGCGACCCGAGTAACGTAATGCCAGATCTCTTGAGTTTTCTTTTTGTGTCTGCGCATTTTTACCTACTGTGGGGGCATTTAAATAATAATATATGTGTGCTTGGGCTAATAAGGTTAAAAGCTCTACGTCTGCATTATAAATTTTAACTGCTCTTTCGCCGTACTGAATGGCACCAACCATATTGTTTTTACGGAACTCAAGCAATGCCTGCGCTTTCGTAATTTCATGGCTCTGCTGAAAGCGTTTAGAGGCGGCCTGCAATGTACGTGCTGCATTGGCAAAATTATATTTTTGTGATTCATAATCAGCCTTTAAAACATAGGCTTGTAATAAATTCGGATCAGCACCGATACTTTTTTCAAGCCAAGTTACAGCATCACGGGTTTGATTTATTTTCCACAAACAGCGTGCTGCCTTGAATGCCGCAAGTGCATTTTTAGCATCAAGTTCAAAAGCAGCCTTGTACTGCGCCTGTGCTACTAAGCAATCTCCGGCATTTTCAAACTGTGCTCCAATTAGCATAATTTCGGTTTGAGCATTTTCAACTTTTTCATCACCACCTAAAGACAAAACCAACTCTTTGAGAGCTCTGTGGCTCGGGCTTTCGTGATAGCCTTCCTGTGCCACTTCCAAAGCTTTTTTGTTTTCATTTTTTTCCATTAAAATCTGCGCGTAATTTAAAAGTGCTTCCGTTAAAAAATTTTTAGGTAATTTTTGTTTTATTTCAAATCCATTAGCAAAATATTGAATAGCTTTATCTGGATCCTTTGAGCCTTTAACCTCAACGAGACCCAAACCAAAAAGCGCGGCCTTTGATTCTTTGTTGGCTTTATACATTGTCATGTATTCTTCGCGTGCTTCTGAAAACTTACCTTGTTTATAATACATGCGGGCCAACCCAAAATGTGGAGTTTGCCACTGTGGCCACAACTTAGATGCGCTTTCGTAGTAAGCCGCAGAGTTAATAAAATTATTTTCAGCCTCTAAAATTTCAGCTTTGATTAAATATAAAAAGGGCACCAGACTAAATTTTTCATCCACTTGATTGTCCAAAGCTTTTTCAAGCAAACTTCGCGCTTCTTTGCTTTGCCCTTTGGTTAACAGAAATACCGTTTGGCAAGTATCTGAGTAGTTTGAAATTGGATTCACTGTACGGGCCATCTGAGTAACTGTTAAAATACTCTTTAAGTCGTTTTGGCTTTGTTTTGTGTAAGGCCATATTTGTTGATACGCAATACAAAGTAAACCCATAGATTCAAGATCTTTCGGAGCTCCTTCTACCGCCTGAACCATATCTTTTTGAGCTGAAAGAACTTTTTCTAACAAACCCGTCTGAAAGGCTTTAATGGCATTACGTTTCAATTCTTTTAATTCCTGAGCCGAAATAGCTTCCGCATTTTTTTGAGGTGTTATTAATACCCAGCCAGCACGCCCATCCTGATCTTGCGGATATAAAACATAAATTGCGAGACTCAATAATAAAATTGCAAGCAATATAAACGGCAAAAGCTTACGAATTTCTTTTTGCTGTAATTTTTTGATATCAGTTAGTTGAATTTCTAAATTTTTATCACGGTCTTCAATAATATTATTCGGAGGCGGATCGCTTATTAATCCGGGCTGATACACAACCGGAGTGGCGCTTGTCGTTTTAGCCAAACTCATATTTTTTTGAGCTTTTTGTCTTACTTCTTCAGCTTTTCTTTCTTGATCTAATAACTCTTTTAGGTCGTCAGGTGTTTGTAGCTTAGGAATCGGAATGTCTTCTTGCTTAGCCGGTTCAGGAACACGAATTACAGTTTCCGCCTCCATTTTTTGAGTACGCTTATTATCAACTTCAACTGGATTTTCAAGTGACTCCAAAAGAGCATCATAAAACTCAGGTTGCTTAGTTAAAAGCTTCCACTCACCTTCTGGATAAGCGCAAATCTCTTCACTCCCAGAAAAGGCTCCATTCACTATCATTTTATTAATCGCATCGGTAGAGTACGGCCCCTTTACCTGATCTGATTGTAATCTAACGACCCATTGTCCGGAGTTATCGCTCATGTCTGTAATGCCCTCAAATTTTTATTATAATTAAGACTTGATTTGAGGGGCAGCATTTGAATGCTTAAAGTTCCAACTCATGACCAAAGTCCACGCTTGGAACCAGATCTGGTTCCAACTTGGAACCCAAAACCCGACCTAAGAGCTTGGAAACACTCTATTTTTTCCAATATTCCTGAATTTGTTGGCACATAGGTTGCTATAAAGGATTTCATGATTAGATGGTTGATTGCCACATACATAGTTCTAGTTCTTGTTTTATCAGCAAAAGCTGGGGCTTCAAAAGCGGAACAAAAATCTAATCTTGTATTTAATAAGTTTAATTATTCGTCTGAGGCCCTTTAGTTTTTGAAAGTTCAGGAACCCCTCCCAGAGTTCACATGCATCTGGGTCTTAACGAATAATAATTAGTTCATATACGGAAAACCTTGTTAGAAATAACAAAAAGTTTTAGAGCCTCAACCTTGGCCCCTCCTTGGTTGGGGCTTAAGTTTTTTTAAGCCCCCCGTTCAAATAAATAATAATAAAATTCTGATCCGTATTTTAATTCGCATCTCAAAGCGAGACACTTTTCAGTTATTTAAACAAAGCGCGACTATTGGCTAAAGAAATATGTTTAAGTTTACGATAAGGATTCTGTACATAGGAGAATCCCATGAATTTATTTACAATAATCATATCATTGCTTTTGGCTACAACACCAGTTACAGCGGGAGAAATATCTTACGAAAGCAGTCGCTGCCAACACATGGAAAATATGTCTTCTAAAGATAAAGCCTTGGATGTTGTTTTTAGAAAGTTTCGAAGAATTCAGTCTGAATGTTGTGACAACTCAGTGGCTAAGGCTTGCGAATCTGGTGGTGCCTATATTGCTTGTAAAGCGCTTGCCAATGGTGGTTTTAAAGGAGCGACATGCCCTTCTGCATGTAAAGCTTGGGCAGAAGACTGTGCTGGTTTTGTAACTTTATCAAATCGCGAAGTAAAAGATAAGCTCGAAGAAGCACACGGAATTTTAAACGAAGGTGATTAGTTTTAATGAGCTCTGGTAACGTGAGCGCCTAGTTTCGACAATTTTGACTCTAGGTTCTCATAACCTCTGTCTAAGTGATAAATACGTCCTACAGAAGTTTCACCCTTTGCAACAAGTCCGGCTAAAACTAAAGAAGCGCTTGCTCTTAAATCTGTAGCCATAACCGGTGCAGCAGTTAACTTACCTGGAGTTCCACGCACAACCGCTACTTGCGATTTTGGAGTAATGTCTGCACCTAAACGCATTAATTCATTCACGTGCATAAATCTATTTTCAAAAACAGTTTCCGTAATAACACTCGTACCACGAGCAACCGTCATCAAAGCCATAAACTGCGCCTGTAAATCTGTTGGGAACAATGGATGTGGGGCTGTTGTGATGTCCACCGCTTCCCATGTTTTAGTAGGAAATACTTTTACACTATTTGCGCCAGTTTCAATTTTAAATCCGCTTTCACGCATTTTTAAAATTAAAGCTTCTAAATCATGTGGCTGACAGTTAATAACTTCTACTTCACCTGAAGTGATCGCACCTGCAATTAGTAAAGTTCCCGCTTCAATACGATCCGGCATAATAGAGTGACGGGCTGGCGATAATTTTTGTACACCTTCAATTTTAATAACACTTGTGCCATGGCCAGTAATTTTAGCACCCATTTTATTTAGGTAATTGGCCAAGTCTACAATTTCAGGCTCTTTAGCTGCGTTTTCAATTGTAGTGATGCCTTCAGCTAGAGTTGCCGCCATCATTAAATTTTCAGTACCGCCTACAGTTGTTTTTTCAAAAAATACTGTAGCACCTTTTAACTTTTTAGCTTTTGCTAAAACGTATCCATCTTTTAATTCAATTTCAGCACCTAAAGTTTTCATTGCATCTAAATGCAAATCAATAGGACGTGTACCGATAGCACAACCACCCGGTAAAGAAACTACGGCCTCACCGTATTTAGCTAAGATCGGGCCTAAGCATAAAATACTGGCTCGCATTTTTCTTACTAAGTCGTAATGAGCTTCAAAAGATTTTAGTTTAGCTACGTGAACTTTAAATGTATGGCCCTCACGGTGGCTGTCGCAACCCAAGCTTTTTAATAACTCAGCTGTTGATTCAATATCTTTTAACACAGGAACGTTATCAAATGTATGTTCACCTTCCGCTAGTAAGGTAGAAAATAAAATCGGAAGTGCAGAGTTTTTTGCTCCGCTTGCGGCCACTTGTCCGTTAAGTTGAAAGCCACCTTTAATTAACATTTTATCCATTTGAAAAATCCTTGTTGGATACTATTATTGAATGCATTTTACGATTCGATCAAGCCCTGACAAATCTTTTAAAACTTTAACTTCTGAAAACTGTTTAAAGCTTTCACAATGTTGCTTAAAGCGCTCACCCTGCTGGTAACCCATTTCAAAAAGCATCATTCCTTTGGGTTTTAAGTAATTTCTGTATTTAGACGACCAGTCGAACAAAGCCTTAAAACCCTGATCTGCAGCAAAAAGTGCCGCGTGGGGCTCATATTTTTTTACATTGGTTTCTGTTTGGAGGTCGTTTTCGGCTATATAGGGCGGGTTAGCTACAATAATGTCAAACTTCTCCGCTTGCGGGTTAAATTCCATGGCGTCTTGTAATTGCAATTGGCTACGCACGGTTAACTCGAGCTTTTCCTGATTGATTTTTAAAAAATTAAAAGCCTGTTCTGATTTTTCTAAACTCACCAGCTTTGCTAGTTCTGAATTTTTTAAAATTGCAAAGCCGATACAGCCTGTTCCTGCGCCTAAATCTAAAATTTTAGGTTCGACTAAGTTATGAGATTTAATATAGTTCAGAGCTTCTTCAACGATTTGTTCGGTTTCAGGTCTTGGAATTAAAACACCTTCGCCTACAGCAAAGTTTTCTCCGTAAAAACCTTTTTCGCCGGTGATGTAAGCTACGGGCTCACCTTGTGATCTGCGTTTTACGAATTCACGGCACGTATTAATTTCGGCTTCGCTCATGGGTTGTTCGTATTTTAAATAAATTTGAAGTCGATCAATTTTTAGAGCATGAGAAATTAATAGTTCGGCATCTAAACGAGCGGATTCAATTTTTTTATCTTTAAAAAACTGAACCGACTTTTCAAATACTTCTTTAAGTTTCATTATTTATTAGTATGTAGTGGCTTGCTTTTTTAGAGCTTCGGCCTGGAAGTGAGCAATCAAAGGATCAACTAAATACTCAAGCTGTCCGCTCATCACTTGGTCTAATTGGTGAATGGTTAAACCAATGCGGTGGTCGGTAATACGGGTTTGTGGAAAATTGTAAGTGCGAATGCGCTCTGAACGATCCCCAGTTCCGATTTGATCTAAGCGTGCATCCGATGCCGCTTTTAAAACTTTTTCGTCTTCAAGCTGTTGTAGCTTGGTAGCTAAAATCTGGAATGCTCTTTCACGGTTGGCCAACTGTGATTTTCCTTCCTGACAGTGAACTAAAATTCCGGTTGGGTTATGATGGATACGCACTGCTGATTCAGTTCTATTTACCGACTGACCGCCGGCACCACTGGCGCGCATAACATCTATAGTAATATCTTTCATGTCGATCTTAACTTCGTTTACTTCAGCTTCAGGAATTACGGCAACGGTTACTGTAGACGTATGAATGCGGCCAGCTGCTTCTGTTTTAGGAACGCGTTGCACACGGTGAACACCTGATTCGTATTTCATTTTAGAAAATACAGCATCGCCCGAGATCATGGCGATAACTTCTTTTGCTCCGCCCACGTTACCGTCCGAATAGGACATCAATTCTGCCTTCCAGCCTTGATCCCCAGCGTATTTAGCATAGGCACGGAAAAGTTCGTCAGCAAAAAGGGAGGCTTCATCGCCACCCGCTCCGGCGCGGATCTCGAGAAGAATATTTTTATCATCGTTAGGATCTTTAGGGATTAGTGCAATTTTTAATTGATCTTCTAAAACCGGGAGTGCTGTTTCGAGTTCTTTGATTTCTTCGCGAATCATTTCCTTCATTTCGGGGTCTGATTCGTTAGTCATCAATTCTTTATTTTCTTTTAAATTGACTGTTTTCTTTTTGAAGTCGCGGTAGAGCACTACGATTTTTTCTAAATCAGAAAGCTCTTTCATTAAAGCTCGGTATTGCTTTTGATTTGAAGCAACGTCAGGCCTTTGAAGTGATAAATTCACTTCTTCATATCTGGATTCAACTTGGTCTAATTTAGAAAACATAGATTTAACTCCTACATAGAATTGATTTTAAAAAAACAAAAGCGGCCATATTATGCCGCTTTGATTTGTTGCTCTGATGAACAGAGCTCAATTATGTGAAAGCTACTTAGTTGCTTTAGCGTATTTTTTCTTGAATCTGTCGATACGGCCTTCAGTATCCATTACACGTTGTTTGCCTGTGTAGAATGGGTGAGAAGCTGAAGAGATCTCTACTTTAACTAATGGATATTCTTTTCCGTCAGTCCATTTAACAGTTTCTTTAGAGTCGATAGTTGTTGTACCTAAAAATGAGTAGTCGCAAGAGATGTCCTTAAAAACAACTGTTTTAACTTTTGGGTGTAATCCGTCTTTCATAAATATCCTTTACGTATTGATTTCAAAGACTTAGGTGATAGCATAGTGATGAGCACAGGCTCAAGTAAAATATTAAGCAGATTCAATAAAGTGAATTTTGGTTTTTGGGGCTTTTGTTGCATATAAAATTAGTAATTTCATGTACTTAGGTGATGAATGAAAACAGCAGTGGTTATAGGCTCTACAGGACTTATAGGAACTCATTTAATCCAAAAACTGGTCTCTGAGGGCAGTTTCGGGCAAATCCTTGCTCTTTGTAGACCGTCAAAGGGCACCTCAGCGCACGTTTTTAATAATCCAAAAGTTCGTGTTTTAAGTTTTAATTTTATAGATTGGGACAGCTTAGAGCTGCAAATAAGCTCATTTGCCGGCACCTCGCCCATTAGTTTTTTCTGCTGCTTAGGAACAACCATTAGCCAAGCCGGTTCCGAAGAAAATTTCAGAAAAGTAGATTTTGAATATGTCGTGCGCTTTGCAAAACTGGCACATTACTGTAAAGCCGAGCAATTACTCATTGTTTCGGCTTTAGGTGCAGATAAAAACTCTTCAGTTTTTTATAACCGCACTAAGGGTGAAATGGAGTCTGCAGTCCAAAATGAATTTGATTCTAAAATTTATTTTTTCAGACCCAGTTTGCTGCTGGGCGACCGCAAAGATTTTAGATTTGGAGAGCGTTTGGCAATTTTAGCTGCGCCGATATATACGCCTTTACTTGTTGGGCCATTAAAAAAATACCAACCAGTAAAAGCCAAGAATGTAGCGCAAAAAATGGTATTGGTAGCGGCCAAAAAAATTGAAGCACCGTTGTTTATTGAAAACGAAGAGATCTTAAAACAGGCCTAGAGCCAGCTTTTTTGAGGCCTAGCTGTAATTCCGCTTAAATATTTTTTATGAATTTTATTATAGCGTTTTTTATTAAATTTAATTCTTACGTGTTTAATATCTATTAAATACTTTTCGGCTTTCCATACATTTTTTTTACTGAAGCGCCAATCCGACTTCGAATCGTCTAAATTCACCATCTGATATCCATTAATACAGCCTGTTTTATCAATATAGGGCTCATAGTAAGACAAAGCCAGATTTCTTAAGGATTTATAAATTGGTTTTCTGCCGTGCAGGCCTTTATCGCGTGATCTAGCTACTGAACCCCATTTATTATTTTTCTTATAAACGAAAATAACATGATCCAAATCGTCTATACTTTCAAGACTCATAACTAAAGGGGGATAACCTTTGTGTTCTAAAATAGCTGCGGCTAAAAATGCAGCCTCTAGGCAGTGCGCGTTTTTTTTAACGTAGGATTGGTGCGCGGACTTTAAGGTTTCACCCCTTTTTTCAGCGTTGTATGGAAGTTTCTGCAAAAACCTCTGAACTTTAATAGGATCAGAATATTTTTTTGATAACTCTTTAAATATTTTCTTATTCATTCGTCTGTAAGTTAGGAACAATCACGGTTTGTAACTCTAAACAGTCGTTAACTGGAGTAAATTGCAAAATTAATTTATCTTCGCTGGCAGCTTTAAAAATAAAACTCAGCTCGTTATTTTCGTTACCTTCAATTTTTTCTTCTTCAAGCTTTAGATCGCCGGAAGTTGCTCCCTGGGCCAGTTTTGTAATAGTTGAAATTTTCTCCGGGCAGCCGATTTCAGAGTCCGGCGTTCCTAATGAAGCCACTCGTCCGCTACTTAAAGACTTTGATAAAATCGAAAAATTTCTGGCTTTTAATTCAGGCAAAAGTTTTTCTTTGTATTCGCTGGATTTAATACAAATTTTTTCGTCAACTGAGGTGAAAGATTCGATGTAGGCCTCAACCACCGGCTTTGAATTACACACCACCGGTCCCATAGAAAACTCCCAGGCATCCAGAGTTTTTGCATAATTAAGAACTTCAAGAGCTTTGTTTTTATCAGTGCGGGCCATATAAGCTGCAATATCCACAACTATGTCTGGATACATGCCTTCGCCACGAAATTTGTTCTTTGATTCGAGAGAAAAATAAACTTCACGGCAGTTTTCTACATTTTTTTTGTATTCAGCGATCATAACGTTTGCATCAGTCGCTGTTACAATTCTATCGGCTGATTTTTGACATTCCGCTTGTAGTGATTCAGCAATTTGCGCCACTCCGGCAAACTGTTCCTGAGAAGCCTCCGCTACCGCTTCTTGATTTTTAATTTTAGAAAGAGTTTTGTAAGCAAATATTCCCAATAGTGTTAAAGCTATGCAGGAAGCAACCACTATTGTAATGGTTTTTTTCCTGCTATTTTTAGCATTGTTTGAATCGCCGTTGGTATTCACTGAAGTCTACCCGTTCATGCTCTTTAAGAAATCGGTATTTGTTTTTGATTTTTCTACTTTGTCCATTAAGAACTCCATAGCATCTACAACGTTCATGGGTGCAAGAACTTTTCTTAAAATCCACAAACGAGTTAAGTCTGCTTTTTCGATAAGAAGATCTTCTTTACGAGTTCCTGATTTATTAATATCTAAGCAAGGGAAAATACGTTTTTCCATTAATTTACGGTCCAAGTGAATTTCTGAATTACCAGTACCTTTAAACTCTTCGAAAATAACTTCATCCATACGAGAACCTGTATCAATTAAGGCAGTTGCGATAATTGTTAAAGATCCGCCCTCTTCGATATTGCGTGCGGCACCGAAGAAGCGTTTAGGTTTGTGTAAAGCATTTGAGTCCACACCGCCTGATAAGATTTTTCCAGAAGGCGGAACAACTGTATTGTAAGCACGAGCTAAACGCGTGATAGAATCTAGTAAGATAACAACGTCGTGTTTGTGTTCAACTAAACGCTTGGCTTTTTCAAGAACCATCTCAGCTACCTGAACGTGACGAGTTGGTGGCTCGTCGAATGTAGAACTGACTACTTCGCCTTTTACCGTTCTCTGCATGTCAGTTACTTCTTCCGGACGCTCGTCGATCAATAATACGATTAATTTAACTTCCGGATGATTTGTTGTGATGGCATTTGCAATATTTTGCATAAGAACAGTTTTACCCGTTCTTGGTGGTGCTACGATCAATGCGCGCTGACCTTTTCCTAATGGCGACATTAAATCTACAATTCTTGTCGTCATTTCATTTGGAATGTGTTCCAAACGTAACATTTTATTAGGATAAAGCGGAGTTAAGTTATCGAATAAGATTTTATCTTTACTGCCTTCTGGGGCTTCGTAATTTAAAGAATCAACTTTAATTAAAGCAAAGTATCTTTCGCCTTCTTTTGGTGGCCGAACTGTTCCTGTTACAAAGTCGCCCGTTCTTAAGCCGAACTTGCGCATTTGTGACGGCGAAACATAGATATCATCTGGTCCTGGTAAGTAATTGTAATCTGGCGACCTTAAAAAGCCGTATCCATCAGGAAGAATTTCTAATACGCCAGAACCAAAAATATCACCTAATTTGGCTGCGCGCTTTAAAATTTCGAAAACCATATCTTGGCGACGCATGCCCGCTGCATTTTCAATTTTTAATTTAGTAGCGAGATCAGTTAATACTTGAATGTTTTTAGATTTTAAATCTTTTGAATTGAGCCAGCTTTTCTCTTCTTCATTTAAGTTGATGTCAGCAAAGTCGATGTCGGCGTCAGAAGTTGATGAAATATTTTGGGGTGGTTGCTCTTCGTCTCTGCGGTCAAAACGCTCTTGTCTGAAATCGCGTCTTTGGTTGTTATTATTATTGTATCTATTTTGATTATTATTGTTGTTGCGGTGATTATTGTTATGTCCGCCACCACCGCCATTGTTGAATTTTCTGAACTCACGTCTTGGTTGCTCACCGCCTTGATGTTGTTGTGGTGGTGGATTGTTTGCTTGGGCTGCAGGAGCTTGTGCTGCTGGCACCGGAGCACTTTCTGCTTGTGGTGCCGGACTTGCAACTACTGGCTCTGGCGCCTGTTGTGGGGTTTCATTTACTGTGTTTTCGCTGTTGTCAGATTCGCTGGTACTAGATTTTTTTCTACGAGTTTTAGGCTCAATAACAACTTCTTTTTTAGCCAAGCAGGGCTCCTTTTCGGGACAATTTACATTTTTTTGGGGTTTTTAAGGTTTATATCCTTGATTTGTTTATTACTAATTTAAATGAGTTTGGATTTAACTAATACTTCTAAAGATAGGTTTAATATCGCTTTCATGCCGACCAAAGTCAAATTATTCCGATATGAGTGTCTCATTTTGAAAATTCTTTAAATTATTCAATGATTTAGCCGATAAATACCAGAGAGCTTGCGGCTCTAAAAGAGGTTAAAATATGGATTCAATCGGTTCACCCGCACCACGTACACCACTTTATTTAGAGGTTTCTTTTAGAAGAAACTACGGTCGTAGTGATGTTGGCGGTACATTAAAAAATATTAGTTTAAGCGGAGCTTTTTTAGAAGTATCTGGACACGACCTTCGAGTTGAAGAAAAAATTAATCTTACTTTCGTAGTTGGATCGCGCGAAAGAAAAATTGCGGCACAAGTCGTTTGGAAAAACTCTTTGGGTGCAGGAATTAAATTTTTGCCAGTGAATAATCGCGATGTGCAAATTGTTGATGATCTTATTTATTACGTAGAATCAAAACGTATGGGCCATCGCGGAATTTTAGACGGCATTCTTAAAAAAGTTTCTTAATCTGCGTTTCCGAAAAATAAAAAAGAGCTGGCGTTTGTGACCAGCTCTTTTTTTTAAAATTCAATTAACTTTTTAAACGTTAACTTCACCGTTCATCTGCGCAGCGGCTGCGGATTTTTGTTTTTTCTTGCGGATAATAACAAATGCTAGCAGAGCTACTAATACGCCAAGCGCTCCCATCGACATCATTGTATCGCTATTTAATCCGCCCTCTTCTTCTTCGGCTGCTGCTTCTTCATCTAAGTTAATTTTTTTCTTAGGTTCTGCATCTGCAACTTCTTCAGGTGGTGGAGGTGGAGGCGGAGCCATGTCTGCTGGTGGCGGTGGAGGCAAGCTTGCGTCTGTTGTTCCTGCTGCTGCGGTATCCACCGGAGGTGCTGCTGCAGCATCGGCCGGAGGAGCAGCTGTATCTGCAGGAGGTGGAGGTAAGTTTGCATTTGCATCAGCTGGCGGAGGAGGCAAAGCTGCTGTTTCGACTGGAGCTGGAGGAGCTGTTTGCGCTGTTGGTTGCGGAGCCGAATCTGTTAACGTTGCCCCGCCTGAAGGAGCTGCTGCCATTGTCGTACCGTCTGCAGCTTTCCAATATCTTAATGTATCACCGTCTTTTAATGTCGTTTTTGATTCAATAGTAGAGTTTGAAACCCAGATTTCTTTCCAGGCATTATCATAACCTAATAAGTTTTTAGAAACTTTTCTTAAGCTCTCGCCCTTTTTAGCCACGTAAGTTTCGGGAACCATTCCCATATCTTCGTAATAAAGTATTGTTCTAGAGGCATCGTCTGGTCTATTAGGCGATGTGTAGTAAATTTTATCGCCAGCTTTAACTGAGCGTGACTTTAAGTAACTGTTTTCAGCTATTTTTTTAAGGTCATCAGATTTGTCGGCACCAAAAATTTTCATACTAATTTCTGCTAATTTTTCTTTTGGTCTGGCAATGTAAACAGTATTAATCCAAGCACCGTCTTTGCCTTGGTATGGCATAACCGCGTTTACTTTTTTCATTGCTGGAGCTGCTGGTGCTTTAGGTTTACTTACTGCTACTGGAGTTGGCTCAACTTTTGTTTCAACTGCTGCGGCTTCTACAGCTGCAGGATCTGTAATCGGTGTTTCTGTAATTTCACCGCCGCTCGGAGCTACTGATGTTGTAGAATCTGTAACAGCTGCAGAGTCTGCCGGAGTTCCAGCTGGTGTTTCTGTTATAGTTGTTGTAGTGGTTTCGGTAACTGGAGGGTTGCTTCCTTCAGTTGTTGTCATAGTTGTGGTTTCTGATGTTGTACTTGCAGCATTGTTATCAACTACGCCCGATGTAGTTGTATCTGCGGGTGGAGTTGCTGCTGCATCTAGTGCAAGATCCGCAGCAGGTGCTTCCGTGCTTGCAGTTGTTGTAGTTGTGTCGCCAAGAGCCGCTTCAAGGGAAGGGTCCGTCGCTTGCGCGCTTGTATCTTCTGCTCCAATTTTTTCTACGTCTGCATTTTCAACAGCTTGAGCTCCGTCATCTGCTGATTTAGAAGTGCAGCCTGCATTCGCAAAAATCAGTCCAGACGCGGCTAATAAAAGTAGTAAGTGTTTTGTCATATCCCTCATCCTTGATAAAATTTATGAGCTTCCAGCTCAAAACTAAACTGTCGACACTATAAATTACACCACATCGCATTGAACTCAGCAAAGACAAGTAATTGAGAC
Organism: bacterium; assembly: GCA_019752925.1. Lineage (GTDB taxonomy): Bacteria > Bdellovibrionota > Bdellovibrionia > Bdellovibrionales > Bdellovibrionaceae > Pseudobdellovibrio. The sequence continues at coordinate 17,102 of JAIELP010000002.1, forward strand.
TGGACTCTGGTCCTTAAAAAACTTGCGACTAAGGTCCAGCGGAAAGTTTAAATGTAGTTCCTACAGGAAATTTATTTTTATTAAACCAGCCTTGCGACATTTCTAGAGCGTACTTTGCAGGACCTTTGCTCGGATAAGAGGGGAGGTCGGTTTGTAATATCGAACTGACTGCTTTCATTTGTTGAATATCTATTAGCTTTTTATCTTTATTAAAATAACCTATATCAAGGTTAACTAGCGTATTCTTCATCCAAAAATCGCGGCGTTGTTCGTCTTGAAATACAAAAAGCATTCCTTCGTCTTTGCCTAATTTTTCGCGAAACATTAAACCATGAGCGTGCTGTTCTTCGCTTTCAGCTATTTCCACATTTAGTATTTTTTTCTGCTTTTTGTAGCTGAGCTCTATCTTTTGTTTTTTAAATTTAACTTTGGCTTCCGCAGAGACCGGCAATGAGTAAAATAAACTACTCGTTAGCAGACAAAAAACGACGGCCCATTTCAAGCGCAACTCCATAACGTACCCCTCTGGTTGAAACTTTCATCTGGCTCAAACCAAATAAATACAAAGTTCTGAGCAAAATAATGACTCCTATAAGAATAACATCTGCACGGCCAGAAGGAATGCCCATTTTGATTTTCTCATCTACGGTCGCGTTTTTTAATTTATTTAACCAAGACTCAAGTCCTTCTTTGGTTAAAACAAAGCCGTCAATTTTGCTGGCATCAAACTCGCCGAGCTGGGCTGCAACTAAAGAAGTGGGCGTTCCGGCCACAGCTATTATTTGATCGAGAACGAAGTCGGGCGGCATAAGTGCTTTCGCTTTTAAAATGGATTCATCTACAAGTTTTGTAACTTCGTTTACTTCATTATCAGGTGTGGGTTGTGAAGTTATGCATCTTTCGGTTAGTCTAACGCAACCGATATTATAACTTTCGCCTTCCATTAAAAATTGATCGCGTCCAAAAATAAACTCTGTTGAGCCTCCGCCAATATCAATAATCATTAAATTCTGATTCTGCTCTTTAAAGCCTGAAACAGCACCCTTATAGGTGATTGTGGCTTCTTGTTCGCCAGGAATAATTTCCAGCGGAATATTGTGTTTTTTGGCTATATCAAACAACTCTTGTTTATTAATGGCATCGCGGGCAGCAGAAGTGGCCATAGCTAAAATTTTTTCAGGTTTATGGCTGTGAATAATTTCGCTGAATTTTTTTAAACAAGCATCCGCACGACTTAACGCTTCTGAATGAAATCGTTTGCTTTGTTCTAAGCCCTGGCCAAGTCTTACTACCTCTACAGTATCAGAATAAACTTCGATAATTGAGCTTACACCGCGCTGATTCACTACCTCTGCAATTAAGCAAAGAAAAGTGTTTGAGCCTAAATCAAGCGCCGCTACTTTCATTTATTTTTGGTCCAATTTGTTTTTTAAAATCTGATTTACAACATCCGGATTAGCCTGTCCCTTAGATGCTTTCATTGCAGCACCAACAAAAAAACCAAAGACTTTAGTTTTTCCTGAGCGGTACTCCGCAACCTGTGAAGGGTTGGCGGCTAAAATATCATCCACCATTTTTTCAATTACTGTCGTATCTGAAACTTGTGAAAGACCTTTTTCTTTAATAATGTCTGCGGCGGATTTTCTAGTTATCCACATATCTGCAAAAACAGTTTTGGCTATTTTTCCAGATATACTTCCACCGTCAATTAGCTTTATAAGTTCTGCCAAACCCTCGGGGCTTACTGGAGATTTTGTAATTTCAGTTTTACTGTTATTGAGTTCACGGATTAAATCCGACATAATCCAGTTTGCTGAAAGTTTTGGATTAGAACTTTTAGCGCTCACAATTTCAAAATAATCAGCGAGGTCTTTTTCTGCTGTTAACATTTCGGCATCATATTCTGAAAGACCCAACTCACTTTGAAATCTTGCCGCTTTTTTCTGAGGAAGCTCTGGTAGGTTTTTGCGGATTTGTTCGATATCGCTTTCATTTAAAATAATAGGAAGCAAATCTGGATCAGGAAAGTAACGATAATCCTGGGCATCTTCTTTTGTGCGCATTGAGAACGTTCTGTTTTTATCGGGATCGTAAAGACGGGTTTCTTGAATAATTTTTTTGCCGCCTTCAATTTCATCAATTTGACGATCTATTTCGTATTCCACTGCTTTTTCCACAAAGCGGAAAGAGTTTAAATTTTTTAATTCAACCTTTGTTCCCAGTTTTGTTTCGCCAGCTTTTCTAACAGATACATTGCAATCACAACGTAAAGATCCTTCTTCAAGATTTCCATCACAAACATCTAAGTAACGCACTATTTGTCTGATGGTGCGGCCATATTCTGCGGCTTCTTGTGGGCTCGACATATCGGGGCCCGAAACAATTTCCAACAGCGGTATTCCTGCACGATTGTAATTTACTAAAGTATAGTCACCGAAATGTGTAGACTTGCCCGCATCTTCTTCCATGTGTGCGCGCGTGATGCTTATTTTTTTAGGAATTTTATCCACAGTAATAGTTACTTCACCATTTTCGCAGATGGGCTTATCGTACTGAGAAATCTGGTAACCTTTTGGTAAATCCGGATAAAAATAATTCTTACGCGCAAACACTGAGCGATTTCGGATTGTGCAGCCCAAAGCCAGGCCGGCTTTAATTGCGTATTGAACGGCTGTTTTATTTAAAACGGGTAGTGTGCCCGGCATTCCTACGCTTACCGGCGTTGTATTTTCATTGTCAGCAGCATCAAAATTAGTTGCGTCAGAAGAAAATATTTTAGACTTAGTTTTTAATTGAACATGCACTTCAATACCAATAACTGCTTCATAGCCACGATAAAGATTTTTAGAAGACATTTGGAGTTCTTCCTTTTGCAGATGACATGCTTTCAAGAGTATAAGCTAAGTTGAGAATTTTTTGCTCTTCAAAGTGAGCTCCAGTTAATTGTACACCGATCGGCATTCCTTCTGCAGAAAAACCAAATGGCACGCTCATGCCCGGTAGGCCCGCTAAATTAGTTGAGGTTGTAAAGATATCATTTAAATACATTTTTAATGGGTCAGCAGATCTTTCACCAACTTTAAATGCAGGTGATGTTGTTACGGGGCTAAGTAGCGCATCGCAATTTTTAAAAACATCTAAATATTGTTCTCTTAAAAGACGACGCACCTGACAGGCTTTATTGTAATAAGCATCATAGTAACCCGATGATAGGCAGTAGGTGCCTAGCATAATTCTACGCTTTACTTCTTTACCAAATCCTTCGCCGCGTGTTTGAGCGTAAAAATCATCTAACGACAACGAAGATAAATCTTTAAACTCTGAGCGATATCCATACTTAACGCCATCATAGCGCGCTAAGTTTGAAGAGGCCTCGCTGGCCGCGATTAAATAATACATCGGCACTGCAAACTCAGTTAATGGAATTGATACTTCTACAAACTCGGCCCCAGCTTTTTTAAGTTCTTCAATGGCTGCGTGGTATGTTTTTGTAATATCAGGGTGAAGTAAATCATTGTTCTGGTATTGCTTTACCAAGCCTATTTTCATGCCTTTAACATTTGTATTTAAATTTTTAGAAAATTCAGGAACTTTTTTAGTTGAAGTTGTTGAGTCTTTATCATCATGACCGCAAATAACTTCTAAGGTTAAGGCCGCATCTTCAACGCTAGAAACTATTGGGCCCGCTTGATCTAACGACGAAGCATATGCAATTATTCCGTAACGACTTACGCGTCCGTATGTGGGTTTAATTCCTACAACACCACAAAAACTTGCAGGTTGGCGAATGGACCCGCCAGTGTCGGTGCCTATTGTGCCCATTGCTATCCGAGCTGCTTGTGCAGACGCTGAGCCACCACTAGAACCACCTGGAACATATGCCGTATTCCATGGATTATAGCATTTGCCGAAAAAAGATGTTTCATTGCTGGAGCCCATGGCAAATTCATCTAAATTTAGTTTTCCAAGAACAATGGCTCCTGAGCTTTTTAGACGCGCGACTACGCTTGCATCGTAAGGCGGAATAAAGTTAGACAAAATTTTTGATGCAGCTGTTGTTCTTAAGTTTTTTGTACAAAGTAAGTCTTTAATACCAAACGAAACTCCGGCCAGTGGGCCAACGTTTTCATTTTTAGCAATTTTTTCGTCTACTGCTTTGGCATCATTTAAAGCCGACTCATTCATCGCGATGTAAGCGTTTAATTTAGGATTTAGCTTTTCAGCACGATTCAGAAAAAACTGCGTCACTTCGGTTGCTGATATTTTTTTGCTTTTTACGGCATCGCTAACTTGCTTAAAACTGGCTTGAATTAAATCCATATTTACACCACCGGCGGCACTTTAAATAAGTTGCCGGCTTTATCAGGAGCATTTTTTACCATTTCTTCAGTGGTATTTTCCTGTTTAACTATGTCTTCGCGTGCAAAGAAATCTATTTCAGAGGGTGTTACTAAGGGCTCAATATTAGAAGTATCTAGGCTCGCGATTTGCTGAAAGTGGGCTAAAACTTTTGTTAGCTGCTCACCGTACTCAGTGGCCTCTTCTGGAGTGACTTTTAATCGGGCAAGTTTAGCAATATGTTCAATGGTCTTTTGATCTATCATTTTTTGGTCTCCGGAATAGCGCTTGTCACAATAACAAATCTTAGGATTTCTTCAAGCTGCAATGCCTATCAACTAGCCGTTTTGCAAGTCTTCAGGTAAGACTTTAAATATGTCGCAAAATTCTGGGCAAAAACGCCATAACGAACTTAAAAAGCTAATACGTCATCACGATGATCTTTACCACACTCAGGATCGGCCTGAAATAAGCGACTACGATTACGATCAACTTTTTAACGAGCTTTTAGCGCTTGAAAAAGCCAATCCCAATTTAGACACTTCGGATTCACCCTCTCAGCGGGTAGGCGGAGCTGCTATTGCTCAGTTTCAAAAGGTTGCCCACAGAAAGCCTATGCTTTCGCTGTCTAACAGCTATTCAACCGATGATATTTTAGAATTTGATCAAAGAGTTAAAAAATTTTTAAGAAATGAAGCGCCTGTTGAATACTTTGCAGAACTGAAGCTGGACGGCCTTTCTATGGAACTTGTTTATGAAGACGGTTCTTTAGTCCGCGCTCTCACTCGCGGTGACGGTAGTGTGGGTGAAGATGTAACTCATAATATAAAAACAATTAAAACCATTCCTTTAAAATTAAAAACAAAAAAACCACCTAAGCTTTTAGAAGTACGTGGTGAAGTTTTAATTTTTAAAAAAGATTTTCTTGCCATGAATGAGGCCTATCAAGAGCTTGGTGAAGACACTTTTGCCAACCCCCGCAATGCCGCAGCAGGAACAGTTCGCCAGTTAGATCCAAAAATTGCAGCCTCTCGTCCATTAAAGTTTTTTGCTTATGCACTTGGTGACTACGAAGGTATCACTTTTAAATCTCAACAAAATGTAAGTGAGGCTTTTGCTGAACTTGGCCTTCCGGTTTTAGATAAAAAATTAACCACCTGTAGCGCCGAGCCCTCGGATATTACCGATTATTACAACGAAATTGATAAAAGGCGCTCAAGCCTTGATTTTGATATCGACGGAATTGTTATTAAAGTAAACTCTCTCGCCCAGCAGGAAGATTTAGGTTTGGTGGCGCGTAGTCCGCGCTGGGCCACCGCTGCTAAATTTAAGCCCGCACAGGCGGAAACTGTAATTGAAAATATTCAGGTCCAGGTCGGACGCACCGGAGCTCTTACTCCTGTTGCTATTATGAAGCCGGTAAAGGTTGGCGGCGTAACTATTACCAACGCTACTCTCCACAACCAAGATGAAATTGATAAAAAAGACGTGCGCATCGGTGATGCTGTCTTAATTCAGCGCGCAGGTGATGTAATTCCGGAAGTGGTTTCTGTTGTACTTGATAAGCGCCCGAAAAACTCTAAAGCTTTTAAAATTCCGCACGAATGCCCAAGTTGCGGTGAGACCGCAAAAAAAGAAGACGGCGAAGCCGTATTACGCTGTGTAAATCCATTCTGCAAATCGATTGTAAAAGAATCTTTAAAACACTTTGTTTCGCGTCGAGCGATGAATATGGAAAAAGTCGGCGATAAATTAATTGAAACCTTAATCGACAATAATTTAATCGAATCATTCTCGGGCTTATATAAACTTAAAAAAGATCAGTTGCTTGCTTTAGAGCGCCAAGGTGAAAAATCAGTCGATAATATTTTAAAAAGCATTGAGGCCAGTCGTAAAACAACTTTATCGCGTTTTATTTATTCTCTTGGAATTCGTTTTGTAGGAGAACAGACCGCAAAACTTTTAGCAGATCACTTCATGACTGTTGAAAAACTTTTAGAAACAAATTCTGAAGAGCTCGAAACTATTCCCGAAATCGGTCCAAAAGTTTCTCTTTCAATTTTAAATGCGATCAAGAATAAATCTTTCGTAAAAGAAATCCGCGAATTAACTAAATTCATAGAATTTGAAAAGCCTAAGCGTAATACTGAAGGTGCCTTATCTGGAAAAAGCTTTTTGGTTACCGGAACTCTTCCGGTTAAACGCGATGAGGCCCATGAAGTGATTGAAAAAAACGGCGGAAAGTTATTGTCGGGTGTTTCTTCTAAATTAAGTTACTTAATTGTGGGCGATGATCCGGGTTCAAAAGTAGAAAAAGCCCAATCCCTGGAAGTAAAAATTATTTCCTGGGATGAGCTTTTAAAAATGCTTTAAAAATTTAACTTTTTAAAACTAGATGTGGTCGATGATGATATCGCGAGCCATAACAGTCTTGCGACCGTCAGCTTTAGCGGCTTCAATGCCCTTTGCGCATAAACGCTCAATAGCTTTTGAAAGCATATCGATTGTTTCTGCAGACGTGTTCATTTCGCCTTTTTCTTTAATGAATTTTTTTACTTTGCTAGTTACTACTAATACTTCAGCCATGGTGTCTCCAATCCTTAAGATGACCTATAAAGCGTTACATACGAGATGGGGCATTGACAAATAAACCCTCGTTTTTGTCGCTACGCCCCATTTGTTTTATACTATTTTTTAGGAACTTTTGACTCGTCTACTGTTACTTCAATTTCAACGCGGCGATTTTGTTTTCTTCCTGCTTCTGTTTTGTTATCGCCAACCGGGCTAGATGGGCCCATGCCTGTTGCAGAAACCACGGCTACCGGAATTCCGTTAGCCACTAAGTGAGACTTAACAGCATCGGCTCTTTTTAAAGAAAGCTCTTCGTTAATTTTAGCTGTACCCGTGCTGTCTGTATAACCTTTGATTGATAAAACATTCTCAGGGTATTTTTTCATAATTGTAGCCATTTCAGTTAAGTTGGCCTTTGCTTGATCTTTTAAATCTGCTTTACCTGTTTCAAATAAAATATCGCTCTTAAGTTTTGTAACCAAACCCTGTTCAGTTCTTTTTGTTTCGGCAACTTTTGCTAATTCTTTAGCTTGATTGTCCATTCTTTTTCCTACAACTCCACCGATACCGGCACCCAAAACCGCGCCAATAGCAGCGCCACCGCCGGCATTTCCTTGTTGATTACCGATCATTCCGCCAATAACAGCACCCGCGGCCGCGCCAATTCCTGCGCCCTTCATTGTGTTTTTATTTTCGTCTGTAGCACAACCAGTTAAAATCAAGGTCGCTGTCGATAAAATAACTAAAATGTTTTTCATATGGATCTCCTTTTTTAAATAAAGAATAAACCTACATTATTGAAATTTAACTGAGCAAGTGTTTTGCGTTAGGGTTATGAGGAATTTTAGAGCATACACGCATTATTTTTTTTTAAGAAATTGCAACAGCTCCGCTTTGCGCGCGCTTGGGTTTTCAGGGTCTGGCGTAATCCATACATAGTTGTTGCGCTCATGAGTAATCGTACACTCTACATCCGTAAAGGCGGGCGACCAGGTTCCTGAATTTAAGTGCTCCACAAAACCATAATACTCATGACGTGGAATATGCGTATGACCATAAACCACTCTTTTTACGCCAGCAATTTCAGCTTGGCGTGAGAGCAACGTTTCACTGGGCTCTTTATATTCAGATACTAGCGAAGTTACGGAGCGCGCATAAAAAAGAAAAAATGGTATGAATAAAGCAAACGGCAAAAACACCCACCAGAGCGAAATGCCAAGGTAATCATTCATCATCGCAACAATGCTGTACATGACATAAAAACTGAACAAAATTAAAAATAGCCTATCAAGCCAAAGCTCTTTCGCTATTAAAATAGGGTTATTTGTGGCGGGCACAACAAAAAGCTCGTGTAGCTGTCTAACCATTGCAGGAGTTGCTTGCGAATTAACCGCGGCATTGTTAACTCTGGTTTCTTGACTGATATCGCCTTTAAATGAAATTGCAAATCGATCTAAAGTAACATGCCAAAGTGTCGCTACCGATCCCCACAACCAAGTCCACATAATTAATGGTTGTGCTGTTATAAGATATTTTAAAAAAAATCTTATGTATTCTGGTACTGACATAATATAATTTTTTTCAACATGTGGGTTAAATAGTCCTAAGCCGTTCATCATATAACGACAGGCCACGTTGCCAAATGGCAGCCTCACAGACAGCTCATTATAATCAAGCAAAAATGGATTTAACGGGTTTTCACATATACAGTAGGGGTCTTGCTGATGGCCGTGCTCAATAAGAGTATCTTTGTTGCTAATATAAAACCAACTTGTGAAAACCAAGTTGCTTTTTCTGTCTTCAGGTAAGTTAAAGACTTCTTTTATATACTCTTGAACTTCCGGAAAGTGCAGCTCTACGTCGTGATTGCCGGGTATAATAACTACTTTATGTCCGTTATTTATAAAATCACGCAAACCATCAATAAATTCTTTGTGTTCCTCAAGAATAACTTTAATTTTAAATAAGGATTTTTCCTGTCGTGGAAATAGCCCTCTGCGGGTTTCAAGCCAATTCACTTTATATACAGGTTTTTCAGGCAGAGACATTACGCTATCAAAATCAAAAATGTCGCCATTTAATACCAGCTCAACCTGTGCGCCGGAAGCTTCACTCTGAATGTGCTGTAAGAAAAGCGAAAGCGGCTCGTCTATATAAAACTCTTTAGTTTTAAATTTCTTCCAGAGAGGGTGACGTGACTTTACTTTATGTCTCGGTGGTTCCGGATCAGTCAGATGTAAATCGCTAATAATTGCAGTATAAACCAAACTCACAATGACATTGTTTCATAATTTTGGTTAAAATCAACATATGGACAGCTCTTACATCAAAAACCTTAAAACACCGATTGTAGTTATTGGTCTGGGAAAAAGCGGTAAATCCGCTTTGAGTCTTTTAACGGAATTCGGGTTCAACGATCAGCAGCTTTTTACGTACGACGAAAAAGATTTATCAGCAAACTTTCACAAACCGGAACAGATTTTAGCAACTGGACCTAAAACAATTGTCGTTTCTCCTGGTGTGCCACTTAAAACAGACTGGATTCAAAAATTAATTGCTTCGGGAGCAGAACTTACTTCTGAAATTTCTTTGGCGGCTAGTCTTTTAACGACGGAAAAGGTTATTGGCGTAACTGGCAGTGTAGGAAAAAGCACTGTGGTTTCGCTTTTAGGTGTCGGCGCGCGAACTATAGATTCTCATGCTTTTGTTGGAGGAAACCTCGGCGTTCCTTTTTGTAATTACGCTTTAGATCTGGTTAAAGGCAAGAATAGAGCCGACTGGGTGGTTCTCGAGCTTTCAAGCTATCAATTGGAAAACTGTAAAAAATTATCGCTAGATTATTCAATAATTACCTTTTTGTCTCCAAACCACATGGAACGCTACGCGGATTTGGAAGAATATTACCAAACCAAACTTACAATTACTTCTATTACCAAAAATATTTGCTTGTTTAATAAAACTTCAGCAGACTGCGCAAGTTATGCCCGACAGTCTAAGTGCAATCACATATTAATAAATTCAGAAAATTTTTCTCACACCGAACTATTGCCACAAGTTTATTTAATTGGTCTACACAACAAAGACAATTTTGCGCTGGCGTCTGAAATAGCGCACATTTGTAAATGGCCTGAAAAAGCTTTTTCTGAAATGACTCGCTACCGTGGTTTGGCTCACCGCCTAGAGTTTGTGGCTACGCTTACCGGCGTTACTTACGTGAATGACAGCAAAGCCACGGCTATGGATTCTGTGCTTGTTGCAACTAGAGGGTGTTTAGAAAATATTTCTGACGGAAATAAAGTTTACTTGCTGCTCGGCGGAAAAGACAAAAATCTCCCTTGGGAACAATTACAGCCTCTCTCTTTAAATGAAAAAATTATTCCTGTTTTTTTTGGTGCCTGCGGTAATCTTGCAAAACAAAAGGCTAATCTTTCTGGCGAATATTTTGAAAAACTCGGTTCGGCAATTAATTATTGCCAGAAACGAGCCCAAAGCGGCGATGTTGTTTTGCTTAGTCCCGGCGGAACGAGCTTAGATGAATTTAAAAATTTCGAAGAGCGCGGAGATTTTTTTAAAACCCTTGTTTTGAGTAGCGTTGAGGCCTAATTTTTTAATCTGCAACAAAGTGTGATACTGATGTCTGTTGGTTAACAACATTAAATACCTGCGAATAAATTTTATCCACAGCTTTTTCCTGTAAAACAACTTCACGCGCACCAGTTGGAACGTTAAATAAAATAAAGCCCCCGCCTTTTACTGGAGAACTTACAACCTGTCCTTGCGTATCAAAATAGGCAATGTTGCTTTTATCATAGGTGTCTGTTGTAAGATAAGCATCGTAAAGCAATTCTGTTGTGAACCCAATGATGGTTCCGGTATTTGCAACATCAGGAATTTGTTTGAAATTTTTTACGCCTGCTAACCAGCTTTCTTGAATTAACGGTATGTGAACGTAGTCCATGCGGGAATTCTGTATATAACGAATTGGCAGATATTGACGCATATTTGTTCTAACAACATATTCTGCAACACTGATCTCAGAGAGTGTTTTAAACAAAGCCGTTCCGGCTTCTGCTTCTAGAGCTTCTTCTTGTTCCGGCGTGCTTATGTCGGACGCCAGCGGTTCTGAAGAAAATGCATCAAAACTGCGAATAATTTTTGTACGCGGAATGCTTACGCTGTTTATGTTCTGAAACGCTAGGCTATCCGCTTCGGCTACAAACATCTGACTTCCAAGAACTATGTTTTGCTTAAGCGCTACTAAATTATACGCTGCGGACTCAACACCAATAAACATAAAGTATCCATTTTCAGAGGTGGTCTCCAGCTTTGAAGAAGGAATCATGAACTGATCAAAATAAATCGGAATAACTCCGGGAGCAGAATCGATCTGAACTTGTGCGCCGGCCACTGATTTACCATTAACTAAAACGCGTCCCATAATGACAGCCATGTCTTTTGATTTAAATTGAATTTGCTGAATATCTGAAACGTATTCTACAACTCCGGAAACCCACTTACTTGTAAATACAGGTGTTTCTGTTTTGTCGCCCGTATGGCGAATTGTTGTGATGTTTTTATAAATGCCGCTCGGATCAAAAACGCGGCTTATTGTTGATGAGTACCGTGAAACATTTGCAAAAGAATCACTCGATTTTGTCAAAGTAGTTTGGTTATCAAATAGTGAAACCGACATTGAAGAATTATTCGCAGACGCTTTATTAGCTCCGCCCAAGGCAGCTAAAGCAGAAGCCGCAGTTTTTGAACTACCCGTGGCCGATGCTGCTGGTGAACCCAAGTTAGCCGCTATTGTTTCCGGATTACCAACGCGAATGAATGGGCCTTCAAAATAACTTCCACGGCTTTGCAAATTAATTAACTTCTGACGATCTTCACCGATTAAAAATCCGGTCCGGTCTTTTATCTGCGCAATTAGATATCCTTGAGGAGATTCTATGTCGATCGAATATGATCCAGCATTTAAATCAATACGTCCCAATTCACGAACGTATCCTTCTTCTACACGTTTAATCTCGATATAGTGGTCAACAATTCCTACGCCGTCTTTTAACTCAAACTTTCCTTTGATCGTAGCCCATTTTTTAGAAGGTGATAATGCTGGCACTTCGCTTTCAGGTTCAATTAAAGGTGCTGCAACATTTGTGGGTATAACAACTTTTTCATATGCTAAATTTTGAATATCTTCTTTGATTGCGTTAGAAAAAGAGGCTGTACGAGATGTATTTTCAAGATGTGCAAAAACTTCATTTTTGCTTAACTTCATTTCCGCGATTTGAATACGCTCAGAAGCTTCGGGTAAACTTAAATTACTTAAATAAGTCGTCGGAGTTAAAGTTTGAGTTTCGACTGCCGTTGGCGATCGACCCTCAAGTGTTCGGGTTTGTTGGTATACATAATAAGCAGGGGTTTTTCTTTCTTGAGTAATCACCAACGGACGATGAATAGCTACAACCCGAGATTGCTCAGTTTTTGAGGTGAAAAAAAATACTGAAGACACTATCAAAGACAGTGCTAATAAATATGTCGTCAACTAAGCTCCTGACTACTCAAATAGGATACTTAGAAAGGGTTCTCTTCGTCAAATGAACTGGTGTCGTCTCGACTTTGGCTAAGCAGTTCACGTATAGCAAAGGCGCGCTTGCGGCCCAGACCTTCATCTAGCCCGATTTCGATAAACTTTTTGCTTTCGGGATCGCGTTGCTCAACATGAACTTCGATTGAAACTTTATAGGGTCTGCGTGTTCCCAAAACCGCCACCTTTGTGTAAAGGCGCTCTTTGGTTTTTGCAGTTACTTCGAAACCTTTGAAATTGCGGTCGTGATAGTACGACAGAATAACTCGACCATTTTCGCTCACACTGCGAACTTGCCCCAAGGCTGCGGTAATGGCAATGCGATGTTGGCGTACCGAATAATTGGACTCTTCAATAATAAAACCCGGGGATTGGCACCCCAGTACAAATAGAGCCGCAAAAATGCTGATTAAAATATTTTTTAACACTTTAATATTCTTATTTAGTTTGAGCTTTGTTCCAATCACTTAAGAACATTTCTATACCTTTAGTGGTAAGCGGGTGGCCGGTCATTCCCTGCATGACTTTATATGGGATTGTCGCTATATCGGCGCCCACTAAGGCTGCTTGCTGAAGATGCATTGGGCTGCGAACCGAAGCCACTAAAACCTCTGTAGCAAAATCGTAATTGCGGTACACCTGAATAACTTCGTTAACCATTAACATGCCATCGCTTCCGACATCATCAAGACGGCCAACAAATGGAGAAACCATTGTTGCCCCGGCTTTTGCGGCCAAAAGCGCCTGCATAACTGAAAAGACTAAGGTTACATTTGTTTTAATTCCTTCGGCAGTTAATTTTTTAACTGCAATCATACCATCTTCACACATAGGAATTTTAACAACGACGTTGTCGGCCCATTTTGCTAAAGCAACACCTTCTTTAACCATTTCATCGGCTTTAAGTGAAATGACCTCTGCTGAAACCGGTTTGCCTGGAGTGAGTTTACAAATTTCTTTAATTACTTCTTCAAAATTACGTCCTGATTTTGCAATTAACGATGGATTGGTTGTAACACCATCTACCCAACCTCTTTCGTTGGCGGCTTTAATTTCATTTACGTCTGCTGTATCGATAAAAAATTTCATTTTTAACTCCCGTTATTTTTTTAAAAATATATCATCCATCGAATAGAGACTGTTTTTTTGGCTTACCAGCCAATTTCCAGCCAGTAGTGCGCCCTCGGCAAAAACAGTTCTATTTAGTGCTTGATGCTGCATTGTGATCACTTCGCTCCAAGAGGCCGCAGACAGTTTGTGTACACCAAAAACGCCGCCAATTCGGATTCCTTGCTGTAATTGTACTTTTTTATTTACAATTTTTTCTAAATCACCATGTAAAGTTTTGGCAGTTCCGCTTGGATTATCTTTTTTTTCTGTGTGATGAATTTCTTCAATTGCAAAGTCAAAATGAGAAATGTGGCTCAAACTCTTCATGGCTTGACGAAAAGCCCATAATCCCGGGCTCATATTAGAGGCCCAAAAAATTTTTCGATTTTTCGACATTTTTTTAAGTTTGCTAAAATCTTTTTTGCTCAAGCCTGTAGAGCCAGAAACAACAGATGTTTTTAGCTTTTCTGTTGCCTTTAAAAGCTCAGCCAGACCTTCTGGGGAAGTAAAATCGATCCACACATCTACTTCTTTTAAAATATCCGGCTCAACATTGGTAATTTTTTCTGCACTAATAGAAAAAAGATTTGATGTCCCTTTGCCAATATACAAAAAAGGCGTCAGCTTATTTTTACCTTTCATGTCGGGCAGTATTTGCTCAATAGCTTTGCCCATTTTGCCGCTACCACCGAATAAACCCACATTGATATTCATAATTAAATCATTCCTACTTTTTTCATTTCAGCCGTAATGCGCTCATGATGTTGGTTGTCGAGAGACACAAGAGGTAGGCGCATTTCGGGAGATTTAAATAGTCCCATTTTATAAAGCATCCATTTTAACGGAATTGGATTGGCCTCTACATACATTAAATTAATAATTTCTTTGTAATTAGCAAAGTCGGCCTCCGCCTCACTCCACTTGTTTTCTTGAGCTAGTTTAAACCAATGTGCGCACTTTGATGTAATGGCATTCGACATGACTGAAATAACTCCGCTACCGCCCAGTTTTAAAAACGGAATCAATGTCGGATCATCTCCCGACAACATAACAAAATCTTTCGGAAGAGCAGTTTTTAATTTTTCATCGAAAGAAATATCGCCACTGGCTTCTTTAATTGCAAAAATATTTTTTACTTTTGAAAGCGCTACCGTGGTTTCTAAATTCATGGACGCAATTGTGCGGCCAGGTACGTTGTACAATATTATAGGAATATCTGCTGATTCAGCCACGGCCTTAAAGTGTGCTTCAAGGCCGCGCTGTGGTGGCTTATTGTAATATGGAACAACCACCAGCGCAGCATCTGCGCCCATGCCTTGGGCTTTTTTAGTTTTTTCAATAGTGTCATCTGTAGAATTAGAGCCCGTGCCCAAAATTACTGGAACTCGGGTTCCTGCAATTTCTCTCACTAAAGAATACATTTTTTCTACTTCATTCCAGGTTAATGTTGGGCTTTCAGCCGTTGTGCCGTTAACAACAAAGCCATTTATTCCGTTTTTCAGCTGAAACTCGACGAGTTTTTTTAATGAATCATAGTCTACACTTTTATTTAAAAACGGTGTTGCAAGCGCTGAAATTGCACCTTTGTAGTTATGTGATGTCATATTCGAAACTCCCTAATAATACTGCCGGCCCGGTCATTGTGGGCTTACTTAAATCAGACAAATCCATAATAAGGCTTCCACCGGGCATTTCAACCTGAGTTTGCTTCACACCGCGTTTAGTTAAGTTATACAAAGCCGCTGCCATAGCGCCTGTCCCGCAGGCATCGGTAAAGTCTTCAACGCCTCTTTCATAAGAAACCGCCTTCACTTTTGTAGTGTCGCCCTCAATTGCCACATAAGTGACATTTGTTCCTCGGGGTTGAAATTCCGGGTGTTCGCGCAGTTTGCGAGATTCCACTTTTGTTGTCTGATCCATTTTAATTTTATCAGTTTCTAATACTAAGTGCGGAACGCCGGTGTCGCAAAAAAAACCAAAACTTGAATTCAGAATCACCGGAGGTGTCATGGTGATTTTAAATTTTTCATTTTCTATAAACTGAATTTTAATCGGGCCCGCAATTGTGGCCAAAGTCCATTCAGCACCATGATTATTAAGAATGTTTTTAATATAATAGCCCACGCAGCGCGTGGCGTTTCCGCACATTTCTGCTTCTGAACCATCGTTGTTATAAAAATACCACTTAAAGAAATTTTCTGAATTTACTTTTTCAAGAAAAATAAATCCGTCTGATTTGTTTTTTGAACATGCCGCTTTTGCAAGTTGTTTTTTTTTAGAAACCGGCCAAAGTTCGGATGAAAATTTATTGTTTTCATCATAAACCACATGAAACGTATTACCAGCGCCCGAAATAAGATGCGTTTTGACTAGCATTATTTGTTTTTCTTTTTAGCTTTTGTAGTGTCGCTACTCGCAGCGGGCGCAGCGGTTGTATTGACTGGCTCTAAAGGTTTTTGCTGTTGAATTGTCGTTTCTTCGATTGGAGGTAGCGGCGGGCCTTTAATTCCGCACGAAAATGCTAAAAAACAGTAAGTTAAAAATAAAATAAATTTCATATGTCTCTCCTAGTTTAGGCTTCGCGCACAAAGTTCAACATCATAGCGGTATTTGCGCGACAAAGTCTTGCTTAAGCTTTTACATTTGTTTGAATAAAAAGTCAGGTGCTGGTTGCTTTCAACGTTAGGTTTTGTTTTTTCTTCTGCAGATTCAGAATCAAGTTTGTGCTTATAAAACACTAAGTCCGGCCACTCCGAATAGTTCTTTTCAAAATAAATAATTAAATCTTTAGCGCGGGAATAATTTTTGGCCATAAAAGATCTATCGAGTTCTAAAATTAGCAGCCCAAAATTTTCGTCACTGGGCTTGTCTGGAATATTTTTAATAATTTGTTTATTTTTGAACTCTGCTTCTCCCTTTATACTCAGTATTTCAAGCCAGTTTTCATATTTGCTTGACGGCACAAGCTCTTTAATTTCGTCAATACTTTCTGTTGCCGCCTTCATGCTTTTGTTGCGCACTTGAAGTCGCACTTTCTGAATTAAACACTCCAGCTGTTGTGGGTCCGCTGACAAACACTGTTCATTGCTTTTAAGTGCCTCTTTAGGGTTTTCTAGGGTTAAGTTCAGCGAGTTTTCGTAGGCATCTTGTGCGTCTTTTGAAATAAACTGTTGAGCCACTTTTAAAAGAAGATCGTTTGCATCCGCTCTATGGCTTCGCGCCAGATCGGTCTTATTGTAATTAATAACGAGCTGGATAGCCTGACTTTTCTTTTTTTGGAGCAACAGCTCCGTTACTTTTTGTTTTATAGATTCAAAGCTTGTCGACGGCGCCGAAAATGCTTGTGTGTTAAATAAAAAAGCCGCGCTAATAAACGCGGCTTTTAAAATTTTTAAATAATTACAACTCATCCTTACTTTTTAAATGAAGTAAGTTGGATTGTCACCTTTCCTAATTGGCTATCAGCTTTAGATTGCGCCATTCCAGAAAGTGGAATGTCTCTTGGGTTGATCCATTGCTCAGAAATTTGACCATTGTTAGCATTATCTTTGATTTTTAAGTAGATAACTTCAAATGTTCCAGCCGGAACAGTAACTTTATCTTCTTTTTGATCAACGATTTCCATGTCAGATTTAGGTGGCTCTTGCTCTTTACCATTAACTAACATCTTTTTAATTTTGCCGTTTGCCGGGTCGATTAAAACTTCAACTTTTTGTTTTTGGATAGAAAGATCGATATCTTGAACCATCCAGATGCCGTCAGCGATGATTTCACGAACATACATTTTCATAGTGCCGTTTAAAAAACCGCCCATATTTAGTTTGTAGTTATTTTCTTGGCCCACTCTCCAGTCTAAACCAGTTGCTACAACTGATGATTGAATTTGTGCCTGTTGAGAAGCGAAGATCGCCTCAGCTAACGTATTGTGTGCTTGTGCCGCTGCAGAAACTACTAAAGTAGCTGCAAGAATTAATGACTTAAACATTTTCCCTCCGTGGTTGAAAGTCGTTATTTATTTTTTGAGTAGATTAATCACACCACAGGACCAAAGGCCGTTGCAAAGCCAAAGGGGCTTAATGCGGGTTATAAATAGATTTATTTAGATTTGAGGCTGGACTATGGTCTAGTTACTTAGTCGGCCTTGCGTTCAAAATACTGCAGATCCGTGAAAACACTCATAGCCAAAATCAGCTCGCGCTCAGACTGAGTAAGACGAGGATCTTTATATGTAACAACAAAATTGTCGGCATCTAAAAACATTTCCTTTAGAAATCCTGACCATTTTTTTTGGATTAGAGCCCGCTCAAAACCCTGTGGATCCAAAAGTGGAAATGTCCAAAAACTAAAAAACCCAGATCGCATTCTAAAAACTAAGTCTGCGTTTGCATTATACACATCAAATTTTTTAGTGAAAAATCCCCAGCGCTGTTTAGCGTAGCCGATTAGTCTGTTGTTGCTGTCGTGGACATGAAACTCCTGAAAGAAAAATCTGAACGGGTGTTTTGAAATCATTACTTCTTTACGACTTGAATCAAAAAAATGAACCTCAAACCGGCGCCAGTGGCCCAAAAATTGTCTGAATAAAAAACCCCAGAAATTTTTATGTTGTTCGGCACAAAATCCTATTAAGTTTTTGTCCTGATCATAAATTTCATATTTGTTACGGGTTTCAAACCCAAAAACTTCGGCAAGCTCACGTCTTTGTTGAACAACTATAAAAGAAAGGCCCGTTAGTTTCATCTGCACCTCTGCGAAGAGGGCTAAAGTTAATTAGCCCTGATGACTTTGTACTAATACAGCCCTTGGCTTGCTGCCGTTTGACGGACCAACAACGCCTTCTTTTTCAAAGAGCTCAATTAGTCTTGCGGCACGCGGATAACCTAGTTTAAAGCGACGCTGAATTAAAGAGGCTGATATGGCTTTTTGCGTAGCGGCCCAAGATAAAATTTCGTCATATTTTTCATCGTACTCTTCATCTCCACCCAAGTCGCCACCGCCATACTCGGCGCCTTCTCCGCTCATGCCGGCAAAGCTTCCCTGAGATGGTCCGCCTTCAAGTGCGCGCATGGCTAAGGCATCATATTCTGGCTCACCTTGATCGGCCCAGAATTTTGCAACAGCATTGATTTCAACTTCTTTTAGGTAAGGGCCGTGATGACGAACCGCTTTGCCAGCTCCGCCAATTACAGCCAACATATCCCCTTGTGAAAGAAGACGCTCGGCGCCTTGTTCATCCAGAATAATTCTTGAATCCATTTTAGAGGCCACTTTAAAGCTGATGCGTGCCGGAATATTGGTTTTAATTAAACCTGTAACAACTTCTTTACGCGGCGACTGCATCGCGATCATTAAATGCATACCGCACGCACGCGCCATTTGCGCTAAACGCACAATGTTTTGTTCAACGTTTTGTTTATCGACAGCCATAAGATCACCAAACTCTTCAACCGCAATAACAATGTATGGCTGTGGAGTGTAATAATACTGTTCAAGCTTCATTATGCCTTGATTTTCATACTCAGCATTTATTTTTTCGTGTTCAGCTAATTGTTCTGTATTAAATTTTTCTACGGTTTCATTAAACTGTTCGATGTTGCGCGCGCCGAACTTGCTCATAGACTTATAACGCTTTTCCATTTCTTTAACGGCCCAGCGCAGGGCAAATACTGCTTTTTTAGGGTCGCGTATGGGTGGCATAATTAAATGTGGGATATCGGCGAACGCTGCTAAGTCCACTTGTTTTGGATCCACTAAAATCATTCTTAAGGTTTTAGGGGAATGTTTAAATAAAAATCCTGTAATTGTTGAAACTGTAAATACCGACTTACCTGAACCCGTAGTTCCTGCGATCAGCATGTGAGGCATTTTTCTTAAATCAACTATTTTAGGTTCACCGTTAGTTTGTTTTCCTAAAGCGATTGGAAGCTTCATGTCTTCATTCCAAAACATTTCGTCTGCTAAAAGATCTTTTAAGTAGACAGTTTCGCGTTGGGCATTTGAAGTTTCAATTCCGATAACATCGCGGCCTGGAATTGGGGCGATAATACGTAAAGACTCTGCAGATAAGGCCAAAGCTAAGTCATCCGCCATATCAGTAACTTTGTTTACACGAACATCAACGTTGGGTTTAAACTCAAACATGGTTACCATGGGGCCCGGGCGAGCGGCCACTATTTGTCCGTTCACATCAAATTGTTTTAGTTTTTCTAATGTAATGTCGGCTTTTCGGCGAATTTCTTTTTCGTCGATTTTAATGCGCGTTAATGGTGGGTCTTCTAAAAGTGATAGTTTGGGCATTGTCCAGTTGGCCACGCGTCTTGGTGTTTTAGCCTGTAAGGTTACTTTGCGGCGGGCGGGGGGTTCGTAAGCCGAAACGGCAACATCGCTTTCTTCTTCGCTATCTTCTTCATCAGAACCATCGGCGTCTATGGCTTCAAGCTCTTCAACATCTCCCGCGATTTCTTCTTCATCCTCTTCAACGGATAAATTCAGTTTGGGCTCAGGAATTACTTTTTTACTTTCAACCAAAATTGTTTCCGTATTTTTGGCTTCTTTGGCAGGTTTTGATTTAGCTGGTATTTTGATGTTGCGGATAAAGTCTGACTTCTGAAGCTTTTCAAAGCGGTATTTAATAAACTCTGCCAAGTTCATTACAATTTCATTAACACTGACTTCAAAGCAAAACACGATAAGCATGGCCGTCATGGACCATAATAAAATCTGAGTGCCTACGCTGTTTAATATTTTAATTAACCCGGTAGCGAGTCCTAATCCTAAAAGACCGCCTAAGTAAATTTGCTGCTCAAATACCTTTACATCGCTCCAATAGATCGACATCAGCGCCGACAAACTACAAATAAGCAGTGCCATCCATAAAATTCTTACATTACGGATTTCCACGGCTTCACCTTTAAAACTCAATATAGCTGCCTGAAATAAGCCCGCTACCATAAGCCAAGCGGGAAGACCCAGTAGTTGGTAAATGATATCGGCTATAAAGCTACCCAAAATGCCGCAGTAATTAAGCGTCTTCAGACCTTGCCCTAATGAGTTAAACGAGGGGTCTTTGGGGTTATAACTAATTAAAGCCAATCCTATGAAAAGGGCTAAACCAAGAAAACCTATAGATCTAATATCGCTTTTAAATCGTTTAAAAAATATATTCATTCAATAGCTCACATCCTGAGAGCCCGGCTCACCTTATTAATTTAAAGCTAGGTTTGCCATTGTGCAAAATCCCTAAAGTCTAGTCAGGTCTAGTTTTAAATTTACCCCTGTTTTTTGACCCGTCCTTGACAATGGTCCAGCCGGGTGCGATTTAGAACGGCTTCCATGATTAAAATCAATGAGATTTTCTACTCTATTCAAGGCGAAAGCACCTTTGCTGGAAACCGGACTGTGTTTATCAGAACCACAGGCTGCAACCTCAGATGTACCTATTGCGACACTAAGTACTCCTATTACGAAGGGGAGATGTGGTCTTTTGAAAAAATTTTACAACAAATAAAAGAATATGACGCTGAATATATTTGTATAACCGGCGGAGAACCCTTGCTGCAGCCGGAAATCCACAAACTTATCAACATTCTTTGTGACTTAGGGCACAAGGTTTCATTAGAAACCAGTGGTTCTAAATCAATTAAACACGTCGACCCACGCGTAAAAATAATTCTTGACGTAAAAACACCGGATAGCGGAGCGGCCGATAGTTTTTTATTAGAAAACATCGATTTCTCCTCTGAAAGCGGCCCGGCTAGCACTGAATATAAATTTGTGATTAGTTCCGAAAATGATCTTAACTGGTCAGAAAATTTTTGTCGTCAACATGATTTATTAACAAAATTTACAGTATTATTCAGTCCATCCCACGGCCAAGTATCTGAAAAGTGGTTAGCTGAAAGAATTTTGCAAAAAAAGTTAAAAGTGATGTTGCATTTGCAGCAACATAAGTATATTTGGTTACCCACAACACGCGGAGTTTGATCCGCAAATTATAAAACATAACCCGAGGGAGACTCATGACGCCGAATCTGAACAACTCAGAAAATCTTTTTGTCGCTAACCTACAACAAGTAAGCCTTGAAAAATTAGTAAAGAGCAAACTTGAAGTTCTTTTCCAACAACAAAAAGAAGCGCAAGTAGAGTTGAACGGCCTTTACAACATCGTATTAGAACAAGTTGAAAAGCCTTTAATTGAACTAGCTCTTAAAGCTTACAACGGTAACCAAGTTAAAACGGCTTTAATGTTAGGTATCAACCGTAACACTCTTAAGAAAAAAATCGACAACTACAAATTGAAACCTAAAAAAGGTGCTCAAGCTCTTGTTGTTGAATCAGTTGTTGCTCCAACAACTACTTTAACTCAATAATATATCTAAGTTATCTAAATAAGGACTCCGTCAAAGAGTCCTTATTTTTTTGTCTTTATGAAAAGTCTAGAGGGGTTTAGATGAGTCAAAAACTTCCGCCTCAAAATATAGAGGCAGAGTTCTCAGTTCTAGGTGGCTTAATGCTGGAACGCGAAGCTTTCGATCAGGTTTCAGATCTGATCACGGCTAACGATTTCTATAAGCCTTCCCATCAAATTATCTATAAGACTATCTCAGAGCTTCATCAAAAAGCTGAGCCTATCGATCTGGTTACTGTAACTAATGCTCTTCAAAATAAGAACGAGCTGGATGTTATCGGTGGCCCTGAATATTTACTTTCATTACTTGATAAAGTGGTTTCCGCAGCCAACATTGATTCGCATGCTAAGATCATTCACGAAAAATCACTTTTAAGACGCCTCATCGGCACTTCAACAAGTTTAATTGAAAAGGCCTATGGTACTGACTTTCAGGACGCCGAAGCCCTCATTGACTATGCTGAGGCCGAAATCCTTAAGGTTGGAGAGCAAAAAACCTCTAATGGCCTTATTGGTTCTATGGATATCGTTAAATCTTCAATTGAAAAAATCGAAGACCTTTATAAGCGTAAAGCTGACGTAACCGGTGTTCCTACCGGCTTTACAGAGCTTGATCGCATGACTTCGGGCCTTCATGGTGGCGAGTTGATTATCGTTGCCGCCCGTCCATCTATGGGTAAAACAGCCTTCTCTCTGAACTTGGCCACTCACATGGCTTTAAGAGCTAAGAAAACTGTAGCTTACTTCTCGGTGGAGATGGGTAAAGAGTCGGTTATGATGAGGCTTTTAGCCGCTGAAGCTAAAATTTCTATGGGTGAGATCCGTAATGGTCGCATTCAGGATGCTTCTTGGCCTAAACTTATTCAAGCTGCCGGCGCCATCAGTGAAGCTAATTTATTTATTGATGATACCGCAGGTATTTCACCATTTGAGATCAGAGCCCGTTGCCGTCGTTTAAAAGCAACTCACGGTTTAGATTGCATCATGATCGACTACTTGCAGTTAATGGATTTAAAACAAAAAGTTGAATCCCGCGAGCGCGCAGTATCCGAAATTTCAAAAGGATTAAAAGCCATCGCCAAAGAAATGAATATTCCTATTATCGCCCTAGCTCAGTTAAATCGTGGTGTTGAGGGCCGTTCTGACAGAAGACCTATGTTATCTGACTTACGTGAATCCGGTTCTATCGAGCAGGATGCCGACGTTATCATGATGTTATATCGTGACGACTACTACGACAAAGACGACGCCGACAAACAAGGTGCCGCTGAAGTTATTATCGGTAAACAGAGAAATGGTCCAACGGGAACCGTGAAATTACGCTTTGATGCTAAATTCAATAAATTCCGTGATGCCGATGGCGAAGCGGTTTCTCCGCTACCTCCACCACAAGCTCCGCCTCCAATGGCTGGCGGCTTTGGCGGAAAACCTCGTAACTTTGCTCCGGGTGCCCAAGGTTAATTGGGCACTTAGCTCCGTAATTACTTATTTACAGTTTCAGTTTTTTCTTCAACCTTAACATTTTCATTTTTATTAGGTTTTTTCATTGCAGAGCCTTTGTTTTCTTTGGCAAATTTTGCAAACTTAGGATCTGGCACGATATCAACTTTTTGAATTAATGCATTAACTCTCTGTAAATTTGTAGACCAGTCTGTAATTATAATTTGATTGTTTCTGCCGCTTATCGCCGCTTCACCATAGCTCGAAGTTAGTAGTCTTATTTCTTTCATAATATCTGAAGCGGCTGTGTTTTTTAAGCTAATAACCCATGTAACCATTCTTTGAGGTTTTTCAGCAGGAACTTCAGATACAACTGCAAGATTATCCCTTTGCGCGCTTCTTGCGTTTCTTACCGTTAGCTGATCGCCACTTGTTACCATCGCAAATCCGTTTACAGCAAGTGCTTCAGACAATTGGTTAAACGCCTCTGTAGTTGACACCTCCGACGGATTTAAAATTGTAATTTTTCCTCTTACTGTTGAGTCTACAATAAATTTTTGCCCGGCGGCTTTTGAGTAATCTTGAATAATTGTAGTAATGTCTGCATTTTGATAATTAAAATTAATTTTGTTTGTAGCGTTTGCAGCAACTACAGTTAACAAAACCGAACACGCAATTAAAATTTTTTTCATTTTTACCTCGGGGTTTGGGTTGAACCGACAATCTAATTCAAACCTCCTGCAAATTTAACAACTTCCTGTTTTAATATTTTAAACTGGACTTAGGCAGAGTCTTAACTGACACCCGTTCTAATGTGCTATTAAATACTTAATAAAAGGCGGTTTATGGGAACAGATACTCATTCAAAAACTTTCGGCTATGTTTTGTGGATTTTTGGCTTTACTGGAGCTCATCGATTTTATTATGGAAAACAAATAACCGGGACTGTTTGGTTTTTTACTTTAGGTCTGCTGGGAGTCGGCTGGCTTATTGATTTATTTTTAATTCCGGCAATGGATCGCGAAGCCGACCGCAAATATGTTGCTGGAAACATTAATTATACCTTGGCTTGGATTCTTTTGACGTTTTTAGGAATTTTTGGAATTCACCGCTTTTATATGGGTCGTGTTTTAACGGGACTGCTGTGGCTCTTCACCGGCGGGCTCTTTACCCTCGGCTATCTATACGATCTATGGAATCTAAACTCCATGGTGGCTGAAGAAAATTCTAATAAAAACTAGGACCTAGCCCTATTACCTAATTTAACTACTTTAAGAGTTTCTAATTGTACGCCTATTAACCTTTTGTTTTGATAGAACTGTCAAGTCAAGTAGCTGTTGAATCGTTCATGATGAACCTGAAAACAGCCACTAAAGCCCAATTTGGGCTTTAACTCAAACTGCAAGCAGGAGGCGAGCATGGGACGAGTTTTAGAGCAATTTGCAAAACGTGCACAAATGGACGTGGACACAATTGAAACTGAATTATTTGCTGCAATCCGCGCTCTTGAAGTTGAGCCAAAAGATATGACGGTGGACGATCTCAGACAATGTCTTTTAATTTATTTAGACGAAGTTTTTTACGGCGTAAGCCCTGAGAAAACCCAGTAAAGGGTTTTCTCTCATACAGCAACCTATTTAGCTAGTTCGTTTCTTAACTCATTTAATTTTTTTACAGTTCTCGCAAAACGTTTATGCTGAATGTATTCAGCCTTCAGGGTTTCGTCGATAACAGCAATGGCTTCGGTCTTTTTGTTTAAATCTTTTAACAGTTGTGTTTTTAGCAAATTAAGCTGTGGTTCATTTCCTTCAGGATATTTTAAAGCCTCGTTTGCCAAGCTCAGCGCCTTTTCATAATTTTTATTTTTTTGAACAAAGCGTGCATACTTTTCAAAATACACATATGAGTTGTTATATTTATTAATAAGGGTTTGGTAAAGCTCTTCTACTTTTTTTGTTTCGCCAGCTTCGCGCAAGTAAGCAATAGCCAATAAAATTTCGCCCGGACGATCCGCGCTCAGTTTCTTTTTTGAAATAAGAATAATGGTCTCGCGATCAACTTTAGTTTTATCATCTTTTTTTTCTAAAATTCCAAGCAGTCTTGATTTCATCCACAAAAGCTCTTCTTTTTCAAAGCCTGCATAGTTCCCATATGTGCTTTCAGCAAAAGCCTTTTCTGCTTTTTTCGGACTTTTTAATAAATCGTCTATTAATAAAAGAAGACCTGTTTTTTCTCCATCAGACTTAAGAGTTTTAGCTTGTTTTTTTTGATCCAAATAATCAAGGCTCCAGCGAATTTGATCCAATGTAGATTTTGTCATTGTAATCGCTTTTTCAAGTGTTTGGATGTAGTCGGCGGCAGATTTTTCGTCTTCTTCTGCTTTTTCTTGAGCCCATGATACTTCGGCAGCCAATTTAAATTTTTTATCTTTTTCAGATTTTGTTAAAGAGAACCACTTAACAGCTTCTGCGTAATCTAATGTATTATACGCTTTGAATGCCAGCGAGCTCGCCGCAGCCGCATCGCCTAGCATGGCGTTTTTTAAAATAGCTTCCGCTTGATCTACCTTTTTAATCTCTGCACTCAGGCTTTTGGCAAAATCGCCGGCCACTTGGAAGTCCAGCCAGCGGAAAGTTTCTGCGCCATTTTTGTCCAGCATGATCATTGTAGGAATAGCTTTTATTTTAAATTTTTCTGATAACTCATAATTAGCGGCGACGTCTGAGTTTAATTTTACAAAATTAAGGCGGGCTATTTCTTTTTTTACAGATGGCTTATTGTAGGTTTCGGTTTGCATACGTATACAGGCCGGACACCATGGCGCCGAAAATACCAAAAGTGTGGGTCGGCCATCTTTGCTGGCTAAGTTGAAGTCCTGAATATTATTATATGTTGCTTTGATTTCTTCTTTTTTTACTTCGCCGCTTTTTAAGTTAATAGTTTGCTTGTGCTGTTCGCAAACTGTTTTTTTATCATCACAAATATAATAGCTAAGGTTTGCTTTTTTATATTTTTCGTCTTTTTTAAACGTAAAAAGTTGTTCTGTTTTAACAGTTGGCTTGAAAAGTGCTTCTAAGTTATCAAACGTCGCAGAGGCAGGGGCTTCAGCATTTAAATGAAAACCTTTTTTCGTTGTAATATTGATGGCGTCTTTTTCAATTTTAATATCAACCTGATTGTCGGTTAATCGACCAAAAGCTGAAACAGTTACTAATAGCGACAAAATAAAAATTTTCATAGTTTCTCCATAAAAAAAGGACCCTTTGCAGAGTCCTTTAATAGCTTTTGAATGTCAAAAAGCTGCTTTATGCGTCTAACAATTAAGCGCGTTCAACAGCAACTTGGATCGAAGTTTCTAAGCCCTCAGAATAGCGAATAGTCGCTTTATGAGTTCCTAAAACTTTAATAGGCTCTTCTAGGTGAATATCTTTACGGTCGATAGAGAAACCAAGTTTTTCTAAACCTTTAGAGATATCAGTAGTTGTAACCGTACCGAATAATTTATCATTTTCACCGGCATTTAATTTAAATGCTACTGTAGTGCCTTTAATTTTGTTTAAAAGCTCTTGGCGCTCAGCTACTGCTTTTTTCTTTTTAGATTCAGCAACACGCTTAAGATGATTGTATTCGTTAACTTTTTTCTCAGTTGCTTCTAAAGCTAATTTTCTTGGGAATAACAAGTTTCTTGCAAAACCTTCAGAAACATTAACTAAATCACCAACTTTTCCTAAGTCCTTAACATCTTTTTGTAAAATAACTTTCATATAATCCTCACTTTGTCCTATTAAAATAGGTTTAAGTCGTTTTTATTTTTTTTCTTACGAGCTTTCTAAAGTCAGCCCAGTAATCTACAAAGCCCACAAAAACGACGAAAGGGGCTAGTTGCAGAATGATTAACAAATAGGTGAGGGTTCGGGTAAACAGACCAAAACGGTAAAATCTTACCATGAATTCAACAACCGTAATTCCCTGAAAGAAAAATGCAACGGCGGCTAAAATCAACAGATTTACGCTGACTGTTTCCAATAGTTTTTGTCCAAAGCTGAACTCCGAAAACAAGGCAGAAAACAAAGTAACCCATACGGCTATGTCGGGAAGTCTGAACTCAAGCCAACGAAGGCCCGACGCAACTCTTTCCCGCTGAATACGGAACATCCTGGTGACTTTAGATTCAAGAGCAAAGCTTAAAGCTAAAGAACCAAACAAGCTGGCGGCAAAAATTCCTGGTAAATATATAACTAAATCTTGTGCCTCAAATGCCTTATCTGGGAATGCCTGATTCATGGCTACGCGTAGTGGTTCTATCATTTGTGCTAGCGCATCTGCTGCTCCAATGTGTTTCAGTATTAAAAAATATCCGGCTAAAGCAAATAGTAATCCGGTGGTTAAAGAGGCAAGACTTGCTCGTCTCCAATTTACACCGCGCTTTTCAAGTTCACTGTATGTGCCTAAAGTCATCCAGATAGCACCTACATAAACTGCCGTTTCCGATATCTTATAATTTGTTACACCCGCAACAAACATAGCGCCAACTAGCAGAACTGCTGTTGACCAAAAAACTCTTGATCTTGATGAAACAAACAGGGCGCGTAAAAACGGCGCTCCCATAAACGAGAACAACACAGATGCCAAGGCGCTGACTAATGCCAGCGCCAGTACAGTTTTGTTTTTCGGGGTTTTCAACAAGCTCACAGCTTACCTATTTCCGATCAATTACATTTCGTCTTTATCGAATTTTTCAGCGCGTGCTTGTTGAGCAGCTTGACGGCGTAATTGAGCTTTTGCTTCACGTTCTTTTTCACGCGCTGCAGAGTCAGCTAAACCTTTTTTGAAAGATTCAGCGTGTTTAGAAACTGAAGTTCTTTCGTCAAGTTTAGTGTGCATAAAGCGTAAAACTTTATCGTTGATACGCATAGTACGCTCTAACTCAGCAATAGCCTGTGGGTTGGCTTCGAAAATTGTGTGGAAGTACACAGCTTTTCTAAGTTTACCGATTGGGGTTGCTAAAGTTCTTTTGCCCCACGTTTCTAACGTGTGGATAGAGCCTTTGAAACCAGCAATAGTTGATTTGTTCTTTTTGAAAAGCTCTTTTTGCTCTTCTACTGTCGCGTCTGGGTGTACAAGGATTACGGCCTCGTACGGACGCTTAAGTTCTGTCTTAAGATCCATAAATTTCCTTTCGGTTAAAGCCCCTCCATTTATTGGGGGAGCAAGGATGACTTTTTGTGTTTTAATGGTCTAACACCTCAGCCCCCTATGGACAAGCCCAGAATCAACGGCTTATTATATTTTCCATGAGACTGGAATTAGAGGTCCTTGACGGGCCCAATAAAGGCAAACGCGTTATGCTAAAAAATGGCTTAACACTCGGAAAATCACAGGGTGGCTTAGTCACGTTTGAAAACGACACTGAAATGGCCGACTTGCACGCCGTTGTTGGTTTTGATTCTAAAAAGTCTTGGAATATCGAATGTTTAGCCCCATCAAAAATGCGCCTCGGTTTTAATGAGGTGGATCGCGCCACCCTGATTTTAGGCCTTATTTTCCACTTAGGACAGACGGGTTTTAAGGTCGTCGAGCGGGCTCAAAAGCCCAAGGGTCCGTGGGTTGAAGAAATCAAAGATTTTCTCGAAATTTATCCAAGCCGCCAAACATCTACTGAAATATTTTTCTTTTTAAGACCCATCCGCCTTAGCTTTATTCAGGGCCCTCAATATGAAGAGATTTATACCCTCAGCTACGGGCCACGCGAAATCGGCTATAATAATTTAGACTTGAATATTAAAGACCCAAACACTCCTCCAAGGGTGGCTAAGTTTTTTCAGATCGGCGACCAAACATACATAGAAAACCTATGTGGAGACAAGGCCACCATTAACGGTACCGCCTTTGATCAACATCAAATATCTCCGGGAGATATTTTAAGAGTTTCTTCCAGCGTAATAGAATTGAGTGTTTTATAATGACAACTGAAGCCTTTATCGAAAAAAAAACTGGTACTTTTAACGCAATCGACGGCACGCCAATATATTATGAAGTGCGCGGCAAAGGTGAGCCTTTAGTCTTTATTTATGGCATCGCTTGTCTGATGAATCACTGGCATGCGCAAGTTGAATATTTTTCTAAAACACATCAAGTTATTCTTTTTGATATTCGCGGACACCACAAAAGCGTTCCTGTTGCCAATGTTAACAATTTTACTTTTGAACACTTGGCTTTCGATGTTAAAGGATTACTTAATCATTTAGAAATTAAAAGCGCACATTTCGTTGGCCATAGCTTCGGAGTTCCTTATTTAATTAAAACCTATGAGCAGTTTCCCGAAATGTTTCGCAGCATTACTTTTGTAAATGGTTTCGCGCGCAATCCACTAAAAAAATTATTTGGGCTCGATTTTGTTGAGCCGCTATTTAACTTTTTACGCGAACAACACAGAAGATCTCCCGACTTGTGGAACAACCTGTGGAGAGGAATGATTGACAATCCTGTGGCTTTTCAGCTTGCTGCTCTGGCTGGTGGTTTTAATATTAAACTCACACAGTTTAAAGACATTGAAATGTACGGACGCGGTGTTTCTCGTTTAGAGCTGACTTATTTTTTTGAACTCTTTGAACAGCTTTTAAAGTTTGATGGTGTTTCGGTGCTTCCAAATGTAGACTGCCCAACATTTATTATTGCTGGCGACCGAGATATGCTAACCCCTACTTCTTATCAGCGCGAAATGCATGATCTGATTAAGGGATCAGAGTTTTTACTAATTCCTTATGGCTCACACTGCTGCCAGTTGGATTTTGCAGACTATCTAAACCTGAAATTGGCTGAATTTTTAAGATCTCACTCGAGCCACTAGCTAAAAATAAAAACAGCGGGGAGCGCCCGCTGTTTTTTATAATCTGATCAGATAAAATTATCTAACTGCGATTTTAGAAATTTTCCAACCGGTTCTTTCAACTGAACCATCTGATTTGAATAATAACTTAACATATTTACCAGTAACAGTTGCCGAGAATGAATCATCGTTGTTACCGCTTAATGTTTGAATTACGTTACCCGCAGCATCTACTAATTGCAGAGTGTCGTAATTAGCCTCTGTATCGAATTTCTCAAAGTAAAGAGCAAATTCTTTTACATCGCCTTCAACATTTACTTCGTAAGTTTCGTTTGTGTTTTTCACATATGGGCTAGCAGAAGCATAAGCAGCTGCTTGAACTTGCCAGTTGGCAGGATCATTTGCATCTGGCTCTGGAGTTTTGTTTGTTAATGCAAAGAATGCATTTACTAAAGCTCCGGTTTTAACTTTACCTTTTAAGCCTGCGATAGGACGCGCTGTTTGTAACAGACGCTCTTTTAATTGAACCGCAGTTAATTCAGGCTCATGTGACCAAACTAGCGCCGCAACACCCGATACGTGTGGAGTTGCCATAGAAGTACCAGACCAAGAATCGTAAGAACCACCAGTAGAAGAGTAAACATTCACGCCCGGAGCGCCAATGTGTACAGTGCGTTTACCGTAGTTAGAGAAGCTTGCTTTTGCACCTTGGTTGTCGATTGCAGCTACTGAAATGATGTTAGCTACATCGTAGGTTGCAGGGTAAGAAGGGTTTGAATCATTGTTGTTTGAATCATTACCAGCCGCTGCGATAAAGATTGCGCCAGCTTCGTTAGATCTTTTGATAGCATCTAATAAAGTTTGAGAGAATCCGCCGCCGCCCCAAGAGTTACTCATAACTTTCGCACCCATTTTAGTTGCGTAGTCGATTGATTTAAGAGCGTTCTCTAAAGTTCCTGAACCGTTACGATCCAAGAATTTAACAGCCATGATTTTAGCATCCCAAACAACTCCAACAATGCCTTTACCATCGTTACCTTTTGCACCGATAGTTCCAGCACAGTGAGATCCGTGACCTTGGTCATCGTCCGCATTACCTTTTCCAGTAATTGCATTGTAACCATGAACGTCATCGATAACGCCATTATTGTCATCATCTACGCCCGGTTGACCATTTTTTTCAGCTTCATTTGTCCAAAGATTTGGAATCAAATCCGGATGTTCAAAATCAACACCTGTATCGATTACAGCTATTAACACTTTATCAGAACCAGTTTCGATGTCCCATGCCTGAGTTGTTCCTACATCGATTCCGGCAACACCAACTTTACCAGAAGAGTCTTTTTGTCCAACGTTAAGGATACCCCAAAGTTGACCCAGCATTGGATCGTCTGGAGTACGGTTAGCTCTATATATATAGTTTGGTTCAGCGATATCTACTAAAGGATTAGTCGCTAAAGATTTAACACCTGAATCAGTTGATTCAAACGATGCACGTTTAACAACTACGATGTTTTGTGAAGGAATGCTTGATTTAACAAACGCACCTAAAGATTGAGATAAAGCTCGTGTATTCATTTTTTCAACATTCGATTTTAAGCGAACGATGTATTCACCCGGTACCGATTCAACTTTTGGAGCTGAAGCGTGAGCAGAGATAGATAGTGCTAGAGTAGCAAATGCGAAAAATTTAGTGGCTCTTCCTTTGAGCATAGTAGTTCTCCTTCCGTGAGACTGGCTATTTTGTTGGTTCCAAAATCGTACCAACGTGCAGTCCAGTCGAGCAGAAGTTTTTCAGGACCCAGTTTGAAACTAGACCATGGTCTAGTTTGATTGTTTTTTGGCGCGGCTGGCAAATGGTCGCTCTACAAATAAATGGAACGGGATCGAGAACAAAAAGGTCAATGCGGTTGCTAATAAAAAGATCAAAAACCCTTGAGTAAAACTAACGCTCGCTATTTGTTTCACATCAGTAGTTCCAAAAACAATCACGGCGGCCAATCCAATTAAAGGAAAGTGAAACAGATACATTGGAAACGAGAGCTTTGAAATTGGCCTCCAAAGAGCAAGGCTAAAAACAGACTTAATTCGGCTGAATACTCCACCAGAATACCAACAACCCAGTATTAATAAAAAAACTCCTGTTGAAAATATCTGGCGGCTCGTTGCTAATGTCCAAAAATTAAGTTCGCTTGAGAAATCACGATAGTACCAAGAACTCGGATGATAAATTGGCACGGTAATCGGTAGAAGAATAAGGCCTGTACTCAATAAAAACAAAGCTGTTGAGCTCAGCATGGGCTTAAACAATGCTGACATTTTTTCTGAATAAATAACTTTTAAATAGGCCAATAAAAACCCCAAAACAAAGGGACCAAAGCGAGTTAGATCAGATTCATAAAAGTAGCGGCCCATTAAGTCTGAAAACTTTCCGCGGTCTTCTGCTAAAAATAAATCAGTGATCGGTCGCAAATAAAGGTCGCTGTGCCGAGAAAGCACCAGCGCGCAGGCCGCAACCGATGATAAAAATAATACGCTCAATGCAAATCCGCGAAATTTAACTCTTTTGAGAGCTAAAAACAAAAATGGTGTAAGAAGAAAGTACTGCATTTCAACAGTTAAAAACCAACCCACTGGAATAATTGTTCGTTCGCCAGGAATAATATTATTTAAAAATACGGCATTACTAAAAAAGTATTTTCCAAAATAGCTCCATTGCGCAATGGTATACAAACAAAGTGCAACAAAAAATAATGGATAAATGCGTTTTAATTTTTTCTTGAAAAAATCTACTCCCGTTTGCCAATTAAATGCTTCAATATTTTTAAAAAATGGGATTCCTATAACAAGTGCACTCAAAAGAAAAAACGCATCTACGCCTTTTTCACCATGCCATAGGGGCTGTAAAACGCTGGGCATCTCTAGAATATATTGTTTAGCTTTTTCATGGTCATAAACAGCAATAATTCCCACAACCACATGAAACGCTATGATGCTTAATACAGAAATTGCTCTGATCGCATCAATAACCGGATCTTGCTTTTCATTTTTTTCAAAAATTTCTTTAAAATACTGTTTTGCGCTCACGCCTTGATATTGAACGCGAATGCCACTTCACTCAATAAATAATTATGCTTTTTTTAACGGCGTTGTTTCGTTTTCATCAAAATCGAAAGTTAATTGCTTAGGAAAGTGTACAATTTTTTCCGGATTTTCCTGAATAGCCTTTTTCTCGCTGGGAGTTTGCACGTTTACTCCAGCAGATTGTTTAATTAAATATTTAATAAAGGCTTCTTTTGCCGAATCTGAAGAGTTTGGATTAAAACCCATATCTTTCATTAATTGACCGACTTTTTTCATCTTTAAGCCTCACATTTCCCAGACTTAACTTATCGTCAGCTGGAGTGTTTTTATTTAGATGAAAGTCTAGTTGGGGCTGTCAAAGCTGATAAAATCGAGATGTCGTCTGATAATGAGACATTTCTGAAAGTTAAAGCAGGTTAATTTTGTCGTATTGCGCATTTTTGGGTCGGATATAACAAGTTCTTAAGTGGACTTGCGTTAAGTAATTTGGCTTTTTTTAAAAAATCTTAACGACGCTTTTTAAGAATAAAGTTACCTATTTCACTCGTTGCACCGTTCGGCAAGCTTTGATAAAAAGTTCCGGCAAGTTGTTCGGGGTTTTTAACTTTATAAAAGTGAAAATAATATGAGTCTTGCCATTTAGTAACAACACCGTCGAGCTCAGGTTGACGTGAACCAAATCCACCTTGTGTAGTCATTTTAACCGCGTCGCCCTTTCCGTCCTGGGTCTGAAGGCTGATTTCAACTCCTAGCTTAGCTGACCCATTAGAAATTTTTGAAAACTTCATGCTTAGCGTGCCGTAACGTTTTCCATTGATATAATCAAGGTTACCGGCGTAGTCGCCAATAAAAGAATTTACATAGCTTTCGTCTCCACTTACGGCGCTATTTAAAAAAGAGCTCATATTTTTAATTTTGACTTTTGAAAGCTGTTCTTTGATTTGACGACTGGAGCTGGAGTTTTGCAAAATCCACTCTGCAGACTTATATTTTCCTAAATCTAAATTGGTCCATTTTTTTTGGGCTTTTAGTGCGGCCAGCTCTTCACGCAAACGCTTTTCTTCTTCGCTTTCAACTTTGGTTTGTTCTGCGGGCGCTTTTGCTACTTCCGCTGGGGCGATTGTTGGCTGGGCTTGTTTTAAAATTGCGTCTTTGTTTTGAAGCCTAAGCCCTAAATCTGTCAAAAACACATGTAGAATTTGAGCTAAAAGTTCTTCTGTTTTTTTATTTTCGGCCGTGTCTGCAATATTTTGAAATTTAGCCTTAACGTTTTCCAGTTCATTTTTAGAAAAGTTTAATTCTTCATTGGCTTTGATAAAGCTGCGGTACTCTTCGCTTTCTTTAAATCCTTTTTCGCCATAACTGCGGCCAAAAACAAAAGATGCCACCAGCGCACAAATTCCTAAAAATATTTTTATAAAATCTTTCACTGGCCCTCGTTATAAAATTTAAACGCCGTCTCCGCCGCCCATTTCTTCTTTTTGAGTTATAACTGCTTTTAAATACTCACGGTTCATCGTTGCAATATTGGTTAATGAAATGTCTTTCGGGCAAGAAGCCGAGCACACGCCTGTAGATGTACATGCGCCGAAGCCTTCTGCGTCCATTTGCGCAACCATATCTAACGCTCGCTGACCGCGCTCAACTTTACCTTGCGGCAATAAAGATAAATGAGTGATTTTGGCACTCGTGAATAGCGCAGCAGAGGCGTTTTTACAAGAAGCTACGCAAGCACCACAACCAATACAGGCCGCAGATAAAAACGCTTCGTCAGCATCTGGTTTAGGAATTGGAATGGCGTTGGCATCTTGTGCATTTCCGGTGTTTACCGAAATATATCCGCCTGATTTCATGATTCGATCAAAAGCCGAACGATCACACATTAAGTCTTTAATAACAGGAAAAGCTGTTGCTCTCCATGGTTCTAAAACCAACTCTTCACCATCGTGAAAGTGGCGCATATGCAGTTGGCACACGGTCGTGCTTTTTTCCGGCCCGTGCGCGTTTCCGTTAATCATAAAGCCGCAACTTCCACAAATTCCTTCGCGGCAATCGTGATCAAATACTATTGGTGAATCGCCTTTTTTAATAAGCCCTTCGTTAACGGTGTCGAGCATCTCTAAAAAAGAAGCGTCTGGTGAAATATCTTTAGCGTCGTAAGTAACAAACTTTCCTTCCGTTTGAGGGTTGGTCTGTCTCCATACTTTTAATTTTAAATTAATGGTTTGTTTTGTCATTTGCTCGACCTCTATTTGTACGATCTTGTTGCTAAGTGAACATTATCAAATGTTAATTCTTCCGTGTGGCGCGTTTGCGGCTTATCTGCCGATCCGTTCCACTCCCAAGCGGCCACATGACAGAACTTATCATCATCACGCTTAGCTTCGCCATCAACTTGGAACTCTTCGCGGAAGTGTCCTCCGCAAGACTCTTCGCGAGTTAAAGCGTCACGGCACATTAATTCGCCAAGCTCGATAAAGTCGGCAACTCGGCCTGCTTTTTCTAGCTCGGTATTTAATTCGTTTGCTGTTCCCGGAATCTTTACATCGTTCCAGAAAGTTTTACGAAGTTGTCCAATATGATTGATCGCTTCTTTTAAGCCCGCCTCGTTGCGAGACATTCCGCATTTTTCCCACATCACGCGACCTAATTCTTTATGAATGCTGTCTACCGTGCGCGAACCTTTTACATTTATCATTTTATTAATTTCAGCCTTAATGCTTTCTTCTGTTGCCTTGAAAGCATCATTAGAAGTGTTAACTTCGCCGAGCTTTGTGTTGGCAATATAGTCGCCCACCGTGTATGGAAGAACAAAGTATCCGTCAGCCAATCCCTGCATTAATGCCGAAGCACCAAGGCGGTTGGCGCCGTGATCTGAGAAGTTCGCCTCGCCGGCCACAAACAAGCCCGGAATTGTACTCATTAAATTATAATCCACCCATAGTCCGCCCATAGTGTAATGCGGAGCTGGATAAATTCTCATTGGTTGTTTGTAGGGGTCTTCCGCGGTGATTTTATCGTACATCTGGAAAAGATTTCCGTAGCGCTCTCTGATTTTGTCTTCACCTAAACGTTTGATGCTGTCCTTGAAATCTAAGTAAACCGCTTCTTGTCCTTGAGCGCCGTGGCCCTCATCAACTCTAAATTTGGCCTGGCGCGAAGCAACGTCGCGTGGAGCTAAGTTACCGAAGCTCGGATAAATACGCTCTAAATAATAGTCTCTTTCGTTTTCAGGAATGTCTTCGGGTTTTCTTAAATCACCTTTTTTCAAAGGCGCCCAAACGCGCCCGTCATTGCGAAGCGATTCCGACATTAATGTTAACTTAGACTGATTTTCACCATGTACAGGAATACAAGTCGGGTGAATCTGCGTGTAACAAGGGTTTGCAAAGTAAGAGCCTTTTTTGTGGGCTTTCCATGCTGCCGTTACGGCGCAGGCCATTGCGTTTGTAGATAAATAAAACACGTTTGAATATCCGCCAGTCGCCAAAACCACAACGTCTGCAACGTGTGATTCTAGCTCGCCGGTTAATAAGTTTCTTACAATAATTCCGCGGGCTTTTCCGTCAACAACAACTAAATCCAACATTTCTTTGCGTGTGTTAAGCTCAACCGTTCCTAAATCAACCTGTCTCATCATTGATGAGTAGGCTCCATAGAGCAATTGCTGGCCAGTTTGACCGCGAGCATAGAAGGTTCTAGAAACTTGTGCGCCGCCGAAGGAACGATTTGAAAGCAATCCGCCGTATTCACGCGCCAAAGGAACGCCCGAAGCAACCGCTTGGTCAATAATGCTTACAGAGGCTTCTGCTAAACGATAAACGTTAGCTTCGCGAGCTCTAAAATCTCCACCCTTTACCGTGTCATAAAATAAGCGGTAAACGGAGTCGCCGTCGTTTTGATAGTTTTTTGCAGCATTGATTCCGCCTTGAGCCGCCACAGAGTGGGCTCTGCGCGGAGACTCATGAACACAAAATGCTTTTACTTTGTAACCAAGTTCGCCCAGAGATGCTGCGGCAGATGCGCCCGCAAGACCAGTTCCAACTACGATTACTGAGTGCTTTCTTTTATTGGCTGGATTAACCAGCTTCATTTTAAATTTGTGATCTTTCCATTTTGTATCGATCGAACCACTTGGAATTTTGCTGTCTAATTTTACTGACATATTGTTCTCCGATTACTTATGAAATAAAAAAACGTATATTGGTTGCGATAAAAATCCGCCGGCCACGACTAAAGCGTAAACCCAAGCACCCATTTTTAATTTGGCTTGCATTTTTCTTTCTAAAATACCGAAAGATTGAAAAATAGAGTGTGCTCCGTGGCTTAGATGGAATAATAATAGTATTAAACAAACAACATACCAGGCTACGTAGCCTGGTTGAGCAAAGGTTTCGATAACTAATTTGTGTAAATCGCGCATCAACACGCCGCCAACATTCGTTTCGTAAATTTTTCCGTACTTAAATGTAATTAAGTGTAAAATGATAAACGCTAAGATCGCAGAGCCCTGCACCGCCATGGTTTTTGAGGCTAATGATGAGCCTTTTTCCGCATTGGGGGTCATTGCATAGCGCGAATTTCGCGAGGATCTGTTTTGAATTGTTAGGCTGATCGCACAGCTAACGTGCACTATTAAAGTAAGAACTAGTGCTATTTCTGTTCCGTAGAGTAAAATTTTGTTTGATACGATGGCGTGCCCGTAAGCATTGAAAGCGTCTGCGCCTACAAAAATCAGCATATTTCCGGCCATATGACCAAAAATAAATCCCATCCACACTAGGCCTGTTATGCCCATGAGGTACTTTCGACCAACGGTCGATTTAAAAAACTGCAACATAAGTGATTCCTTAACTTCGTTTTTTAGAACTAATTATCATTTAACTTTCAACCAAAGTACTCTTCGTGGTTAATTTTGTCACTTTCGGGCCCGACTTTTGTGTGGTGTTTTGCAACATGTTAATTCATAAATAGGTTCATGTTATTAGTGAGTTAAGTTAAGACTAGTTAGCTTAAACATTGAGAGGTTTTTATGAAGATTTTTGTCTGCCTGAAACAGGTGCCAGATACAGAAACTAAAATTAAAATTCTTCCAGATCAGTCTGGTATTGATCCGGCGGGCATCAAGTGGGTTATGAACCCTTATGACGAACATGCCGTTGAAGAGGCCATTAAATTCAAAGAAAAAAACCCGGGCGCACAAGTTTGGGCCATTACATCGGGTCCAAAAGCCCGCGCGGTTGAATCTTTAAGAACTGCTTTGGCTATGGGTGCTGATGAAGCCATTGTTATTAACTCTCCTGAAAGCTTGGATGCTTATTCGACAGCCAAGGCGCTAGCCAACGTTATTACTTCTGAAGGTGGAGCACATTTAGTATTTACAGGTAAGCTTTCTATCGATAGCAACCAATCTTCAGTGCCTCAAATGGTGGCTGAATTTATGTCAATTCCTCATACCAGCGTAGTTTCAAAGTTTGAAAGTAGTGCTGAAAACACAACTGTGGAAAGAGATGTGGAAGGCGGCGCTAAAGAAGTTGTTCAAATGATCAATCCATCTTTGGTGGCGGCAAACAAAGGTTTAAATATGCCTCGTTATGCAAGTTTGCCGGGTATCATGAAAGCCAAGAAAAAAGTTATTAAAGAAATCGAGTTTTCATCTTTAGGAATTGCTGGAGGGGAACAAAAAGTTAAATATTCTGGCTTTGCGCTTCCACCGGAAAAACCAGCAGTTAAGTTACTAACTGGCGATGCGGCTTCTCAGGTTTCACAACTCATTTCATGCCTTCGTGATGAAGCGAAAGTTTTATAGGTAATATTTATGTCTAAAATTTTAGTTTTTGCTGAATTTCAAAATGGTAATTTAAAAAGAAGCTCTCAGGAGCTGGTACAGTTTGCTGCAAAAACGGGTCGTCCCGTTGTGGCTTTGGCTCTTGGAACTCAAGCGGGTAGCGGTGCTGCTCAATTGGGTCATCACGGGGCCCAAGAAATTTTACTTTGTAAAGATGCGGCTTACGACGCCTACAACCCTGAACTTTTTGCTTCGGCTGTTGCGGAAGCCATTCAAAACACCGGCGCAACTCTTGTGTTGGCCTCAGCCTCTTCTTCAGGAAAAGATTTATTTCCACGCGTGGCTGCCAAAATCGGTGCTGGTGTAGTTTCTGACGGAACTGAAATCACGGTTTCCGGCGAAGATGTAAAAGTAAAAAAACCTCTTTATTCAGGCAAGTGCTTCGCAACCGCTCAATTTGAAAATACAAACACAAAAATCGTTTTAATGCGTGCCAATCAATTACCAGTTGCGCCTGCAGACACTTCAAAAACAGCCACTGTAACTGAACATGCTTTCAACAAACCAAGCCTTAAAACTTTAGTAAAAGAAATCGTTAAAGGCGCATCTGAAAAACTAGATTTAACCGAAGCAAATATTGTTGTTTCCGGTGGTCGTGGCTTAAAAGAAGCTGCTAATTTTAAAATGTTAAATGATCTAGCCTCTGTGTTGGGAGCCACTGTTGGTGCTTCTCGCGCGGTTGTTGATGCGGGTTGGGTTGGGCATTCAATGCAAGTTGGACAAACAGGTAAAACTGTTGCTCCTAGTTTATATATCGCGGTTGGAATTTCAGGTGCGATTCAACATTTGGCCGGCATGAGCGGCAGCAAAGTTATCGTTGCAATCAATAGCGATGCAAATGCGCCAATCTTCCAAAAAGCTACTTACGGAATCGTAGGAGATGCTTTTGAAATCGTTCCTAAGTTAACAGAAGAGTTCAAAAAAGCTCTGACTCACTAATTATTCATGATTAAGCTTCGCGGAATCGTTGTTGGATTAATAGTTTTTTTCATCTATCGATTGATTTCGTGGAGTTGGCGTATACAAATTCACGAGCCCGAAAGGCTCATTGAAAGTAATAAAAACAAAACACCTTTTATTTTGGCGCACTTTCACGGCGATGAAATTGCTCTGCTTTTTTTAGTTAAAAGATACAAGTTGGCTACTATGATTTCGACCAGCAAGGATGGCGAAATGATGAATACTATTTACAGGCTTCTCGGTGGAAAAACTTCGCGTGGATCTTCTACTCGCGGAGGCGTAACGGCTTTAAAAGGTTTAATTGAGCTCTGTAAGGGCGGTTCTAACTCAAATGTGGCCGTTGATGGCCCGAAAGGGCCCATTTATGAAATTAAACCCGGAGTTTTTGAGCTTTCGCGTTTAATGAAATCTGAAATATTTGCCGGAAGTGCTCATTGTGAATCCGCCTGGAGATTTCCGCGCTCATGGAATCAAACGTATTTTCCGAAACCTTTTGCTAAGGTCGTTATTTACTGGACTGGACCTTTGGGCCCTATCACAAAAGCGGATGATCCGAGATCTCCAGAATTGGCAAAAGCCCTACAAAATCAACTCTTTGCTGCGCGGCAACAGGCCTCTGAATTATTTGGCGATTCGCGCGCGTAGTCTGTACCATTTATAGGTAAGACGACAGCAAAGGATATACGAATATGAAATGGATTTTTTTCGCATTGGTTTTTGTTTCTTCATTAGTGTTTGCACAAAAAGAATCTGCGGTGATTGCAACCGTAGGAACAAAAAAAATTACCTTGGAAGAGTTTAATAAAAAATATAACGAAGTTATTTCGCAGGTATTAGTAAATCCTCCCTCAAAAAAAGTTTTCCTTGAGGAACTGGTCCGTTATGAAATGGGCGTTCAAGAGGCTCGTAAGCGCGGCTTTGATAAAGATCCAATTGTTTTAGATCGTTTAAATCAAGAAATCTATAAAGCTTTCCTTGAAAAAGAGCTCGGCAAAAAAGTTGAGGATAGCGTTGTAACTGATGCTGAAATGAAAGCTTGGTATGCCTCCAACCCACAAATCCGTTTATCCGATATTCTGATTGAGGTTAAGCCTGGTGCAACAAAAGAACAGCGCGAAGAAGCCCGTAAGCGCGGCAACGAAATTTTAGATGAAGTTAAAAAATCAAAAAGGCCTTTCGAAGAACTAGTAAGACTTTATTCAGACGACATAACAACTAAAAACCTGGGCGGCGATATCGGTTGGCAGTCGCGCATTTCTTTAGTTGGTACTTATTACAATGCAGCTAACGATCTTAAGGTTGGCGAAGTAACTTCTAAGTTGATTGAAACCCCTTTTGGCTACCACATTATCAAATTAACAGGTCGCAGGTCTTATGAAGAGGCTACTAAGCGAGAAATCCGCATGGCCGTTTACGACGTAAAACGTAAAGCAGTTTTTGATGCTTTCTTTGATAAAATCAGACAAAACTATAAAATAAATGTTAACTCCGGCTTGGTTGACTAAGCTTTTAAACAAAAAAAGCTTAGTTTATTCTTTATTTTTTTTATTAACTTCTTGTGATTTTATTTCTAATAAAATTTTAACCAAGCCCGTTGTGCAAGTCGATAAAACACAGCTC
Source organism: bacterium (assembly GCA_019752925.1). Taxonomy (GTDB): domain Bacteria; phylum Bdellovibrionota; class Bdellovibrionia; order Bdellovibrionales; family Bdellovibrionaceae; genus Pseudobdellovibrio. Next base: position 58,899 of record JAIELP010000002.1, read on the forward strand.
TCGGCGCAAGACTTTTCAAAGCAATTGGCCGAAAAGCTTAAGGGCCTAGACGCTCTTTCTGCAAAAGATCCTAAAATTATTTCGTTTTTTAAATCACAAATTGTCAGCGACTTTATTGTAACCTGTTTTGTAGATCTTTGGTTTAAGGAAAATTCTTTGTCTGTCAGCCATGCTGAAATTGATCAGGAAGTTAAAGCTATTGTTTCGTCTTACCCTTCAGATTCGGCCTTTCGTGAGATGCTGAGCCAAGACGATGTTAGCTACACAGAGTGGGTTGCTAAAATTGAAGCCGGCCTAAGAAAGAAAAAAGTATTGGCGGCTATAAATAAAGACGCGCCCAAAATTACAGAAGAAGAGTTAAAATCTTTTTACGAAAACAACAAGGCTAAATTTGAACAGCCGGAGTCTGTTTTGCTAAGCCATATTCAGGTTGCAGATGAAAGCCAGGCTGAAATTGTTAAAAAACTTATTCGCCAAAGCAACTTCACAGACGTAGCCAAAAAATACTCTTCTGCTTATAGCGCGGAAGCTAAAGACCTCTACGGCTGGATTGAAAAAGGCTACGAGCCTGATCTTGAAAGGGCCTTCAAATTGAGCGTAGGTAGTATTATTGGACCAATAAATATGCCGGACGGAATACACATTTTTAAGGTCATCGAAAAAAAGCCCTTTAAAATTAAAAGCTATTCTGAGGTTAGTGGTCTCGTTCTTTCAGAGGTGCGCGGACTGCGAGAAACAGCTAAATTTACTGCTTGGCTCGATGTGCAAATTAAAAGATATAAGATTAAAAAAAACCTAAGTATGATAGATTCAATCCGGGTTGAAACCCAATAGGTGTGATAAATGAAATTTCGTATTTTTCTGTTATTGAGTGTTTTCTCAAGCTTCACTTTTTCCAAAGAGGTTGTGGATAAAATTGCAGCTTCTGTTAATAACGAAATCGTCTTGCTTTCTGAGCTCAAAAGCATGGAGGCTCGCTTAAAAAAAGTGGGCTCTATTGAAGAGTCGCTTCTATTGGGTGCGTCGCCAGACTCACTTAAAGGAAACAAAAAAGCTCAGCTGGATTTTTTAATCCGCGAAAAACTTGTCGATTCTGAAATAAAACGCTTAAGCATGAGTCTCACAGAAGAGCAGGTCAATGCGGAGCTTGCACAAATGGCAAAAAGAGGGCGCATGACAATGGCAGAGTTTACGTCTTACATGGCTGGGCAAGGTTACACTCTTGAACAGTACAAAGAGGTATTAAAAGCCCAGAACGAACGCCGGGCTTTTTTTGAAAAAGAAATCGTAAGCAAATTGCGCATAACTGATGAAGACGCCTATGGTGTTTTCCAGACTAAATTTCCTAACTACCGCCCCAGTGTTGGTGAATTCAAAATTGCGCAGATCTTCTTTTCAGTTAAAAAGGGTGGGCCAGATTCGGCTCTTGAAAGAGCTAAAGCTGCTTTAGAAAAAATTAATGGCGGCGAATCTTTTGAGACCGTTGCTAACTTAGTTGATGAAACACCTGGCTCTAATAAAGATGGCGTGCTTGGATCTTTTAAGTCGGGGGAATTTTTACCAGAAATTGAAAACGCCTTAGGGGGTCTATCTGTTGGAAGCATTTCTGGAATTCTGCGTGGTCCAAATGGTTATCACATTGTTAAGCTCCTTGATAAAAAATCTGTAGTCGACCCCAACTTTATAAAAGTTAAAGAACAGATCAAAGCCTCTTTGATTCAACAAAACTTTGAAAGACAATTAAAAAATTGGTTCGAGCTTAAAAAACTTGATGCCAACATCAAAATTTACAATGAAGTCCTATAAAAAAATTGCTCTTACTACTGGCGACCAAAACGGAATAGGCTTTGAGGTGGCGGCCAAGGCATTGGTACAAATTCCCGCCTCAATAAAAAAAAACAAGGCTGTCTTTTTTTTATTCCGACACAAAAGTCATGAAAAAACTCAGCCGCGCTATTTAAAATTATTGGACTCAAAATATTTGCGCCTGACCTTTAATAGCTTTCAAGATGCTTTAAGTTTTCTTAACTCAGTAAATAACAAAATTCCCGACAATACATTAATAGATTTATGCTTGCGCAGCAGTGAGGCCGACTGGGTTGTTGAATCTACCTTAGCATGTAAGCATAAATTAATGGATGCTCTGGTAACCGGGCCCTTATCTAAAAAAATAACTTCTGCGCTTCCGAATAAATCTTTAGGTCACACTGGAATTTTCAGAAAAATTTTTCCTAAACAAAAACTATTTATGAGCTTTGTGGGCCGTGATTTTAACGTAATTTTAAATACTGATCACATGCCGCTTTCCAAGGTTGAAATGCACCTCAAAAAATACGGTCTTAAAGATGTGCTGTTGGCGGCAAAAGGCTTTAGGAGGCAATTTAAATCAAATAAAAAAATTGCTGTGCTGGGTTTTAATCCACACTCGGGCGAGGGCGGACTTATCGGGTCTACTGAAGAGCATTTGTTTTCAAAACTGCCCGCTGGATTTGAGGGTCCGCTGGTTCCTGACGCTGCCTTTCTAAAAAAAAATTGGAACAAGTTTTCAGTTTATGTATGTCTGTATCATGACCAGGGCCTAATTCCATTTAAAATGCACCATGGGCAGGATTCTGGTGTGCACCTAACCCTGGGTCTCCCTTTTGTGAGAACCAGCGTTGACCACGGCACAGCAAATGATATTTTTAATAAAAACATAGCCAATAGTAGCTCGATGTTAGACGCTATTGGACTGGCTTTAAAGTTAACAGGAGTATGAAATGTTCAGTCCGGTAATTTTTCGCGAATATGATATCCGCGGCGTATACAATCAACAGTTCGATTTAGATTTTGCATATAAACTTGGTCGCGCTTTTGTTACGTACGTATTTAATAAAACTTCAAAAAAAAATCTTCGCCTATCAATTGGGTACGACGCTCGCCAATCTTCTGTTGCTATCGTTGAAAAACTATCTCAAGGCATGAAAGACGCCGGCGCACACGTCAATATACTTGGTTTGGTTACAACGCCGGTTTGTTATTTTTCAACGTTTCAACTAGATCTAGATGGCGCCATCATGGTAACTGGCAGCCATAACCCACCCGAGTACAATGGTTTTAAAGTTTCATTGGGTAAGACCACAATCTTCGGAGAAGAAATTCAAAACTTGAAATCAGTTTTGCAATCAGAGAATTTTATTTCAGGAAATGGTTCCATTCAAAACTACGATATTCATCCGGAATACTTAGAGCGTTATAAAAAAGAATTCGGGCAAATTAAGCCTATAAAAGTTGTTTTGGATTGCGGCAATGGCGCCGCCGGCAGTATTGTTCGTCGCCTTTATAGTGTTGCTGGATTAACTCCTGATATTTTGTTTGAACAACCAGATGGTGCTTTTCCAAACCATCATCCAGATCCAACAGTAGAAGAAAATCTTGTAGATTTGGCGAAAAAAGTAAAAGAAACTGGTGCCGTCTGCGGAATTGGTTTTGATGGCGACGCAGATCGCATTGGCGTTGTAGATCACACAGGAAAAATGATTTATGGCGATGAGCTTATGACTATTTTTGCACGCGATGTCTTAACTGTAAAAAAAGGCGCCAAAATTGTCGGCGATGTTAAGTGCTCAGATCGCATGTATCATGATATCGCAAAAAGTGGCGGTGAACCTGTTATGTGGAAAACTGGTCACAGCTTAATTAAAGAAAAAATTAAAACTGAAAAGGCACCTTTCGGTGGCGAAATGAGCGGGCACATTTTCTTTGCTGACCGCAATCACGGATATGACGACGCTCCTTATGCAGGATTAAGACTATGTGAAATAATAGCTAAAACCGGCAAAAGCATTCCTGAGTTGTTGGCGGGACTTCCTCCTGCATACAATACCCCAGAAATCCGCATTGATACGACTGAGGATAAAAAAGTTTTGATCGTTGAAAAAGTAAAAGAAAAATTTTCTTCGTCTTTAGATACTGAAGTTAAGGTAAATTTAATAGATGGTATTCGTATCAGCTTTGAAGATGGCTGGGCCTTGGCTCGCGCTTCAAACACTCAGCCCGTGCTGGTTGTGCGCTTTGAATCTAATACAGAAGCGGGTTTAGCGCGCATTCAAAAATCTGTTATGGATGTTGTTAATAAGTATTTATAGTGACCAATAAAAAAGGGCCACTTTCGTGACCCTTTTGAGATTTTAATTTTAAAAAATTTAAAATTAGAAACCGAAGCTAGCTGCTGGAATTTTGATGAAAGCAACTAAGAACGCTAAGATAACTAAAGACTCGATAAGAGCTAAAGATAAGATAAGCGGTGTGAATAATTTGTCGCCAGCTGCTGGATTACGAGCGATACCTTCTAAGGCTGCAGAAGCTGCTTTACCTTGAGCTGAAGTTCCGCCGAATACCGCTAAACCGATAGCGATAGCTGCGCCGATAGCAACTAAACCAGAGTTTGAGTTACCAGCGTGAGCTGTTGCTTCCTGTGCGAATGCCGCTGCAGAAGCTAAAGTTGTTACAGCAAATAATAATGCCTTTTTCATGTGATCTCCTTTTGTTTTAGTGGTCGTGAGCTGTTGCAAGAGCTATGTAGACCATTGATAATAAAGTAAATACGAACGCCTGAATGGTACAAACCAACAGACCCATCGCATAGAATGGAATTGCCGGACCCACCGGAAATAATCCCAAGAATACAGAAAGAACCGTATGGTCACCTGTCATAACGTTAGCTAAACGTAAACCTAATGTTAGCGGGCGGATAAAGTGAGAAATAATTTCGATAATTAACATTAAGGGCGCTAACCATAAAACTGGGCCTAAAAAATGTTTTAGGTAGCCCAAGCCACCTTCTTTAATTCCAATAACGTTATACGCTAAGAAAGAAAAAATACCGAAAGCAAAAGTAGTGTTGAAGTTTTCAGTTGCCGGCGTCATTCCCGGGATTAAACCAACTAAATTGTTGAAAAGAATGTAAGTAAAAACCGATGCAAAGTACGGGGCGAATGCGCGGCCATGGTGACCTATAACTTGTTCTGCTAATCCACCGATGTACTCTGTGAAAACTTCAAAAATTCCGCGCACAGAAAATTTTCCAGTAGGGATAACGGCTGTATCGCCCGTACCCAAAGAAGCCCTTGCATAAACGCCCATTAAAATAATTAAAGCTGAAACAATAATTAAAGTAGCAACGTGAGTGTAGTGGTGACCAACACCAGGAATAAGTTGCGTCCAGTTAAAATGCATAGATCCTCCAACATGGGCCTTAAATTCAAGCCGCGGATTTATCAGTGAATGATTTTATAATTGTGGCCGTCACGATCGCAAAAACCAGTGAGCCAAGGCCTGCTATAAAACCAATTGGCATTAGCCAATTCACAGAGAGCAAACTCCATAAAATCATTCCTAAAATTACGTACTTAAATATAATGACGAATACAGCTAACGCAATTGATTTTTTAGAAAAAATTAGACGCCACAAAAAGGCCAAACCAGCTAAGTTTAAGAGCATTGTAAGGCCGCCAACCATAAAACTGGCTGCAAAATCAGTGTTTATGATGAAATAACTGAGGCCAGCGCCAACAAAAGTATACAAAGCCAGCAATAATGTTATATTTTTAATCATTTTTCATCTTCTTAAGCTTAATTACTAAGCTAATAAACCAAATTAAGAATGCGCCTAAAACGCAAAAGGCCTGAACGGCTTGTCCAAATCCCTTTGTAAGCAAGTAATTACCTAACCACAAAGCCAACAAAATCAAAGAAATCAGCTCAAAACCTATGGCTGCAAACACGATATACTTGTTTTTTCTCATTTTCGCTTCCCTTTAAACAGTGGCTTATTAACCAATCTCTCTTTTAATCTTCTTTTGCGGAGATCCAAATACTGCTTATCTTTGATTTGTTTTTCAAATTTATTAAGGTAGTCGAGGGCCTCGCCGTACTCTTCGTTTTCTTCGTAAACAACAGATGTCGCAATATGCATGTTTTCTTTTTCAAAATAGCTAGGATCGCGTTTATAAATGTCTTGGTACGCCTCAATTGCATCTTTATATTTTTGCTGAGCAACTAAAACCTGCGCTTTAAGTTTTAAAAAATTCATTGTTTCAGAGCTCGCACTTTTTAATGATGTTGTGATTTGCTCGATGGCTTGCTCATTGTTGCCCGTTAAATACATTGATTGTGCAATCTTAAGCCTAACTTTTTCTTTTTCTTTCGCATCTTTTACAAGCGGCTCAAGAACCTGCAATTCTCTTAATGCAAAAGCATAGTTCTGCAGGTTTTCGAGATATATTTCACTAATTGCTTCTTGTGCGTTTATTCTTTGAGCTTCGTCTTCAGATTGCAAAATAATATTTTTATAAATCCGTATGGCGCGCTCATAATCCTGGATTTCAAAGCGCGCTATGCGACCAGCTTCAGCCAGATACCTAAACTTTAAATAATTTTTCTTTTCAAGATTTGAACTTTTTTCGAGAAGATCCACAGCAATACGAAAATGACCTTTTTCTATTTCAGCGTAGGCCTCAACATAAAGTCTTTCAGATGCGGGTTTACAGGCGCTCACTGCAATGAGCGCCGCTATAATAAAAAGTGTTCTAGTGTACTTCTTCGCCAGCTTTGTCTTCATCCTCGACAACCGCGATCCCTTTTACGAACTCTTGTTTTTCATCTAAGTTAATTAAACGAACGCCTTGAGTGTTGCGGCCAAGAACCGAGATATCCGAAATTTTCATACGGATAACCTGACCTTGATCGGTCGATAAAATTAATTCGTGCAGTGGAGAAACTTTTTTAGTTCCTACAACCTGACCAACTTTATCTGTTGTTTTTTGAGTAATGATACCAACACCGCCACGGCTTTGTACGCGGTATTCAGATGGTTCAGAGCGTTTTCCGTAACCTTTTGAAGTCACCATTAAAATTGTAGATTTAGTATCTTTTTCTAAAACTTCCATAGCCACAACGACGTCTTCTTTAGAAAGAGTAATACCTTTCACGCCGCGAGCAGAGCGACCCATGGAACGAACATCGTCTTCGTTGAAACGAATCGACATACCTTCTTTGGTTGCAATGAAGATATCAGATTGGCCATCAGAAAGGCTTACCGCCACAACTTGATCTTCCAGATCCGTCGTTAAAGCGATGATGCCAGCCTGGCGAGGGTTGGCAAACGCATCTAATGAAGTTTTCTTGATAATCCCTTTTTCAGTTAACATTACTACGTGTTTGTTTTCGCTGAATTCATTTACAGGTAAAATTGCTTTTACTTTTTCGCCAGCTGCCAATTGAACAACATTGGCAATCGCTTTACCTTTAGAAGTTCGGCTTCCAAGTGGAAGTTTATGAACTTTACACCAGTAAACTTTGCCTTTATCAGTAAATACTAAGAGCATTGTTTTAGTTGATGCTGTAAATAAGTCGGTAACATAGTCTTCTTCGCGGGTTTCCATGCCTTTTAAGCCTTTGCCACCGCGTTTTTGAACTCTGTACTCTTCCGTCGAAATACGTTTGATGTAACCCGTGTTTGTTACAGTAACAACCATAGATTCATCAGCGATTAAGTCTTCGTCTTCGATGTCTGATAAGTCGCCTGAAATTTCAGTGCGACGAGGATTCGAGTAACGTTTTTTAATATCTTCTAATTCGGCTACGATAATTTTATAAATTTCTTTAGCGTCAGCTAAAACAAACTTTAACCAGTCGATTTGTTTCATCAACTCGCCTAATTCATCAATAATTTTTTGAATTTCAAGGCCAGTTAATCTTTGTAAACGCATTTCTAAAATCGCAACGGCTTGTCTTTCGCTGAATGCAAATTTAGACATTAAAGCCTCGCGCGCAGCATGAGCTTCTTTAGAAGCCTTGATGGTTGCGATAACCGCGTCGATTTGATCAAGAGCTTTTTTCAAACCCTCTAAAATATGAGCGCGTTCCTGCGCTTTTTTAAGTTCAAAAATACAACGTTTAGTTACAACGTCGCGTCTGTGCTCTACGAAAGCTTCTAACATTTTTTTAAGATCGAATACTACAGGTTGGTTTTTAGCATCGAGTGCCAACATGATAATACCAAAACTCACTTGTAATTGTGTGAACTTAAATAGTCTGTTTAAAACTACCGAAGCATTTTCGCCACGTTTTAAAATAATTACGGCGCGCATACCTTCGCGAGAAGATTCGTCGCGAATATCAGAAATACCTTCAACAGTTTTTTCACGCACTAAGTCCGCAATGCTTTCAATAAGTTTAGCTTTATTAACCTGGTAAGGAAGTTCCGTGATGATGATTTCTTCATGGTCTTTTTTAACTTCGATTTCAGTTTTAGCTTTAATCGTGATAATTCCGCGACCTTTGCGGTACGCAGACAAGATTCCTTCTTTGCCTGCAATCTGACCTGCAGTCGGGAAGTCGGGACCTGGGATCTTTTCGATTAATTCTTCAATTCCACAGTCAGGGTTTTGAATTAAATGAATACATCCATCGATTACTTCGCCTAAGTTGTGTGGCGGAATATTGGTCGCCATACCAACCGCAATACCGGCAGAACCATTCACTAATAAGTTTGGGTATTTCGCTGGTAAAATAAGAGGAATTTGCAATGAATCATCGTAGTTGGGACCAAATTGAACAGTCTCTTTTTCGATATCGTTTAAAAGCTCTTCAGCTAATTTCGTCATTCTTACTTCTGTATAACGAGAAGCCGCTGCCGAATCTCCATCGATAGAACCAAAGTTACCTTGACCATCAATTAACGGGTAACGAAGCGAGAAATCTTGCGCCATACGAACCATGGTATCGTAGGCCGCTGTATCACCATGTGGATGGTATTTACCGATTACGTCACCGACTACGCGGGCTGATTTTTTATAAGGTTTATCGTGAGTATTTGAAAGTTCGTGCATGGCATACAAAACGCGTCTGTGAACTGGCTTTAAACCATCACGAACATCAGGAAGTGCGCGGCCCACGATTACTGACATTGAATACTGTAAGTAAGCTTCACGCATCTCTTTGTTAATATCTACGTTTGTTATACCTTTTTGATTTTCGTCCATATTTTATTTCACCTAATAATTTCTTATACGTCTAAAGCTTTAACCATTAATGCATTGTCATGAATAAATTTACGTCGTGGCTCAACTTGTTCGCCCATCAATACGCTAAATGTTTCATCTGCAGCAACAGCATCATCAATTGTTACTCTTAAAAGATTACGATTTTCAGGATTTAAAGTGGTTTCCCATAACTGCTCAGGGTTCATCTCTCCTAATCCTTTATAACGCTGAATGTAGATTCCTTTTTTAGTTGAAGCCATAACGTGTTCGAAGAATTCGTTATAGGTTTCAAACGAATATTCTGAAGCGCCTTGTTCAATTGCGAAAGGAAGTTGTGTAACTCCTTGGATAGATTTCCAAAGATCTCTTAATTCAATAATTTCCGAAGCATTCAACATATCAGCCGTAATAACTGTAACTTTTTTATCTGCATAGCGGGTGGTTGAAATAACCGCTGTAATTTTGCCATCTAAGTTTTGAACCGCTGTACTGATATCTGTAATACCAAGAGCCGGGCTTGCGTTGACCCAGTCTTTTAAATCAGTGGCCATAGTGTTCATTTTAGATTCTGATTTTAATACGTCTTCAAAGCCAGCTACTTTTGTTAAAGCATAATACAGTACATCTTGATCGTACTTAGCAGCAGAGGCTTTTAACAGAGCGTAGAATTTTTGAATCTTTAAGATCATTTGTCTTAAAGTAACAACATCAGTCTCGCGGCCTTTAATTTTGAAAGAATCTAAACCTGAGCTTAAAAGATATTCTGTTAATGCAGCTTCATCTTTTAAGTAAGTTTCAGACTGACCTTTTTTAGCGCGGTATAAAGGTGGTTGAGCGATGTAGATAAAACCTTTTTCTAGAACCACTGGCATTTGGCGGTAGAAGAAAGTTAATAACAGCGTACGGATATGTGATCCATCCACGTCAGCATCGGTCATGATAATGATTTTATGGTAACGAACTTTATCGGCTGACACATTATCTTTGCCGATACCTGTTCCTAAAGCTGAAATCATCATTTTGATCTCGTCATTTGATAACATTTTATCAAAACGTGCTTTTTCTACGTTTAAGATTTTACCTTTTAACGGAAGAACTGCTTGTGTTTTGCGATCGCGAGCCTGCTTAGCAGATCCGCCGGCCGAGTCTCCCTCTACCAGATATAATTCACATTTAGCTGGATCGCGCTCTTGGCAATCGGCCATTTTACCCGGTAAAGATCCGCCATCTAAGGCTGTTTTACGACGAGTTAAATCGCGGGCCTTACGAGCAGCATCGCGGGCACGTGCTGCTTCCACACATTTACTAACAATAGTTTTTGCTGTTCCTGGATTGCGATCTAACCAATCTGCTAATTTTTCATTTACTAAAGATTCAACTATACCTTTTACTTCGGCATTACCTAATTTAGTTTTGGTTTGACCTTCAAATAAAGGTTCACGAACTTTAACTGAAATAATGGCTGCTAAGCCTTCACGTATATCTTCGCCTTCAATACTTTCTTTAAAATCTTTTAAAAGATTTTTTTGGCTGGCGTAAGAATTAGTTGTGCGAGTTAAGGCCCCACGGAAACCAACTAAGTGAGTACCGCCTTCGTGAGTATTAATGTTGTTAGCGTAGCAATAAATGGATTCTGTGTAAGAATCATTCCACTGCATTGAAACTTCAACATCTACTCCATCTTTATCACCACGGAAATAAATAACTTCGTTGTGAATAGCTTTTTTAGATTCATTTAAGTAAGCAACAAATTCCGCAATACCATTAGCAAATTGGAAATCCGTTTTTTTATCGGTTCTTTCATCTTTTAAACAAATATGTAAGCCACGATTTAAGAAAGCCATTTCACGGAAACGGTTTGAAAGAGTATTAAAATCAAAAGCCATTCCTGGCTCTTTGAAAATTTCTAAATCCGGTTTAAAAGTAACAACTGTTCCCGTTCTATCTGTAGGACCAATTTTTTCTACCGGAGTTTGAGGAATACCTTTTTCATAAACCTGACGGTACTGAGTTCCGTTTTTATGAGATTCTACTTGGCAACGTGTTGATAGTGCATTCACAACCGAAGCACCAACCCCATGTAGGCCGCCGGAAACTTTATAGGCGCCACCATCAAATTTACCGCCGGCATGAAGAACAGTATAAACAACTTCAAGCGCATCTTTACCTGATCTGTGCGGACCAACAGGAACTCCACGGCCATCATCGTCTACAGATAGTGAGCCATCTGTATGAATAGTAACTAAAATTCTTTTGCAATATCCCGCCAAAGATTCGTCTACGGCGTTATCCACGATTTCATACACAAGATGATGATATCCTCTGATCGTCGTATCGCCGATATACATACCGGGACGTTTTCTTACGGCCTCAAGTCCTTCCAAGACCTGAATATCATCAGCACCGTAGTTTTTTTCCTGGTCAACATTCGTGTTCATTCCAGACATTCATAACTCCTTCAACAAAGTCACAGGTTTATCCACATTAACTTTTTAATTTTTGTTTTTTAGTTTGAGCTTAGTAAATTTATTTCTTTACTCGCCCTGGTGTTCAAACAACTACTTGTCCGTTTTTAATCTTAAAAACGCTGGCTTTGTCCATACTGAGTTTAGATAAAAGTGTAACATCGGTTGTTGTTACAAATGTTTGTGTTTCGGTCTGATTAAGCGTCGAAATTAACGACTCTTGTTTCGATAAATCGAGCTCAGATAAAACATCATCTAAAAGCAAAATTGGATAAAATCCGTGAACCTTTTGATGATACACAATTTGTGCCATTTTGTAAGCTAATATGATAGATCTTTGCTGCCCTTGCGAACAATAAAAACGTGAGTCATTTCCGTTATATAGAAAAATGACATCGTGCTTCTGAGGACCCACTAAAGAGACCCCTGTTTTAAGCTCCGCATTTTCCAATTCTGTCATTCTTTTACGCAGTGATTCGATTACAGTTTCGAGATTCGAATTTTTGTGATTTTTTTCGGAAATAATGTAGTCAAAATCGAATTTTACACTGGTACTTGAGTGAATATTGTTCAATGCGAGTTCAACTTCGTTCCGGATCTCGTTCAAAGCCGTTATACGCAAGTAGGTGAGCTCGCTCGCTAACTTCAAAAAGCTGGGGTTTAAACTTTCAAGGGTATCCATACCCATCTTAAGTGTTATTTTTTCTTCTGTGATGTCTTTTAGAAGCTTATTGCGGGTTTTTAAAACCTTCCGGTACTCGCGAATAACGTCAATTCCGGAAATAGTAGTTTGTTCCACCAATTGATCCACAAGCTGACGTCGTTCATCAGAGCTCTCTTTTACAATATTTAGACTTTCCGGCGAAAACAATACCGAGGATATTTTACGGAGTTTATTTACGCTCGTAGGTTTGTCGTTAATTAATAAATTTTTGGTGCTGTTGGTAAGTTTAAGTGCAAGCTTGTAATCTAATTCGTCATTAAACACCTGCGCACGCACAAAAGAGTTTTGCTGACCGAGTTGAATTAAATTTTCATTTTTAGAATAACGAAAGCTTTCACCTTCAGTTAAAAGATGAATAGCTTCGATAACATTAGTTTTACCCTGGCCATTATCGCCAATAATAATATTTAATCTGTCGTTAAACTGAATATCAGTTGCAGCAAAATTACGAAAGTTAATGAGCGATAGCGATTTAATAACCATTATGAAAAATAATCATCAAATACGCATCGGCATTACAACATTGATGTAATCAGATTTTTTATGAGCTTTTAAAACTCCCGGCGAAAGCTGATCATTCAGTTCGAATTCAACTTCATCTTGCTCAATATTTTTTAAGACGTCTTCAATATAACGTGCATTAAAACCGATTTTTAAATCAGGGCCTTTGTATGAAATATCTAATTCTTCTTTAGCGTCGCCTAACTCAGGATTATTAGAAGTAATTTCTAATCTATTTTGAGAAAAACTCATCATGATCGCTTTTGATTTTTGATTTGCTAAAAGTGATACGCGTTTTAAAGAAGATAAAATAGCCTCTCTCGGAACTACTATATTATGTGTGAATTTCTGTGGAATAAACTGGTTATAATTAGGATATTTTCCTTCGATTAAACGAATCATTAATACACACGAACCGACTTTTAAAATAAATTGTGATCCTTCTACGGCTACATAAATATCTTCAACACTAGATTCAATTAATTTTTTAATTTCGAATAAACCTTTTTTAGGAATGATCACACCAACTTTTTCAGCCAGCGCTAAATTCTTAAATTCTTTTTTAATTAAACTTAAACGATGACCATCTGTAGCCACCATCGTAATAAAATCTTTTTCTACTTTTTCAAAATAAACGCCGTTTAAGTGATAACGTGTTTCATCGTTTGAAACGCTGTAAATTGTTTTATCGATCATGAATTTTAATTCTGATGCATTCATTTTAGAAAAATTTTCAGAACTATAAGTAGGGAACACCGGATATTCTTCAGCTGCAACACCGATAATTTTTGATAAAAACTTGCCCTGTTTAATTTCTAACCAGTTATTATCTTTTTTAATTAATTGGATTGGTCCATCATGAAGTTCTTTAGTGATTTCAAAAAGGCTCTTAGCGCTCACTGCAACCTTACCAGGCTCTTTTATTTGGATAGGAGCACTGTCGGTAAGGCTTACTTCTAAATCTGTAGCATAAGCCTTTAATTGATTTTCTTTAGCATCCAACAAAACATTAATTAAAATCGGCATCGTATTTCTTTTTTCTACGATGTTTTGTGTTCTGCTTAATAAACCCAATAAATCTTTTTTTTGTATCTCGATTTTCATGATTTCCGTTTCCCTATTAATATATATAAAAAGGTAGTAGTAATAGTAGGGGCGTTAATAACTTACTTTTTATACTAAATGCTTAAAATTATTAACGTTTATTCGTGGAAAACTCAACTGATAAACCCGCGTAATATTCCGAGTTACCAACATTAATTTTATCCCCATTTTTATTCACTTACTTATCCACAAGTTTATCAACAGTCCACATCTATAAACCAGTAACATTGTGGATTTGGTTCACTAACTCATCAATATCATTCTTAAATTGAGGATCTTGGTTCTGTAGACTCTCAACTTTTTCCAAAGAGTTAATTACGGTCGTATGATCTTTTCCGCCAAATGCCTTACCAATATCCACTAAAGATTTGTCTAAAAACTTTTTGATTAAATACATTGCAATCTGGCGAGGCACCACAATTGGACGTGCGCGGCTTGATGATTTTAAATCTGTAACACGTATTTTATAATATTCAGAAACTATGCGCTGAATTTCTTCAATACTAATGGTTACTGTATTTTCATGATGAGCTAAAACTTTACGCGCTAATTCTAAATTGATGTTTAAACCCTGAAGTTCTGAGAACATTTTAATCTTCTTTAAATTACCTTCAAGTTCACGAATTGATTTTTTTGAAATTTTAGCGATGTATTGAATGGTATCTTCAGAAAGACGCACATTATAGTTTTCAGACTTATATCTTAAAATTGCTAAACGAGTTTCTAAATCGGGCATCGTAATGTCGGCAATTAAACCGCGTTCTAAACGTGTGCGAGAACGATCTTCTAAACCTAATATATCTTTAGGCATTCTATCGCTGGCTAAAATAACTTGTTTTTTCTTTTCGATGAATGAGTTGATCATATGGAAAAACTCTTCTTGAACTGCCTCACCTCGACCGATGTATTGCACGTCATCCACCACAATAACGTCTGAATTTTCGCGGTATTTCTGACGGAATTTATCCATTTCTTGACGTCTTAAAGCTGAGACGCACTCATTTAAAAATCTTTCTGCAGAAATATAAGTAATGCGCAAATGCGAGTAGTTTTTTCTGATTTCATTGGCGGCCGCATTCAATAAATGCGTTTTACCCATACCCGAAGGACCGTAAATTAATAGGGGATTATAATCATTTGTACCTGGATTATTAGCCACATTGTAAGTAGCAGCGTGGGCGAATTCAGAGTTTTTACCAACAACAAATGTTGAAAAAGTGAAATCTTCGTTGATATTTTCAATAGGTTTAGCTGGTACTGGTACAATTACAGTAGGCTGCTGCTGGAATAATTGCTCTGTATTCTGCATTACATCCTGTAGAGATGTGTTGTAGTCGCTGGCAGTTTTACCTGTTACTACAAAGTCTATTTCGATTTGCATATCAGACTGCTGGGCCAACTCATTGGCAATTTTGTCTTTTAAATGTTCGTTAACGTAGAAAAAGAAGAATTGGCTAGGAACGCCAAAAGTGATTTTAAGTGAATCTGTAAGCCTTTCCGACTTAATCAGCTCGATAGGATCAAGCCAGTTCTCCAAAAGCTTATTGGCACCGTTCTTACTTTTTATAGTGGATTTAATCTGACTCCAAAATAAACTATTTAATTCCATTAGACTGTGCCCCCCCAGACCATGAACTGATTAACAATATGAGTTCAACTTATCAACAGTTGACCTCGATGCCGCGATGTGATTTATTTCTACTTCACTTAATTAGCCACTGCTAGTTATTTTTGCAATTGACGTTAAGTCGTCGTAGTTATGAATAGAGGTATACATGAGCAAACGCACATATCAACCAAGTAATAAGCGCCGTAAAAAAACACATGGTTTCAGATCTAAAACTGCAACAGCTGCCGGACGTAAATTATTAGCTCGTCGTAGAGCTAAAGGCAGAAAAAAATTAACAGTTTCTTCTGGTGGCAAGTAAGCCTTATCCACTTAAAAGATCATCGAGTTTCAAAGAGGCCGCTCTAAAAGGTACTAAAAAGCGGCTTTCTTCATGGGTTACGTTGCAGTTAATGCAATCAGATGACTCGAAAAACTACTATGGGATCACCGCATCCCGCAAAGTAGGAAACTCAGTGGTCCGCAATAAACTCAAAAGATGGGTAAGAAACTGTGTACGCACTGAAAAATGGCCTGAAAAATACAATGCCTACATCTTCGTGTTTGTGTTCAAATCACAAGCAGACCCTAAATTTTTTTCAAACAAAAAATATTCTGAATTTGTCGAGCTCTTCAATAAAATTTAATTTCAATTTCAATAAAATTGCTAAATTTATGATCCTTTTTTATCAGGCAAGCTTCTCCTATTTCTTAGGTGGTAATTGTAGATATTACCCTTCTTGCTCACATTATGCTCATGAGGCTTTTGAAAAGCACAACCTGTTTTATGCATTCTGGTTAACATTGAAAAGATTGGGAAGCTGCCATCCATTTAGTAAAAAAGCCTTTTTCGATCCGGTTCCACTAAATTCATCAGAAAAGAGTATGTATGAACAACCAAAATGAATCACCATTCGCAAATCCGCGCTTTATAGCCTCCATTATTGTGGTTTTTTTGCTCCTTTGGGGCTGGCAGTACTATATTAATAAGAAATATCCACAGCCTCTTCCAAAAGTGACTACTCAAGCGGGAACAGCCGTACCAACAATTCCTGCTACAACAGCTCCAGAGGCGGCTTCGGTGGCTAGTCAAAAAAATGAAACAGCTATCCAGACTCAGGGCACAAACGCTGCAGAAAAAACATACAGCTATGAAGATGACAAGGTTAAGTGGGTTTTGTCTTCACACGGTATGGGTTTAAACTCTTTAGAACTTAAAACTTATACAGATATTGATAAAAAACCCATAGTATTTGGCTCTTTAGACAAGGTTTTCCCAACTATTATCGACAATCAAATTGCAATTTTTGAGCTGAGCAAAGTTAGTGACGTTCAATATGTAGGAACAGCGACAATCAACGGAAAAAACTTTAAAAAAACCTTAAACTACAACAAAGAAACAATGAGCTTTGACTCAGAGGTTGAATTTGATTCAGCCCCAATTTCACTTGCATTCACAGTGAGTGATCATAAACACGTACCGACAAGTTCTAACTTTTTAATGCCGTCTTTTGAAAAGCAGGATTTTCTTTATAAAGATGCAGAAAAAGTAAAAACAGAACACATCTCGGGATTAAAAGACTCTGAATCGTTAAACAAAGCCGCTGCAAATACTCCACTGGCCAGCATTGGCACACAGTATTTTACTCAGAGCTACATTGATAAATCTGAAGTTTTACCATCTATTGCTATGTCGGTTGCTGGCAAAGTTGCCAAATTAGACATTAACTATAATTTAAAAGATTCAAAAATTAATAAAATTAAAAGCATTATTTATGTGGGTCCGAAGTTACCGGAAAACCTAGGCAGAATTGACGTTTTATTACCGGAAACTATGGATTACGGAATGTTCGGCTTCATTGCAAAACCACTTTTATTATTAATGAAGTTTATGTTTGGTATTTTCGGCAACTGGGGTTTAGCAATCATCGCGTTAACTATTGTAATGCGTTTTCTGATGCTCCCTTTCAATATTGTTTCATTTAAATCTGCGCGCGCGATGCAAAAAATTCAACCGGAGTTACAAAAAGTACGCGAAAAATATAAAAATGATCCAATGGCTGTAAACCGCGAAACTATGGCGCTTATGAAACAGCACAATGCCAACCCATTAAGTAGCTGTTTACCTATGTTAATTCAAATTCCTATCTTCTTTGCTTTATGGAAAACAATTGGCTCTAGCATTGAAATCTATCAGCAACCATTCTTTGGTTGGATTACAGATTTAAGCGCGCACGATCACTTTTTTGTTTTACCTGTTTTAATGGGTATCACAATGTACTACCAGCAAAAATTAACGCCAACAACTATGGATCCTACACAGGCTAAAATTCTTAATTTTATGCCGATTTTATTTACGTTCTTTATGTTGAGTTTACCGAGCGGATTAACGCTGTACAATTTTATCAGCGCATTGTTCGGCGTAGCTCAGCAGTATTTTTTATTAAAAGACAACTCAAACCACGCAACTTCAAAAAAATAACTCGCGTAAAGGAGATAATATGGCCGGCTTTTTCAGTAAATTATTCGGTGGCGGAAAAAAAGAAAATCTAGAGTCAGTAGTAGAAGCTACACTTAACGGTATTTTAGAAAAAGGTAACTTCGATTTATCATACGAACTTAATCTTTCTAAAAAAGACGACGTAACCGACATTAAAATTGATTTTTCGGGTGGCGATGAAGCGCTTTTAAAAGACTACAAGGGTCAGCTATTAGATGCGATTCAATTAATTATTAAACGCGTAACTCAACATCATTTTTCTGATGTCCAAACTAACGTAATAGTTGATTGTGGCGGTTACCGCGAAGAATCAGAGGCCGCTTTAATTGAAAGAGCCGAGCACTTGAAAACCATCGCCATTGAACAGGGTAAGTCTGTGTACTACAGAGCTCTGCCTCCAAAAGAAAGAAAAGTAGTTCATCAGTATTTGGCACAAGATGGCCGCGTTAAAAGCCGCTCATTAGGCGATGGACTTTACAAAAAAATTAAAATTTACCCAGCGAAAACAGCCGCTATTGGCGATGCTGCCGAAGCTGCAGACGAAAACTAGTTTTTAAGGAAAACCTCAATGTGGACTCGAAATGAACAAACCATTTGTGCCGTTTCGACTCCCAATGGGGTCGGGGGAATTGCCGTTATCCGCATCAGCGGTAAAGACTCTCTGACAATCACAAAAAAAATTGCCAAATCTCTCGTTAAAAAAGAAATCGAATCTCACAAGGCCTATTTTTGCAATATTACCGACTTAGAAAATAATAAAGTAGACGAAAGCGTTGTAACTTACTTTGCTCAAGGCAAATCTTTTACTGGCGAAGAAGTGGTTGAGATTTCATGTCATGGCAGCCGATTTATAACTCAGCAAATCTTAGACTTACTTGTGAAGTGCGGGGCGCGTATTGCCGATAAAGGCGAATTTACGTACCGAGCCTTCATGAGTGGAAACTTAGATTTAGTTCAGGCTGAATCAGTTCTATCTTTAATTGAAAGCCAGAATCAGGCCTCTGCCAAGGTGGCCTTGCGTCAGTTGGAAGGCCATGTTTCAAAAGAATTTGAAATTTTAATTTCAGATTTAACCTGGTGTTTGGCTCACATTGAAGCTTCGATTGATTTTATCGAGCAGGGTGTAGAGGTTGTGGATACTAAAGTTTTGATAAATAAACTTAAAAGTATTAATCAGAGCCTGTCTAAGTTAATTAAAACCTATCAATCGGGACGACTCATTAAAGACGGTATACGCGTAGCTCTAATTGGAGAGCCCAATGTGGGTAAATCAAGCTTATTAAACTTATTACTTCAAAATGATAAAGCCATAGTTACTCCGATTGCAGGAACAACGCGAGATGTGATTGACGGCGAAATTATTTATGAAGGGGTTAAGTACAGCATCAGCGACACGGCGGGGCTTCGCGAAACAAAAGATCATGTTGAAATTATCGGAATAGATAAATCAAAAAAAGAAGCCGAAATGGCCGATGTTCTGTGTTTTGTATTTGATTGCTCTGAAAAAGACTGGGAAAGATCGCTGCAATTAGCAACCCAGCTTAAAAACACCAAAAAAATATTTTTACTAAACAAAACCGACTCGATTTCATCCGACCAGCACACGGCTTTAGTAAACAAAATCAAAGACTCCCTGAAGCTTCCGAATGTCGAGAGCATTTTATTTACTAGTGCCTTAAAGCCGGATAGCCGGGATCAAATATTTGGGCTGATTAAAAATAATATCGGAAGCCTTGAATATCTGGACGAGGCGATTATTTCGTCTTCTCGCCAGTTTGAGCAGGCTCAAGAAGCACTTGAAAACATCGAAAGATCGCTTATAGAGCTCGAAAACAACATGGGAGCTGAGTTTGTGGCCATGTACCTGAAAGAGGCGCTGGTATCGCTTCAGAAGATTTTGGGTCAGGTTTATGACGACCAGATCATGGATCGTATATTTAAAGAGTTTTGTCTCGGCAAATAAGCCAGTTTTTTGTTAAATTTACATGACCAGAAACTTACTCTGTTGAAATCCCCACAGCTTAATCTATATTGCTACGCCTAACACTGGGTGATAAATGTCGAAAGTTTTTGATGTAATTGTAGTTGGTGCGGGACATGCGGGCGTCGAGGCTTGTTTGGCTCCGGCACGCTTGGGTTTAAAAACCCTACTGGTTACAACCAACCTTGAGCGCATTGCCTACATGTCTTGTAATCCATCTATTGGAGGTCTTGCCAAGGGCCACATGGTTCGCGAAATCGATATTCTTGGTGGGCAGATGGGGATTGCAGCAGATCAATCCTGTATTCAGTTTAAACGCCTTAATTCCAGCCGCGGGCCAGCGGTTCGCGGTAGCCGGGTTCAAAGCGATAAGCATGTTTATTCACAATTACAAAAAAATGTTTTAAGCACCCAACCGAATCTTGATTTATTAGAGGGAGAAGTAAAACGCCTCATTTTAAATGCTAATCAATGTGAGGGTGTTGTTTTACAGGACGGCAGTGAAATTCGCGCTAAAGCCGTTATTATTACCACAGGCACATTCATGAATGGCGTGATGCATTTTGGTTTAAAACAAATTGCCGGCGGTCGCATTGGAGACCAAGCCTCCATTGGCCTGTCCGACCAATTGGCTGAATTTGGTTTTGAAGTTAAACGTTTAAAAACCGGAACACCTGCACGACTTCATAAAGACAGCATTGATTGGTCTAAAACCACACCCGAACACGGGGATGAAGTTTTTTATCCGTTTTCACACACATCAGAAAAAAAATTCTACCTTCCACAGGTGCTCTGTTATCTTTCTCACACTAATGAAAAAACTCATGACATTATCAGAGCTAATTTAGATAAATCTCCTATGTTTTGTGGTGTTATTGAGGGTGTGGGTCCGAGATATTGCCCGAGCATCGAAGATAAAATTACGCGCTTTCACGATAGAGTTTCGCATCAAACATTTTTAGAGCCGGAAGGTTTGAATACTGATTTGATATACTTACAGGGTATTTCTACGTCTCTTCCGGAAGAAGTTCAGGATCAGTTTTTAAAGACGATACCTGGCTTGGAAAACGTAAAAGTGGTTCGCTACGGCTATGCAGTTGAGTACGACTACGTAGAACCAACTCAAATTTTTCACCGCCTAGAAACTCGCCCCATCAACAACCTGTTTTTGGCAGGTCAAATCAACGGAACCAGTGGCTATGAAGAGGCCGCTGCTCAGGGCTTTATTGCCGGAGTGAATGCCGCTCACAAGATTTTAGGACGCGAAGAATTTATTTTGGATCGCGACAAAGCCTATGCGGGCGTATTAGTCGATGACCTGGTAACAAAAGGCACGAGAGAGCCGTATCGAATGTTTACCTCTAGAGCCGAACACCGACTAGTGCTTAGAGAAGATAACACCATAGATAGACTTTCAGATGTTTCGCGAAAATTAGGTATAGTTTCAGAAAAAAATCTCGATTTATTGCAAAAGATCATTACTAAGCGACAAGAGATGCTGACTCGTTTAAATGAAACCTCTATTTACCCGAAAGCCGAAACCAATGCCGTGGTTGAAAGCATCGGCAGTAAAGCATTGATTAAACCTCTGAAGCTTTCAGAATTTTTACGTCGTCCCGAGGTAGAGTTTAAGTCTCTTAATAAATTTGGATTTGAATATGACAACAACAGCGATGTTGTGGATGCGGTAGAGATTGAAATTAAATATTCTGGCTACATCAAGAAACAAAATGAAATAATCGATCAAACCAAAAAATTTGAGCTAGCCAAAATACCAACTAACTTAGACTTTACCCTTATAAAAGGCCTTTCAAACGAAGAAGTCGACAAACTAACTCGCGTTAAACCTAGAACTTTAGGACAGGCTCAGCGTATCAGCGGAGTAAACCCTTCTGCTTTACAGGCTATCATGGTATATTTGAAATCTAGAAAAGAACTTAATTTTTAAGATCAGGATATATTGATTGAGCGACGACAGCGCACCCACAAAAGAACAAGCTCCTAACTGGAGAATCAAAGCTTGGTTTCCTGAGCTCGATGATAAAACTCATGATCAACTCAAGAAGTATTTTGTTGAGCTTCAAAAGTTCAATAAAGTTGTAAATTTAATTTCTCAAAAGACCATGTTAAACGCCGACGCCATACACTTTGGAGACAGCATCAGAGCCTCTCAAATTGTTCGCAAAAAATGCAATAAAAACAACTACTTACATGATCTTGGAAGCGGCAACGGTTTTCCTGGATTAGTCTATGCTATCCTGTATCCGGATCAAAAAATGATTCTTTTAGACTCGGATGAGCGCAAATGTGAGTTCTTAAAACACGTAGCGGATACGCTAGGGCTACTAAATGTTATTGTTCAAAATAAAAAAATAGACACCCTTCCGCCGGGCACAATAGAACAAGCCATCTGCAGAGGCTTTTCGCCGCTGCCAAAGGCTCTTTTGATGTTACGTAAAATAATATTAAAGGGCGGGGCTATTTATCATTTAAAATCCGAAGAGTGGGCCATCGAGGTTTCACAAATCCCCACCCAGCTTTGCTCAATTTGGCAACCGGCCCTTGAAGAAGAATATGTTCTTCCGGTTGGTGGCATTAAAATGTTTGTGGTTCGCACTTCTAAAATCGACTAATTCGCTAAACAGAAAATTATACTTAAATTTTATTTAGTTTCGCCAGATTCTGGCTTTTTGTCTGTTCCACGTGGAACATCTTTTTTAACACCTTTGGTTTTTTCCCAACCAATCTTATCGCGTTGAAACTTAACGACAGACCTATATAAAGCGACCTCTTCTTTGTCGGGCCATGGCTTTCCGTCCTCTTTTAGACTTTCTTCATATTTTTGCATGGCTTCGTGCTTTCTTTGCTCGATCCGTATTTCAAAGTATAGTTTTTGTTGTTTCAGGCTATTTACTTTAGATTCAGCGTCTGCAACCTTCTTATTGGCAAACTTGATTTGTCCAGTTTGAGGAACGGCCTGGCTGCGTTCTTTAATTTGAGTAGCTAGATTCTTCTCTTCAGACTCCAAAGCCTTGCTGGCAATATCCAATTCAGCTACCAAATCCAGATAAATCTCGTCCAACTGCTCAGGATGAGGGTTTTTTGAATTACAGGAGGCAAAAAATAAGACCAAAAAGGCAAATATTAAGCATTTCATAGGTTGTTCCACGTAGAACATCGGATTATTTCATACAAAACTAAAATATTTCTTGATAGGCGGCCAACAATTCGCAAAGATGAGCAGGCAATACATAAGGAGACAGCATGATTAAGACAATTTGCATAGCCAATCAAAAGGGTGGAGTAGGTAAAACAACAACAACGGTTAATCTTTCGGCCGCCCTGGCCCAGCAAGGATATAAAGTTTTGGTTGTTGACATGGATCCACAGGGAAATGCCTCGAGCGGATTAGGCATAAAGAAGCACGAAACGCAAGAATCTAACATATATCATGTATTAATCGGCGAAAAGACTATTCAAGAGGTGGTTTTTAAGAGCCCGTCAGATAATTTATGGGTAGCCGCAGCCAACCCAGACTTGGTGGGCGCTGAAATTGAGCTGGTGGATATGCCTCAGCGTGAATATCGCTTAAAAAACGCATTAGCCAGCGTAGCGGCCCTTTACGACTATATATTAATAGACTGTCCGCCATCGCTAGGGCTTTTAACTTTAAACTCTCTGGCCTCGGCAGGAAGCTTTTTGGTTCCGCTACAGTGTGAGTACTACGCGCTTGAAGGCTTAAGTCAGCTTTTAAATACTGCTGGCTTGGTTAAAAAAAGCATTAATCCCCAATTACATATAGAGGGAATTTGTTTAACAATGTTTGATAAGAGAAACAACTTAGGCCACCAGGTTGTAGAAGAAATCAGAGCGCACTTCAAAGACAAGGTTTTCAATGCCGTTATCCCTAGAAATGTTCGTTTGAGCGAAGCTCCAAGCCATGGCGTTTCGATCTTTGGATATGACCCAAAATCTATTGGCGCGCTAATGTATTTAGAGCTTTCAAAAGAGCTAGTTGCCAGAACAGCAAACATTGATAAAAATCAAAACAAATCTGCAGAATTATAATAGGTAAATAATGGAAATTAATAAAGAAAATACAAACAAAAAAAGATTAGGAAGAGGATTGGGTTCGTTGCTCGGCGGAGCCGTTAACGAGTCTAGCCCTTTTGCTCAAGCTCAAGAAGAAACAACCCGCATCGCCCCTCCCCAAACGACTGCTAAAGTTTCTTCACAGGATACGGTCGAAACAAGCCCTGAAAATCGCGTATGGAATATAGCTATTGATAAGCTGGTTCCGGGCGTTTATCAGCCACGCAAAAATTTCGATAAAGAGTCTTTGAATGAGTTAGCAAACTCAATTAAAGAAAATGGCATCATTCAGCCCATAACAGTTAGAAAACGCCAGGCCGGCGGTTTTGAAATCTTAGCAGGCGAAAGAAGATGGCGAGCGGCGCAGGCTGCAGGCCTTCACGAGGTGCCGGCAATTATTAAAACACTGAGCGATCGCGAGGCTCTTCAGGTTGCATTAATTGAAAATATTCAACGCGAAGATTTGGACCCAATCGAAGAAGCTGAAAGCTATCAGCGCCTAATCGAAGAGTTTTCTTTGTCACAGGCAGAGGCGGCAGAAAAGGTTGGCAAAGAAAGATCTTCGGTTGCGAATGCCCTGAGATTACTAAGTTTACCACTAGAAATCAGAGATATGTTAAGCGCTAAACAAATTAGCGTGGGACACGCAAAAGCAATTTTATCTTTAACAGATAAAGCGCGCCAAATTAATTTAGCAAAAAAAGTTTCTGAAGGCGGAATGTCAGTAAGATCTCTTGAGGCCGAAATCAAGTCTTTCCAAAAAAATCCAGCTAAGTCCGTAGGAGCCTCATCTGCTACAGGTCTTAACGTAGATTTAGCAGGGAAGCTGGCCGCAGAGCTTGCAGATCAGTTGCAAAAATCGCTAGGCACCAAAGTTGAAATTAGTTACAAGTCTGGCAAAGGAAGCGTTCAGGTACACTTCTACAGCGATGACCAGCTGACACAAATATACGAGAAACTTAAAAGCTAATACATGGAAAAAGAACTGAACATCTCCACACTAATCGAAGAAAATTGCTCTTTTGAGGGCCGCCTTTCTTTTAGTGGTACAGCAAAAATATCCGGCCAATTTAAAGGTGAGATTTACACGAAAGATCACGTCGTCATTACCGAAACGGCGCAAGTTCATGCTGAAATTGAAGCCGGATACGTAACTATTATGGGTACGCTAGAGGGAAACATAGTTGCCAGTAAAAAGGTCATTATGATGCCGCCTGCAATGTTTAGAGGCACCGTAACAACCCCGAGTTTAAAGATCGAAGAGGGTGTTGTTTTCGAGGGCGCCTCATATGTGCCGAAAGCTTAATCAAATCTTATTCATCTGACTGTGAGTTAGTCGCAGGACCCGGGCGTGGACTATAAAATGTTGACGCTCAAAAGCAATGAGTGCTATCCCAAAGTGTTTAAAAAAGTAAGGGATCAGCATGGAAATCTTGTTACAGCTTGGCGCCAACAAAACTGCTTTCATTCAGTTTGCGCTTTTTATCATTTCAATTTCGTTTTTAACTGTATTTGTTTATGGACCTTTTTTTAAAGCCTACGACAAAAGATTACAGCAAACTAAAGGTGCCGATCAGGTAGCATTAGAAACCCAGGAAGAGGCTAAAAAATTAGAATCAATTTTTCAAACCCGCGCCCGCGAAATAAATCAAAAAATTCAAAGCGTATTTGATGCTTCAAAAACTCAGGCAACTGAGTCTGCTGGAATTATTTTAAATACAGCAAAATCAAAAGTTACTGAGCAAACAGAAAGCGCAAGAAAAGATATCGGCGCGCAAAAAGCCAACGCCGAAAAACAAGTTCAGCAAATTTCTCAGGATGTTGCCGCGGAACTTTCTAAAAAATTAACAGGAGCTGTTTAATGAAAAGCACAGCATTTACAGTAACACTATTAATGTCGGCCACCGCGTTGGCGGCCGGAGGCGGTCACGACGCTCATGGCGACGGCCACATTCCGCTAAGAGAAATAGGCTGGCAGGTTGTTAATCTGGGTATTTTATTGTTGGCGCTGTTTTTCTTTATCAGAAAATCAATTATTGAAACCTTCGCCGCAAGAAAACAAAACTACGTAGACCAATCTCAAAAAACGCTTGCCGCTCTAAAAGATGCGGAAGCGGCCCTGGCAGACATTAAATCAAAACTCTCAAATTTAGAGGGCGGCGAGAAAAAGGCGTTAGACAACGCGCGCTTTGAGGCCGACCTTTTAAAAGTTAACCTTATTAAAGATGCTGAGGCTAGCGCAGAAAAAATGAAAAAAGATGCGGTCTTAACTATTAATAATGAGTTAAATAAGGCCAAGGCTGAAATCAATGCCACTATACTGAATGCCGCGGTTTCTACAGCGACTAAAAATTTATCAGATAAAAACCAAGCCTCTTCATCTCAAGAGAGCGCTTTTTTAAAACAACTTGAACAGGTGAAAGCATGAGTGCAGATGTAATCGTTCAAAAATACTCGCAAGCCTTGTTTGAGGCGGCGGAAGAATCTAAAACAACTGCGGTTGTGGCTTCTGAGCTTGAACAAATAGTAAAAGTATTTTCTCAGGAAGAATCAGTTAGTTTTTTTGATAGCCCATTTAACACAGTAGATAACAAAATTATGGTGGCGAAATCTGCCCTTGAAGGCAAATGCTCTCCACAGACGTTTAATTTTGTAATTACCGTTGTTGAAAAAGAAAGAGTGGCTTTCTTGTCTCAAATCAACCAAGCCTTCCAAACTTTAGTAAGAGCTCAAGGTGGCGAAACAGAGGGAACTCTTTTTGTTGCTGGCGAAGCCTCTGAGGGCTTTAAGGCTCAGGTTGAGGCGAAACTTTCTCAATCATTAAATAAAAAAGTAAAATTAAAAGTTGAAAAAGATCCAAGCCTACTTTCTGGTTACAAAGTAACTGTTGGTGGGTGGACAATGGACGATTCAGCACAATTTCATTTAAACAAAATTAAAGAAGACATTTCAAAGAGAGGTATATAGATGGAAGCCCAAATCAGAGCCGACGAAATCGGACGCGTTCTTAAAGAACAAATTTCTAAATACAACAAGAACGTAGAAGTTGCAGAAACCGGAAGCGTTTTATCTGTAGGTGACGGGGTTGCTCGTATTCACGGATTAGAAAACGTAATGGCCGGCGAAATGGTTGAATTCTCTAACGGAATTCAAGGCATGGCGCTAAATCTTGAAACTTCTCAAGTGGGTGTGGTTATCTTCGGTGAAGACAGAAACATCAAAGAAGGCGACGTAGTTAAAAGAACAAAAAAAATCGTTTCTGTTCCAGTTGGTGAGGCGTTATTAGGCCGCGTAGTAAATGCGTTAGGTCAGCCAATCGACGGCATGGGCGCAATCACTTCTCCGCACTCTCGCCAAGTTGAATTAAAAGCTCCGGGTATCGTTTATCGTAAATCGGTTCACGAACCATTACAAACTGGCTTAAAAGCTATCGACGCCTTAGTACCAATTGGTCGTGGTCAGCGTGAGTTGATCATCGGCGACCGTCAAACTGGTAAAACAGCTATTGCGATTGATACTATTATTAATCAAAAAGGCCAAAACGTTCACTGCTTTTACGTAGCGATCGGACAAAAACAATCTACAGTTTCTGTGGTTGTTCAAAAATTACGTGAAGCTGGCGCCTTAGAATATACAACTATCATTTCAACTTCAGCTTCTGATCCGGCTCCTATGCAGTATTTGGCTGCGTACACGGGTACAGCGATGGCTGAATACTTCCGCGATTCTGGCAAACATGCCTTAATCATTTACGATGACTTAACGAAACAAGCGCAAGCTTACCGTCAAATGTCATTATTATTACGTCGTCCTCCCGGCCGCGAAGCTTATCCAGGAGACGTATTCTATTTACACAGCCGTTTATTGGAGCGCGCCGCTAAAGTATCTGATGATAAAGGCGCTGGTTCATTAACAGCTCTTCCAATCATTGAAACTCAAGCGGGTGATATCTCCGCTTACATTCCTACTAACGTTATCTCGATCACTGACGGTCAGATCTTCTTAGAATCAGATTTGTTCTATAAAGGTGTTCGTCCTGCGATTTCTATCGGTAAATCGGTATCTCGCGTGGGTGGTGCAGCTCAGGTTAAGGGTATGAAACAAGTTGCTGGTCCAATTAAACTTGAATTAGCGCAGTTCCGTGCTCTTGAGGCTTTCGCAGCTTTCGCGTCTGATTTAGATAAAGCGTCCCAACAACAATTATCTCGCGGTCGTAAACTTGTTGAATTATTAAAACAAGGCCAATACCAGCCGGTAAGAGTTGAAGAACAAATCGTAGCAATCTTCGCAGCAACTAACGGTTACATGGATTCATTACAAGATGCTGACGTTAAGAAATACGAAAAAGACATGGTTCAATTCTTAAAACAAAAATACTCTAGCATCTTAAAAAACATCGATGAGAAAAAACAAGTTTCTGACGATGTTAAAAAAGATTTAGTGACGGCTCTTAAAGAGTTCGCCGCTGTTTTCCAACCAACTAAATAGTTGAAGAAAGCTAAAAGATGGCAAATCTAAAAGAGATACGCATACGAATTGACTCGACAAAGAATACTCAGCAAATCACGAAAGCGATGAAGCTGGTTTCTGCGGCGAAACTTCGTAAAGCGCAACACAACATCACCAATATGCGCCCGTACGCAGTTACACTTAAAGGTGTGATTGCGAACATTGCGGCCACGCAAAAAGTGACCCACCCGTTGATGACAAAAAAAGAAAACGTTAAGAGCGTGTTACTTGTTGTTTTAACTTCGGACCGCGGTCTTTGCGGCGGCTTCAACAGCAGCATTATTAAGTTTGCAGAAAAATATTACGCTGATCACAAAGCTGGTCTTGAAAAAATCGACTTCATCTTTGTTGGTAAGCGTGGTTCTGATTACTTCGCAAGAAAAAATGTTAAAGGTTTAGAAAGCATTACTAAACTTGATAAAGACATTTCTTACGATTTAGCTCATGGCGTGGCTGAAAAGCTGATCAATCGCTTTATGGATGGCAGCTACGATGAAATCAGACTTGTTTACAATGAGTTTAAGTCTGCAATTTCTCAAAAAGTAGTTTGTGAAACTCTTCTTCCGGTTGAAATTGAAAAATCTTCTTTTGAAGGTACAAATTTCTCTCCGGACATGATTTTTGACCCAGCTCCTGAAGTCATTATTGAAGATCTATTAAAAAAGAACTTCAACTTACAGGTTTACAGAGCGATGTCAGAATCAGTTGCTTCTGAGCATGGTGCCCGCATGACGGCGATGGAAAACGCATCGAACAACGCGCGCGATATGATCAACAAGTTGACGTTAACGTACAACAAAGCAAGACAAGAGAAGATTACGACAGAGCTTACGGAAATCGTGAGCGGCGCGGAATCGTTAAAAGGATAGTTTAAAATATTAATTACGCCTCTGGATGTCTGGAGGCAAAGTTTTAAAGGTGGAAATATGGCTAACGGAAAAATTACACAAGTTTTGGGACCGGTTGTTGACGTTGAGTTCAGCGGCGAACTACCTCCAATCAATACGGCTTTAAGAGCAACTAACAAAGTTATTTCTGACAAAGAATACAACTTGGTATTAGAAGTAGCGCAGCACTTAGGTGATGGCGTTGTAAGAACAATTTCAATGGACTCTACAGAGGGTTTAGTTCGTGGTACTGAAGTAAAAAATACTGGTAATATGATTACGGCTCCAGTTGGTCGCGAAGTTTTAGGTCGTATCATTAACGTTGTTGGCGAGCCAATCGACGAAATGGGCGAAGTTAAAACTAAAGAACAATGGCCAATCCACAGAACGGCTCCTAAGTTTGAAGACTTAGCAACCTCTCAACAGATGTTAATGACCGGTATTAAGGTTGTGGACTTATTAGCTCCTTACGCTAAAGGTGGTAAAATTGGTTTATTCGGTGGTGCCGGCGTTGGTAAAACAGTTTTGATTCAAGAATTAATCCGCAACATTGCGACTGAGCATGGCGGTTTCTCTGTATTCGCAGGCGTGGGCGAAAGAACTCGTGAAGGTAATGACTTGTGGCACGAGATGAAAGATTCGGGCGTTATCGCGAAAACAGCACTTGTTTTCGGTCAGATGAATGAGCCACCTGGAGCGCGTGCGCGTGTTGCTTTAACAGGCTTAACAGTTGCGGAATACTTCCGTGACGTTGAAAAACAAGACGTTCTTTTCTTCGTAGATAATATTTTCCGTTTCACTCAAGCGGGTGCGGAAGTGTCGGCGTTATTAGGTCGTATCCCTTCAGCCGTGGGTTACCAACCGACGTTAGCTACCGAGATGGGCGTGATGCAAGAGCGCATCACTTCTACTAAGCAAGGTTCGATCACTTCAGTTCAAGCGGTATACGTACCTGCCGATGACTATACGGATCCAGCTCCAGCAACTACTTTCACTCACTTAGATGCGACAACGAACTTAGATCGTGATATCGCAGCTATGGGTATCTTCCCAGCGGTTCATCCGTTAACTTCAACTTCACGTATCTTAGATCCACAGGTTGTGGGCGACGAGCATTACAATACAGCTCGTGGCGTTCAAATGATCTTGCAACGTTATAAAGAATTACAAGATATCATCGCCATCTTAGGTATGGATGAGTTATCTGAAGAAGATAAATTAGTTGTTGCCCGTTCTCGTAAAATTCAACGTTTCTTATCTCAGCCGTTCTTCGTTGCTGAGCAGTTCACTGGTTTAACTGGAGCTTACGTTGACATTAAAGACACTGTTCGTGGCTTCAAAGAAATCTTAGAAGGTAAACACGATGCTTTACCTGAACAGGCGTTCTACTTAGTTGGAACAATTGAAGACGCAGTAGCAAAAGCTAAAAAATTACAGGCTTAATTTTTTAAGAGAAGTTTTAATTAAGAGGATCCGGAGAAATCCGGATCTGTGCACCGAGAAGAAGGTAAAAATGTTTAAATTGAATGTTTTAACTCCAGAAAGAAAAGCTGTTTTTGATCAGGAAATCACAAAAGTGACTGTTCCTGCGCATTCAGGAGAAATGACTATTTTACCAGGCCACTCGCCATTAATTACAACTTTAGGCACCGGTATTTTAAAATATAAAATTAAAGGTCAGGAAAAAACCTATAAGGCAGTAATTAGCTGGGGCTATTGTGAAGTGTCGCCGGAAACGGTAAACGTTTTAGCCGAGTTTATGCAAACGCCTGAAGAGGTTGTTGAAGAAACAGCTAAAAATCACTTACAAAACGCTGAGAAAAAACTAATTACCGAAGTTCTGAATGACGCAGACTACGTTGCAACAATGAACGAGGCCGATAAAGCCAGAGCCGCAATTAACCTAGTAAAACACTAAAAAATAGTATTAAACTATTTTAAGTGAGTGAAGATAAAAATAAAAATTTAAATAATATCCGAGGTGATCAAGTAACTGTGGACGAGTCTACAGGAAGCATCACCTCTGATTATTTAAGCTCTGCCAAGATAGTATTAAAAAAGCTTAACAACGTTTCAAAATGCATGTGTTTGGCGAAGTGGTACTACTCATCAATTAATTTAACGACCGGCAAGACTCAATCTTGCTATCATCCTCCCGCACACGACATTTTAGCTAACGAATTAGTCACAAACAGCTCGGCACTTCATAATACAAAATATAAAAAAAATCAGCGCGCAAAAATGCTTAAAGGCGAAAGACCTGCGGAGTGCCAGTACTGTTGGAATATTGAAGACGCGGGTGACGGCGAACAGCTATCAGACCGCGCTTACAGATCGGCTGACTTTTTTAGCGAAGATCTTTTACAAGAAGCCATAGATTTTGGTGCCGAGGGAAATCCGAGCCCTAGATTTTTAGAAATAGTTTTTAGTAATCACTGTAATCTTAAGTGCAGCTATTGCTCTCCTCATCAGTCGACAGCTTGGTATGAAGATGTATCAAAGAATGGGCCCTACAGACTACACGATCATGCTCACAACGACTTAAGAGGGCTAGCGTGGTTGGGTCTTTTGCCTTCTCCAGAAAAAACAAAAAAATATGTTGAAGCCTTTTGGGCTTGGTGGCCAGAGCTGTATAAAGAACTAAAACATCTAAAAATTTCAGGCGGTGAACCGCTACTAGATGAAAACACCTACAAAGTTTTTGATTACGTATTACAAAACCCCAAAAAAGACTTACAACTCATGTTGATGTCGAACTGCAACCCGCCACAAGCCTTGTGGGATAAATTTTTAAAACAAATAAAAGAAATGGCTAAACAAAACTCATTTGACCATTTTATGCTGTTTTATTCACTTGATGCGTGGGGAAACAAAGCGGCCTACGTTCGAAACGGGCTAAAATTTTCTGAGTCGCTACATAATGTAAAAGAGTTTTTGGAGTCGACAGAAAAAACGAGCGTTACAGTTACATCAACATTTAATATATTTTCTGTTTTTAGTTTTAAAGAATTTTTAGAAGGAATCTTAGAGCTAAGACAAAAATACTCAACGGATAGGCAAAAAATTTGGATAGATTTTCCAACACTTGGCGCGCCAGATTGGCTTTCAATTAAAATTCTTCCTAAAGAATACGCCGCCGTAATTAAAGAAGGAATAGAGTTTGTTGAAAGCAATCTTGAAACTCAAGACACTAGATTTAAAGGCTTTAAAGATTTTGAGTTAGAAAAAATAAAAACGATTTATTCACAAATGATAAGCAACGAAGAGTCTGATAAAACAAAAAAACTTCGAAAAGACTTTACTAAGTTTTTTAACGAACAAGACAAAAGAAGTGGAAACAACCTTTTGAATGTTTTTCCGAACATGAAAGAGTTTATATCTCAGATTGAAGCTCAGGAAAAGTTGTAGAAAAACTAGTTTTTCTGGTTTTGTCTAATACTTGCGTGTACGCCAAGAAGTTTTCAAATTCATGGGAGCGATCTTCAGAATCCATATATTCTAAATTTGCATTAAGGCGCGAGATGGCCCGATTTTTTAAGTCTGGACGATCTTTAAAATACACAACAAAGTCTTTTTCATATAGTAGCGTATATTTTTTTCGAATGCTTGCTTTAATTTTTAAAGGCAAAACTCGCGGATTTAAATAAAATGGAGAATGCGCGATGCCCGTTAAGGGAAGGTTTGAGTTGACGTCTTTAATGCCAATTTTTTTAAAATTTTGTTGCATAAACCAACGCAGGAACTGAGGAAAATAATAAATACTAATTGCGTGCATCGTGCTTAACATAAAAACAGAAATGTTATTTGGTGTGGAATCTAACTTTTTTAAATTTTTTTCTATGGCGATCCAGTTGGCAGGGTAACGAACATAGTGATTGTGCTCATCAACGCCGTCTAAACTCAAAATAATATCAATATCTCTAAATTTTGAAAGTAACTCTAAGATGTCGTCGGTTAAAACGGTTCCGTTGGTGTGAAAGCGAATAGAAAGATACCTGGAGTATCCGCGCTCTACGCAATCTTTTAAAAACGAAATTTGTTCATTTATTAAAAAGGGTTCGCCTCCACCTATAACTAAATCTCGAATATCCGGAATTAAGGCTTTGAAGTTTTTCCAAAAATTTTCGTCTTTGTACCAGAGGTAGTCATTGCTGTTTGCTTTAGCTTTCCATGTAAAATCGGAAGTTACTTTATCGTCAGTTGAGTTTTCAATCATTTTTGAAATATCTGCAGCCCACTTGGTGCTTTCAGAAGGGCCACACATAATACACTGTAGGTTGCAGTTGTTCGCTAATCGCAAATCTATAGACTTAATGGGAGAGGTCAAATAACCATCTTCAGAGGTTGCATCTATTAAGCTTTCAAAAGAGCCCAGCATATTTAAATAATTGCGGTTACTTGAGACGCGGTGAGATTCAATTCCGCAGGCCTCTTCGTTATAACAACGAACACAGCTATTAGATTTTTTTCCGGCAAGTAGATCTTGACGCAAGGACTTCATTTTTTCAGAATTCCAAGCCTCTAAAAAACTGTGAGTTTTAACGTTGGCACTTGAATCATCAACAGCTACGCAACAAGGCAGAATGCTGCCGTTAGTAAGTGTAGCTAAGTGATCCCACGGATATATGCAAAAAGTTGGACTTAAATCGCGCATTGATCATACAATAATTAGTTATTTTTTATAAAATGTCTATATATTGTGTAATTGGGATAAGAAAAGAGATATGGCCATAACAAAAAAAAGCAAAGAATATCACGCGGGCGCAGAAGAAATGCGCGAAAAGCTAAATGCTATTAGCCCGAGTTTTTGTTTAGCAAAATGGATGATGGTGAGCATGCATTTAACAAATGGAAAAACTCAATCTTGTTATCACCCGCCGGCGCACGATATTCCAATTGAGGGCTTAAGCGAAAACCCAGGGCTACTGCACAACACCGAATTTAAAATTAAAGAACGAAAGCAAATGCGTAATGGCGAGCGCCCAGATGGCTGCAAATATTGTTGGGCCGCAGAAGACGCACCTAGCGCCGAAAAACTAGGTCACCTTTCAGATCGACATTATAAGAGTAGCGAATGGTGGGCAGCAGACCAGCTCGAAAAAATTCAGCTTGGCGACGAAAGGCTCGACAAGGGAGTAACCCCGGCTTATGTAGAAGTAAATTTTAATCAAGCATGTAACTTTAAATGTATTTATTGCAGTCCTCATATTAGCTCGGAATGGCAAAAAGAAATCGAAATTCATGGAGATTATAGGCTTGAAGAGTATATTCACAACAATATAGAGGCTTTAAAAAAAGTTGGGCTGATGCCACTAACAACGCCCAACAATGAAAACCCATTTGTTCAGTCATTCTGGAAGTGGTGGCCACAGATATATAAAGATTTAAAAGTTTTCAGAATGACCGGCGGCGAGCCGCTGCTAGATGTAAACACGTGGAAAGTTTTGGATTATGCCCATCAAAACCCAAATGCAGATCTAGAGCTAAGCATTACTAGTAACCTGTGTCCTCCTAAATCAGAGATATTTGAAAAATTTATTTTAAAGTTGCAAAAGCTAGAAAAGATTCAAATTTGGGAAGATAGCGATAAATTAAATAAAAATACCGGAAATTATGGCTACGTAAGTCCGGCCATAAAATATTTTATGTTATTTGTTAGCTGCGATAGTGTTGGCGCTCAAGCCGAATACATCCGCACGGGCATGAACTTCAACGTAGTTAAAAATAATATTAGAGAAGTTTTATCTAAAACTGACGGAACTGCAATAACGCTAATTAATACATTTAATGTTTTAAGTTTGCCAAAGCTAAAAGATTTTTTGAGCTGGATACTCGAGTTGAGAGAAGAGTTTTGCTATGAAAATCAAAAAGAAGAAGTAATTCAAGTAAGCGACCCGCGTGGCATTTTACACAAACCATATACTAGGAAAAAAAGACAAAGAGTTTGGTTTGATATTCCAATACTGAGTCAGCCCAGCTGGCTCAGTATTAAATTAATGGCCAATACGGAGTGGGAAAAACACCTGAGTGAAATTATTTCGTTTATGGAGGAAAATGTTCAAAAAGATGATTACGACACGAGCTACAGGGGCTTTAAGCCCTATGAAATATTAAAAGTTAAGCGAAATTTTTCCATAATGAAACAGAGTTTTGAGCCAGAAGAGCTTAATATAAATAAAAGAAGATTTGTTGAGTATGTAAATGAATTAGATAGGCGCCGCGCCACCAATTTTTTACAGATATTTCCGGAATTAGAAAATTTTTATAAATCAATTAATTCCACCAAAGACAAAGCATATGAGAAATAGCTGCATTATCGTGGATAGGCCCGAGCGGCAGGTGGGCAGACATTTTTAAGAGTCTCCATCCTGGTATTCTAAAGAAACTACGCCAGAAATTAGAAGCTCCTCGTTAAAGAATTTAGAGACCAGTGCAATAGCTTAACCTTACTGTCGATTAAACTCTGCTAAACAGTTTGCAAATGATACTGCTTTGCTAGAAGCGCCAAATCACAGCCAGCAATTTTTAAATTATTTTCAATAGCAGCGACGAGAGGCGGCTCAAATTCAGTAATTTTTTGTGAACGAATTTGGTCTAGAATCTTTGTATAAACCCAAAACTGAGTTAATTTTTTAGTATAATCTTGAGCGGTCTCATCAACTCTTACGGCCAACATGTTATTAAGCTGTTCAAGGCGTGAATAGATGTGTGGCCGAGCTTTGCATATCCATGAAGATTCCATATAAGACCTAACTTTTGAAATAACATCTTGTCGCAAGCTGTTCGGCAATAAATCTACGCTTAGGTACTCAGGAAACATAAGTATATTAAGATTAAAAGGATCTTCCTTAAGACCGTGCTTTAAACGAGGGGCCTCGAGCCAATTCAATAGTTCTGTAAAACTCAGAATGTTGTATAAGTTTAAAGTTAAATTGATCATTAAATTAATAGAAGAAAAGTTTCGGCTATATTCGTTAATAAGATAAAAGTTCTTTTCGATGGTGGGCCATTTAGATGGAAAACGAATATACTCTTGAGTGTCGCCGTGCCCATCAATACTGGCTATAAAATCAAAGCGTTCAAAGTGTTTTGCTAGCTGTGCAAACCTATCTAAGTTTTGGGTAAAGTTTGAAGCAAAATAAACACGAATATTTTTGGCATAACCGTTGTCGACACAAAACTTTAAAGAAGTATAAACTTCTTCAATTAATGAAGGCTCACCCCCAGCAAAACTTAAAATTTCAACTTGCGAAAGAATTTTTTCAAAACTTTTCCAAATGTCAGCGTTTTTAGACCAGTCGGCCATCTTTTCGAGATTGAAATCGTATTCAAAAGAGGAGTCGTCAAAAAGACGTGCTTGGCTGGTTTCGGTAGTGGTGTTGAAGCGTGCACCGATTTCTTTAAGTTCGGCGGCATATTTACTGCTGTCGAACTGATTGCACATTCTGCATTTAAGGTTGCATAGATTGCCAGGCTTTAGTTCTAGAAATTTTATATCCGTAGAAAGATGGCCTTCGTTTTTTTGGGCATCTTCAAGAATGGCTTTGAAGTCCGAACGCCAGGTCCACTCGCGCAAACTTCGCTTACGCATGCTGTCGCCACCGAAACTATCTTCTTTGTGACATTGCTGACAACCATGAATTTTTTTAGCATCGAGCATATCTTTTCGTATAGTTTTAAAATTATTATTATTCCAGATATTTTGAAATGTATTTTTATCTACATTACTGCTTGAGCCGTCGTCATTTTTTAAAATATCAGTGTAAAAACAACAAGGGCGCATAAATCCAGCGGGCACCGTAGAAACCTGCACAAATGGGTAGGCACAGAAATAAGGAGAAGTTATTAGCTCATCATATTTTTTTTTATCCATAATTAAATAAAAACCTCGCTTAGCTCAGGAAAGACATCTAGTACGTTTTGGTTGCGCATAGAGTCTAGTTTTCTTGTATAACTCACAAATTGCAATTGTTCTTGTTTAAAATCTTCAAAGACTATTCTTTTAAGGCAAGATTTTAAGATTTCAATTTTTTCTAAATTAAACTCGTAATATTTTGAGTTTTGATAAAAGGCGCGATTGTCTTCGATAAATCTTTCAATTTCAGCAACAGCTTGTTTTTTTAAATCTAAACTGAGTGAGTTAACAGACAAGAAAGAGGGGTTGTCGATCCAAATAAAATGAGGAACCACAGGAATTTTTGGATTAAATCTTTGCAAGTAATTTAAAAACTTTGGAATAACTAAAACATTATAAGCTTGAAATACCGTGTGAATTTCAAACCAAAGATTGATAGCTTTTTTGTGAGACAGCAAAGTATCGAGGTTTTCAAGTATTTTGTTCCAGCGTGAGTTGTGGCGAATATAGTCGTTGTATTGTTCGTGCCCCTCCAGGCTCAAGTGAACCTCAACGCTTTTAAAGTTTTTCCATAGTTCGATAATTGGCTTGGGCAAAACCATTAGGTTACTGTGATAAGTAAGATTAATTTTTTTTGCCACATCGATCGCGACGAGCTGAGACAAAACTTTTAAATGAATTTGATTCGTTAATGGTTCGCCGCCGGTAAATAAAATATCTTCTAGGGAATCAGAATTGGTTTTGATTAACTCCTCAATGAGTCCTTCATACTTCCAACCCACGTGGGCTTTTTCGGAATATTCTGAATCAAAGTTAAAGCCAGCTTTTTTAAAATCTTCGGAGAGTAAATAGGATGCGCCCGGGGTGCACATACGACACTTAAGGTTACAATTGTTTGACAATGAAAAATCTAAAAATTTAATACCAACATTTAAATGAGAGTTTTTATTTAATTCAGAAGAAAAATTTTTATATTTTTTTAAATAGTACTGGCGGATAGACATACCACCACTATCCTCAACGTCGTAGCAAGATTTACAAAAATCAGAACGAATTCCTGCCAGCATGTCGTTTTTTAACGAGACAACGGTTTCAGAATTTTTTATTTCGTTCAAAGAGTTGACCTCAGCAAGATAAAGTTTCTTTCCTTGTGACGTAATTAGTCCACCATGGCTTGTGTTGCAACAAACCCTAAATGAGGCATCTGTATTAAAGCTGGCCGAAATCCAAGGGAGAGGGCAAACTGCAGAATTTAGTTTTTTTAAATCGTCAGATTCACCAAAAAGGCCCACTAGAAGACCTCTTTAAACTCTGGAAAAGTTTTAAACCTATCGGTTTTTCGAGATAAATCGAGAGCAGAGCAATAGTCTGAAAACTGATTTAATTTATTGCTTTGATCTTCAGAGTTCATAAAGGCAACAATGCTACCAAACTTATCAAAAGGCTCATTGAGCTCGGTTCTTAAGGCTTCAAACTTAGCGGCAACCGAGGCCTTAAAATTTTTTGGGAGTACTTTTGGGTTTAAATATTCAGGCCAGTGAACCAATCCCGGGTGAACAAATTCTTGATAGGTCGAAAAATGTTTTTGCTTTTTATATTGTTGTTCTCTTACCCAACGAACAAAATCGGGTAAATGACTTACGTTAAGCGCTTGAACGCTGAAAAGAAATCTAAGCCAAGTGTTTTCCGACATGTCGTCAATAATGCGTAGGTTTTTTTCGATTTTAGACCAGTCAGTAGGGTAACGTAAATAGTGGGCAACCTCGCCGCACCCGTCTACGCTAGCAAAAAACTCAATGCGCTCAAATTTTTCCCAATAAGGAATCATGTCGACAGGAAACTCTATTAGATTAGTATGGTAACGAACATGAATATGATGGGCCTCGCCAGAATCCGCACACTCTTTTAAAAACTGTAAATGCTGACGAATTAGCATAGGTTCGCCACCGGCAATAATAATTTCTTTAATGTACGGTAGAATTTTTTTTAGACCCACCCAGAAGGCGTCGTTTTTATACCATTCATAGGAGTCAACTTTAATATTTTGTTTATATTTCCACTCTGATTTTAAATCAGAGTGGGTAATGTGTTGCAAAAGTTTTTCAGAGCCAGAGATCCACTTAGAGCTTTCGCGTGGCTGACACATTATACACTGAAGATTGCAGGTGTTGCCAAGGCGCAAGTCAACAGACAAAAGCTCTTTTGATAACTCACCGGATTCAGAAGTTTCTTTAATAAGCTCTAATATATATTCAAGGCCAAGTTTATCTTGCCAGTTTTTATTTTCCATAAGTCGATGACTTTGGTAACCGTTCGCTTCCTCTTCATAACAACGACGGCAGGCAGCAATTTTTTTACCCTGTAACATTTGCAAACGCACAGACTTTGTATAATCGCTATTCCAGTAATCTTGAATTGTTTGAGAATTTAGATTTGTTCCCGATGTTTTTTCGGCAACACAACAAAGCTGAGTACTTCCATCTGTTAGAGACGCTGCGTGTACCCAAGGCAGTACGCACCAGGTGGAACTAAAAGGGCTGGAGCTTAAGGTTTGCACGCTAGTATCCGGCTTCACGCAACATCTCACTTAATTTTGGAAAGCTTGTACTAAAGCTTTGTTTTCTTTTTTTGTCGAGCGTGGTGGTGTATTCAATAAAGTCACGAATTTTAGAAGGATCTTCTTGGTCCATGGTTTGATCTAAACGAGTAACCAAACTTTCGATGCTATTTTTTAGAAAAAATCCGTTAGTGCTCTTTGTGTTAAGAGTTTTGGAGCGAAGAACCCAATCTTGAATTAGTTTTTTTGCTTCTTGCTTTATACTTTTTGGAAGCACTGCAAAATCTAAAAATTCAGGATAATAGCAATGTAATATATCGACCAACATATTTTTATTATGGCGCAAAATTAAGGTTTCAATATAGTCGAGCAACTCTGTTATTGAAAGAATATTATATATTTGAATAACTGGCGAAAAACCCAACGCAACATTTGATCCGGAGTTTACAATTAGTTTGTCGACATTTTCAGAAGTTATTTTC
The DNA here is from genome assembly GCA_019752925.1 of bacterium. Classification (GTDB taxonomy): domain Bacteria; phylum Bdellovibrionota; class Bdellovibrionia; order Bdellovibrionales; family Bdellovibrionaceae; genus Pseudobdellovibrio. The sequence continues at coordinate 99,188 of JAIELP010000002.1, forward strand.
CAATTACTGTTGCCGCGGATATATTCATTCGTCGGACCAAAACCATCAAGGCTAGCATTTATATTAGTCCACTTGAAAGACTTAAGTTGCTCAATAAACCGGTCTGTCATTCGCGTAAAATTTAAATTAAAAAATAATTCAATATTTTTGGCGTACCCAAGCTCACGACACTTGTCTAAAAAACGATAATTTGCCTCAATAAGAGTGGGCTCGCCGCCGGTCATGTAAACTTTTTTTAAGTGAGGTATATATTTTTCAACGTCATTCCAAAAATTATCAGACTCATACCACTTATCAACAGAGCCGTTTTCCATATTGTTCCGCTGCCAAAACTTCGAATACGCGCCCTGTGTTTCTTCGTCTAGCTCACGCCACTCTTTTTCGATCATAATGCTGTTATAGGGGTTGCACATTCTACACTTAAGATTGCAGAGGTTTCCTAGTCGCAAATCTAGATAAACAGGTGGACGGTCTACGACATAGTTATTTTTTATCGAGCTTTGCACGCGTTGTTCATAGTCCTCAGCGCCCAGACGCTGCAGCCACTCTTCATTATGGGTTTGACGATAGCTTTTTTTTCCGATTTTTTCTTGGTTATAGCAAATATCGCATCCGGTAACCGGCTTACCCGTAAGCATTTTTTCTCTTAGGTCGCGCATGTATTGTGTATTCCAAGCTTTTTGAAATGAGTCTGTGCTTAAAGAAATAGGAGCCCCAGAGTCATCCAAAACGGCGGTGTTAAACGAGATACAGCAAAAATTCACCTTACCTGTTGGCGTAGTCATTTGGTGAATCCATGGGTAAATACAAAAAGTTTTAGAGTACTCCAAAAGGCCCTTCCTGACGGTATCTATTTAAGATTTAAAACCGCTCAGCTTGAGCTCACGATATAAAATTGGCCCATATTAAGCAACCGCTTTGTGTTAAATTGCCCATAGTTAAATATTGTCAAAACCTCTGAAAAAAGCTCAAATAAACCAGACCTAAGATCGGTGTCATAATAATAGAAAATCAGTACAATTAGTCTATGGCAACTTGGTTATACGCAACATTGATTTGTTTTTTTGTTTCAGTATCTACATATGCTCAGGATTTGAATTTAGATGAGTCGCTCGGTGCCGGCGAAGTGATCGTGGAAAAAGCTGAGGATTATACCAAGCCTTACAAAGAACGCAGAGGCACACATGGCGCTTTATTTTCTGTCGGGATGGAAAAATTTTATCCGGTAGATTACCGGTCTCTTTTTAATGATGTCCATATTGAAAATATTGTTCAGGAAAAGCGCGTAAACATGGTGAACGTTGAACTCGGTTATAAATTTAATCTTTCTTCTTTAGGATCTATTGCAGTTGTTGGTGTTTACGGCGCCGGCGGTATTGATGGAAGCGTTAGCGGACTGGATCGCAATCTTGCATTTACCAAGTATGGTCTCTCTGCAAATTTTGCTTTAGACGCAATTTTAAATGAGCCCTGGGTTGTTCCGTATTTACAAGGTGGTGTTCATCAGTACATGGTTTCTGAAAGCGCTGTGGTTTCGGGGGCCGAAGAAAATCGCTCGGGCACGGCGGGGCTTGCGGGTAATTATAAATTTGGTCTTTTGTTCCAGCTAGATTGGCTTGAAAACTCTATAGATAAAACAGCGAGAGCTGAACGAATTAGATCATCGGGTTTAGAAAACACATATATCGATGTTTATATGACGGAGTATCTTGCGTCGTCGGCGGCCATTGACCCGGCCTCAACACTTGGAACCGAAGGTGATCCGAATCTACACTCAAGTGCGGAGCTTGGTGTAGCATTAAAACTTGAATTCTAGATTTAAAAATCAAATCAATGTCAGTAGATAATTTAGTTCTTCATAAACATTCGACCAGGTAATGCTATTCATTCTGATATTTAAGCGCTGATCCGGAGTGATCGAGTATTTTTTATTTTCGCGCATTGCTAATTGAATAGCAGTTTCCGGTTTAAGCTTAGTCTTTTCTGTAAAGATCAAAGATATATTTTTTAAACCCGCGCTAATGTCGCGCACGCCGAGATCTTTACACTGTTTGCGAATCAACATTAAACCCATCAAATTAATAACAGGTTCAGGAATTTCGCCGAACTGGTCTTTAAGCTCTTCCTCAATTCGGTCCAATTCTTCCTGTGATGAAATTTCGGAAAGAGCTTTATAATAACTTAGGCGTATGCGGATATCGGAAATATAGGAATCTGGAATTAATGCAGGAACTTTTAAATTGATTTCAGGATCCAAATCGCGATCGGCAACAGATTCGCCTTTTGCTTCGGCCAAAGCTTCATTCAGTAAATCCATATAAAGTTCGTAACCTACAGAGTTAACATGACCGGACTGATCGTCGCCCAAAATGTTACCGGCACCGCGCAGCTCTAAATCATATTGAGCAATGCGTATACCCGAACCCAAAGCAGAATTTTCCTGAATAACTTTCAGTCTTTCTTGTGCGTCTTTTTCAATTTTTTTATCTTTCGGTAAAAGTAAATAACAGAAAGCGCGTGCTTTACTTCGACCTACGCGTCCACGCAGCTGATAAAGCTGAGAAAGACCGAACATATGGGCCTGATCTATAAACATAGTATTGGCGCGCGGAACATCCATGCCGGACTCCACAATAGCGGTGCAGATTAAAACATCTATTTCGTGATGGAAAAATGCTAGCATGGCACTTTCAAGCTCGTCTTCATTCATCTGGCCGTGTGCTACTCGCATGCGTATATCGGGAAGAATTTGTCTTAGTTCGTCCGCAACTCCATAAATACTTTGAACACGGTTGTGAATAAAGTAAACCTGACCGCCTCGCGCAACTTCAGATTGGATACCTTTGCGTATCAACTCCGTGTCGAATTTAGAAATAAATGTTCTGGTCGGCAGGCGGTCTACAGGAGCCGTGTTGATAATTGATAAATCGCGCATTCCGGTGAAACTCATATTAAGGGTGCGGGGAATAGGGGTTGCTGAAAGAGTTAATGTATCAACCTCTGTTTTAAATTTTTTAATTTTTTCTTTATGGGTTACGCCGAACTTCTGTTCTTCGTCGATAATAAGTAAGCCCAAATCTTTAAAGGCTACATCTTTACTCAATAAACGGTGGGTGCCGATTAAAATATCGACTTTGCCATCTTTTAATTCGGCCAGTGTCTTCTTTTGGTCGGCAGTCGAAACAAATCTATTCAAGGAGCGTATTTCAAAACCCCAGCCAGCAAATCTTTTTTTGAAGGTTTCTAAATGTTGGAAGGTTAAAACTGTAGTGGGGGCAAGAACCGCAACTTGCTTTTTATTTTGCACCGATTGAAAAGCCGCACGCATCGAAACTTCAGTTTTACCGAAACCAACATCGCCACAGACGAGGCGATCCATAGGTTTTTCACTGGAGAAATCTTTTTGAATATCGGAAATAGCACGCAATTGATCGTCGGTTTCATCAAAAGGAAAGCCTTTTTCAAATTGATTATAGAGTATTTCATCAAATACAACGGGCGGGCGTTGGACTTCAGACCTTTTGGCGTAAAGCTGCAATAACTCGGCAGCGATGTCGCGCAAGTGTGCGCGAACTTTAACTTTTGTTTTTTCCCATGCGGTTCCGCCCAATTTATCGAGAACACTGGTTTGGGTTGCGCCTGAAAATTTTTGCAACTGACCTACGCGGTAAACGGGAAGGTAGAGCTTGTCTTTGTCTTTGTATGCAATCTGAATAAATTCTGACTCGGCACCGCCGATATTCATAATTTTTAAACCTTCGTAAACACCGATGCCATGTTTAACGTGAACAACAAGATCGCTCGGCTTTAAATCGCCAAAAGCTAGAGACTTGGCCTTTGATGAAAACTGTTCATATGCGTTTTGCGTATTCGCTCTTTGTTTTTTTCCGAAAAAGTCGTCACTTCTTAAAAAAACCAGCTTTTCTTCTGTTAAAAGACAGGTTTCTGGAAAAAGACGCGAAATTAAAGTAATGCTTTGTTGGTTTTCAATCCAGTCATCCCAAAGATATTCATCAGCAGCAGCTGAGTTAAAAGTGAGCTCCATTTTTTGCAGAAGAGCTCTTAGCCTGTCGGCCTGAGTTTGATTTTTTACTGCAATAAATATTTTATGGCCGGAATCAAGCCAGGCTGAAATTTTTGGTTTTGCAGCTTTAATCCACGCGTCTGATGCCGGAGTTAAATTTTGTGCTAAAAGCGAAAACTCTGTTAGTGGTAGAGAAGAATAGTTAATTCTTTCTTCATCGGACTTTTCGTCTTCTAGAAAAGATAAATTAGAAAAATTAAAAAAACGAGAATCTTTGGGCCAATGAATGTTTTCGTAGCGGTCCACGACCTTTTGTGGTTCGGGACAAAAAATCACTGCTGAGTTATCAACTGCACTCTTATAATCGGACTCAACTTCCTGAATATATTCATCTGCCGCCCGCGACACATCAGAGGAATCAAGAAAAAACAAATTGAGTTCGGAGCTGAAGTAATCCAGCACGCTCGAAAGTTTATCATAGCAATAAGGAAGCAGCAGCTCGCAGCCGGCGAAATAGTTTTTTAAAGATATTGAGCGTATAACCTCATCTGCTTCACTAGGTGTTACGCCGCGCTTTTTAAAATCTTCACGCAAAGACTTAATGACAGCTTCAATGTTATCGTCATTTAAATCAAACTCATAAATTGGAATAAGATGAAACTCGTTAATTACTTCTAAGCTTCTTTGGTCTGCGATCGAAAAATTTCTCAAAGACTCAATTTGATCGCCAAAAAGCTCCAATCGAACCGGATTTTTTTGCGCCGGTGAAAAGATATCAACAATACCGCCCCTTAAACTAAACTGACCCACATCTTCTACTACGGGGGCAGATTGGTAGCCGAGCGAATTAAGATGGCTTGCTAATTCATTAGGAAGCTCATCGCCGACTGCTAATTTTTTGCATCTTTTGTTAAACATAAAGAAGCTTGAAGACAGCTGTAATAGGGCTGCAACTGGCACAATAAAAATGTCGTTTTTTTGAGCGCGTGAAGCCCAATATAAAAAATTAGATCTAGAGTTGCGAACTTCGGGGGAAGGAAAAAGTCCCGAAAAAGGAGACACATCCCACGGATGCAGAACATGAGCTTTGAATTGTGGCGAAAAAAAGCTTAATTGTTGTTCAAAAGCTAAAGCGCGATCCAAACTAGAAACAACAACAAGATGCGGCAAGACACTAATTTCTTTAGATAAAGATTGTGACAAAAAATACGAAGCTGCTGTTCCCGCAGACGCTCCAACGATATTGAACAAACTTTTGTTTTTTTCAAAAGCGCGAAGCAAAAAGTCTTCGAGTCGCGTGTTTGTTGTTTGCCACTTGTTTGTCATTTTTGATCCTAAAAATCGCTTCTTAATTCAACTTTTTTAATGAGTTTTTTGTAACATCATTGTTAAAGATTTTTGATTGGTTTTTATAGCTTAGCTTTGTATAACTAAATAGTTGAAAGTTAAATGAAAAACGTAAAAGAACTGGACGCCTTATCAGCGCGTTAAGTTCTTTATATAACAGGAGGACCCAATGCCACTGGGTGGAGTCATTTTTATTACGGTGTTTATCGCCATTTTTGGATATATTTTAATTCGCTTGGCGCGATTAACGGGTGGTCAGGCAAAAAAAACCAGTCAGGCCAAATTCGATATTTATGAATGTGGTATTCCGGTTCAGGAAAAAAAGGACACCAAGATTTCTGTAAAGTTTTACTTAACAGCTATCCTGTTTATTCTTTTCGATATCGAAATTATTTTTATGTACCCCTGGGCAGTTAATTTCAGAAACTTTATTGCATCTGGAGCGGGTCTGTTTGTGTTTACTTCTATGTTTATCTTCTTGGCCATATTCATTTTCGGTTTATGGTGGGAAATCAAATCAAAAGCATTGGAGTGGGACTAATTTATGACATCAATGGGTAGTACTTCTTTTGAAATCACGATTAATTTAATTAAACTCGTACTCGTATTTTTAATGATGGTTCAGGCCGTGCCTATTTTAGTTTGGCTTGAGCGCCGTGGATCAGCTTTTATTCAAAACCGTTTTGGACCAAACCGTGTTGGTCCGTTAGGCTTATTACAATTATTAGCTGACGCTGTAAAATTCTTAACAAAAGAAGATTTCGCTCCTGAAAAAGGAAATCGCTTTATGTTTTACGCGGCCCCAGTATTTGCATTAATTCCCGCGGCGATTGCTTACATGGCTGTTCCGATGTCGGTACCATTAAAGTTAGACGGACACACATTTTTGATTCAGGGTTTTGAAATCAATGTGGGTATCGTTTTTATTTTAGGTATTTCATCATTGGCTGCATACACAATTTTGATGGCGGGCTGGGGATCAGGAAGTAAGTTTTCGTTGATGGGGGCTATGCGCGCATCGGCTCAAATTATTTCTTACGAATTAGCACTGGGCCTTTCAATAGTTGGCGTAATTTTACTTTACGGAACATTTAACCTAACTGAAATGGTTAACATGCAACAGGGGCCCCTAACATTCTCAATGTTTGGATACACAGTTACATCAAGCTACTTGCCTAACTGGGGTATTTTTTATCAACCAGTGGGAATGATTTTATTTTTTGCTGCGACATTTGCAGAATCTAACCGCCTGCCTTTCGACTTAGCAGAGGGTGAGGCCGAATTAGTTGCCGGTTTCCATACGGAGTACGGTGGATTTAAAATGTTAATGTTTTTCATCGGCGAATACGGTCACATGATGATCGCTTCCGGCCTAATGACAACATTCTTCTTTGGTGGTTACGGCATTCCGGGAATAAGCTTTCAGGAAATGCACCAAATTGGCTTAAACCTTTTAGGCACAGAAACTTTGGCGAGCATCTTCAATACAGTAGTTCACTTTTTGTCGTACAATTTAAAGTTTGCTATTTTCCTTTGGATCTTTATTCATGTTCGTTGGACACTGCCTCGCTTCAGATACGATCAGTTAATGGATCTGGGCTGGAAAACAATGCTTCCATGGGCTTTGGCTAACACAATGTTAACAGCGGTTGTTATTTTTGCCGCATCTTACTTTACGATTTAATTTTTAGGAGAACGAATGACGGCAGATGTTTTTATTTTTTGGTTTTTAGCGATCCTCACAATAGTGAGTGCGCTATCTGTGGTGTTAATGACGAATCCGATTTACTCGGCACTTTCTTTAGCTATGACGATGGTAAGTGTGGCGGCAATCTTTGTAACTCTTCAGGCTTACTTCTTGGCCGGTGTTCAGTTGATTGTTTACGCCGGAGCCGTGATGGTTCTTTTTGTAATGGTGCTTATGCTCTTTGACTTAAAAAACGAATTACAGGCTTTCAGCAGAGGAAAGTTTACTGGAGCCATTAAAGTTGGTGCAGTTGGTATTTTAGCAGGTTTAATCGTTGGCGCTGTTGGCAGCTTTATTATGGCTGGCAAATCTGGCGCGCCGGTTACGCCTGAAGCTTCTACATCAGCAGATGCAACAAAAGCTTTATCGGAGCACTTATTCTTTAATCATGTATTCGGATTTGAAGCCCTGGGCGTTTTACTTTTAGTAATCGCTGTTGGAACTGTAGCTCTTTCAAGAAGTAAAGGTGGCACACATGCCAAGCACTAGTTTTTTAACCGATATCAGTATTAATCACTATTTAATTTTATCAGCGATTTTGTTTTCAATCGGCATGGCGGGTGTTTTATTAAGAAGAAACATCATCGTATTATTTATGTCGATTGAATTAATGTTAAACGCCGTGAACATCAGCTTTGTAACTTTCTCGCACTATTTTGATAAAGTAGACGGCCAAGTGATGGTGTTCTTTGTAATGACAATCGCAGCTGCCGAAGCCGCGGTAGGATTGGCTTTGGCAGTTTCTATATTTAAACGTTTTAAAGAAGTTAACATTCGTTTCTTCGAGCATTTGAAGGGGTAATACATGAGTCATCAGATGTTAATCGCAATTTTATTGTTAAGCCCTTTGGTTGGATTTATTTTAAATGGAGTTCGCTTTAGAAGTTCTAATTATTTATTAGCCGGAAGTATCGCAACAGGAGCTGTAGCGGTTTCTTTTGCCTGCGCGATTGCTTTATTTATGCAATTGGTTGGTTTACCGCCAGAACAAAGAAGACTAACGGTTAGTTTCTTTGAATGGATTTCAGTAGGCAGTTTTAAAGTCAATGCGGGTTTTGTTGTAGATCAGATCAGCGCGATCATGATTTTAATTATTACAGGCGTTGGTTCTTTAATTCACTTATTCTCAATCGGCTACATGCACCATGATAAAGGCGTAACTAAATACTTCGCGTATTTAAACTTCTTCTTATTCAACATGTTGATCTTAGTTTTAGGAGATTCTCTTTTAACTATGTTCGTAGGCTGGGAAGGCGTTGGTCTTTGCAGTTACTTGTTAATCGGCTTCTGGTTCAACGACTCAGCGAAAGCTGCTGCAGGCATGAAAGCTTTCATCACAAATCGTATCGGTGATGCGGCCTTCATAATAGGTATGTTTATTTTGTTCATGACTTTCGGAACTTTAAACATGCATGAACTTAACGGCTTAGCTCCAACTATCATGGAATCAAGCTGGTTAGGCGCAGTTACGCTTGGAACTTTAATGTTATTTATCGGCGCAACTGGTAAATCAGCGCAGATTCCACTTTATGTTTGGTTACCTGATGCGATGGCGGGCCCAACTCCGGTTTCGGCTCTTATCCATGCTGCAACGATGGTAACAGCCGGTGTTTACATGATTGTTCGTTTGAATCCTTTATTTGTTGTGGCTCCAAACACAATGATGGTGATTGCTATCGTTGGCGCGGCTACGGCGGTATTGGCAGCAACAATCGGCTTAACTCAAACAGATATTAAAAAAGTTTTAGCTTACTCAACAGTTTCACAATTGGGTTATATGTTTCTGGCTGTGGGTGTTGGTGCCTTCGGTGCGGGAATGTTCCACTTAATGACTCACGCGTTTTTTAAAGCTTTGATGTTCTTAGGTTCTGGCTCGGTGATCCACGCCATGCACGAAGAGCAAGACATCCGCAAAATGGGTGGACTTAAAAAATATTTACCAATCACGCATTTTACTTTCGTTTTAGGTTGGTTAGCAATTATCGGCATGCCGCCATTTGCAGGCTTCTTCTCTAAAGATGAAATCCTATGGTTTGCGTACTCTTCTCCGCGCGGTCACATCTTGCTGTGGATTGCGGGCGCTATTGGCGCAACCTTAACGGCGTTTTATATGACTCGCTTAATGGCGTTAACTTTCTGGGGATCTTCGCGAGTAGATAAAAGCGTGCATCCACACGAGAGCCCGCTGGTTATGACAATTCCACTAATGGTATTGGGCTTGTTATCTGTTATCGGCGGCTGGGTTGGCATTCCGCATGTTATTAGTGAGTTTGTCGGACATATTCCTAACTTCTGGGAACACTGGTTAGAGCCGCTGATCACAAAACTTCCTGAAGCTTCACAGGTGGCTCACTCAGCCACAGAAGAATGGGCTTTGATGGGTGTTTCGGTTTCGTTAGCCTCTATTTCAGCTTTAGCGGCATTTATCATGTATACGAAAAAAGCAGGCGCAGCTGACAAAGTGGCAAATGCTTTCGGTCCTGTGTACAAACTTGTTGATAACAAATACTACGTTGATGAAGCGTACTTCGGCGTGATTATTAATCCGCTAGTCAGCGCAAGCCGCGACTTATGGCACTATGTTGATGTTAACGTAATTGATAAAGCCACGTACAAAATAACTGATTTAGTTCGCGGCGGCGGCTCATTTGTTAGATCATTACAAAACGGAAATATGCAGCAGTATGCGATGTATGTCGTACTAGGTGTTGTTATTGCTCTTTCATATATGTTGGTGGGGTAGAGTATGATGTTGTCGTTATTAGTTTTTTTACCAGTTTTCTTTGCCTTGGTAGTAGCGATCTGGCCACAGAAATCAACCGTAAGACATTTGGCTTTGGGTTTTTCAATAATTGAATTTTTAGTTTCACTTTTGATGTTACAAAAATTTGATTCAAATTCAGCAGCCCTACAAATGGTTGAAAAAGTAAGTTGGATTGACCGCTTTGGTATTTCTTACTTCATGGGAATAGACGGTATTTCGTTAATGCTTGTGATGCTAACGACCTTCTTAACTCCGATTATTATCTTGGGTTCATGGAAATCAATCGACCAAAGAGTTAAAGGCTTCCATTCTGCGCTATTTATTTTACAAACAGCGATGCTGGGTTCGTTCTTGGCGATGGACGCAATTTTATTCTATGTGTTTTGGGAGCTCTCTCTAGTTCCGATGTACTTTATCGTGGGTATCTGGGGCGGATCTCGCCGCATCTACGCCACCGTTAAGTTTTTCATCTATACCATGGCGGGTTCAGTATTAATGTTGTTGGCGATTATCTTTATGATGAACTTAACTCCGGAAGTTACAGGCGGAGTTATGAGCGCGAGTTTGTTAGATTTTTACAAGTTAGAAATTCCATTTATTTCGGGCGACTTCTTTACAACACAAACCATGCTTTTCTTTGCATTTGCTTTGGCCTTTGCAATTAAAGTTCCTATGTTCCCTTTACATACTTGGTTACCTGATGCCCACGTTGAGGCGCCAACACCAGGTTCAGTTGTTTTAGCCGGCGTAATGTTAAAAATGGGTACGTACTGCTTTTTAAGATGGGTTATTCCTTTGTTCCCTGAGGCAACTGAACACTATGGTTGGATTTTTATAGCCGCTGGAGTAATCGGAATTGTTTATGGAGCCTTGGTCGCCATGGTACAGCCCGATGTTAAAAAATTAGTGGCGTACTCTTCGGTTTCGCACATGGGTTATATTATCGTAGGTTTATTCACCATGAATGCTTACGGCCTTAACGGCGGCCTTTACCAAATGTTAAATCACGGTATTTCTACAGGCGCACTATTCTTATTAATCGGTATGATTTACGAAAGAACGCACTCACGTGAAATTTCTAAATACGGCGGTTTAGCAAGTGCGCTTCCGATTTTTACAATTATTTTTGTAATCGTGACGATGTCTTCAATTGCTGTTCCGTTAACTAACGGATTTATTGGCGAGTTCCTGATTTTATTAGGTTCTTTCCAGTACTCACCAGCAGTTGCCGCTGTTTCGGTAAGCGGTGTGGTTCTTGGGGCGGCTTACATGTTATGGATGGTTAAGAGAGTTTTCTTTGGACCAAAAGGACAACTGGTTCTTGAAAGCGAAAAAGATGCTCATCATGCTTTACACGATTTAAGCGCGCGAGAAATCGTAGTGATGGCGCCTTTATTGTTGATGATATTCTGGATGGGTCTTTTCCCGAACCACTTTATGGACTATTCAAAAGTAAGCGTGGATTACTTAATTAAAAATAAAATGAACTACTCTTTCCCGACTGGCGCCGAACAAGCCCACACAGAGGAGAAATAAAATGAACTCAGCTATTACAATAGGACTATCAGATATTTTATTAATTTCTCCCATGATCGCTTTGTTTGTATTCAGCTTAATCCCGCTGACAATTAAAGTTTTGCGCGGAAACAGAGAGCAAAATCCTGCCGCCTCAATGATTGAGGCCCTAATAGGCTTAGCGCTTTCCGCAGCCCTATTGATTGTTTTCAGTGGCAACGGTGGAGCAACAGCTTTTAATGGTCAGTTGGCTTTTGACGGACTCACATTGTGGATAGGTTTAATTTCAATCATAATTGGTGGCGGCGCAATTGTTATGATGTATGAAAACCCAGCTACGCGAGGAGCGCAATTTTCAGAATTACTTTTTTTAACTCTTAATTCGTTATTAGGAGCTTTAATTTTAATTTCTGCCGTTAATCTAATTACTGTGTTTATTGGTCTTGAGTTGATGTCATTATCGCTTTACTTAATGATTGCGATGTCGCATGAGCAGAAAATTTCCAAAGAAGCGGCTATCAAATACTTTGTGTTGGGCTCTTTTGCCTCTGCTATCTTTCTTTATGGTGTTTCATTTATTTATGGAAGCACAGGTACGGTTAGTACTTTAGACTTAATGAAAAACGCAGAACTATTACTTAAAAATGGTAATCATCTATTTTTATTTGGCTTTGCATTTATCGTATTAGGTTTTTGCTTTAAAGTTTCAATTGCTCCTTTTCACGCGTGGACTCCTGACGTTTACCAAGGCGCCCCAACTCCGGTTACCTCTTTTATGGCCACTTCAATCAAAGCCGCATCCTTTGCAGCTTTTTTAAGAATAATAGCTTCAAAAGGTCTAATCGGTTCAGATAATTTATTCTTAATTCTGCAATGGTTTGCAGTAATAACGATGACCGTTGGTAATGTGGCGGCCTTAATTCAGAATAACTTTAAAAGAACACTAGCCTATTCTTCAATAGCCCATTCTGGGTACGTACTTGTTGGTGTAATTGCATCAGGCGTTAGTGAAAACTCAGCTTACGGCGCTTCAAGCGTAGTATTTTACTTGTTAACATACTCATTAATGACTATGGGTGCTTTTGCAATATTAAGCATGATCGAAAAAGACGAAAATAACTTTGTACAAACAGACGACTTGGCCGGTTTTGCAAAAAACCGTCCGGTTTTAGCTCTATGTATGACTGTGTTTTTACTTTCATTGGCCGGTTTACCGCCAGCGCTAGGATTCTTCGGTAAGTTATATTTATTCAGCGCTGCAGTTAACGAAGGTTTATTGTGGTTAGCTCTTTGGGGTGTGATCAATTCAGTGTTGGGCGCTTACTACTATTTACGTCCAATTGTTGTGATGTACATGAAAGACGGCGATTGCAATACGTCTCCTCAGTCAAACTACGCAACAGCGGTTGTAGTGGTGATTTCAGCGTTATTAATTATTGGATTGGGTGTGGCATCTGGCCCGTTGTTTAATATGATTGAGAAAAGCTTAGGGTAATGAACAAGAAATTAAGTTATTTTTTAGCGGCTGTTGTGATTGCAACAGCCGTTTATTTTTTTAAAAAACCTTCAAAAATAAACACAGAGGCCGTTTCTAAAGAAGACAATTCTGCAATATTATCAGACAACACGCCAACGGTAACAGATAAAAAAGAATCTTCAAGTGCTTCGGTTGATCAAAATGTTTCAGAAGCTGCAAAAGTAGTTCGGGGTGCACAAGAAGAAACACGCGAGCAAAAACTAATTAAAGAAGGTTATGTTCAGGATCCCGATAATGCGGACCGAATGATGAAGCGGTACCCAAAAGACAAAAATGGTGTATCACGAGTAGTTTATATGGATAAAGTAGAAGAAAGCTTTGAGCCCGATGCAAGAACTGCTAAAAATGCTTTAGAGGTTCTAGAAAGCAAAAAAAACACGGATCCATTTGAAGAAGTCAGAACCCTTGGAAGAATTAATGAAAAAAATATTAATAATGCCATGTTGAACGGCTATTTCCGTGATGATGCAAATGATATTGAATGTAATTTTGCATCAGTTACAGATGAAAAGGGCGAGCCAAGTGAGCACGACAAAGCCTGCTTTGTTGCGCCTAAATTGGGGCTTAACTTCTCGAAAGCCTATGATAACTACGCTGTAAATACAGATGAAACCGGCTATGCAATTATAAAATTTTCACCAACAAAATTTATTAGATTTACTTGGTCTTATGAAAACCGACGCGCAATACACGGCGATGTTATTTCGATTGAAAATGGTCAAAGCACAATTATCAAAAACTTTACAGCTAAAGAAGTTCGCAGCGCTGAACACGATCAATTAAAGTACTGCAAATGAATTTAAAGATACTCTCTTAAAACCTGAAGACCTGATTTAAATCCGATTCTTAATATTTTTTCCAAAATTGTCGGATTTAATGAAAAGTGATCTGCAAAAAACATTTCGTAATTTTGCGGGCGCGGAGCTATGTAGATGTAGTCGACTTCAGGTTTGTGCGCCAACTTCTCTTTTGTTAAGTTTAAAATTTTATTTATTGTATCAACCGGCAAATTTAACTCAGCACAAGCTTTTTTAAGAGCTTCGTAAGTATCTTTTTTTTGGTTTTGAAACTGAATATGTCGAGCCACTTTTTGTTCTAACACCTGATACAAAGCCTGATTAATAATAGCCGGCATACCAAATGTATGTAATGAACCCACATCCGGATTAAAGTGGTAAGGCTGCATTGAATACGAAGCGATAATTAAATCAGCGCCGTGATCGGCGGCTACGTGAGTGCTTAAAGTATCACGAATTTCGCCGTCGTAATGGTAAAGAACTTTTCCATCTGGTTTTTTAATCGGGTAAGGAGCAAACATCGGTGGAAGAGCAATAGATGCTGCAACCGATTCGGAAATTTTTGTATAGCCGATATATTTTGTGGTGGAAGTTTTAGAGCTTTCTAAGTAGGGGCCAAAAATAGTTTTGCGCGAATGATTTAACTGAGTGGATATAATGTAAAGCTCGACCCCTAAACGCGAAAACTCATTTTCATCCAGAATATATTTACGCAAATAGCGTTCAATCCCGTTGGTGTTAAATACACCGTTAAGCTTAAAGCCCTTTTTTAGAAGGACCTCAACTCCACCGGTCAGTAGGGACTTTTCAAGTAGGGTTTCAGGAATCCAGCTTAAAATACGTTTAGAATTTAAGTTGAATATATGGCGGTAACCAACAGGCTTAATATGCTCTTCTTTGGGTAAATTATAAAAAGGGGAGTTGCCAAAACCTACTTGAAAGGCTGTAACGAGAGATTCAAGGGATTTACCCGAAGCTAATACTGAAGCAACGAATGCTCCGGCACTGGACCCCACATAAAGCTTTATGGTGGGCTTTTTGTCTGTAGCGCCCTCTTGTTGATTAGGAAACTTCTGCTGGACCCATTCTTTTGAGCCACCCGAGAAAACGAAGCCCTTTTCTTTTAAGGCCATACAAACGCCAATATGATAGGCAGCAGCTTTGATTCCACCCCCACTTAATACTAACGCGATCTTCTTTTTGCCCTGAATATTCATGATTTTGGCCCTAGTCAGGTAGAAGTTAACCATGAAAAATGGCCAAAATAAACGGATTTAATGAAGAAAAAGACTGACTATTCAAGACCAAGGACCAACTTGAACATCAATATTGACAAGGTTTTCGCGTATGTTAGGCTTGAATAGTCGAGGTGATACATGATGACCACTACTAATAGTTGGTTACCACTAGCTGAATACTCAATGAAACATCATGTGAGTATTTCTACGCTTAGACGCAGAATTAAAGCGGAAGATGTTAAATTTCGTTTTGATGATGGCAAGTACTTCATCTTAGATGAAGAGCTTAAAAAAATGGCTAACGCCGAAGAACATCGCCCCTCCCTAAGTAGCAATGTTCAAGAAAGTGTTCAAACCAATTCGGCGAACGCTGTACAAGCCAAACCAAACCCACAAACTGAAATTCCTTCAGAAACCGGTGAGTCTGTGATCTCTGCAGCTAATCGTTTATTGGCTGATTTGAAAAGAGCTTACACTCAGGTTTTACAGGAAAAAGAAGAGCAAATTCTTTCTTTAAGAGAAGAAACGATGGATCTAAAAACCTTAATTAAGGTTTTAGAGACAGAAAACTCACGTTTAAGAAATCAGTAATATATTTAAAGGCTCGTTAAACGCAAAAAATCCAGCTTTTAAGCTGGATTTTCTACGGGAGGAGCGAGTGGTCTGAGATTAAGCCGCAGCAGAAGCTGACTTGGCTTTTTTCTCTTGTTTCTTTGCGCCTAACTTTTTCATAAACTTTTCAGATTTTTCAAAAGCTACTGCAAATACTTCATCTAAATTCTCAGCTAAGATAAAGTTCATTTTGTCTTTAAACTGCTGAGGAATATCTTCTAAATCTTTAGCGCATGCTAACGGGATGATAACTTCAGTAATACCTAAGTTAAGAGCCGCTAAACATTTTTCACGGATACCACCTACTGGTAACACGCGGCCTTGTAAAGTTACTTCGCCGGTCATTGCGATATCATTTCTGATTGCAGTTCCTGTTAGCAAGCTTACTAAAGCTGTAGTTAAGGTAATACCTGCAGAAGGACCGTCTTTAGGGATCGCGCCTGCTGGTAAGTGAACGTGAACGTCAAACTTTTCAAACATTTCAGGATCAATTCCTAATTCGTCCATGTGTGCACGGGCGTAAGACATTGCAGCCTGAGCCGATTCTTTCATAACATCACCTAACTGACCGGTAAGGATTAATCTTCCTGTACCTTTCATTTTAAGTGCTTCGATTAATAAAACTTCGCCACCGGCTTGAGTCCAAGCTAAACCTTGCACTACACCAACATTTGATTCCAACATTTTGTCTTCACGTGTGAAGCGTGGAGGACCTAATAATTCTGGAACTGTTGTAGCGTTGATTTCGATGAAATTAGCTTCATTCATAACAACTTGTTTTGCTACTTTACGGCAAACCGAACCCACTTCGCGCTCTAAGTTACGAAGACCTGCTTCGCGAGTGTAGCCGGCGATTAAGTATTTGATACCCTCATCTGTAAATTTGATATTTTCAGAGGTAATACCGTTGGCTTCGATTTGTCTTTCAATTAAATGTTTTTTAGTAATTAAAAGTTTATCGTTTTCAGTGTAACCAGGGATGCTGATCATTTCCATGCGGTCACGTAAAGCGGCCGGGATATTTTCAACAACGTTCGCTGTAGCGATAAACAAAACATTTGATAAATCGAAATCTACATTTAAGTAGTTATCGCGGAATGTTGCATTTTGTTCCGGATCCAACACCTCTAACATTGCTGATGACGGGTCACCTTTAAAGTCAGAAGCCATTTTGTCGATTTCGTCTAATACGATAACTGGATTTCTTGTTTTCGCCTGACGTAATGCTTGGATAATTTTACCCGGCATAGCGCCTACGTAAGTTCTTCTGTGACCACGAATCTCGGCTTCATCTTTTACGCCGCCAAGAGCGATACGGAAGTATTCACGACCCATTGCTTTTGCAATTGATCTACCTAAAGAAGTTTTACCTACTCCTGGAGGACCACTGAAGCAAAGGATTGGACCCTTCATTGTTGATTTTAGTTTTCTTACTGCTAAGAATTCTAAAACGCGGTCTTTAGCTTTTTGTAGATCGTAGTGATCGTCATCTAAAATTGTTTTAGCTGTTTTGATATCGATAATATCTTCAGACTGTTTGCTCCAAGGAAGATCAACCATCCAGTCTAAGTAAGTGCGAACCATAGTGGCTTCACTTGCGTCTGGGTGCATTCTTTCTAAACGAGCTAATTGTTTTAATGATTCAGTTTGAACTGCTTCTGGCATTCCGGCAGCTAAAACTTTTGCTTTTAACTCGTCCATCTCTTCAGATTTAGAGTCTTGTCCATTTTCACCAAGCTCATTCTTTATAGCTTTCATTTGTTCGCGTAAGAAGTTTTCACGTTGGCCACGTTGACCATCGCCAGTAGAAGAAGTTCCGCGGATTTTCGCTTGAGCCGTTAATACTTCTAACTCAGCTTGTAATAATGTACACACGAAAGACAATCTTTCTTTAGTATCAGTTGTTTCTAAAACTTTTTGAGCGTCGTTTACTTTTAAACCCATGTTGCTTGCAATTAAATCTGCAATACGACCTGGTTCAGTAACATCATCTAATACTAATAAGATATCAGGAGAAAGCGCTTTACCAAGAGCGATTGTTTTTTCAATGCACTCTTTAGCGGTTTTAACTAAAGTTTGAACTTCAGTTGCATCAGCTGCATTTACGGTGTCTTCAATTTTTTCAACAGACACTTCAAAAGAACCTGAAGTTTTTGTGAAAGATTTGATACGACCCTTAGCTTCGCCTTGAATTAAGATTTTAACACGGCCATCAGAAAGCTTACGCATTCTCATGATCTTGGCCACAGTGCCTGTAGCATAGATAGATTCCGGAGTTGGATTTTCCTCAGTGATATCTTTTTGCGATGCCAAAAAGATAAGTCTGTTTTTAGACAGAGCTTCTTCAACAGAACGTATTGAAGACTCGCGACCTACAAAAAGTGGGATGATCATGTATGGAAATACAACGATGTCTCTCACCGGCAGCATTGGTAAAGTTTGAGGAATTTCTACTGATTGATTATCAAATGTCATTTTTGACTCCTGTTTCCTAGAGAATTATTCGGAGTCTTTTTAGATTTGCTACATAGAGATTTAGTCTGGTTAACGTCTGGGTTTGATATAAAAACAAAAAACAGGACTCACATCCATGTAAGTCGAAACTCTTCCAATGAGCCCTTTAAACTAAAATAGGTTCTACTGAAGGATATTTCGACCTGAGTCTTTAGATGAATTTTCGTTTTCTTCCATGCAAGCGATGCAAAGAGTAGCCAAAGGTCTGGCTTTTAAACGGCGCAAATCGATTAAGTCATCGCATGATTCACATTGACCATAAGTGTGAGCTTCAAATTTAGAAAGCGCTTTATCAATAAGTAATAAAGAATGACGATCGCGTTCGTGTAATTGAATGTTTAAATTGTCTTGTAAATTTTGAACTACAGCATCAACCTCGTCCGCAGCTTTTGCAGAAGTTGTTTGCATGCTTTTGAACTCTTGATGCTTGTTTAAGATTTCGCTTTTTTGTACGAGTAAGGATTTTTTAATAAAATCCAACTCTTCATTTTGTAAAACAGATGTAGCCTTTTCGGTGCTGTTCATCTAATTCCCCCCTAGATAAAAGTTTCCGAAATTTCTAGGGATATTAGCTGCCGCAAGTATAGTGTCACCAAAAAACGTCTTGCCTTGTGTGACGTATCATAGGGCAGCCCGTAAATTATATTCAGTAAGCATACTTTTTTTGTGCAGTCTCTTGCATTTCTGCACCTTCAATACTCAACCTAGTCCAAGGTATGGCTAACAAACGCTCAGTTTCTATTTTTTCCTCGGTCACTTCACAGACACCATAGGTGCCGTTTTCAATGCGCGCTAGGGCAAATTCTATTTCCATTAGTTGAGTTTTAATACGGGTTTGATTTACGAGGAATGCGTGCTCTTCCTGATGCGCAGCGGACTGATCAATTTCATCTCCTGCGGCTTTGTCGATCTGATTAAAATCGTTGGCAGCTTGTCTCGCACGATTTAATAAATCTGCTTTCATCTTTAAAAGTTTCGTTTTGCATGTACCTAATAAATCCATAAGACCTCCTGTCTTAAAATTAATAAACTAAGCCCCGCTTTGTTGTGGGGTGTCGTTTAGTTGGAAATTAAGACGGGGTCGGGGATTTAATAGGTTAAAAAATTATTCAACTTTTTTTACTAAGCCTGAATCCAGCGTTAAAACGTGTATAGGGCGTTCTAATTCGCGTTGAGATGACATTCTGAGCTCTCCGGTAACACCAGGGCTGCGGCCCAATGAGCGTAGGCGGCTGGCTAAAACTTCGCGGGAAGATGCCCCTGAAGAGATCTGATCCTTAACGATTTTAGCAGCCTCATAGACCTGAATTTCTACAATGGTAGGTTCTTCATTGAATTGAGCTAAATAATCTTTAAAGAAGGTACTGGTTTGAGTAGCCCCCTGAGAAATATCAATCGCGTCTACAAAATAAAGTCCCGCGTCTTCGTTAGAGGCGCGCTTTGGCAGATCAGGAGAGTTCCATATATTTGTTCCCAGATAGTTCATATCCGTTACATCGTTATATTTCATAAAAGCTAAAATCTGTCCTAATGCGCGGCTGTTATCAGGAACAAAAATGGCATCAAAATCCACGATAGGAGGTAGGACATTTTCTTCAGACCAGTGATCACGTGATGAGCCTTTTTTGTTAGCATCAGCTTTTTTAGCTTTCATTTCACGAACACGTTTTTTGTATTCTTCTGAGCGCGCTTCTGTGTAGTAAGTGCCCACAAGTTTTTGAATCACTTCAGAAAAATCAGTTTCTTTCGGATCATAGGTTTGGGCTGCAGTGATTTCACCCCCGCGCGCCAAAACATGGTCCCAGAAAATATTACTGAACTCTACACCATAAGAGTCGTTCGGAAAAAGAATAGCAAATTTTTTAGCAGAAAGTTTTTCAGTAGCAAACTGCGTGATTTTATCAACCTGCATTTCTGGAGTAATAGAGTTTCTGAAAACATACTCACCAACATTCGTTAGTCCAGACTTTTGCGAAAATCCTATGTAAGGCACAGCCAACAACTCTGCGCGCGACGCAATTGATACTGCTTCTTTAGAAGTAAATCCTCCTAAAATAACGATAGCTTTATCTTCTTTAACGAGCTTATCCACACCTTTAATAGCTTGATCGGGGTTGCTTTGTGAATCAAATAAAGCAATACGAAACTTAGTATCGGTTTTATTAATTTCCAGCCCCATGCGTAGCGCATTTAAAGCGTGTTGACCGATACTGGCATTTTTACCGGTTAATGGAAGAATAGCGCCAATAACTTTTGCGTCGACTTCATCGGCCAACTGTATAGAAGACAGAAGCACCGCGGCCTGCGCTGCTTGTGGGGCTTTTGGGTGAAGGGTGGTAATAGATCTGAAATATTCAGCGGCCTTTTCATCATCATTGTTTTTTTGATAATTTTTGCCGATTTTTAAAAGCAATTGAGGCTTTAAAACAGCGAACGAAGAATCGTTGGCCGCAGATTCTAGTTCTTGCGCTGAAAGTTTATTTTCAATAAGGTCGGTTGCTATTTTAGAGTTGTCGGCATTTTTTTTAAGTTCAGTTAAATTATTTACCGGCTCTGCAGGCTTTAGAGGGGTTATTTTTGTCGAAGCATTGTCCATAATTGGAGGCGGTGGAGGAACCTGTGGAACATTAGGCACCATAGCCGCGTGATGAGGTTTAATCGGAACAGGTTGAGGCGCGGGCGTTTGCTGGCGCGATGGATGCATAATAATCATTGGTCTTTTTGAAGCACAGCCGGAAAAAAATAACAAAAACAACAATGAAGCGCATAAGTTAAATTTAGCTAAACTCATTTTCGGTTCCTTAAAACAGTCTGTAGCTTTTCAGTATAGCTTTTTACCAAAGGCGTTTCTTCGTTGTAGCGAGAAAGTTCTTCCAGCAATTCTTTTTGGCGCGAATTTGTTTTGCTTGGCGTGTCTACAATTACCCGCACTAACATGTCGCCGGAACCGGTAGCGCCTAAGCGCGGAAAGCCCTTTGATTTTAAACGAAAGTTTTGTCCGGAATGAGTTCCCGCAGGAATTTTAATTTCTGCTTTGCCAAATAAAGTTGGAATTTCTACATTTTTTCCAAGAATAGCATCGGTATAGCTAACAGGAAGATCTAAAATAACATCGGCCTCTTCGCGGCGGAAAAGCAAATGTTCCTGCAAATCAATAATAACATATAGATCGCCGGCCGGCTGAGATGAAGGTTTATCGCCTTCGCCACTTAACTTTAAACGCTGACCTTCTTTTACTCCGGCAGGAACAGTTACGGAAAGTTTTGCATTTTCTTCTTTAGCGCCGATCTGGCGTGCAAAACTTAAAAGTTTTTCGCAGCCGACAGCAGCTTCTTCAAATGTAATATTTAAAGTGTATTTTAAGTCAGATCCGCGGCTTTGTTGGCGGGCTCCACCAAAACCACCACCGGTAGATCGCGAACGCCCACCGGTTTGATTAAAAATATCACCGAACACATCACCGAAAATATCCTGAAACGGATCGGGGCCGCCACCGCTTCGGGAGCGGGCTCCGCCAAAGCCGCCACCAAAAGGGTTTCCACCGGCAAACGGGTTGTCGCCCAAACCCGCATGTCCGTATTGGTCGTAGGCTTGTTTTTTCTTTTCATCACTTAGCACTTCATAGGCCTCAGAAATTTCTTTAAATTTATCTTCGGCTTTTTTATTGTTTGGATTTTTATCGGGGTGATATTGCATCGCAAGCTTGCGGTAAGCTTTTTTAATTTCATCCGGTGTAGAGCTTTTTGTAACACCTAAGAGCTGATAAAAATCTTTTTTAGACATTAAACTTAAGCCTGTCCTTGGTTAGCTGGAGCAGTTGCTACAACAACTTGTCCCATGCGAATTATTTTATCATGAAGCTTGTAGGGTTTTTTAAATACGCGCGCAATGTGTCCAGCAGGCACAGCCGCTGTTGGCTCTGAGCTGATGGCTTCGTGATGTGCTGGGTTGAAGGCTTGACCTTCACTCGGAACTTCTTGCACTCCGTGTTTAGCTAAAACCTCTTTTAACTCTTTTGCAGTCATTTCAATACCTACCTTAAAGGTCTGAATAGTTTCCGGAGTTAACTTAACCTGTAAGGCACGTTCGAAATTATCCACAACTTCTAAAATATCGCGCGAAACTCTTTCGGCACCGAACTTAAGAAGATCAGATCTTTCTTTAATAGCGTTACGTTTAAAATTTTCAAATTCAGCTTTTAAATAAAGAAAATCATTTTTCCATTTAAGAGCTTCGTCCTGAGCAAGTTCCAACTCAGATTTAGGAATTTCATTGTTTACGGCTTCAGCGCTATCGGCGCCTGTTTTTTTATCATCTATTTCTGACATAAGTTACCTCAAATGTATCTCTTATAGATTGAGGTTCAATGCAAAAATGTCAATGCGCCAAGGGTAAAATATACGACTAAAATCAAGGTATTAGAGCGTTGCTAGATCTTCTTTTAAAAAGGCAAACTTCTCAAAAATTTGATTGCTGATAACCACGCCATTGTTAGTGAGCACGTAATGATTATTAACCAAGCTCATCAGGTTTTTATCCAGCATTGGCTGGGCTATTTTATTTATCAGGTCTAAAGTAGTGGTTCCAAACTTTTCCCCCAATTTGTCCACAGATAGGCCTGCGCCGAGACGCAGCGATGTGTAACAGAAGTCCGTAAGGGCCTGATGCTTATCAAGATGTTCAATTTGCTGAGCATTGTGGGCCGCTATATTTTGTAATGTGTTTTCAGCGTCCATTTGTTTTCCGTAGAGATCAAATGAATTAACATTCCAAAAACGCGAGCCCCAGCTTGATTTTTTTGTATACGAGTGCGCACTAAGCCCAAGACCCCAATACTCCTGATCAGTCCAGTAAAGCATGTTGTGTTTTGACTCATAGCCTTTTAATGCGTAGTTGGAAATTTCATAACGCAGAAAATCTTTTTTACTGAGCTCCGTATGGATAACATTGAACATTTCAATTTGCTCATCATCCAAAGGACGGTTTTTAGATAAAGGATGTCCTTCGGGTACAGTTAGGCAATACGGAGAAATATGTTTTGAGCCCAGCTCGACCGCAACCTGAACGTCGTATTTAAGTTCATCAAGGCTTTGCGTCGGAAGTGCAAAAAGCACATCAAAAGAAAAATTTAAATTATATTTGCGCAAGAGCTCCAGTGTTTGTACGGTTTGTTGCGCATTGTGTTCACGATGCACCATTTTTAGCAGGCGGTCAGAAAAACTTTGTGCACCTACGCTAAAGCGATTAACGCCGGCCTTCAAATAAGTTTCTAATTTTTTCTCATCCACGGTGGCTGGATTAATTTCAATTGTAATTTCAGTTTGTGGTCCAGTTGTATATCCGAACTTGGCGAGTTCAGAAATCAGTTCTACAATTAAATGAGCTGGAATCAGGCTGGGAGTTCCGCCACCGAAATAAATGGTGTCGAGTTCTCGCTGCGGGAATAGATTTCTTTTATTGAAAATTTCTTTTTTAACTAAAGAAACGTAATATTCAGGAGGCTTGATTTCGGTGTGAACGTAAGTTGCAAAGTCGCAGTATGTGCATCTTTGCAGACAATAGGGAATATGAATATAAACGCCAAAACGCTCTGACATAAGGAACTTATAAATGAAGCAGACAAAATTTCAACTTAAAAACAAATTAAACGTACTTTTGATCGAAAGTAAAAAATCTCCAGTGGTAAGCGTGCAAATGTGGGTTAAAACCGGCAGTGCCGACGAGAAAAAAGGCGAAGAAGGCATTAGCCATTTCATCGAACACCTTGTGTTTAAGGGCACTGACAAATTTAAAGTAGGCGAAATTGCTAATACGGTTGAGGCATCAGGCGGTGAGCTGAATGCGTATACTTCATTTGACCAAACCGTGTTCTATGTAACGATTTCAAAAAATTTCAGTGATGTGGCATTAGATGTTATCAGCCAGATGATGGGTTACCCGACATTTGATCCAGCCGAAATCGACAGCGAGCGCGAAGTTGTGTGTGAAGAAATTAAAATGGGTCAGGATTCTCCTGGGCGCATGTCTTCTCAATTATTGTTTTCTTCCGCATTTAAAAAACATGCCTACGGAATTCCGGTTATTGGATATGAAAAAAACGTGCGCGGATGGTCGGCTAAAAAAATTAAAGACTTCTATCACTCACGCTATGTGCCTTCAAATATGTTTTTAGTTGTAAGCGGCGATTTTGAAACCGCTCAGATGAAACAAAAAGTTACAGAATATTTTGCGGGCTTTAAGCCATTTAAATTACGCAAAGTAAAAAGAGTTAAAGAGCCAGAACAAAAAAAATTCCAGTTTAAGGCTAAAAAATACAAAATTCAGGATAGACACCTGCACTTAGCGTTTAAGGCACCGAATGTAAAACATAAAGACATTCCTGCACTTGATGTATTAGCTATGGTGCTTGGCCAAGGCGACAGCTCAATTTTAGTAAAAAAATTAAGACTCGAAAAACCTGTTGCCAGCTCTATATCTGCATTTAGTTATAACCCGCAGGATGAAGGCTTGTTTGCAATATCGGCCCACTATCAGGGCGAAAAGTTTACCGAAATAGTATCTGAAGTATTTGAGCAAATCAGTTATTTACAAAATAATGAGGCAGACTGGAACGACATTAAAAGGGCCCGCATTGCCATTTCAGCAGAACAGTTTTATTCGGTTGAAACAGTTGATGGCCTAGCTAATAAGGCGGGATCTCAGGAGTTTTATTTTAAAGATCAAAATGCTCAGAAAAAGTATTTGTCGGCGCTGAATAAAATTACACCTAAAGACGTACAAGCAGTGGCTAAAAAATATTTTAAACTTGAACGCTTAAACGCCTCGTTTTTAGGTGATGTAGATGAGTCTTATTCTGAAAAACAATTGAGCCAAATTAAAAATATCTGGGAACAAAAAGTAGTTAAACAAAAGCCTCTAAAAAACATAAATAAAAAAATCAGTATTCCAAGCCTTGTTATGAAAACACCTGGTGTCGGTGCGGATCAAAAAATTGAAAAAATTCAATTAGACTCGGGAATTAAATTAGTATTTAAAAACTCTAAAGATACGCCGACAGTTTCGGCCAAGTTTGTTTTTCGCGGCGGAGCTAGACTGGAAACACCAGAAACCATGGGTTTAGCTGAACTAACTTCGCGGGTATGGATTAGCGGAACAGCGACAAAAACCGAAACTGAGTTGCTGCAGGAAATTGAAGAATCAGCTATTGGATTTTCAAATTTTTCAGGTAAGAACACAACGGGCTTCAGTTTAGAATATTTATCGGCCTTTGAAGACAAGGCGCTTTCTATTGCAGTTGATTCAATTTTAAACTCAAGTTTCGATGAAAGCGTAATTGAACGAGAAAAAGCTATATTAGATCAAGCGATAAAATCAAAAGAAGATAATCCATCAAGCCTGTGTGTTCGTCAGTTTTTAAAAACGATTTATGGTGATCACCCTCTTTCCTATGAAGCAACCGGAACAAGTACTTCATTGGCACACCTTACGCGACAAAAAATTATAGAATTTAAAAACAAGGTTCTTTCAAATCAAAATCTGACCGTGGTGGTGGTGGGAGACTATAATAAAAAAACGTGGATGCAGGCAGTTGCTCAGCTTGAAAAGGGCTTCAGTAAAAAAGGTATGCCTCAGCCTACGCATAAAGTAGAAGCTCTGACTGAAAACAAAAGAAAATTCTTAGAAAAAGATAAAGAACAATCTCACGTTATGATAGGCTGGAGAGGCTTAAATCTAAACGATCCAGACCGTTATACACTCCAAGCGATTGAAGCTATTTTAGCAGGTCAGGGTGGACGTCTTTTTATTGAGTTGCGCGATAAAAATTCCTTAGCCTATTCGGTTTCGCCAATTCGTATGGAGTCATTGGAAACAGGATATTTCGGCGGCTATATCGCGTGCTCGCATGAAAAAGTAGACAAATCTATAGAGATGTTTCAGGCTGAATTTAATAAATTAACAAAAGAAAAAGTAAGCAATGAAGAACTGAGTCGCGCTAAAAAATACTTAATTGGTCAGCACGACATAGGCTTACAAAGAAAATCAGCACTGTGCAACCTGATTGCCTTTGATGAGGTTTATGGAAACGACTTTAATACGAGCCTGAATATTGCGGACGAGTACAATAAGATAACTCAGGAAAAAATTATAGAGTTGTCTAAAAGGCTATTCACTCAGGCATCGGTTATAAGCGTTGTAGGTAAGAAAACTGTGTAGATATATTTGACACTTTTTCGAGGCTCATAAAATTAGAGCTTTTTAACTAACTACGCTATAGTTCCTCTTCTTCAGCAGGAGTGGAATATGTTAATAATTAAATACCATAAGTTAGTTGTTAGTGTTTCGCTTGTATTCTGTTTCAATGTAGCTCAAGCCAGCGTTGCAGAAAGTTCTGAAAAAATGGCGCTGACGCAGTTGTTGTATAGTTTTAACTTAGGCAACAATTCCTTTTACAATAAGGTGCTATCTCCGGCAAAAAGCCTAAATACAAACTTAAATGACTCTGGCCGAATTCAAGAAGTTAACGATAAAATTATATTTGAAATGGACAAGGTGATTTCAGCGTTTAATATTGTCGGCGAAGACCGAAAAGTTGAAGCCGTAAAACAAGTCATTAACAAAATTGACCCTGAAATAAATAAAAATGGCGGAGCTTATATACAGTTTGTTAACGGCAAACCTAGTGCTGCATTTTCCCGCGTGATTCTATTCATTCAGAAAAAAGCCGGCAATAAGAACGTAACCGCGGCACAGTTTTTAAAGAGCTTTTCGTCTTATAAGCGCTCGGCCATTCCGAGTACGACCATTTACGAGTACTCTGATGCTAAAAACTTAAATCAAAGTAATATTAAAACTTCTGAAGGTAATGACAATAGTTGGAAGACTCCTTTGGCGGCGGCTGATATACCATCTGATCAGGATTTAGTTTTAAAAAAATGCAGACAGATTCTAGGCTGGAAATGCGTAACATCGCTTTATCACACCGGCCAAGTACTCCAAAATAATGAAAACATTAAATACTTATTTGCAGCTATTCACGATTTAACGAACAATCCGGATCATCCGGATTTTGCAAAAGACAAAAGATCTGTAAATCAGATTACTGGGAGTACGGCACTTTACAGCATTAAAGAAAGCGCCAACTGGATTATGATATATGGAGTCGATGCTCAGTGGAATAACGATAAGCTGTCGTTCACAAGCCTGATTCAGGACGAATTTCAAAAAGATTATAAACGCGTTAAGGAAAGACTTATGATCGATTTAAAAATTTCACAGGAAGATTTTAAATAAACTAACTAACCTGTGCGTTTTGTAACAGTTGCGGAGTTGGTAAAGAAGTTGCCGGAAAGAATGTTGCCGTTTTCATTAATTTTAGAAAGAACTCTTGGCACATATCCGGTTGGATTTAGTTTCCCAGATTTGTCGCGTTCAAAAATTGTAGATCGCGAAATAACGTCATGATCCATTCCGGTTAATTCAGTAATTTCACAAAGCTCACGCTTACCATTAGAAAGTCGGCGGATCTGAATAATTATGTCAATGGCTTTTGACATCTGATAGCGCACCTGTTTAAGGGGTAAATCAACTCCGCAGAATTGAACCAGAGATTCAATTCGCGTTAAACAATCGATTGGAGAGTTGCCATGCACTGTCGTCATGGATCCGTTGTGTCCGGTATTCATTGCTTGCAGCATTTCAAAGGTTTCGTCTTTACGGCATTCTCCCACGATAATGCGGTCGGGACGCATGCGGAGTGAGTTAATCAAACAATCGCGCGAACTTACTCTTTTATTTTCTTCGTGCACAGCCTGCAAAGCCACCCAGTTTGGATGATTTAATCTTAGCTCGGCCACATCTTCAATACTGACTACACGTTGTTCATGTGAAATCTGCGAAGCTAAAGTATTTAAAAATGATGTTTTACCACTACCAGTTCCACCAGAAACGACAATACTTAAGCGGCTTTGAACGGCAGCCTGTAAAAATGCAGCTACTTTTTCAGTTATAAAGTCAGATTTAATTAAATCATCGAAAGTAAAGTTTTTAACTGAAAATTTTCGTATTGTAAGCGAAGGGCCTTTAGGCGACATCGGAGGCAACGTAATATTGTAGCGGTATCCAAGTTTGCTGATCACACCATCAAAATTATAGGCATTTCCAATAATTTTTTTGTCCTCAGTTAAAATGGCATAAATTAACTCTTCAAACTGGCGTTGATCCACAAAACGAGCGGATGTTTGTACAAGTAAACCACGATGTTCAACGTAGATTTTATTCCACGAATTGATCATCACTTCAGTGATGTCTTCACTTTCAATTAAGGTTTTGAGAGGTCCAAAATCCAAAGACATAAAACCTGATCGGTACTATTAGATCAAAAATACAGTACAATTAGCTGGTCTAACGTCGAAAATTGCCAAAGGTCTATATAAACTTTAAGCAGCTTGCAAAAAATGCCGATAAAATAGAGATAGCAAAAGAGGTGTCTCAAAATGAAATCTTTTGTATTTTTAACGCCGGAACAGCACTTTTCTGAGGTTGTTAAAGAGGCGTGCGAAAGTAGACAGATTAAAACTCAACCGATAGTTGAAGTTTACTTAGTACAGTTGCTTCAGCACTATTTGAATTCAAAAAATTTACATCAACCACTAGCAACAGATTCTAATGAAAAGCCACCGGAGACATTTGCTGAAATGTATTTGCAGGCCATGAATTCTGAAGCGAACCGCCGCAAAGAATTGATGCGAGTGGTGGCTGACAAAACACTCTATTTAACAGGTTTTTTTGCCGACTCACTCCACAGAAAAACGGTGGATATAGAATATTATATCGATATAGGTTCGGCCGCTTATTCCAACCTTTATTCTTGGACAAAAGAGGACTCTCTTTCGCACGTATATAAAACTTTTTCGAGCCGCTTTATGGATTTCGTAGAAGTTCTAAACTATATCAGCGAAAAGTCGCAGGTTCAGGCGGATCAAAACGTACTTCGCTTATATGACCGCTATTTGCGCACAGGGTCTGAGTTGGCGCGCGAAAAGCTCAATGAGCTTGGCGTAGTTACACTTCCAAAAGAACAATTGAAACTATCTAAAGCATAAGCTAATTTTGAGTTATGAGTTTTTCACACATGCTCATTTTGGCTATTATAGCGCTTATCGTAATTCCACCGGATAAATTACCCGAAGTGGCAAGGCAACTTGCGCGTTTTTTAAATGATCTGAAAAGAAATACAGCCGGCATCTGGGACGACCTCAAAGAAGATGCCATGCTTAAGCCTGAAGATCTGTTAAAGCATAAAACTAATAAGCCATCAGAAAATAAAACTCAGCCAGAGAATACAGAAAAAAAGCCAAATGAGTGATAATCAGCAAGAACAAGATAAGAACATGTCTTTGATTGAACACATAGGTGAGCTTCGTTTTCGAGTTACGCGCTCAGCTTACGGCATTTTTGCCGGAATGATTTTATGCTGGGGCTTCAGCGAAAAAATTTTTAATTTTGTACGCCAGCCAATTCAACAATACTTACCTAGTGGCGGTTTGGTTTATACGGCGCCAATGGATAAATTTATGGCTCATATCAAAATAGCATTTGTAGTAGGGCTTTTGATATCAGCGCCGTACTGGCTTTACCAGCTGTGGAGTTTTATTTCCCCAGCTCTTTACCGCAAAGAAAAAAAGATTGCAGCAGGATTTATATTTTTTGGAACTTTGCAATTTTTGCTCGGATTATTATTTAGTTATTACGTTGTTCTGCCAATGGCATTTCACTTTTTAATGACTTTCGGCGGTGATATCGACAAGCCGATGATTACAATTGACCATTACTTAGGTTTTGTTACACAAACTGCGGTTGTATTTGGGCTTTGTTTTCAGATGCCAGTTGTGATTTCTTTTTTAGGAATGATCGGAATAGTAAGTCAGAATTTTTTAAAGAAAAACAGAAGATATGCTGTTTTAATTATTGCAGTGGTTTCGGCAATTGCCGCACCACCCGACGCACTCAGCATGATTTTGCTTTTAGTGCCAATGTGGGTGCTTTATGAAATTTCAATTATAGTGGTCGGTATGTTTGAAAAAAGAAAAGCTGAAGAAGCGCAACAAGAGTCGCGCTTCTAAATGAGTAAATTATTTTTTACGCAAAATGCGGTCTAAAGAAAAGTGACCGGCGCCTTGAAATAATAAAGTCAAACAAGCAAATAAATAGAAAAAAGCGAGCTCTTTAACTTGGTAAGGATCTGCCCCGTGCACTTTCAATGCTGCAACGGCCATGGTAATACCCAAGAAAAGCGCCGCCGGACGAGTGTAAAGACCAACAACGATTAGCAGGCCACCTAAAAATTCACTTAAAGCTGCAGCCCACGCAAACACTAAAGGCATAGGGAAGCCCATAGATTCAACTCCGCTAACCAGCTGTTCTGATGGGGGTAGTTTACCCAAGCCATGCGCAAAAGCCATGCTCAAACCCACGAAGAGTCTTAGTATCAATGAGCCTAAATTTGGGTTATGAAAAAACGCTTTGATTTTATCCATGTGTTCTCCTTATTGTTGTTATTTTTTATCTTCGAACTTAATTAAAATTGCGCCGGACTCAACTGAGTCGCCTTGTTTTACACAAACTTCTTTGATTTTTACGTCACTGGCTGCACGCATTTCATTTTCCATTTTCATGGCTTCCATAATTAATAACGGCTTACCGGCTTTAACGTCGTCACCAGCTTTTACGAAAATTTCGATGATTTTACCAGGCATTCCCGATTTTAAGTTGGCTTCACCACCGAAGCTTCCGCCTTTTTTAAGAGACTCATGTAATAACATTTCGTCATTAAAAATTTTAATTGTGCGGAATGAGTTACGCGTAAATACGGTGTATTCGGTGTCTTGTCCAAGTACGTCTACGAGGTAAGATTTTCCTTCAAATAAAAAGCTGATATATTCTTCTGCGCTACGGAAGTCATTTTTAGAGATATCGTAGTGTTTCCAATCTTGACCATCTTGCTGTAACGATACCTTCCAGTTATGACGGCCTTCAGTTACATCAACTTTATATTTTTTTCCTCTGAGTTCGGCTTCAAAATACATAAATATTCCTTAAGTGCGAAGTTGCAGTTTGCGACCGATGCGGCGCCAGTTAGAGGCCACATTAAGTCTGCGGACATCTTTTGTTTGTCGGTCTTGATACGCAGTAATAGCAGCGGAAATTAAGAACAATGGATCGTCTATATCTTTAAATAATTCAGGCTCTAATACTTCAAAATTTTTCTCAATAAATTGGGTTGTATAGCTGCCGTCCAAAAACTTAGGATTTTTTAAAATACTTTTATGTAAAACAATATTTGTTTTAATTCCCGTTAAAACAAATTCTGAAAGTGCGCGCTCTAAACGATCGATAGCTTCTTCACGGCTATCGCCGTACGTAATAACTTTAGCAATCATAGGGTCGTAATAAATAGGAACTTCGTAACCAGGGTAAGCATAAGAGTCGATACGCACAAACGGACCTTGTGGGTGGCGACAAGCGCGGATTTGTCCAGGGCTAGGCTTGTAAGTAACAGGATCTTCAGCACAGATGCGGGCTTCAATAGCGTGACCCTTTTGACGGATTTCACTTTGTTTAAAGCTTAAAGGCTTTCCTTTAGCTACCCAAATTTGTTCTTTAACTAAATCGTAACCTGTAACAAGTTCTGTAATGGGATGCTCCACCTGTAAACGGGTGTTCATTTCCATAAAGAAAAATTCTTTAGTTTTATTGTCAAAAATAAATTCGATAGTACCGGCACCTACATAGTTAATTGACTGCGCAGCACGAACCGCAGCATCGCCCATTTTTTGGCGCACATCGTTTGGTACACTCGGAGAAGGAGACTCTTCAATAATTTTTTGATGGCGTCTTTGTACGGAACACTCACGTTCAAATAAATGCACAACATTTCCATGAGTGTCGCCGAAAACTTGAATTTCAATATGCTTAGGATCGTTAATAAATCTTTCGATATAAACAGTCGGATTGGCAAAATAGTTTTGGCCTTCAGAGCGGCAAGCTCGGAAAGCACTTTCTAATTCGTTATCGGCACGCACAACGCGCATACCTTTACCACCACCGCCTGCAGAGGCTTTGATAATTACGGGATAACCGATTTTATTTACAATAGCCTGAGCTTCTTCAACACTTTCAACACCACCGTCGCTGCCTGGAACTAAAGGCACGCCGGCTTTTTTCATTAAAGCTTTAGCTGAAAGTTTGTCGCCCATGGCTTCCATATTTTCAGGAGTGGGGCCGATGAAAACAATTCCGGCCTCTTTGCAAGCTCTAACAAAAACAGGGTTTTCAGATAAAAATCCGTAGCCGGGGTGAATCGCATCTGCTCCGGCCTGCTTAGCCACCTCAATGATTTTTCTGTAATTTAAATAGCTCTCTTTGGAAGGTGATGGACCGATGTGATAGGCCTCATCAGCTAAAAACACATGGAGACTGTCGCGGTCGGCGTCGCTGAATACGGCCACAGAAGAAATACCAAGCTCGCGGCAAGCACGCGTAATACGAATAGCAATTTCGCCTCGATTAGCAATTAAGATTTTTTTAAATGGAGGTGTAATCATAGCGGGATATTTCCGTGTTTTTTAGGTGGGATGATATCGCGTTTATTTTTTAACATTTCTAAAGAGTCGATAATTCTTTTTCTGGTTAAGGCCGGCTCGATCACTTCATCTGTGTAGCCAAGCTCAGCCGAAACATAAGGGTTGCTGAACATCTCTTCGTACTCAGATGTTAATTTTGCACGTTCAGCTGCAGGATCTTTAGCTTTAGCAATAGCCTCACGCTGAATAATATTAACGGCACCTTCGGCACCCATAACGGCAATTTCTGCAGTTGGGAAGGCTAAGTTCACATCGCTACGTAAAAGCTTAGAACCCATAACAATGTAAGCGCCACCGTAAGCCTTACGAGTAATTAAAGTTACTTTGGGCACCGTAGCTTCAGCATAGGCGTAAAGTAATTTCGCGCCATGAGTGATAATACCGTTCCACTCCTGATCTTTACCAGGTAAGAAACCCGGAACGTCAACAAAGCTAACAATTGGAATATTAAAAGCATCGCAGTAACGAATAAATCTTGCTGCTTTTCTTGAGGCTTCGATATTTAAACAACCGGCTAATACTTGCGGCTGGTTCGCCACAATACCAACGGGTCTTCCGTTGAAACGCGCAAAACCCACAATAATGTTTTGAGCAAAATTTTTATGAACTTCTAAAAAATAACCTTCGTCCACTACTTCAGATATTAATGCCAGCATATCGTAAGGTTTTTTAGGGCTGTCTGGAATTAAAGAATTTAAAGCATCAACAATTCGGTCCGGTCTATCTTTGGTAGCCAGTGCAGCCGAATCATCAACATTGTTAGAAGGCAAGAAGCTCATGAGTTCGCGAATTAATAATAAACAATGTTTATCGTCGCGAGCTGTGAAGTGTGCGACGCCTGATTTTTGGGAGTGAGTAGCGGCTCCACCTAAATCTTCTTTAGTTACATCTTCATGAGTTACTGTTTTGATAACGTCGGGCCCAGTTACGAACATATAACTGGTTTTTTCAACCATAAAAACAAAATCAGTAATTGAAGGCGAGTAAACCGCTCCACCGGCACAAGGGCCCATGATGGCCGTAATTTGCGGAATAACTCCCGAGCATAAAACATTGCGTGTAAAAATATCGGCGTAACCACCAAGGGATTCGATACCTTCTTGAATGCGGGCGCCACCAGAGTCGTTAATTGAAATAAAAGGAGCTCCATTTTTAAGAGCCAAATCCATCACCTTACAAATTTTATTAGCCTGAGTGCGCGACATCGAGCCGCCGGTAACAGTAAAGTCCTGTGAAGATACGTATACTAATTTTCCATTGATACGTCCGTAACCGGTAATGATTCCGTCGCCGTAAGGTTTGCTTTTTTCCATTCCGAAATTTGTACAGCGGTGAGTAACAAATCTATCCATTTCGACAAAGCTTCCAGGATCCATTAATACTTCTACGCGCTCGCGCGCTGAAAGTCTTCCGCCCTGTTTGTGTTTGGCTAGTTTTTCAGGCCCACCGCCGGCCAGCGCCTTTTCATTTCGCTGTTCTAGCTCATTAATTTTTTTCTGCATTAGTTCGGTCATAGTTACCTCAGTTAATTTCGTCAGGACGCAAGTGCTCAACCTGATTTAGAGTTTCTAAAATATAGGGAAATAAATTATTTACGCGTTCGCAGGCTTTTTCAGATTTTTGCAAATTTTCTATAAACTTAACTTTTGGATAAAAGAAAACATTTTTTTTATCAGAAGGTGATTTTTCATAGGTTACTCCATCCTCAGTGTAGTAGGCTGGATATTTCGGATCTTCTTTGTCTATAAAAAACCCGTCTTGCTTAATTTGCTTGGAAGACTTTATAAGACCTGTTTTGTTAACAGCAAAAGAATAGTAAATATTAAACTTGCAATCTTTTCCATTATTTAAAAATGTTACTTCTTTTTTAGCCAGGCCTGATTTTGCAGTTTGCGCAAGTATGGCAAAACTATCTCCCGATTTTTCAGAAAGCACATCGTTAAAAACCTTTGCGAAGCTTTCCCACTGATACTGTTTAACAGTAAATACTTTATAAGGTGTTTTAACCAAACAAGTACCTTGTTCAGCGCCCGATCGGATTAAAAGTTCTTTAACAAACTTGCTTTCGCCGAATGAATCAGTACTGATGCAATTAAATTTTTCACACTTCATCAGCTTTTCTTTAAGTAGAGAGTCAACACAGACAGGGTAGTTTAATTTTAAATCCTTATAAATGAATTCAAAAACTAAGTTGGCTCTATCCGCCTTAGTATTTGCTCTAAATTTTTCTACGAGTTGGGCAACTTTCTCTTTTGGAATTTTAAACTCCCCGGCTTGCCCTGCTAGAGAAAAGATCATCAGAAAAAAACAACAAATAAATTTTTTCATTACGGATAAGCTCTTCCATAAAGTCTCGGAAACGATCCTGTTTCGCGAACATGCGGCAAACCACAAATCCAAGTTACTGCGCGTTCAAGGCCTAAACCAAAACCTGAACTCGGCACACTTCCGTATCTGCGAAGATCCAAATACCACTCGAAATCTTTTTGATCTAAACCGTGCTCTTTAATTCTTTGAATTAAAACTTCGACACTTTCTTCACGCTGTCCACCGCCGATAACTTCGCCGTAACCTTCGGTTGCAAGCATATCACAACCCATCGCAAAGCCTTTATCATTCGGATCTTCTTTCATGTAGAAAGCTTTAATGGCTTGTGGGAAGTGATGTACGAATACAGGCTTGTCAAATTGCGAAGAAACAATTGTTTCATCCGGTGCGCCGAAGTCGTCGCCGTCAATGAACGCCGGATTTTCTTTTTTAATGATCTCAACGGCTTCTTTGTAGTGTAGGCGAGGGAATTTTCCTTTGATCACTTCTAATTTAGAAATATCGCGCTCTAAAACGCGTAACTCTTCCTGACGATTTTTTAATACACGTTGAACGATGTATTCAGTGAAGCTTTCAGCCAAATCCATATTGTCGTACATATCATTGAATGCCACTTCGGGTTCAACCATCCAGAATTCAATTAAGTGACGTCGTGTTTTAGATTTTTCAGCTCTGAAGGTTGGACCAAAGCAGTATGACTTACCAAAAGCTCGCGAAGTGGCTTCCATATAAAGCTGACCCGACTGTGATAAAAACATTTTATCATCGAAGTATTTGGTTTCGAATAAATTTGAAGTTCCTTCGCAGGCAGCTGGAGTGAAGATGGGCGCATCAGTCAGCGTAAAACCTCGGCCATCAAAAAAATCATGTATAGCGCTTACAATTTCAGCGCGTACGCGTAAAATAGCATGCTGGCGCTTAGAGCGAATCCATAAGTGGCGGTTTTCCATTAAGAAATCTGTACCGTGCTCTTTAGGTGTAATCGGATAGTTTTCAGATTTACCGATAATTTCAAAATGCTTAACACCCATTTCAAATACATTAGGCTGTTTTGGATGCTGACGTATAGTGCCTGTAACTTTTAAAGAAGTTTCTTGAGTGATTTGATCGAAGTTTGCAAAAGCCTCTGGGCCGCAGTCTGCAGGGAAGAATACACAGGAAATAATTCCGGTGCCATCTCGTAGTTCTAAAAATTTTACTTTTCCTGAAGAGCGGGTTTGATAAGCCCAGCCTTTTAATTCGATAGTTTGACCGACATGATCTTTTAAATCGCTAACATAGATTCTCATAAGCACCTTTGCTGTTAAAAACGTAAGGGCCTATTCTAGCGAGAGGGCTGATTTTCAACAACAAATTAGCGGTTTCTAAGAGTGAATGCGTCAACAAAAGACTATCAAAAAAGCAACTTAGTTTGGCAGTAAAAATGACGGGGTGCTGAATGTACGGGAACTAGTGTCCAAGAAAGCTTTTTAAAGTACTTAAAGCATGTTCTACATTGATAACGCCGCCGCTGTATACTTCTAAAACAGAAGATGGATTACGGTCTACAGATTGTAAAATGGCACTTTTGATTTGAGCTGCAGTAGCAGTTGGCTCAGCACTCCACAATAAAGCTGCTGCACCTGAAACCATAGGGGCCGCCATGCTGGTACCGCTCATTGTTTCAACCTGGTTGTTAGGTGTGGTCGAATAGATGCTTACGCCCGGTGCCGCAACATGAACGCTTTTTTTACCATAATTAGAGAAGCCAATTAAAAAATTTGCTGTTGTTGAAGCTGCCACATTCAATTGATTTGAAAAATTATATGCAGATGGATACGACGGAGTGATGTCCATATTAATACCTACACCGCGGCTATCACCGTTACCGGCAGCAGTAACTAAAAGAATTCCGCGAGAATTTAATTGTTGTAAAGTCGCTTGTAAATTGGGTACCGCTACGCAGGCATCTAAGCCCCAGCTCATGTTGATAATTTTTGCACCGCGATTAGCAACATAGTTTAAAGCTATAATGGCATCGCCAATAGAACCACCACCATCGTTACCAATAAATTGTGCGGGCAATACTTTTGCTCTTTGTGCTACGCCTGCAGCTGGACCCAGACTTTGGTCGGCAACAACAATACCAGCAACGTGAGTACCATGGCGGTTTTGGCTCGCAATATTGGCTCCGGCATTTACCTTAATACCCTTGTAGTCGTCGATAAAACCATTTTGATCATCATCAATACCATTATTAGGTACTTCAGAAGTATTAACTGCAATATTAGACGAAAGTTGTGAGTGGTTAACATCAACCATACCATCAATTACACCGACAATAACGCCAGAACCTTCATGGCCTTGTGCCCAAACTTGAGGTGCTCCGATTTTTTGTGGGCCCCAATTTAAAGATTCGGTTTGAAAATCGTTAGCTAACTGATTTACTTCTTCTTCGCCTCTGATTTGAATTCTGTAATCATTATCAACGTGTTTAATAAAAGCTAAGTTCTCGCTTACGAATCCTGAGCGGAATTCTTCAGAGCTTGAACCATGTTCAATAGTGTAGCGCCCATCTTCCCATTGAACTATAAATCTATTTTCACTTGCACCACTTGCACAGGCTGCAGTAGCGGGGAATACCGACTCAGAAGTTTTCGCTCCGCCACACGCCGCAAGCACTAAGCTTGTTGAAATCAGGAGTGTTGTGCGAAGTAGATAATTCAAGAAAACCTCGTTGTTAAAAGATGTTCACGACCCTATCAATAGGAGTGTGTTTCATCCTGTTGTGGTTAACTATTCGGGAAAATAGTTGAAGTTAGGGAGTCGAGAAAAAGTCTAGTATGTAAATTTTCAGAGGAGAAATTTCGTAAACAAATAATTTCTAATAGTTAGCATAATCGCGCATAAGTTTTCGTCGCAATTCAGTACAGGACCAAAATACTGAAGACTCGATTTCAAAAACAAGACTTTATGTAAGTTAATAATTTCCGATAAGTAAGCAGCTTTTTAGTTGTATATTTCAAAAGGAAGTTACTTTGGATGATTTTGAAAAAGAGTTGAAGCTGGGTTTTTTAGATGAAGCTGAGCAGTCCATTACAGACGTAGAGCAGTCTTTTTTGAGCCTTGAAACAGACCCTCATAATAATGAACACATCAATCAGATATTTCGGTTAGCGCATAACCTAAAAGGTTCATCAAAAGCTGTTGGTTTTGAGCAATTCGGTCAGTTTACTCATCAGTTTGAATCCTTTGTTCTTCGAGTAAAAAATAATGAGCTTAAAGCGGATAAAAACGTTATAAGTCTTTTGTTAAAAACAACTGATTTTATTAAGCACATGATTCAAGGTTTGCGAAGTAATCTTGATGCTACATTTTCTTTTGAAGATTTATTAACCGAAATGAAAAACTTCTCACAGAGTTCATTGGAAACCTCTATAGTTGTTGGCGATGAAGTAGCTTCTGCCGATCAAGCTGAAGAAGCTCAGACAAGCATCATTTCGTTTCCCGAAGTAATCGTTAAAAAGGCTACAGTAGTTCAAGCGGCTCCGAAAGAGGCAGCTTCAAGCGAAGTGACAACTGGCAAAAATGTCAATCACGATGAGAGCATCAGAGTAGCCGTTAGCAAAGTTGAAAAGCTTTTAAACTCTGTTGGCGAAATGGTTATTTTACAAAGTGTGCTTGAGCAGAACTCAAGCCGAAATAGTGTTGAAGAAATCAGAAAAACTGTGAGTCAGCTAAGCAAAGTAACCAAAGAAATACAGGATATTTCTATGGGTCTTAGAATGATTCCTGTAAAAAGTACGTTTCAGAAAATGCAAAGAATTGTGCGCGATACGGCCACATTACTAAATAAAGATGTAAACTTAACTTTATTCGGTGAAGATACCGAGCTCGACAAAAGCGTACTTGAAAATATCAATGATCCTTTGGTGCACTTAATTAGAAATTCGGTTGACCACGGTATTGAAAATGCTGAAAAGCGCTTAGCATCTGGAAAATCGGCGCAAGGCCATGTTGCTCTTAAAGCCTTTCATCGCTCTGGTCGCTTAGTAATTGAAGTGATCGATGACGGCGGCGGGCTAGATGCAAACAGATTAAAAAACATTGCCCTTGAAAAAGGAATTATAAAAGCAACAGACGTTTTATCTGATTCTGAATGCTACAAGTTAATTTTTGCTCCAGGTTTTTCAACCAAGCAAGAAGTAACTGAAGTGTCGGGTAGAGGCGTGGGCATGGATGTAGTTAAAACCAACATTGAAAAAATGGGCGGAGAAATTCATTTAGAGTCGGCTTTAGGTAAAGGAACTACAATTAGAATTACGTTGCCGTTAACAATGGCAATAGTAGATGGTCTGGTGACGACGTATAATAATCAAAAATATATTGTGCCCCTCAGTCATATTCACGAAACTTTGAAACCCAACCCTACACAGATATATAAAGAAAAAAACCTAGGAACAGTGCTCATGTTAAGAAATGAAAACTTGCCGTTATATTACCTAGGCGATTTTTTTAATGAAAAAAGAAATCAAGACGAGTGTGATATGATCGCATTGGTTTTCCGTAGCGGAAATAAACCATTTGCTATACTAGTAGACGACATTTTGGCTCAACAACAAGTTGTGGTTAAACGCTTAAGTGCAGACATGCAAGGCATGAAGGGTGTTAGCGGCACGACTATCTTAGGTGACGGCAAGCCGAGCCTGATTTTAGAGCCCAATGATTTATTATTAAGACCAATTTCAAAAATCGAAAATAATTTAAAAAATATTAACAGAGTTAACAAGGAAGAAGTCGCATGAGTAAGAGTAACAGATATATTTGTTTTAATCTAGGAGCACAGGAATACGGAGTGCCCCTCCTTTCTATTAAAGAAGTTTTGGCATTGCCGGAAGTGACGCCTATTCCACAAAGTCCGAATCACTTTTTAGGAATTATGAATTTGCGCGGAAATGTAATTTCCGTAATGGATTTAAGAATAAAAATCGGCGTTAAGTCGGCTAATACAGATGAAACATCAGTTATGATTTTAGATTTAGGAAGCTATTTATTGGGCGTCGTTGTTGATAAAATCAATGCCGTACTGACTTTAAATGAAAGCGACATTTCGGAAAGACCAATTCTGGAATCTACAAAGTCTACAGACTACATTGAAAATGTTTATCGAAGCAAAGATCAGCTAGTATTATTAATTTCGATAGCGAAAGCACTATCTTTGGAAGATCAAACACATTTATCTAATCAAACAATTAAAGCAGCATAGTTAATATTTAAGGAACACTATATGAATAAAATTTGGAATATCTCTTTACGTACAAAAATCATGCTCCTTGCGCTAACCGTAAACATTGTTGTTGCTGCAGGCGCATTTTTCAATTTACAAAAAATGGCCAAGTCTTATGAAGAAGCTCACCTTCACGAGTTTTATTCAAAATCTCAAATGCTTTCGATGTCTATAGCAAATCAGTTTTATGAAAGATATGGCGACGTACAAGCTTTTGCAAAAAATGAAAGTATACGCTTAATGCATACTGATCGTATGCAAAAAGATTTAAATGAATATATAGCAACTTACGGTGTTTACGACTTAGTAGTGGTTTTAGATAAAAACGGAAAGCTAGTTGCTTCAAATCAAACAGACATAAATAAAAAACTTGTAAATACAATTGCCTTGGCCCAAGTGAACTTTGCACAAACACCTTGGTTTCAAGCGGCATTAAAAGGTGAATTTACAGAAAACGCTTCTAAAAGCATATCAGGAACTTATTTCGGTGATGTGGCACTAGATCCGGTTTTAAAAGAAGCTTTTGGTGAAGATCGCTTTGGTGCTACATTCGCAGCTCAAATTAAAGACTATGATGGTAACTTGGTAGGGATTATAGCAACTAAATCAAATACGCGATGGTACGACACCACTATGGAAGAGTTTTACCGTACGATCGAAAACTCATACCCAAACACGGAACTAACAATTTTAAATAAAGACGGACAATACGTATTACGATATTATCCGGCTTCAATTAAAGATCCCGCAAAACGCGTTGTTCATGACCCAGAACAAATTTTAAAACAAAAGTATTTCACATCTGAAAATGAAATTTCACGCGCACTGAAAGAGCAAAAATCAGGAGCAAGCACTCAAATAGACCAGGTAGATGGTAACGAAGATATAGTAGGCTATTCTTTTATTAAACACCCTAAGTGGGTGAGCACAATAGGTTGGTCGATACTTTTCCACAACGAAAAGGAAGAAGTTTTTGCAAATGTATACCAAGCAAAAACATATTTTTACTGGCTATCAGGGATTATTTCACTTTTGGGTTTGTGTTTTTCAACATGGGCCGGTTTAAAACTCTCTAAGTCAGTAGAGCATATCAGTGAAGAATTGGCTGAAAATACAAAACAATTGGATGAAGCCTCTGTTAAAATTGCTTCAGGAGCTACTCAGTTATCTGAGTCGGCAACCGAACAGGCCTCAGCATTGCAGGAAACAGTAAGCACTATTGATCAGATCAGCTCAATGATTCAGAAAAACTCTGAAGCTGCACAAAAATCAAAAGAGCTTTCTGCGCAAAGCACGAGTTCGGCCGAACAAGGTCGTCAAACAATAGACAGCATGTTGATGGCAATTAGTGAAATTGAAACTAACAATACAGAAGTTTCTGAGCAAATGGAGCAGACAAATGCCCAGTTGGCTGAAATAACTAAAATGATCCACAATATTTCTAATAAAACAAAAGTT
Organism: bacterium; assembly: GCA_019752925.1. Lineage (GTDB taxonomy): Bacteria > Bdellovibrionota > Bdellovibrionia > Bdellovibrionales > Bdellovibrionaceae > Pseudobdellovibrio. Next base: position 140,977 of record JAIELP010000002.1, read on the forward strand.
ATTAATGAAATCGTATTTCAAACCAAACTACTTTCTTTTAATGCCTCAGTGGAAGCGGCCCGTGCCGGTGAATACGGTAAAGGTTTTGCTGTAGTTGCTGAAGAAGTTGGTAAGCTTGCGCAAATGTCGGGTGGCGCAGCCAAAGAAATCTCATCGATGCTTGAAGAGTCTGTTGGTCGTGTAGAAGTTATTATTCAGGAAACGCGTACTAAAGTAGAAAAGTTAATGGATCAAAGTAAAGAAAAAGTAAACTACGGATCTGAAACAGCAAAACAGTGCAAACAAGCTCTGGATGAAATCGCTGTTAGCGTTAAATCTGTAGACCAATTGGTTTCAGAAATTGCCGTAGCTTCAAAAGAACAAAGCGCAGGCGTAGTGCAGATTTCGCAAGCTGTAAATCAGCTTGAATCAGTTACAAACCAAAACTCAGCGGTAGCTCAGGCCTCTTCGGCTTCTGCCGAACAACTGAGAGCACAGGCTGGCTCCATGAATCATTTAGTAGATGAATTGGCTGTTTATGTTCATGGAAATAGCAGTCAACAACATGTGCATGAATCTACAACGGTAAAGCCGACTAAAGTTTCGGCTTCTTCTGAAAAAAGTAAAGTACAAGCAAACAAAGTATTAGCCTTTGAATCTAAGAAGAATGTGTCAAACCCGAGCTATGGCTTAAGTCAATCTCAGCCGGCATTTAAAAATGCTTCTGGGTATGACGGCAAAATACCTTCGGCCGATGACCCAGGTTTCAGTGAAGAGTAATAACAGAAAGACAGTGAAAAAGTGGCTAATTTTGATGTATCTGTAGTTGTAGCTGTTAAAGAAGTGTCGAAAATCGTTTCGGATATTGCTGGTATTCAGTTGGGTGAAAAGCAATATTCAATGGTAGAAAACCGTTTAAAATCGCGCATGTCGCGACTAGGACTAAATACGTCAGATGAGTATTTAGCTTATTTAAAAAAACATGAAGAGTCTGAAACAGAGGCGCTACTTTCATTAATGACGACCCATCATACGTATTTTTTTCGTGAATTTTCACACTTTGAACACATTTTAAATAACCAACTTAAAAATTTGATTGGTGAAGCAGAAAAACGCGGCGATAAAAAAATAAGAATTTGGTCTGCGGCGTGTAGCCGCGGCCAAGAAGCCTATTCGTTAGCAATGTTTTTTGATTTTCATTTAAAACTATTAGCGCCACATATAGATTTTGAAATCTGGGGAACTGATATTGACCCCGAATCGGTTGAAATTGCCAGAAATGGCGTTTACAAAAGCGACGAATTAAATCGCTCACCTGCAATGTATGTAGGTCAGCACTGGGTTCAGGGTAAAAATAATGTTAAAGATTATTCTAAAGTACGCAATACAATTAAAAATAAGTGTAAATTTAATACATTGAACTTGCTTAAAATCGACGAATTAGCTGCGCCTGGCAAATTTGATCTTATTTTCTGTCGCAATGTTTTTATTTATTTTAACCAAGAACAAATTCAAAGTATTACAACAAAGTTAGTTGAAAAATTGGCACCACACGGTTGTTTTGTTTTGGGTGTGTCGGAGTCTTTGCAGGGCTTAAAAATTCCGGTTGAGTCAACAGGGCCATCTGTTTACCAGCTGAGAAATTATCTCAACAAGAAGATTGTACAAACAGCTCCGCATTCTGCGCCAGAAATACAAAAACCATTACAGATTTTATGCGTGGACGACTCAAGAACCATACATACATTAATGAAAAGTATTTTGACGGCAGAACAAGGATTTGTAATTAAAGACAAAGCAATGAATGGCGAAGAAGCACTTAAACTTCTGCAAACACAAACCTATGATGCGATTACTTTAGATTTGCATATGCCAGTAGTGGATGGACTCAGCTTTTTAAGTCAGCGTAAAGACAAAACTCCGGTCATTATTGTTTCATCAATCAACCGCGAAGATGATTCAATCGCAAAACAGGCCATTAAACTCGGCGCTTTAGACTATGTCGAAAAGCCAACTGTTGAAAACTTGGTTAATGCCGGCAACGAAATACGTTCTAAACTTAAATCGGTTCTGAAGTTTAATAAAGAGTTAGCGCCTGCAGTTAAGGTGGAAGCAAAAAAAATCAGAACTTTAATTGTGGACGACTCTGAAACAATCCGAAACCTGCTAAATAAGGTTATTAGCGCTGATCCGGCGTTTGAAGTTGTTGGCTTGGCACATGATGCATTTGAAGCCGAGCGAATTATTAAACAAGCCGCCCCGGATTTAATTACACTTGATATTCATATGCCAGGTAAAAATGGTGTACAGTTTTTAAAAGAAATTCAAAGTCGTCAATTTATTCCGGTGGTTATGATCAGCGCACTTTCACAGGAAGACGGTCCTTATATGATGGATGCGCTTTCTTCAGGTGCCATAGATTACATTAAGAAGCCGGACTTAAAAGAGCTAAGTCAGCTGACGCCTGTAATTTTGGAAAGATTAAAAACCGCAGCAAAAGCCAAAAAATCAAGTCTTAAAAATTTCAACCGCAAAGTTTTTACTAAAACGCAAATTGATAATGAGCACATAACCCTGATCGGTTCTTCAACCGGCGGAACAGAGGCAGTTCGCTCTATTTTAGAGTCAATGCCACCAGAAATTCCGCCAATTTTAATTGTTCAACATATACCTGCAGTTTTTTCGAAAGCGTTTGCAGATAGATTAAATGCCGCATTGCCATTTACAGTTAAAGAGGCCAGCCACGGCGAAGAAGTTACACCTAATAAAGTGCTGATAGCTCCGGGCGGTATGCAAATGGGCGTTAAACGCAAAGGAGACAAACTTTATATTCAAATTACAGAAGATCCGGCAATGAACAGACACCGTCCCTCTGTAGATTATTTATTTAAATCAGTTATTGATGCCAAGATTGAAAAAATGAATGCAGTTGTTTTAACCGGAATGGGCGCCGATGGTTCAAAAGAAATTTCTAAACTTAAAATGGCTGGAGCTAAGACCATTGCGCAAGATGAAGCCACTAGCGTGGTTTATGGAATGCCCAAGATGGCTGCCGCTACCGGAGCTATTGACTTTATCTTGCCGCTATATTCAATTGCAGAAAAAATAATTCAGCTCAGCGAGACAAAAGAAAAGAAGCCGCTGAAAAAAACCGGATGAAGTGTCTCATTATGATTTGTTGTTAAAAAATAATTAATTTACTAATTAAGTTGAAAATTTAAAAACCGATAAGTGAGCATTGTGAAGACCAAATCGAAAGCAAAGGAAAAAAGAAATGTTTAAACCGACTACAAAATTTTTGATCGTAGATGATTTTGGAACTATGAGAAAAATTGTTAAGAAAGCTCTGACAGATCTTGGTTATGGCAACTCAGTTGAAGCGGTGGACGGATTAAACGCATACCAACTATTAGTTGAACACGCTAAATCAGGCGAGCCGTTTGATTTTGTTATTTCAGACTGGAATATGCCGAATATGTTGGGCATTGAGTTATTAAAAAAATGCCGCTCAGAAGACCCATTTAAAAATTTGCCTTTTATGCTGGTTACAGCCGAGAGCGAACAATCGCAGATTTTAGAAGCGGCAAAGGCCGGAGTTACAGACTATGTAATTAAACCCTTCAGCCCAGCCATGTTGAAATCTAAGCTGGAAAACGCTTATAAAAAAGTTAATACATCGGCCAAGGCAGCATAGTTATGAGTAATTCAGCAGTAAAGATACCCCCAGAACATCCATTTCTAAATCGCGAAGTTATACTCAATCTGTCTAATGGTGTGATCGAAACTCTGCAAACCATGGCTGGTGTAGAAAGCCATTTTGAAAAAGCTTTTGTTGAAAAAAATTGGAAGCCTACTGGCGAATATTCAGTCTATTTAAATTTGGAATCTGAGCAGTACACTGGACAAATTTCATTTCACTTTTCGAAGCAAGCATTAGCTTCATTATATGAAAAAATGCTGGGAACCAAAATAGACCTAGAATCTCCAGAAATCGTAGATTGCATGGGAGAGTTATCGAATATGTGTTACGGTTATGCCAAATCAAAGTTGAATGAAAAAGGTTTTTCTTTAAAAATGACTTTGCCGCATCCAGGTAAAACAAAAGATTTACCCAATGTTGTATCTCAGCATCCGCACATTGTAATACCTTTTAAAATCTTCACTGAAAATTGTTTTATTCAGGTAGTAATTTTTTAAGTGTTAAATTTTTGTAACGAATTCTTTTAAGAAAGAGCAGAATTTCTGCTCTACTTTTTTCGCTGTCTCGGTAACTTCAGCATGAGTTAGTTTATTTTGTGAAACGCCCGCTGCTAAATTTGTAATACAAGAAATAGCCGCTACACGTATACCTAGGTGGTTAGCCGCAATCACTTCAGGAACTGTCGACATACCAACAGCCTTGCCGCCGATAGATTTAAACATTTTAATTTCAGATGGAGTTTCATAAGTAGGGCCGGTGACGCCTACATAAATACCTTTATGAAAAAAAGTTTTTTGTGAACGGAAAATTCTTTCCGCAACAGAAATCAATTCGCGGTCATAGGCTTCGGTCATATCCGGAAAGCGCGGGCCAAGCTCTTTAATATTTGGACCCATTAATGGATTGGTTCCCATTAAATTAATGTGATCTTCAATAACCATGAAATCACCGGCGTTCATGCCATCACCATATCCACCAGCTGAGTTTGTTACGATTAAAATCTCTATACCTAATAAGGCCATCACCCGCGCAGGAAACACAACTGTGGCCATTGAGTGACCTTCATAGTAGTGCAAGCGTCCCTGCAATACCACCAAATCAACACCGTCAACTGCGCCAAAAATTAAATTGCCGGAGTGGCCTTCAACAGTTGGAGGAATAAAATTAGGAATATCCCCGAATGGCATGGCAGCTTCAATTTGCATATGTTGCACAAAGTGGCCTAGCCCTGAGCCCAAGATAACACCGATACGCGGCTTTTTTTTAATTTTAGATTTTAGAAAATTAACGGTTTCTGTCAGTTTTTCTATCATCATACGAAATCTCCTAATTACGACAATACTTCTTTAATCAAAACGTGCGCCGGAGGCTTTTGCAAGGAAATTTGGTATGAGTGCGCCAGAGTTTCTTGAGCTTTCGGGAATAATTCGGCCTCGTCACCATGAATTGTATAAATTAGATCATCTTTTTTTACATAATCACCTAATTTTACATGAAACTCGATGCCTGAAGTTGGATTAACATAATCTTCGGCCTTTAAGCGGCCGGCTTTAAGCATAATTCCTGCTATTCCGATTTTTTCTACATGGAATTTAGAAATGTAACCTTCTTGTTCGGAGCGCATTTCAAGCTTTTGTTTTCCTAAAGTGAGTTTACTGAGATCGCCGCTCTGCTCGATACACATTTGTTCAAAAACCTTTAAAGCTTTGCCACTAACTAAAACCTCAGTGGCCAGATTATAGGCTTCGTTGAAGTTTTTTGTTTTGCCTGATAAGTGAATCATGTGAGCAGAGAGTTGCAGCGACAGCTCTCGCGTTTCTTCATACAGATCATTTCCAGATGGCCCAATGAAAGTTTTATTTTTCATAATTTCAATACACTCTAAAACTTCGTGTGCGTTTCCAGCAAAACGTCCGAGCGGCTGTTCCATTGAAGAAATAATCGAAACAATTTTTTTATCGTAGCTCTGAGCAATTTTCATGAGAGCTCGTGCGAGATTAATAGCCTCATCTTCGGTTTTCATGAAGGCGCCAGAGCCGAACTTTACATCAAGTACTAAACCATCAATACCTTCAGCGATTTTTTTAGACATAATGCTGGCGCAGATTAAAGGAAGGCTTTCAATAGTTGCTGTTACATCGCGCAAGGCATAGATTTTTTTATCAGCCGGACAAATTTCTTTAGTCTGTCCGATAAAACAAGTTCCTATTTTTTTTGTGATTTCTACAAACTTTTCCAGAGTCTGCTGAGTATTAAAACCTGGAATGCTTTCTAGTTTATCAAGAGTGCCACCGGTGTGACCAAGTCCACGGCCCGAAATCATCGGTACATACACCCCAGCCGCAGCAACAACAGGTCCAAGAATTAAGCTGGTTTTGTCGCCCACCCCGCCGGTAGAATGTTTATCAACTTTAAAACCTTTAATTAGACTCGTGTCGACCACAATACCTGAATGCAGCATTGTTCGGGTAAGCGCCACGGTTTCAGCATTAGTCATACCATTAAAATATGTGGCCATTAAAAATGCCGACATCTGATAATCGGGAATTTTTCCATCGGTGTAGGACAAAATAAAAAATTCAATTTCTTCTGTAGTTAACTCAAGATTATTTCTTTTTTTCTTAATAATTTCTGCTGGAAGTAGCATCTTGCCCTTTCACTAGCAGTACGCCAGAACTTGTACCTAAGCGGGTAGCGCCAGCCTCTATCATTTGAGCCGCAGTTTTTAAATCACGGATGCCGCCGCTGGCCTTAACTTGCGCGCGACTTTGAACTGCGGCTTTCATTAAAGTCACATCAGCAACAGTAGCGCCACCTGTGCTAAAACCTGTAGAGGTCTTAACAAAATGGGCGCCAGCATTTACAGAAAGCTCGCAGGCTTTCTTTTTTTCTTCATCTGTCAACAAACAGGTTTCAAAAATAACTTTTACTAAACGACCTTCAGCTGCGCGCACAACGGATTGAATTTCTTTTTCTACGTAAGAATATTCCTTTGCCTTTAAAGCGCCGATATTTAAAACCATATCAACTTCATGCGCACCTAGGTTTAGTGCTCGCCCTGTTTCAAAAGACTTAACAGAGGCCTCTGTGGCGCCCAATGGGAACCCCACCACAGTGCAGATATTAACTTTAGTTGTTCGCAAAACTTCTCGTGCAGTTGTAATCATCCACGGATTAATACAAACAGAAAAAAAATGATATTCAAGAGCTTCGTCGCAAAGCATACGCACTTGATGTTTCGATGCTTCCGCTTTTAAAAGAGTGTGATCAATGTAGGGAGCCAGAGATTGAGGTTTATTGATATCAAAATTTAATGCCATAGCGTTAAAAACTAACACTATGGCACCTAAAACTCAATTGAGAATGGGATTAAGCGGCGTCTTTTCCTAAGAAAGTTTTCGCATCGGCCATAGTGATAAGACCTTTTTTAACCAGATCATCCACATATTTTTCATAAAGCACCATACCTTGAGCAGCGCTGGTTTGAATAATAGACGGAATCTGATGGATTTTACCTTCACGAATCAGATTACTGATGGCTTTTGTGCCCTTCATAATCTCAAATGCTGCAACACGGCCTTGACCATCTGCACGAGTGAAAAGTGACTGCGCCACAACACCACGGATAGATTCCGCTAACATTGTACGGATCTGACCTTGTTGGCCCTGAGGGAAAACGTCGATAATACGGTCAACAGTTTTAGCTGCTGAACTCGTATGTAATGTGCCGAAAACTAAATGGCCTGTTTCAGCTGCAGTTAACGCAAGTGAAATAGTCTCTAAGTCACGCAACTCACCCACTAGAATGATATCTGGGTCTTCACGTAGTGCGGCTTTAAGTGCATTCGAGAATGTTTTTGTATGTGCACCAACTTCACGTTGATTCACTAAAGATTTTAAATTTGGATGTACGAACTCGATAGGGTCTTCCACCGTTAAAATATGTGCTTCACGGGTAGCATTAATGTGTTGGATCATCGCTGCCAAGGTAGTTGATTTACCTGAACCGGTTGGACCGGTAACTAAAATTAATCCGCGATCACAATCAACTAAATCAATAATGGCTTGAGGTAAATTTAACTCTTGTGCTGTTTTAATTTTTTCAGGAATCGTTCTGAATACGGCTCCCAAGCCTTTACGCTGCATAAACACATTGCAACGGAAACGGCCCAAACCTTCTACAACATAAGCAAAATCAAGCTCCCACTTTTCAACGAAAGCTTTTTTCTGTTTTTCAGAGAGAATTTCAAAGATAAGTCCCTGCACATCTTGATTGCTCAGTTGGCGATAATTCAAAGGTGACATGTTACCGTGAAGTCGCAAAAATGGTGGTGCACCGCTTGTAAGGTGCAAATCTGAGGCTTTTTGTTCAACCATTAATCTAAAAAGATCGTCTATAGTAGCCATTTATTGATTCTCCAGTTTGCTTATCAATACATTATTCGGTACAAATGAAGATGTTTTTAACAAGTCGTAGGTCCAAATTAGGCTTATATCGAAACAGATGAGGTCCAGATGTCTGCAGAAATTTTAATTAACGTACGCCCCCTTGAAACCCGCGTGGCTTATGTAGAAGCGGGCACACTAATGGACCTGAAGATTGAGCGCAAAACCTCGCCGACTTTGGTCGGAACCATTCACCGAGGTATTGTAACCCGCGTGCTTCCTGGCATGCAGGCGGCTTTCGTGGATATAGGCATGGATAAAGCGGCTTTCTTGTACGTGGGCGACATTATTACTGAAGACGGCAAAGATTTTTTTGATGATGAAGAACACGAACAACCACAGCCTGAAGAAAACTCAAGACCTTCGCGCGAAATTAAAACTCCAATTCAAGATTTAATTAAAGAAGGCCAACACTTAATGGTTCAGGTGGCAAAGGATCCGCTCGGTACAAAGGGTGCGCGTATTACAACACACATTTCGTTACCTGGCCGGGGTGTTGTGTATATGCCTTATGTAAAACACACAGGTATATCACGTAAAATTGAAGATGAGACGGAAAAAGAAAGACTCAAAAAAATTATTCAAACAATTAATCCTTCAGGTGGGGTTATTGTAAGAACAGCAGCCGAAGGCGCCAGTGAAGAAACCCTGCGTGCTGATATTGAGTACTTAGATCGCTTAGGAAAAGAAATTCAGAAAAATTACGAAAAGAAAAAAACATCAGGAATCATTCATTCTGAGTTAGATGTAGAGCTTCGTGCTTTACGTGATTTAATGAGCGAAAACGTTACGACTGTTTGGGTAGATGACGAAGAAGTTTATAAAAAAGTTTCTAAATTTGTTACTCAGTTAATGCCGAAGTACCGTCAAAATATTATTTTATACGAAGAAAAAAAACCTCTTTTTGATTTATACGATATTGATCTTGAAATTTCTCGCGCTATGGAAAGAAAAGTTTGGCTTAAATCCGGCGGTTATATAGTTATCGATGAAGCCGAAGCCCTTGTGGTGATCGATGTTAATACCGGCCGCTTTGTGGGTAAAAAAGATTTAGAAGACACTATTTTAAAAACCAATCTCGAAGCGGTAAAAGAAACGGCCCATCAGCTGCGCGTGCGTAATGTTGGTGGAATTATCATCATTGACTTTATCGATATGGAAAAGCTCACTCATCGTGAGCAGGTGATGCAGGCTTTGGAAGATGAGCTTAAAAAAGATCGCAGCCGCACTAATATTATGTCGATGTCAGAGCTCGGCCTTGTTGAGATGACTCGTAAACGCATCCGACCAAGCTTAGTTAAAACTCTTTGCCAGCCTTGTTCTTACTGTGATGGTAAAGGTTATATAAAACGTAAAAATACAATTGCGAATGAAATTTTCCGTGAGTTAGAGCGTGAAATTAGTTTAGTTGAATACTCTAAAAAGCCAGGCGTAATCGTTCACTGTCATTCAGAAATTGTTGACTGGGTTTACGAAAGTGAAGCTGAGGCTTTAGAGGCACTTGAAAAGCGTTTAGGTCGCTCAATCGCATTTAAAATTGAACCTAGTTACCATACTGAACAATACGAAATTTTCAGCGACGACAACTAATAGCTCTTCATTATGTTGCCATGTTGAAAATCCAATCAGCAAATTGGGGATAAAATGTCGGATTATAGCCAGTACATAATTTCAAAAGATGATATATTTAAAAATAATGATGGTATTTTGGATGCCGACTTCAGCCGTTATCTTAAAACAGAACGTGTAGCGGCGCACTGGGTGGTTATTCCGGCCGGAGATTTAACTTCTTATCCTCATGCCGAAAGTCATGAAGAAGAATTTATTTATGTGTTTTCAGGAAGACCTCACATTTGGATTAATGGATATATTTACCAACTAGAACCGGGAATGTATGTAGGCTTCAAAGCTGGCACAGGCATAGCTCATAATGTGATTAACAATACAGATCAGAGTGTTGAACTGATTGTAATGGGTGAGCGCACTAAAGATCACAACAAATGCGCTTTTCCGGTTAACCCAGAATTTAAAAAAAGCCGTGCCGGTATTTGGTGGGATGAGTGCCCGCCTCAAGAGCTTGGTCCTCATGATGGTAAGCCCGGAAATTTAAATCACCAAAAAAATATTTCAGAATGTCCGTTTATTCAAAATGTATACGGGCTTGAGCGCCAGGGTTCATTTTCTTATCGTGGCGATAAAGAAACTTTTACAGAAGGAATTCGGTTAACCAACAAAGTCGATCTTGTTAAATTGGGCATTTGGCATGAGCTGGCTCAGCCTGGCAAAAGAACTTCTTTTCCGCATGCGCATAAAGTAGAAGAAGAATTTGCAGTTGTTCTTAAAGGGCAGCTGCAAGTTTGGATGAACGGTGAGCTTCACAATCTAAAATCAGGTGACGCTGTTTTTTTTAAACCCAACACCAACATTGCCCACGTTATTATTAATAACAGTGACGAACCTGCTGAGTATTTAATGTTAGGCGAGTCTACATTAGGTGACCCAAAATCGGATCGAATTAATTATCCATTAAACCAAGCTCGTAATGAACAATGTGTAGAGACAGATTATTTTTGGACTGACATGCCGATTGAGTCACTTAAAAAAAATGACTTATCTGTGCCACTCCTTAAAGACGTTAAAGTTGTAATTGAAAAAGATGTAAATTCTTTTTTAAATACAGCTCAGAAGCTTTTATATAAAGATGAAGCTGAATACAACTTATTACTTGGGTTAAGCCTTGCTCAACAGCGCTTAGGCAAAAATGATTATCAGTATTTTGGTATTTATCAAAATGAGCAGTTAATGGGTTGTGCAATCATAACTGAGATCAATTTAGTTATAACTAATATTCCAGAGCCTATTTTGCAGAAGTTTGCAGAATTTTTGGTTGAAAAAAACATCACATTTCCTGGAATAGTAGGACCATCTATGACGTCTACTTTACTTTCACGTATTTATTCGGAATTAACCGGCAAACCTTACAAGCTGGGGTTTGGACAAAAAATTTATAGTAATTCGGAAGTGATTCCAGCTCGCGCAACTGAAGGCAAAGTCGAAATGGCCACTATTCAAGACGTAGAAACAATTGCGAAATGGTTAGTAGAGTTTACGAGTGAAGCTTTACCAAACGAATTAACTACTATTGAAAAGGCCCGAAAATCCGCCGAAGCTAACATTACAGCTGAGCGAGTTTATGTATGGCGTGATCAAAATGGTAACTGTGTAAGTATGAATTTCGTGGGACGACCTACAAACAACGGAATTACTTTAAACGCTGTGTATACTCCGCCTCTCAACCGCAAACGAGGTTATGCTTCAGCTTTGGTGGCAGCTACAACTCAGAAAATGCTCGAAAGTGGAAAAAAATTCTGCGCACTTTATACCGATTCTGCCAACCCAACATCCAACAAAATTTATCAGGATATCGGCTACAAAGAAGTAGCCGGATCTAAACAGTTTATTTTCAGATAGACGACTCTTTTTAAGCCAAATCCACAGAGTTGTATTTATAAAATAGATTTAAATAGAGACACTATTTCGGAATGAAATTTGAGGTTCGCTAAATAGGGCTTTTCCCTTAAGTTATCCACAGGATTCCCGATAGGTTAATATCAGGGGGAAGTTTTATGAATTTCATAAACTATGCAGTTCTATTGGTGACCTTTTTCACGAGTTTACCATCTCATTCTGAGTCGATCCCTTCATCTCAAGCGCCGATATTAAAAACCCCATTACAAATATGTGCAGAAAAAAAATTAAAAGATTTCCGTGTACGAAATTTAGTTTCTAAAGCAGATGAACCTCTATTTTTAGAAAAATTCAAACAAGAATGCTCTAAAGAAAAAAATTCAGCCAGTATAAACCAGCAATTAATTGATGCTGCTTCACGTGCCGAACAAGAGAGAAAAAAAAATGCAGCAGTAACCACTCCAGCAAAGCCGGCCTCGGCTGACCAATCGTCAGCGGCCAATAGTGGTGTAAAACCAGTGGTAGGCCCTACTGCAAGTGGTGGAAGCTCTACTTCTTCGGCTGGCAGCGGACAAGCTGTGTTCGGTGGCTGTGGAAATGCAGAACAATGTGCGGCCACTATGGCGGAAGCCAACAGGGAAAAATTTGTATGGTCTGCTCCTGGCCTTCAAGCTTATTTAGGCGAGCTCTGGGGCAATAATTTAAATACATGGAGTTTCGGCAGCACATTTGAACAGCCTGACAGCCCATGCAGTGATAAAAATAAAGGTGAAATTATTGCTTTGGATATGGGTACAGAGCTTAAACCAATAGCCTGTATGAGCAATCAGGCCAGCCAAGAAGAAATTAAAAAAATGGCTGAAAAAATTAAAAATGTAAAAGTTGACACCTTGCCAACAATTGTAGCTATTAAAAAGCCTCAATATAAATGGATAACGTTAGAGCCATATCCGCCATTGGAAGAAAATGAAATTCGTATTTGCACACCTGTTGGCGAGAGCGCTTGTCACTCCGGTACTGTTGGTAATATAGAAAAAAGCCAGCCAAAGTGCGGAGTTTATAAGTGCGTTCGCACGGATACTGGTGGCCCTGTAAAGACCGTTAAAAAAGATGAAAAGAAAGACGATGGCAGTAAGAGCGAGCCGATAGCCAATTCTCAAACAACTCAGCCGCGCGAACCTGCACAACAACAGCAACAAACTCCTCCTCAGCAGTACCAGGGGTTCGACGCTCAACGTGACGGAGCTGCGGGGCCTTAGTGGTAAATAGGATTTTTTTTAAAATTTACAACTATTCATTTTTAACATTGGTTGCATTTGCGCAAACGGCATTTGCGCAACAGAGCAACGATGAAAAAAATCTTTCTTCATTGCAAAGTAAACAAATTGTTTCGCAAATGACTGAAGTTGAGCAAAAAAACAAATATGGTCAAGCTCACTATGCCGGGGTAGCTATTAAGATGGCTGTCGAAGCGGCTGAAAAATTTGCTCATGGTGGTGAGTGTGCGGCGAGTTGCCCTGAAGGGTGTTGTGATGCCGGTGCAGGATTAGTTTATGAGGGTGGCATGTTTATGCTGTTAAATACTCAGGCCACTATGCAGTCTAAAGAGCATCAGATGATTGCTACCGAGAGCTGCAATGTCCGTAACCGATATGCAAATACATATAGAGACTGCTCAAAAGAAACCAAAGGTATTGATCTCACCAAGCCAGAATCTAGCTGGTATGACGATCAAGGAAAATGTAAATCTACTTCTCCTGCAGAGTGTAAGTTAATAAGTTTTATTCCAGGCGCTTCAGTGTTCACAAGTAAACAAGTAAATTGCAAAAAAAATGCATCTAATCCCTGTGGAATAGATTTTTACTCTGCATATAAATCCAATCCAGATGGTTCCATTACAATCAGAATGTCGAACAAGCTTGTTAGACTCACTATGGATAGTTTTAAAAATAAAGATGCCTTAATAGCGGCTGGAATTCCTTATGCCCAGGCTGAAACTTTGTTAGCCCGGTTTAACGAGACTTCAAAAAAGTCTTTTCCTAACGGTAAGGCGGCTTATGTTGCTGTTAACCGCGCACAACTTAAAGAAGAATTGAATAAAGGTATAAATCCGGTTGCCGGATTTGAGGAGCCGTCTCGTCAGCCAGCAACATACACCGAGGCCGTACAAGCTGTAACTCAAGACGGTTTAACTAAAAATTTTAACGGCGAATTAATTCATGCAAAAGGTTCGAATATCTTTGAAGTGATGTCTAAGCGCTACCAAAAAACGACAGACAGCTTATTGTCGGACTGACTTTAAAGACATTCTTTTTTGTTTAACAGTGTTTTAATTTTTTCGTCAGCACATAAAAATCCTATATTTTTTTTGGCTAAGGCCACGTCTTCCGGTGGAACTCCGAGTTCTTTTGAAAAATTCATAAAAAGCAAAAACAGATTTCTTTCATCAATGATACGTTGGTAAAGACCAAATTTTTGCATGCTGTCTGAAAAAGTTAATACATATTTAAGTAAAGGTTTGGCGGCCTCTTCATTTTTTTGCTTTTCCAACACCTGAACGTCGGCCAAAATATTATCAAATCCTTTAATAATAGCGTTTTGGATTTCTACACGTTCTTTTTTATAAACACGACCATAGATTTCATTTTTATTTTGAAATTGCAGATAGTGTAAGTATTCATGTATTAAGCTTCCGAAGTTGGAATCGCTTGCTAACGCTATAGTGTTCTCATTAGGAATATACTGCCCGTGAAGCGAAGAGACCTCTTTAAAAAATTTGCGGTTCACGTCGGTTGCGCACCAATTTTTAAAAATAGTCCCACGGTCATCTTTACACATAATTTCGAGCTTAATTTTTTTTGATTTGATGAACTCAACAAGTTCTGCTGGCGTCATCTTAAATAATTTTTTAATTTCTGCGATATCAACTTTTGTTTGGTCACAAAGAACAATCTTGTTATCCACTTTTATTGGAGCGCATTCAGCAAACTGTTTTTTATGCGCATCAAGCCACATTAAAAACATCTGAGATTTTTCAATAGACTTCAAATAAACCTTTTGGTCAGTTAATGAGTGTGCACACAAAGAAAACAAAATTGATGTTATAAAGATTAATTTCATTAAAAAAGTTTAAGTAAACCTTAAGTAGGTGGCAATATTAAAGCGAATAACTAACCGAACGGCCTTTTTTTTCACCGGATTTAAGTATACCGACTTTGACCAGCTCAGCCAAATCGCGCTTGGCCGACTCGCGACTGGTTTTACAAAGATCAACGTATTCACGATTGGTCATCGCAACTTGTAACTCTAGCATATAGTTCAAAACTTTTCTTTGACGTTGATTTAGGTCATAAGCGGAATACGTTTTCCAGAAGTGATCAATAGTCTGGTTTTGATCAGCAATAATATACGCGGCCCGTACAGCCGTTAAATAAAGTTCTAAGTAATACAAAAGCCACTCCGTAATATCGCCACTTCCGGTAGAGCACTTTTCAATTTTTTGTATCACCTGCTCGCGATTTTCTTCAAGCTGAACTGAAATATCGTAAGGACGCAGGTTTAATTTTTCTTCTTCCTGCAAAGCTTTTTCTGAAAGGGCGCAGGCCAAATCAAAATTGCCGTCTTCATAAGGCGACAGCAAATAAAACCAGAAAAAGGCGATTGCAGATCTCAGAACAGGATCGAGCTCCACTGGTGGCTCCTGCCACCAGTGGAGATACCTTGCAAATTCCTCTTGAAGATGTTTTTGAGGGAGGGACGATCTTAAGAGTTCTTTGTTTCTGAGTTCTGCAATTTTAATTTTTTTTACGCCGGAAAATCCTGTGGGAAATAAAGAGGCCTGCCAGCCGTGTATCCGCTCCACAGATACAGGGCCGGCTGCTAGTAAATCCGAATACAGGTGTTTTTTAATGTCTGAAATTTCAAAGGAATGAACAAAGTTATTAGGCAAAGAAAGCAGGCGGCCCTGCTCAAAGCGGGCATTTACCAAAACTTCCAATAGGGCCGAACTGCTCCAATTAAATGCGGGCCATTCGGCTTTTTGCCATAAATAGGTCATATAATGACCCAATTAAATATATTAATTGGGTCAAAAGCAAGACTTTTTTGGGTCATTTAACTATTTTTCCATAGGGCGTTGACATCACCACAGCTAAAATGGCACAAACATCTTTCTTGATTACAAAGTTAAACAAAGTGAGGACACATGTACGCAATTATTAAAACTGGCGGCAAACAATATAAAGTTCAGGCCGGCGACGTATTACAAATCGAAAAATTAGATCAGGATTTAGGTTCTGAATTCAATATCGATCAAATTTTAATGATCGGTGGCGATAAAGCACACGTTGGCACACCAATCGTGAAAAACGCTAAAGTAACTGTAGTTGTTACTAAGCAAGCTAGAACTAAAAAAGTGATCGTTTTCAAAAAGAAACGTCGTCAAGGTTACAGAAAGTTTGCAACACACAAACAAGATTTCACAGAAATTTTTGTTAAATCTATTACTTCTCCAGATGGTCAAGTTTCTAAAACGGACTCAACTCCTGAAGTTAAAGATATGGCTAAATTACGTTTAGACAGAATCGAACAAAAAGTGGCTGACCACAAGGCACGCGTTTCTGTAAGAAACTCTGACGTTGATGCAGCTCCAGCAGCTAAAAAACCTGCTAAGAAAGCAACAGCTAAGAAAACTGCAAAAAAAGCAGCCGCTAAAAAAGCTAAACCAGCTTCTAAGCGTTCAGCTAAAAAAGCAGCTACTAAAAAAACAAAGAAAACTAAGTAATTAACTATTAATTTTTAAAACGGAGTAAACAATGGCAAGTAAAAAAGCTGGTGGTAGTACCAAGAACGGTCGCGATTCGCAGTCGAAGAGATTAGGCGTAAAAAGATTTGGCGGCCAATTAGTAAAATCAGGAACAATCATCGTTCGTCAACGCGGAACTAAATTCCACTTAGGCAACAATGTTAAAATCGGACGCGATCACACGATCTATTCAGTAATCGAAGGTCATGTTAAATTTGAAAGATTTTCTAAAGATAGATTTAAAGTAAGCGTTTACCCACGAGCTGCGTAAAACGACTTTACTTTTCAGAGATAAATACTTAAAAGGAGCCTATATTCAGGCTCCTTTTATTTTGTGTTCAAAGGTCTTTTTAGACCGAAAGTTATTTATGAAGTTTGTTGATGAAATTCAGATAAAAATCTCTTCTGGTCATGGCGGTCCCGGCTCAATCAGTTTCCGTCGTGAATCCTATGCTCCACGCGGCGGTCCGGACGGTGGCGATGGCGGTAAGGGCGGAGATGTTATCTTTAAAACCTCACGTCATATTAACTCGTTGGTAGATTATAAATCCCACCGCAAGTATGCAGCCGAAAACGGCCATCCAGGTACCGGCGACAATTGCTCAGGTTCTAACGGGCAGGATATGATTATGATCGTGCCGGAAGGTTCGATTATCAGAAATTTAGACGGTGAAGTTCTTTATGATTTAGCCGATATCGATGAAGTGACTGTTTTAAAAGGCGGTCGCGGTGGTAAAGGTAATACATTTTTTAAAAACAGTGTAAACCAAGCCCCAGAACATGCTCAGCCGGGTGAAGAAGGCGAAGCTATGGAAATCATCTTAGAACTTAAGTTAATTGCAGACGTAGGAATCATCGGATTTCCTAACGCCGGTAAATCAACGCTAATTTCAAGAATTTCAGCAGCTCGTCCTAAAATTGCCGATTATCCATTTACAACCTTAACTCCAAATCTCGGAGTGGTTAAAGTGGGCGACTACAGTAATTTCGTAGTAGCCGATATTCCGGGTTTAATTAAAGGAGCGCATCAAGGCATAGGTTTAGGAATTATGTTCTTAAAACATATTGAGCGTACGCGTTTATTCTTACACATCGTGGATGTATCAGGAATGAATGGCCGCGATCCTTTACAGGATTACGAAGATATTCAGTACGAACTTGAGATGTACGATCAAATGAATAAAGATAAAGACGGCTTCTTCCCTTTAATGGAGCGCGAACAAATCGTCGTGTTAAATAAAATTGATTTAATATCTAAAGATCAAATCGAAAAAATTAAACAGCAGTTTAAAAAGAAATTCGGCGTTGAGGCGCAGGTTATTTCAGCTGTAACAGGAAAATTAACGCAGGAATTATTGGTTACAGTAGCCGATAAAATTTTAAAAGCTAAAGGCGTAGAGTAGGAAATTATGAAAGTCGGAATATTCGGTGGAAGCTTCAATCCTCCACATAACGGTCACGTAAACAGTTTAACAACGGTTCAGAAAAAAATGGGTTTTGATTTAATCCACATTATTCCGAACTCGCAAAATCCTTTAAAAATCCCTATGGATGGCCCTACCGGCGAACATCGCTTAGAGTTAGCTCGCCAAGCGTTCAGCACTTACGGCGACAAGTTTCATGTTAACGATATCGAACTTAAGCGCGGCGGCAAAAGCTACACCATCGATACAGTTAAAGCCTTATTAAAAGAATATAAGTCTAATGAATTATATTTAATCATCGGCGCTGATAACTTTGAAACTTTCTCGGAGTGGAAAGACTACAAAAAATTATTAGAATTAGTAAACATCGTTGTAACAACTCGTCCAGGTTATGCAATTCCTGAGGGCGAAGACGAATGGCCGGATTACATTGCTCCTTTAGTGGCTGAAAGCGATTTCGGTACTTTAGAGCTAACAACGGGCCGCTCAATTGAGTTTATTACTTTAGACGATTTGGATATTTCTTCTTCTGAGTTACGTAAAAAACTACGCGTAGGCCGTCCGGCTGAAAAGTTTTTACCTCTATCAGTTGAAAGCTATATTAAAGAACACGGTTTATACAAAACCGGAACCAGTAAAATTTCTAATTTCAAAACATTCACTGATTTCTGTGCGCAGTCTTTGTTTGATAGAAAAGCGATTGCAGTTAAAGCCTTTGATATCCAATCGGTATCTTCAAGCAGCGACTACACATTGATTGCTTCAGGTACGAGTACACGTCACGCCAGCTCGATGGCTGAAAACCTTGTTAAAGCCGTTAAAGACGAATTCAATGTTTACCCGCTAAGCGTTGAAGGTGTTGATGAAGGTCGCTGGGTGGTTGTGGATTACGGCGCTTTAATTGTTCACTTGTTTTATGATTTCGTTCGCCAGGAATACCGTTTAGAAGATCTTTGGAAAAACGGAACTGAACTTAAATTAACAGACAAACCGACTCCGGCATCTGCCAACTAATTTATGAAATGGGCTCTTTACGATTTTAAAACCGCAAAAGAGCCTTGGTTTGACGAAGCAGAAGCTTTGTATCTAAAAAAAATCAAACCCTACGCGCAGTTTGAAGTTATTCATCTGAAAACCTTAAAAGCGGATCGCGATGAAGCCGAACTCAAAAAAAATTTCGAAGCCAAAACTCTCTCTGAAAAACTCACGAACGATGATTACATTATTTTACTCGACGAAAAAGGCAAAAAAATGGATTCACTTGAGTTTGCTAAGCTGGTTACTTCAATTAATGAATCCGGAAAAAAGCGCGGGGTATTTGTTATCGGCGGAGCTTTCGGCGTAAACGACGACATTAAAAAACGTGCGCAAAAAACTATTTGTTTAAGCGATATGGTCATGAATCATCTTGTAGCTGAAGTTGTTATTATGGAACAGTTTTACAGAGCACTGACAATCATCAATCGAATTCCGTACCACAATATCTAAAAAGTAAAAAAGTAGCTGGCACCTTTTCAGGATCCAAAAATGCATAAAGCGAAGTGGGCTTACCCATCTTCGCTTTATTTGACACTCAACCCTCGCTTAAAAATCGAGGTTCGAATGCCGGATTTTCTAACAACATATAGAAAGTTTCGACGTTTTTTAAAGATGACTAAAGTGATTTTAGATCTAGTTTTGTTACTACTTTAAATCCTGGGAGTTGTTGTGATAGGGAAAAGCAATTGGGGTGGTCCACTTAAGCAGTATTTATTATCGCCGGTTTGCTTAAAGTGCTCATCATTTTTTTGTAATGACTCACTTTTCTGCTCAGGCTGTTATAAAAAAGAAATTAAATTCAAACTGGTTCATACTGACAACATTTCGCATGTGCAGAACCATCATTATCTTTTTGAGTGGCGGAAATCCGAAAACAATATCTTAAGCCAACTGGTCTACAGATTAAAATCCGACAACTCAGTACGTGCGTGGTATTTTTATGCAGATCTGATGTTTAAAAAACTAAATGCAGAAACTGATTTCAAAAATTTTGAAGCCATAGTTCCGGTTCCAGGTTCAAACAAAAATTCAGTTCACTCCTATATTTTTGCACAGGCGCTATCACAGATAAGCTCGATTCCTGTGCTGGATATTCTGCAAAAAGATACAGGCTCCAAGCAGCAAAAAAGACTCAACGCCATAGAGAGAAAACTCAATAATCCGTTCTCTCTTAAACAAACTCAGCTTGAAGAATTTACAAATTGCCTACTTGTGGACGACATTTTAACCACAGGAACCAGTTTTCAGCAGTCTAATGGGCTCTTGATAGCTCCTGAGAACAACACGGTTGCGAGCTTGTTTTACCGCCCTAAATAGACTATGTCCGGCCTTGTGGTTTTAGTGGGCATTTGGTATAAAATCTCCCAATGAAATCAGGTCTTATAATCGCAGTATTGTTTTTAAGTTTTTTTGCGCAAGCGGGTGTTTTACAGAAAGCTCTGGATAAACATGCGAAGGCCACGTCCATTCAATACGACATTAAAAAAACTGATGAAAAAATAGCTCTGCAAACCAAGTCAGAGTCTACGGGCATACTTAAATATCAAAAAAGTAGAATTTATATTTCGCTTAATAACGACAAAAAAAATGAATTCTATTACGCAGACAAAGTTTTATCTTTAGTGGAGCATCCAGATGCTGATTTTGATAAAAGCGGAAAACGTAAAGTAACTATTTTAAAAAAATCAATTCCGCCTTTGGTAAAAAGTTTGCTTAACCTATTTTCTAATCCAAAAAGTTTTACAAAAGAGTTTCCTGTGATTTCAGAAAATTCTGAAAACGGAACAAGTGTGATTAAATTAAAATCCGCTCAGAAAAACATAAAAGAACTGGCGCTTAAAATTAACTCTAAAGACTACAGCCTGATTGAGTTGTCGTTTATAGATGATGTAGAAACAAAAACCAGTATTGAATTCAGTAGTTTAAAATTAAATACAAAAATGAGTAAAACCGATTTTCAGTTTAAGCCGGCAAAAACAGACGAGGTGTTAATCCAATGAAAAGCCTGAACACAAATACCGAAAATAAAAAAGTACACTTCATCAGCCTGGGTTGTCCTAAAAATTTAGTTGATAGCGAGATCATGGCCGGAACTCTTATGAAAGACGGCTACAGTGTTGTAGCTGAAGCAGAAGATGCAGACACGGTTGTTGTTAACACCTGTGGGTTTATCGAAGATTCCAAAAAAGAATCAATTCAACGCATTTTAGACATGGCTGCCCTTAAAGAAGAAGGTAAAATTAAAAAAATCGTTGTTGCGGGTTGCTTAACACAAAGATACAAAACCGATTTAGTTGAAGGACTTCCGGAGGCCGATTTATTTGTTGGTTCTGGTGAGTTCCAGAACATTGCTAAAATTTTGAAAAACCATGATGCCGGCGAAAAGAAAAATACATTTTTCAATTTACCGACATATCTTCAAGAGGAAAGCACTCCGCGTGTAAATTCACAGCCTAAGCACAGAGCCTATTTAAAAATTTCTGAAGGCTGTATGAAGCGCTGTGCGTTTTGTGCAATTCCACTAATCCGCGGCAACTTACAATCGCGCAAAATTGAAAATATTGTTAACGAGGCCAAGCTTCTGGCCGCAAGCGGAGTTAAAGAACTTATTATCATAAGCCATGATTTTACTGACTACGGATTAGACTTAAAACGCAAAGACCCAACCCATATCGAAACTCCGGTTGAGCTATTGCGCCAATTAGCTGAGGTTGAAGGCATTAAATGGATACGTCTGTTGTATTTATATCCAGATGGAATCACGCCTGAAATGATTCAGCTAATTAAGAGTAACGACAAGTTTGTTAAGTATTTTGATATGCCTTTACAGCACGTTAATAACGATGTGTTAAAACGCATGAACCGCAAAATGACCCGGGAAGAAATTACGGAAGCTCTAGGGCTGATTAAAACAGAAATTCCTGAAGCCGTTATACGCACGCAGTTTATTGTGGGCTTTCCAGGTGAAACTCAGGAAAACTTTGAAGAACTGCTAGCGTTCATCGCTGAACAAAAATTTGACCGCGTTGGTTGTTTCCAATATTCGCCTGAAGAAAATACTCCGGGCGGAAAAATGGACAATCAAGTAGACGAAGCTATTAAACAGTTCCGTCACGACGCAGTAATGGAAGTTCAACAGAATATTTCGCGTGCCAAACACAAAGCCTTCATCGGCAAAACTGTTGAAGTTGTGGTTGAAGGCTTAAGCGAAGAAACAGATTTACTTTTACAGGGTCGAACTTCGCAACAAGCCCCCGAAATAGACGGAGTTGTTTTAATTAACGACGGTCAGGCCAAAATTGGTGAGTTTGTTAAAGTTAAAATCACTGAAAGTATGGAATATGACCTTATCGGAGAAATTGTTGAGCAATAATCAGTTTAAGCACCTGCTTGCGTTTGATCTGGCTTCTTATGGAGCGGCTCTTGGAATTATTAACCAATATGTTGATGATTCTTTGGTGAAGGTTTTTGAAATTAGCCCTTGTGGAAGCTCGGCAACATTAATTTTATTATCTTCTGATGTCGTGTCGTTGCAAATTATTAAATCGCAAAGCGAATCAATTTTTAAATCGCAAATACTAGCAATTTCATTAGTTGAAAACGTGCATGAGGATTTATTGTTGGCCTATTTAAGTCAGAATAAGACTGTTTTAAAAAATCATTTGGTTGTGCTTGAAGGAAGCTATGTGTCTTCAGCGCTGGAAGTAGCTAATAGCTTACTAAAGGCCAACGAAACTCTTGTGGATTTCCGGATTATTCGCACATTTCCTAAGAATGTAGTTTTAACTTTTACAAATAATAAAATTCAATCATTTGAATATAAAGATTTTAAAAAAACGATTATCGAAAACATTCAGCCTGTTTTAAAAAGTTATTACGAAATTAATTAGTATTAAATGGTGAATAGAGCGCAACGTTATTGTTTTTTAAGAAAATTTCCTGCTGCTTGTAAATTACACTTGCTGATTTGCGCAGGTTCAGGAGTATTTCTTTATTTTTAGAAAGATCTAAAGGAAACATTTCGCCCTTATCAGTCTCTAAATTATATATTTTTTCAGTGGCAGTAAGCTGGTGGTAAATATATTTGTAAGGCCACTCCACCACAGCCTGGTAGGCCCCAGAGTGAGGCTGAATCAAATAAACAGGCTCGTGTGCTAGAAGTTTGTCGCTAAATATCGAATTTTTTATATAGTCTGTTTTAAGGGAGATGCCTGCTAAATCTATAATGGTTGGCGCCAAATTTAAATGTGAAAATAAATTATTTTGCAAATGAGAAAAATTATTTTTTAAATTAGAACGATTGTCTACAATTAGCAAAGGAACTCCAAAATTTTCCTGATAGGCGTAATTTTCGTTGTGGTCCGAACCGTGCTCTCCTAAGGGAAAACCATGATCACCAGTTATAATAACGATTGAACTATTTTTAAAAGAACTATTGTTCAGTAAATCAAAAAAAACTTTTAAAGATTGGTCCGTATTAAAAACGCTATTTTCGTAGTTTTGTAGGCGGCTAGTTGGTTTCGCATGAAACTTAATTTTACTTTTTTCAGTAAATGTAAAGGGCATGTGGTTTTGAATTGTAGCCAATGAAAAAAATCGTACTTCGGCATTTTTTTCATATTTTTTTATGTGTGAAAAAAAATTATTATAAAAATCTACGTCGGTAAGGCCATGTCCTTTACAATCAGATTTCCCACAGTCTTTGTTGAGATTGGATATTTCATCAACACCATGTTTTTTTAAAAAATTTCTAGTATTGTCTACGTCAAGATATGAATCGGCTTGAAAAAAATGAGTCTTATAATTATGTTCTTTTAAATTTTCAGCCAGACACTTTCCAGAATACTTGTCGGCGAGGGTGATGAATTCGGTTTGGTATAACATAGGAATCTGTCCGCAAAATATTGAAAAATGTGATTTTGATGTATAAACCGAGTTAGAAAAATAATTTTCCAAATAGAGATGATCGCGAGCTAATGAATTTAAAAACGGGGTAAACTCTTCGCCAGCATCAGTACGACGGTTTATAAAGCGCGAATTTAATGATTCGATCATTACGAGAAATATGTGTGGCTTTTTTAAATTAGAAAATTGCGAATTAACATAAGTGGTTTCAAGCAAGTCTGTCGATTCGCTTAGGCGCGAGATTATATTTTTTTTAGGAAAATGATAGTCATAATAAGACTTAAAAAAACCACTAATCGGAAATAAATGAACATTAATTTGAAAAAACAGAAGAGCTGCGATCACTGAAAAAAATAAAAAAACCTCTTTTTTGTTGTGCGTAATTTTTTTATCAAACCGAGTTTCCTTTTTATAACTTAAAATAGGATGTAAGCGCATAGCCCAACCCAGAAAACGTGATATGCAAAAAATAGCTCATAAATTATTTTAGTAAAAAAATAAAATCCAGAATAGCCAAATATATTTTGCAGATGATTGGCTACAATTGTGTAAGAAAAAATTGTTTTGACCTGTATAAGATAAAAATAGCCAAAACCAGTTAAAATAAACAAACTACAACTTATAAAGCGTTGCCATTTAGTTTTAATTAGTAGCAGATCAATTAAAACACTACTTGAGAAGGCCATTATTAGCGCTGCGGCCCCCAAAAAATAAGTTTCTGAGTCTACAAATTTAATTCCTCCACCGATCTGATGGAAGTCAGCCAAACAAAAAAACGAAAATCCTAAGTAAATTATTGCGCGCAGTAAAATCATTTAAGTGCCGCAGGACTCGGCTGCTTGAATAAATTTCTTAGCGTCAGGAATTTTGTCTGCGCTGAGCTCTTTAAAAGCGCGTCTTAATTCACTTTCATATCTTGAATTGATCTGACAAACTTTTTTAAAGGCCACTAGAGATTCGTTGAATTGTTTAAGCTTTAACTGAGTCCACGCAAGCCCAAGCTGCGCACGTATTGATTCAGGATTAATATTAGAGCTTGTTTTGAAGTGCTCAACAGCATTTTTGAAATCTTCTTTAATAAAATATTGTTCCGCTAAGCAAGTTGAACCCATTTCGGTTGGCTTGATTTTTAAAGCCCTTTTAAAAGCCACGAGAGCCTGCTTGTAATCTTCGCGTTCGCGGTGAGAAATTCCTATATAGATCTGTGGTAAGGGATTGTCCGGAAATTTATTGGCTGCTTTCATGCAAACCTTTTCACCATCAGCATTAAGTGAATTTAAAATAAGGGCTTCGCAGTGTTCAATTAGGTATGCATTTTTGTAAGTAGCGTTCAGATCTTCATAAATAGCACTGGCTTCGTAGTAATTGCCCAGCTCTGAAAACACTTCGGCCAATAAGCGGAGTGCATCTAAACTTTTTGGGTTTTCCTCTACTAATTTACTTAATGTGGTTCGCGCTACTGCATAATTACCTGTGCTGAGAGAAACCAGCGCATTTAAATAGCTGTTGTCAAAGGTAGAGAGCTTTTTGGATTTCATCGATTCAATATGAACTTGGGCCTCTTTTAAATCGTCTTGATCAATTAGTTCTTTAATCAAACGCAGTGTAAATTTGGTAGCTTCGGCGCCAGCGTTGTTAACTTTTTCTTTAAGTAGGTCGGCTCGTTTTTTTTTAAGATCATCAGAAAAGTAACGGACTCTATCATATTCATTTAAGCGACAAATAGACTGATATTCTTCATATTTTCCGCTGGCTGTCTGAGGATTAGGAGTAGGTGCATTGGGGTCTGGTATAGAGTTGGGCTGAATGGTACCTAAGGTTTGGTTCAATACTGAAGACGGAGCTGTTTGAGCTTGACTCAAATTGAGACAAAAGAGGTAAGACATAGTAAAGAATACTGCAGATAAAGCATTTCTAAGTATCATAACAATATCTTTATCTTCCGATAAGATACATGGTGGAACAAGACCAGAATTACAACTTTAAATATAATTTTAATTTAAACCGCCGTGGACAGGCGGCGGTCGAGTATATATTGCTTTTGGTAATAATAGTTAGTTTAGTCTTAGCGATGAAACGAGGCTTCGGTAAAATGAATGATTTCATGAATCGTTACATCGGTGACTACGTCGTTTGTTTAATGGAGTACGGCGAACTTCCAAGTTTAGGCATTAATGATGCTACAATGAAAAAACATTTATCCAGTGGTGATGGCGGAGGTAGAAAGTGCGATCAGGAATTCGCAGGTTTTACATTTGGAGAGGGAAGACCTCCTACCACTTCGACCGGTGGTACCGGTGGAACCGGTTCTAATGGGGGCAGTAGTAGCGCTAATAGCGGTAAAGGAAATAATTCATCAAATGCCAACAAAGACGGCAGCGAATCAGCTAATAAGGGTAAAAACGGTGGTGATGCTGGTAGTGATCTGGCTGGCCAAATCAATCGTGATAGAAGCGGTAGTTCAGGTAAAAAATCTGCATATGCTAAGGGACAAATTGTCCGTTCTAATCCTTACGGAAGTGCTGATTCTGGCGGCGATGTAGGTAATGAAAATGTAAGAGTTATAGAGGACTCCTCTGGTGGTAAAAAGAAAAAAGATAGTGGATCAGTTTCAAGAACCAGTCGTTTAAACTACAGCGGTGGCGAGAGATATCGTGCTATTACCGGCACCATGGCGGCAGAAATTGAAAAAAGAGCGCCCAAAAGAGCGCCCGCAGAAAGGGTGATTAGCCAACCATTGGCTGGCGATACAGGAAGTCGATTCGGACCTTATAAAAAGACATTTACACCTCCTGAGGTGAAAGAAATTGAGCAAATTAAAGAAGACAATTCGGGCTTTGGTTTTGGCTATATCATTCGCTGGTTATTAATAGGCGGTATGATTTTAGCTCTGATCGTATTCTTCGGCGGTCAGGTTATGAATTACAGTAACTCTAAAGATTAAGCTTCCAGCAAAACAGGTAAATACTTCAATCTAATCAACGCCTTGCGCGATCTAAATTTTCTACAAAAGCCAAATTGGAGATTGAATCTTTATCATCAATAAAACTATAACAAACCTTCTTAAAGAGGGGCATGCTTTGATCGAGATTATTAATTACAACATAGTCAAAAGTTTTTCATTGGATCAAGCACAGGATTTGTTGCCTCTGATTTATGGAATCACCGAAGAGTCGTCTAAAAAAACAAAATACTTGATGGCTTGCATCGAAGCATTGCCTGATAAAAAATCAGAGCGTGCACTTGAAATACAAGAACAAATCAATGAGATCATTGACAGATGGCAAAATAAAATTGAACGACTAGGTGCTAAACCAAAAGGACTTTGGCTGGCAGATTTTGATAACGGAAACGGCTACTATTGCTGGAAGTTTCCTGAAGTAAAAATATTGTATAAACACGGCTACCAAGATGGCTTTACTGGGCGTATTCTGATTTCATCTAATGAGGAATCACATGAGAATTGCCCTTGCCCAAATTAATGCGACCTTAGGCGACTTTAATTACAATAAAGATAAAATTTTAAACTACATCCAGAGTGCTAAAGAAAAAAAAGCAGAGCTGGTAATTTTTCCTGAAGCCAGCCTTTTTGGTTACCACCCATTTGACTTACTTGAGCGCGAAGCCCTTGTTGATCAACAAACTAAAACTCTGAAAGATCTTGTAAAAAAAATCCCTGCTGGAATTTTTGTATTAGTTGGCGGATTTGAAAAAAATAAAAACAAAAAAGGCCGTCCTTATTACAATGTAGTTTTTTTGTGCGCCAAGAATAAAATTCTTAAAACCTTCAGAAAAGAATTGTTGCCGACAGGGGATGTTTTTGATGAAGCCCGCTTTATTGAAAAAGGAAAGTTGAGCGAAAACTATTTTAAAATAGGCAGTAAAAAATTCTTTTTAACCATTTGTGAAGATATATGGGCTTGGGAAAACAAAAAAGGCGAATCTATTTACCTTGAAAACCCACTTAAAAAAATTAAAAAGCAAAAAGTTGATTTAGTTATTAACATGAGTGCCTCACCTTTTTTTCAGGGAAAACTCAAGCAACGTGAGTATGTAGTTCAAAAAACAGCTAAGCATTTTAAAGCACCTATGGTGTACGTAAACCTAGTAGGCGCACAGGACGAAATTATCTACGACGGTCAGAGTTTTTTGGTAGATAAAAAGGGTATAACTCGGTTTTCTTGCTTAGATTTTGAAGAAGATCTTAACGTCTTTGATTTAGACACGCTGGAAGACTGGAACGGTCGCGGCGCTAAAAATAAAATCTTAGAAACTGAACAATTACGCAAAGCACTGGTTCTTGGAATAAAAGATTTTTGTGGCAAAACAGGACTTTCAAAAGTTCATCTTGGATTATCAGGTGGTATTGATTCAGCAGTCGTAGCCTGCTTAGCTGTAGATGCATTAGGCCCCAACAACGTAAAACTTTTTGCATTACCGACGAAGTTTAATCAAAAGCAGAGTTTTGACCTGGCCCAAACGTTAGCGAAGAACTTGAAAATTGATTTACAGACGATTTCAATTCAATCTGTTTTTGAAAATATTAAATCTGTAGTCGACCAAGAATATAAAATTAATGAGTTTAGTTTGGTTCACGAAAATCTACAGTCGCGTATTCGTGGTCTATTAATGATGGCTTATTCAAATAAGGCAGGAAGCTTACTGTTAACTACGGGCAATAAATCAGAGTATGCAACCGGCTATGCAACGCTTTATGGTGATATGTGCGGAGGCCTAGCCGTCATAGGCGATTTAACTAAAAAACAAGTTTACCAATTGGCGGAGCACTTTAATAAAGAATATGAACTTATTCCTCATGAGATTATCACCCGTCCTCCGTCTGCAGAATTAAGACCTAATCAAAAAGATCAGGATAGCCTGCCGGAGTATGATGTTTTAGACCAAGCCGTTGTTGATATAGTAGAAGACCGTAAGCGTGCAAAATCTAAAATAGATAAATGGCTCGTTGATATTTTGATGAAAACCGAGTTCAAACGCTGGCAGTCGGCTCCCGTATTAAAGGTATCAGAGCATTCTTTTGGCCGCGGCCGCCGCTACCCGGTGGCGCACAGGTCAAAAGAATGCGTCTAACAAAAAAAGTCAGCCGTCTCATTTTGGTATAATCAAGTCTAACCTATATCTTTAAAACGGTATTCATCTTGCTAATGTTTAATCAGCGAGGTGTTTTATGCGAAGTTCTTTAATTTGTGTTTCATTGATTGCTGTGGCCCTTTCATCTTGTGGTCAAAAGTCTAAAAATGACGATACTGCCGGAGTGGAAGTTCCAGTTGTAACTAAAGCAGTAACAGAAAAAAACTATCTAAATGGTAAAAAATTCTGTGAAACGTACAAAGATATAACCTCAAAAGAAATTGGTAAATACGTAAAAGTTCCTTTGTCTTATTCTGGCGAAAGCAATGAAACTATGGAGATTTACACTTACACATCAAAGCCATTTGATGCCAAAAAACCAACAGTTATATTTGTAGACGGCGGTCCCGGACAAAATACCCACGGCATGAGAGAATATTTACCGGAAGAAGTAAATCAAATTAATTTCGATCAGCGCGGACTTGGTTGTTCAGCGCCAGAAACCTTTGCACAATATAAGAATGCAGATTTGTTTTCCACAGAAAACAATGTGCGTGACATCGATTTAATCCGCAAAGCGTATGGCCTTGATAAAGTTACTATTCATGGACTTAGTTATGGAACAGTACCCGCAACAGTTTATGGATCTACATTTAAAGAGTCGGCGCGATCTATAATTTTAGAAGGTGTTTTAGGCAGCACTCAGTTTATGCATAAGGATGAATATAAAGTCGAAAAACTGAATTTAGCCATAGCTGATTTAAATAAAGAGCAAAGAAAAGCTATTGAAGATGGTTTTGAGAAAAAAGATAAAAATATTAAAAACCTGCTTACATTAATATACCAGTCATTTTACTCTAACGGTGGTATGAGGAAAGTCAAAGAGAAGTACTTAAAGAATTTCTTTAACGACGACGGATCGATAAATGCAGAATACGCAAAAAATATCGATGAGTATCTAAAAGACGACAATCAGTATCAGTATGAACAACAGCCAGCTACAGTAGATGAGCACATCTATGCGGTTATTGCCTGCCGCGATCTAGATAGACTTAAAAGCCAGGATACTTATGTCGCATACAGCGCTGAGAAAGGATTTTTCATTAAAAATGATCCAGAGGGCGAAGCTGACTTTACTAAATACTGCGCCGATCATGGAGTACCAAAGAGCAAGATGACTCCTTACGATTATACAAAACATAAACTGGTAATGCCGACTTATTATTTTCAAGGAAGTCATGACGGAGCGACTGGTGCAGAAGGCGCCATAAACCACTGGAGACAGAACGCTCAAGACACAGGCTACTTTATGTTAATGCAAAAAGGCGGACACAATCCTTACTTAAGTATGATTCGGGTAAAACCGGATGAAAAAGATCAAGAGCTATTAGAAATACAAAAAGCAAATTTTGGTCTTTTTGTAAATGCAGTTGAAGCTAAACCAATCACGCGCGAAGATATCGCACGCGTAAATGCAACAAAATCCGATTATAAATGGGTCTTGTATTTAGCTGAAGATGTAAACTCGGACGCTTGGAAAAAGGAACTCGAGGGTATTAAAGAGTTCCGTAAAGATAATTTAAATTAAAAATCTAAAAAGCCCATTTGTTTGGGCTGACGTACAATTTGCGGGAACTTAAGTTCCGGTTTACCAGTAAGCGCCACAAGGTTTTCTATTTGTGGTGCTTTTCCGCCTACAGAAATACGCTTTACTAACTCAATAAATAAATGGCCGCAGTAAGTCGCATCTTCTTCAGCTCTGTGAAATCCTGCTGAGGGAATTTTAAGATGTTGTACAAGAGTTCCTAATTTGTAATTAGCTAATCCGGGAAAAACCTTACGACTTATTGGTAAAGAATCCAGAATCACTCCGAGTGGAGCCGGCATTTCATGCTTTTTGATATCGGCAATTAAGAACTGGGCATCGAATGGGGCATTGTGAGCCACCATCGGCATGTCTTCACAAAATTCTGCAAATGAGGCAAGTAAGCTATCGATTTTAGGTTTTCCGAAAACCATGTCATCAGTAATTCCGTTAACCGCTGATGCTCCTGGAGGAATGCTTCTCATTGGGTCCACTAGAGTTGAAAAAACGCTTTCAACCACTCCGTTGTTGAAGCGCACAGCTCCAATTTCAACGATTTGGTCAACACCGGGTACAGTTCCTGTAGTTTCTAAGTCAAATGCTATGAATCTCATATTAAATTTGATACAAATATTCTGTGTCTGTTTCAACAAAAACACTTCAAATAAGCGGTTTATTTTCTCCTTTGGAATTTAACAGAGGTGAGAATTTATTAGATACATTAAATGCAAACAAAGTGAGCATTTCGCAGTCCTGTGATGGTAATGGCTCCTGCACAACTTGCCGTATTTTTGTACTAAAAGGCCTTGAAAACTGTACTCCGCGTACAGAAATTGAGGCGGAGCGCGCACTCGAAAGAGGTTTTGAAAAATTTGAAAGACTGGCCTGCCAAACTTGTTTGAACGGTGATGTAGAAATTGAAATACTTAATCCTGAGCCAGTAGAAGACCAATAGTTTTTTTGTTTTTTGACTATTCAACTAAATAAAAATTATTTGTATAAATCCATGTAAGCCATTTGATTGCGTCCGGAAGCGGAAAGCGTGGACTGATGCGCACCTGTATTCTGTACGTACCAGGGCCCTGCAGCGGAAATACTCCTTCGAAAGTGTTTAGTGTATCGATCCGCTCGCCATTTTTAAATAAAACGACTTCGTAAAAAGAAGTCGGCTCAGTAGGAAGTTTAAAATAAAATTGTAAATCTTTACTTATTTTAGTTTCCTGACCCATAGAATATCTTTTTTGTTTCGGTGTATCTAGCAAGTAAGCTTCAAAACCTTTCGGATCGCCTAGAGCATCAAAGCAAATATAAAATTGACCGTTTTTTAAAGCCGATAGAATTTTGACTTTATCCTGACTCATATTACCTGTGAGTTCAGATGTTAAGAGTAAGTGATTAGAAGCAATCCCGAGAACTTTTTCATAACTCGGAAATTTAATAAGCCAATCAGCAAGAGGCACGGCGCGGGCAGAGGCCTCAGCGCCCTGAAATGCAACGAGCTTTCTTTTTTGTGCAGCTTGGTCAAACAACATCAGCTCTTCAGTGGGCTCCTGAAATATGCGCATTAGAGCCAGTTTGGGATTAAATGGATAAAGTAAAATACTCCAGATAGTTGATATTTTTGAATAGTTCCATGCCTGCTGGGACATACTCTTTAAATTGGCTATTTCAATACCGTCTAGCCCATCAGGAATATCGCCTAACCACGAAAAACCAACCTTAAACGGATGAGCCAGTACCACAAGGCTGTCAGAGTTCTTACTGGCTTTTTCTGAAAGCAAATCAGATAAAAGCAGTTGAGATTCTCCTTGCTTAAGTCCGAGATTTTTTTCTTTAGTAGAATAATAAATCAGGCGTGAGTCTTTATAGCCGTACTTAGCACCTTGTAATACACCGACATTTTGTAAATAGCTATCATCAGGAGATTTAATCTGCGGATTTAGATCAGTAATCATTATGAATTTATTTTGCGCCTGCTTAGCCTCCGCAAGAACCACACTTAATGGCTCGGAGCCTATTGATAGATTGGTATGGATATTCATCGTGAGTTTGTAATCATAGTAAAAATCAGAGGTCTTAACAGTGCGCGGAGTAAAATCCAGATCAAACTGTGATATGTAAAAACCATAGCTGAAAAAACAAATTAAAAGAAATGCTATGCTGGCTAAAACTCTATTCATAAGTAAATTGATAAAGCTCTAAACCATTATTGTCAAAGCTGCGAATTTTAGTTTTTTTATATTTGTCATATTTGCTGGGCCAGGCACTGTAGTCGTTTTTAAGAGCATAAAACTGTCTGGCCGTGGGCGTTGATTCGGGCAATGAGTCATAAAAATCATGACGGCTGAGCTCACTTAGCTTGGGAACAGTTTTTCCGGTTTTCCAAGTTAGCAGGGAAGCTACCTGATAGCTTGGGCCATAAAGCGGCTGGTATTCGTTAACGACAGCTTCTACTTCAGTAAATTGCAATGAATTGATCAGATTTTTTCTAACCTTTTGACTTTGTGGCATCAGAAAAAAAATGCACATTAAAGTATAAAAAAACAGCCAATAAACGGTGGCCGCTTTAAAATATTTTTTAGAAGACACCGAAACAAAGTGAGCGGCCGAGTGTAAATGAGAAGTGAGCGGCCAATTTCCTTCGACAACCGATTTGAAAGAGCTAATAAAGAAAAACCCAAGCTGTGTGATTGAAAAAGTCTTATCAACCAGATGAATGCTTTTTTTAAATAAATTTATGGCAATAAAAGGATTAATTATTAAAAACTGAGCGATCAAATACCCCATTGGCCAATCCCATTCAAACTGGCTTTCACCGAAGCCATGATTAATCTGGAACAAAAAAGAAGACCACTGATTATTATAATTCCAAACAATAACTGGAAGGCTGAAAATAAATCCTGTAATAAGAGTGAAGAGTATTCCAGCAGGACGCAGGCTTAATATTTTTTTTGAAATAACGAGATAAATCAATCCGGCCAATACAAACAGCACTATATGATATTTCGAACAGAATCC
This sequence comes from bacterium, assembly GCA_019752925.1. GTDB lineage: Bacteria > Bdellovibrionota > Bdellovibrionia > Bdellovibrionales > Bdellovibrionaceae > Pseudobdellovibrio. Next base: position 174,435 of record JAIELP010000002.1, read on the forward strand.
TAGCCCTAGAAATAGCCCAAGCAAAGTATACCAGCGTAGCTGAGAGCTCTGAATGATTTTTACATAACACAAATAAGAAAGCGTCCAAAAAAGAACCAGGGGCGTGTCAGGAGTGGCCAGTATTGAGCCAATACCTAAAAGTGGATTTAAAAGCAATAGAACTAAATACCAAAAAATATTTTCATCATTGAAATTTTTTAAACGCAGAATTTTTATCCAGATTAACGATACAAAAAACCCTGCCAGAATAAATATAATACGCAATGAAAGTGGGTTTCCAGTTGGAAGAAATAAATGTCCTAAGCTAATAAACCAGCTGACCATTGCTGGGTGATCGAAATAGCTCAACTGAGGATGTAAAGACCAAATATAATAATAGGCTTCGTCGCCAAATATAGGAATAAAGTACGCCAGCAAAATTTTGCAGATCAGCGAAGATATTAATAAAAAAATAATATTTTTATTTTTCAAATTCCATCACTTAAACTTAATACTAAAATGCCAGCTTAAGGGGTTTATTGTTTGAAGAGCCGCTTCCATACTCAACGCCGTTAATACTGATTTTCACTGCGGCAGGATCTGCCGATTTAAGGTATAAACCCACTTTAGATCTTAAAATCTGCACCTGGTTAGCCGAAATTTTTAAAGAAACAAACTTAGCAGAGTCGGCTTTCGAATAAAACACTTCCGTATCTTTTTTACCTTCAATTAAAACTTCAACGGGCTTACCGCTGGATTTTGCAAAACCTTCTTCTGCGGGAGTGTCATCTTTAGGAGGCGTTGCCGCTTGCGATGCATCGGCCGATTCTATTGTCGCGGCAAGCTCTGCAGGCTTGCTGTTATCTGAGCTAACAGCAGATGTTAAGTCAGAAGAGTTTACTTCTGCTGCAGTAGAGGACACTTCTGTATTAACTTCCGCATTTTCTGCACTAATTGCAACAGGGTTAGCTTTGAAGTTATCAATAATTTTATTTGTAATAACCAATACCACAACCAGTCCAACTGCAATTGCGATCATAAGAACAACCTTTTTTGGGTTTTCTACATTTAAGTTAGCATTCGGTAAATTAGGAGTTTTGTTGGAATAATTCTGTGATGTGTGTTTCAGGGCCGGGCGCGGAGCTTTAATATTGTTTTCGTTAGCTGGAACAGGCATAGGTGGTGGAACTTTAGGAAGTGGATTAGTTGAGCCCATTTCTTCCTGGAATTGGCGCAATACTTGTTCGGCATCTAATTTTAATAATTGAGCGTAGCTTTTAACAAATCCACGAACAAAGGTTTTAGCCGGCAGCTGATCTAAATTTCCAGACTCGATGGCATTAATAATTTTTGAACTCAACTTTAGCGACAGGGCCACATCTTGCACGCTCAGATTTTTATTGATTCTTTCTGACTTAAGTAACTCGCCGGTTATTTTCATATGCCGCCCTTTTTTATAAGCTGTAACATTCTTTGTGCTTTTTCATTGTTGTAACCGTTTGGATAAGCTTTAACTAAATCTTCAAAACGGAATTTGGCTTTTTCTTTTTGATTGTTACGGTAGAGAGCAATGGCCGAGTAAAAAAGAGCCTCATCCGACTCAATTTGCTGACAGAAAGGCAAAGCCTTTTCTAATTGCGATACGGCCAAGATAGTATCTTTAAGTTCGAGATAGCTACGGCCTAAATAAACCTGTGTATAACAATTTTCACGATCGCGCTCTAAAGATTTTTTAAAATAGGTAATAGCTTCGGTGTATTTTTTGCGTTTAAATTCCAAAATCCCGTAATTAGCATAAGCTTTTGGAAAATCCACATAAGTTAAATCTGTCATAACGTCTTTTAACATCTCTTCAGCTTGACGGTATTGACCTATTTCCAGATAAACGCGCCCCAAGTTATTTTTGGCATCGGTAAAATCGGGCCTAATTTTAATAGCTTTTTTATAATGTTTTTCTGCTAATTCATAGCGTTCGCGCATGAAGTAAACCAAACCCAAGTTAGCCTGAACTGCGGGATTTTCAGGACTGAGGTCTTCCGCCGTCAATAATTCCTTTAGCGCCAAAGGGTAGTTTTCGCCCTTGATGTATTCATTTGCTATTTGCAGATGCAGATCGGCGCTTTCTTTTTTTTCGTCAGAAACAGACATTGTACCGCAGCCAAATAAATTGAATGCCAAAAATAAAGCAATAATTAATCTATGCATATAATATAGCGTAACACCTGAGTGTACTCAGTCAATTACATACTGAATTATTTGCTCAGTAAAACGAGAGTTTCAAAATGATCGGTTTGCGGAAACATATCAAAAATTTGCAAGTGAGATATTTTGTATTCGGGACAAGAAGTTAATATTTTTTTAAGGTCACGGGCCAAAAATACTGGATGACAGCTAATGTACACAAGACAGTTCGGAGAAGCCTCAATTACTTTACTTAAAACAATATCAGAACAGCCTGATCTGGGTGGGTCCAACAGGATCAGATCGTTAGAGAGGTCTCTGCGTGAAACAAAAGATTCACAATCCGATGTAAAAGCAAAAAGTCGCTTTTGCAACTTCATCTCTGTGAGTTTTTTTGTGGAAAACGCTGTGAGTTTAGGATTCATCTCAACGCTTTCGATCTGCGTATGAGTTAATTCTCTTAAAAGTGGAAAGGTAAAGTTGCCGGCGCCAGCATAAAGCTCGGTTAAAAATTGCGGGTTTAATGGCTTTATAAGGTCCAACGTGGTGTTTACAAGCTGCTCGTTAACCTGATTATTAACCTGCGAAAAAGAAAGCCCTTCACCATCTTCGCCTATCGGGTAATGCTCAATTTGATTTAAATGGTTGATGCGAATTTCAAACTTTCGAATTTCTTTACTCGGTCTAAGGTTCTTTTTAAGTTCAGGAATTTTAGTAGAAATGTCATCTTCGGCTATCAAGCAAGAATTAATATCTACAATTTGATGACTGCCTTTTTTAAAATATCCGATTTCAGAGCCCAGCTGCTTAAGTTGAATTCGGTTACGATAATTAAAGCATTTAGGAGAATTAACTGTTGGTAAAAGCGAGTATTGATGTTCTGGAATAAATTTTTTAAGTAAATCGGTCAGGATCAGCTCTTTTTGCAACACTTGTTCAGCTTCAGTGATGTGCTGCCAAGAACAGCCTCCGCAAGCGGTAAAGTACTGGCAAGGCGGGGGTCTGCGGCTTGAAGATGCGCTAAGTATTTCAATGATTTCACCATTTAGGTGGTTTTTTTCCACATGGGTGATTTTAATTTTAACTTTTTCATTGGGTGCTGCGAGTGGAATAAATACTACGAGAGATTTATCCTGATATTGTATGCGGGCCAAAGCGTCGCCGCCAACTACGAGTTTTTCAACATCCACAATATGCTCAGAATGTAAAAGGGACTCTAAACCAGAGCCCCTTTTATCAGTATTAACATTTTTATGAGTTTTAGAATTATTATTCTTCACTCAGTTATTACATATTAACTAATTCGTGCTTGTCAAAAAAGATCGCTAGTTCGCGCTCAGCAGATGCAGCTGAATCAGAACCGTGAACTGCGTTTTCGCCCATAGAATCGCCGTGTTTAGCGCGGATAGTGCCGGCATCAGCTTTTTTAGGGTCTGTAGCGCCCATGATTTCGCGGTTTTTTAAGATCGCGTTTTCGCCAACTAAGCACATCATTACAACAGGACCTGAAGTCATGAATGATACTAATTCGCCAAAGAATGGACGAGCTGAATGTTCAGCGTAGAATAATTCACATTTTTCTTTAGAGATCATAGTTAATTTCGCAGCTGCGATTTTTAAACCTTTTGATTCAAAAGTGTGAATGATATCGCCGATAGCATTTTTCTTAACTGCGTTTGGCTTAATGATTGAAAATGTTCTTTCTGTTCCCATTGTTTTCTCCTTTTTTATGGTGCCAGGTCTTGTTTACGTAAGCGGTGCTTCCAGAAATAGGACCTGGCACCTTTTATAACATTGATTTTAAAGTTGTACCCATATCAGCAGGGCTTCTTGAAATCTTGCAACCTGCAGCTTCTAAAGCCGCAAATTTAGCTTCTGCTGTGCCTTTGCCGCCGCTAATGATAGCGCCCGCATGACCCATGCGTTTACCAGCTGGAGCCGAAGCACCTGCGATAAATACCGCTACTGGTTTTTTAAATTCTTTTTTGATGTACTCAGCCGCTTCTTCTTCAGCTGTTCCGCCGATTTCGCCAATCATAATAACGGCGTCGGTGTCTTTATCAGCATTGAAAAGTTTAAGTACATCGATGAAGTTAGTTCCGTTAACTGGGTCGCCGCCAATACCAACGCAAGTTGATTGACCTAAACCTAAAGCCGATAACTGACCAACAGCTTCGTAAGTTAAAGTTCCAGAGCGCGATAATACGCCAATACGGCCAGCTTTATGAATGTGGCCTGGCATAATTCCTATTTTACATTGGCCTGGAGTGATTACACCCGGGCAGTTAGGGCCGATTAAGCGAGTGCGCTTACCCTTCATGTATTCTTTTACTTTAACCATATCTAAAACCGGAATACCTTCAGTGATACAGATTACTAAATCTAAATCAGCATCAACGGCTTCCATAATAGAATCCGCAGCAAATGGAGGTGGAACGAATACCATTGAAACATTACAACCTGTTTTAGCTTTAGCTTCTTTTACAGTGTTGAAAACCGGAATACCTAAATGAGTTGTGCCGCCTTTACCCGGAGTAACGCCGCCAACCATTTGAGTTCCGTATGCTTTACATTGCTCAGAGTGAAAAGAGCCTTGAGCTCCGGTTAAACCCTGACAGATAACTTTTGTGTTTTTATCAATTAAAATCGCCATTTAAATTATCCTTTGATTGCAGCAGTAATTTTTTTAGCTGCGTCTGTTAAATCGTTAGCCGGAATAATATTTAAACCACTGTCGGCTAAGATTTTTTTACCTAACTCAACGTTTGTACCTTCAAGGCGTACAACCAACGGAACTTTTAAGCCCACTTCTTTAGAAGCGGCAATAACGCCCTCTGCAATCACATCACATTTCATGATACCGCCGAAGATGTTAACTAAAATTCCTTTAACGTTTGGATCTTTTAAAATAATTTTGAAAGCGTTAGTTACTTTTTCTTTATTAGCGCCGCCGCCCACATCTAAGAAGTTGGCCGGAGATGCGCCGTGGAGCTTGATGATATCAAGAGTAGCCATGGCTAAACCGGCACCGTTCACTAAACAACCTATGCTGCCATCTAATTTGATGAAAGCTAAGTCGTATTTAGAAGCCTCGATTTCAGTGGCTTCTTCTTCGTTTAAGTCGCGCATTTCAAGAATGTTAGGCTGACGGTATAGAGCATTTGAATCGAAATTCATTTTTGCATCTAAACAAAGAACGTCGCCTTCTTTAGTAACTACTAAAGGGTTGATTTCTGCGATAGAGCAATCGCATTTTACGAAAGCTTCGTATAGGCCCATCATAAACTTAACAGCTTTATTAACAACTTCAGGTTGCATACCGATAGCGAATGCTAATTCGCGGGCTTGCCATGCGCCTAAACCTGTTGTTGGGCTGATATCTACTTTTTTAATTGCATCTGGATTGTGTTCCGCTACTTCTTCGATATCCATGCCGCCTTCAGATGAAGCCATCATAGTTACGCGTCCTGTAGCGCGGTCAATTAAACAAGCCACATAATATTCTTTAGCAATGTTACAGCCGGCTTCGATAAATACTTTTTGTACAACTTTACCCTCTGGGCCGGTTTGATGAGTGACTAAAGTCATACCTAACATTTTAGCCGTGATATCACGAACTTCATCTAAAGTTTTAGCCAGCTTCACGCCGCCGCCTTTACCGCGTCCACCGGCGTGAATTTGGGCTTTAACAACCCAAATAGCTCCACCGATTTGTTTTGCTGCTGCTACAGCTTCTTCAGGAGAATTAACAACTTGGCCTTTAAGCGTTGCCACTCCGAATTTTCTTAAAACTTCTTTGGCCTGATACTCGTGAATATTCATTTAATTTGCTTTCTGATTACTGAACTGTTTTTAAAAGTGCCACTAGTGAACGAACCGCTTCAACTGATTTATCAAATTCAGCTTTTTCATCAGCGTTCATTTTGAAATCAATGATTTGTTCCATACCGGCGCCGCCAAGTTTAGCTAATACACCAACCATTAAGCCGTCTTTAACGCCGAATTCGCCGTTAAGCTCAACTGCGCACGGAATAATTCTTTTTTGATCTTTTAAAATCGCCTCTGCCATTTCAACTGCACCACGCGAAGGAGCATAGTAAGCCGAACCTGTTTTTAAGTGGCCACCGATTTCGGCGCCTGCCGATTTCGTGCGAGCCACGATCGCGTTGATTTTATCCATTGGTAATAAATCGATTAGTGGAGTTGTTCCTACAGCCGCTGTTCTTACAACCGGCATCATCGCATCACCGTGGTTACCAAGAACTACGCCTGATACGTCTTTAACAGAAACATTTAATTCTTCAGCGATGAAAGCGCGGAAGCGTGCAGAGTCTAATGCTCCACCCATACCGATGACGCGTTCACGCGGGAAGCCTAATTGTTGTTTAGCATAAACAGCCATAACGTCCATAGGGTTACAAACAACGATAACAACTGAGTTTGGAGCGTTAGCTTTAATGCCGGCGCAAACATCTTTTACGATTTTAGCGTTGATACCAACTAATTCGTCGCGGCTCATACCTGGTTTACGAGGCATACCAGCAGTGATGATCACAACGTCTGCATCTTTGATGTCAGCGTAGTTAGAAGTACCTTTAATTTTTGAATCGAAATTTTCGATGGGAGAAGCTTGAAATAAATCTAAAGTTTTACCGATCGCTGCACCTTCATTGATATCCAGAAGAACAACGTCGCCTAATTCTCTTTGAGCAGCCCAGTGAGCTGTTGTTGAACCTACGAAACCTGCGCCAATAACGGCGATTTTTTTTCTTTTGTGAGCCATGAAAAATCTCCTTTAGATTTTAATAAATTTGAATGTTTTTTGATACCTATCTGGTTTAGACGTTTTAAGGCTAAAGCTCAAGTCTAGAAGACCTTTGGCAAGGTGCATTTTCACTATTGAAACTGGCGTTTTTTTTCATTCTCATTTATGAATAAATCATGAATACAAAAAACACTGAAATCATTAAGTCGTATTTTGCTGCTTTTAATGCAGGTGAAACTCAAAAAATGCTCGCTTTACTGCACCCAAATGTAGAGCACGAGATCAATCAGGGTAAAACTCAGGTGGGCTTAGAGGCTTTTACTAAGTTTATGGCTCATATGGATGAGTGTTATAAAGAACAACTGAAAGATATGAGTATTTTTTCATCAGAAAATAGCTCGAAAGTTTCGGCTGAGTATGATGTGCACGGAACTTACTTAAAAACAGACGGAACTTTGCCGCCGGCTCATAATCAAAAATATGTTATCCGTGCCGGTTCTTTTTTTGAAATTGAAGACAATAAAATCAAACGCGTAACCACTTACTACAATCTGCCAAAATGGATTGAAATGGTGAAAAATTGAGCGTAGAAATCAGGCCTTTAACGAAGTCTGAAGCTGAAGCGAGAATTTTAGATATAGCAGCACTTCGGATTAGAATATTCCGAGACTTTCCATATATTTACGATGGGTCACTTGAATACGAAGTTAAGTATCTTGACCGTTATTTAAAGGCCCAAAATGCTAAATTTATTGGCGCTTTTTCAGAAGCCCAACAACTGGTCGGGGTGGCCACCTGTTTACCCCTAATTGAAGAAGATGATTTCGTAAAAAGTCCTTTTGTAAAAGCCGGATTTAAACCTGAAGAAGTTTTTTATTTTGGCGAAAGTGTCCTGCTTTCTGAATATCGCGGAAAAGGCCTTGGTCATAAATTTTTTGATGAACGCGAAAAAGTAGCTGGCACTTTTAATTCGCGGTTTACTGCTTTTTGTGCGGTTAACCGGCCATTAAATCATCCACTTAGGCCCAGCAACTATCGTTCGCTTGATGATTTTTGGAAATCCCGTGGTTATGAAAAACAAAATCAATTAATCAGTCATTTTGAGTGGAAAGATCTCGATCAGAGTGTCGAAACTGAAAAAGAAATGATCTACTGGATGCGGAGTTGGAAATGAGTCTGTCAGTTAAAATAGCTTCTGCACAATACCCTATAGATTTTTTCAAAAATATTGAAGAGTGGAAAATTAAAACCACTTTGTGGGTGAAACAGGCTGTGGATCAAGGTGCCAGCTACCTTTTATTTCCTGAATATGGGGCTATGGAGCTTACTTCTTTGTTGAGTGAATCACAAAGACAGGATTTAAAATCGCAAGCCCAAAACTTAAAAGCTTTTTTGCCATTTTTTTTCGAAACATTTCAGGAATTAGCACAAAAACACAAATGTTATATAGTGGCACCAAGTTTTCCTGTTTATGAATCCGAAAAGCTCACCACAAACCGCGTTTACGTATTTTCACCTTCGGGAAAACACAGTTTTCAGGATAAACTTTTTATGACCCGCTTTGAAGATGAAGACTGGGGAGTTAACTCTGGCGCACAAGAAATTAAAATTTTTGAAACGCCGGATTTTAAATTTTCGATTTCAACTTGTTTTGATGTGGAATTTGCGTTTCCTGCTATGGCAGCAGCACAAAACGGCTCAGAGTTTTTGTTTGTTCCAAGCTGCACCGAAACTTTAAAAGGTGCCAATCGTGTGCATATTGGTGCCCGGGCCCGCGCTTTGGAAAATCAGATGTATGTGGTTGTGGCTCAAACGGTAGGCGGAGCTAAGTGGTCGCCTGCGGTTGATATCAATAATGGATTTGCGGCATTTTATTCAACTCCAGATATTGGTTTTAACGATGATGGAATTATTACTAGCGGACAGCTCAACGAAGTTACTTGGATTTATGCTGATTTAAGAGTTTCTCATTTAGCTAAAGTGCGGACTTCAGGTGCTGTATTTAATTATAAAAAGCATCAAGAGTTTTTAAATGCAAATAAAGCCATTCTCCATTATGAAATTAAGAAAGTTTCGCTGTAAAAATCTTGTGTAGGGCTTCAAAACATGGTCTCATTATAGATGGGTGCATAGTACCATATGGATGTGAGGCTTTAATGCAAAACCGATATAAATTATTTTTGATTTCAACTTTGAGCATTTTACTAAGTAGCTCATTTGTTTCTGCACAAACGTCGGCAACTCCGGCTCCGCCAAATCAAGCGGCGCCACCAGCTGAAGAAACTTCTCTTGAAGAAGAATTGAATCAGGCTCAAACTACTCAAACACCCCCAGCGCCGGCACCAACCAGTGAATTAACGATTCAGCCGACTGAGCCAGTAACACCAACAACCAACGAAGTTGTTATGGATGCCCCTGATGATAGTTCGCCCAATTTAGATGATGAAGCGTATGCCATGAATGGCCTATCATTTGGCCTAACAGGCTTTGTTCACAACTATAATGTAGATGCTACTATGTTTGTTGATGATGGAACCGCTGACGGTAAAAAAGTAGATTTATCTTCAAAAAGTGCAGATTTCCAAAGCGTGGGAGTTGTTGTTCGTTATGCAATTTTACCTTTAAACAGAGTCGGTACTGATTTTGTTTTTACTGTTGGAAATACAATTAATCACAGTTCAGTTAATTTTGGTTCTATTACAACGGCACGTGCTGAACTCAACTTAGCTTATACAATAGATTTCGGAAAAACCAATGCGCTCTATTTTTTCGCTGGTGGTGGGTATGAAGTTATTCACGGTCAGGATATCAACAGGCTTGTTGTTCCGGGTGGTGGACTATTTCAGGGTGGCGCAGGAATTACATTTAATAAAAAATTCAGCCTAGAAGGTTTGTATTCTTATGCTAGTCATAGAGTGAATCAAAGATATTTAAATGAGGCCGCCAATGCGGCCCAACTACAGACAGATTTTACGAGAAGCGCTAATACTGTAACGTCAAACGTTATTCAAGGACGTTTGACGTATGCATTTTAATAGTCCTAGTAAGCAATAGCCGGGAAGAAAGCTCTTCTTCTTGCAACAGAGGTCACAGGATAAGTTGGCGATGGCGGTGTATTGGTAGGCCCTACGATAAGATTAAGGAAATCATCAATATCAAGGAAGTCATCACATGGTCCTGTTATACCCTCAAGACAGGTTGGGTCCGTTTCGCCGGGGAATGAACCAAAGCTAGCCCTGTCAGGAGCAACTGTCACCCCTGCACTTGAAACAAAATTCAGGAAGTCAGGATAGTAATCCCACTCGCGAATGTAAGCTCTTATACGATGTTTGATCTCGAAAGACTCATCCAAACAAATAAAATTATAAGTTTCATTAGTGCGAGGAATAGGGGAGCCATCTCGGTCATCTATTGGCGCAATAAAATAAGGTGATGTAGATGTATCTGCAGAAACAAAGCCGCTATGTGTGTGATCATTAGTGCCTTGCGCATACCAATTAGAAACATGGATGCTTGCAGTTAATGGATCTAAACCGGCGGTGCCAAGTGCAAGAGGTGCAGTAATTAAGTAAGTATTTTTTATGCCGGGTCTTGCGAAACTTAAAAGACTAGTAGGTACATTTTCTGTAGTAAATGCATTCCAGTTAGTTTTTGCCGGCCCACCGATACAATTTCTCATATTTCCGCCCCATGAAATATCTTGCGGTGTACTTACATCGGCACTTGCACCATTTGTAAGTAAAACATGGTTAAGAGTGTACTTTCCAAGACAACAGTTTTTTTCGTCGTCGTAAACACATTTTATATTTTGGGTATTCGGAGTCATTCCAGTTATAGCCACTTCAGGATGACCAGCAGCACAGCCCGTAACAACACCATCTACCGCACAAGTATAAGTTGTATTCGTAATATCACCCGAAGCATTAACAGTATTGTCCGCAGAAACAGTAATGACACTTGGCCCAACTCCAACCTCAAGGTTGTAGAACCAATAAGTTTCTTGCACGAGATAACGACACATGTCTTTAGGTACATTATATTGAAGTACTGTGTTTTTTGCATAGATATCGCCTTCAGGAATATCAATCATACACATAATATCTTCGTGAGCTAAAGAGTCTTTAGAAATGGAACATGTTTTATTAAAATCTGTTGCATCGTGCACGTGTACAACGGCATCGTTAGTATCGTTTTTGATAGCCAAATAAAAAAACTGGGCATCATCTTCAGCACCGTTGTTTGATCCACTTGGAGCGCTAGGTGGAAGTGGTGCGGGCGGTGCCGGCGGTGGAGGCGGAGGCGCAATATTTAAAGATCCGAACGAAGCTTCGCCGGATTTCACACCATTACATCCTGAGCTGAATACTAACATGGAACTTATAGCCAGTATAAGCAGCGACACTGTTAATTTGATTTGCATACGTACCTCATAAAAGTAATTGTACTTCCAGTAATTATTGTAAGGGATTGTGTGCTAAATATCGACAGACTTAAGTCACGATTATCATTAAATAGTTTAGAGGGCTATAAGAAGCAAAATAGTTGTCATATTCTCAATATGGTACACTGGAAGCTAGACTTGTGTTCAGCTCTGCGAGCGCTTTCCAAAAAAATCTTTCAAGCACATGGGGCGCAAGATATATCTATATACAGGAGACACCATGAATTTAACATCGAGATTGTTAACAGCCACAGTTCTTTTATTTTCATTTTTAGTATCTGCACAAGAGACAACAACTACAGCTAATGAGTCTTTCTTTAGTAAAAGTCAGAAATTTGATAATGAAGGGGTAGAGTTGTACAGCTCTAATCTTGAAATGAAAAAGCACAAAAAAATTGGAGTCGGATTTACTCTTGGCGGTTCAAACGGAGCCATGGGAATTAATGGTGAATTGAACCTAGATCCGGAAAACGCTCTAGTGATAGGCCTGGGAACTGGACCTAGCTACGGTTCTTTTAATTTACTTTATAAAAACAGTCTCGAGTCTAAGTATTTATCACCTTATGGAAAGATAGGTTATTCAAAATGGTTTAAGGCCAGCAATAACTCTACATCTGCAAACTCTTCAGATGTTTTAAGGGCTATTTATTCAGAGAAAGATTTAAAAGCTGGTAATTTTGATGCCGATTTTTTTGTTGGTACGGTTGGAGCTGAATACAATCAGTTAGAAGGTCCACTATCAGGATTTAATTTTTATGGTGAAGTTGTATTGTTAACCGAACTGAAGAGTGCCAAGTTGGTTCCTGCCGGCGCCGTGGGCTTAACCTATTTTTACTAAAGATCTTAATAACTTAGCATAGCGACTGTCTTTGGTTCCAGCCTGTACTTAATCCATTACATATTTATAAATAAAAAAACCCTAGATTTTAAGGCCTAGGGTTTTCGAAAGCACTAATGCTTTACAAAACTAACTACTTCTTTTTCTTTTTAGTAGCTTTTTTTGCAGTTTTTTTAGCTTTCTTAACTACTTTTTTCGCTTTTTTCTTAGCCATTTGTTGCTCCTATCGGTAGTGACTCTATTTCTAAAGCCACAAGTTGTTGTTGTTTCGACTTTTCAGTCTTCCTTAATAAAATTGTTAATAATTCGACAAGCTTCGTCAACACTTTTTTTTCTTGCATCAATTTTGCGTTCATTTTTTTGAAATTGGAGGGTCAGATGTTGGTTGAATTGATGATTTCGTTGTTCGGAATAGTGTTTGTACATCGAAACTTGTCTCTACTTGAGAAACTAGAAGTGTTTTCACCGTCAAAACTAAATACACTCTTCTACTTTCTGCTGTTGCCGTACGTTTTTAATCTGCTTTTCAAAGAACTTCTTACGTTTGTCCTTATTTACATCGGCATATTTCTCATAACATTAATACTATTTGATAAAATAATTGCGTATTTCATGCAAAAAACCTTCGAAAAGTTGCATTTGCAGCTGATCGAGCGCTTAAACTTGCATTTAAAAACCGGAAAATCACCGCAAACATGTATAAAAATACTATTCGATGATCTCAGCAGTTGGGAAAAAGCCACATTTGCACCTCTAAATGTGATATTTGAAATAAAAAGTGTGCCAAATGATTGTCTCAACACAAAAAATTACATCAATTCGTTCTATTTTGATGAGCTGAACACAATTTTAAGGTCATCTGCGCACACTACAGAACAACTGAAAGCATTTTATCAGGCTCTTAGGCTACGCAACAACCTCCTACACAGATCTAAACAAGCAACTCAACAGGTAAAAGCACAGGCTTGGGTGTGTTGTTTTATCTATGCGGGATTTTTATTTTTAAGTACACACTATCTCGAACTGAAACTCTTTTCGGCTACAACGGCTATTTCGTTATTTTTATTTGTAGCTGGGCAAATACTAATTATGCGAATCGGGGGGCGTATTAAATGGAGAACTTAGCCCCGCCCTTGATTCTTTTATGGGATGTAAAGCGGGCTCTTGAAAAAGGGCAATCAGTCAGTACTGGCATAAAAAACTATTTAAAACGCCCAAAAGATGACTTATTTAATGAACAAATTGAAATCTGGTGGTTTTCACAACAAAATAGCCGGATTTTTTTCGATAAAAAGCAAATATCTTATCATCGACGGTACTTATTGGAAATTTTAGAGCAGGGGTTAAAAGGACAAGGTATTCTTAACTCGCTATACTTGCTTGAGACAGAAATTATTATCAGTTGCGATAGTGAAATACATCTTTACGTGACGCGCCTGCCGCTGATTTCGTTAATACCATTAACTTTTCTCATTTTTCCGTCAATGATATTGCTTCTGGTGGCCCCTCTTTTAAAGTTGCTCCAATTCTGAAAAAATTGATTGTTAAAGCGCAGTGTAAAAGATATTTTTAAACACAGATAAACGGAGGACAAGATGTCTGCAAATATGGCCCAAAATAAAGTAAGAAATTCGGCACCTAACGAAGATTTACAAACCTTGGTACAAGAGCTTTCTAAAACTAACCCCGACTCTAAACTTATTAAAAATAAAACAGATGTATTAGGTATACCATATAGCAACGATTTAATTATTTTAATGTCGGAAGTGCTGGTGTATCTGTCCAAAAACCCTAACAAAAAGAATAATTTGAAAGAAAATCCGGTATGAGCTCTTTAGTATACGATAACATTCTACAAACAGTTGGAAATACACCTTTAGTTAAGCTGAATAAGTTAACTAGAAATTCTCCGCATCAATTTTTTGCCAAAGTTGAGTATTTTAATCCAAGTGGATCAGTTAAAGACAGAATTGCGCTTGCAATTATTGATGCAGCAGAAAAACGCGGCGATTTAAAGCCCGGAGGAACCATTGTTGAAGCAACAGCCGGCAATACAGGTATGGGTTTAGCGCTCGTTGCTGCTGTTAGAGGATACAAATGTATATTTGTACTGCCGGAAAAAATGTCTGAAGAAAAACGTGCTATGCTCAGAGCCTATGGTGCAAAAGTTGTGGTTACACCCATAGGTGTGGAGCCCGATCACCCACTAAGTCACTATTCAGTGGCAAGAAAAATTGCCAACAGTTTGCCGAATGCATTTTTAACTAATCAGTACCATAATCCTGATAATTATGATGTGCACTATCGCGTAACAGGCCCTGAAATATGGGAGCAAACAAAAGGCGAAGTAGATGTATTTGTAGCCGGCGTGGGTACAGGAGGTACTTTGTCCGGTGTTGCTGGCTATCTTAAGGAAAAAAAGCCGGATATTAAAATTGTTTGTGCCGACCCCATCGGAAGTATTTTGGCGGACTTATTTCATCATGGCAAAATTATTGACCCGCCCGGAGCTTGGAAAGTGGAAGGCGTTGGTGAAGATATGCTTCCTGAAAACTGCCACTTAAAAAAGTTTGATGATTTCGTAAAAGTAAATGATCAAGACTCATTTGATATGACTCGCAAATTGGTTACGGAAGAAGGACTTTGCGTTGGCCCGTCAAGTGCCCTCATTCTAGTTGCGGCTATGCGATACGCAGAAAAACTCACAAAGCCATCTAAAATTGTGGTTTTAATGCCGGATTCAGGAAAAGCTTATTTATCAAAAGCATTTAACGACAAGTGGTTGGTTGAAAACGGTTTAGCTAAACCAGAAATATTAAAAACGGCTTTTAATGTTGAAGTTAAAGCTGAAGAAGAATTAAAAAAATTTAATATCTAAATATATAAAGAGGCATTTATGTCTAAAAACGATTATGTAAAAGAAAAAATGAAGTTTTCAACGCGCGCAATTCACGCTGGTCAGCACCCCGATCCAGCAACGGGCGCAATTATGACTCCGGTCTATTTAACTTCTACATATGTTCAGGAATCTCCGGGCGTTCATAAGGGGTGGGAATATTCTCGCACCCATAATCCGACTCGCAAAGCGTATGAAAATTGCGTGGCAAATTTGGAAGGTGGAGAGTTTGGATTTGCATTTGCTTCAGGTTGTGCGGCGTCTACAACAGTTATGCATATGTTGAAACAGGGCGATCATGTTGTAGCTTTTGATGATATGTACGGAGGCACTTTCCGTTTATTTGATAAAGTTTTAAAACATAACGGTCTTGAATTTACATTTACTGATCTTACCGAAGTATCCAACTTTGAAAAATCAATTAAGCCAAATACCAAAATGGTTTGGCTTGAAACGCCAACAAATCCAACTTTAAAACTCACAGATATTTCAGCTGTTGTTAAAATAGCTAAACAAAAAAATATCTTGGTCGTAGTTGATAACACCTTTATGTCGCCATACTTTCAGCGCCCACTTGAGCTAGGAGCAGACATAGTTGTTCACTCGGCAACAAAATATATCGGTGGACATAGCGATATGGTGGGTGGTGTTGCTGTTACGAATGATGCAAAAATCGCAGAAAAGATCGGGTTTTTAAGTAATTCAATGGGTGGAGTCCAAGGTGCATTTGACTCTTTCTTAGCTTTAAGAAGTTTAAAAACTTTACCTATTCGTATGAAGGCTCATGCTGAAAATGCCATAAAAGTTGCAGAGTTTTTGCAAGCTCACCCCATGGTAGAAAAAGTTGTTTACCCTGGTTTAAAATCTCATCCACAGCATGAATTGGCAAAAAAGCAAATGACCGGCTTTGGCGGAATGATTACTTTCTTTATAAAAGGTGGCTTACCAGCCTCAAGAAAATTCTTAGAATCTGTGCAGGTTTTTGCTTTAGCTGAGTCTTTAGGTGGAGTTGAGTCATTAATTGAGCATCCAGCTATCATGACGCATGCCTCAGTACCAGCAGATCAGCGTAAAAAACTTGGAATTGATGATTCTTTAATCAGATTATCTGTTGGAATCGAAGATGTAGACGATTTATTGTCTGATTTAAAGCAAGCATTTGAACAAACAGCCAAATAATTTGTATTATAGATATATTGACTAAACCTCACGTAATCGTTAGTTTTCAAGTTCGCATTTCGCTTGGCTCGGTAGCTCAGTTGGTAGAGCAGAGGATTGAAAATCCTTGTGTCGGCGGTTCAATTCCGTCCCGAGCCACCATTTCCTATTTGTTTATAGCAAAGCAGATTAAATGTTCTTAGATAAAATCAAAATCTTTATTAAAGATTACGGTTTGTATTTAGTGCCGCTATTAGCCAGTTTTTTCTATTTTTGGAAGGTTAGTGAAATTTCTTTTTGGTTTGATGAGCTGG
>JAIELP010000008.1 GCA_019752925.1 bacterium
TGCGAACCACCACAAAAACTATCAAAAGCAATTCAACAACTTAAATTAAAAATGAGGGTTCTATTCGCAGATTCAGGGAAAATATCATCACTGCTACCTCCTACCTCAATACCAGTGATACCAGGGGCCGTCCATGTATTAGCTGTACCTGTTTGCGAGCTTCGCATCCAACACGAAAAAGTAGAACTGTTACCTATAATCGGCTGCAGATTAGTATTGATTGTGATGTAGTCGGCACCATTACTTAAGTTGGCACTATCACCTATTACCCCAACAATACGTGTTGGCGCTGTTGGGCTGGCTGTTCCATTACGTGCACTCGCTGTTGAATCTAAATACTGAGGCGCTACTCCCGATGGGTTTTCATTTAAATGCCAAACTGCCCAATAGCTTGTCCACACACCGGTTTTATTTTGTGCATCGGAGGCTGCGGGATTATTGTAGTACATGTAAATATAGTCTTTTTCAGATGATGCCGTTATTGACGGTATTCTCACCCACACTTGTGATGTATCAGCATTAGTGGCATCCCATCTTTCAATTTCATAATCAAGAGTTGTTAAATCATCCGATGCTACAAAGCGCACATCTGCACCATTTGTTTTAAAGTGAGCATAATTGATAATACTTGAATCTAAAGTTAC
The DNA here is from genome assembly GCA_019752925.1 of bacterium. Classification (GTDB taxonomy): domain Bacteria; phylum Bdellovibrionota; class Bdellovibrionia; order Bdellovibrionales; family Bdellovibrionaceae; genus Pseudobdellovibrio. The sequence goes on from JAIELP010000008.1 coordinate 645, forward strand.
TAGTACTGGTTGATTTGTAAAAGCCGCCGCTTGGTCTAAATTATTAATATCAATTCGAATGCGTCTTTGCCAACTAACATTCCACCAAGTCACAGACGCACCAAAGGTAATAGTTTCATTGGACGATGAGTACGACGGAGCTGTGGCTGTGGCTGTAACTGTTTCAGCCACAGTATCCATTGTATAAATAGTGGTGATGGCATTTCCAGTTGTAACTGTTGTTTGATTTGATGCTAAAGGGGTTGTACATCCCGCATTTGAATAAAAAACATTGGAGCCCGTGGTGGCCAAAGTTACTGTTAAGTTTGAAGACACTGCAGCAGTACGACCTATGGCGTCTGCCGTGTATATTTTAATTTCATAGCAAAAATTTACTTTTGCTTGCGGTATTGCATACATCAGTAAACGTGTTGGATTATCGGTGAAGTAAATGTTTTGTGTGGCTCCTACCAAACCCGTAGCTGACGCAACTATAATACCGGATTCATTGGCAACAGCAGTTCGTATCCATACATTTTGAGAATTAGTACCTATAGCAATTGTTATTGAAGTGGTAGAAGTAGCGCATGTATTACTCGTATAGTACACGGGGTTAGCCGTATTATTAACCGCCAAGTTTACTGTTACTGCGGGATTCACATTAATCGGCGTACCTGAGTTGTCCTGCGCCTGTACTGTTAACTGAGTACACGTATTAAATTTAATATACGCCGGTGGGCTCACCCATACTAAACGCGTGGGCGTGGTTGTAAATGTAGCACTTAATGGACGTGTTGCTGTTTGTGACGAAACCCCATCATGGTAAGTAATATTAGCAGTGGCTGTATGCGTAGCTGCTGTAGCATTGTTAGCACTCACTACAAATGTACAAGCACCAAAACCAACTAAAGTAGTTCCGCAATCTCCGCCAGTTCCTGGAAATGTTCCGCCTTTAAAAGTAAAACTCGCTGGATTTGTTCCGGTAAATGCGGCGCCGGCAATTGCATTAACTGCCGCATATGAAGTATTCGTGAGAGTGAAAACTTTGTCAGCAGGTGTTCCCGCCGCAATGGTTCCATAATCATAAGTTGCACCATCAGAAATCACTAATGCGCCACGCTTGGGTTGCCAATATGAAACTGGTATAAATAACTGTGCACTTGCGCTCAGTGCTATAAATATCAAAATGAGACAAACAACGAACCGCATATCTCAATTATATAACAAGATGTCAAAAAGCGCAAAAAAGCTTTCTCTAAATATCTGTAATTAATCAGACTTTCAGAAAACTTAAACTCGTTTGCTCGTATTTTATCTTCAAAAGTAAATTGTCTTTCAATGTTGCCAGCGTGAAACAACTTCGTTATTTTATCTGCATGCAAGTTTCCAAAAACCGTATCATCCGTGCGCTTTACTTTCTTAGTGGTACCCTATGTGTAATATTAGGTTTTATTGGAGCCTTTCTTCCGCTGTTACCCACTACACCCTTTATACTGCTTGCTGCATTTTTCTTTATGCGAAGCTCAGAAAAAGCCCACCAATGGCTTTATCGCCAACCTTTAATCGGAACCGCACTTATTAATTGGGAAAAAAATAAAGCCATTGCACCAAGGGCAAAAATAACTGCCATCGCACTAATAGGTGTTTCACTCTATTTTGTATGGATCAGAGTGCCTTTAATGCCGATAAAAATAGGCATTACTATCATGTTACTTTGCTCATCAACTTATATCGTAACTCGCAACAACCGCTAATTTCTGATTGTTAATTTATTTATTCACTTGCAGGGGGCACCAACCTTCCCACGCTCAACGGATACTTCGGTGCCGGTAATGCGGCTTCATCATCTGGCTCCATAATAACAACTTGCTCAGACACTGCGCCCCCTCCTGAAGAGGGAGAACAGCCTGCAGCCACTAATAACAAGCTTATCGTCAACATTATTTTAAAATATTTTTTCATACAATCTCCTTAAAAAATTTTGAACTATTGAATCGCTGTATTAAATATGCTCCACAGTGGTTTAGTCATCGGAACTAAATCCTGTGATCCGTACCACCAGAAATAACCACCCACGTAATTAGGCTGATTTATTGTCATATTGTAGTAACGATTGATGTAAGAAGCTTTACTTGCAGCTTTGTTAGTACCCACTTCACCAAAACCAATTTTAGAATTAGGAAACATGGCTGCTAACTTCTGAAATACTGTGGACCAATTCGGTTGTAAATTATTACAGTCATCTTCGTAATAGCTGATCCATACATAATCCAGCCCTGATTTCATAGCTGCAGATACATTGGCCTGAGCCCAAGTAAACATCTCGTTGGACTTATTAGCCCAGCACTCCTCGTTGTAGTACAGAGTCAGAGCAGTTTTCTTGCCTGAGGACTTTACCTTATTGTATGACGCATTCATTTTCGCCACTACACTCGGAGTGTCTCCCAGCCATTCGCCGTTGATTTCATTTCCGATTTCCCAGATGTCGACGTTGTTTCCGAGAGCATTCATGTATTCGGAAGTTCTAGCTTCATAAGCTGCAGTCGTAATACTTTTCATGTAGAACGAGTCCAAAATTTCTCCCATAACAAAACTCACATTATGAATCTGAGCAGCGGCATTAGTGTAGTAAGAAGCTGAGACACCCTCATCAAAAACAATACGTGTGGTTGGTTTTCGACTGAGACTACTTAAAGATTTCACAATTTCAGCCACGTTAGAAACAGAATCCAGAGTTATACCGTACACAGCCGTTGTTGGCGTGGGATTTGGTATGGTCGCGTAACCCCATGCAGCTAATTCGTTCCACGCGTTCATTTGCGAAATTTGATTAAAGTCATATACATCTATTCCGACATTTAAACTTTTAATCGAAAGCAAAGTGTCTCTTAACTCTTCTTTTGTTGGACTAATGTTGGTAAATGCACCGGCAAATGGAGATATCTCAACGTGTACTAAGGGTATACTTCTGCCTCCTACGTAATTAATAAATGCCAACGACGCTTGTCGCGTCCACGACACTGGAAATAAAGCGGGACCGTATTCTGCCGCCCATTGTTGCCACATAAACTCGCCCATCAAATAAGTCAGCTTACTTGTACCTGTAAAATTCAGGATGGCATCTAAATCCAAACCGAGATTGTCTTTAATAACTTTACTCGAAAATAAATTTCCGTTGGACTTTGCCGGCCAAGTTTGCACTAAATAAGACTTCTTATTTGCCACAGCCGCACTGGTCGTGAGTATTTTGATTAAATCCGTCATGCCTTGTGCTCTGAAATTTAACCAACTCTGATCACCTAATACTCCTGTGGGATATTGAGCTTTAAACTTTTGAGTAGCTACGGCATTGTAATCTGAATCTTTGTTCCAGAAATAATCTACAGTGGGCTCAACTGCTTCGATGCCATCTATATCCGGATTTTTAGCTATGAGATCTTTATAAAAGCCCTGCAACCAAGCTCTAAAGTTAGGATGCCATGCTGAAAGTAAATAGGTGTCGGCAAAAGGTTTATAATCTATTCCATTTTTCGTTTTCGCACGCCAGGCCGGGTTTCGGTCCCACATAGTTTTAAAACTATTCACCGGCACAACCGCTACAACTTTAAGACCATTGGCTTTAGCCGAGCTGGTTAATGCCTTTACAATATTAAGTTTACCGTAACCATTTTCTACAAGCGTTCCTGTATAGGTGGTTGGATAAAATGCACCGTAAACTGAACTATAGGCATACACAAATAAAGTATTAACTCCTGCGGCTTTTGCTTTAGCTACAACTTGAGCGGAGGCTTGATCCACGCTTTGACCGGGATAGAGGCTGTAAAAGTAACTTGGGTCTACACGCAGCCCTCGTATGGCTACACCGCTGGTTTGCGCCAAGGTTTGTATACTGAACAGTATCAGCAGATTAAAGAAAACTGTAAACAGCAACACTTGCTTCATTTTATTTTTTATATATTTTATTTTCATTGGACCTCTTTCGTTGGTTGTATTCAATTCAGTTAGGTTTAATGATCTGGTTTTTACGTGCATATACCGCCTTTCTTTTAAGGAAAAAAATTGAATATTTGTTCTTTTGAAAAAAGCGCGCAGAAACATCTTTGCGACGCTGGTAAAAATTAAATTATTCTGTAGAGCTGAACTGACTTAACTAAAATTTTCTATTTTGCTTTAATTCACTTTTTTGTGACTAAAGAACTCAGGAGTGTGTCGGGCCAAGTTATTAGGTTGCATGTTTTATGTTAAGAACTTGTGATCAGTGTTTCACAACATTTGCGATATCCCGTCATAAAAAATATATTTTTGGCCCAAGGGCTCGACGTACTGCAATGAATTTTTAAAACAAAAAATTATTAAAATTCGATTGTATGCGAACACAAACCAGTTCGCAGATTTTTTAAACTTGTATGGATTTTTTTTGAACTCGATATTTTAGACACAATTTGGATTAGTAAAAATTTAAAAACCGGACTAGTTCTTTTTCAAAGGCTTCTTAATTTTATTATCAATTAGAATTAATAAATTTCCCATAAATAAGAAAAATAATAAAATTCCTAATGCGTACATTGCCACCATGCCATAACCGTATTTTCCGGCATTCACAAAAAAATATGGGTACGCATCAATTATTGCTCCACGGACTAGAACATAAATAAAATAAAGCAACGGGAATATGAGCCACTTTAAACTACTCTTATGCTTAAGATCATTCTGGCGGAAATCAATAAACCACATCAATGTGTAAGCTAAAGGAACATAACCGTGTAGTACATGCGTGGCTATTTGATCCAAACCGAAAGGTTTTGTCCGGTCAAACAAAAGTGCATAAAAAATTATTCCCACAATTAAAATATAAAGTGTAAGTGCTGCGCTGCTTGTGGTTTTTTTAAACCACTGCGAAAGTTTACTCTCAGGAAATAAAACCGAACTAGCTAAAATAATAACCAACAAGCTGTTAACGATTACCGTGAAATATGTAAAATAATAATTCAAACCATAAACAAAAGAGTGGCCCTCTTCTAAACGGCGAGTAATCGTATAGTAACCTTGAATCACTATTCCTAAAAATCCCAACATAGCTGTTTTTAAACGAAATATTCTTGTCGTCATTCTTTTTCCTGCACTATAGCTTTAATTTTTTCGATATCTCCAACTACCCACAACAGATCGTCACTTTGCAATACAACTGAAGAGTCAGGGCTGAGTATACGCTTACCTTCTCGCTCAATGCCCACGATCACGCCGGAAATTGCATCGCGTATACCGCTGGTCTGAATGGCTTTTCCAGTTAAACCTGAATCTACCGTAAGCCTTAATGATCTTAGACCAAAAAATTCATGGCTGGTCGAATTTTCAAAATCTTCTGACTTCTGCTCGAGATGATTTCTTACTTTTTCAAGCTGTTCATCTGTGCCAATTACAAATAACTGATCAAAAGGCATAATGACCCAGTCACGATTAGGTGCAATAAAGTTAGCTTCTCCACGGTGAGCTAATGCCACCGTTACTCCAAACTGCTCGCGCAGCTTCGCCTGCATCAAAGACAAACCGGCAAGTTTTGAATTTGGATGCACTACAAATTCAACCATCCCCACATCCCAAGGAGCCAATTGTGGAACTTTAATGACTTCGGCAGGTTTAACTTTATATTTTCCCTTTAAGTTTTCAATAAAGCGGGCTTCAAACTGACTGTAAACTTTGTCTGACATTTGAGTCGCGGCCACCAATAAAATTGCCAGCACTAAAAATACAATAATTCCGGCTGATGAGTTTATAGATAAAAACCCGTTAATAAAAATAGCGGCCAAGCTCAGCGCAAAAAAACCACGTGCCAGCTGAATACCAAAAGCTAATTTATTAATGCGATTTTGCTCGTCTTCAGATAATTTGATGCTAGATTCGCCAAAAGATATGGCCCACAAAAAAGGGCCCGCAAGGGCTAAAGCACCCACAGTTAAAATTAATGAACTCACAAAACCATGTCCGCTAACGTCAACAACCCATTCCAACGCAATTTTTTCAGCAAATAAAAATATCGCTGTTACGATAATAGCGTTAACAAGAACTCGCCAACCCACCGCTCGCCATATTACTGAAGCTATACCCGATCTTACGCCCTCCGCCTGAACTGCCGCTTGGTATCTTTCAATAAAGGCTTGAAATCCCATCGGTAGTTTTTTTTCGAGCCAAGCACATAAGGGATCAGCGGATTTAATTAAATAGGGAGTTGTAAACGTAGTAATGGCGGAAACCGCCACTGCTATCGGATATAAAAAAGAGCTGGTTACGTTTAAAGTTAAACCCAAGGTGGCAATAATAAACGAGAACTCCCCGATTTGCGCCAAACTCATGCCCACTTGTACAGAATGTCTAAGGCTCGACCCTGAAATTAAAGCGCCGAGAGCGCTGCTTAAGAATTTTCCCGATATAGTAATAAAAGTAATAAATATGATTTGATAGCGGTACTCAAAGATTAAATTAGGATTAATCAACATTCCTACCGAAACGAAAAAAACGGCGGCAAACAAATCACGCACCGGATGAATCAGTTTTTCTATACGTTCACCTTCTTTTGTTTCAGAAAGCAGCGAACCCATAATGAAGGCGCCCAGCGCCGGCGAAAACCCAACATGAGTTGCAATGATCACCATTAATAAACAAAGTCCCAAAGCCACAACTAGTACGGTTTCATTACTTAACAAATGACGAATACGGTTCATAAACGGCGGAAGCAGGTAAATACCTAAAACAAACCAAAGAATTAAAAAGAAGCCCAGCCTTGCACTCGAAACAATTAACTCCGCACTGGATAAAGTCTGCGAAATGGCAACTGTTGACAATAAAACCAGCAATAAAATGGCCACGATGTCTTCAACAATTAAAACACCGAATACCAAAGATACAAAACGACGGGATTTTAAACCCAGCTCATCAAATGCGCGAACAATAATTGTGGTAGAAGAAATACAAATAATCCCACCTAAAAACAAACTATCCATCGAGTTCCAGTTCAATAAACGCCCCGATACGTAACCGATAGATAGCATAAATATAATTTCGAAGATGGCTGTTATTGAAGCCGGTCTGCCGACCTTGGCTAATTTTTTAAAACTGAATTCCAAACCTAAGCCGAATAATAAAATGATCACACCGATTTCGGCCCATATCTGTACCGCGCTGGTGTCTTTTACTGTAGGCATAAAGGTTACATTGGGACCCAAAAGAAACCCGGCTATCAAATATCCTAGAACCAACGGCTGCTTTAATTTTTTAAATAAAATTGTAACAACAGCTGCCGTTACTAAGATAATACCGAGATCCTGTATAAGTTGAGGCAAATGCACCATGACTTAACAGTAAGGGTTGAATAGCTAAAATTCAACCCTCAAAGAGTGTTTGTCTATATTTTAGCGCAAGTAATCGTTTCATATTTAATTAGTGAGTTTCAAAATAATGAATGTAAGCGCGGATAGCAGACAAGGCCTTATCTCGGATTTCATCTACTTCCATTAAAATTTCGTGCTGGGATTTTTCAAAACCTACATTTATAATTCTACACTTAGCCGGACTTTTGCCGCAGATTTTGTTTTGCCCGCGCAGCCATACAAACTGATCACGGCCTGCCTGTAAAATGACGGTTGGAATCTGGTAAACATCTTTGGTTTCTCTTAATTTAGTTGTGTATTCAATCGATTCCTTCAACCAATTCACAGTGGTTCCGCCTATGCGTAGCTCCGTGTGTTGATTATATAAATCCTTGCGAATTTGGTAGCGTTCAGGGCTGGAGGTTACAGTGTTGTCCTTAAAACTCGATTGTGGATCATAGGGTTTTTGAGTTGGGGCATACTCTGTCGAAAGACCCACTTTTCCCAAGGCACCAGCAAAAAATCCAGCTCCCCAGTTATTAATATAGCCCGTGTTAATTTCGATCATCGGAGACGAAAGAATAGCCGCCGTCATAGTTTTTGGATGACGAGCTAAATAACCTGAAGCTATCGCTCCACCCATTGAGTGAGCCATTAAAAAAGATCTGCGGTACCCCTGTGGCTTTACGATTTCGTTAATTAAATAACTTAAATCATCTACGTAATGAGAAAACTTATCGACGTGAGATTTAATAGGATCCGGAAGTAAACGGCCCGATTCACCCTGACCACGATGATCAATAATATAAACATCGTAATTTAAATCGCGTAAGTCATATAAAAGCTCAGCATATTTTAAAGAAGATTCCGATTGGCCCGGCGAAAATACAATCACGCCATCCGGATTAGCCTGTTTGTGAAAATAATAATTAATAGGAACTTGATTTACACCGCTAAAAAAGTTTTTTTGGTAGCGGCTCTGCATATAAGGTACGAGCTCAGTCATAAACCTTTGCGGCAGCTCGATCTGAGGAATGGCAAATACTGAAAAACTCAAAGATGTGGCCAATGCAAATAAAACCGATTTAAAGCCCATAAGTTACCTCTTGGGTTTTAAATAGCACAAAGTATTCCACACCTTTTCAAAATTAAAGGATTTACAGACAGGGTTTTACAGGAGATTACATAATTTGTTAGACGGCTCACATTGAGACGTCTAATTGTTATGGATTTTTAAGTAATTTATTCAGGCTGTTCAGGATATCAATAACCTCTGCACGCGCCTGCTCGACGGCTTTAAAATCACTGAGTGTTTGCCGGTGCGCTACTGGATTACGCAAATCCTGCAGCCACATCAGCTTTTTACTTAAAGTAATAATTAAATTATCATCATCCGCTACCTGAATTAAAGGTTTCTGTACCAAATTATTCTTACGGCCGAATAAAAGTAAAATAACCGCCCAGGCTCTTAATCCATCCAGTATTTTAAAATGCTCATTAATAATTTTAGAGTTTAAAATACCCTGTCCGACTAAGCTCATTTTGTGCAGTGGCAAGCTCTGCTGATTAAAATGTTTTTCTAAAGATAAATTTTTAATTACACGCTCAAATGACGGGTTTGAATCATTCAGCTCATACAAATGAATAATGTTTTGAAATTCATGCAAGCGGCTTTCAAGTTTAGGAAACAAAAGCTTACGTCCGATCTGTTTTTCCAGAATAATATCGAGCGCCTTACTATAACCCAGAATACTGGCTGATTTGTCTACATAGGTACTGTACATCTCAGGATGTACAAAAGGAAGTTCCGCCGAACGAAGCGCCGACTTAGCCGTTTCATCACATTGACTGTAAAGCGCAATTTTTTTAGATAAATCCAGATCAATAGCTAAAACTTCAGAGTCTTTTTCATTTTTGCTGAGCTTTTCGGTTTCCAGATTTACAAAGAGTTTTTCTTTAAACTCAGTCAACACCTCAATCTGGGGATGATTAGGATGTTTATTAACGACGTCGTTAATATGTTTATAAAAATAGTCCGTAGAATTTTCAGGTGATTCAAAGCGGCGGCAGATTTGCTCCACAACAGTTGGTTTTTCGATTTGTTCAATTAAATAGTCAAATACCAAACGCTTAGCGCGCAACCCTGGCAGCGACAACAAAGTATCCAGCGCCCGCCCGCTGATGGATTCAATTTTTGAATGTAAGAGCGTCTGCACGTCATCTGCCAGTTTTTCATCTTGATAAGATTTAAGCGCAATAACCGAATTGAGCTGAACTTCTGGATCTTCGTGCTTTAAAGAGGAGACCACAAAGTTTTTTAAACCGGCAAAAGGATGCTTAATTAAAAACTGCACCAGAGTTTTATGAACTTCAGGGTTTTTATTATTTTTAGCAGTCAATTCGATAAAAGTTTCGATTTTTTTGTTTTTGATTATCTGCGAACCCTGCGCCGTAAAAGCTTTTAAAATTTGTACAGCAAAATGGGAATTCACCAGCTCGTTATCCAAATAAGCTTCAAGCAAATCAACCGAGTCCGACTTCTGAGAATGTTCGAGATAAAATAAACAACTTGAAATCAGCTCTTTTTTAAATGAGTTTTGCTTAATAAATGCATTTACTTTTGGACTATTTAGTGACATCTGACCTAATGCGCGAATCAAGCGTGTTTGCACATGAATATCTTTTTCATCAAATAATAAAGCTTCTATCTGTTTCTCAAAATATTTAATTTTTCGATCTTCCAGCCGATAAACCATGGCCCAATTTAAAAATTGGTTAATAACATTAATCTTTAATTCCGGTTCTCCAAGGTGATATTGTTCACTTTTAAAGATATCGGCAAACACTTTATCCGCTGAAGGTAAACTGCTAATCACCAAATGAAACCAGTTTTCATTTTGAATATCTTTCTTAGAGTTCACTAAGTCCAAATAGCTGTCTGAATGCTGATACGACAGGCTATGACAAAGCAAATCAAAATTTAAGCAAGCAAAAGAACTTGCAAACTCTTTATACCAATTAGATGTATTACTAAAACTCAATTTAGACAGCACATCGAATAATTGTTTTTGCTTATCCGGCTGAACAAATAAATCCAAACCCGCTCTCACATCCTGTTCTGAGAATGTATTCAGTTCAAGCGGCATAGCCGGGTGATATGATTTTTCTTCAAATATTTTTTGCAAGTAATCTTCGGCTTTCCAGTTAGATCTCAAAACCACCTGATTTTTTACGTTCTGATAAATCTGATACTCAAATGTATCTGTGGAAAACTTCTTTTCAAAAGCAGATATATCACCTAAATCACGGGTGATCTTACCTAATGCAATTAAGGCTGAAAGAGCCAGGTCTTTAAAACCACTACTCTCCACAATGTAAGTTAAAGTTTTAACTGCTTCGCGACATTTCAACTCACCCAGAGCATAAATTAAGTTTTTGGCCAAATACTGACGCTGATTTGTGTAGGCTTCGTCTAAATCCGTTACAAATTGTAAAACCAAACTGCGGTCACGGGCTTCAGCCAAGGCCAAAATTACCGCGGGTTTTAAGTGCTCGCTACCATGGCGGTAATACTGCACCAAAAATTTACGGGAAAAATCGTTACCCAATAACCCGAGAGATTTTATGGCCTGCTCAGCTAGAGGAATATCTTGATGACAAGAGGTCAGACCTATCAAAAATTCGAAGCTCCTCTGATTAGAACATTTAACAATATTTTTTATAATAAACAATTTGGTTTCACGCCACTGACTGTTATGAAATATATGAACCAATTCACGCGTAGCATCTGGAGTGTTTTCATTTGCCAAGTTTTCAAGGGCTCTATGACGGTCGGATTCATTCAACGAATAGTAGTTGGATTTAAACTCTTCAGATTTTTTTTTAAATGCATTTGTCATATATGTGCCTTTCGGCCAGACCTAGACAAAAATCAAATTGATTTTGGTCTAGAGATCAGTTCTTTGGTCCATATTTTTAAAATGAAACAGGACCTAAATGTATATTTCTCAATTTGATATATTCTTATTTACAACCACGAGGAAAATCACATGAAACAATCATTTATTTTTATAGGTTTATTAGCATCTCAACAGGTTTTTTCTCACATCCCAGATTTTTCAGCTCATCAAACCCAGGCCGTATACGCCGATTTAAATCTATTAAAACAAGCGCGCATTCCCGTTTTGTATGCCGATAATCAAACTAATATCGGTTACAGCGTGCTCACTCCGACTATGTTACAAAAATTATCCGAACTGTCACACCAACATGGTCGCTGTGGAAACTTTGAAGCTTTAAGCCAAATTCCAAATGACATTAATATTGTAAAAAAAGATCTGGATGCTGTAAACAAACAACACAAAAAAGATTTAAGTTATATGAGTGTTGCGCGAAATTTAACTGTAGCTCAAAATCCTAAAATTGCCGAGGCTCTACAGGAATTAAAAGCTGATAACATCAAGCAAACAGTAACTTGGCTTTCAAGCTACCACTCACGTTACAACAAAGGCGCTAACGCTAATGTTCACGTCAATGATTTCTATGAAAAAATGAAGCTGATGACGGCTAATTCTTCCTTCCCGGTTACTGTCGATTTAATCTCACACAGAAGTACTCCACAAAAATCAGTTCGCGTATCGATTAAAGGCAGCACTAAACCTGATGAATATGTCATTTTCGGAGCCCACTACGACTCAATAAGCGGATGGGGCGGCACTGGTCGCGCACCGGGCGCTGACGACAATGCTTCAGGATCAGCCAGCTTATTAGAAGCTATGCGCGTAGCCCTAACTAAAGAACAACCGCAAAGAACATTAGAGTTTATGTGGTATGCCGGTGAAGAATCAGGTCTGCTAGGTTCTGCAGAAATAGCTGAAGCTTATAAAGTTGAAAAAAGAAACGTCATTGCCGTTTTGCAGTTAGATATGACTATGTTTCCGGGCGATGGCGAATTTAAAATCACTAGTATTACAGATTTCACAAGTCCTTGGTTACGCGATTATATGAAAGCTTTAAATACAACTTATTTAAATATCGAAATTCTGGATGATAAATGCGGTTATGGTTGCAGTGATCACGCTTCATGGAACCGTCGTGGCTTCCCGGCCGTTTTCCCGACAGAAGCAAAATTCAATTCAATGTTTCAATACATTCATACCGACAAAGACGTCATTTCTTCGGTTATGAGTTTTGAGCATTCATTAGTATTTTCAAAAATTGCTTTAGCTATGGCTCTTGACCTTGGTAATTCAACACAAAGAGAAGCGCTACACTAGCGCTTCTGAGTTGCTTGATAAAATGGCTTTACTTTGGGAATCATCGCCGTAATTTCTTTTATACGCGTTTCATCCGAAGGATGAGTTGACAAAAATTCTGGACCAGATTTTCCGCCCGATATTGCAGCCATTTTTTTCCATAAACTTACAGCTTCTTCAGGATTATAACCTGCACGTGCCATTAATTCTAAACCAATAGTATCGGATTCAGACTCTTGACCTCGTCCATATTTAAGAGTCAGCACTGTTCCTAAAATAGCTCCACCCTGAACATACCTTTGATCTACTCCATAAATTGTAGCCAAAATTGCAGCCCCGGTCACAACACCTTGCTGAACAATAGCCTGACTGTATCTTTCACGTCCATGTTCGCGCAGAGCATGGGCAATTTCGTGCCCCATAACCGCTGCGATCTCGCCGTCTGTCATATTTAATTGTTCGATAATTCCTGTGTAAAACATAATTTTACCGCCAGGCATACAGTACGCATTTAATTCTTTAGAAGTTATAACATTAATTTCCCAATTCCATTTTAAAGCATCTGCTCTGAAAATAGCTGTATGAGGAATTAATTTTTTTCCGATATTTTGCACGCGTGCAACTTGGGCCGCATTCGTGTTTAAAAAATTTTTCTTTTGAGATTCAGCTTTAACTTGCTCATAAGATTGAGCGGACTGAGCTTCGATTTCAGCGCTCGATACAAGCATCAATTGTTTACGATTAACACCAACTGCGCCCTCATCTGTTGAAGTGGCGCAGGCAGTAAGAATTAATAGGACGGAAAGTATAAGTATTTTATTCATATCAGAACTTTACAAAAATCATTTCATTCGGCAAAGCTCTGACTTGTTGAGCTAATTTAATCGCTGCAATTAGTAGCGGCGGCAGTCACGACGTGAAACAACGTCTTGACGATTGCTGCAACCATTTACGTAGCAATTAGTAGCATAATTGTATCTACAAGCATTCAATGCTTCGTCTTGCGCTCTCCATTGATCGTAACCGCGACCTAAGAAGCTTACTAAACGACCATAACGATCGTAACCATCCACACGGCACTCATACATATTAGAGCTGCAAGTTTCGATACACTCACCATGGTGCTGTAAACATTCACCACAGCTGTAGTGTCCGCCGCCATGTTCTTCATAACCACGGTCATCAGCACGACAAGTGACATTGCCGTAACCAGGATTGCCTGGATAAGGTTGGCTTGGTGGATAAGAAGGATTACCCGGATATGGGTTACCTGGGTATGGATTGCCCGGATAAGGAGCTGGTTGACCTGGCGCATGACCCGGGCCACCTGGATATGGAGCCGGACGTGGTGGTTTTCCGCCACCAATGATAATTGGCAAGATATCGCCGAGATTAACGGCTTGAGCGCCGAGTGCGAATACAGTCAATAAAGACATAATAACTAGTTTCATTTTTACCCCATTTTTTGGTTTGTTTGGTTTCAGGGCGTTACATTACAAAAGCAGTGCCATCTTCAAAAAACAAAAAAGGAGTGTTTGACACTCCTTTTTCTAAAAAAATAAATTTTGGAACACTTTGTTTTGGAACAGTTCGAAATTAATTTCCACCTAATCCTGGAATACCTGGAATTTTGATCTGATTAAGAATTGGGTAACATTTAGTTAAGATTAATTTAGATTGAAAAATAGAAAGTGTAAATTTACCTACTAAGTATTCAGCATTATCCGGTACTGGCTCAGAGTAGTATTCGTTACAGCGAGCCAATATATCAGATTGTAATTTGATTACAGTCGTAATAGGAGCGCAAAAGTTTTGGTTAACTTTGTAGCTTGATAATAATTTGTTAAACGCCAAGATGCTTGGGTTTAAAGTTTTAGTCACATCACAAGCCATATCCCATTGTTCTTTGATATCTAAAGTTTCCTGTTGTTTAAGACGTACTTTTTCTAAATTTTCATTTAAGCCATCAGCAAATGTTATGGCCGCTTCAAAAAATTTAGTAAAATCAAAAAAGTTTAATAAATCAGCTTTGGCGCCAACAGATGCTACTAACATAACCGCAATAATTAATTTTTTCATAAAAATATCCTTTTGTTTTTAAATTCGAATGCTTAGGTATATTGTTTTTGCAGTCTAAGCCAGCACTAATTGGCCCACAGCATGAGATACGTTATATTCGTTTCTGTTTGGTATTTTTTTCAAAGAATGCCGAGCCAAAGGCCTTAATATTTAGTCTTAAACGCGGGATTTTCTCAATTTGGCGCAACCTAGACTAATGTATAGTGTTAAATTTTGGGGGCTGCTCAAATCAATGATTTCAAGTTTAATAAGAGTATATGAGTTTTCAAAAAATCTGCACATTGGTTTCGGTACTTACTTTATTGTCTTCATTTCAATCTGTGGCCTTTGAATGTCCCGCAGAATTTTCAAAGCGAACGGGCCTTCCCGCCTGCCCAACAAAAAACGGAAGTGTACTTGCCGACACCTATCCTGTAGGAGCACTCGTCGTTTCAAAACCACAAATTAATCGGGTTTCACCTCAGATGGGTGCACGAGTAGGATCAATCGATCCTTTACAACAAACTTACTCTTTTATTTTATCTGTTGCCACAACACAGGATAATATTCCTTTAATCGTATTACCATTGAGTCAGTCTGACTTTGATTCACTCACAGCTAAATTAATGAGTTCAAGTGAAATTTCAGCAGAAAAAAAACAACAGTTACGAAAACGTTTAGCACACGCTAATGTATCGGGAGCTTACAACTGGCAGCAGGATTATTTTCAGGCAACAGTCAGCGGCAACGGAACACCACAATTACGCCCTAATACGGCCTACACCTCACATCCTGATCGCAGTCCTTCTGGCGAACACTTTTCTGCTATATCTAGTATCTTATCAAAATGTGGCGTACAAACAGGTGCACCACTCAATCCACCAGACTTAAAAGGTTTATCCGATGGTATGTCTGGAGGAAATATCGAGTCTTTACCGAATGGAACATGCCTTATCGGCGATGATCACTTTGGAAAAATGAGCGACAGTAAAGCCTACGATAAATTCGTTAAAAGTGTTTGCGGGAGCAACAAAAATATTTCAATACCTACCCATTGGTTAGGCGTAGGACACACCGATGAAATTTTAAAAGTACTTCCTAAAAAAGGTTTCAAACCTGAAAAGTGCGCCTTTAGCATTTCTATTGCGAGCCCAAAGCTAGCACTTGAGCTACTGGAGAAAGACCCTGAGGCACCATTTTTTAGTCCTGAGAAAATCCCAGATGAGCTCAAACAATCCGACGTTACCGACTTCAGAAGAGAAGTCAATCCATCCATGAATATGCTTTGTACAGCACTAGATAACGCCAAAATAAAGCACGATGAAAGTGATCCTGATACACCTAGCGAAGAAGGAACAGGTAAAGGCCAATCTTATTTTAAGTTTTTACAAAAGCTTCTGCCGTCACTTATCCAACAAGCACAGGCCGCAGGCGCCGACGATAATGAATTTTTTGAAAATCAAAATGAAGATTTCTTTCAGAGCAAAAGTATTTCAGACGCAGAAAAAGCACATAAAGATAAACAAGAAAATGAGCTTTCAGGTAGTATTGCGGCACCTAAGAAAGAAAAAGCGGAAAAATTTGTAACCTGTAACGACGCCAGTAACAAACACATGGCTAAGCTATTCAAAACAGACCCTGCTCTGGTTCGAAGCAACAACTATGTACAAGCTCAAATGGATATTCTCGAACAGGATTTAAAGCGACAACTTGCAAAAATGTATCCGGGCTGCAATATTGAAATCAAAAAGGTACCTCAACTCTTTGATGGTGGTAATATTGGTCCCGATGGAAAATTAAATGGGGTCAGCTCTATCAACCCTAACCCCACCAATGGCGTTTTAATAGGCGACCAATATTATATTCCCGACCAAGCCAATAAAACATTTCAAAAATATATGAGAGATCACTTAAAAGAAAATGGCTTAAAAGCCAACTTTATTAACACTTATGACTTTGCACACTCGTTACAAGGTAACTTGCACTGTTCATCACAAACAATCCCTCTTTGTAGATAGGAAAACACAATGTTTTTAACAACACTATTAACATCACTTTTATTAGCTCAAGCCAACCCTAATAGCAATTTAACTTGCAAGGGAACTAGCGATGCTCACAACATGAGTTTTGAAATTGCCGTAACTAAAGTTAGTGGTAACCAAGTTAAGTTTACTAATACTAAAACTAAAAAAATCTGCTCATGTACTTATCGTCTAGGTGTTTATAATGATCTTTCGCTGGGCGCTGCGCCGAAACAAATAACACGTCTACTATTTGAATCATGCAACCAAGAATGCCCCGAAGACATGAAAAAGAAAATCAACGCCAGCATTGACGTTGTTTATGAACAAATGGCTGCAAACTCATTTGCAAAACCCTTCAGTGGCAACAGAGCTATCAACTGCTCTAATTTCAATATCGATACAAAAGGTTTACGTGGTTTAGAAAAAGAGAGAATTTCAAAATTAGATATGCCGACCGACGTAAAAGAAAAACTAATCGACATCAAAGGTGTTAACAATTAGTCCTATTGTATCCAAAAAATCCAGGACTGCTTTTGTTATCACTTTAGCTTTCACATTTATTTTAGTTTTTTGCGCCTGGAATAAACTTCCAATAGTTGATCCTGTTCATTATTTTAATTTTGCCGATCAACGGCTTTTTCTCGGAATTCCGAATGGCTTTGATGTTCTGACCAATATACTTTTTGTATTGGTTGGATTTTTTGGACTGTGGTTTGTGCTCAATAATAAAAACTTGCACAAAAGTTTTTATTATTATGTCGGTATCTGGCTGAGTCTTTCAATTGTTTTTACCGGCATAGGTTCGGCGTATTTTCATTGGTCACCTGTTCCCGAAACCTTAACTTGGGACCGTTTACCAATGACATTGGCATTCACAGGCCTGCGCTCCCTAGTCGGCGGCGACCGATTTGGTGCACGTATTGGCTGGGCTGTTTTTGCAATCTTGCTTCCGCTGGGACCATTAAGTGTTTTTGCTTACAAAATGAATTACTGGACGTTGAGACCTTACGCGGCCCTTCAATTAGCCACGGTTTTTTTTGTTTTAATCAGTGTAATTATTAAGCCCCAAGGGAAAATACCCAATGCACTTTTTTACTGGGCATTAATACTGTATGTATTAGCTAAAATTTTTGAAACATATGATCACCAAGTGTTTGATTTTTTATCTCATTCATTAAGTGGTCACAGTCTTAAACATATGCTGGCAGCGCTGGCACTGTACAAAATTCTCAGCTTTTTTAAGAAAAAGATCGAAAATTAATAAAATATACCTTAGCGTATATTTATGACTAAAAAGGTTCTTGTAATTCTCGCCCACCCTCATCTGAATCAATCTGTAGCTAATCGTCAAATTGCTGAAGTACTTAAAAATACGCCTGATGTTACGATTCATAATTTATACGACAACTACCCTTACTTTCATATCGACATCAAAAAGGAGCAAACACTTCTTAAACAACATGATATTATTATATTTCAACACCCTTTTTTTTGGTACAATATGCCGCCTTTGTTAAAGCTTTGGATGGATGAGGTATTAACGATGGGGTTTGCTTACGGCTCCAAAGGTGAACATCTTAAAAATAAAAAATTTATGCTAGCTATCACAACTGGCAGCGAACAAATGGCCTATAGCGAAAATGGCTATCATGGCTTTGATATCCATAATTTTTTGTTCGCCTATAAACAAACCTGTCAGCTGTGCCAGATGCAGTGGCAAGAGCCACATATTCTTTTTGGATCACGCAAAACTACTGAAGAAGAAATCCGAAATCATGCAGAAAAAATAAAAAAACATATTATCACATTAACTGAGGCCAGATAATGACTGAACATTCAAATTTTTTAAACATGATTATTTTTCTAACTTCAGCTCTTATATGTGTGCCCATTTCTAAAAAATTAGGAATGGGGTCACTACTTGGCTACCTAATTGCCGGCTTGGCCATTGGTCCTTTCGGCTTTAAGTTCATTGGCAATGTTGAAGAAGTTATGCATTTTTCAGAGTTCGGTGTAGTTCTTTTAATGTTTATTATCGGCCTTGAACTCAACCCTAAAAAACTTTGGGATCTTAAAATCCCAATTTTCGGCATGGGTGGATTACAGATTTTACTCAATACATTACTGATTACAACCTGCAGTTATTGGCTTGGTTGCACATTTTCAGTTTCTTTATTGATTGGGATGGGATTTTCACTTTCTTCTACAGCTATGGCGTTACAGATTTTAAATGAAAAAAAACTTCTTAATACCACAGGTGGAAATTCTAATTTTTCTATTTTACTTTTCCAAGATATAGCGGTTATCCCAATGCTAGCTCTATTGCCATTATTAGTTGAAAAACAAACAGATGCACAAAATGGAACTAATTATTTGGTTCTACTTAAAACCCTTTCAATTATTTTAGTAACTATTGTGGGTGGCCGTTATTTACTTCGTCCGCTTTTAAGATTTGTCGCTAGTCTGCACCTACGAGAAATTTTTACGGCCACAGCTCTACTACTAGTTATGGGTATGGCCTTTTTAATGCAAAGCCTTGATGTGTCCATGGCGCTGGGTGCTTTTTTGGCTGGCGTGCTCTTAGCCGAAAGCGAATACCGCCATGCTCTTGAAACTGATATTGAACCCTTTAAAGGATTATTACTTGGACTCTTCTTTATTTCAGTTGGCATGTCGGTCAACCTACAAACTATTTTAAGCGAGCCACTCGTTATTTTAGGATTAGTGGTCGGAATTTTTGTACTTAAAAGTACAGCTCACTATTTGATCGGAAAGATTTTCAAATTGCCAAAATCGCAGCTCATATTTTTTTCCATCATCATTGCTCAGGTTGGAGAATTTGCCTTTGTTCTTTTCGGAACGGCTTTAAATCTTGGAGTCATTGAAAAAACTCTCAATGAAAAACTTTTAGCTGTAGTGGCACTGTCTATGCTGATAACACCGCTTGTAGTGTTGATTTACGATCGATTTATTAGTTTTTTCTGTGACACAACCGACAAAGCTCCTGACGTTATTGAAAACCAGTCCAACGATGTCATCATTGCGGGCTTCGGCCGATTCGGTCAAATTGTGGGTCGCCTTCTTCACGCTAATAAAATCAATGCTACTGTTCTTGATTACGAACCCGATCAAATCGAACTGCTCAGACGTTTCGGCTTTAAAATTTATTACGGCGATGCTACACGTTTGGATTTGTTAGAAGCCGCAGGCGCGCACCAGGCCAAAGTTCTTGTCGTAGCCATAGATGAGGTTGAATCCAATCTTAAATTGGTCAAGATGGCACGCGAGCATTTTCCGCATCTTAAAATTTTTGCTAGAGCTCGTAATGTTCAGCACACCTATGATCTGATGGACTTAAATGTTGAATCTATCGAACGTGAAACTTTCGAGTCTTCATTAAAAATGGGAAGCTCCGTTCTGCAATCACTGGGCTGGGCTCCTTACGACAGTGTCAAAGCCGCCCATATATTCCGTAGGCACAATATGGAAGTAATTGAAATGCTTCACCCACGCAGGAAAGACACTGAAGACATGGTTGCCCGAGCTAAACAGTCACGCGAAGATTTAGCAAAAATGTTTGAAGAAGAACACGAAATACGTCTCAATAAAGATTTAGGTTGGGACTAATTGTCATTATTTTCAAATTTCATTTTTGACCCACAGTAGTTGGAAATTAGCCTCATTACAGACAAATTTTGATTGCAAACAGCTCACATCTCTTAAAAAACTGGTTAGACTATTGCAGTTTAGTTTTAAATGAAAATCGAAAACAACGTAGATCGTTACAAACATTCAGGCCTAGCAATTTCAAACATGTAAAATTCATCACAATATAAGTTCTCGAACACTTTTCGTGATTTCGTCTGCAACTAATTTTACGCGTGGAAGGATTTTCGAAGTATTCGGAAAAACAAGATGAAGAGCATACTTTGAGGTCGTCCATTCCGGAAGGACTCTGACCAAAGAGCCTGATTTAAGCTGCTCCTTACAAATAAATTCAGGAACGAATGCCACACCCGCGTTGCTCATCGCTAAAATGACGAGAGAGGGCATATGATTAGCAACGGAATGTGGTTTTATTGAGATTGTTTTTTTCCCTTTTTTTGATTGGAAAACATATCGTGTTGTCTCTGGTCCTGGTCCATAAACAAGTGTCGCATGGTCGACTAGATCACTAGGCTCTATAATCGGATTGCGTCCATTCAAATAAAGTTTCGAAGCGACAGCAATAATCGAAATTTCTCCTAAGGATTTTGCTTTGAAACGACTTGCATTTAAACGACCCACTCTTAATGCAAGATCATAGCCCCCCTTAACTAGATCAAGAGCCTGACTTGTGTAATGAAGTTCAAAACTAATTTGCGGATGAGTCTCAATTATTTTTGAAATAATTGGCGTGATAACAAGCGCACCCTGATCTTCATTAGCCGTGATTTTAATACGACCGCTCAAAATACCATCTTTTCCGGCTAATGACTTTCTAGCGCCTTCCAACTCTGTTATAGGCCCCACTGATCGCTCGAAATATTCTTTACCAGTAGGCGTTAGAGTTAAACTCCGAGTAGTTCTTAAGAGAAGCTTTGTACCTAGCTCGCTCTCCAATCGACTGATTGATCGACTTGCGGTTGATAATGGAATTCTAAGAAGTTCAGCAGCTCTTGAGAAGCTTCCTTGCTGAACAACTTTTACAAAAATAAGTGTCGATTCGAGTTCAAAATTCATTATTGCTCCATTGCAATACTATATTGCAATTATCCTATCTAATCAAATATCAAAATTGAGTCGATAATTTTTTTATTAATAATTAAAAAAAGGAACGACCATGAAAATACTTAATTTCAAATCCACAAAGATCGTCATAGTAACAACTCTGTTGGTACCGATCTTAGGACTTGCGAAGGCATCAACAAAGGAGAATCGAATGGAAAAGCAAAAAACAGAAGTGAAAGAACTTTTAAAGAGTATTGAAACTGGAGATTCAAAACCTGTCAGTTATATCAATCCTAAAAAGTACATTCAGCACAATCTTAGCGCAGAAGATGGCCTAGAGGGTTTTGGTAAACTGATGAGTCAACTTCCGAAGGGCTCAGCTAAGGCCAATACAGTTCGTGTCTTCGCTGACGGTGACTATGTATTCACACACTCAGAATATAATTTTTTTGGACCAAAAGTAGGGTTTGATATTTTGCGTTTTGAAAACGGAAAGATTGTCGAGCATTGGGATAATTTAGCAGAAAAAACCCCACCCAATCCAAGTGGACGCACTCAGCTTGATGGTGAAACTGAAGTTAAAGACAAACACAAAACTGCAGATAATAAAAAGCTTGTCTCTGAGTTCGTTGCCACAGTTCTAGTAAAGCAGCAGTATGATAAAACATCCAATTATATCGAAGCCAATAATTACCAACAGCACAACTCACAGATCGGTGACAATCTTTCTGGACTACAAGCGGCACTTGGAGCTTTGGCAAAACAAGGCATCAAAATGGAATACGATAAAGTTCACAAAGTGCTTGGTGAAGGCAATTTTGTACTTGTTGTCAGTGAAGGTAAATTTGCAAGCAAACCGACCGCATACTACGATTTATTCAGGGTCGAAAATGGAAAAATTGTTGAGCACTGGGATATTCTTGAAACTATTCCACCCAAAGACCAGTGGAAAAACCAAAATGGAAAATTTGGGTTTCGTTAAACAATAGACATTCTTTGAAAACAAAAAATAAACTCAATTCTAATCATATTCAACGGCGGATTCTTTTCCGCCGTCATTGCATTTGGTCAATCCGAAGGGATAAAAAATATGGAATACAAACCTGAATGGCAAATAATTGGTGAAATCAAAGAACTTGCACAAAAACCATTGCAAGAAATTTCAATCAGTAAAACAAAAATCGCTCTTACTTATTTGGATGGAAATTTTTCAGCTGTCTCGGGTTTTTGCAATCACTCCGGAGGTCCACTTGGTCGTGGAAAACTTTCAGACGGATACATAACCTGTCCATGGCACAATTGGAAATTCCACCACAAAACTGGTAAAGGTGAACCCGGATTTGAATCTGACTGCATACCAACGTATTTATTAAAAATCGAAGGTGATAAACTTTTAATTGATTTAGCATCCGCGAGTCCAAGACATAAATCTCCTCATGCCGCTCATCCACTTGCACGTGAGGTCAAGCGAAGTCCTGGACCGATTCGCGTTTTAGGTATTTCTACGACAAACATGGATGAATCAAATCCCCGCACCTCAACTTCAGATCTTTTACTTGAAGTTGCTATTAAGCACGCGTCGGCCACACTAAAAGCTGAAGTGCAAACGATTCGCTTAAGTCAATTGCAGTTTAGAGCATGCGAAGGCTATTATTCAAAAGCCGCGCGCGCTTGCACATGGCCGTGTTCGATTACGCAAATGGATCCTGAAGACCAAATGGAAAAGGTTTACGAGGCTTTTGTTCACTGGGCAGATGTTGTCGTCATTGCAACGCCAATTCGTTGGGGAAATGCAAGCTCGTTGTATTATAAAATGGTTGAAAGAATGAACTGTGTGCAAAACCAAATCACGATTGCAAACCGGCAACTGATTACAAACAAAGTAGTTAGTATGATCATCACAGGTGGCCAAGACAACATTCAATCAGTGGCGGGTCAGCTTCTTGGATTCTTTTCCGAGATCGGTTGTACGTTTCCACCCTTTCCCTACATTGCTCATTCACGTGGATGGACAGCAGAAGATATGGAGAAAAACGTCATCCAAGTTTCAGAGAGTAAAGATCTTCGGTCGGGTGCTCAAGCACTTGTCGAACGTTCAATAGAAACTGTTAAAATGATGATTGAAACTGAGCAAGAAAAGAAGTTGGAGCGCGGTGGCCGCAAGGATCACGATTTGGCTTAGAATGAATATTATCCTTCCATAGACGTTGTTGAATTCATTCAGCCGTGCTACTTGTTATTGAGATTAGCTAAGTAAAGGCATTAGCCCTTGTTGCAAATGCTCGATAAATTTTCTAGTACGAAGCGGGACATCTTTCTGATGTGGAATCAAAACATGCATTGGTAAAGTATCGATCTCCCAATCTCGTAAGATTCGCACAAGGTCTCCGCTTTGGACAAATCTCTCAGCCATAAACGAAGGCAAAACCGCCATACCGCCTTGTTTGATTGCAAGGTCACGTAAACAGAAAAAACTGTTACTTGTAAAAACTGTTCTAAGCTTTACCGATTTTACTTGTGACGATTGATGAAAGTTTATCCTTAATCCACAAAGCTTTGGATTGGGTGAAAATGCGAGGTATGGTATGTCTGAAATATCAGAAGGCTTTTTAATTACACCAGTCTTCATCTTTAAGGATGGACTCAAATATAAACCTAGACTGACCATCCCGATTTTCTTTTGAATGAGTGTGCTATCATTCATTCTCCCGATTCGAAGAGCCATGTCGAAAGACTCTTTTATTAGGTCCACCCAGCGATTACCAACATGAGTTTCTAAAACGATTTGCGGATACATCGATTGAAAACTTTTCGTAATTCCGCCCATCAGCTCAATACCTATATCTTCGGGGACTGTTATTCGGATTCTTCCCGCAACCTCATCAGTTCCTTCTTTGATTTTATCAAGCGCGCCTTCAATCTCGTTTAAATACGGCAAGACAGTTTCGTTCAACTCTTTACCTGCAGAAGTTAAACTCAAGTGGCGGGTCGTGCGTAAGACAAGTGGCATTCCAAGTTCTTCTTCAAGTGTCGACAATTGGCGACTCACGTTTGACTTAGGCTGCTTCAACAATTGGGCGGCTTTAGTGATACTACCAGCTCGGACGACCGCTCTAAATACATAAATCTTATTGAGATCAATTTGGTTTGCCATATATAAATCTTAATTCATTGTTCCACATTTAGCAACTAAGATTCTCACAAATCCCATCTACTAGAACTTTGAATTTAGGACGACAATAGAGACTCAATATCAGGAGGCTTATGCTAAATTGGCATATTTTAAACACTGACTTACTTCAGCAAACGGTTTTGCGTCCTACTTTAGGAATCAATAAGGTTCGTCAGCCAAAAAGGCGAAGTATTTGAAGTCATCTATTAGCAGCAGGCTTGACCATCCTTAATGTAATTGCAAATGGCGGACGGCCTTCTTTGATGATGCTTTTCAATTCTCACAACAGAAACGGAGATAAATATGAGAACCAGATATTTTATTCTAACAATAGTTACACTAGCACTCGTAGCTTGCACACCTCACAACACTGATCTTCAAGCGCAGCTAGAGGCGCATCCAGAAATATTGACGAATGCCATCGAAAAGCACCCCGAACTCATAATGGATGCAATCCAGAAAGCTGCACGAGTTGCACAAGAACAATCGCGCAAAAAACAACAAGCAGACGAAGAAGCTGAAACCGAAAAGTATTTTAAAAACCCACTTCAGGCTGATCTTGAGACTAAACGGGTTTCGATTGGTCCTTTGGATGCACCTATAACGATAATTGAGTATACAGATTTTCAATGTCCCTTTTGCGTGAAAAGTTACAGGACAATGAATGAAGTCAAAACAAAATACGGAGATAAGGTTCGCATCGTCATTAAGAATTTTCCACTTCCTTTTCACCCAATGGCCCTGCCTGCGGCATTACGATTTGAAGCACTTAGACAACAAGATAAAGAAAAAGCACGCAAATTTTATCACGAGATTTTTAGTCATGCTGAGGAACTAGCGAATCAGGGCGAGAAATTTCTGGATGCGCAAGTTAAAAAAACAGGAGCCGACATGAATAAAATGAAGATTGCGATTTCGTCACCAGAAACCAAAGCCGCCATCGAGGCCGATACGCTAGAAGCACAAAAATTCGGATTCAGTGGCACGCCTGGATTTTTAGTTGCTGGCGTCCCTGTGAAAGGCGCTTATCCACTTGAAACATTTCAAGCCATCATTGATCGAAAATTGGCGACCCTTGATGAGGCAAAGTGATTAAGCCATGAACCGCCGTGTGCTTGAAGCCCCGAGATCAATGAGAACGTTTGGCTTTTGAGTAGTAGAAAAAGAGAAAAAAAGGAATTTAAAAAACAAATCTGCATTACGCAGGTCAACCAATCAATGAAGGAGAATGATTATGAAGAAAAATAAAATGGCAGCGCTTTTGTTTCTGCTAACGCTAACTGCTGGTCAAGCCTGGGCAAAAAAGAGTGCTGACGGAAATTCCTGTAAGAGTTTTGAATCTTGGGTGGGAAACGGGAAAATCAATATCGTGGACTTCCGTGGAAATGACGAAACCTCTCCGTTTCGCTTTCGATTGAAATTCCATAATTTTGAACAGGTTAAGTCGGATGGCTTCATGGGACCGATCACTCGGGGCTCGATGACATTCTCGTACCCGCGACAGGCCAAGCCAGAAGTTGCATATGTTAAAAGTGCCGCGTACCCAGCCCCGTTTACCCTAGGCCCAGCCTTTGGGGAAAAGATTGAATATCAAGCACGCGAAGTAAGTTGCAATGTTTTTGAAGTGCATTGGAAAGAGCCCAAAAAAGGAGACACTGTCACCCATGTACAGGACTACAACAAACAACATGTTTGCACCAACATTACGAACATAAACCGTGAACCAATACCTGCCGGTTTCGACCCCTTCGATCTGAGTGCACAAATGAACAATAAATCACTCTTCCCGAAAGGCAGCCCACTGCTGAAAGACGGATTCGGATGGTATAACTTATGTGGAAAAATGGCACAAAGTCTTGAGCGCGATCGAGTTTGGGAGAACAAGTTTGGCTTCTTAGTTTATGAAGCGCCATAGTTAGTTTTTTTTGAAACACACATCGTTGGCCGAGTGTACGCTCAACGATGTGCCGTTTTTTCAAATGGTAAAATCAGATTTTAAAAAAGAACAGCCCAATCAGTGGTTACCAAAAACCCATCAACACTCTAATCCATAAGCCTCACGCATCCAGAGCGTGTTATCAACTTGTTATCAAAATGTTATCTGACATTGAAATCTGTTTGAAATATCAACGACATTTCAACATTTTTTGAGATTTATTTTTGTGTATTTTCAAGTACTTAGATTTTCTTGACTTTGCGGTGACAGCTCAAAATTCCAGAACGAAATTTGGAGCGGGAGACGGGACTCAAACCCGCGACCTATGCCTTGGCAAGGCATCGCTCTATCAACTGAGCTACTCCCGCAATGTAAATTGCGAAATACGAATCTAATTAAAAGCTCCCTGACTGTCAACTCAAGGCCTAATTTATCGAGCATGTGCCTATTATTTGAGCTATTGATATATTTCAAAGATTACTTCTTTTGCAGGTTTATTTGATTTAATATCAATTGAGTGAACA
The DNA here is from genome assembly GCA_019752925.1 of bacterium. Taxonomy (GTDB): domain Bacteria; phylum Bdellovibrionota; class Bdellovibrionia; order Bdellovibrionales; family Bdellovibrionaceae; genus Pseudobdellovibrio. Next base: position 27,667 of record JAIELP010000008.1, read on the forward strand.
TACTGCATTTACTATCACAAAACCATCTGACTGGCGCTGAAGTTTACGCCGTTACATTGGCTAACGAACACCGTAAAAACGGACATTTGATATATCAGATGTCCAACGGCTTTTACTACCCTTCTGAAAATATAAAACTACAGTTAGAAGTCGAAACCCGTTCTAAAATTAAGTTTATTAAAAACGTTTTGTGGTTACGCAATTTTATCCGTAAGCAGAACATTCATGTTATCCATACCCATTCGCGCGCAGCGGCCAAATTGGCTTACTGGTCTACCTTGTTTTCTGATACCGGAGTTGTTTCTACCGTACACGGAGTGCAACACTCTTCGTTTTCAAAAAAGCTTCACAATCAGTATGGCCAATTCATAGTTGCGGTTTGCGAAAATATTAAAAAGCATCTTATTAAAGATTTTTCTTATAATCCAAACCGTATACATACTGTACCCAACCCGATCAACGCAGAAGCTTACTACTTTAAAGCCCCTGCAGCCTCTAGCACATTAAATATTGCAATTGTTGGACGCACAACAGGCCCTAAGGGAGCGCGCACACAGCAAGCCGTTGAAGCCCTTTTCTCAGCTCCACTAAAAGATACTAGCTTTAATCTTACTTTAATCGGTGGCCGACTGTCTGACCTAAGCTTACCCGATTCTATAAAATCAATGATCCAGCAAGAATCCCCTGCTTCACTTAATAGTGAGATTTACTCAAAATATAATTTGGTTATCGGCTCAGGCCGTGTTTGCATGGAATCTTTAATTACCGGTATAAATACCATTGCCTTCGGCGAAGCTTCTTATGTTGGCCTTATCACTCCCGCTAATTACAGAAATGCAACAGAGTCTAATTTCGGCGACATTCACCCTTCATCTAAAAATCCGCAAATTAATACAGAAGACTTTGTTGCCAGCATTAAGGCGTTGAGCTCCGGAGCCGCTTCAGATGCAGCTCAACTATCTCAAATGGCTCAGCAGTCGTTTTCACTTAAAGATATTGCGGCCAAAGTACAAAGAACTTATGAGTCGGCCTATTTTTTAAAAAACTACAGCCGCTGGATTCCGGTTTTAATGTACCACAAAATACCGGATCAAGAAATTCAGTCCCAACATAAAATATACGTTACTAAATCCAACTTCGAAAAACATCTTAAGTTCTTTAAATCGCGTAATTTTACAACTCTGACTTTTTCAGATTTAAAAAAATTCCGCACCGGAGAAGTCAGCTTTAGCGAGTTTCCCAAAAAGCCTTTAATCCTCACTTTTGACGATGGCTATAGGGATAACTTAAAAAACGCCTCACCACTTTTAAAACAGTATGGCTTCAGGGCTCAATTGTTTTTATTAGCCGATCAAAACATTGACCAAAACAGCTGGGATGTAAACTCAACCGAACCGGCGCACGAAATTGTTTCGGGAAAAGACCGGCAGCAATGGTTAAAATCACAGTTTGAAGTAGGATCACACGGCTTTGAGCATAAAAAGATTACTGAGTTTAATGAAGACGAAGCACTTAAAGAGTTAATCGACTCTAAAAAATCTTTAGAGCAGGAATTTAGCAAGCCTATTAATGTATACGCGTTTACGTATGGCGTAACTGGAAGTAACTCGGATGATCTTGCTCAAGCTGCCGGCTATGACTATGCCGTCAACACCGATACCGGCGGATTAATTCTGGAAGAAAATCCTTATTCAATATTCAGAGTTAATATTTTTCCTGACGAAAGCAGTTGGTCTTTATTTAAAAAGACCTCTGCTTGGTACCGCAAATACTATTACTGGAAACGAAAAAAATAATTACAGGCCAAAGCTTTTAAGAACAAACACAACTGTAACTGCTAAGCAATACGCCACTAAGTTACTGAAGAATAATTGCATCAAAGCCGGCTTCCATGAACCCATTTCACGCTTTAAAATACCCACTGTAGAAGTACACTGTAGCGCAATCATGAAGAAAATAAATATCCCCGCAACGGAAGCCACAGTAAAAATCGGCTCGCCATTTTCAAAGGTAGCTTTTTTCATAGCCGCTAACAGACCCTGTTGAGCTGCATCTTCATCTTCGTCGGTGATGTTAAACATCAAGGCTAATGACGACACAAATACTTCACGTGCAGCAAAGGCCGAAATCAACCCGAAGCCAACCCGCCAGTCTACACCCATAGGACGGAAGATGGGCTCAACCGCTTGCCCTACTTCTGAAGCATAACTGTCTTTAGCAATTTCCACGGCTGACAGAGGTTCTTGTCCCTCAACAACCTCCGGGCGCGGAAAATTAGTTGCAAACCATAAAATAAGCGCCAGACCGAAAATAATCGGACCCGCTTTCACTACAAAGCTTTTAGCTTTACTTAGCGATTGCATGAAGATGTAACCAAAACGCGGACGACGGTACAACGGAAGCTCCATGATCAAACGCGACTTAGTTGTATCATTAACAAATACCGAAATAATATTGGCAGCAATAGCACCTACAACAATTGCCCCAAAGTACATTAATGCCATTACGAGGCCAGCTAACAGCGGATTTTCATCACCAAAAAGAAATGCAATCAGCAAAGCATATACCGGCAAACGTGCCGAACACGTCATAAACGGAATAATACTCTGAGCAATTAATCTTTCTTTTTTAGATGTAATATTTCTCGTAGCCATGATAGCCGGAATTGAACAGGCAAAACCTGAAAGCAACGGAACAAATGAGCGTCCACCCAAGCCTACCATTGACAGAGGCTTATCAATCAGTGCCGCTACACGGGCCAAGTAACCCGTAGATTCTAAAATTCCGATACCAAGGAATAAGATAAAAATCTGCGGAACGAAAATAACAACACCGCCGATAGCTGCAATAAATCCATTACCAACAAACTCACCGAATAAACCCGGAATATTTTCAGTTGCCACAGCTACTGCTGACGAGAAAAGTCCGTCAATTAAATCCATAAGTGGAGTTGCAGCCCAGTAAATTGAAGCAAACAATAAAGTCATAATACTGAAAAATATAACTAAACCCAAAATAGGATGAGTTAACACTTTATCAGCTTGATTTGTAAAATGCGCCGCCGACTTCTGCTCGTTACGGTTAACTATAGTTTTTGCGGCTAAATTTTCCGCCCATTGGATGACTTGCGTATGTTTTTCAATATCCCAATTTTCATGATGGAAGATTTCGTCATTAGCCGGCGTAACAGGAAGCAGATCTACGATTTCGTTTAGGCCTCTACCCAAGATTCCGTCAAATAAAACAATATTAGGTCCAAGCTCATTCTTAAGTTCTTCTAACTGAATTTGCGAACCTTCTTTTTCAATCAGATCCAGCATAGTAACAACAAAAATAGTTTGGTAATTACTATCCACGATCTGTTTTGCAATCATCAAGTGGCGGCTTAACTGTGTTGCATCCAACACAACTATTACACCGTTTAAACTATCAACGTTGTGTTGGGTATAAAGCACATCGTGAGTAACCTGCTCATCTTCAGATTGCGGAGTTAAAGAATAAACTCCCGGAGTATCGACAATAGTAATTTCCTGGTCGTTAATTCTTTCAGCCAAGTGAGCTCTCAATTTACCTACGTTATATTCAACCGTAGAACCCGGATAGTTTACCGTTTTAGATTTTGAACCTGTGAGCCAATTATAGAGAGTCGTTTTTCCCGAGTTCGGCGAACCGACTAGCGCCCATGTAGACATGCAAATTCCTCTTCATTCAATGCTAAACGCGTTGATCCATATTGAATAACAGTGACTGAATTAAATGAAATTTTAGACACAATTTCCACTTCAAGTCCGGGATGCAATCCTAAATCGTACAAACGTTTTATTAAATCCGCATTGGCGGCGCCTTTTGGTACTTCTATTTTTTCAAGAATAAATTTTTTCATATTGATACAGACTATTAATTTCATTCGTAATAAATAGTCAAAGAATTGAGATCTATTCTCAATTGCCTATCAATCCATTTTCATTTGACTTTCATTTAGAAAAAAACATAGAATTAAAACACTAATATAAACTATTTAATGCTTAATTGCCGCGACGCACGATGGATGGAGACCAACATGGACAACAAAAAAGTAATCGCCTGTTTAAATGAACTTCTTGAAAACGAATTAGCCGGAGTAGTTCGCTACTCACATTATGCTTTTATGGTTTTCGGCCACAACCGTATTCCTATTTGCTCTTGGTTACGTAGCCAAGCCACTGAGTCTTTAACTCACGCCAATCAAATCGGCGAACACATCACAGCTTTAAATGGCCACCCTTCTTTAAAAATCGGTAAGCTTCTTGAATCCAACAGCCACAAAATCAACGACATCTTAACGGAATCTCTTCAGCACGAAAAACATCAAGTAGGTGTTTACAGAAAACTTTTAAAACTTGTTGAGGGCGACTCAATTTTATTAGAAGAATTCGCACGCGATATGATCGTTGAAGAAGAAATGCATATTGCTGAAGTTGAAAAAATGATTAAACAACCTAAGTAATTTTAAAATTTAAAATTAAAATTAGAATTAGAAGAGTAAACCCAGTTTGACCCCAAAAGACTGGGTTTCGCTTTTTGGCTCGGTGAAAGTATTTGAACCTACCACGACTTGATCGGAATCACCAAGATTCCATCCTTCATAAAACCCGTAAACATTTAACGACTCATTCAAACGGTAACCTAAAGTTAAAATGTATCCGCTACCGTTAGTTTGTTTGCTATCAATATCAGGCAAAGTACTGACAGCCTCTGAAATATTAGATTTCATGTTACCTGCTAAATACAAATCATACTCAACATCAATTATAAATTTGTCAGCGTGAACAACAAATCCTATCGGCAAATAAATCCACTGGCCCGTGCGAGTATAAAAACTTCCGCCTTCACCACGGTCATACAAATAGCGATAACCTGCACCCGCAGCTAGTTCGAAATTTTTGTTAAGCGCCCACTCAAAACGTGAAGCAATACGTCCAATTAAATCCGTTGTTGGCGCACTCAACGATCTACAATTTGTGCCATCTACATTACATGAATAACCATCGTAATTAATCGAACCGTACAAAAGGCTTCCGTATAATTTGCCATTTCCTAAAAGACTACTCCAGTACCATTCGCCAAATAAACCGTACAATAAACCGGAATGAGTCACTCGGTTTTCTGAGTAACGATAACTTCTGACTTCAGCACCGATTACAAAACTTTTTGGGGCTTCTTTTTTCTTAAATGAGGTCGTTACAGCAACAGGCTGTACGGGCTTTTCCTGCGCGTTGGAAATTGCCGTAAAAACTAGACAAAAAGTAAGTAAAATGAATACAGAAATCTTCATACAGCTTCATGCTACTTTTCTTGCCATCTTAAGTCTAGATTTCTTTCCCTCAGTTAAAGTAATACGACCTTAATCCCGAACCAATATATGTGAGAATAAAAACCCACCCTTTATTCACTCTGATTCTGATACTTTTTACATACCAACATGTAAACGCCGAAGTATTGCACTGGCCTCAACTGTGCGAAGGCGGAGAACTCATCATCAAAAATAAAACTGAAAAATCTTTTTCAGTTTGGGTGCAGAAATTCGGTACAAATTTAATACGCGAAACAGAAGTTGAATTAACTGAAAATGAAACTGTAAACTACCCTCTTGATAACATCACAAAAGACGAACATTACTCTTTACTGAACAATGCCGACAGGCTCGCTGTAGACGTGCAGTATAAATGTAATGCTAAATACTATGCCTCAAACCCTTTTGAAGGTGGCGTTATCACTTATCAAAAAACTCAATCCTCTGAACATATGATTGTAGTTGAAAATTTATACTCTGGCGTCAATAAAATTCAGATCGACTTAAAAGATAAATACTACAATGTAGTTCACAGTGAAAAAGTAGATTTAGCTGCATTTAAAAAACATTTTTTTCAAGTACCCTCTTCTTTAAAAAGCTGGGAAACTGCACAGATCAGCGCTGAAAATAAATATTCAGGTTTTTATATCAATGATAATGGCAATCCGAAGCCGATCTCAGTAAAACCTCAACCTACTGATATTGATACATCTGCAACCTACTTTGTGATTGGTCCTCGCACAGGTGAAGGCGACAACTTCGTCGTGAAAATTACAAATGCCGATATTATTGCGAAAGCCCGCGATTTAATTAAAAATCCACAAAAAGAAAAAATGGTTTTTGCCCGCATTCAAAAGGGTCATTCAGGCTACGGCCGCAACTGGTCTAAACCGGAAAAAAGTTTCTGGTCATGGTCGGCTTCAGAAGTTACAAGTTTTGATGATTTAGGAAGTACTTCATGCAATGGCACCCCACAACAGGTGGAGGACCGTGCAGATTTCTGGATCAGCGATCCGGGACAAATCTGCTTCTGGAATTATCGTGTAAAAAAAGAATTAAAAGCTTCGCAAGTAGCTAACGGACTTTAGCTTCCTACAACCGAGCTGGCACTCTGCCCGCGCGTTTCTTCAACACTCACTCGTACTTTATCAACGCCTAAGTCTTTCATTTTTTTGAAAATACTTTTTGCAAATAAAAGAGATAAGTTTTCAACACTTGTATTTGTAATCGGCAACCAGATGGTTTCGATTATAGGAAAAGAATAAAAACGGTCTCTGAAATTGATATCATAGTTTTTACCGCTTTGGCTGATTTGGTATTTCATATCTGGGTGCTTTTCCGGCAGTAAAACATGCTCATCCCATACGTCACATTGATCTTTGATGATTTTTTTTAAAACATTAAAATCTACAAAGTAACCCTTAGCTTCGTCATGCGCACTGACAGCTGCAAAGATATCAACCTTAACCTGATAGTTATGGCCATGAAGCATTTCTGCTGAATTTTCGTCAAAAATTAAAAAATGTGCAGAAGAAAATTTGAAATTTTGCTTGGCTAAATGTAAGGTAGTTGAATGATGCATATACGGGGTAAATTATCATGAAATACAAATTGAAACAGCATTTTCACATTGAATCAGCGCGTTTTTTACCAAATTTACCCAAAAATCACCCCTGCTCTAATATGCATGGACACAGTTTTAAGATTGTTTTAACGTTAAAGGGCGATTTAGACCCCAAAATCGGCTGGGTTATGGATTACCACGAGATTACTACGGTGATGCAACCCCTGCTTAAGCAACTGGATCATAAAGTACTAAATGAAGTACCGGGGCTTGAAAACCCAACTTCTGAGCTCTTAGCTAAATGGATTTATGAAAAGGCTTTAGTGCAAATTCCACTTTTGCAAAAAGTCAGTATCATGGAAACTACTAGTACCGAGTGCACTTACCCGGCTTAGTTTTTTATAATTAATTTGTAAAATCTGAATTTACTTTAACAGCCTGGCCTAAAAGTTTTGCAGCTGTTTCGCTTGAAATACTTCCCGGCGGGTATAACATTACAATCGTACTTCCCATACGGAAGGCACCCAACTCGTCGCCCTTTTTTACCTGCAAAGAGTAAGACTTTTCGTTAATAGCGCTTGAAAGTAATTGATTACCTATGATTTCAGAATCAAAAGAAAGAATAATTTGTCCTACATTTGTGGCCCCCACAAACATAACACCCACTAAGCCTTTATCCGTTTCAATTTCCACCAAAACTCTTTCATTAATAGAAAAAAGCTCGTGAATATTATCCGTAGACCAAGCATTTACAGGCCATAAAGCGCCGGGAATGTGGCGAACTGTTTTAATTGTACCACTTACAGGTGAATGCACGCGATGGTAATCAGTTGGACATAAATAATAAGTTAAGAAGGTACCGTTAGCATATTTATCCATGGCATGCTTATCTTTAGTAAAAGACTCTAAAGAATAAGTCTTATTTTTTGCCTGAATCAATTTACCTTCGTTTATTTTAGCAGCCTGAGTGATAACGGAATCAGCAGGATGCAAAGCCCATGTTGAACCCAAAGGACGGCGATCAGCTTTGAGTTTACGAATAAAGAACTCACCGAGACTTGGGTACTTTTCAATGGGAAACTCAGCTTCTTCCAGATTAATTCGGTAAGCTTTTGCAAAATTTGCAATGATCAGTTTATTCAGAAAGCTTGGAAGCTTAATATGAACGAGTTGACCGATAATATAACTTAAATGGTTCTTTGGTAAAAATCTGGTGATTGCTGACATAGGCTGATATTGCTATATTCTTTTATAAATGTCGAAGATTTTTAAAGACCTTAAACTACCTATTGATCAGGAGCTCAAAGAGCATTTGGCTTGGCTCATGCCCAATCACGGCGAATACCGCATTTTAAGGCAATCCGTCGACGCCCGTAAAAAACACTCACCCCATTTCGTATACACAGTTGAAGTGGCCGAAAAAGATGAAATCCTTAAGCTTGAAAAATTTGAATTACCTAAAGTTAACAAACTACCCGCCAACTTCCAAAAACCCATTATCGTGGGTAGCGGCCCTGCCGGTCTATTTGCTGCGCTTCGTTTAGTTGAGCGCGGAATTCCCTGCAAACTATTTGAACGCGGCAGCCAGTCAGCAGAACGCATTAAAGGCATCAACAGATTCTGGCGTTATGGTGAACTCGATACACGCAATAATGTATGTTACGGCGAAGGTGGCGCAGGTTTATATTCTGACGGAAAACTGATTACACGTATTAAGTCAGAGCATATTCCTTACGTGTTAAACCGCCTAGTACAGTTTGGAGCTCCTGCTGAAATTCAATGGCTTTCTAATCCCCACGTCGGCAGTGATAAAATCCGCCGTGTAATTCCTAAAATGCGTGAGTTTTTAATTTCTCACGGCTGCGAAATATTTTATGATTCGCAAGTAACAAAATTAATTTACGGCGATAAGTGCATTAAGGGTGTTATTACTGAGCAAGGCAACACTCACTCATCTGATCATGTTATTCTGGCAACAGGTCACTCTGCTGAAGATATGCTGAACCATTTGATAGAGTCTGATGTTTTTGTAGAAGGAAAATCCTTCGCCATGGGATTACGTATCGAGCACCCGCAAAAACAAATTAATCATATTCAATACAGGCAATTTGCCGATCACCCCAAGCTTGGTTCTGCCAATTACAAGCTGGCTCATCATGATGATAAAACCGGAATTGGCGTTTACAGCTTCTGTATGTGCCCAGGCGGATATGTACTTTCAAGCGGCACCGAAAAAGACGCCTTAGTTTGCAATGGTATGAGTAATTTTAACCGCAACTCTCCCTTTGCAAATGCGGCCATTGTCGTAAGTATTCAACACGACAAACTCTTCGGTCATGATAATATGGGCGGAATGAAAATGCGCCGAGAACTCGAAGTGCGCGCATTTCAATCCGTAAAAAATGCTGGCGGTACCAAAGAACTTCCTGTACAGAGTTTAAATTCGTTTTTAAAAAAATCAGATCGAAATATTGTAAATACCACTTCATCACCTTCCGGAATTAAGACTGTCCGCCTCGATCAGATCTTACCGGACTTTATGCACAGTAAAATCAAAGAAGGCCTCGAAAATTTTAATCTCAGCATGAAGGACTTTATTTCTGAAGAAGCAAAACTGTACGGCGTTGAATCACGCACATCCTGCCCACTACGCGTAACAAGAGACGAAGACAGCTTACAGAGCGTTTCGCACTCCGGCCTCTTCCCCTGCGGTGAAGGCGCAGGCTACGCCGGCGGCATAACCTCAGCCGCCTGTGACGGAATAAAATGCGCCGACAAAATAGTGGACGCTCTTAGTTAACGGAGGCTACTCCAAAATTTGCGAACTTCGCTGATTTTTTCGTCGTTGATACCTTTGGGGTGGTAGACAAGCACATTGGCTTTTGCGTTTACAAAACCTATTGAGGCAAATCTGTAGTAAGCATCTGAATCTTTTTTTGGTTTTTTCTGATCAGCTATATAGACTTCGCACACTTTGCCTTTATTTGAATCTTCGATTTTGAAGGTTTTAAGTTCAAATAGCTTTGAAGAACTCAATGCAAATATTTTTTCTACAAAATCCATACAAAGTTCCTTATTAACTTTAACGGCATCTGTTTTAAACTGGTAAAGATCTACCATTTTAAGATCGTGGGATTTGAAATAAATACGGTCAATAACACCACGGAACTCAGAGATCTTGCCCACATCCGAAAACTTAAACATATCCGGAGTATGAAATACAATGTCTTCTTTAGATTTAATGTACTCTTCACCTGTTTTCGATTGTGCCATTAAATTTAATGCGTGAAGTAAAATTGCGATAATAATAAAATTTTTCATTACTGACCTGCCGGTTGAGCTGCTGGATTATTTGTTGGCTTAGCCTCTATCTTGCCTTTAATAGTTTTTTGTTCAGACAAAGATAACTTTTTAAGAACAACACCACGAGTAGCTACTCCATTATTGTCATAAACCGCATCAAAAGCTTTACCATTGTTCTTAAACTGTATCCTGAAAGCCTTACTGTCGGTATCGTAACAAACATTTTTAACTTCAACTTTATCTTTGGTGCGTCCGCTTGTAGAAACATAGACATCACTATCAAATACGATAGCTTTCTCACGAGGAACTATTTTTAATATGACAAACACATCCAATACCATTCCCGGAGAATCTACACCCAAAATAACAGGTAACTCTTTGAATAAATTCGGAAGTTTATCTTTAATAGCTTCATGCTCTTCCATAGTGGCAAAACAGACCTGCTCAGCATTTACAGAAACGGCAAATAGCAAAGAAATAAAAAAAGCGCTAAACTTTGTCATATAAAGATAAGTTTAGCGCTATATATCAAATTATGTAACTAGCTCAAAGGCTAGCTATTTAACTATGAACGCGATCGACGCGAATCAGAAGAAGGTTTTCTGTCTGAACGCTCAGAGCGTTGACGAGGTCTTTCAGAACCACTGTCGTCTGCATTCCATGATTTAAAACCTGGTTTTGCTACAGCATCTGTTCTGCGTGGGCGATCGCCATCAAATCTTCTTTGCGGACGATCACTGCTGCGATCAGATGAAGGACCACGATCATCGTCACGACGAGGTGGACGATCATTGTCGAATCTACGTTGTGGCCTGTCGCCACCACGATCTGAATTAAATGAAGGACGGTCACCACCACGGTCGTCACGACGTCTGTCGCCACCGCCACCGAAACCGAATGATCTACCGCCGCCACCGCGTCCGCCGCGATCATAACGATCACGTGGGCCAGAACTATCCCGGCCCGGAGCTCCACGCTCGCGAGAACCGTAATCCTGCATTTCGCGAGGAACAATACCATCACCTACGAAATCCATAGATGTGTCACGATTTTCAAAAATATCCGGATGTTCAGAAACCAATAAACGAGTTAAGAATTCTTCCGGAGTAAAATCAAATTCAAACACTTCTTTAAGTTCAGCCATTTTACGGGTTAAGAACTTAGTCGCGCGGTTGTAGATTTCATCATTTTCAACTTGATTCATGCTGCTGATAACATCTTTAACACGATAAACATTTAACTCATCGTTAGATGGAGCTGTACCTTTTGTTAAAGTTGCTTTTGTTACCTGTTGAATACGCTTTAAAAGTCTTACTTCATGAGGCGCAACGATTGATAACGCTAAACCTTTTTTACCGGCGCGGCCTGTACGACCGATACGGTGAACGTAACTTTCAACTTCACGCGGTAACGAGAAGTTAATAACGTGAGTTAAATCGTTAATATCCAAACCACGGGCTGCAACGTCAGTAGCCACTAGGATTTTTACGCGACCTGTACGGAAATCTTTTAAGATGAAATCGCGCTCACGCTGAGGACGGTCACCGTGGATGCAATCCACTTTAAATGATTTACGTTTTAACCATTCAGTAATTTCAGTTACTTCACGTTTAGTTTGACAGAAAATCAAACCGTAGAATTCAGGGTTCATGTAAAGTACTGAAGAAAGCATTTGTAATTTACGATCTGGATAAATCGTGTAATACACTTGCTCAATATTAGGTTTTTGAGAATCTTCTTTGTGGATTTCAACTTTATCGTAGTCCGGTAAGTATCTAGAAACTACGCGACGGATTTCAGGAGACATCGTTGCTGAAAACAACCATTTACGTTTATTTTCATCATCACCAATAGCTTCTAAGATTTTTTCTAAGTCATCTTGAAAGCCCATAGAAATCATTTCGTCAGCTTCATCTAAGATCAATGTTTGTACGTCATTTAATTTTAAAACCTTACGGTCCACTAAATCACATAAACGGCCAGGCGTTCCAACCACAATGTGCACACCACGTTTTAAAGCTGTGATCTGACGGTCATATGAAGATCCACCGTATACTGTTAAGGTTGTTAAACCTTTCCATTTAGCCATTTTTTGAATTTGCGCCTCTACCTGAGTAGCTAATTCGCGTGTCGGGCACATTACTAACGCTTGTACTGATTTTTTAGATGCATCGATAGTTTCTACTAGTGGAATACCGAATGCGCCCGTTTTACCAGTTCCTGTAGCAGCTAAACCTACGAAATCTTTTTTACGAGATAACAATAAAGGGATGGCTTGTTTCTGGATTGGCGTAGGGTTTGTGAATTTTAATTCAACTAAAGACTTCAATACTTCCTTAGAAAGACCCCATTGTTCAAAAATATTTTCCTGAACTACTGTTTCTTCTTCGTCTTGTTCGATCTCTTCTACTTGTTCTGTTGGTTTTCTACCTGCATCGATGATAGCAGTTTCTTCGATAGACGTTACGTCCATATCGTTTTCCATGGCATTCCTTAATTGCACTTTGAGTGCATCTATATGTTTGGCACCCTAGCCAATACATACGTTAAGGCCATGAGTGCAATTTACCCAAACAGTCCACACGACTGTTAAAAATTAATTGAAACATGTAAGTATCTGATAAAACGCAGAAATGGAAGCTCTAAGCTTAAAAGCCTAGAGCCTAGCCTAAAATAGTGAACAAAATACCATTTTTCAGAGATAAAATCGGTTCCAATTTGGGTTTTGACCGCTAAAACTTATTTAAAACCAGTGATTTTACCGTGATTTGGCTTTAGAACTAAGCCTATGCAAAACGATTTTTTTTATCAAAATCACCTTAATCAGGTTAGTCGAAGCTTTGCTTTTTGTATCGCAAAACTACCGCGACCTCTTAAACAGTACGTGGGCTTATCTTATTTGCTTTGCCGTGTACTTGATACGATTGAAGACTCTCACTGGTCTAACCAAGCCGTAAAACAACAGGCTTTTTCAAGTTTTCAGAGTTTCCTGATGGAGCTCCCCGATCGTTCTGTTGTTGAGCGCCTGCAATTACAAGTAGCTCTGTGTAATCCAAAACCCACTGAGTTAGCATTATTTAAAGACTGTTACTTACTCTTACAAGACTTCCATTCTCTTCCGGACTCTATCAAAAAAAAACTGGCTAAATCTATTATTTGTATGTGTGCCGGAATGAATTATTTTTCGGCTAAATACAATTCTGAACTCAAACTGAAAAACTTAGCTGAAGTTAATCAGTACTGTTTTTTTGTAGCCGGCATTGTTGGCGAATTGCTCACCGATACTATTTCAGAATTTGTAAATCCTGAAAAGCTTCCGAAAGATATTTATGTCAAATCTCACCACTTCGGATTATTTTTGCAAAAAATTAATATCCTAAAAGATCAAAAAAGCGATGAATCCGAAAATAAATTTTTTATTCACAATAAAGAAGAATTTATTTTGAGCATTAAAAACAATGCACAAAATGCGTTACAATATATTTTAGCCATGCCCGTACAGCAAAAAGAGTTCAGACTTTTCTGTTGCTGGTCTTTATTTATTGGTTTGTCTTCTTTAAGTTGGGTGCAAAATTCTTTTATGAGCCAGTTTGTTACAAAAATTCCGCGCTGGATGACAGAGCAACTTATTTCTAAAACCGAATTTATTATTAACGACAACGCCGCTATTCAAAAATTATTTAATGAATTACTCCCGATCGCGAGCCCAAAGCCTATTTTAGTCACTCCTCCTGAGGGAGCAATGGAAGTGTTTCAGAATTTTTATCAGGGCCGCTTGAATTATGGCGAGCTTAATGAATTACTCAGCGCTTAGATATTAAGCGTCATTGCTCGCAACGGGATAACTTTACAAAAGCTTATTTATGGGCTCTAGTTAAAAGCACATATGAAAAAATTAATTATTGCCCTTATTATATCCGCTTACTCCCTTAACACTTTTGCATTATCAAACTCAGTTGCTGCCGAAGACAAAGGCTGGGAATCCGTAGTACTTTTAGCTATCCCCTCTTTTGATACCGACGGCAGTCAAGTTACAGGTTATTGCAACGGCACCTTAATTGATGCTTACACATTTATTTCAGCAGCTCACTGCTTCCAGCGCAGCGAAATACCTTCGGGCAAAAAAATGCGTGTTGAAATCGGCGAATACCGCTACATCATCAAAGACGGCGTAAAAATTAAAATCGGCTACAGAGCTATCATTCGCCATGACAGTTCAGTTAAGCTGCGCACTCTGCCAGGAGTTGATCTTAACTCCACACGCACTATTCCACCTGAACTGGATATTGTAGTTGTAAAATTGGATGCACCCGTTGCTGTACCACCTGAGTTTATCTATGCACCTCTCTGGAATCAGGCTTTACCAGCTTTAAATACTTCGAATAAAGTTTCGATTGTTTCTATTAATATAATGGAAACAATTAGCCACAGTGATACAAAACAAATAGCTATGTTAAATAAATTCACTCAAGGCAGCATCAATATTGAATCCACCTCTACTTCAAGAGTAGCTCCGGGCGATAGTGGTGCCCCGGTATTTGCTACTATTAACGGTAAAACTTATTTAATCGGCGTCGTTAAAGGTACAGTAAGCACTTTTGGATCCACTCGCGATATCTTTGTTACTTTGCAAGGGCGCTTAAGCACACAGTAACTTATAAATTCCTTCTATACTGCCCGCCCACTTCATAAAGTGCTTGCGACATCTGATACAGCGAACAATGTCGGGCTGCTGACAGTAAAGCTTCAAATATGTTTTCACCGCTTAAAGCCGCGCGCTTTAAGTTTTTAATTTCAAGATCAGCCTGAGTCTGGTGCGTTTTCTGGAAGTTGGTTACTTGAGTTAACTGGTAATTCTTTTCTTCCTGAGAAGCGCGGGCTAATTCGATTTTTGGCGGAACATAGTCGCTAGCTAAAGTTTTAGGATTAATAAATGTATTTACACCGATAATAGGGAAAGTTCCTTCGTGCTTTAAGTGTTCGTAGTACAGCGACTCTTCCTGGATTTTTGATCTTTGGTACTGGGTTTCCATTGCACCTAATACGCCGCCACGTTCGTTGATACGCTTGAATTCTTCTAAAACCGCTTCTTCAACTAGTTCCGTTAACTCTTCAATGAAGTAACTGCCTTGAGTTGGGTTTTCATTTTTGGTCATACCGAATTCACGGTTAATAATCATTTGAATGGCCATTGCACGACGTACAGATTCTTCAGTTGGAGTGGTAATAGCCTCATCATAAGCGTTCGTGTGTAATGAATTACAGTTATCGTAAATTGCTAATAATGCCTGCAGCGTTGTGCGGATATCGTTGAAATCGATTTCCTGCGCATGTAATGAACGACCTGAAGTTTGAATATGGTATTTCAGTTTTTGTGATCTATCGTTGGCTTTATAAAGATCGCGCATAGCAATGGCCCAGATTCTTCTGGCAACTCTTCCCAATACTGCATATTCAGGATCTAAACCATTACTAAAGAAGAATGAAAGATTCGGCGCAAAGTCGTCGACATTTAAACCACGTGATAAATAATATTCTACAAAAGTAAAACCATTAGAAAGCGTAAAGGCCAACTGACTGATCGGGTTAGCACCGGCTTCCGCAATATGGTAACCAGAAATACTTACAGAGTAGAAATTTTTAACATTATTCTTGGTAAAGTACTCTTGAATATCGCCCATCATCTTAAGAGCAAAGTTGATTGAGAAAATACACGTGTTCTGGCCTTGGTCTTCTTTTAAGATATCAGCTTGAACCGTACCACGTACTTGTTGAATGGTTTTATTTTTAGTTTCAGTCCATTCAGCTTCTGTAAGCTTGCGGCCTAATTCTTTTTCACGTTTTTCAACTTGTTGGTCGATAGCCGTATTAAAGTAGAAAGCTAAAATCATCGGAGCAGGGCCATTGATTGTCATACTCACCGAAGTGTTTGGATCCACAAGGTCAAAACCCGAGTAAAGCTTTTTCATGTCGTCCAACGTACAAATACTTACACCCGACTCTCCAACTTTACCGAAAATATCCGGACGTGGGTTCGGATCTTGTCCGTACAGAGTCACCGAATCAAATGCGGTTGAAAGCCTATGGGCTTTTTCGCCTTTACATAAATAGTGGAATCTTTTGTTAGTGCGTTCCGGAGTGCCTTCACCGGCAAACATACGCTTAGGGTCTTCATCCGCACGCTTTAACTGGAATACTCCGGCCGTGTACGGAAATTCGCCGGCAATGTTTTCAAGTTTAATAAATTGAAACCTGTCGCCCCAGTCTTTAAATTTAGGTAAAACTACTTTACGTATTTTGGTACCGCTTAAAGATGTTGAAGTTAATTTCTGTCTGATTTCTTTATCGCGCACTTTAAATACTAATTCGTCTTGAGCGTAGGCTTTTTGTTGTTCATCCCACTTTTCCAGAGCCGCTAATTCTTGCGCTTCGAAATCTTTTTTATATTCTAGTGACTGCTGTTCGACTGTTTTAGCATCTAACTTTAAATCTTTAGAAATATTATGTAACGCCCCTAATTTAGAAGCTTTTTCAGATAAATCTTTTACGCGCGCTTTGTATTTTCTGTTTGTTGATACAATTTCAGCTAAGTAATTTTGGCGCTCAGCTGGAATGATCACATGCTCTTCTGCTGATAAAACACTGTTTCGGAATTCAGCATTAACCGCTGGCAACGCACCTTTTTCAGTTAATACGTCAGACACTGCAAAGAATAACTGATTTACGCCACCGTCATTAAACTGACTGGCTTGAGTTAAATAAACCGGAACCTTAGCTTCGTTATCAAATATTTTACGTGAGCGTTTGTACTGTTTAGTTACATCACGTAAAGCATCCTGCGCTCCGCGACGATCGGCTTTATTAACCGCAACAAAGTTGGCAAAATCGATCATATCAATTTTTTCAAGCTGTGATTGCGCACCGAAGTCTGAAGTCATCACGTACATTGATAAATCACTCACATCGGTAATAGCCATATTGCCCTGACCGATACCTGAGGTTTCAGCGATGATAAAATCGAAATCTAACTGTTTAACAAATTTTAAAATATCCGGAAGTGTGCTGGCAATTTCTTTACCGGAACCACGCGAAGCCACGGAGCGCATATAAATATGCGGACGCGATAATGAATTCATACGGATACGATCACCTAATAACGAACCACCAGTTTTACGTTTAGATGGGTCCACACAAACGATGGCTAATTTTTTACCCGGATAAGCATTTAAAAATCTTTGTGATAGCTCATCAATTAACGACGACTTACCGGCTCCGCCTGTTCCGGTAATACCAAGAACCAATGGAGTTTTATCTTTACGGGCAAAACCAGCTAAACCGAATTGATCCAGTTTTACATCTTTATGTCCATTTTCGATGGCTGTTAAGGCTACGCCTAATTCAACTGAAGGAATATTGTCGTTTTCAAAAATTTGTTTCTTAGCAAATTTCTTCTGAGCTTCGATTAAATCAAAATCGCAGCCGTCAATAATCATGCGTATCATTCCCTCAAGGCCCAGCTTGCGGCCGTCGTCTGGATGGAATATCTGCGCAATACCGTAAGCTTCAAGTTCACGCTTTTCATCGTGAACAATAACTCCGCCACCACCGCCGTAAATTTTTACGTAACCGGCACCGGCTTGCTGTAATAAATCTTTTAAATATTTAAAGTACTCCATGTGTCCGCCTTGATACGACGATATACACACACCTTGCGCGCCTTCCTGAAGCACCGCTTTTACAACATCGTGAACAGAACGATTATGGCCTAAGTGAATAACCTCAGCGCCCATGTCCTGCAAAATACGACGAATGATATTGATGCTGGCATCATGACCATCAAATAAAGAAGCTGCAGTTACAACGCGGATCGGATGTTTCGTTTGAGTACTCATTAAAAACTATTCCCCTTTAAATACAGGTTTTCTTTTTTCGATAAAGGCCGTTGTTCCCTCTTTAGTATCAGCTGAATTAAAAAGAGTTCCAAAAATCTGAGCTTCATTTTCTAAAGCTGCTTCGGTTTCTAAATCGAAAGCCTGATTAATGGATTTTTTAGCTTCAGCTACCGCTAAAGGCGAACGCGATAAAATCATTTCTACTTTTTTCAATACTGTAGGCATGAGTTCAGCTAATGGAACCACATGATTTACCAAGCCCATTTGCAATGCCTGAGCAGCATTAATCATTTCGCCCGAGAACGTGAGTTCACGAGCTTTACGAATTCCCACTGCTCGGGTCAGTCTAACCGTTCCACCGAAGCCGGGAATTAATCCTAAGCTCACTTCAGGTAAACCGAATTTTGCATTTTCACTGGCGATGATAAAATCACACGCTAAGGCTAATTCTAAGCCGCCACCTAGTGCAAAACCGTTAACAGCTGCAATCACCGGGATTTTTAATAAATTCAGTTCATGAAAAATACTTTGGCCGCGTTTTGCAAATTGCATGGCTTGGTCTTCATTCATTGAAGTCATTTCTTTAATATCAGCTCCGGCTACAAAAGATTTTTCGCCGGCACCGGTAATAATTAAAGCTTTTACATCTTCAAAGCTCATTTCAGAAAGCTGACGACAGGCATCGGCCATTTCATTCAAGAGCGCTGTATTGAGTGCATTTAAAGATTCGGGACGATTCATGGTTAATATCCACAAACCATTTTCTCTGTTTTCTAATTTAATACTGTTATATTCAAAACCCATATTGCTCTTTCTTATTTAGCGTAATTGTAAAATCCGCGGCCTGATTTGCGGCCTAACCATCCAGCCTCAACATACTTAACCAGTAACGGGCATGGGCGGTACTTAGAATCACCTAGACCATCATGAAGTACATTCATAATCGCTAAGCACGTATCTAAACCGATAAAGTCTGCTAAAGTTAATGGACCCATTGGTTGATTAGTTCCAAGCTTCATGGCTTGGTCGATACTTTCAACTGACGCAATACCTTCATGTAATGTGTAAACAGCTTCGTTGATCATCGGCATTAATACGCGGTTAACGATAAAGCCCGGCATATCTTTAACGGATTCAACAAACACCTTACCCAGTTTTTCAGAAAGCTCTTTTGTTGTTTTGAAAGTCTGTTCAGAAGTTTGTAAGCCTTTGATGCCTTCAACTAACTGCATAAGTGGAACCGGATTCATAAAGTGCATACCAGCAACTTGCTCAGGACGCTTAGTTACGGCCGCAATTTTAGTAATTGAAATTGAAGATGTGTTTGAAGTCAGGATCGCATCTTTCTTAACGATTTCATCTAGTTCGCGGAATATTTTAAGTTTTAACTCTACGTTTTCAGTAGCCGCCTCAACAACAAAATCACAGTCGGCCATATCTTTCATGTTCGTGGTGGCTTTGATTTTTGAAAGTAAAGTTTTCTTTTGATCTTCAGTCATCGTTCCTTTTTTAATTAAACGATCGCAACTTCCTGAAATGGTTCCAAGACCTTTGTCTAAAGAAGCTGGAGCAATATCAAACATCACAACTTCAAAACCTTGAGCTGCGGCAACTTGTGTTATGCCATTTCCCATTTGTCCTGCGCCTATAACGCCGATTTTTTTAATTAATGAAATATCCACGCGATCCTCCATCAAAGCTTACAACAAGCTTTTGTGTGTTAAATTTGAGCATTTTAAAAACATCACAATATAGCAAAGAACTAGCCTTGTTTGCAGAGAATTTCCCTCTGAGAATAGTATTAGATGCTATTCGTCATACTCAGCTCCATTTTATTAAATCTCAATCCGGCTTTTGCTGCTATTTCGCCCGATTCTGAGACTAAATCAGCACTTGAAGTGCCTTTCTATAAGTCAACTTCGAGCCTTTTCCCTTCCGGGTCTACAACAATTGAAAATCTTAAAAAACAGGTGGTCGGTAGCGCACAGGCCTCAGCACAATACTATAAGTGGAATAAAATCTATTTCGGGCGCGATGAAATTAAACCCTTATTCGCTACTCACCTATCACGCCATGTGATCGACGCCAAAACAACAGTTCGGTACAAAGTAATCGATACTAACATCAATACACTTCAACTTTTTAACGTTGAAAAAAAATTAATCCTGAAAAAAAGCATTAGCGAAGTAATCGCAGATGCCTACGATACAGGTTTTGTGATGGCGCTTAAAGACATATACCTCAAAACTTCTTTCCGCGACGGCGCCAGTGTTCTAACTACTATTCCGCAAGGAACCCGCCTTGTTGTGGACCAATACGTTAAAGATTATGCACGTGTTAAGTATCAGAACTATGATGGCTACGTAAATCTTTCGGAACTTATAACAAAATTCGATTTTGCTACTTTTGTATTTGCCAAAAACACTTGGCATCAGGTGCGCGCACGCAATTTTGATAAAATTATTACAAGTAAAAATGAATCTATCTCTTTAAACGACGTTAAAGGTTTATTAACGCCTGATTCAAAAGGAATCATCGCATCTAATTCTCAAAAAATTCCTTTGTGGAGTCAGGTTGAAACAACTAAAAACAGAATTACTCTTTGGAATCAAAGTAAGCTCAAAGACTACGGTAATGTCTGGTGGAAAGCCGTAAAAGACGTTGAACAGGTTTATTACCACATTGATGAGTTGTTAAAAAAAGATGTGTCTTCAGTTTCTTTTCACCCACAGAATCCTTTAAAAGGAATTCTTTCTTCAGATGGAGTTTACATTACTGAAGATGGTGAAAACTGGAGAAAGCTGCAACAGTTTGAAAACTTTAATGGCCCGGTTCACTACTTCAATGATTTACTTTTATTCGTAGGCAATTTCCGTAGCACTGATGGCGGAAAAAGCTTCGATAACTACATTCAAATCGACAAACTGGCCTCAGCAATTGAATACCAATTCGGATTTGTACCTAAAAAGCTTCAGGTGCGAAAAATTGAAACTAAGGTGCCTTTCCGCATCAAAATTGAAATCGAAACCGGCACCCGCAAAATCAAAATGGAAAGCCCTTTATTTGCTCAAGACTGGAAAGCCGTTAAGAGCTAGCACCTGTTCACTGTTAAACAATAATAGTCGCTCTGTAACATTTTTTCACATAGTTGACTCACCAGTGTCCTATAAATAGGAATGAGAAGGCCCCTTCTTTGCACAACCTTTTTTGCCATGAATACCAAATACCTCATTTTTATTGCAGGACTCCTACTAAATCTCAAAGCTTACTCGTTTATTGGAGGCCAAATAGCCCAAACTAAGGAGTTCCCCTCTGTTCTTTATATCGAAGATAATTGTACAGTTAGCTTGGTAGGCCCTAATAAAATTCTAACCGCCGCCCACTGTGTTTCAAACTTTAAAGACAGCTTCTTAATGCAGCCCGGAAGCAAGATCCGCGTCTACAGCTCTCCCATCGTCATAGGCTCTGTTGCTACAGAGGTTACAATTCATAAGTTTGATGTCCACTCTGAGTGGGTAAAGAAATTGAACTCTGGCCAATACATGGAAGACTTTATCCAATTACCCGATACAACAGATATAGCCGTTATTACTTTAAAAGAGGACCTCAGTAAGCTGGCATCAGTGCCGGTAGCAACAATTAGCTTTGCACCACTCAAGGTTAATCAAAAAGTCTATGTCGGTGGGTATGGTTGCGAAGAGGTCGGCGTTCCAAGTCGTGATCCAAAGTATAAATATGCAATTAAAAATATCAAATCTATAACTGGCAATATATTTCAAGTTACAGATAAAAATTCAAATAATAAATTAACATCAATGGGCTGCGAAGGAGATTCCGGCGGACCTGTTCATGTATTACAAAAAAATAAAAAAGTGATCATTGCTATTAACAGCAGCCTGGTTGAGAGCGAAAAAGGAACCGAGATGAATCTACTTATCCTGTCAAAATTTCAGGTCTGGCTAAAGGAAGCTCTTAAAAACTAATGCCTAACTCAGTTCGCGATTACCTTGAACCCATATCGGATTCATTTTGTCATACACGATTTTCTGTAAATCCTTACGTGTTTCAGTCGTGTAACCTTTAGTTTCTACTGGGGTGAGTATAGTCATATGAATCGTATGCGACCAGCGCCAAGGATTAAATAAAATAGCGCCCTTAGGTAAGGCTTCATACGCACCCACAATCACCACTGGCACAACTGGCGCTTCTGCAGACATTGCAAATAAGAATGGTCCCGCTTTAAATGGCGAAAGCTCTTTTCCATAAAACCTTCCGCCTTCCGGTGAAAGCGCAAACTGTTCTCCATTATCGAATCTTACTTTAGCTTCTTCATAAATTTTATAAACTTCTTCGCGGTTGTTACGCGCAATTGGCAAAGTGTCCATTGCACGCATTGTGTGAGAAAAAATCGGAATTTTAAATAACTCAGCCTTCGCACCAAATCTTACACCGGGAATATATCCAGCTAAGGCAAATACATCAAAAAAACTGGAGTGATTAAATAAAAATAAACAACCGCCCGCTGGTCGGTTTTCCATTCCATTAACGACAACTTTTACCCCACACATACGACAGCATATGCGTCCCCAGAAAGAAACAAACCAGTCATCTAATTTACGCTTATTAAATAAAAAATGCCCCAAAATAGCCAGTGGGCCCAAAATAATAACCGTGAAAGGAAAAACCAAAGTTGCCAGCACTGATCGTATAAAAGCTAAAAACTTCATTCAGGAAACAACCTTTTTACCGCAGCTTTTACCTGGCGATTTTTATAGGCTGAATGCTCAGACTCGCCCGACTGAATTTTTTTGTAAGCGCTGTCATTCATGATCTGAACTTCGAAAGGATAAAAAAAGCTGAAAGGCTTTCCGCCCGTTTTAGATTCAATTTTGATTAACTGGCGGCAGATAAATTTAATGTACTTAAAGTCCTGTGAAGAGTATGGGTTGTCTTTGCGAAATAATCCTAGAAATGCTCCTTGATTGTCATGAATCTTTTTCATTAATAGCCGATCAATCTTATCTGATGAATGTTTGTGATCTTCTTTATGCTTAGATCTTAACTTCTCGCAAACAGCTAAAAACTCTTCCACTGGGTACATATTGTTTGAAGACTGGTCCGGCATGATCTGAGGATAACTGATTAGGTTTTCCTCTACTAAAAAACGTATAACCTGAAAAGAATCAAAAATAGATTTTGTTACAAAACGAATGCCGACTTTATCGAATACTTTTACCGCAAGCGCATCAGGCTTAGCTAATAATTTAATGACTGTACTGCTCGAATGTTTAAAAGGCTTTGTTTGAAAATCTACCAGATCTATCCCCGGATGACCTTCTTTTTGGAATGAACGCAGTTGCAGTCTGTCTTCCTGCTTAACTGAATGCTCAAAGGGCGTTAGGATCTGTTTTTGAATTTCTTCTGAAAAAGAGCTGAATAAATCAGTTTCAGCGTGAACAAACACATGCATACATCGTAAAATTGCACAGGCCCAACGCTGCAAATTTGAATTTTCACTTTGAGAAGCATAGATCAAAACATTGCGTATATCGCCCAACGCCGCCTTGGTTTTGAGCTCGTTAGGCATTTTATCAAGATTAATTAAAAGCTTCTCGCTCATAAGAACCAAAGCTCTGCGGTGAAAATACCAAAGGCGTTCTAAATCCTGTGGATTATTAATATTGTAACCATAACTTCTTAAAAAAGATTCAGCCTCATCAAGGCCATGAATATTAAGGGCTTTGCGATCTAATGCCGAAGCTCCGCCAGCCACAACAGATAACGAAGACTCGTCAAAAAAATAAAAAGAGGAATGTTTTCTTTGCATTCCTCTTGATTGAATAAGCTTTAATGTGTTTTATCAACCTCTATTCGGCGTTTTATTGCAGAATAGCACAGCGTTGGATAAAGAATTGACCTAATGTACCGCTAGCTGGTGCACCACCTAGTACGTTTGTAGTATTTTGGTATGCGATCGTACCGCTAAAGTTTTGAGCATCAATTTTACCTTGGAATTTGATTTCACCATATTGATCTTTTAAGCTTAAAACACCATCACCTGAAGTCGGATTG
Organism: bacterium; assembly: GCA_019752925.1. Taxonomy (GTDB): domain Bacteria; phylum Bdellovibrionota; class Bdellovibrionia; order Bdellovibrionales; family Bdellovibrionaceae; genus Pseudobdellovibrio. Next base: position 51,830 of record JAIELP010000008.1, read on the forward strand.
AACTGACCGGTTATTGTTGCCCCTTTAGTAGATGAAAATCCGATTTCAATTAAGTTTGCTTGTGTTTGATTAGCCAGCCAAATGCTATCATATATAGTGATTTTCAAGTTAGTATTCGCAGCTACAACATTTCCGGCCGCATCAAGCTTGATTGCACCTGTGAATCGCACACCTGTTTGAGCATTTCCTTGCGAGCTGATCGAACCGATTTCATAAGGTGATATCGTTGCTGATAATAAACCTTTAACTTGGTTTTCAAAGTTGTATGAGTTTGCATTATCGTAGATAGTTCCAACACTCGTTGTAACTCCCGTACATGCACCAGTTGATACGCCTGATATAGTAGCTGTACCGTTGATGGCATTAGCTTTAACCGAACTTTTTTTCGGACTACAAGCAGCCAATAGTGATAATGCGATTAATATAGTAAGCTTTTTCATATAAGCCTCCTATACAACATATAGGCAAGCCTGATGCCAGCTTTTTGTATCGGCTTGGTACACTCAAATCAAATATACGTATTTTTTCATTTTTAGACACGGGAATGTAATCGGATGTCAAAAGCTTAGACAATATGATTGCAAGCTTAAATACTCTTATCTAAGCTTATTTATATGTTTAAAAAGTACTTCGAATACATCTTGGCTTTAGCCCTTTCAATCATACTTACAGGTACATTATATTTATTTTTATCTAATATCAGCCAGATCGAAACTGAAAAGTCTAAGTTACAAATAGCTCTAGAAAATGTCTCCCACCGCTGGAATGACTTGTTTTACACAGCCACAGTGGACAAAAAACCTAACCAAGATGTTATTTTATTAGCTATCGATGAAGAGTCTATTATTGAAGTCGGTCGATGGCCATGGAGCCGTACTATTATCAATAAAATCACCGAAGAGCTGGTTAAATACGATATTAAAACTCTAGCATACGATATCATCTTTTCAGAAAATGAATCAGATATTGTGGATCAGAAATTTGCTAAAACCATAGCTAAATCACCAGAAAAGCTCACTTTGGGTACTTTCAGCGACTTCCCGATTACACCTGCCCCCTATCAGGATTACTGCATGACCCAGGCGTTTTTATACACTGGAGGCGGAAATCTGGCCAAAATTAATCCTTTCTTTTCAGTCGATGACGAAAATAATAAATATGAGGACATTGAGTTTAATCAACTATTTCAGCCAATTTTCAAAGAAATTGATAGAGGGTCTTTAGACCGTTACCTCAGCTCTCTTGAAAAAAAACAATTACAGGATCTAACTCAATACCAGCTGAATACATTGAATTTTTATAAAGCCCAGCGTATTTATGACTATTGCCACAGCTGGCTCACAAATGACGACTCATTCAGCTATAAAATGAATCCAGAGCTTAAAGCTGTTTACCTGCAATTATTTAAAGCGACGGGAGATGAAGATCTTGCTGCCAAAATCAGCTTATTTAAAAAAGAAACTCTGCACAACCCAATTCCACAATACGCAATGTGGAAACAAAATATTCCTGAACTGCAAAATGTAGCTCTTTACACGGCAAGCTTTGTAGCTTCGCCCGATACAGATGGTATTATTCGCAACTACCCCATGATTTCGCGCACCGGAAATCAATTGGGTACAAGTTATATCCCCTCGATTGCACTTCAATCCTATCTGGCCGCCACCGGCTATCAGGCCTTATTTAAGTTCAATGAAAATAAAAATGCCAAGATTGTTTCTCGTATTGAGGTTAAAGATGTATCCGGCGAAACTGAAAAAACAGTAACCAATATTCCTATCAATAATGAAGGCAAATTACTGATCAACTACTACGGAAAAAGAAATTCAATTATCTACGTTCCGGCCAAGGAGATCCTGAATGACTCTGATAAAATTGAATATACCGTAAGACCTGCCGGCGATAATACTTCGAGCGCAAATTACCGAGCCGAAAAGTTTAGCGTCAACAAAGCAGAATTTTTAAAAGGAAAAAATATTATTTTCGGAGCTACCGCTATCGGTATTTATGATATCCGCACAACTCCTAATGACATCAACTATCCCGGACCTGAAATTCATGCCAGCGTACTTTCTAATTTATTTAATGCGCAGTTTTTATCTTACGATCGCAATGAGCTCAGCAACTCACCAATTATATTTTTTGTTTTTATTCTTATAACATTACTTATTTTTGTTAAATCCGGCATCCGAGCCACCTCAATTCTGTTTGTGACAATATCGGTTATTTTATTTTACATTGAAAATTTAAATTACCGCCAAGGTGTTCTGTTTCAATCCTCATTCCTTTATTTCGTTCTACTATTTATTGCTTTTTTTGTGACTTTTATTTACAAGTACTTCTTCCAATCCAGAAAATCTAAAGAAATCAAAATGGCTTTCTCTAAATACGTATCTAAAGATGTCGTAGAAGAAATTCTTCGCAACGAAAGCTCGCTTGAGCTACGCGGACAAAAACTATTTATGAGTGTTTACTTTTCTGATATTCGTGGTTTCACCAGTTTTTCTGAAAAAATGGATCCAGTAGATTTATCAAACATGTTAAATAAGTATTTTACTCCGATGTCGGCCATAATTACCCGCCACCAAGGAACGATTGATAAGTACATCGGAGACGCAATTATGGCTATGTTTGGTGCACCAATCAATTATCAGGATCACGCTTTCAAGGCCTGCCACGCAGCCTTAGATTGCATCAAAGCTCTTGAAAAAATCAATGAAGAGTTCGCAGCTAAAAGCTGGCCACGTATTGATATCGGCATAGGCATTAACACGGGCTACATGAATGCCGGAAATATCGGTTCCGAAACTATTCAGAACTACACCGTTATTGGCGATAGCGTAAACTTAGGTTCACGCCTTGAAAGCTTAACAAAAGAGTATGGCGTTAAAATCATTATCAGCGAATTCACTTATGATATCGTTAAGGAAAGTTTTAACTGCCGCGAGCTCGACAAAGTGAATGTAAAAGGTAAAAAAGAGCCCGTGACTATTTACGAGCTCATCAGCACAAAGTAATTAAGGCGATTCAAAAACACTATTATCGTAATAGTATTTAGGTTCGATCATGACCTCCAGATAGCAATTTTCGAGCCTTTGCACACCTATAGATTTATCTTCAGATTGATTATCAGGTTCTGGATTAAATAACATCAATTCAGAAGTCATTTGATTATTTGTGCACAAAAGATCTTTAAATGCAAAATGCATCACAGGTGCGTAACCTGAAAAAACATCTTCTAATAAGAAGGCGCCATCTTTGACTAACGAATCTGCTCCATCTAAAGGGATTTCGGTATTTAATATATACTTGCTTCCCAATTCCAAGTCTCTCCAGATTAAAACTTCTGACTGAGCTGTATGAGTCAAAACTGTGCTGCTGACCAAAGCCAATATTAACGATTTCATAAATACCTCTGTATCAAAATGATACAGCTTTTAAAAACTTACGTCACTGCTGACAAAGTGTTTCATTTCGCTCATTTTTATGCCGATGATTTATCTATGAGCAATGATTTTTGGATTTTATATGACCCTCGAAATAAAACGCAAACGGAACAACTTTCTACCGAACAGGCACAGTTTTCTTTAATGAAAATGAAAACCAAGGAAATCAATAACTTCCTAATTTTCAAAAGTAACTGGGACAAATGGCAGAAATTACGTGATTTCTTAACTTCGGATAACAGTCCATTTATGAGTACTTTTTTCGGTAAATCAAGTAGCTCAGAAGAAGTTGATACACCAAGCTCACTCGCAATGAAACCTGTTGATAAAGAAACTGAAAAAAAGATTCAGGCTTCATTTTCTAATGTAACACTAGAAGAGGTCGATATTAGCAAGATGTCTTCCGGTGGCCAGCAACAATTTGACGGAGATCAACTTAATACTGAATCTGATGTTAAATCTACAGTTAGTTTTAAAGGTCTTGATAGTAAAACCGCTTTCAGCAAATCCAACTCTCCGGAAGATAAATTTAAAATCGAACTTTTACTGATCCACCCTAAGGGCGCAATGTTCAGAACAATTGCGCGCGATATTTCACTCAGCGGAACATTTGCTGATAAAATTGTGCCGGACGAATTCCACCACACAGTTTTTGATCTTGTTATCATCAACAACTTCATTCCCGATGCTCAATATAAAAGACTTAACTTAAAAGCGAAAGTGCAGATCACTGACTCTGCGGTGTATCTTCAATATAGCGGAATGACTGAACCTCAGAAGCAAAACTTACGCTCTATTCTTGAGTACTACGTTAGATCTCTTAAAAAACTCAGTGCTTAATTAAAATCCGAAAGATTTTGTATACTGGATTCCGGCCGTAAAGTCGGAATATTTATTTAAATCTGTATTTGAGCTGTTATTTGTATAACCAGCTACAAAACCTAAAGTGGAACGATCAGCCACTTCTTTACTGATATTGTAAGACAAAGTAGCCTGATTATCTGTACGTGGCGATGCTTTATCTGCATAATTCATATATTGATACGCCAATCTTACTGAAGAAAAAGTACTCATCCAACTCGGCCAAGAATAACCAATTGCAGTTGTATATCTTTTGTAGCGGGTGTTAATCCCTTTCGTACTGCTGTAATCAGCACCCAAATCGTAAAAAATATTACGACTATCAGCTTGAGACGTATATTTTACAAAAGTTCCTAGAAAATCAAATCTAAGACCAGAAGCATCGTCACTATCGCTGGTGTAACCAAAGGATTTATCAACTGATAAGGTTACATTGTATTTAACAGCATAATCGTTGGAAATCGGCGAAAACACCTGCCCTTTAACATAAAAAGACGTCAGCGAAAGCTCACGCGTTGTGCTGTTAATGGGTAAATAAACCGAGTACGCATTTAATGAAAAATCGAACTTATTTGATAAAGCTTCCTCTTCAAAATAAAAACGAATAGGTGCTGAAAGTAAAAACTGTAATGCATCTGTAGACTGAAGCACACTATTTGATTTAAATTTACTATCCAATGTGTAGTTATCTAAAATAGCAAAACTCGGCTCAAAAATAAAATTATATCGGTCTACGACTTTGTGAGAAATCGATGCTCCATAACCTAACACATGACCGTTTAAATTATCTGTAAATGAATCTGGCGAAAGATTCACAACATTCGTATCAAATGTATATCCAAGTAAAAAACTTAAATTGGTTTTTTTATTATTTTCAAAGTAATTTTGATAACGTATAACTCTATCAATCAGCGCTTCAGTCAACATATCTTGCTTGCTGTCTGTTGATACGTCCATAGACAGCTCCAAACTTGTAAGAGCTTTTCCGTATTCTCTTTGGTAAAACTGAATCAAACCCAGATTGTAGTAGGCCTTTGCTGTATCGGTAGCATTAGAACCTTTAATGTAAGTTTGCAGACTTTCAATAGCTTCATCATACCTATTAAGTCGCGCCTGATTTAAACCATAGTAATAGTACCAGTTAATATACTGATTACGGCTACTCTTAATGCTTTCTAGCAATAAAAGTGATTCGTCATACTTTTGATTATTATAATGCTCGATACTTTCGTTGGTAACTTTTTCAAGACTTTGCTTATCCACACCCGCCAGCGCAGAAAAGCCTAATGCTTGAAAAATAAAAGCTACAACAAGTATGTTTCTCATCAAATAAACCAAGCTCCTAATTAGGCTGAGTTATAATCTTAACTTTAGATTTTTCAAATTTTCTTGAAGCAGCATCATCTTTAATTTGATTGTTTTTATTTAGATCAACCAAGGGTTGAGTTCCAGGTGGCGGCTGTTTATCTGCTGGTCGTCCGGCTTGTGTTGGTGGAGCGCCTTCTTTCGAATCCGTCTGTTTTCCTTTAATGGCAGTATCAGTTTCAATTTGCTGAACTTCTTTTTCAGGTAATTTAACCGGAGGGGCTGCTGTGCTACCTTCTTGTGCCTGAGATTTTTCACCTTTATTAACCACTACTGGATCAGAAGCCGGTTTATCACCCGCAGCAATACTTTGAAATGAAACCTGACCTCTTAACGTAATAACTTCGGTGACCTTAGTTGCTTTATTAAATGATGTAATAAACTGAGTCCCACGAACTCCGGCAACAGCTGTTGCAGTTCTTACTTCAAACTTACTATTTTTATTGTCGTATTTTTCTTCAACGTTATTACGGATTTTCCCTTCAATTAAGTTTAATTGAACGTTCTTATCAGTTTTTGTATTAGAATATTTTGTGATTTTAAAAGTTGTATCCGGCGATACATTAATAATATTACGGTCTTCCATTGCTATTTTAGCACGAGACTCTTTTTCAGTAATAACAGTGTCACCTTCTTGAACTTTGGTGCCGACTTTAGCTATTACAGAGCCTTTTGGGTTTTCAACTCTAACTTTGCCTTTAACAACCATGAATGTTCCGTCAATAGCAAACACACACTGAGCAAATAACATAATAACTAAAATTGTTTTCATTTTACACCCTTACGAATAATACTTATATCCTCTGATTTTCGAAAAAAATTAGCAAGGAATAAACACTGTTATCTGTCAGGGCTTAGGTCTAGAGCTTTCTGATCTTTTAACTAAATACTCTCCATAAAGCGCCAGCAGCACCCCGCCAACTATGAACATATCGGCTACGTTAAAAACACCGGTTCTTAAGGGGCCCCAAATTTCCATTAGCATGAAATCTATAACGTGACCGTCTTCATGAAAAACCCGATCCCAGAGGTTGCCAAATCCACCTGCTAAAATAAAAGTATATGCATATAAATTAATTTTATAGTTTTCTTTTTTAAGTAAATACCACAACATACCACCCAAACCTAAAAATACGATTAAGGCAAAGATAACAAATCGAACTTCACGAGTCCATGCCCCGCCTAAACCTAAAAAAGCACCAGGATTTTCAGCATAAACTAGCTGAAACAATCCATTAAGATAAACTGTGGGGTTCTGTCCCATTAAATTTTTAACTGCCCAAAATTTAGTTGCTTGATCAAGGCCAAAGATTAAAAATAAAAATGTGAAAATAACCCATAATTTATATTTTAAACTCATCTCAGCGTTTTGCATTTCATTAGTCTTACGGATTAGTCACGGTCAAGCAACTGAAATATCTCCAATAATAGGCGTAGGACAAGAAAGTTTTAATTTTGAAATCAGCGAATTCGATCCCAGCAATAAAAGTAGCATCATCAAGTTTGAGCCTAATATCGCGGGTGTAACACGCTTAGGTGTAAATGCATATGGCTTCGGTATAGGTTACTCATTTCGTGGCACTGAAAAATCTAAAGACATTCGTAAAGGCAATACAAACTTTTCAGACTTACAACTGGGTTACCATAATAAAACCTGGGGCGTTGAGGGGTTCTACCAAATATACACCGGCTTTTATACTTCAAACACAGTTGATATCCAGAGTTTTCCTAACTTAACATTTAAGCACTATGCACTGACCGGCCGATATTCTCTGCAAGATAGTGATTTTTCGGTAGGTGCTATCGTGGATCAGGCTGATGATATTAAGGGTGATGCTGGAAAACTCTACTTAGTAGGCGGTATTCGAGAGCACTTGATGGAAACAGATGATTCGCTCCTGAAACAGGAAAACGCCGGATTAAATACCGAACTCGAAAACCTACGAAAACTCAAAGCATTATCTTTAAATTTAGGACTCGGGTATGGACATTATTGGCGTTATTCAAATAATTTCTTTACAGGACTGCTTATCGACCTGTTAACAACTTACGCAAACTATGACTTTGAAAGCACCACAGGCAAAAGATCAGACAGTGATTACACTCTTAGCTATAATTTTAAATTAGCAGGAGGTTATATCGAAAGCCACTACCGCTTCGGCTTGAGCCTCAACGGAGACGTCACCACTCTAAAAACAACAGGCCGTGGTTTTTTAAAACCCACAGCCTCGCGTGTTATTATTTATCTCAGATACGTATTTTAATTATAGAACTTGATGCTTTTATCAGCTCGTTCAATCAACTTAACAGAAGGCTTCAAGCGATTGGCTTTTCTTTCCTTCGAGTAATGGTCCAGCTGCTTTCTAACATAGTCAGCACCAACACTATCTGCGTATTTCGTTAAGCCACCGCGGAATGGCGGGAAACCAGTACCCATAATCATCGCTAGATCCACTTCATTCGGAGTATCTACAATTTTGTCAGCATCTAAAGCCAGAGTACATTCATTGATCATGGCAAAAACACCACGCTCAATACACTCTTGATCGGTATAAGGATTCGTCGGCGAACTAATTCCTAACTCAGCATAAATAGACTGATCAAACTCACCTTTTCGACCACTTGAATCATACTTATAGAATCCTAGATTAGTTTTTTGACCTAAACGGGATTTATTTTTTTCAAGTTTTTCCATTAAAGGCGGAATTTCAACACGGTCAGGAAAGGCTTTTTTGAAAATATTTAAAACCTTCACGCAAACATCCAAACCAACGCTATCCATTAATTCAAACGGACCCATCGGCATACCGAATTGTTTTACGTAAGCTTTATCCACTTGCTCAACACTCATGCCTTCAGCTAATAAAAATGCAGCTTCAGCCATATACGGAAGTAACAAACGGTTTACTAAAAAGCCCGCACCGTCTTTTACAACAACTGGCATTTTACCCATTTTCTTAGCTAACTCAAACACAGTCGCAATAGTTTCATCCGATGATTTTTCACCGCGGATAACTTCGACTAAAGGCATTTTGTGAACCGGACTGAAGAAATGCATTCCCGCAAAGTACTCCGGACGCGGATGCCCTTTAGACATTTCAGTTACGCTTAATGAAGAAGTATTAGTTACGATGATCGCATCGTCACGCATTTGCGCTGCGGTTTGACCAATTACTTTTTGCTTAATACCCATATCTTCAACGATAGCTTCAACCGTCACATCGATATTTTTAAAACCTGAAAAATCTAAAGTGGTTGAAACCAAAGACATTTTCTGAGTGAACTGATAACTATCGATCACTTTTTTCTTAGCCAATTTAGCCCAAAGATCACGCGCATGCTTTAAAGCTTTAGCATTGGCATCGTAAGAAATATCTTTCACACGTACATCAATACCTTTATCAGCAGCAACATACGCAATACCTCCACCCATAGTTCCCGCACCCAGTACCCCAATGTGTTTAACCGGCTTAGCTTTAACACCCGAGCTTACACCCGTTTGCTTTTTAACCATTTCAGTTAAATAGAATACGTGAATTAAATTTTTAGAAATATCAGTAACTGCACACTCGCAGAAATGATCGAGCTCTATTTGAAGAGCCTTAGTGCGATCGCTCATGCCGTAGGTCTTACGAATCACTTCGAGTGCCGCAATTGGAGCCGGATAATGACCTTTAGTCGCTTTCAAAACGCCTTCTTTAGCTTTACTGAAAACAACGCCTTTAAGAGGACCTTCTAATAATTTATTAACAGCGCCGCGAGCCTGGAAAGTTTTACGACGTTTTTTTGCACCGTCAGCAATGATTTTTTCCATTTGAGTGGCAGCAAAAGATTCTAACAAATTAGGATGAACAACAAAATCGACTAAACCGATTTTAGCCGCCTTTTTAGAGTTTAATAATTTACCTGCTAAAATAACATCTAAAGCGGCTTGTAAACCAACTACTCTTGGCAAACGAATACAGCCGCCGAAACCAGGTAAAATTCCCAATTGAGTTTCAGGCAAACCAATTCGAGTAGAAGAATCTTCTGTAGCAATACGGTAATCACAAGCTAAAATCAGCTCACAACCTCCGCCTGCACAGGCACCATTTACTAACGCCATAGTCGGCATAGGTAGATCTTCAATTAAATTAAAGATACCTTGTCCTGAACTCACCGCATGAGAAACTTGTTCTTTAGTTTTTAATTCTTTAATCTCTTCGATGTCTGCACCCGCAATAAATATCTTTGGCTTAGCCGATTTGAAAACTACCATCTTATAAGAAGAAGATTTCAGTTTTTCAATATGAGCCTTCAACTCCGTCATAACTGGAGTCGAAAGTTTGTTAACTTTTTCATTTGGTAAATCAAAAGTTAAAACTGCGATTTCATTTGATCCGATTTTTTGTGTTGATAAATTAATGGCTGACATCTGAACTACCCTTCGTTCTCAATAATAATAGATCCACCTTGGCCGCCACCGATACAAAGAGTAGCTAAACCAAACTCCGTATTTCTGCGCTTCATTTCTTTCATCAAAGTTAATACTAAACGTGTTCCTGTTGCGCCAACCGGATGGCCTAATGCAATCGCACCACCGTTAACATTTAAAATATCTGAGCGCAGCTCACCGATTTTGCCAGGTAAGCCGATTTTTTTACCGAACTCATCTGAATCAAATGCTTTTTGGTTGGCCATTACTTGAGCCGCGAAAGCTTCATTTAACTCAACTAAACCGATATCTTTCATAGATAAACCAGCACGTTTAAGAGCAATTGGAGTAGAATAGGCCGGACCCATTCCCATTCTTTCAGGCTCTAATCCTGCGAATGCATAGCCGCGAATACGCATTAATGGTTTGTAACCAAGTGATTCTGCTTTTTCACGGGACATCATCAACAACACAGCAGCGCCATCTGTAATCGGGCATGAGTTACCTGCAGTGATCGATCCAGTATTTTTATCAAAGAAAGGCTTTAATTTTGTCAAAGCTTCAATCGTTTGATTATCACGGGGACCGATATCTTCGGTTAAAGTTTCTTTATAATCCGGCGGCAAATAAAATGGAGTCATCTCTTCAGCTAATTTTGCTTTAGCCGCTACTGCCTTTTGATGTGAACGCAATGCAAATTCATCTTGCTCTTTACGGCCAATACCAAATTCTTTTGCAATTACTTCAGCGGTCATTCCCATATTAATACCGACAAAAGGATCTGTTAAACCTTCCGCTAAAGTAATTACAGGTTTGTATTTTGTTTTTACTAAAGGCGGAGTGGTCACCATTTCTTTAATTTGCGAAAGATCGGCTTTGAACCAATCCCATAAAGCCGAAATTCTTGCGCCCGCAGTTTTTGCAGAACCAAGTCTTTCAATAATACTGGTAATTGACTGCGGCATTAACAAAGGCATTTGCGACATATTTTCAGTACCGCCGGCCACAACCATTTCCATTGTTCCGGATTTAATTCTTTCATAACCCGTCGTAATACTTTCAAGTGCGGATGCGCAATTACGGTGAACCGTTACTGCAGAAGTTTTAATTGGAAAACCTGCGTTTAAAGCCACAACACGTGAGATATTTACAGCGTCTGAAGGCGAGCCGGTATTACCCATGATCACTTCATCAACCAGATCTACATTTAAATTGGTGCGCGCAATTAATTCTTTAAGCGCAGCTTGTCCTAATTGAGCAGCATGAACTGTTTTAAGTTTTGTCCCCGATTTTGCAAATGGAGTACGCACTCCTTCAACAATAACAACATCGCGCGGACTTTTAGGCATCGAACTCATAAGAACTCCTCTGATTTTGGTACTTGAGCTATCCATTTAACCCCGAAAAGAGTCTACTGGCAATTGACGCCTACTAGCAAGTTAGGCCCTATGTCTAATATTTGAAATTGTGCTTTTTTGAACTCAGACTTAGAATAAACGCTCTACAAAATGAGGTTAAGTTTGGGAACTATTACTGACAAATCCACTGAAAAGACCACTGCTGAAAACATTGCTTTCGAAAAAGAAGCACTCGAGTTTCACCAGAAAGGCCGCCCTGGTAAAATCGAAGTTATTTCTACTAAAGACTGTAATACTGAAAAAGCACTTTCACTGGCCTATTCTCCGGGCGTGGCAGCTCCCTGCAAAGCCATTGCAAAGAATCCTGAAAAAGTTTTTGATTATACAAGTAAAGGTAATCTTGTTGCCGTTATTTCTGATGGCACTGCAGTACTAGGCTTAGGCAATATAGGACCTTTGGCCTCTAAACCCGTCATGGAAGGTAAAGGAATTTTGTTTAAGAACTTTGCCGGTATAGATGTATTCGATATTGAAATCAAATCTTCATCACCTCAGGAGTTCATCAATGCGGTTCGCACTCTTGAACCAACATTTGGCGGAATTAATTTAGAAGATATTAAGGCCCCTGAATGTTTTGAAATCGAAGAAACTTTAAAAAAAGAAATGAACATTCCGGTATTCCATGATGACCAGCACGGAACGGCTATCGTAAGTGGCGCAGCACTTTTAAATGCTACTCACATTGTGGGTAAAAAACTAGAAGATATTAAATTAGTAGTTAACGGCGCTGGCGCATCAGCTATCGCATGTACAAAAATCTTTGTAAGCCTTGGTGTAAAAAAAGAAAATGTTTTAATGTGTGACTCTTCTGGAGTTATCTACAAAGGCCGCACTAGCGGCATGAACAAATACAAAGATGAATTTGCCAATTCAACAGAAAAACGCACATTAACAGAAGCCCTTAATGGTGCCGATGTATTTGTAGGTTTATCGGTTGCTGGTGCTGTAACTGGCGAAATGATTAAGCTCATGAATAAAGATCCTATCATTTTTGCCATGGCCAACCCTGATCCTGAAATTACTCCTGCACAGGCGCGCGCGGCCCGTCCGGATGCCATTGTAGCAACAGGTCGTTCAGATTACCCTAATCAGGTTAATAATGTATTAGGATTCCCTTCAATTTTCAGAGGAGCACTTGATACTCGCGCCACTCAAATTAATGAAGAAATGAAATTAGCAGCCTGTCATTCTTTGGCAAAACTGGCTCGTTTAGACGTACCGGATACGGTTTCAGCTTCTTATGGCGGTCAAAAATTTAAATTCGGCAGAGAGTATTTAATTCCGAAACCATTTGATACACGTGTATTGATGTGGGTAGCACCTGCTGTTGCAAAAGCCGCCATGGACTCTAAAGTTGCAACTAAGCCCATTACTGATTGGAATGTTTACCGTGACAGATTAGAAGCCATTCAGGGGCCGCAAAAAGTTTTCGTTCGCGAAGCGGTTCATCGTGTACACGAAAATGCTGAGCGATTGGGTTACATTCCTAAAATTGTATTTCCGGAAGGAACAAGCTCGAAAATTTTAAAATCAATTCGCACTTGCATCGAAGAGAAAATCTGTAAGCCAATCGTGATTGGCTCACCAGAAAGAGTTCAGGAAAAAGCCAAAAAGCATGATATCGACTTAACAGGTATTGAAATTGTTTACCCATCTTCACATCCGAAGTTTAACGACTATGCACAGGAGCTTTACAAACGTCGTCAGCGCAAAGGTATTAATATCAAAGAAGCTGAAAGATTGATGCAAGATCCTAACTACTTTGCATCTATGATGATTGATCAAGGCGATGCGGATGGAATGATTAACGGCGCCACAACAAACTATTCTGAAGCTGTGAAACCTATTTTACAAACTATTGGCTTAGCAAAAGATTCAGTTCCTGCAGGTTTAAATATTTTATTATCCGACAATAAACTTTTATTTTTTGCCGATACCACTGTTAACTTTGACCCCACAGCTGAACAATTGGCCTCAATCGCCATCCAAACAGCTTCTGTGGCCGAATACTTCGGTCAAAAACCCCGAATTGCAATGCTGAGCTTTTCCAACTTTAGCGGTACAGGCACTACGCCGGCTAAAATGAAAAAGGCCGCTGAACTGGCAAAAGCTATGCGTCCGGATCTTCACATAGATGGCGATATGCAGGCCGATACAGCGGTTAACTCTGAAATCCAAAACCGTATCTTCCCGTTCTCGGGACTGGGTGGAGAAGCTAATATTCTAATTTTCCCTAATCTGGAAAGCGCGAATATTTCTTATAAATTGCTCCAACAGCTTGGAAAAGTAGAAGTTTTAGGTCCCTTCTTGCTTGGAGTAAGAAGAGCTGCTAACGTTTTACAAAGAACAACTACTGAAGAAACGATTTTTAGCTCGGTTGTTTTAACAGCACTTGAGTCGCAATTTATTACCGACTGGAGAAATAAAAAACATTGAATCAGATTCGCATTAACGAAAAAGATAAAGTCATAGTTGTTGGTGTGGGCTTAAAATCAGAGCCCATCACCGAAATTAAAGAAAATCTTTGCGAACTGGAAGAATTAGTCTCTGCAGCCGGTGGCGAAGTCATCGGTTCCACTGTGCAGGTTCTTCCTCAATGGAATCCCAGTACGCTTATCGGTAGTGGTAAAGTTTTAGAAATCAAAGAAATGGTAGCCGAAAGCAAAGCACAATTAGTTATTGTGGATCACCAGCTTTCCGGAATCCAAACAAGAAATTTACAGGAACAAATCGGCTGTAAAATCTTAGATCGTTCTCAGCTTATTTTAGATATATTTGCTCAACGGGCGCGTACTTACGAAGGAAAGCTTCAAGTAGAATTGGCCCAACTACTGGATCAAATGCCACGCATGATCGGCGCTTGGAATGAATCTCTCTCAAGACTTGGCGGTGGTATCGGAACACGTGGTCCCGGCGAAACTGCCCTTGAAAACGACCGACGTCGGGCTAAAGAAAAAATTGCCTTTATCAAAAAGAAATTAGATGAAGTTTCTCAGCACAGAGCTCAGCATCGTCAGTCGCGCAAAAGAAATGAAATTCCGAGCTTTGCACTTATTGGCTATACCAACTCCGGAAAAAGCTCTTTACTGAATCGCTTAACCGGCGCGCAAGTAGTAGCCAAAAACATGGTTTTCGCCACCCTTGACCCTACAACAAGAAAAGTATTTTTAGATGAAGGACCACCGGCTGTTGTTACCGATACTGTGGGTTTTATACGTAAATTGCCAACTCAATTAATTGAAGCTTTTAAAGCCACTCTTGAAGAGTCTGCCGAAGCCGATATTTTGTTACATGTTGTTGATCTTTCTTCTCCCAATATGGAACGCCAACTCGAAGTCGTAGATGGCCTTATTAAAGAGTTCGGCTGGGAAGGGAAAAAAATTATTCATGTTTTTAATAAATTTGATGTGGCCACGCCTGATCGTCAGTTTAAGGTAAAGCACTTTCCGCGAGTTTTTGTAAGTGCCTTAACCGGTCACGGATTCGAACAACTTAAAAAAATGATGGCCGACTCTATCAACGAAATGCAAACCCAAGTAGAGCTCTATTTTGACCGTGTAAATGAGTACCGCCTTTACGATCTCGGACGCGAGGCTAAAATCATTCGCAAAGAAGCTGCTACCGAAGGAACTATTTGCGTAGCAATGATGACTCCCACTCTTCTGAATAAATGGAAAGATTTCTTAGTAAAATAACCTGTTTTAATTTGATACGCTGTCATTCGTTTAAACACCTGTTATATTATTTAGAATACCGTCTCATAGTGACCCATCCTACTGCTCTGTAGTGGAATCAACTTTGGCTGAGCTTTTGCTTTAACTGATCTTATGGAACAGAAAAAATTGAAAAACTTGTTTATAGCTGTTTGTGTAATAACGTCTTTTTCATCTGCTATGGCTAACCCTACAGATGATAAGCTTACAAAAGGCGCTAAAGTTGTTGCTCAAGAACCTGCTACAGCGCAATCTCTACCGTTCACTTACAGCAATACAAGATCTGTTCACCTAAGAAATGATAAATTATCTAATCCACAAGCTATTGAATCCGGTTCAGAAATCAGCCTTGATCCTAAATTCTTATTAGAAATGCTGGGAACTGTTTTACCTTCACAGGAACAGGTTCAAAGACTTTTATTAAATCCGGGCGAAGCCACAAAAGATAAAGTTGTTACGCAATCATTCTATGATGTTCAAAGCCGTCGTTGGAAAAATGACTACTTCTTCCCTGTAATTGTTAAAACGAAATCAGGTCAGATTAAAACAGGTAAAATGGCATTTCAATCGTATACAAGAACCGGTAGCGTAGAGATCAAAAGAGCCGATGGTTCAGATCCTACAAAATACCAAAGCGCAGAAACTACAGCTCAAATGCGCGACTTAATTGCGCAAAATAGGGAATATACTGAAGCTGCAGGCCCAGCTCTGCCTTGCGCCAAATGCGCAACTCAAGCAGCCGGAACCCCACAAGCACAAACTTTATCACAATTGTCAGCTGCGCTTGAAAGCAGCTCAAGATCAACAGCTAACCAGCTATGGCCAAGATACAAAGAATTCGCAAAGGAGTTTACTGCAGCAAACCCAAATATCAGAAAATCAAAAGCCGGACAAATGAAACGTTTATTCGTAAAACAACTGATCGAAAAATTCGGACAGAAAGATGCCGCTACAATTTTAGCTGCACTTACAGGTTTTGCTGAAGCTCCGTACCGCGACAACGCTCAGGCTCAAATCGCCGAAATGTCAGCCGTACTAAAAGTTATAGATAATCGCGCCGCTAGTCCTGATATGCAAAGAAGAAGTAAAACTTTAAGAGATATCGGCTTAACTGGTAATGTGGACCCTCGATTAAGCGCTATCTTAGCTGACTGGCAGTTCTCTGCATGGAATGACCGCGATAACAACTTATCCCGTATTTTAAATTACAATCCGGACAAATCCGACGCCATGACTAATAGAAAAATGGCCTTTGCATTCGAAGCGCAAAGATTAATGCAAGAAGGTAAAATTGAGTTCATCGGAAAAATGAATGACCCAAGACTGAACCACTACCATGCTAACTATGTTAATCCAAACTGGGACCGTCCATCTAACCGAGTATCTGCACCAACTATTAAAGTAGATGGCGTGCCGGTAGACTTAAGCAGACAAAGAGGCGCTAGACACGTATTCTATGCGGGGCTTGCTTGATAAAAGTATTCATCATTACAGCGTTCGTAACTCTTTCGGCACAGGCGGAAGAGTTCGAAGCTCTAAAAAAACAACCTCAAAAAACAGCATGTAACGAGAACAAAGGAAGCATTAGCTTCGACAGCGTAAAAAAAACCTATGCTCTATACGACAAAAACTCACGCTCAGTTAAAGTTATTAACTGTGAAAAAATCCAGATAAAAGATACAAGTTTTTATATAACACTTTTCAGCAGCGAAATTATGGAAGGCACAGAACCACAAAAAGTATTAACCTATGAAGTTGCTGTATTTGATAAAAAATCCAACTCATTAAAAACTGTACGTTCAGAAACAGTTGACCAAATTGACACGTCTATAGACGAAGTATCTTCAAAGTTTGAAAATATACTCAAAATTGAATGGGGCTTATCTAAAAAAACTTCTGATATTCTGATAAAAATTGACTCTCATGAAAAAAATGAAAGGCCTGATCCTTTTACATTAAAGTTCAACCCAAAAACCAAATGGTTTGAAAACGTATTTGCGACTTCACCTGTAAAAAAATAATTGATTAAGCTTCTTTGGCTCTGGCTAAACGTATTTCACGGCGCTTTTTAGCGGCCTCGTAACGTCTTTTTTCTGTTTCAGTATGTAAATTCAAAGGCGGAACCTCAGTGGGCTTACCGTAAGAATCTAAAGCCACAAAAGTCATATAAGCTGAAGCTGTGTGGAAGAGCTCTGAAGTAATAGGGTTTTCGGCTTCTACGCGAATTCCCACTTCCATCGAAGTTCTTGAAGTAAAATTAACTGAGGCCTTTAAATTAACAATCCAGCCTTTTTTAATGGGAGCAATGAAATTAAGTTGATCTATGCTGGCCGTAACAACGGCTTTATTGGAATGGCGTTGAGCTGCAATAGCTGCGGCTATATCGATCCATGACATAACTGTTCCGCCAAAAACAGTGTCCAAAGTATTTGTATGTGAGGGCAAAACAAGTTGGGTCATCACAACTTGTGAGGCAGAAACCAGTTTTGCCTTATTCATTGTGATGACCCATAAAATAGTATCCTATAACTCAGATAAACTAAACGCCGATATCAGAATTACCGCGTCCGCCACCGAAGTTGCCTACGCCAGGTAAAGTGATTGTCGTGTTACCAGCAGGCATTGTGTTGCCACCAGCAGCTTGAGTGTTATACGCAGTTGCTCCAGCAGGTTGAGCAGCTTCTTGACGAGCTTCACTCTCAACAAAACCAAGATGAGGAAGGCACCATACGATTAATTGCGCACGAGATTTAACATTCATTTTTTTGTAAATGTTAGTTAAGTGGAACTTAACTGTTTTCTCTGTTACGAATAACTGATTTGCAACTTCCTTGTTAGAAAGTCCTTTAGAAACTAGTTCTGCAACTTCAGCTTCACGGTTAGAAAGACCCTTTTGTATTAATATGTCTCTGAGCATCCTTGCTCCTCCTGCTTAATTGTTTTTGTTTATCTTTTAGTGTTCGCTTGAAACAGACCAGACAATCCTTAGTCTTAATGTTTGCTTCCAGCAGAACAACAACAACCTGTCTCTAAGTCTGACAACACTTTGGCCAGAACGCAATACCTTTGACCGAATTATTTTTTAAAACTAGACCGTTTTTTTCACGACCCTAAAAAAACTCAAATATCATAAAATTGTTTTAACCCGAAACTACAGCACGAAGGTCTAAGGTTTTTCACCCATGTCTGCATATTTTTTCTTCAAATAGTCGAGTACATCGGCCTTCGTCTTATAGACCTCATTAAATTGACTAATACGGATATTTTTTAACTCTATCGAAATTACATGATTTGGGATCACGCCTAAAACATCCTGGGCTTTAATAAGGGGTATTGGATGATGTTTTAGCTTATTTTCCACCGAAAATTTTAAAGATCCATCAACCACACCGGCCTCAACCAGAAAATTCAACGCTTCTAAGTTAACAACCGAGTTTTCTATATCATAAGCAAGATCAGCTAATGGTTTTTTCAATCCCTCTTTCAGTAAATACTTAAGCGTGACATACTTCTGTAGCTCCTGATTTGAAAGTTTTAAATTCTTTTTCAGTACATCAGTAAAATCCACTGATTCTTTCAATAAATAAATAATCAAAAACGGTAACCACGAAACATCTTTAACCATGGAGAACCTAACATTTTGCAGATGCTCAAAACTCAAAGTATCAGCTTTTAAAATCTGACCCAAAAGCTCCTTAAAAAGACTTTCTTTAAAAATAAACTCCCATGCCCCGGCACTATTGATTTTTTTCAACTCCGACCATACCCGTTCACCACTGATCAAACTAATTTTTTCCACCGATCTTAAAGCCGCATCATAAGTCTCTGTTTCAATAGAAAACCCCAATTGGGCTGAAAACCGGATCAACCTTAAAATCCTCAGATGATCTTCCTTGAAGCGTAGGTTAGCATCCCCAACACAGCTTATTGTTTGAAGCGTAATATCGCTCAAACCGTTACGGTAATCTACAACAACCCCGCGCTCATCATCCCAAAACATCGCATTGAGCTTAAAATCACGTCTTTCAGAGTCCTTATAGGGAGTAGAGGCCGTAACTAAACTTGGTCTGCGCCCGTCAGCATAATCAGATTCTTGCCTAAAGGTGGCCAAATCAAAGAAATCACTTTCACCGGCCGGTATTTTGATAACCCCAAAACTTTCTCCTACCAAAATAGCCTTCGGGAAAAGCTCCTTTAAAATTTCAGTGGTCGCATCCGTCACCAGATCAAACTCATTAACTTCACGATCCAGGTAAAAATCCCTAACAGCTCCGCCCGCAATCCAGCAAACAAACTGATGGCGCGCTAAAATGTTTTTAACCTCTAAGAAATCTTTATAAAGACGATGCTTTTTAAGTTTTGATGCAATATTATACACCCCTTAACTATGACCGATTTTAATAATAGCCTCAATCATTCTCTCAAAAATAGTTTAAAGCTGTTGAAAGACAGTTTTGAACTTAATCAGATAGAGGCCCATAAAATCAAATCACCCCTTAGCATAGATTTTTACGAAAAATGGTTAGCCAATAATTACCAAGGCACCATGGAGTACCTCAACACCCACTTACCGATCAAAAAAAACCCTTTACTTCTTGATTCCAAATTAAAGTCCGTAATTTCCGTAGCACAAAGTTACTACCCAGCAGTTGAACCTATAGATAACAAATCCCCAGCACGTATTGCACTTTATGCTCAAAATCAGGATTATCATATCTGGCTTAAGCAAAAGCTGATTAAAATTATCGAACAACTTAAGATTTCTTTTCCCAACGAAACATTTCTACCCTTTGTAGATTCGGGCCCTATTCTCGAAAGAGATATGGCCTATCAAAATGGTTTGGGCTGGTTCGGCAAGAACTCCTGCTTAATACATCCTCAACACGGAAGTTTATTTTTTGTGGCCGAAATACTTACGACAATGGAAATACTCACCGAAGATCAAACATTTGAACCCATCCCCGATTTTTGTGGAAAATGCACCAAGTGCATGGATATTTGCCCGACTGAAGCATTGATAGCTCCTCGCACACTTAAGGCTGATCAGTGCATTTCTTATTTAACTATTGAAGCTAAAACCGCTCCACCAATTGAGCTTCGTAAAAAAATCGGTGATTGGTTTTTTGGATGCGATCTTTGTCAAACCGTATGTCCGTGGAATGAAAAAGTTTTTCGTAAAAAAAATATTGAAACCAGCGATTTAACTTCAACCCAAAAACTTCTTCCTCTGAGCGATACTAAAAAAAAGGATCTTATTGATTATTTCAGGTTTTTACTAACCTCATCTCATAAGCAGATACAAAAACACCACTTCGGCTCCCCTTTATCGCGGGCCGGGGCCAAAGGTTTAAAGCGTAATGCTTTGATTGTGATTGCAAATCAAAATCTCGCGGAACTTAAGAAAGAAGTAAAAAGTTTAGAAACTGATGAGTTAAAAGAGCTTGCCGATTGGACTTTAGCACAACTTAGTTAATCAAAAAACCTACAGTTAAAAACGGATATGTTTCCTTTCGTGTCCAGAAGTCAAAACCCGTAATCGTTCCATTAGATTTAAATGTGGTTTGCCTAACTGATATCACGAATCCTAAAAAGAAATTGGAAGTCATATTAACCATGTAACCCAAATCCGCCTGATAACCTGTGCCATCGGAGTAGTTGCCATAAGTCTCACCGAATTTGTAATAAGCTCTTAAATTAAATCCACTATCAAAAAAATAACCCGTACCCAAACCAGTGGAGTTTCCAGAAGTGTTTGATGTATAAACCTGATTGTCAGATCGAGTTGTGTAATCAGCACCTAAGTACACGCTGTTATCCATAACATAGCCTAATTTGATGTCATAGATTGAGGTTGTATATTGCCACTGATTTAATGCAACTGGATTAGCAGTGGCCTCTGTCTGTCCGTAATAAACGGCCACATCAAACAAAACCCCCGATCTACCATAGGATCTGGAGATGGCCTTTGCAGGTTTCCCTGAAGATGTGTCGCGCTGGGCTTCCACTTGCATAACAACACAAAGACTGACTAGAAACGCCAAAAAACGAATGTATGTTTTTATTTGCATAAGCTTTATTTCATAGTATTTATCATAAAATTCATATGCTTAGCGCTTTGCGTAAATATATGCCTGTTTTTTAGGATATTGTATTTTTTCTATTTGCCAGTTTGCCTAATTTATTAAATTTGACCCAATCTCTTAATCGTGTTTTTTAGCACACATATGAGATTTATTTTTGCTGCTCTAATTACCTTAGCAAGCCTGACTTCTGCCGCGCTCACCTATGAGGGCAAAGTAACTAAAAACAAAAATCAAATTTTATTCCTAGATGAACAAAATAAGAAATCCTATATTTTAGTTGGCATCACGTCACTACTTACAACCTATGTAAATAAGTTAAGCGATGGGGATTTTGTTTCTATCGAAGGCTCTAAAAATGCGGCTCAAACTATTCTGACTGTTCAGTCATTTAACTATATAGGCCTATTCGCTCTCTTAGGAGACTGGATCAGCGACGACTCATTTTGCTATAACTTCTCAAGTTTTACAGAATTTTCACAAACACCTAAAAGCATAGGCAAAAGATGCTCAACAACTCTTGGCTCAAATTTTACTTACATCATCAGTCCGAGCACAACATCATGGGTTATACTTATTTCTGGCGAGCGTTATAATTATGTTGGTGACCTTAAATTCAAAAGCCCCCGCGAATTAGAAATCCATTTGTATGATTCAGAAACTGGCGATATTCTTAGTTCTTTACGACTAAGAAAGTAAAGGCCCGTGAATAGCTACATTCCAACGTCTTCAAATTTATTTTTTTCAAAAAATGACCCCGACGATATACGTTTGGGCGATATCGTTAAACCTGCTGATTTTTCAACCCAAATACCCGATAATTCTTTTTGTATATCAGGCTACCCTGACGATGAAGGAATTAATTTAAATGGCGGACGTATAGGCGCCGCCACAGCCCCTCATCATATACGTGAGTTTTTATATAAAATGACTCCCGTATTTGCACAAAACAGCTTTTTCGACATTGGTGATTTAAAGCCTGAGGGAGAGCTTGGCCAGCGCCATCAAACAGCTCAATCAAGCATTCAAAATTTGCACAAAAATAAAATCCGCACCATCACTCTGGGTGGCGGTCATGATTACGGATATCCTGATGCCAGTGGTTTTTTAAAAGCTTATACTGGCGGTAAACATACACCTATTGTTTTAAATTTTGATGCCCATCTTGATGTAAGACCAACAACAAAAGGCTTTAATAGCGGCACGCCATTTTATCGCCTATTAAGTGAGTTTGAAGGACAGTTTGAATTTGCAGAAATTGGCATACAACCTCAATGTAACTCAATTAAACACCGCGATTGGGCTCTTCACAAAAAAGCGCACATCTTTAACTTAAAAGATATTCAGCAAAACGCTGGATTAAATGGTTTATTTGCTCATCCACTTTTCAGCAAAATTACAAAGAACACTCCTGTTTTTATCAGCTTCGATATTGACTGCCTAACATCTACCGAAGCTCCTGGCTGCAGCCAGTCCTGGGTGACAGGTTTAAAAACCGAAGATTATCTTAAATTCTTTTTAAAACTGGCTAAACTTGCAGACGTTCGCGGCTTAGGAATTTACGAAGTCTCTCCACGTTTAGATATCGACAACCGCACAGCTAAAACAGCAGCTCTCATTGCTTACTACTATTTGTTCCAGGACTCTCTATGAAAGGTTTCGGAAGCGATAACCACTCCGGAGTTCATCCTGAATTACTGAAAGCCTTAATTGAATGCAATGCCGAACACGCCCCAAGTTACGGAACAGATAACTTCAGTAACGCCGCAATAAAATCTTTTAAAAACTTATTCGGATCACAAACCGAAGTTTTTTTTGTCTTCAACGGCACCGCTTCGAACACTTTGGCACTTAGATTTTTGTGCGATCGTCACGAATCTATTTTGTGTTCAGAAGTGAGCCACCTTAACTTAGATGAGTGCGGTGCACCCGAGTTTTTTGCGGGCAAACTAATTCCACTCCCGCACACAAACGGCAAAATCAAGCTGGAAACTCTGGAAAAATCTTTAATTCGCAAAGGCGACCAACACTATAGTCAATCGCGTGTAGTCAGCATCACCCAACCTACAGAACTCGGCACTTGTTACTCACAAGATGAAATAAAAGCCATTGCAGACTGGGCGCATTCGAATCAAATGTATTTACATATTGATGGCGCACGCCTAACTAATGCTTTAGTAGAACTTAAATGCAGCTTTCAGGAAATGACTACGGATCTAGGCGTGGATATTATTTCGTTCGGTGGAACTAAAAATGGCTTAATGATGGGTGAGGCTATTTTAGTTTTAAATGCTGAACTAGCTAAAACTTCAAAACAAAAACTCAAATACATTCGCAAACAAGCAGCACAGTTACCTTCTAAAACCCGCTTTATCGCATCGCAATTTAATCGCTACCTGCAAAACAATCTGTATATGGAAATCGCGCGCCATTCATGCTCAATGGCACAAAAGTTACATGAAGGACTCAGTAAAATCCCCGCAGTTAAAATAACAGCACCTCGTCAAAGCAACGCTGTATTTGTTATTATTCCAAAAGAATGGATTAAAATTTTAAAGGACAAGTATTTTTTTTACGTCTGGGATGAAAAAACTTTTGAATGCCGTATCATGACTAGCTGGGATACTAAAGCCGAAGAAGTTGATGATTTTATCCAACAACTTCAACAGCTTTCAAAACAATTATAAAGATTTGATATAATCTAACATAGCTTGCGCATGGCCGTCCGCTTTTACTTTGCGGAATTCAGCAATTAATTTTTGATTTTCATCAATAACAAATGTACTGCGCTCGATGCCCATAACTATTTTACCGTACATATTTTTTTCTTTAATAACATCAAACAGCTTACAAAGAACCTCTTCATCATCACTTAATAGCTCAAATTTAAAACCGAACTTATCAATAAATTTACAATGAGATGCAACCGAGTCACGGGAAATTCCGTAAACAATAGTATTTACCGCAGCAAATTCAGGAAGTAAGCGATTAAAATCATTTCCCTCAATAGTGCATCCAGGAGTATCGTCTTTTGGATAAAAATAAAGAAGTACTTTTTTACCCGTCAAACCAGATAAAGTAACTTGCGCACCGCTAGAACTTTTAACTGCAAAATCCGGAACCATTCTACCTACCTCTACCGCCGCGCCCAGCTTCAGGGGGTGGGTTGATTGGCTGCTCTGACTGTTGCTCTTGCGGATAGCCGACTTGCTGCTCTGGGGTGAGCTCACCTTGCGTGATGTCTTCACTGATTTTTTGGCTTTGAGCTTCGTTTTGATTTTGGTTTTCTTGACCTTCACCTTGCGGGTTACCGAATTGGATTTGCGAATCACCTTTTTGCTCTTGTTGTTGGTCTTCTTCGCCGGCCTCTTTGTTGATGTTTTCTTTTTTAAATTCTTCTTTTTTTTCATTTTTTACCTCAGTTTTCTTTTCTGCAAATTCATCTATAACTTCAATTTCTTTTTCAATAATTTTAATTTTTCCTGCCAGCGGAACACTAATATTAATTTTTTTATTTTCAGACAATTCTTTAAAAAAACCACCCTTAATTGTAAATTGATTTTTTGCATCTCGCTGAAATACAAATTCCTTAATCTTCACCACCGTTGATGACATTTGATCTTCACTTACCTGGTAAGACCAATTCTCGCAGTTAAGTCTTTGCAACTTTTTATCTTTGATCGCAACTATACACTTAACATCTGATCCCGTGAGAGCAACCGCCGACCCTACCACGGAAGCCCACTCTTTAATCAAAAAGTCGAACTGGTACTCTTTGTCAGCCTCAATTTCATGAATTTGAACGATTTCTACACTGGGTTTAACGCAGGTTTTAAAAATTCGTATGTCTTTTTGAATCCTTTGAATCTCGTACTTACCGCAATCCAAGCCTCTTGGCGTGCTTTTTTTAACACCAGAATTGGTTTCAAAAATATAACTTAAAACAGAAAACAAAGTGATCTTCTGTAGAGAGGAATCTTTCAGAATTAACTTTAAAGCCTCTCTCTCAAGGCTATTAGAAAAATAAACTGCTTCCCGTAGAGTTTTACTAAACTCCTGTGGCTTGCGCACTGCCTTAAGGTCTATAGCTGGCGGTACAGGCGATAGTAATTTATTGTCCTGTTGTTCCAATTCACTACTTTTTTTTGTGCAAGACGCAATAATTATACAGAAAATAAGTAGTTTTACGACTTTCATAAATAATATTATGTTTTTGTCCTTTTCATTTAGCAAGTATTAGTTCAGTATATTTTTATGCAAAAAACATGGATAAAACACTACCCGAAGTCAGTACCTCAATCGATCAACCTTAACGAGTATCAAAATATACTTGAAGTCAGCGACGAAGCTATACGCAAATTTCGTAACAACGTTGCTTTCTCTAACTTTGATATCGACTTAACTTACCACGAACTTGATGTTTTATCAGGTCAGATGGCATCTTATTTTCAAAATACATTAGGACTGAAAAAAGGTGACCGTATCGCAATACAAATGCCGAATTTGCTACAGTATCCAATTACCTTATTTGCTGCATTCCGTGCTGGCTTGATCGTAGTCAATACCAACCCACTCTATACAGCTACCGAAATGAGACACCAATTTAAAGACTCAGGCGCAAAGGCTATTGTAATTTTGGCCAACTACGCAAGCTTACTTGAGGGCATCATTCAGGACACTGATATTAAACACGTAGTTGTTACGCAAATTGGCGACCAACTTCCGTTTGTTAAAAAACATCTCATTAATTTCGTTATCAAAAAAGTTAAAAAGATGGTTCCCAACTACTCTCTTAAGCATCACACATGGGCTGAAGCACTTAACTTAGGTTCACAAAAAACTTACATTCAACCTAAGTTAACTCACGATGATATTGCATTTTTACAATACACAGGTGGAACAACAGGAGTTTCTAAAGGTGCTGTTTTGACTCACAAAAACATCATTGCAAACATGCAGCAGATCTCTG
Organism: bacterium; assembly: GCA_019752925.1. Taxonomy (GTDB): domain Bacteria; phylum Bdellovibrionota; class Bdellovibrionia; order Bdellovibrionales; family Bdellovibrionaceae; genus Pseudobdellovibrio. Next base: position 78,096 of record JAIELP010000008.1, read on the forward strand.
CTTGGATGCAGCCTAAGTTAGTTTCCGGTCAGGAAATTGCCATCACTCCGCTTCCAATGTACCACATTTTTTCTTTAACTGTTTGCAGCTTGGCTTTAATGAGATACGGAACACAAAACGTATTAATTACAAATCCACGCGACTTCCCTGCCTTCATTAAAACAATGAAGAAATATAAATTTACAGTTCTTACAGGCGTAAATACATTATTCAATGCTTTAGCCAATCATCCGATGATCAAAGAAGTAGACTTCTCTCATACAAAAGTATGCGTAGCCGGCGCGATGGCTTTACAAAAAGCTGTTAAAGACAATTGGCATAAAGCTACAGGTACAGATGTTATCGAAGGTTACGGTTTAACTGAAACATCTCCTGTTGCTTGCTGTAACCCAATTGACGGAACAGACCGCGTAGGAACTATTGGTTTACCTGTACCTGATACCGATATTAAATTAGTTGATGATGATGGCAACGAAGTAACTAAAGTTGGTGAACCAGGAGAGATCTGTGTTAAAGGTCCTCAAGTCATGCAAGGTTACTACAATCGTCCGGATGAAACAGCTAAAGTTATTAAAGACGGCTGGTTACACACAGGTGACGTTGGTGTGTTTGATGAAGACGGATTTTTCAAAATTGTAGACCGAAAAAAAGATATGATTTTAGTTTCTGGCTTTAACGTTTATCCGAACGAAGTTGAAGACGTAATTGCTAAACACCCTAAAGTACTTGAAGTGGCTGCTATCGGAGCTCCCGATGCTCACTCTGGCGAAGTGGTTAAAGTTGTAGTTGTTAAAAAAGATCCTTCTTTAACAGAAAAAGAAGTTATCGATTTTGCAAAAATCTCTTTAACTAATTACAAAGTACCTAAACATGTAGAATTTAGAGCTGAACTTCCTAAAACGAATGTGGGAAAAGTTCTAAGAAGAGCCCTACGCGACAATCCTACACAACAACAAAATTAATTCCATATTCTGATATAAAAAAAAGGCTTTGTGAGATATCTCACAAAGCCTTTTTTATTATTCAGATCATAATAATATCTAAACTAAGATTTCTTAGCCCAAGAAGTACACCAACCTTCAGCTGCTACCGCTTTTCCAGTGGCAAAAGGCATTTGGCATGGAGCTGCTTTTTTACCTGATACAGTGGTCTCTTTATCTTTTAAATAAAATACACAGCTTTTACAGTGTTGGTCTTTAAATTTTACACCTGTTCGCTCAGTTTGTAATTTTACGTCCTTTATGTCCTTTAGATCATGAACATAATTGACACCTTTAGCCGCTGGATCATTAGGATTTACTAATGCAAGACCTGTTGCTGCAGCTGTACCACCACCACGTCTACGTTCTTCAGAGTTAGCTTTGATTGAAAGCACAGTAAGTGCTCCAAAAGCTGTTAATGCTGTTTGAAAAAATGAACGACGGTTCATAACTTCTCCTTATGTAATTTTTAGAAATCTTATTCCTTTTCATTTGGTTTTCAAGTCATTTTCACTAAGCTTTCAACTGTGGGTCAAAATGCCACAGTTTTAGTTTTTCATCCGGTCTGCTTATGATACTTTTAGTTATGCACTTATGGGACTCTAAACAAATTCCAATACTACAACTGGGTAATGATTTTTACGATCCCGTAAAACCAGCCCATTTTCCAAAACAAATTTTACGTTATTGGAACCACAACATAGACGTAACCGGCATCAGTAAAGAGCATTTCGTTATTTTTAATTCCATCCCAAACAACATCCCTCAACCTCTAGCACTCAGATATCACGGGCATCAATTTCAACACTACAACCCTGATTTAGGAGATGGACGTGGCTTTTTATTTGCTCAAATTAATATCAAGAACCAGTGGTATGACTTCGGAACAAAGGGCAGCGGCCAAACACCTTACTCGAGACAAGGCGATGGACGCTTAACATTAAAAGGTGCTTACCGCGAATCTTTAGCAACTGAAATGTTAGAGTCACTGGGAGTTAACACTTCACGCACATTATGCTTTTACGAAACCGGCGAAAACTTAGAACGTAACGACGAACCCAGCCCCACTCGCTCTGCGGTACTCACACGTTTTACACTTGGACATATCCGCATTGGCAGTTTTCAACGCTTAGCTTATTTCGGCCAACTGGATAATTTAAAAAAATTAACATCTTACTCTATGAATTTTTATTACGCGGATGAGTACGCTAAAATTGACCCGACTGATGAAAATCTTCTTGCATCAAGATTTTTACAATGCGTAGTTGATCGCAATGCTAAGCTGGTGGCGCAAGTGATGATGGCCGGCTTTATTCACGGAGTTCTTAATACAGATAACATTAATATTTCCGGCGAACTTTTTGACTATGGTCCTTATCGGTTTATGCCGGCATACGATCCCCAGTTCACAGCCGCTTATTTTGACCAACAAGGTCTTTACTGCTTTGGACGCCAGCCATCTGCATTTTTATGGAACTTACATCAACTGGCTGGCTGCTTAAAAATGGCTTACCCCCAACTACCAGCTGAAGAAATTTTGTCACAGTTTTCTGATTTATTTAATACTTATGTTCAAGAGGCATTTTTTAAAAGATTAAATTTGAAACCTTCTGACGTTGAAACAAATTCATCATTCTTAACCTCTTACTTCAGTTTTATGGAACAAAGTAAGCTTAATTTTGAAGAAATGTTTTTTGATTTTCATTCTAAACGCGTGCTAGAGAAAAATTCTGCTAAATACGAAAAGGCAACTGAGTTACTCAAACAACTACAGAAATTTGAAGTGGCAAATGTAACTCTAGCCAATCACGTCTACTTAAAAGAAGAAAAACCCTGTACTTTATTAATAGATGAAATCGAAAACATATGGAAACCGATTGCTGAGCACGACGACTGGAGCCTCTACAATCAAAAACTCCAGTCTATACGAAAATTTCGCGGACTTTATTAGTTAGACTTTTTAGCTTCTAAATGAGCAACAAGCTCTTTACAACCGCCCACCAGCTTACCATCGATAAACACCATAGGAAAAGTTGGCCAACCACTCCAAAGCTTAATAGCTAAACGCGGCTTCCATTTAGAAAAATAGCTGCCGTGCTCAATGTATTTAAATGCAATGTTATTATCATTTAAAACCTTGCGCGCTTTTGTTACGACTGGGTTTTGCTTCATACCAACTACAACAACCGGATTGTTTTTAACTGCCTCTTCAACTTCTTTAACATATTCAGAATGGAATTTTTCCATTGCACCTAAAGCCGCTGGTGTGATTTTTGTTTGTTCTAGTGTGTTTCTCATATTATCTCCTTTTGTTTAGTGTAACTGGCCTTCAACTAATTTTCGATATAAGCCTTTTTCGTTTTTAAGTAATTCTGAGTGATGCCCACTCTCTACAATTTTACCTTTTTCTAACACACAAATAACGTCTGCATTTTGTACTGTCGACAATCTGTGCGCAATAATCAGCGTGGTTCTGTTTTTCATAAGTTTATTCAAAGCATCCTGAACCAAACTTTCACTTTCAGTATCCAAAGCGCTGGTTGCTTCATCTAAAATTAAAATTTTCGGATTTTTTAAAATAGCGCGAGCTATGGCTATTCTTTGTTTTTGCCCGCCGGATAACTGAATACCTCGTTCACCCACCATCGTGTTGTATTGCTCAGTGAAAGTCATAATGAAGTCATGCGCATTGGCCAGCTTGGCAGCCCGAACCACATCTTCATGTGAAGCTGAACTATTTGCGTATTTGATATTGTCTTCAATACTGGAAGAAATTAAAATAGGCTCTTGCGATACTAAACCTATTTGAGTTCTTAACCAATTGGGTTCAATTGTTTTTATAGGCTTGCCATCAAGTGATATTTCACCGCTATCAATATCGTAAAGGCGCGTCAGCAGCGAAGCCACAGTTGTTTTACCACTCCCAGACGGTCCAACTAAAGCTACCACTTGATTTGATTTTAAAGAGAGTTTGAAGTTCTCAAGAACGTTAAGCTCTCTTCGGGCTGGATAAGCAAAGCTAACGTTTGTAAACTCAACAGAACCAGTTAAGGTTTCATACTTGTCGCCTTCTTGCAGCTCCATTTGCGTTTTACGATCTAATATTTCAAAAATTCTTTTGCCAGCTCCAACAGCTGACATAAAATCACCCCAAAGACTGCCTAGCGATCCCACTGAAAAAGCCACGATCATTAAATAAATTAAAAATTGAGTTAAATCACCAATTGAAAGTTCGCCCGTAATAACCTGGCGTCCGCCAAACCAGATAACACCAGAAATAGCGGCGTAACCTAAAATTGAAGCTAGCGCCATAAACCAACTGATTTGTTTTACTTTATCGCGAACCGCTTTAAGGGAATTTGTTAAGCTATTATCATATCTAGATTTTTCAAAATTTTCCTGAGCAAACGATCTTACTGTTCTGATACCACTTATAGTTTCTTCCGCCACAATTGAAGCCTCGGCTAAACTGTCCTGAGCTTTTCTGGAAAAAACTCTGATCTTCTTTCCGAAAATTGCAGCCCCCAAAGCTACCGGAGGAATTACAATCAACATGGATAAGGCAAGCTTCGGTGATGTATAGGCCATTAATACCAATCCACCAACAGCTCCGGCTAAGTTTCTTAAGCCCATTGAAATGTTAACACTCACTGCATTTTGTAAAATAGTGGTGTCGCTGGAAATACGGCTGATCAACTCGCCCGTCTTGTTAAAATCAAAGAAAGCTATTTCTTGTTTTAAAATAGCGCCGTAAAGATTGCGCCTCAATCTCTGAACAATTCTTTCGCCTGCCATAGTAAATAAAAAATAGCGAATGGTGGAGGCTATTGCTTGCAGCGTAAACACCACCAGAATAATCACTACAATTTCATTTATTTTTACGAGGTCTTTGGCTTGTAATGCCTGATCAACCATATTGCGAATAACTTGAGGATACGCCAGTTGACATATACTCGCGATAGCTAGAAATAAACTGGCAATCAGTAGAGTTTTAAGTTCAGGCCGGGCCAGACTCAAAATTTTCTTTGCTAGTGAAGATGATTTTGAATCTGGATTTTCTTTTTTTATAATTTGGGCCTGCATATTATCAAGTTCTTAGACTTGTGCTCCTCTTAGTTTTTGGATTTTAGCACCCGACCATACTCTGAATTTTTCGATGTAACCGAACGCCGCAGGTACAACTACGAGAGTTAAGATTGTCGAACTCAATACACCGCCGATAATCGCAACACCCATTGATTGTCTTTGAGTACCTAAAGCCGTTACACCGATAGCGATCGGCATTGTACTCGCGATAAGAGCTAACGACGTCATTAGGATTGGACGTAAACGTGTGCGACAGGCTTTGACCAGCGCTTCGTTTAGCTCAAGACCTTCTTTTAACAAGTGGTTTGTATAATCCACAAGTAAGATCGAGTTCTTCGCCACAACCCCCATTAAGAGGATCAAACCGATAATTGAGAAGATGTCGATTGATTTATCAAAAATTAATAAACCAGCAAAGGCACCCGAAACCGCCAGCGGTAAGGCCAACAGAATTGTAAACGGTGTAATAAAGCTTTCGTATAAAGAAGCTAGAACTAAGTAAATCAATAAAACACCTAATCCCATTGCAATGGCCATGTTCTGAATTAAATCGATAAAGTCTTGTGCTTGACCTTCATACTTATACGTAACGCCGATAGGCGGCTTCATATCCGTTGTTAGTAGCTTATCAATCTGAGCAGTAGCATCACCTAATTGTCCTTTGGGACCTAAGTTCGCTGTAATGGCAATAAAGCGACCTTTATTTTGACGATTGATCTGAGAGTAACCAATTTTCTTTTCAGCAGTGGCAACTCTTGAAAGAGGTACCATGTTCATATTTTGATTTGGAACAAAAGTATTATTGAAATTTTTTGCCAAATCTTTATCTTCCTCAGGAAACATTACCCGGATGTCATAATCAATACCATTTTGTCTGTAGACTGCTGGCACGGACCCTTCGGTTCTGTTTCTAAGCTCGGCTCCGGCATTTACAGTTGAAACACCTAAGGCTTCCGACTTGTCGCGATCAAATACAACATGATATTCAGGACTTCCCGATCTGAAGTTGGTATCTACATCTATTAAACCCGGAATAGCCGCGATTTTTTTCTGAAGGGCTAAGGCGTATTTTGAAAGTTCGTCTAAATTATCGCCGACTAAATACAAATTCAGAGGTTTTTGTCCTCCTCCTCCGATATCCACTTCGGTAATGGCCAATACGGCTTGATCTTTATAGACCTCAAAAGCTTTACGCAGTTTTGTTTTTACATCTGTTGTTGTTAAACCCTTACGAGTTTTTTTGTCATGAAGGTGAACATAAAAATCTGCTTTGTTAGACTCGTAAGTATTAGACCCTACAGTCAAAGCAACTAATTCAACTTCAGGAAGTGATTTGATAGTTGCTTCGATTTTTTTTGCAAATTCGTGAGTTCCATCAATAGAAGTACCCACAGGCAACTCCATTGATACAGAGAACTCACCTAAGTCGTTTGCCGGCAAGAATGTTTTAGAAATATATTTTCCGGAATACATAGAAACCAAAAACAATACGAAAGCAGAAATCAGTACAGTTTTTCGTCTGATAACTGTCCATCTTAGAATTTTTTCATAACTGTCTTCAAGATAAGTCTGGAAGCGATCAAACACAGCCAGCATTTTTCCTATAATTCCCTTACCTTTATGATGCTCATCTTTAGTGGCCAGATAGGCCGATAGCATCGGAGCAACTGTAAACGCATCAAACAACGAAATTAACATCGTGAAAACGACGGTGAGACCAAACTGTTTAAAGAATTGACCCACAATTCCAGGAACAAATGCTATTGGACCGAATACCGCAATCACAACCATTGTGGTTGCGATAACAGCTAAAGATACTTCCTTTGTTCCTTCAAGAGCTGCCTGAATTGGATGTTTACCCATTTCTAAATGACGGAAAATATTTTCACGAACAACGATGGCATCATCGATGAGTAGACCGACGGCTAACGATAAAGCGATCAGTGTCATAATATTAATTGAAAAACCCATTGCGTACATGATCACAAAACCACCCAATAATGAGTTAGGTAAAGCAAGACCTGTAATAAACGTTGAACGGGCCGAACCTAAGAAGAAGAAAACTACGATCACGCAAAGTATAATACCAATGAAAATACTTTCACGCACATCTAATACATTCAACCGAATTGGAACTGAAGAATCTCGCACCAAAACCGCTTTAGCATCAATTTTTTTCTCAGTTAAAATTGTATTAACTATTTCAATTTGTTTTTTTAGACGGTCCGAAACCGCTACCGTATTAGCACCGGATTGTTTATACGCCTGTAAAAATAGTGCATTATCTCCATTAATCGAAGAAAAACGCTTAGCTTTTTCGAGACTCTCTTTAATTGTTGCAATTTCAGATAACTTAACTGGGCGGTCCGAACCCACAAAGTTAACCGCTACATCTTTAAGTTGGTCCAAACTTCCGAACTCACCTACTGCTCTTAGAACTGTTTCGCTTGATGGATTTTCAAATTTACCGATCGGAATATCTTTTGATGTCGCTTCGATTTTTTGAGAAACCTGAAGCATCGATAAACGTCTATCCTGCAATTTATTTTTATCGACAATGACCTGAATTTCTTTTTTCTGACCACCAACAATACGCACAAGTCCCACATCCTGAACACGTTCAAGTAATGGCTTAACTTGTTCATTGGCCACGTCATACAGATCCGCTGGCCCCAATTTAGAATTCAAAGCTATTGTTAAGATTGGCTGATCAGCAGGGTCAAATCTTCTGATCGTCGGCTCTTTTGCATCGGTAGGTAATTTATTTCTTATGTTTGAAATACGGTTGCGGACTTGCTGCTCAGCCTCTTTAATATCAACGCCCAATCTGAACTTAATAATGATAATGGCCACAGAATCGTAGTTATTTGAAGACACAGTTTCTATACCAGGAAGACTCGATACTTCATCTTCAATTACTTTTGAAATTTGTCGTTCCACATCTATAGGCGAAGCTCCAGGGTACAAGATCTCCGCAAAAACAATTGGAAACGTTACGTCAGGAAACTGATCGACAGGCATCTTTTTATAGGAAATCAGTCCTAAAATAATCATAAATGCTACTAAGCAAGTTATGAAAATCGGTCTTTTAATTGATAGTTCAGCTAAATTCATATTCTACTCCGCAGTCGACATATATAATTGTGTAGTGGCTTCTAATTTTCTTAAACCTGATTTTGCACGCAAATAAGTAACATCTGCTTCCGCCGAATCAGTTTCAGCTGTCACAACATTTAGTGTAATGGTACGTCCTTTAGAAAATTTAATTTGCTCTTGCTTAGCGCGATCTCTTTGTAATTGAGCAATCTTTTCTAATGTTACAACGTTTTGTTTTGTTAACTCGTATTTTCTTAAGAAATCAGCCCAGGCATTGGTGCCCGATAACTTCGCCTGCTCGGCTCTGTATTGAGCCGCTAAAGCATCTTTTTTGGCCGCATCTAATTGCGAGCTTTTAGCATCCGAACCGAACATCCACGAGAAAGTTACGCCCACAAATGTTGTCGGACGTTCTGTTTTTCCAATGTTATTCATCATCGTCTGATGATCCACATTGTATGAGTTTGTATTATATCTACCAACTAAAGAAAGATCCGGCCTTAAGCTATCTACTGTTTCTTCTGAAATTCTTTGTTTTACGTTAGCTTCAAGCGCTGTGATGTAAGTATCAATCTTAACAACATCTTTTTGCTTAGAAAGTTCACCCACATAAGGTCTTGCGTCCATTAAGTTTGAAGTAAACATCGGCAAAGGTTCTGAATCACTCAAACCCATATTTTCCCTTATCTTAGCCTCTCGGTAAGTAAGTTCATCTTTGGCTGTTGCCAATTGAACTTCACGGCTCGCAGATAAAGCTTTAACCTGCAAAAGATCCGATTGGTCGCTGATTCCGTTATAAACACGATTAGAATTCCAACTTTCTAATTTTTTTGCACGGTCTAAGTTCGCTTGCTTTAATTTAAGATCTTCCTGAGCCACTAAGTAGTCCCAGTAGTCAGACTCCATTTCGATTAAAGTAGCGCGCTTTCTTAATTCAAAACCTAAAGTTTCGAGCTTATTCGTAGCTTCTTCACGATCCTGTCTTAAACGTGTTCCATGTCCAAAGAAATCTTTCCATAAAGATTGCTGCAAGCTAACTCCTAAACGTCCCGTTGAATATCCATTATTTCCTGCAGTTACAGGTAATTCATATTCATACTTAGTCGTATCAGCTGTTACACCTAAAGTTGTGCCGCTTGAAAACTTTTTTGACAAACCTAGGTTTGATAAAGTTGTAGTTCTTTTATCGGCCACAGTAATAGGCTCAGATTTATCTGTTGCTACTGAGTAACCAGCCGTCAACGTAGGAGATAAAAGCAAATCTCCCGCGATCTGTTTATCTTTTGATGCCTCAATTGAAAGGTCATAAGAGCTTACTAGCTTGTTTTTCTGGATAACTATCTTTAGATATTCATCTAAAGTTAATGCATCCGCATTAAAAGCAATAAGTGTTAGTATTAAAATGATCGTTTTCATTTAAGAACTCCCGTTAAAAATATATCTAATATTTGTTGTTTTAATTTAGCTGGATCTTTGGAAACTTCATCACAGTCATGGCTGAGCAATATTTGACAGTCCATAACTTCATAGAAACCCCAAATACTTTCACTCATCATAATGAAGAGTAACGCAGGATTTACACTTTCTTTAACATATCCTTTTTTCTGCCCAAGTTGGATAATTTTATAAAAGTTAAGAATTAATGGATAAAAAATTTCTTTATGTATCTCTTTTGAGTAAGGCATACCCGCCAATTTTTCGCGCGAAAAAATTTGTGACATTTCAGGGTTATTTTGGCGAGTAGTGATAATGTTTTCGATAACCTGCCCGAGATCATACATAAAAACTTCTTTAGTCATTTCAGTTTTTTGCATCTGCTCAACTAAACCCTGTGCGCTGGCTTTAATTTCTAAAGCATAGTTACGCATAACCTCTTTGTAGAGGCCTTCTTTTCCACCGAAATAATAAGAAATAAGTGAAATATTTGAGTCAGCTTGCTTTGCGATTTCACGAGTGCTGCATTTATCTAAGCCTAGTTTTGCAAATAAACGGGCTGCAGCTTTTATTATGCATAATTTGGAATCGAGTTTAGAATCAGGCGTTGAAGACATGGGCCTTAAGTTAAATTATTAACCTAAGGCTGTCTACAGAAAAGTTAATCAATCGTTTGATTTTTAATTAAATTATTGATTTTATTATGTATTTTACTTTTTACAGTCAGTACACTTATGTTCTGATCCATCCTTGCACGCTGTGCACGCAGCAGTATCTCCACCGCAACTGCATTTGTGCATATAGGAAGCACATGAGGTCAAAAGTGCTGAGCATATTAAGATTGTGATAAGTTTTTTCATGCTTTCTCCGTATTTACTGCCTGTTTAAGATCAGTTCTATCTATTTTGTTGCAAACTAAAGACATTTACAATTAGTCTTAAGTCTAGGTTTTTGAGGGGGCTCATGAAACTCATTTTCAGAATATTATTATTCACTTTATGCATAGCTAATATAAGCCTAACCCCCTCATTTGCAACCGAGTCTGACGTAGTCATAGTAGCAACTCCTGAACCCGAACTACTTGAAAAAACATATGTTTCTCTAGAGTTAACCAACGAAGAGCCTGTTAGCATATCTATCGTTAAATCTTTCAATAGCATTGTTAAAATTGTTCAAAATAAATACTATTCTCTGTTGAACTGGCGCAAATACTCACGCAGATCAGATAGCCTTGAAATTCCTAATTACGACCGCAAATTACAATTCGGCCGTTGGATCAATGATCCAAATGACGACACCTGCTACAACACACGCGCAAAAGTATTAGTTAGAGACTCCGACAAAGAAGTTATATTTAAAGACACTAACCACTGCGTGGTCGAAGCCGGACGCTGGAATGACCCTTACACTGGCGGAACGTTTTCAGAGTCAAAAGACATTCAAATTGACCACTTCGTTCCACTTAAAAATGCATACTTATCTGGTGCTTATAAATGGTCTTTCAGAGCTCGCTGCCTTTACTCCAACTACATGGGTAATGATTTTCATTTAGTTTCTGCCAATGGATCGCAAAACATGAAAAAAGGCGACAAAGGCCCGGACAAATACATTCCACCTAACCCCGAGTACACTTGTACTTATTTAAAAAACTGGCTAACAGTTAAGTTCTTATGGGGCTTAAAAATGACTGAGGCCGAAGCTACTGCCGTTGTTCAAGCTATCACCAATAACAATTGTAATACTCAAAAATTCCGTATGACTTACCACCAAATCATGACTCAGGCAGAATTTGCACAGGACAATATGGATTTGTGTGAAAAATTAGATCAAGCTAGCAAACCAGTTACAAACTAGTTATATTCCCACCCATGACAGAAATCAGAGAAGGTCAATCCGTTGAGTTATTAAAAGAGCTCCACATTTTGACCCAAGATGGAAAAATGAATCAGGACAGCCGGCGCAAGTTAAAGCAGGTGTATCACCTCTACAACTTTATTGAACCATTACTTAAAGAACTTTCAGAAAATAGCCCAACTCTCAACTTAGTCGATCATGGCGCCGGCAAATCTTACCTGGGGTTTATAATTTACGATTTGTTTTTTAAAAATCTTCACAACGCTCACGTATACGGAATTGAAACTCGCAACGAGCTTATTGAAAAATCACAGGTTCTACAAAAGAAGCTCGGTTTCAAAAACATGTCTTTTATTAATTCAACTGTTAAAGAGTCGCAGTCATTAGGTGAACTACCTCAAACAGTTGAGATGGTTACAGCGCTTCATGCCTGCGATACAGCCACTGACGATGCCATCAGCTTTGCTCTACAGAAAAAAGCTAAGCACATAGTGCTTATTCCTTGCTGCCAGGCCGAAGTAGCCAGCTACCTCAGACAAAATAAAAAGTTTTCTTTAGCTAACCCTATGGTGGAACTTTATCGACACGGTATTCACACGCGAGAGTTTGGCAGTCATTTAACTAATATTTTGCGCTGCTTACAGCTGGAGTCTTTTGGTTACGATGTGACTGTTACGGAACTGGTGGGCTTTGAGCACTCAATGAAAAATGAATTAATTATTGCCACTCAAAAAAATAAACACTCTAAAAATGCAAAAGAGCGCATTAGCGCTCTTTTGAGTGAATTTAAAATTCAGGAACTTCAAAACAGATTTTACAGCTCTTAGTTTGCAGTAATTTTAGCCTGTGTATTTCCTTTTAAGTGCTTTTTAAAGAACTCAATCATGTTACCGATTTCCAGAACCTGATTTTCTTTTTTAGCAGAACCGTGACCTTCGTCAGCAAATACGATTAATTCACTTGGGATACCTTTTTTCGTTAAGGTCTCGTGAATTTGTAATGCTTCACCAACCGGTACACGTGGATCATTAGCGCCTTGGATAATCATTAAAGGAGCTTTAACTTTATCAACGTAAGTAACAGCAGAAAGTTTTAATAAAGCCTCTTTGTCTTTTACCGGATCACCATATTCAGAAATGCGCAGAGCTCGTCTGTAGGGAGCTGTGTTATTTAAAAATGAAACTAAGTTACTCATACCTACTAATGCAACTCCTGTTTCGTAAGCGCCTGCAAAACGTGTCATCGCAAGTAAAGTGGAATAACCTCCGTAACTCCAACCCATCACTCCTACTTTAGGAGCTGTTCCATCTGTGTTTTTCCAGTTAGCTTTAATCCAGATTGAGGCGTCTTCGATATCGCCGATTACGTTTTCACGTAAAGGCCCGTTGTCCATATCAACCCATTTTTTTCCGTAACCATCGCTACCGCGAACGTTCGGTTCTACAAAAATAAAACCTTCATCAACAAAAGCTTGGGCCATAGTGCTGAATCCCGGCTGACTTTGGCCTTCAGGACCGCCGTGGAAGTGAACTACTACCGGACAGTTTTCTCTGTTTTTTGCGTTTAATTTACATTTTTCGGGAAAGCGGACAAACATCGGAATCTTAACTTTATCGCGAGTTTCATAAGTTAATAACTCTGAAACTACAAACTTAGAAAGATCCACTTCCGGAGCCGAAGGAAGAACCCATTGAGTTAATTTTTGAGTTCCCCAGTCGTACGAATAACCCAAGCGCGGCGCTTTGGAAGTAATAACACCGAACATAGTTACTTTAGCATCACGAGTAGTTGTACCGTTAAAGATATGATCTACACTTACGCCCTTAATTGGTAACTTGGGTGTTGGAAGAGTTTTAAATGTTTTGGCATCTAAAACACCGATATCTGAGTAACCGTCACGGTTAATACTGTAAATGATGCGAGTGTATTTATGATCTAAAGAAAAACCTGATACTTCATGATTCATTTCTGGGGTTAAGGCTTTAAATTTTCCGCCGGCGAATAAGTACAATCTTTTAAAGTCAGTTGTTTTATTAGAAACAACTAAGTACTCACCGTCTTTAGCTGAATAAGCTACATCGTACTCTTCTTTTTCGCCTTGGCCGATAACCGGCTTTAATTCCTTCGTTTTAGAATCAAAATCGTAATATTCATTTTGTTTTGCGCCGTTGTACTTAACTAAAAGAATTTTTTTACCGTTGTTACGTTGATCAGCAACCCACCAAGCACCCTTACCATCATAAACAGTCTCAACTGATTTATCAGCCAGATTCATTTTATAAATAGAGTATGAATCCGGATTTTTATCATTTGCGGTAAAGTAGATAGTAGATGAGTCATCTGTTATAAATGAGAAACCCGCTTGAACTTTTGGCTTACGATATAACTCTTCAACAAATCCTGTTTTTAAATCTAATTTAAATAAGCCCGGATTTTCCTGACCATTTAAATCTTTTGAAATAATTAAGAATTTACCATTAGGAGCTACTTCGCTGATTGTAACTGCATCATTACCGCTTGTTAATTGCACTGGGAATGATTTAGGTCCGTCAATTTTCCAAACCTGTGAAATTCCTGTTACTCTCCAAGTAAAATAAAGAGTCTTTTTATCCGGCGATAGAACACCCATTCCCGGAGAAGTTACATCGAACATCTTTTTAAGCTTATTAGCCATAAATGGGTCTAAAGCAGGTGGTGCATATTTTTTTAAGGTCTCTTGAGATACACTTTCTGTACCAAGTCCCGAGTACTGCGCAAGCAGCGTTTTGGGCGCAATTTGCACCAATAATAATGTCGTCATTAAAATAATGTGGTTTTTCATTCTTATCTCCTAAGACAGATATCCTCTCATTATTTCTAAAAAAATCAAAAAAGATTTAACCGAAAAACCTAGAGCTTGGTCTAATCCACTGGAGGATTTATGAAAAGGAATTCATCGATCAAATGGACACTGCCCTTATTACTAACACTAAGCTTGACCGCCTGCGGCCCTATGAAATTAGGCAACCAGCAGCAAACTGAAGGCAACAATACATTAAGCGGAAATGTTATTTACGGAAGCGATGGTCGTTTAGATTACTACCAAGTAACAGACGCCAAAATTAAAGCTTTAGCAGATTCAACAGTAGCCTTAATTAAGACGACCGATTTGACGGCCAGTGGAAACACAGTCAGCATACGCGGCCGCAACTACGGTACGGATATGAATCTATGCGCAACAGAAAAATACCGCGAGCAGGATACCGCAGCGTTTTGTTCAGGTACCTTAGTTGGACCAGATACAATCTTAACGGCAGGTCATTGTATTGAAACCATGGCAGACTGCTCAAGCACATCTTTCGTATTCGGCTTTGCCGTCAAGGCAGAAGGAGTACTAACTAAATCTGTACAAAGCGACGCAGTCTACAAATGTAAAGAAATCGTCAAAACTGTGCGCGTCAATACCGCTGAAGATTTTGCGGTCATCAAATTAGATCGTGCCGTTGTTGGAAGAAAAGCCCTTCCCGTGCGCGCAACTGGCGATGTTGATGCCGCAGCTTCGCTCGTTGTTATAGGACATCCAGTGGGCTTACCTACAAAAATTACGATAGGTGGCACGGTTCGCTCATTAAGCCCTGCCAAACACTTTGTTGCTAATCTTGATACTTACGGAGGAAACTCAGGTTCCGGAGTATTTAATTTAGTTACAGGAGAAATTGAAGGTGTTTTAGTACGCGGCGAACAGGACTTCGAATCACGCGGCGGATGTTCGGTTTCTAAAGTCTGTGCCGAAGGCGCTTGCCGAGGAGAAGATGTAACTAAAATCTCTGCCGTAAGACCTTTTCTTTCTACTGGTGGAGTTGTAACTCCGCCACCGCCTCCTCCGGTTGCTAAAGTAGAAAAATTTTCGTCAACTACTGCTTTGGCAATTCCGGATAACAACTCTAAAGGCGCAACAAGCTCTTTAGCTGTTTCTTCGGCCCCTAAAGGCCGTAGCGTCAGCTTAACTGTTAACATTGAACACTCATATGTGGGCGACTTAGTTGTTAAACTACTGGCTCCGGATGGCAGTAGCATCGTAGTTCATCAACGCGCTGGTGGCAGCAGTAAAAATCTGAGCAAAACTTATGATGTAAGCGCGGCTTTATCAAAAGTATCTGTAAGCGGAAGTTATAAATTAGTTGTTCAAGACTTAGCATCACAAGATAGCGGTAAAATTGTTAGCTGGTCGCTGGAGTTTAAATAAAAGTTAAGTTGATTTTTTAAACCAGATCGAAGAAGAATTTTTCTTCCAGAAATCAAACATCTCAGTATAATGCGCCGGCAGACTGAGATGTTCGGCGTTGTACATAGATTTATCAACCTCCGCATACACAGAATAACCTAAATGCTTCATACTTTGCATAATGACTTCTTTAGAAAGAACTAAATTATAAGGAACTGTCGACTGACGGCTTTGGCGCATACCGTACTGATTAATTGCACCGGCATCTTTTAAATAAACACTCTGATCACCACAGTAATTATCTATTAATATATATTGCGGATTAAGCTTAGCCATTCCTTCCATCACCCAGAATGGATGCGGGCTGTGATACAAAAAACCGCAACAACTGATAAAATTATAAATAGGCTCTAGCTGATATATTTTGTGGTGAATGTCCGCTTCAAATAGATTAACTTTTTTATCAGAAATTTCTTGAACAAAAAGCTCTTGTAAACCTTCAATCGCTTTTGGGTGCAACTCTACCAAATCCAGTTGTAGAGTACGCTTATTAAGCTGCTCACTGAACCACCCCATAAACGGTCCGAGCTCGAGAACTTTTTGATTTTCATATATTTGGGGGTCTATAGATTTAAAAAGTATTTCATACCTAAACGTATGTAATTTTTTATTATAGCCCCAATGATCTTCCATTAATTAATTATTTCTTTTTCATTAAGTCGCTTAAGCCACTTAATCCTGAATTAGAAAAACCGGTTTTAGTTGTAACAGATTTCCATGTTTGATCATCAAATTCAGCTGGAACACCTAAAGATATTTTTTTCTGTTCAAATAAAATTTCATCAATCTGAACCTGAATTGTATCGCCTTTTTTACGGGTTTCGTACATTTGGTTATCTAACGAATCTCTCCATTTTGATTTAGGTAGTAGTCCTGTTATTCCTGGAGCGATATTCACAAATAATCCGTACACTTCTTTTTTCTCAACAGTGCCTTTGTGAATAGATTTAAGAGGATATTTTTGCGGAACTTCCATCCAAGGGTCGCCTTCGCCACCGGCTTGTTTGATTGATAATGAAATTTTTAAACGCCCATCTACCTCTTCAGATTTTAAAAGTTTAACACTTACATTTTGTCCAACTGTTAAAACTTCACCCGGATTTTGTAAACGAGACCAGCCCACCTCAGAAATATGCACTAAACCTTCTACGCCAGAGTCCAAAGTTACAAAAGCACCGAAGTTTTCGATTCTTGAAACTTTACCGGTTAAAATTTCACCCGGTTTAACTGAATCTAAGAACTGACCTTCGTTTTCTACTTTTTGTTGGTCTAATAATTTGCGTCTTGAAACTACAATGTTGCGTGGCTCAAGTTTAGTGATAATAAAATCAAATTTTTTCTCAACGTACGATTGGTGATCCTGAACTTTGTAATCCATTTGACTTACCGGACAGAAAGCAATTTTGTTATTGATTGATACGCGGAAGCCACCGTTACAAACTTCAGTTACGCGTCCTTCAACAGGAAGTTCCATATCGAAAGCGTCTTCAAGAGATTCTAAATCGCTATTAGACTTTAAAGAGCCTTTTTTACTAACACGAACTTCTCCGCCTTTTGTTTTTACAACAACTACATCAAGGCGGTCGCCCACTTTGTACTTAAGCTGTTTATTTTCATCCAAAAGTTCTGAAGTTAAAATCATGGCATCAACCGGAGTTGAAGTTGAAATAAAGCTTTCTTCTTTACCGATAGAAAGAATTTCGCCGTTAAAAGAATCGCCGTTAGAAAGTTTACGACCTACTCCACCAATTGATTCTTCAAACATAGAAGCAAAATCAGTTGCTGGCTTAGTATTTAAATCGTCACCGAAAACATCACGTTTAGACATATTAACCTCAAATTTTTGAAGATTAAGTTTAGCCTAAATAGGTCAGAGATCAAGGGTGTTAGGACTTCTTTTGGCGATTTTTCACCGATAAAGTCAGCTCGAAAGTAGCCACCTTCTCGGTCATGCTTTTAGAGGGAACTATGGCATAGGCTGTCATAGTTCTATTGATTCTTTCTGTTGAATTTTTAGCCTCATTGATCTGATCTACAACCACTTGGGCCTGTTCGCAGATAAAATGAACGTCGCCTTCAGCACGCTTTAAAAACTCAGCTTTGTAGTCTTTAAACAAGAAATCAATTTTTGCACCTGATTCCTGAATTTTTTTAACGGCTAGCATAGCTATACAAAGTTCTGAACCAATGGCCAGTGCACCGAAGTACATAGCACCCAGATGGTTTTTGGTTCTGTAGCCGAGCGGTACTTTTAGAACCGTACGCTGCTCGTTGGCCTCAATCACTCTGGGAGTACAAAAACCGATTAACGGGATTTTAGACCAAGCATACAAAGACAAAAATAAATTTTCTTTAAAATTTTGAAGTTTACTCATAGTTGTTTTCAAGATTAAATCAAGAATATGAAAATAGAAACTCCTTTTACTAAAATGATGAATATTCAATACCCTATCATCGGGGCGCCGATGTTTTTGGTTTCTAACGCCGACATGGTCGTAGCCATTAGCGAAGCCGGAGGGATTGGAACGGTACCTTCACTCAATTACCGTCCGGAAGAAAAGTTTGTTGAGGCCCTTAAAGAAATTAAATCCCGAACTAAAAAACCCATTGGTGTGAATATTATTGTTAATAAAAGCAATACCCGTGCGCCTAAAGACTTAAAGGCCTGTTTAGACAACGGTGTTGAGCTTTTTATTACTTCACTGGGCTCACCCAAAGAAGTTATTCAAGAAGCTCATAAACAGGGGGCTAAAGTTATTTGCGATGTGATTAACTTAGAACACGCAAAAAAAGTTCAGGATATGGGAGCTGATGGTGTTATTGCGGTTGGTGCCGGTGCCGGTGGACACGCAGGACCGATTTCTCCCATTGTATTAATTAGTTGGTTGCAAAAAAAATTGGATATACCGGTCATTGCTGCAGGCGGTATCGCTGATGGGGCTACCATGGCTTCCATGTTAACTCTTGGAGCTTCTGCGGTCAGCGTTGGAACCAGATTTATTGCGAGCAAAGAAGCTAAGATCGAACAATCTTATAAAGATGCAGTTGTTAATTCTTCACCTGAAGATATCGTGATGACCACACGCCTGTCAGGAACTCCGGCAGCTGTTATCAGAACACCTTATATTGAAAAAATGGGTTTAGACTTACCTTGGTATCTCAAAATTTTAAAAGATCAAAAGATGACAAAAAAATACATTGTACCTTTGATTCACTTTTTGGGATCTAAAGCTTTAGAAGAAGCCGCCACCGGCCCGTCATGGAAAACCGTATGGAGCGCAGGACAATCTGTAGGATTAATTGACGATATTCTTTCATGCGAAGAAATTGTCCAGAAATTAGTTCGCGAATACGATGAGTGTTTAAAGAACGCCCCTCAATTAAAATGAAGTCCTACAGAGTCGCGCATATTTTAGTAAGTGCAAAACATGAAGCTGAAGATATTTTACGTAAGCTAATAGCCAAACCTGAAGAATTTGAATCAATGGCTCGCAAATACTCAAGCTGCAGTTCAGCTCCCGATGGCGGCGACTTGGGCGAAGTTAAAATAGGAAAAGCTGATCCTGATTTTGAAGATGCCGCACTAGCTTTAAAGGCCGGAGAAATCAGCAAACAACCTGTGCGCACTCGCTTTGGATATCATCTTATTAAAAGATTATAGACCTTCCACGTAGTGAATAAGTTCTGGAACGCGGCCCAAGTTTAATTTAGCTTCGCGGATAACACGTATTGCATCAGCTTGCTTAATAAGACCAGCCACGATTTTTTCACTTAATAAGTGCTCCAAAGGATCAGTAACTTCGTAAACACTTTTGTGCTGCGGCCATAAGTTGCTTTTAGAGTTGCTGCCACCAATGCTCAGTGGAATGAAGTGATCGATTTTGAAATCGTTACGGCTCATTTGACGAATGCTGAAACCTAATTCTTCGTCGTATTCTTTGATGATTTGCTTTTTAAGGTTAGTGTCTACATCACGTTCGCAGTAAACGATATTTTCAGGGTATCTTCTTACTGGAGAGTCTTCACAAATAGATCCAGGAGTCATGTTTGGGTTTGGTCCCATTGGGAATTTATCGGAAGCCGATACAAGAACTGAAGAGACAAGGGCCAGAACAAAAACAAAACTTCTAAAAGACTTAAGTGCTTTCATTAATTCTCCATTTAGTCGGACATTTACGGCATCCGGTAGAAACGCGAGACCATATCACTCGCTTATAATTGGTGGTTCATTTGCTGTCGGAAGCAGAGAATCATGTAATAAGTATCCAGCGCAAGTTGTTATTTTATCCATTAACGCGCCGTATTCTAAAGATTGGAACTCTGGTTTATGAATAGACTAGTGAGTTACTATTTAATAGTCATTTTAAAATTAAACACAACATAAATGACAAAATACGGAGCGGATTTATGAAATATTTTAAAGTTTTACTTCTCCTTTTAGTGACGAAATTTGCTCATGCCGGAGTACTGGGTAACTCTGTATTTATCGAACCCTATGTAGGTTACAGATCTGAAAGTATTAAACTCACCGATCTTGCTCTTAGCACAACAGAAATAAAAACCTCACAACCTAACTTTGGTTTAAAGCTAGGTTACCGAAGCCTCATGGGGATTGATTTAAACTTAGCCGGAGAATTGTTTTCTGGGGCCGCATCGGTAAGTGGACAACCTGAGAATAGTAAATTTAACCACACAAGTGTTTCTGTACAATTAGGTGTAAATGCTCTTGGACTTGTAAAAATGTATCTAGGCACAGCTTTTGTTAATGATTTTAAACTTGAAAGCACAACTTCTCTTCCGGGTTTTAAGCTCAGTGGACCGTCTTTCCACGCAGGATTACAGTTTAAAATGTTCCCATTTGTAAACTTAGGATTTCAATACAACTTGAATCAATATGCTAAAATCGAAGGTACTGCATACAATACCGGAGATAAGACTGAAACTTATTTCAGTAAAACAGATTCGAGAGATTATTCAGTTTACCTATCAACTACTTTCTAGGAAATAATATGCAAAATAACCCTTACATCCAAAGCACCACAGTAACCCCAGATCAACCCGTTAACATTGAAACTCAACAATACTCAGGATTTTGGAGACGCTTAGGCGCAAGCATCATTGATAGCATCATCATTTCACTACCGGGTATGCTAGTAGGTGGGTCAATCAGCAGCTTCACGGTTAGCATAGGCATGCCTGCAGTAATTGGTTTTTTATACTACCCGTTCTTTGATAGCTCCGCACTTAAATCAACTCCAGGTAAAGCTTTACTGAATATGATAGTCGTAACAGAAAAGGGCGAAAGACTGAGCTTCAAAGCAGCCGCACTCAGATACTTCGCCAGCTTCCTCTCAGCACTTATCTGTTACATAGGCTATTTCATGCAACCCTTCACTAAAAAGCGTCAAACCTTACACGATATAATCGCCGAAGTTGTTGTCATTGACACAGAAGTCCCAGATTTAAATTACTTCACAGTCTGGAAAGACCAATTCAAATCCGTATTCAACAAATTATAATTCTAAAAACTGGCCCCTTTAATTGTGCATGGACTACGTTAAATATACAAAATCACGCTGGTATTTTTAAAAATAACTAGGCAGTTCTTAAAATAGATAATCCTACTCCATCCTCAAGTCATTATAGTTTTAAAGTAATCCCAATTTCGGATGGCACTTCTGATTTGCGAACGCAAATCAGAAGTTAGTAACGAATGAAGAGTTTCAATTATACGAAAAGCACGAAGAGGTGCTAGCTTAGGCAAACCACTGATTTAATATGCACAATTAAAGGGGCCAGTTTTTACAAATAAAAAAGGAGTCTTTCGACTCCTTTTAGAAGAATAATTTAAGTCTGGGCTTATTGGCCAACGGCCTTTTTAACTGCTAGGTCAGCTTGTACTAAGCCTGCGCCGAATTGATTTGTGTCGTTCGGCGCAAGTGGGCGAGCTGTTGAAGTTAGGATAGCTCTAACTTGCGCTGGAGTTAATTTTTTGTTTGCAGATCTGATTAATGCTACAACGCCTGCTACATGTGGTGTGGCCATTGAAGTACCGTCAAAAGCTGCATAGTCAGAAGGAGAAGTTGAAACAGCTGCTGCTACGCCTTCGCCTCTTGTTAAAGCGTCAACAATGGATTGGCCAGTTGTTTGCTCAACCATTACTACCGGTAAGTTAATTAATGAACCATCTTCAGATAATGAACCTTGCATTAGGCCCGGTTTGTTATTGTAGATGATTACGCCAGCAGCTTTAGCTGCGATAGCATTAGAAACTTTGTCAGCAAATTTGATTTCTCCGCGGCTGATTAATGCGAATTTTCCTTCAACATTAACGCCAGCGAAATCTTCTGGTTTACCAAAACCCGGAATTGCTACTAATTGATTTACAACCGGAGTTGCAAATAACTCAGTACCACCGAATGCAGAAGACTTAACAACAGATTTAACGCCGTTAACTTCTAATTCAACTTTACTTTCGCGACCAGAGCCACGAGGGATTGAAGAAACAACCGCTGCACCAGGTGCTGCGATATCTAACTCAGGACCCCATTGAGAGAAGTTTGTTTTAGCTAAAGTTGAGTCTAAAGCGCCAACTGCAACTACTGTTGGGAAAGCCGCTGGGAAGCTTACGCCACATGTATTTGGAGCAAATGGGTTGCCTGCGCCACCACATTTAGGATCATTTTTATTAGGAGAATAATTAGGCGTATCCGCACCGTTACCAGAAGCAGCTACAACTACAACACCAGCTTTGTCAGCTTTAGCTACAGCGGTTTTTTCGCCGTTGCCGCCAACAGGTCCACCTAAAGACATGCTGATGACGTCAACTTTTTCTTGGATACCCCAGTTGATACCTTCAACGATTGCAATGTTAGAGCAACCTTCAGCACCACATACACGACCCATTAAAAGTTTAGCTTTTGGAGCTACACCAGTGAAACCGTTAGCTTCATTGTAAACACCTAACACGGTACCAGAACAGTGAGTTCCGTGACCTTCAGTATCGTTATAATCAGCTGAATCAACTTGTCCATTAGCGCCTTCAGTGAAGTTTCTGCCTTTTTCGAAGTTAGGAGCGATTGCCGGATGTTCAGCATCGATACCAGTATCTAAAACAAGAACTCTTGATTTAGAACCTGCACCAGATAATGCCCAAGCATCACCAGCGTTAACAGCTAAAATACCCCATGGAGTTGCTTCGCCTTCTTTAAATTCAGGAGAAGTTAAGCCATTATTTCTAGGTTGTTGTTGGCGACGACGTGCTTTTTCTAAAACATCAACACGTTGTAAAGACATTTTAAAACCATTAACAGGTTTTGGAGCCGGGAAGAAAGTTTCTGCAACAACAGATTCAACTTCCGGGTGATTCTTCAAACGATCAACTAAAGTTGCGTTTTTAGTTTTTAAAACGATTGCCTGAACGTTAGCTAAAGACTTCTGCATCGCAGGAGCTGTAGATTCAGTTGCAGTAAAATAAGATTCCATGGCCTTAAAACCCTGTTCGCTTTTAAACTGAACAAGATAACGATCCTTAGCCTGAGCAAAACTAGCTAGCAAAAGTACTGATGCTATTAAAGATGCTAATTTCATATTCCCTCTTTCCGTAGGTAATTATTTATTTTTTCGTAGACGTATTTGTCTGACGCAAAGGATTCAAACCCAAAATGGAACCTAAATCAAAATTATTTTTGTAATGAAATTTCAAGAGCTTACGAAAAACGGTAAAAGTGAAATTGTCTGTCAAAGGATGGAGGTTCCAAAATGGGTCCAGATCGAAAATATTGGCTACTCACATCGTCAAATAATGAAGATTTGGGTGCAATATAAGAGTTACTTATAAGAAAAACTAATTTCTGTGCAAAAAAATTGTTAAAATATGACGCGACGCGAATCGTTCCTGTAGCTTCTGGCTACTTAAAATCACGAGCCATCACCGTTTTACGGCCATCAGCCTTGGCTTTAGTTATCGCCTTTTCGCACTCTGTTCGTATGATTTCAGAAATAATCTGATTAACATCTTCAGATGTATTCATCTCACTGATGTCACGTATATATTGCTTCATCTTTGAGACAACCACTAACACTTCGTTACTCATCGGTGATTTTTTAACTGCAGCAGAAGACGTAGATATTGAAGAAGCTGCCTGCTGATTCACGATAATTCTCTTAGGAGCAGATACCTCTGTAATATCTGAAGCCGGAGTTTGAGGGGATTTTTTCTCTACAGCGCCAGCATCGCGATGGCGAGCACCGGGCAAGTGCACTTCCCAACAGCTCACACTACAAAACACATAACCAGTGCGCAGACCTGTGCAAGTTGAAACACTGCACTCATAGTATTTAGAGCTAAGACCAATTTCTTTTTTGCAAGTGCTGCATTTACGCCAGAAGCTTTGAGTTGTATTCATATATTAAGGTTAGAATAACAATTCAGGATTTTCAAAATAATTCAAAAAAAGTCTATTCATAGCGGCGGCATGAACTCCATCCATAAACCTATGGTCAAAGGTACAGCCAATTCGAAGTATCGGACGAGGTTCAACTTTTCCATTCACAACCCAAGCACGCGACTTAACACTTCCTACTGTTAATAACAGTGGTACCCGAGTGTAAGGCACTAACGGGGCCCATGCCGTATCTACACCCATTCCACCTACATTTGTAATCATCACTGAACCGAATGGATCTTTTGGCATACCCAAAAAACGGAGCGGTAAGTTTAAATCATAATTGAGGAACGAAGTGCAATTAAGAACATGTCTCATTAATTGCCAGGGCACGAACGAAAGTGTTTTCACACTTTTGGTCATTTCATTTTCGTGACCAGCTTTAATTTTAGAAGCTTTGTCTTTTAATTCACGTGCAATCTCAAAAACTGACTTGTTTTCGGCATTTTGAATCGTAAGACCTAGCAAATTGGCTTTACCAATCGGATCATTTTCACCGCCTGGAACATTCACTTGATAAAACAAATTGACTGAGTCACGTAGGTAAATGCGACCCACTTTCACCATTCCATTCATTTCTGGTCTTTGTTTTAAAACAAGAGCCGTTGCTTTTCCCACTAATTCGCTAATGCCTATTTTAATTTCTAAATTTTGATTTACTTTATCTAAGTAAGCCAACGCATTGGTCATATCAATTTCTAAAAGGCCATACACGCTGGGGTCGCCAGCAGTTTTCCAGCTACCCATGGCAATTTTTCTAAAAACAGCTCCGCCTTTAGATTTCGTCAGTTTCATCGAAATCTTCGTCCTCTTCAAAATCGTAACGGGCTTCTGCTAATTCGATCTGCGATTGGATGAATTTTTTAAAACTAATATCAGCCGCAAGTAACTGCTGCGGCATAAATGAAGGCTTAGATAATCCGGGCAAAGTATTAGTTTCCAGGAAGTATGGGCCATCTTCTGTTAAAATCATATCCGTCCGAGAATAACCATAGCAGCCAAAAGCACTGTGAGCTTCTAACGCCAACTCCTGCGCCTGTTTTAACTCATACTCGCTTAGCTTTGCAGGAGTTACTTCTTTAGAACCGGCGCCCAAGTATTTACCTTCGTAGTCAAAAGCTCGGCCTTCATTAATAATAACTTCCGAAGCTGGAAGCGAAATCAACTCACTTCCCTCTTGAATTACTCCCACTGTTAACTCTCGACCTTTAATAAAATTTTCGGCCAAGTAATTTTCAAACTGAGATGTTTTAATTTTCAATAAAGCTTTTTCGAGTTCATCTTTGGTATTAACAATATAAAGACCAAAACTTGAACCACTGGCTGTGGGCTTTAAAACCATTTTTTTATGCTGAGCTAAAAAAGCTTCAAGTTTGGATTTTACTGAGTCGACCTGTTTATTTTTAAATTTAATCTCTTCAGGCATTTTAATATCGGTACCTGCAATAATTTCCTTAGCCTTATTTTTTTCAAAGGCTAAGTGGCTGGCTTCAGAGCCCGAGCCCGTAAATGCAATTCCATGATCTTCAAATAAAGACTGAATAGCCCCATTTTCGCCTTGCGAACCATGCAGCCCAAGGAAAATGACTTTGTCCTGAAACTTTTCAATAGCTTCTTCTAGATTGGCGGCAAAAGCTTTCGACTGAGGTTTAAACTCTTTTGTAAATACATCTTGATGGGCAAATAATTCGTCCAAAGAAATCTTATAAAGATTTTCGTGAAAATCCTGATAAACAAGCTCATCAAAATTGTATTGCGCAGCCAGATTCTGAGCCGAAGCCACAGAAACCAGACGCTCTTCTGAATTACCGCCGAATAGCAAAACTACATTTGACATATAATTACCAAATTTTAACGCGTTCTGAATCTGGTAAAGTCATTTTATCGCCAGCTTTACAATTAAAGGCTTCAGCGAATGCTTTTTGATGTTTAACCTGTTCGTTGATGCGCGCCCAGCCTAATGCGTGAGGATCTGTTTTTAGTTGAGCTTCTTCAGCTTTGGGGCGAGCTACCGTACACCATAAACGACCGTACGCAATGAATAATTTTTTCTGGTCTTCGACTTTGGCTTTACCGTCTGGGAATGCGGCTTGATATGCAAATGTTAAACCTACTAAGTCACCAATGTTTTCACCTAAAGTTAAGGTGCCATTATGGCCAGCCTTATTAAACTGATCAATCATTTTACGGCCACGCTCTGAAAACTCTTTTAAGTCTTTCATGCTCATCCATTGCTGTAACCTACCTGCTTCATCATAACGTGAACCTTGATCGTCGATACCATGACCTAATTCGTGACCAATGACTGCACCTACCGCACCTAGGTTTTCAATAATATCACCTTCAGCATTAAAGAATGGGTATTGTAAAATACCCATTGGCATTACGAACTTATTAGCAGATGGATCATAATAAGCATTAACAGTTAATGGTCCCATTCCCCACGCTACAAGATTTGCACCTTCTTTAAAGCTTTTGATTGTTTTAGCCAATGCCGCCTGATTGTAAATTTCGCTATTACGGAATCTGTCAGTAGAGGAATATTTTTGAACCGGAATAAAATCCCACTCTTTTGCATTTTCAGGTTTAACTAAATAGAGTTTTGCTTTTTCCATTTTAAGGATGGCTTTAGCTTTAGTTTCGGGTTCTAACCAAGTATTGTTTTTAACTCCACGGATAATGCTTTCGCGTATTTTTTGAGCCACTAATTTAAACTTAGCTGTAGGAAAATCAGGAAATAATTTTTTAATAAGCAATTGGTCTAACTCTTTAGGGAAGGTGTACATCACTTTGCGGGTACAACGCTCATGACGTTCTGATCTGGTTAAAGAACCACCTAAATATTTATTGTTGAATGCAAATTGTTTATTAAAATACTCAGGGTTGCTGTCATCAATAACTCCGCTACCAAAACTGTAAATATAAAAATCTTTAAGCACCTGAAGATTCTCAGCAGTTAAAGACTTATTATAAAACTCCAACGCTTCCGGCACAGGGTTTTGCACTAAAATACTTTTTGGAGCTTTTGCTACTAACGCCGCAACATCGATATTAGGATACTTAGCCAAAAAATCAGCTTGTTTTTCCTGTCGCTTCTCAGACCATCTTTGTCTTCTTACTTCGGGATATGGGTAGGCTTTAACAAAACTTTTTTCAAACGCAATAAGCTTATCGGCTTTTTCATTTAACTGAGAATGTGTTAATTCCGGCTGAGCAATTTTAAAGAAGTCGATGATTAATTTTTTATAATCTAGCATTAACTCTTTATTTTCGTAATAAGTATGCTCAGGTAGGTTCATTAATTCCGTCATGATATAGATATCGTTAATTTTCGGATTGTCCTGATTCGAACCACCATCAAAACTTAAAAAACTCGGACGTCCCGCTTTAATCTGAGCGATTTGAAATTTAGCAAATTCCTGAGGAGTCTTGATAGACGAAACTTCATCTACAATTCTTTTTAAAGCTTTTTTTTCATTTTCAGCGCCGGCTTTGTCGTTCATGCAAGCCATGTAGCTGTCTTTAATTTGCAAAGAACGTGAATCAAGCTTTTTCTGCTCACCTATTTTAGCAAAAAAGTTTTTCTTGGCTTCTAAAATTCTTTCTGATGAGTCACTGAATGAAAATGTGTGGCGGCTTCGGTCGTCTCTTAATTTAAATGATTTTTCAACTTCGTCACAAACGTATTTATGGAAGTTTTCACAAGGGTTTACTTTTGAACTTAATGGAAACTCACGTTTAGCGGGAATTTCAGAACTTGGCTGAGGTGTATCCGCAGCAAAGGCTCCGACAGATGTTAATAAAACAGCAAATAACAAAACTGAAAACTTATTCATAAATCCTCTTGAGGTTGATAATTAGAATTGCAGGATTTAATGATCGTCTAAATATTGGTTATAAACAAAGTAGTTTTTTCAAAAAAATTACATTTTTTGCCTACCATTACGCATTAAATTGCTCATTAACCCTGTTTTGCTATATAAGTAGGCTATGAAAATAGTCATACCAGCTCTTTTATTAGTATCTTCTATTGCTCTGGCAGAAATCGACTACGATGCCCGCTACTCTTACGGTCAGCCAGTGGCATGTGGAAATAAGGGAGTCTCTGTAAGACCTTTTCAGCCACCTTTGATTGATGTTCCTTCCGGCGAGCGCGGCGCTGTGCAAGCGCTTGGAATCAGAAAATACTCAGCTTATTTAAACGAACAAACCTCTATGTTGCAGATCAATATCGGCATGTCGATGAGTTCTTGCGTGAAAGATCCAGAAACAGGCAACGAATACTTTTTCAGCGAAGAAGCCGACCCGCAAGACTATTTATTGTTGATGGCCTATCATAGCATTTTTTCTGATGCACGATTCAGACAAAGCTTTACGCAAATGAATCACGTTAATATGGATACAGGAGCTGTTAGATCTATTTCAACGGCTGTTATGAATATTCCTTTGCACGAATTTCTAGGCAAAAAAATAATGAGAAAATTTGAACAAGGCGAGAGTGTTACTGTGAAAATGTCGGCTCATTATGCTTTCAAAAATTTTGAATCACCTAAACGCGCCTATTTTCCGTATTTCAGCCCTACAACAGCCCGCATGTTAGGAAACCCGGTCAAGCCTTATGAAGAAGACCTAAAAGGAGCTTACCTTTACGGAGCCAGTCACGGTCTCAGTATAACAATTAAAAAAGATGCTGGCGTTATTGAATTCAAACGCAATTAATTAAGATTTTTCTGAAATTTTTTACCAAGAAAAAGTTGTTCATTTTTAGATAAAACAATAGCCGCTTGTTTTAACAAAGCCACTTTTTCTTGTGAGTTATTCTGAATCAGACGCATCAGAGTTTTAAGTTTTGCAATAACTTGAGCGTCCCATTTGTTTTTGTAATCAAGCTCTTCCAGATCGAAAATCAGAATCTGTGCTATTGCATGGCCTTCTATTACATCGAAGGCCAGTTCCTGACAAATATCGCTTTGCTGCAGAACACCGAGTAAGCTCTTTTCTTCAGCCTTCATACATGCAATCAACATATCAACAAAGAAAATCATCTGCTCCTGTTTATGTAGGGGATCGACATTGGGGTTTTGTAATAATGCTATACTCCTACTAAGTAAAAGATGCTGCTTTTTAATGAGAGCAATGACTGTTTTCATTTTATAAAATAAAAGCGCGTTTCCGCGCATTTATTCCTGGAAATATCAGTCACAAATTTAGAACCAATATTTAATGGCGGCATTTACGGCCAAAGCATCTGGCTCAACGCCATCTATAAAAAGGTATTTTGCATTAGCCCCTAGAGTCCACATTCCTTCGTCGGTAACAGGAATATCAAATCCTACAATCGGACCTCCAGCAAAATAGCTGTTGTCGTCACGGATAACACTACCAAGACCAACTCCAGCGTAACTATTACGAATAATAGTAGTTGAACCACCGAAATTGTAATTACCTTTTGCCAAAACTGCTGTTCTTGATGATTTGCCTCCTGTTGTATCAGGAGCATCCGACCAAGTAGCTTCTAAACCTAAGCCAAAAGGAATATAAGGCTGATATCCAATATCAACACCATACTCACCAGTATTGCCGTCACTATTATTAGTGTTAACAACACCACCCATCAAACCTATATGAGGTTGGCTTTCTGCGCGCGTATAAATTGGACGTGCATCGGGAAAAGTTTTCGATTGCTGAGCATTGACTTCAAATGCCAGAAGTAAAGTAACCGCTACGTATAAAAATTTTTTTTTCTTCATTGCTGAAAATCCTTTCTGATTGATTTACATAAGCAGCAATAAAGCATGAATGGTGCCAGCGCTTGACTTGAGTATTTTCGAAATGGTCTCAGGTATTTTCAAAAAAAGCGGCAAAATCCCCCACTTCAGATTTAATACCCCATTTAAATTGAATTTGTCTGTGTCATTTTTGTTTGGATTTAGTCTAAGCTCCGTTTAAGCTCTTCAAGTATTTCGGTACCAAATTTTTCAACTTTTGCTTCACCGATTCCATAGATGTTCTGAAGTTCTTCGATGTTTTGTGGATTAACCTGAGCCAACTCACGCAATGTTTTATCACCAAAAATAACAAATGCTGGAACATCTAACTCGTTAGCCTTTTCTTTTCGCCAATTTTTAAGGTTTCGGAATACAATTTGTTGCTGAGGACTCATTTCTTCGCCAACAACAAATTTATATTTTTTCTGATTTTTAGTCAGCTTGAGTGGAGCGGCTACTTTTTGCGGAATCACTTCTAATATTTTGCGGTCAGAGTTAGGTAAGCAACTATCACAGTGACCGCATTTTTTTAAGCGCTGCGCATCTTTGTAATAAGTTAAAATTTCAGCGTGACGGCACTCGCCACCCTCTGAATAACTCACCAAAGCTTCTAAATTGCGCCATTTTAAATCCTTAATAGTTTTGTCTGCCTGTGAGTTTTGAATAAAGAAAGACTGCAGACCCTTATCTTTTTTAGAGTACAGCATGAGGCATGTTGAAGGATCACCGTCACGTCCAGCACGACCCATTTCCTGATAAAGTGAGTCTATATTGGCCGGCATTTGATAATGCACTACAAGTCTTACATCAGCTTGATCTATCCCCATGCCAAAAGCATTTGTTGCCACTAATATTCGGAGATCTCCGTTGATATAGGCGTCCTGAATACGGCTGCGCTCTTTGGCTCCTAGGCCGGCATGATAGTAATCTACTTTTTCAAATTTTTCCTGAAGCATGGCTGAAGTTTCTTCGGCCACTTTACGGGTACCGCAATACACAAGTACACGTCCTGTCGGGAATTGTTTTATAGCTTGCAGCAACCATGCATCTTTAACATCATCGTCTTCACAATTTTCAACCTGATAATACAAATTAGGACGGTAAAAACCGTGAACCAGTCTTTCCGGCTTAACAAGTTTTAAATTTTTAGCTACGTCATCCAACACAGTAGGGGTTGCAGAGGCAGTTAAAGCTAAAATCGGAACGTCCGGTCTCAATTTTTTTAATATTTTTAGCTCTGAATACTCCGCACGAAAATCGTGTCCCCATTGCGATACGCAGTGAGCTTCATCTACAGCAAATAAAGCAATTTCTCTTTGAAGTATCCACTTTTGAAAACCTTCTTTTTGAACCCTCTCCGGAGATAAATATAAAATAAACGCTCCACCTAAATTAATTTTTGCAAAGACTAATCGCTTTTGTTCTTCAGTTTGGCCGGAATATAAGGCGCCCGCTGGTATGCCTTTTTTTTCTAAAGAATTAACCTGATCTTTCATTAAAGCAATTAAGGGAGAAATAACAATGACTAGTTTATTTAAACTAACTGCTGGAAACTGATAGCAAAGTGATTTACCGCCACCTGTTGGCAAAACCGCTAATGTATCTTTTTTAGCAAGAACCGCATTGATGATGTCCTGCTGACCAAGCCTGAAATTATCTAAGTTAAATGACTTTTTAAGTTGCGTCTGTAAATTCAAATAAACCTTCTTTGGGTATTGTTTAACCCAAAACAAGCACTTAAGCTAGATTCGTTCCGAGCCTGCCCTGACATCCAGCGTTTTGAACAACGTTATCCGGATTTGTGGTCAACTTTGTCTTAAAAGGTCTAGTTATTCGGATAGAAACTTTATGAGTCATGAAAATACTAAGATAATGAACATAAATCGCCTTTATTTTGAATATCCAATTTAAAAATACACAGGAGTGTAAATGACGAAATCAGTTCTATTATTATCGATGACTCTCGCATCAACTTTATTGATCTCAGCCTGCACCCACAGCCCGAGTACACCGATATCTGAACAACGCGTACCTGCCAGTGAAGAGTTAAGCCAAGCAGAAAAAAATGAACTATCCGATGTGGTTTTGAAAAAAAACAGTAATCGCTTAAAGCAACTTTTTGTTAAAACACGTATAGCGCAAACAATGATTGCCTCATTTGACGCACGTATTGCTAAAATTAACAAAGCCGAAGATATGGATAAGTTATTAGAGTCCAATCTATATTGTAAAGTTTGGCAGGTGCGCACGGCTTCTGAACACACAGATGAGCAATTACTTCATGTAATGAAATCGGCTAAAGCTAACAATCGCGCTGACTGGGTGTACTCTGAAATTTCAGCTTTCGCAAAACAAGAACTTCTTAGCGAAGCCGCAATGTTAAATATGTTCCGCGGTTTTATTAATGACGAACAAGAAATTTGCGGCCGTGCAAATTGCATGGCGGAAGATGTTTCAAAATTGAGAAACATCCGAGTTAATCCTTTAAACCAAGCAGCTATGTCTAAATTTATGAAAGACAATCGTGGCAGAATTGCAGCTTACGCAAATATTACAACTAATGATTTAAAACCAGGCGCCTGTTACGAACAAAATCCTAACAGAAAACCACAAGCCGCGGGTTTTGACTGGGTTAACCGCAACTGGGTTGGCTCAGTATTACCTGTAGGTAGCTTTGTTATCACATACGATGACGGCCCTCATGTTGTTCACACTCAAGCTATTGCGGATTCTTGGGAACAAGCAGGCTTAGCTAAGCCTGCTTTCTTCTGGTTACGTAAAAACGCAAGTGCTTTACCTGACGTTGTTCAAAAATTAAATAACCAAGGTTACTCAATCGGTTCTCACTCTGAAAGACATGCGGACTTAGGAAATATAGCTAAGTCCACTTCAGTAGAAGGCTTAAATGGTACTAATAAACAAGCCTTAGCTTCAGAATTAAAAGGCTTATCTGCAAGTCAATTCAGTGCGTGGAAAGAGCAAACTCTTAACCGTGAAATCAACCAGTCCGCAGACGATCTTTCAACTATCATCGGCAAACCATTACGTTACTTCCGCTTACCCTACGGTTCTGGTGTACGTAACGATTTAATCGGCGCACGCTTTGAAGCTAAAAATTTAGATCACTTCTTCTGGAGAGTAGACTCTTTAGACTGGCAGGATAAAAATCCTCAATCTATTTTTGAACGCGTAACAACTCAAATGAAGGCGGTACAAAAAGGTATTATCTTATTCCACGATATTCATCCACAATCAGCTGCCGCTTCAAAATTATTAGTGGAGTACTTCCGCAATAATCCGAGCCTCAAGGCTGTACCTATGAAAGACCTTCCTGGTTTAAAGGACTAATTCTTGAAATCAATTTTCTTTATAATACTTTTGAGCGGCCTAACACAGGCCGCTTCTGCTAAGGTACCCTATTCTTCAATTGAAAAATTAAGACAGTACACTGTTGTTGTTCGTGTGAGCCTAGACAATCCAGATTCTACACTAAACAAAAGATGTGGCATTCGCGCAGAAGATTTAACTCAGCTAGGTGCTGAGCTTTCTGTCTTAACAGATAACAATAAAGCTGAATGGGCTAAAAACAAGTTAGAGGCCTCTGACCTATCTTTATTAAAAGGAAAAGTTGCCAACTGTATTGGACGCGGTAGCTGCAGTGTTTATAGTGATTTTTTAAGTAAAACTCAAATTGCTGATGACAATACAAACAAACAAGTATCGGAAATTCAGACACAGCTTGAGGCAAAATTGTCCGATTTAAAATCGGATACTTATGTAAAAGCCATGTCTAGCGTAAAAAATCCCTGTTCACATCTAACAGAACTCCTTAAATAAATTTTGTACGCTTCGCACTGTAATTGAAGCTTATTTTGTGATAGCTTTAAATCCATCCAAAGCCGCTACATAGTCTTGTTCAATTATATTGTAAAATTCAGGAATATATTTTTGAATTTCAGTATGGCGGTATTTATCTTTTTTTTTCGTCCAGACTGCAAACTTTTTCCAAATCACAGGATTGCATTCTTTTGACATCATGTAACCTGTAATGCCCGCCAACTTTTCACGATATCGTGAGCTGTTTAACTTATCTTCAATTATTTTTTTACTAGCTTCCGGTATATTCACTACCGCATAGTACCTGGGCTCATGCACCGTTGTCATATGAAGTGCTGACTCTTGGAAAAAGCTTTTTAGTTTTTCTAAAATTTCCGGTAAATAAAAAATATTTAAAATGCTCACTGTAATATTAACGCCAAACGAAACTTCACAATTAATTTCCTGAGGCAGCTCACGGGTGTAGAATTCAAGATTTTTCTCAACCTTGCTCCACTCTCCTGGCCAACGTATATAATGATAATTTTCGTTAATGCCATCTAATGAAAAATTAAAGTGCACTTTTTTAAACTGACTGAATAATACTTTCAACTCAGTAGAAGGCAGCGTTGAAGCATTCGTACAGTAAAACAATGAAATCTTTGAAGACCGTCCGGAAGTAATCAAATCCTTCAACAGAATATGATGAGTGGTATTAAGCAAAGGCTCGCCACCGTAAAATTCAATATTTTCGGCATTAGCACAGGTTTTGGCTATTTCATACATTTCTTCAGCACTGAACTCACGTCGAGCATCTTTTTGCACATAGCGGCTGTTAACATCACCGTAATTTTTTGCGTAAAAGTCGCCTTCGGCTTTAAACAAACTTGAATCCAATGAATGACAGGTACGGCACGCGTAATTACAAATGTTGCTCAAGCGCAGAACCAAAGCTTTTGCTCCCGCCCTATATGAACCCGAGTTTATTTCCTCTTCTGTGGTTTTCAGTAAATGACTTTGCTCTAATTGCCGATAACTTAAAAATCCTGATTCCTCTTCAGTGTAGCAACGCTGACATAGTGCAGGTTTTTCGCCATTTAAATGCTGGCGCTGTAACTCGACTGTAGACTTTGCTGCCCAACGGTCTTTTATGTTTACATTGCTGAAATCAAAACAGCCCGAATTGTACGGACAAGGCCCCGAACGCCCCTGATAATCCTGAACAAGCGAAGTAAACGGCGCTGGGCAAAAATAAGGATTCTT
Organism: bacterium; assembly: GCA_019752925.1. Lineage (GTDB taxonomy): Bacteria > Bdellovibrionota > Bdellovibrionia > Bdellovibrionales > Bdellovibrionaceae > Pseudobdellovibrio. The sequence continues at coordinate 113,104 of JAIELP010000008.1, forward strand.
TTTAAAAATTTTATTAACAAAATCACCCATACCCTATTAAACAATGCGAGCCTATACCGAGTCTAGAGCCAATTTACGCTTTTATTAAAACTTTTACACCGTCTATAACCGAACTACTTGCAAGATGCTTATTGAAGTCAAAAATCAAAGCCAAGCCCAATGATTTTTTAGTTTCAAAAAACCTTCGCAGTGCACGATTAAATTTTGGAGTAAAATTTAAGCTAGTCTCTCAGTAAAATCATTTTAAACCTTAGAAGTTAAATTTTTAAGGCTATTTTTCATGTTAATACCGCAACTCCTTCATACATATATCCCATTAACTTAGGAGACTTTTCATTATAATAATTATTTATATATTTAATTTTGAAACCCGCATTTGTAAGCTGCTGGGTGGTATTCACCGTGAGAGAACAGCCACATGCCACTATGTTTTGAATTGGATTTAAACGTTTTTGCCAACTTGCAATGTGAGTCTCGTTACTAAGACCATGTTCTAAAAAAATCAACTGCCCTGATTTTTTCATCACTCTTTTAACCTCAGAAAGTGCTCTAGGTAGGTTCGATATACTGCAAAAAGTTAGTGTGCTTATCACTGTATCAAAAGTTTCGTCTTCATACGGAAGATTTTCAGCATCAGACAAACTGAAATTAATTTTTATACGGTGATTAGAATGCTTTACCTTAAGTTGCGCTGCCATACCTGGATTAAAATCAACCGCGGCTATCTCACTTATATGCGAAGGGTAAAATTTTAGATTTAAGCCTGTTCCGATGCCAATCTCTAAGCATTTGCCTTGAGCTTCATTTAAAAGCTTATATCTTTGCGCATCGAAGGAGTTTCGAAGCATCAATAAATCAAAAATTTTTGGAAAAATAAATTCAGAGTAAATTTTCAATGTACTTCGCTTTTTTACTGGCGTTATTGCATTCTTAGCTTTAGCTAGTTCTAAACGTTACCAAATTCGTTCGAAAATTCTCGCAAGCGAAGTTTGGAGGTGACGGAGGGACTTGAACCCCCGTACAAGCTTTTGCAGAGCCTTGCCTAACCCCTCGGCCACGTCACCCTAAAGAGGCAGCAACCAAAATAAGAGACAAGCTGTTTTAAGTCAACTCATGCCCTTTTCAAGCTGCTCAAAAGGTCTAATAACCCACTGTTCTGCCCTATTATAGTGTTTTATAGGCTCTAAAAGCTTACCTGGCGCGCTTGATACTTGGGCAAAATCCTCTAAAGCGTAGATCCTAGCCACCTTCTGCAAGTAATTTTTCCGGCGGGTGGTTAAGCTCTGATAGTAACTTTCAAATATTTGAGGCTGCTCTAAAAGTGGAATCACTTCCGGATTTTGTTTTAAAAACGTCCTGTAATTCTGAACTCGTTTAAAAACATCCTCACCTTTTATTTTACGTTTTTGTCGGTAGGTTGAATAAAGTAATAAGCCAAATCTATCCAAAACCGGACCGGAAAATTTCTCTAAATAACGAGTGCACTTCAAGCGACTGAATCTGCAGCCTACATTTGGTTTGGACGGAGTCCATTTACCACAAGGACATAAATTAGTAGTTGCGATCACCTGAAAATCCGGCGTAATTTCCCGATAAGAACCTCCACGGGAAATCCTCAATTTTTCGCCGGTCATCGGGCCACGCAAAGCTTCGATAATTTCAGGATCAAATTGCAAAAACTCATCCAAAAGTAAAATACCACCCTGCACTCTTTCAATTTCACCTTCATACAAATTCTGACTACCACCTAAAAATGCAGCCTTAGTAATGCTATCATGAGGCGCAACCACCGGGCGCCAGAAATCAGTAATGCGGATATTTTCGCGATCCTGCGGCTCTGCTAAAAAAGAATTTAATGAATGAGCTAGAGTGGACTTACCGGCTCCTGAGTCTCCGGCCAAGAGCGCATGTAAGCCACTTGTTGCTGCTAAAAATAAAAACTCAGCTTCTTCTTCGGTGTAGAATCTTTCTATACCCGCAGTAGGTCTGACTATTTTTTTTGGATTACTTGTAAAATTAATTTCGATATTTTTTAAACTCTCAATGCGGTAACAGTTGGAATCTGTTCCCCGTCCCGTTAAAACTGGCTGATCTTTAAGGTAGGACATACTTAAGCTTAAATCTGAAGGCTCATAAACATTTCCATCTAAACCCAACTCGCCGTAAATAATCCAATCTGAATTAACTATCGCGCCTTCGAGTTGATCTGTTTTAAGCAAAATACCTAAAGCTACAGCCAGCTCTACTCCCCGCGAACTTTTGCGCAAATGATTGGGTTTTATATTAACGATCATCTGACTGGTTAACGGAAATTTAAAACCTGAACTTTTAAGCGCCGATTTTATGCGGTAAAAACTTTCTTTAATAATCCTGTCCGGTAAACCTAAAAAATGAATTTGTGGAATTCCCGGAATAAACTCGATTTCGACTTCGGCCACTTCAAGTCTGTTAGCATTTTGAATTAAAGATTTAAGCTTCATATACCAAGCTTTTTGCAAAGCTCAGACTTGGTTAAGATGTAATATATTACTTAATAAGAACGTCTGCCGGATTAAACCGACTGATCTTTGATTTTTGATAACGGATGATGTTCTTCCACTGCTTTAACTGCAGTGTTTGTAGTAACAGCCGTATAAACCTGAGTGGTTTGAATGCTGGCATGGCCTAACATCACCTGAATAGAACGTAAATCAGCTCCGCCCTCTAATAAGGCTGTAGCACAACCGTGGCGGAATCTATGTGGATGCACAGGTTCATCAAATCCGGCCTTAGCCGACCAAGCTGCTAACCATCTCCAAACGTCTACACGTGAAGGCCTGTGACCTCTATCATTTAAAAGTAAAGCTGAGTTAGAGCCGTTTAAATTAGGACGAGCTTCTTTTAAGTAGGACTCTAAAGCAAAGTAAAGAGCATCTGTTAAAGGAACCAGTCTTTCTTTATTACCTTTACCCAAAACCTTCACCCAACGTTCTGTCTGTGAGAAATCATTCAAGTTAAGACCTATCAGCTCACTAACTCGACAGCCTAAGCCATATAAAAACAATAAGGTTAATTGATTACGGGCCGTTTTAGCTTTATCAGCCCCACTGCAAGCTAAGAACAATCTTTCGAACTCATCTACACTAATAGCTTTGGGAAGCGAGGTTTTAACTTTAGGTGGCTTTAAATCGCGAAGTTCCGGACACTTCTCACCGCGTGTTTCACAGTATTTTAAGTATGTGCGAACACTGCTGATGACTCGCGCCTGCGAGCGCGTTGATAGACCTTCTTTTTTCATAAAATCAAAGAACTCAATCATACGGCTGTTTTTTTCGCTGAATTTTTTGTAGAGCTCTAAATCACGTCGGTAAGCCATAACGGTATTAAGAGAACGGCCGCGGACATTTTGCAAATCATCAAAGAAGTCGATCCAAAGTGTGTTATTCATAGTTGATATCATTATGATGTCGTTAAAAGAAAGATATAACAAGCTTTAAATAAAAAACCCCGAATGATTGGCTCTTCATTCGGGGCTGGAGAAAATCACGAAATTTTATAGAATCTTAGTTCAAGTAAAGATTCGCACCTTGGCAGTAGTAACCGTTAACTTGTTCGATTAACATCTGTCCAGAAACACGGCCACTTGTTGAATATTGGTAACCGTTTTCATAAGCCTGAGCATCGTTGATTACTGCAGTCATTGTTACCGGACCAGAAACAATCATTCTTAATCCAGAGATTTTACCATTAGCCCATTGACCAACAGTTTGAGTTGCAATGTTGTACTGACCAGCAGGAACTTGCGGGCAGAAACCTAAGTTTAATGCTGCTGTTACATTTACTTGTCCGGCAGCGCTTACTTTACCTACGTAGTTCATAGCAGGTGAAGCATATTGATTGTAGTTTTGGCCTTGAGCTTGTCCGTTGATATTTTGGCCTGAAAAACTCCAGTTAACCGTAAAGGCATTTGTATAACCATAACCGTAGTAGCTCATAATATAAGCCTGAGTCTGTGCCGAGAAGAACGAGACACCCGTAATTCCGTCGCAGTTAACACAGTTTGCTGTGAAAGCATTTATGTTTTGGTTGTTATCTTTATTTTTGTTACCGCAAGCAACTAAAGTTGATAGTAGTGCAGCCGCAAAAATTCCTTTTACTATTTTGGTTAAGTTGTTGTTTTTCATAAAATTTCTCCGTTTTAAGTTCGTTATAATAATCTTAATCTATGTTAAATGCTTGTTTAATGTTCACATTTGTAAAACTTCCAAGCTTTGTATATCCAGCATCAGAACCTGGAGTCAATCCGCACTTAGTTTGTATTACATTTGAACGACAGTCATGACCGTTTAAACCTGTATAAATGAACCAACAAGAACGGTATGGCGTCGATTTCGCAGTCTTGAAGTTTCTAAAGTAAACATCGCCTTTATAAGTGACATTTAACGGCTCAGCATCATTACCACCGCCCGAAGTTATTTCAGGTGTAAGCGTAATAGTAATAGCGCCAAAGTCGTCTTCAAAGAAACCTGTAAATACTAACTGATTTTCAAAAGTGAACCAGTAGTTATAGTCAGCTTCTAAGCGATCGTTGTCGTACATACCTTTAAAGCTTTGGTTACGACCCATACCTGCACGGAACACACCTGTATGTTGTACGCCGTTATCCGTATATGAAATGGTTACCGCACCACCGTAACGACCAGCTTCTGATTGAGCGAAGTTTAAGTTGATCTGAATATTCGTCGGGTTATTTACCGCTGTAAAGTTACCCGGAATAGTCGTATAGGCACGCATCGCAGTTAAATTTGTAGATAGGGTTCCAGTATATCCCCCACCAAAATCAGATGGGTTACCTGCACCGCCAGGAGCTATCGGATCTACAATTACCGGAGCCGGAACTGTTCCGCCTAACCCAGTATTAGTATTGTTGTTGCCTGCTGCATTTGAGTTTGATTTTGAGCAACCAACACCCATCAATCCTAGAGCCATCAAAGATATGATAAATAATGTTGTTTTCATAAAACCTTCCTTTTCCCTATTAATATGCTAATGGCGTGCCTAAAGAACCTCACAGTCTAAGTAATGGGAATAACTTATGATTTATGGATAGTGTTTTACACTGAGACGTACAACAAATGTTAATAGCGGCGCGAAGATACAAAAAGCGCTAACAGTGCTCTCAGTTTGAGACTGTATTTTGAAGAGCTTCTGAAGGGAAATTCAGTGACAATAGCAATGAATTTCGCTCTATTTTAGCCTTTGGATAGTAGTGTTCCAGCACTCGAATATAGCTTCTGCCTTGCTTAACCTGCGCTAGAGTACCCCATTGACAAAGCCCCGCTCCGTGACCAAACCCCTGACCGGTAATTTTAACTTTATCCTCCGAAATTTCAAAACTATCAAAGGCACTGCGTATCTTAAAAAAACCGAAAACTTCTCTAAGCTTCTGGACTGAAAATATTTGATTTGCAACAGGAATTATTTGAGCTTTAGAACTGAAAAAACTTGTTTGAGTTTGCATCGGGTCTTGCATTTCAAGTCTATTGAAAAATTCATTTTTTGCTATTTCAAAATTCCACTGATTTGATTTTTTTTGTTCGCACCATGGGTCTTTTGCCGTACCCGAGTCTATTGCTTTATCGCCCCAAACTTCAGATGCATTAACAGTTTCACCACCGCAGTCAGAATGATAAAAAGCTTTTAAGATCTGACCTGAAGGCATTTTTAAAACTGTGTTTTCAGTTGCATAGACAGCCTGTCTTGTTTTTTGCGAGTCCGTTATCAAAAACACCTGATCTTGCTGATCGGATTCTAAATGAAAATTTTTGTTGTTTCTTTCTTTAATACGCGCCAAAGCGTAAGAGCGCGCAACCACAGCTTGAGCCTTCAGAGCTTCAAGAGGCCAACCTATCGGCATTTCTTTAGCCACAACTCCAGCTAGATATTCATTAAAATCGAGAACTGCAATTACATCGTACGCACCGCTGTCTTTTTTAATAATAAAATTATTCTGCGGTAATTTTTTGCCAGAAAAAATTAAATTGTTGCCGTTCGCAGTCCACATTTTTTCGTTTATTTTTTTAATTTGTGAATTTGAAATTTGCGGAAACTGCGAAAGCTCTTTAAACATTCGAATGCGCACAAGAGCTGGGTTTGATTGAGCAAAAGAATCTTCGGTTGATAAAATTACAATGAGGATAAATATAAAATACAACATGATGCGCATGAATTCATTTTGGTGTGATTCATATACCTTGGGCTAGGCAAATGTTGCCGAATGCACGTTAATCAATTCTAAAGTCGAGTGTTTGTTTAATTATACTGCTTGAAATGCGCAATTACTTTTTGCAAATCATTCCACGCATTTTTTTTATAATCAGGATTTTTCAACAGATACTTTGGAGAGTAGGTTTGAACTAAATTATCTTCTGTTGAGTTGATTAGATTTTGATTATCAGTGAAGTAAACGAAAAACTCTGCCTGATACTGATTAACTTCCGATAGATCAGTCACTTGAATATTTTTTTGTTCAATTTTTAAAGCCGAAATTATTTTAATCAGAAGATCTTTTTCGCTGTCGTCGTAGGCTAAATATCCCTCAACCGCTATTAATAGCGGAGTTTTTTTTGTGTCCGAAGCCTGTAAGTCGTTAAGAATGGATTTAACACCCAGAACCTGACTGACATAATCAAAGTAATCATTTTTTTCCGACATGCTCCTGTTTAAACATAGATAAAGGCCCTTGTCCATAATAAGAGAATAGAATAATCTTAATTTATGAAATCAAAAGAAGAAATTGTTGAAAATTGGCTCCCTCGATATACTGGCGTAGCTCTTAATGAATTTGGCGAGTACATCTTGCTGACCAACTTTAATAACTACGTGGACATGTTTGCTGAAAAGTTTAACGTACCTATTAATGGCCAAGACCGCCCTATGCGCAGTGCGACTGCGGAAAATATCACGATTATTAATTTTGGTATTGGTTCTGCGATGGCTGCACTGATCATGGATTTATTATCCGCAGTAAACCCTAAAGCCGTTTTATTTTTAGGTAAGTGTGGCGGATTAAAAAGAAAAAACCAATTAGGCGATTTAGTTTTACCTTTAGCCGCAATACGTGGCGAAGGAACAAGTAATGATTATATGCCACCGGAAATACCCGCACTCCCCTCTTTCCGTATGCAGAGATCTATTTCATCTATGATCATCAAGCATAATCTCGATTACTGGACCGGCACTGTGTACACAACCAATCGCCGCGTTTGGGAACATGACGAAGCTTTTAAAGAATATTTAGTTAAATCGCGCGCTATGGCGATTGATATGGAAACAGCAACTTTATTTACGGCAGGTTTTGCCAATGATATTCCGCGCGGTGCTTTATTATTGGTTAGCGATAATCCGATGACTCCCGAAGGTGTCAAAACGGAACAGTCTGATAAAAAAGTGACTGAGAGTTTTGTTAAAAATCATTTAGCAGTAGGAATTGATTCGCTTCGCGAGTTAAGAGATTCCGGCGAGTCGGTTAAACATCTTCGCTTCGAGTAATTTTAAGTTTCACTTGATTCGTCCGATTTTTCTTCAGCTTCATTGAGTTGAAGAATAATTCGTTCCGCTAAAACTCGATTGAAACTTTTTAAGTTTGCAATTTCCTCGGGCTCCGCTTGCTTGATATCTTCAACGCTTTTGAATTTTTGCAGCAAAAGTTTTTTTCTTTTTTCGCCAAGACCCACTACATAATCTAATTCGCTCTCTAATGAAGTTTGCTCTCTTAGTTTGCGATGGTATGTAATAGCAAATCTGTGCGCCTCATCACGCAAGCCCGTTAAAATTTGATAGGCGTCGGAGTTGGTTTTGAATACAACTGGGTTAGCTCTACCTGGTAAATAAAATCTTTCTTCTGTTGATGTGACTTCTTCCGATTGAAAGTCGGCTTTAGTTCTGGCTTTTGCTAAACCTACAACTGGAATATGGGTTTTACCAATCTCTTGAAGAATTTTAACAGCCATCGATAGCTGACCTTTCCCACCGTCCACAACAATCAGTTGCGGTTCTTCGTATTCGTCATGACCGAATCTACGTTTTAATACTTCGTACATGGAAGCAAAGTCATCTATACCGGTAACAGTTTTAATTTTGTAACGGCGGTAATGTTCGCGGGCCGGAACGCCTTCTTCAAACACAACTTGGCTGGCGACAGTTTCAGCTCCCTGAAAGTGTGAAATATCAAAACACTCAATGCGGTTTGGTCTTGCTGGCAAATGAAGTTTACTTTGAATTTCTTCAAGACCTTTTTTCTTTTCTTCGTCTTTAGAAACATGTTTTTCAAAATGAGCCTTGGCATTTTGCGAAGCCATCTCGATTAAGTCCTGACCTTTCGTGTCTGTAGCAAATCTCACAACAACTTCGTTACCAGATCTTTCTTTTAATACATCCTGTAAAAGTTTATTAATGTCGCCACCCAAATCGGTACTCAGTAATACATCGTCTGGAATAAAGTTATCTTCATAGTATTGATTCAGGAATGAGGCCAACCATTCACGCGGATCTTCATCTGAACTTAATGGGTTAATATTAGATAAAAAGTGAGGCCTATGCCCGATCACCCGGCCACTGCGTACGTGGATCGTTTCTACTAACACTCCGCGATCATCACCGAAGTAACTGATAATATCCTGATCTTTATCCGATGAATCGTTAATAACCGTCTGTTTTTCAATAATACTTTTAATAGAAAATAATGAATCGCGCATTCGCGCCGCCACTTCAAATTTCTCTTCATCGGCAGCAAACACCATTTTCTTTTCGATATCTTTAATTAATTTTTTGCCACGGCCTTTTAAGAAATCCCGTGCACCTTCAACATCCGAACGATAATCCTCTTTAGAAATAAATTTCACACAAGGGGCGGTACAGCGGCCAATTTGGTATGTCATACATGGGCGTGTACGGGTTTTAAATACATGATCGGTACAGTCACGTATTTTAAAAATACGGTTTAAAAATCTGATAGTGCCAAAAACTGCTCCACCGGATGTATAGGGGCCAAAGTACAGACTCCCATCTTTTTTGACTTTACGAGATAAGTATAAACGCGGAAATTCATCGTGCCACGATAGTTGAATATAAGGATAACTTTTGTCATCCTTTAAGCGGATATTGTATTTAGGCCGGTGTTTTTTAATTAACGAAGCTTCCAGCAAGAAAGCTTCTACTTCTGTTTTTGTTAGAAGATATTCAATTTCATTAATGTTGCGCACCAAGGCCACAGTTTTAGCCGAGTGATCTTTCGATTCCTGAAAATAACTTTTTACACGGCTTCTGATATTTTTGGCTTTACCGACATAAATAATTTTGTCAGCAGCACTCTTCATCAGATACACACCACTTTGGGTGGGAAACTCTTTTATTTTTTCTTTGAGTTTATCAAATATTTCCGACATCAGATATTATGTTTCATTTCCGGTAGATGCCCTGTCTTGAGAACTACCCTCGCGAATTTGCAACTCTAAAATTTCCAACCGCTTAATTTCATCACGCACATCGGCGGCTTCTTCAAACTCCAGCTCAGAAGACAATTTTTTCATTTTATTTTTCAGACGAATAATCTCATCCTGAATTTTATTTGGTTTTTCAGAGAATTTTTTAAGCTGCTCTGCCGTTTTATCTTTTGTTCCCTGAATTTTATAGGCGCTTAGCGAACCATCGAACATATCGCCGATACCTTCACGTATTTTTTTACGAATAGTTTGAGGTGTAATACCATGAGCTTCGTTGTATTCCTGCTGAATTTTTCTTCTGCGAGAAGTTTCACCCATGGCTTTTTCCATAGATTGCGTAATGCGGTCAGCATATAAAATAACGCGGCCTTCGGCATTTCGGGCAGCTCGGCCTATAGTTTGAATTAAAGAGCGCTCAGATCTTAAAAATCCTTCTTTGTCAGCATCTGTAATACCAACTAAGCTCACTTCAGGAATATCTAAACCTTCGCGAAGTAAGTTAATACCCACTAACACATCAAATACACCTAAGCGCAAATCACGTATAATCTCACTGCGTTCGATGGTTTCAATATCGCTATGGAGATATTTTACTTTAATTCCTATAGATTCGTAATACTCAGTTAAATCTTCTGCCGAGCGCTTGGTTAATGTGGTAATTAGCACTCTTTCTTTTTTTTCTATGCGGATTTTAATTTCTTTTAATAAATCATCAACCTGATTTTTTACCGGACGTACTTCTACCACCGGATCAATAAGTCCGGTTGGGCGAATGATCTGCTCAACGATAAGACCTTCAGATTTTTGCAGTTCATAAACTTGCGGAGTTGCGGATACATACACAACTCGATCCATCATTTTTTCAAATTCCTGAAAATTTAATGGACGATTATCTAAAGCTGATGGTAGCCGGAAACCGTGTTCTACTAAATTCATTTTACGGGCTCTATCTCCACGATACATACCACCGATTTGCGGTACGGTTACGTGGGATTCATCGATAAAAGTCAGAAAATCTTTTGGGAAATACTCAAGTAATGTCGGAGGTGGCTCACCCGGCCCGCGACCTGTTAAATGGCGCGAGTAGTTTTCGATACCTTGGCAAAAGCCAATTTGCTCCATCATTTCAATGTCATAATAAGTTCTTTGCTCTAAGCGCTGTGCTTCTAAGAATTTAATGTTGGTATTTAAATCTTTTAAGCGCTCTTGAAGCTCTGCCTGAATTGTTTTAATGGCTTTTTTAATATTATCATCACCGGTAGCATAGTGCGATCCGGGATAAATGCCGATTTGATCCAGTTCTTCATAAATTTGCGCCGTCAAAGGATCAATCCAGCATATTTTTTCAACGTAATCACCGAAAAACTCAATACGAAGTGCTCGGTCTTCTTCATACGGCGGAAATACTTCTACTACATCGCCGCGTACGCGGATATTACCGCGCGAAAAATCTACGTTGTTACGGTTATACTGAATACGTATTAATTCTTTAAGTAAATCATCGCGTTTAAGCTTATCGCCGTTAGTCACCTGAATCATCATGCCTTCGTAGGCTTCCGGAGAACCTAAACCGTAAATACATGAAACAGACGAAACAATAATAACATCACGGCGGTCAAACAACGAGCGCGTAGCTGAGTGGCGCATACGATCGATCTGTTCGTTAATGGCTGAGTCTTTTTCGATGTAAGTATCACTTGATGGAATATAGGCTTCCGGTTGGTAGTAATCGTAATAAGAAACAAAGTACTCAACAGCATTATTTGGAAATAATTCTTTAAATTCTGAATACAACTGCGCAGCCAGTGTTTTATTAGGCGCCAGAACAATAGCTGGCATATTCATTTGTTCAATAACATGAGCCATTGAAAATGTTTTACCACTGCCCGTTACACCTAATAAAGTTTGGTGCTTTAGACCTTTATTAAAATTTTCAACCATAGTTTCAATAGCCTTAGGCTGATCGCCACCTGGCTTAAACGGAGAAACTAATTGAAAGTTTTTTTTAAACTGCTTAGCCATTAAATCGTAATGCTTTCTTCCTGGTAAAGCCCGAAGCCAAAACGTATTCTTGAACCTCGGTAATCGGTGCGTATGCTTCGAGTATACAAATCATCATGAATTTTTTTTGCTATATCGTTAGCTCCGGTTTCAAATGCATAAAAATGTCCATGCTTGTTAAAATCAAGATGCAAAATATTTTTTTCATTCAATACAGGATGCCCTGCAGCAGCTAGCTTAGCTCTAAAATTAGTTTGTAACTTTAAAACATAATCGTGAATCACTTGAACTGTAATCTTTTCAGCTTTAAACAATTCAAGTACGGCAATTAAACGATATAAGGCCGCAAAGTCCATCGTTGAACCAGCAAACCTGAAGCCGTCTGCTGAATAACTAACTTCACCGCCTTTGCCGGCAAGCGCAGAAAAACCTGCAAACCATCCGGTATGTCTTGGACGCATTTTAAAATCAGGAGGCACATACATAAAACAACAACCTTCGCCGCCTTGAGCGTACTTATAAGAACCTGCAATATAAAAAATGCGTTTTTGCACATAACGTAAATCCGTGGGAATAGCCATAAAGGCGTGGTAACCATCTACAACAATCATGGTTTCGGGATTTTTTACAGCATTAACAATTTTTTCGAGATTTTGAACAGCCACACCAGAATTAAAGAAAACCTGACTCAAAAAAATCATATCATAGTGTTCAGATTTAATTTTTTCGACGAAGCGGTCTTCAAAAGTAGAAAAGTCCTGAGTTGGCACTTTATCCACTTTAACATTTCCGTCTTCGGATAATCTATTGATCTGGCGTTCAAAACTATAGAACTCAGAATCTGTGGTTAATACTTTAATTTCTTTTTTTAAATCAAAACAAGAAAGTAGTCTGTATACAAATTCATGGGTATTAGGAGCAAAAGCAATTTGCGATGGCTCGTGTAAATGCAACACTTCCGCAATCAGCTTTTGAGCAGCCGGAATTTTTGTACTGAAAATGTAATTCCACTTATCGTCCACCATTTTGGCAGAGTCATCCCAGTATTGTATGGTGGCATCACGGGTCACATCGGGCCAAAAATGATGGCTGTGAGCCGCGTAATGCTGGATACCTTTGTTAGCCTCTAAAAACCGCTGATAATATTTTTTATACATAGTTAAAGTTCAACTGTTTTTTTATAGCATCCGGAATTTTAGGTAAACGGCTGCGCGGAATTAAGTAAGTGGATAAATTAAATAAATCAAGGAATACGCGGTTGTTGTCGGCCGCCTTTTTTAAATAAGCATGGCCTGAAGAGCCACCCGTTCCGATTTTAGTTCCCAACATACGTTGCGCCATGAGCGCATGGCGGTAGCGCCAAGTTGTGAAATTCTCATCGATGTCCATCATTAAGGTCATCATTTGAAATGGCAGGGTTAACATGGGTTCATCACGGTACAACATAATAAATAAAGCATTTAATGTAGCTTTACGGGAAAGTTTGCGCCCGCCAGCATCCACTACTTTTTGATGAGCTTCATCGCTGAAAAGGCTATCAAAAGTATCTTTCGTTACTTTCAAATTTTCAATTTGCATTTGTTTTTGCTGTTCCGACAAATTAGCAATATTCGACAATACTGTTTGTTCGTCTTCATTTAGAATAAGCTTAACGGCTGCTTGATATTCATTCCAAAAATTAAATTCTTTAGAAATTGTAAATGGAGTGCGCTCAAGCCACTCCTGCAAATATTGAAACAAATTAGAGCTGCCTTCAAGAGCCGTTAATTTGTCGCGATCTTTTTGACTGAGTCGTCCAGAGAAGAACTCACGGTCAACATTTTGACGATTGTGAGTTCCTAATCCTAATTTAATTTCGATTTCACGGAACTGCATACTTTGAAAACCTGAAGCCGGAATCAATAAACTTCTGAATTCTAAAAAATCCATTGGCGTCATCGTTTCAAGAACCTCAAGCTGACCGCTGATTAAATTCTGAATTTTACGAATTCTTTCCAGCCGTTGCACGACAGTACCCACATCAGAATCTTCAACTTTGTTTTTGCTAAAGATTGCTAACACTGAATTCAGGTCGTGGAGCATCTGTTTAAACCACAACTCATAGGCCTGATGAACTATAATAAATAAAGTTTCATCATGAGCTTCAGGATTTTCAGAATCTGCATATTTTTTGCTTAAAGGTTTCTGGCAATCTAAAAATTGATCCAGCATGAGGTAATCGTTGTAATAGACTGGTCCCTGGTTCTTGTGCATAGAAGTTCCTTATAAAATAGGTTAAGAGCACCGTTATCTATTCTATAAGTTTAATTTTGCAAATCAAGTTGGCTTTTATTTTGACCACTCACGTTTAAACAAGGTCATAAAGCCACTTAACCAGTTCTACCATAACCAAAGTATCTTTTTTACAATACTCGATCAGAGCCTCTTTTAATTCGTTTTTACGCAAGAGGGCTGTTTTATTAGAGATGATTTCTTCGAAGGCTCGCTGAGCAGCTCCACCCTCACCGACAAGCATGTTTTCATAGCTGAAATTTTTACCTAAAATAGCCGGCCCCACACTCTTAATACTGTAGCTATCGGCAAATTCTTTGTCGTAAATATGCTCTCGAAAAATAGGCAAAGGATCTACAATCCGTGTGCGAATTTGTTCCAATTGCTCTTTAAATTCCGGCGCGAAATCTTCCATTTCCTGAATGCGTCCGGCTTCAAACTGTCCGTAATAAGCTACTACCGATCCTTCACCTCTACAGGCCTCAATTAACTTTGGAATTAAATTTGGACGAGGATCTGTTTCGTCGGTATGCAAATATTCGTAGTGAATTAATTCTGAATCCAGAGAATTTAAAATATGTACACTGAACTGAAACGGCACCTGGGTAAATGGACCAGTTCCAATATATCGTGGAATGGCTGGATTAATAGTTTCAAAATCTAAAAACACTAAAGGAAACTTCCATTTTGAAATTTCAGATTTTACACCGGCTTTATCAATATGGCGCTGACCACTTTTTAAAACCTCTAAGCAGATGTTTTGTTTTTCATTTAACTTATCTTTCGGTACATCATCTATTTGCAAAAAGCCTTCAGAATAAAGCTCCCATTTTTTTTCACGCAAACCCGGTATACTAAATAAACTCACATCAGGAATATTTTTTTGCTTCCAGCAGTGTTCAGTAAACTGACATTCGCGTGGCTCAAAACAATGGGCTCCTATATCTATTACTGGTACATCATCCTGCCTGATACTTTTAAAAAGCTCATTCAGCCTTGGTGCAATTTTAGTATGTAAAGAACGTAATCGATCAGTCACATCATCTTCAATAAATAGATTATCCAAATTAGGGTATTTACATAAATTATTTAAATGCATGATGGAAATTTTTTCGATAGGAAGCCCGGCATTAGCCATAATCCACACCTGCAACCCCACATCATCTAAATGTTCATCTTTGGTTTTAGTTGAAGATTTAACTTCGTATATAGACCATCTTTGAGTTTGCTGATTGTAGGTAATTACATCAGCTCTGGCATAACAACCTTTATATTCAAAGGCCGCTTCAAAAATTGAAGCCGTATGCATCGCCAGCAAGTCTCGGGTTTTCTTAAGAGAGCCCACAAAGTCAAAGGCCGGATTATCCACCAACATCCCACCCGGAAATCTTTTGCGAGCTTCAATGGTAACCTGATTACCTTGATCAAACAGTGCTTGTAAGTCGGGCCCAACCGGAGGAATTAAATGTTTTTGGTGAATGGATAAATACAGGTTTTTATGGCACTGATAGCCCTGCATGATTTTGGTTTTACTTAAGAGCTTAGGTATTTGTGCCACGTAGAAATGCTAGCACAGAGATTACTGTTTACATAATAAAAAAGGCGCTCTGCTGAGCGCCTTTTTCTAATTTGTCAATTTAGGCTCCAACCTGTTCTGTATTTTCATAATATGGCTTGAGCTCCACAGTTTTTATTCCGTGGCGATCGTGACGTTTTGATTTCCATTTTTCAATACGACGACGGATTTGATCTACTAATCTTACAGTAACTTCATTGAGGTTATCGGAAGCCGCTACCGCAAAAAATGGACCTGCGTAGGACCCGACTTGCAACATACCTTTAACAACATCGTCTTTTTTAGAAAAAGTGGCTTTGATAGTTGAGCCATCCGGCAACTCCTGATGAATTTCTCGAATGAGAGAATCAATAAAAAGTTGAGTACCTTTAGAGGCGTGAAAATTATGATAATTAATTACAATAGCTTTTTTAGACATAGAGAGATCCTTTCAAGTAATGAACTGTTCTAGTGACGTAAATAAAATTTATAATTTATTTTTATTGCCGGGGTGGGTGCCCGCGAAAGCCTTTAATTGCAGAAGGATCTTTCGCTTTGTTTGATTTAAACATCTAAGTCCTCCTTCCTAATTTAAATATGATATCAAAAAAGCTATCGTCAAGCTTCCAATAAATAGGCAGGTCAGACTCTTTTTAGACTAAAGTTCTTTAAATGATCAAAGCTCGTAAAATGGATCCCGTTTGTAGGATTGAAAGGGATCGAATTGGACGGCGTCGCGGTATTTTTTCTTATTATATTTTTCCCAACGCTCTGCCATAACGAATGGATCATAGCTGATGCCGCCTGAGATCAAATGCTCAACAAGCTCTTGTGGAATTGGCTTTTCCTCAGTACTACGGCTGAACTCAAATACTGGGCTGCCGAATGCACTCTGTCTTTCAGAAAAATTATTATAACGGCTAGCGAGATTAAATTCAAAACGAGCTTTAAACAAAGTTGGCTTCGATTCTTTTGCAAATTTTGTTTTATTTAGAGGTTCGCTTAAAGATTTTTTTATAGCTCTTAATACATGAACTTTTAAAATTGCATCTTCGGCCTCGGCTTTGAGGTCATCCATTACAAAGAGGCCCTGTTCAGTTACTTTAAACTGAACATATACATGGCCAAAATGGCCGTACTGCGCGAGCAAAGAATCAAACAACAGATGACTATCGATGCGATGGTAAATTTCCTGATAATATGACCAGTTTTTATTACCTCCTTCACCAAAATAATCTGCGCTGCCTGCACTAATTGTCCGCGGACTGTTAAACTCACCGCTTTCTTTTTTTCCACCGCTGCTCTTAGCCCAAGCTGTGTTTTGCTCAACTATTTCAACCAATTCTGCACTACTCATAGACGGAAAAAATTGGTTTGCATTAATTTTATTCCAAGCGGCTTTATAACCTTTAACACCCTGTCCACGTTGGGCTCGCCGCCCTGGCTTTTTAGCGGCAACAGAAGCTTCTTTAAATTCAATTTCTACTATTTGTTGAGGTTCTTGTATCTGAATATCAAAACTGAACAGCAAAAGAGCTGTAATCGTTGTATGAACCAGAAATGAAATTAAAATCGATTTCAGGTTCATGACTCTCCTACTTAGTTACTTCCCAGAAGCTACCTGTCGGCGTATCGCTTACAGAAATACCCCTGTCGGTTAATTTTTTTCGGAATTCATCGGCCTTAGCGAAGTCTTTCTCTTCACGTGCTTTTGCACGCTCAGCTACTAATGCATCAATATCAGCACGTGAGTGACCTAGCTTTGCTAACAACTTGTTATCGAGCTCAGTTAAAAACTTTTGAGGCTCCTGTTGGAATAAGCTCAATGCTGAACCAAATTTTTTCATAAATGCTAAGAACTGTTCGCACTGACTAATTACTTGCGGAGTAACTTTCATACCACGGCGAATACGAGAGTTGAATTTACGAATAGTTTCAAATACCGCAGCAAAAGCTGATGGAGTACCGAAATCGTCGTTAAACGCTTCAGTGATTGTATTCCATACTTGCTCTAGTTCAGCCTTGTATTTTTCATCCATTACAGCGCTAACACTTGCATCGCTGGCTTTAACATTTTCGGCCATGGCCATTGCTGAGTAAAACTTAGCTAAACCTGCATAGGCGCGGTCAATAGTATCATCGTTAAAGTCGGCAACACTTCTATAATGAACCGATAATACAATCCATTTATAAACTTCTGCGTGGTGTTTGTCTGAAAACTCACGCATGCTCACCACATTACCTAAAGACTTCGACATTTTAGTGCCGCCGAAGTTAAACATATTCCAGTGCATCCAGTATTTAGCTAAAGCATGGCCACTGCAAGCCTCAGACTGCGCAATTTCATTTTCGTGGTGAGGGAAAACCAAGTCTAAGCCACCACCGTGAATATCGATTTGATCGCCGAACATTCCTCTGACCATAGCCGAACACTCAATGTGCCAGCCCGGACGACCTTCGCCCCATGGAGATGGCCACTTTAACTGTTCAGTGGGTTTAGCTGATTTCCAAAGCGCAAAATCAAGTGGGCTTTTTTTGTTAGCGTCCACATCAATACGAACGCCTTCTTTAAGCTCGTCAGTTTTACGGTTTGATAGTTTTCCGTATTCAGGGAATTGGGCGATTTCAAAATTAACATCAGCACCGGCCACATAGGCTTTTTTCTTTTCGATCAAGTCAGTAACCATCGAAATAATTTCCGGCAAAAACTCCGTTACTTTAGGGTTTTTATCGTGCATACGCAGGCCTAAAATTTCAAAGTCTTTGTTGTATTCTTTAATGTAGGTACTTGAAATATCATCAGCTGTTTTATTTTCTTTTGTAGCGCGATTTAAAATTTTATCATCAACATCCGTAAAATTTTGAGCATATGTCACTTTGTAACCTAATTGCTCCAACCAATTACGGATAAAATTAAACACCACAGGTCCACGAAAATTACCCACGTGCAAAAAGTCATAAACCGTAGGACCGCAAACATAAATGCTAACTTCACCCGCTTTAAGCGGTTTAAACTCCTCAATCTTGCGGCTGATCGTATTGTAAACCTTTAACATTTTAACCAACTCTCGCTAGTGCTTTATCGGCACGGGCCAAAATTGAGGTTTTGTTCATAAGTGGAACTAAAATTTTTAATTCCGCACCATGGGGTTTACCGATTAAAGCAATTCGAATCGGGAAAAATAAATTTTTGCCTTTTTGGCCTGATTTATTTTTAACTTCGTCTTGAATAGCTAAAAACTCAGCTTCAGTGAAAGATTCTTTCGGATGAGCTGTTACCGCTGCCTTCCAAGCTTCTAATACCGACTTAGTTGATTCCATTTTAAGAGCTTCGGCACTTTCTTCTTCGTTGATTTGATATCTAGAATCATCTAACGGAGAGTATAGAGCTACGGCATCAGCTAAAGTTTCTAAGTAAGGTTTGAAAGTTTCAACCGATTGCATTTGCCAGTTTAAATCAGAAGGTAATTGTAAATCTGCTGCTACCAAGAACGGAGAAATCTGTTTGTAGATTTCATCATTAGGCAAAGCACGTAAATGTTGCGAGTTAACCCATTTTAATTTGACCGGATCAAATACAGCTCCGGCTGAGTTCACGCGGTCTAAAGAAAATAGAGATTCCATTTCTTTTAAACTTAAAATGTCTTTTTGATCTGGGTGCGACCAACCCAGTAAAGCTAAGTAGTTATTCATAGCTTCAGGCAAGTAGCCCATGCTTTTAAACTGATCGCAAGCCACTGCACCTTTACGTTTAGAAAGTTTTTGTCTTTCATCGTCTAAAATTAAAGAAATATGACCGAACTCAGGAGTTTTCCAGCCCATACCTTCATAGATCATCAACTGACGTAAAGTATTCGGTAAGTGCTCTTCAGCGCGCAATACGTGCGAAATTTTCATCATGTAGTCATCAACTACGCAGCAGAAGTTATAAACCGGCATACCGTCAGAACGTAATAATACAAAATCGCCTACCATATCAGAAGGGAATTTAACTTCACCACGGATTAGGTCCTTTAAAATATAATCTTTTTTTAATTCACGGGTTTTAAAACGAACAACTGCTTTATCACCTTTAGCCATACGGGCACGCGCATCAGCTATAGGTAAATTTTCGTAAGGCGATTCGACGTGAGGCTGCAAGCCCTGAGCTTTTAATTTTTCGCGGGCGGCTTCCAATTCTTCATCCGTCATGAAACAGTAAAATGCTTTTCCTTTTTCAAGAAGCTCTAATGCTACTTTTTGGTAAATATCTTGGCGTTCACTTTGTCTGTATGGACCATAAGGCCCAACATCTTTAAGCGTTACTGGATCTACGCCTTCATCCCAGTGTAAACCCAACCAATTAAGATCGTTCACCATCATTCTTAATGACTCTTCTGTTGAACGAGCCTGATCGGTGTCTTCAATTCTTAAGATAAACTTGCCGTTATTTTTTTTTGCAAAAAGATAATTAAATAATGCAGAACGGGCTCCACCTACGTGAAGATAACCTGTCGGACTTGGTGCAAATCTCACTCTAACTTCTGATGCCATGATAACCCCTTAAAAACTAAAAAGCCCGGTGTAAAACCGAGCTTTAAGTTATTGCATTTTTAAGACAGTTTTGTCAGTTATTATTGAACGCCGAAGATCGCTTTGATCTCTGCGTCTGAGTTTACAACGTCTTTAACTTCAGGAGCTAAATTAAGCTCTTTTAAAAGAAGGTTTTTAGCTGTATCGAGCATTTTCTTTTCGCCGAAGCTTAACTCTTTATCTACTTTAAGAACGTAAAGGTCGCGTAAAACCTCAGCAATTTCAAATACCGAACCGGTTTTGATTTTTTCCATGTAATCACGGTAACGGCGATTCCATGTTTGAGTATCAATTTTAACGTCTTTATCTTTTAAAATATCCACCACTTTAGTGGCTTCTTCTTTAGATATAAGAGGGCGTAGACCGATTTTTTGGATATTAGCTGCTGGGATCATAATTTTCATGCCGGTTTCGAGAATTTGAACCGAGTAAAATTCATGCTTAGTTCCAAGAATTTCTTTGGATTCAATTGAAGCTATTCGGCCCACACCGTGACCGGGATAAACTGCATGATCTCCTACTTTGAACTGTGACATTCACTCCACCTTTGGTAGTTTGGACAGATTACTAACCACGCAAGTTATAGCACTTTTTGACACCTATCAGCAATGGAATGCTTAAAAAAAACCCCCTATTGTAAAAGCTTCACAAATAGGGGGCTTCATAAGCTCTATATGATATTTGAGTAAAAGGTGCCAGCTACCTTTTACCTTTTACTGAACTGAGGCTACTAAAGCAAAAGGCTGTTTACCTGATTTGCCCATTGGAACGTTTACACCTTTAATTTTAATAACTACTTCGCCCGCCTCTACAGCGCCTTGTACGAAGGAATGATTATTAATTTGATCATTTGCGCTCAGCACTTTTCCATTAGGCAAAACCACCTCTAAATCTAAGTCGTTAACTAAGGCTTTGCTTGCGTTCACCGAACCTGGAGCGTCTGTCCAAACGATGTTTACAACTAAGTTACCAGCTTTAGAAACTGTGAATTTAGCTGTTTCAGTTTCGCCTGTAGCCACACCTTTTGAGTCTGCAATCATTAATGAACCTGAAGTTCCTAATGCAACCACTTGAGCCATGTTCACGCGACCATAACCTTCGTCATTATTGGGACGTAAAGTTAAAATTTCCTGACCACGAGCGGCTCCTACATTACCGTACTGACCCGGGAACATTTCCGTAGCTGTATGTAATAAGTAAGCTTTAACTAAAGCTGCAGAAGGTTTTGCTTGCGACATTTTTTCAATTAACATCTGACGAGCTATTGCTGCACCGGCTGCTGTTAACGGACAAGCCATGGATGTACCGCCTGAATAAACGTAATCGTTATTATAAGCGCCCCATAAAACTTCAGCGGTTTTTTGCTGTGATTTTACAGATAAAATATTTGTACCCGGAGCTACGATATCGGGTTTGGTACGACCGTCAGCAGTTGGACCACGTGAGCTGAACATGGCAATACCATTGATATCGTCTGATAACATTGACTCTGTAATTGGAGCTGAAGGCCAATTTTCAGGAGATGATTTTAACTCGCCTACTTTTTTCTGAATACCACCGGTAGCTAATAAGTTTTCACTGGCACCAACTGTTAATGCGTTTTTAGCAGTACCTGGAGTACCGATTGAGTTTGCATCAATACGGCCATCTTTATTTTTATCAACACCACTGTTACCAGCAGCAAATAAAACTAATAGATCTTCTTTATCAAACATTACTTGGTCCACTGTGGCTGCCATTTTTTCGTAAGCACCAAAATTAGCCGCCGCTCCCCAAGAGTTGGTGTGAAGTCTTGCACCATCTGTGTAAGCTTGGTTGAACATTCCGGCTAAGTTAGAAGGAACTGATAAATTATTTAAAATCGGAGACCACATACCTTGCGCCACCATTAAAGATGAATAAGCTCCACCTTTAAGTTTGCCTCCTGAAGCAGTACCGCGACCTAATACCGAACCCGCTACGTGAGTTCCATGGCCCATTGGATCGGCCCAAGTTTTACCGAACATACCAACAGCGTAACCAGATTTAACGGCGCCGCTGAAATCTGTGTGAATAGCGCGAGTATCACCAGAATCTAAACCCGTGTCGGCCATTCCGACGATTTGATTTTGACCAGTTAAGCCCATAGCCCAAGCTGCATCAAAGTTCATAACTTTAGTTCCGGTTTCAAAACCGTTTAAGTCCGAGTAATCACCTGGTGCTGCTGGAGTTGGTTCTTGAGCTTGCTGATCTTCTAACAAAATATGTAAAGGTTGAACTTCAGCAAAAGCCTGAATGTTTTCAACACCTGCCACTGCCGCAATAGCTGGTAAGTTTGCACGCTCAGTGGTTAATACAAAATTACGTGCTGCCGATTTTTGAATCAAAATATTTTTTGAGATATTTCGGATTGTAGCTTCGATAATTGTTCTTTCGCTTTGGTCAAACACGCTTACGATAAAAGTTTCACGTGTTGGAGCGGTTACAGAACTCAATACACCCAATGTTGGTGAAATTTTCATATAAGCTTCAAAAGGCAATACAGCCTGAACTTTATTTTGGCTTCTGATTTGTTTAATTGTTGCAAACTCAGCTCTAACAATTAAAGCGTCTTCCGGTAGGTAGCTGTAGATTTCTACACCAGCTTTTTGTAATTCGTGCTTAATTGCTTCGGTCACATGATTTTTGTACTGAATGATCCATTCAGTTTGTTCGGCCTGAGCTTCACTGATTACAACCTGTGAGTTGATTGTTGAAATAGAACCTGAATTCAGTTTGATTTCAGTTCCAGCAAATGCTGAAAAAGACAACAGAGACAAGATAATCCCTAGTTTCATAATTCCTCCTTGAAATTATTATTTTAATGAGAAAATTCCACCACGACTTATGCACTGGAGCCACTATTAAATGACTTTAACGCGGCTAAGAAATGTAAATATTTCGGGGTGTTAGCCCTATTCATAGATTTAATCTATGTTCATATATGTATGAACTATTTTACTTGTTTAAAAAACTAAAGCTCAGTAAAAGAAAAGCAACGGAGAATTTATGAAAATTTTAAAAGCCCTCGTTGCCAGTATAATTTTAAGCTCATGCGCTTCTATAAACAAGAGTTATGCCGATGAAACCGACCCTAGCGTTGTAAGCCAAATTGATTTACAAAAATACTCCGGCAAATGGTACGAAATTGCACGTAAGCCGACGTTTTTTCAGCGTAACTGTATTCGCTCTACCGCCGAATACCAAGTTATAGACGACTCTTCTGTTTCTGTTTACAACGTATGCTACAAGGCCGACAACAGCACCAGCGATATTAAAGGTACGGCTAAAATTGTGGACCGCAATGTACCGGCTAAACTTAAGGTTAAATTTAATATTTTTGCTCAGGGTGAATACTGGGTTACTGAACTTGACCCTAATTACCAATGGGCCGTGGTGAGCGCGTCTAAAAAATCCTCATTATTTATTTTAGCCCGCGAAGCTCCTATGAAACCTGAGTTATTGAAATCGATACTGGATACTTTAAAAGCTAAAAACTTTGACTTAACAGATTTAGTTTACGACCAATACTAATGAATTTTTTTGCAAGCCTACTTATCTTAATTCAACTGACCTCTGCCCGCGCTGAGTTCAGCCCCTATAACGCTCAGGTTTCTGATCTGGATGCAGATCAGAAAAAAATATTATTTGATATCAAGGCCGACAAAAAAATTATTGATGAAAATCTTTATCTGGATGTTAGCGTTTTAGACAAAAACTCAGAAATAGCTATACGAGAAAGCGCCATCGTTAATAAAAACAGCGCAGAAATTATAGAATACAAAATCACCAATAATCAAACCCGCGAGCGCGGTGTTGTTACAGTCAAAGATAAAATTATAATTGAGTACACAGACCCTGAAAATAAAACCAAAACTAAAGAATTTGCTAAACCTTCCCGCTTAGTGGCTCCTGCAAATTTTGAGCTTTGGATTATACGTAACTTTGAGCTCCTAAAAAAAGAAAAAAGTCTCAGTGTTGATTTCCTGATCTGGGACCGACTAGAAACCATTAAATTTAAAGTAACTTATATGGGTGAACAATCCCTGGATGGCGAGAATAGCCAACTTTTCAAGATGAATATTGATAACTTTTTACTGGCCGCTTTTATTTCGCCTATTAAAATCTGGTATAAGGCCGACATGAGCGAAATCAAACTTTATGAAGGACGCGTGGCCGTACGCAAAAAAAACAGCTCCGGCAAATATGACGACCTGGACGGACGAGTCACCTACACCTACAAATAAACCTAGGAATCATTTTTTAACTACCTGTTGAAATAATGAAATCGCTTTTACTTTTTGAGTGGCGTGATCCACCATAGGTCGCGGATACATACTTCCACGGGCTCCGTCAGGGTCATGAATCGTTTTGGCCGGAATAGTTTTGAGTTCAGGAACATAGGTTTTAATATATTCAGCTGCTGGATCAAACTTTTCAGATTGAAGCCATGGATTGAATATACGGAAATAAGGCTGAGGGTCGCATCCGGTTGAGGCCGCCCATTGCCAGCCACCATTATTAGGAGCCAGATCTCCGTCTAAAAGCATTTTCATGAAATAGTTTTCACCCCAGCGCCAATCAATTAATAAATCTTTTACCAAAAATGAGGCCACTATCATGCGTACACGATTGTGCATCCAACCCGTTTGATTGAGCTGCCTCATTCCAGCATCTACAATCGGAAAACCCGTTTGCCCAGCACACCAACGCTCAAAATAACTTTTATTATTTTCCCACTTTAAGTTTATATACTGAGGTAAAAAGGCCTGCTTTTCACATTCAGATTTGTGATACATGATCGAATAGTAAAACTCGCGCCATGCAATTTCTTTCACATATTGAGTAGAGTTATCTTTTGTGGCCCACTGTTTACTTTGCAGTTTCAGCGTGGCTAAAATCTGAGATGAAACCAAACTTCCGTTTTTTTGATACATTGAAAGCTGCGACGTGCCGTCGATGTAAGGCAAGTCCCGCTGTTCTTTGTAGTTTTCAACCTGTTGTTTAAAATTCAGCAAGCGTTCATAGGCTGTTTTAAACCCGGCCTCCGGAATTTTAATACTAACGGATTTATTATTTTCATTTTCAAATTTGGCTAAACTATCTGTGTAAGGTAAATTTTTAAAATCAGACCACTTTAAAGAAAAAATCTGATCTAAATTGTTTTGTTTTAAACGTTTATAGTACTGCTCGATATTGGCCTGCGCTGCCACGCGCTTTTGGCCTTCCGCTGTGGCCAGCTTTTCAAACCAGCGCCGCGCATAGGGCGAATAAATCTGATAAAAACTTTGATCGTCTTTTAATATTTCATGGGGCTCAAATAAAACATGGTCTCTTTCGGAATATGTTTTAACTCCATAGGAATTAAAAATATTTATAAGATTCTCATCGCGGCTTCTGGCAAAAGGTTCATAATCTTGACCAAAGCTGATGAGTTCCGGCAGACTTATATTATTACTTTTAAAGTGCTCAAATAAACGCGTAAACGCCACATGGGGTTGCTCGTCCACAACCAGCAGATCTCCACCTTGCACTTGCATTTCTTTTTTTAGCTCTTTCAATGTATTTATAAAAAAAGCAAATCGATTGTGGGAAAAATCAGGCCTGCTTAAAAAAGCCGAATCAAAACAAAAAAGACCTAGCACTTTTTGATCGCAGGATTTCCAGCTATAACGGAGATTGGCATTGCCGGCAATTCTCAGATCGCGTCTGAACCAATGTATGCCGTACTTGGTTTTTGAATTGAGCTCCATCAGTTACCATTACTTTTAGTATGAGGGCCCACCAACTCACCCAGCTCAGAAAAATCACCTGCATGACACAAAATTGTAATAAATGAATTGGCCTGATTGATCATTTCGCCAAGTGACTCCAGACGCTGTTGGTTCAGAGAGCTCTTTGATCCTGAGTTTTGAAGTTCTGAAAATTTTGAGAACTCCTGACTTACTTTTTGCAACATCACGAACTCTCTGTTTTCTAAAACATTTCTGATGACCGACATAAAATCGGGATTGGCTTCATAAAGCTTTGTTCTGGTATCGCCGGACTTAACTTGAAATATGACCTTGTGCTTGATCAACTCTTTTAAAGCGGGGCTAACAAGTGCTTTAGACACACCTATGTTTTTAACTAAATCAGCACCAGACAAAGGCTCATTTGAAAGATAAAGCTGCGACCATATTTGCCCGTGAATACGGCGAAAGCCCCAGTAGTGTATAAAGTCGCCAATAGCCCGAGACAGGGCTTTAAACTGCTTATTTTTGAGATCTGCTTGTTTTTTCATATAGTTCATAGTACTATGAACTATATGAAAAAACAATACGAACTTAAAGTTTTTTACGATGGTTTATGTAGAGTTTGTTCAGCGGAAATCGAATACTACAAAAAACAAAGTGGTAGCGCTAAAATAAATTTTGTTGATATTTTTTCGCCGGACTTTAACGCCGAGTCCGAAAATTTAGATCCAGCCAAAATTCACAAACACTTGCACGCAAAAAAAGAAGATGGAAGCGTTCTTGTAGGAGTGGATGTTTTCATTGAAATCTGGAAAAATCTCGATCGCTTCAAAAAAATATCAGTTCTCGCTGAAAATAAAATAATTAAAACCACCCTAAAGTGGGGCTATAAACTATTTGCAGATATACGGCCCTATCTGCCACGCCGTAAGGCTGCGGATTGCACCGAAAGCCCTTATTGCACAGCCCACAATCCAAATAGCTAACCTATTCCCGCCAGTGCTGTGGGACCATGAGCTTTTAACAGTTCTTCTTTAAGAGACTGATTTTCTTTTTTATTTAGTTTTGGATCTCTGTGCAAAATTTCGAAGGCCGCATCTCTTGCTGCTTTTAAAGTTTCGAAATCTCTTACTAAGTTGGCCATTTTAAATCCCGGAAGTCCTGATTGTTTTGAACCCATGAATTCGCCCGGGCCGCGGATTTCTAAATCGAACTCAGCCACCTTAAAACCATCACTGGTTTTTTCCATAAACTCCACTCGCTCGCGAGTTTCTTGAGAAACAGCATAGCCCATAATCATAATACAAAAACTTTTATGCTGACCACGACCTACTCGGCCACGTAACTGGTGTAATTGCGACAAACCGAATCTTTCTGAATGCTCAATCATCATAATCGTAGAATTAGGAACGTCTACACCTACTTCAATTACCGTGGTTGAAACCAAGACATCGATTTTATGTTCACGGAACTGAGTCATGACTTCGTCTTTTTCGGCAGGCTTCATTTTTCCGTGCAACAAACCAAACCGCACTTTCGGATATTGCTTTTGAAGTTTGTCGTACTCTTCGGTGGCATTTTTTAAATCAATCTTTTCGCTTTCTTCTACTAACGGATACACCACATAGGCTTGGCGGCCCCGGGCTATATGATCCATCATAAAATCAAGAGCCTGTGCTCGTTTTGATTCAGTAATAACCCGGGTTTGAATGGGCGTACGGCCCTCTGGCATTTCGTTAATAATTGAAACATCTAGGTCGCCATAAACAGTCATAGCCAAGGTTCGCGGAATAGGAGTTGCTGTCATAATTAAAAAATGTGGCGATGTACCTTTGTTCTTTAATAGCCCTCGCTGTTCAACACCGAATCTGTGTTGCTCATCGATGATAACTAAACCTAAATTCTGAAATTGCACCCAATCTTCGATTAAAGCATGAGTGCCGATTAAAAAATGAATTTCTCCCGCCTGTAGTTTTTCTTGAATTTCTTTGCGCTCTTTGGTTTTACTTTTTCCTGTCAATAAACCAATTTTTACACCTAGAGGTTCTAAAATTTTTTGCGCGTTTTTAAAGTGCTGTTCAGCTAAAATTTCAGTTGGAGCCATTAAACAAGTTTGAAAGCCTGAATCAAAAGCTTTTAATGCCGACATAAAACTAACCAAGGTTTTACCTGACCCTACATCCCCTTGCACCAAGCGGTTCATAGGTTTACCGGATTCCAGATCTTTTTTGATATCGTAGTAAGATCCCATTTGAGCGTTTGTTAATTTAAAAGGTAAAACTTTAACTAATTTTTCCAGGCTTTTTTCTAAAGATGAAAACACTAAGCCCTTTTCATTTTTTAAACCGGATTTTTTTGACGCCAAGTACAGCTCTAACCAAAAAAATTCTTCAAATATAATTCTTCGATGGGAGTCCGATTTAAATTCGTTATAGGCGGCTGCATTTTCAGGCTCTGGTTTATGAATACGGTATAGAGCTTCATCTACGCCGATCAGTTTTTGTTTGCGAACCAACTCAAGCGGTAGTTTTTCAGCAGGCCATTCTTTAATTTGCTCAAAGCTCGATTGAATCATTTTTTCAATTTTAGCAGAGCTTAAACCTTCGGTTTCTACGTAAATAGGAATTAAAGCATCTTTTAAATCTTCGTCAGGGTCGATATCTCGCAAATCCGGATGATGAAACTCTAATCGTCCGCGATAGTTGGTTACTTTACCAACAACACGCACCTCTTTACCTTGCTGAAATCTTTCAAAGTAGCCTTTGTACGGCGTGCGAAAATATTTGCAGCGGATTTGTCCCGAGTTATCGCGCACCATTATGTCGTAAATTTTGCGTGTGGATTTCCCCATAGCATAAGAAGAAACACCCATCACTTTGGCTTTAAGGCTCACCACGTCGTTTTCTTTAAGGCTTGCAATGTTGCGTGCTGCTCTACGATCTTCATAGGCACGAGGATAGTTTTGCAAAAGGTCTCTAACCGTTTTAATTCCGTGGCGCGAGAACAAAGCACCAAGCTTTGGTCCGACTCCTTTTACATATTGAATTTCGGTCTCTAGACGAAGGGCCATGACTTCATTTGAAGCCAAAAAAAAAGCTTCGTCAAACAGTCAAAACAGATACACTTGTAAAAGATGGATTTAACTGAATATTTTCGTATTAGACTCAGTACGGTAAGAGCCTTTGAGGACCTGCCTTTTGATATTTATATTTACCTTGATGGTAAAATGATCACCTACGTAAAAATAGGCAGCCAGCTCACCCGCGAAAAAATCTCGCACTTACACGGAAAAGACACCGGCGAATCTTTTTATGTTCACTTAAGTCATCAGCAAATTTACCGCGATCACGTTAAATTTTCGATGAATTCAGATAAAATTACTAACGATGAAAAAGCCAATATCTTGCGTGAAACCTCAATTGGTATTTTAGAAGACCTTTATGAAGCTCCCGATGTAGGCAAGGCTCTTGAGCAATCAAAGCCTATCATCACAGAGCTGCTCACTTTCATGGATAATGCGCCGGAATCTATTGGTAAATTAATCAGCCTTTCCGGACACGATTTTTACACTTACAACCACTCTTTTGACGTGAGCATTTACTCTTTAGGGCTTGGACAAGCTCTCGGTTTTGATAAAAAGACTTTAGAAGAATTAGGTCAAAGCTCTCTGTTTCACGATGTGGGTAAACGCAATGTTCCTATTGAAATTTTATGCAAAAAAGGCCCCCTCGATGAAAATGAATGGGTGCAAATGCGCATGCATCCCACCTATGGTTTAAAAATTTTAAATGAACATACAGGCATCAGCGACGCCATCAAAGCCGCTTGCTACGAACATCATGAATCTTGGACCGGTGGTGGTTACCCGCAAGATCTTTCTGGAAACGAAATCCACCCATTTGGTCGCATTGTAGCCCTCACCGACACCTACGACGCTATGACTACGCAAAGATCCTACAATAAACCTATGAAGCCCACTGAGGCTCTGAACATGATGAAAGAAAAGATATCCGGCCGATTCGATCCCGATATGCTTAACGCCATGTATTCAATTCTTTTTAAAATGGAAAAGAAAGTTTCTTAGTTTAACATCTAGCAATCACATTACGGAGAAAACACCATGGCCTCACCTAACGGTTCAACTAAAGTTATTGTCATTGCCCTATTTGCCAACTTAGGAATTGCCCTAACTAAATTTGCAGGTGCTGTCTTTACAAAAAGTGCCTCAATGATGGCTGAAGCCATTCACTCACTGGCCGACTGTACCAATCAGGTGTTTTTATTAATCGGCGCTAAAAAATCACAAAAACCTGCAGATGAAATGCATCCACTGGGTTACGGACGTGAAAGTTTTTTTTGGTCGTTCTTAGTGGCGATTTTACTTTTCTCAATGGGTGGTATGTTTGCCATTTACGAAGGTGTTCATAAACTTTCAGGAGCCGATCAAGAACTTAAAATGCCTTTCGTTGGCGTTGGTATCTTAGTGCTTTCTATTTTGCTTGAAGCCGGTTCTTGCTGGGCCTGCCTTAAGGAAGTTAATAAACAAAATACCTATGGAAGTTTATGGCAGTGGTTCCGCAAATCGACTGCTTCTGATCTGGTTGTGATTTTCATGGAAGACTTAGCTGCACTTTTAGGTTTAGTTCTAGCGTTGATTTTCTTATGTATTGCAATTGCTACAAACAATGCGGTTTGGGATGCCTATGGTTCAATTACCATCGGAGCACTCCTAATTGTGGTTTCTGTATTATTAGCTAACGAGGTTAAATCTTTATTAGTGGGTGAAGCCCCTTCAAAAAACTACAAAGATGAAGTGCAAAAGCATTTCACAGATATTGCCCCCGGAATGAAGGTATTAAAGTTTATTGCTCTAGTAACCGGTAATAACGAACTTTTGGTGAGCCTTAAAGTTCATCCTGGTTCAAAAACCACCAGTGCCAGCTTGATTGATGCTATTAATGCTGCTGAAGTTGCAATTAAAAAGCAATTTCCGGAGATTAGATGGTTGTTTGTGGAGCCGGATAATCAGGAGTAAAGAAATATCTAAGAAGTCTGATTTTTATCTAAAATTTTTAATAAAATTTTCTGCTTAATGGAATAATCACTACCGTATGCAGCAGTCGCCAACAACTCGATCTTTATAATGTCTGAAAAAATAGTAAGTGATGTAAGCCCCAAAGAATGCTTTTTTTGTGATATTTTATAATTATCAAATATAAAGGAGTGTTCTTCACCCTTGGTCCATCTGCTCTTAACTCGAATGTAAATACTTTCTAAACTAACTATGTGATCACGAAAACAAACTTCATCTTTATTATTCAAGATCTCATGTTCAAAATACTTAAACAGATGCGAATCTTCAGCTTTAAACGCTGAAATATTATGAATATGAATATTTTTTCCATCATTCAATTCAATAGCCGCTAAAACTCCTCTACCAATAAAAATTCTTACATCTTTAATCTCGGAAAAAAGCAATTTTTTTTCTTTATAAAATATATGTTTATATGTAAGATGATTTTCAAATATCTTGCATACGACCAAACTGGGTAGAGTGTTTAATAAAAAAACAAAAATAATCAGAAAAATTATATAGAACAAGGAAATTCCTGCCAATCTAATAATCTACAAACAATTCTTATCCGACCACTTAACAAAGCACAAATCCGCTTTTTTAAGAACAGTCATTGGGTTACGCACTTCCCACACGGGCATTACTTCTGCCTCAGCTTGCGGGATTAGGTTTTTATTCATCTTGCGGTAGTCTTCAATAGGAACCATTGAAACATTTTTTACATCTAATTGCTGAAGCAACCAGTTCCATTTTTTATTTTCAACTGAGTCGGCTTTATCAGAAATTAAAACTACAGATTTTAAAGGAGAAATCCCACGTTTTGCTAAGCGCTCAACTGTTTGAGCCATATCGGGATCTAAAACTCTGGTTTTAGTTTTTGTATTTTTTAAAATCAGAAAGCTTTCTGAATTTAAGTTTACACTGCCCGCTACATGGTATGTGGCGTATTCAAATGCAGGGCGTGTGTCTACAAGCACAACATTTTTAGCGTAATTGTTAGTTGATTCTTCTTCAATGCGCGTTGGGGCCTGTTGGCAGGCCACAACTGCAAAACCTAGAGCCAATAAAACTAACTTATTTAACATTGTGATTAATCTTCATTGTTGGGAAGAAGATGATGTCACGAATACTCGGACGATCCGTTAAGATCATCACGATGCGCTCGATACCTAAACCTACGCCGCCTGTTGGTGGCATACCGGTTTCGATAGCATGTAGGAAGTCTTCATCCATTGGATGAGCTTCTTCATCGTGACCACGTTTAGATTCTTGCTCTTTTAAGCGGTTACGTTGCTCTTCCGGATCGTTTAACTCTGAGTATGAGTTACCGATTTCCATACAAGCCGCAAAAGGTTCAAAGCGCTCAACTAATTTATTATTACCGCGGTGAATTTTAGTTAACGGAGAAATCTCTACCGGATGGTCCATAACCATGGTTGGTTGCCACAAGTGAGGCTCTGCTGCAAATTCAAAAACCTTCATTTGCTTTTCACCTTTTGAAAGATTTTCTAATTTAAGAGGCTTGTCTGAATTCTTTTTTAAGTACTCATCTAAAGCTTTTTCATCCTGAGGATCAATTTCAGCATACTGCTTGATACCGTCCATTACTGTTAAACGTCTCCAAGGAGTAGCAAAATCAATTTCTTTTTCTTGGTATATAACCTTAGTAGTACCGTGAATTTCTTTACAAACAGTTGAAACTAATTCTTCAAATTGTTTCATTTGATAATTGTAATCTGTGTAAGCTTCGTAAAACTCAAGCATTGTAAATTCCGGATTATGAGAACGGTCGATACCTTCGTTACGGAAGTTTTTACCGATTTCATAAACTTTTTCAAAACCACCTACGATGAGGCGTTTTAAATAAAGCTCAGGGGAAATTTTCATGTAAAGCTTCATGTCTAAAGCTCTGTGATGAGTTGTAAACGGATGAGCAGCAGCACCGCCGTACAAAGGCTGTAAGGTCGGAGTTTCAACTTCCATAAAGCCACGCTCGTCTAAGAATTTTTTAATGGCTTTAATGATTCTACCGCGAATAACAAAAACTTTGCGGGATTCAGGGTCAGAAATTAAATCTAAGTGGCGGTGGCGGTATTTAATTTCAACATCTTGAATTCCATGGAATTTTTCTGGAAGAGGCTCAAGAGTTTTAGTTAAAACCTGAAATGATTTTACATAAAGTGAGAGCTCACCTTTTTGCGATTTAAATACATAACCTTCAACGCCAACGATGTCGCCTAAGTCGATTAAGTCAAAAACGGATTTATCTTGCTCAGACAACTCTTCAACTTTTACGTAACACTGTAAAGATCCGCTTTGGTCCTGAACATTAAAAAAGCTGGCCTTACCCATTTGACGAACAGTCATTAAGCGACCGGCAATTTTAAATACGGACTCAGGTTTTTTATCGCCTGCGTTTAAATTGTTGAAATCCGCGATGATCTTTTCAATGTGAGCCGTTTTATCAAAAGAGTATGGGTATGGATTAATACCCTTCTCACGCATAGCGTGGAGTTTTTTTCTTTTTTCGGCTTTGATCGGATTATCGTGGATGTCAGACATATTTTTAATTCTCTCTTGTTAAAAAATTATTTTAAAGGCTTTCCTGCAAAAGCTTCCATCACGTTATGAAGTAACTCGATAGATTCTTTTTTAGGTCTTTGGAAAGCATTACGGCCCATAATAGAACCGAAAGCTCCACCCTGTGCCAACTGTTTTACTTCTTCAAGTAATTCAGGAGTACCTTTAGCTTCGCCACCTGAGAAGATCACAACACGCTTGCCATTGAAGCAAGATTTAACAACGTGATCAATACGTTGAGCTAATGTGCCAACTTTAATACCTTGAGCTTCATAAACTTTTTTAGCTTCCGCTTGTTCAATGTGAGCAGTTGGTGGTTTTACTTTAATGATGTTGGCACCTAATTGAGCTGCGATGTGAGCCGAGTAAGCAATAACGTCAATACCAGTTTCACCTTCTTTAGAAATTTGCTCGCCACGTGCGTACGACCAGATAACAACTGCAAGGCCTGCTTTTTTAGCTTGGCGTGAAGCTTCAGCGATTTCTTCGTACATTTGTTTACGGTGAGCTGAGCCCGGATAAATTGTAAAACCAATTCCCGCACAACCTAAACGTAAAGCATCGTCTACAGAAGAAGTTAATGCTGAGATCGGAGCCTTTGAACCGTAAAGAACATCAGAGTTATTAATTTTTAAAATTAACGGAATTTCGCCGGCGTAATCACGCGCACAAGCCTCTAAAGCACCGATTGGAGCAGCATAAGCATTACAGCCTGACTCAATAGCTAATTCAAAGTGGTAAGCAGGATCGTAAGCATCTGGATTTTTAGCGAAGCTTCTTGCGGCTCCGTGCTCAAAACCTTGGTCCACAGGAAGAATAACTAATTTACCTGTGCCCGCTAATTTACCCGTATTCATCATGCGGGCCATATTTGTTAAAACCCCAACGTTTTCAGCTCCATACCAGCTTAAAATCTCGCGTACTCTTGGCGTCATGTGATCTCCTTAATTGATCTAAGATTAAACAAACATAAAACTTAGTAAAAATACGGCTATCTAGCAAGAATTATAGAGATAATTTGACTTTCCTAACACAGCTGATAAAACAATTAGCACTATGAAAGTTACATTTGAACCAACACCAAATCCAGCCACTATGAAATTTAACTTCGGTCAGAAGATCGCAGACCAGTCTTATGACTTCCCGAATGTTGAGTCTTCGGAGCAATCCCCACTGGCTGCTAAAATTTTTGGCTTTCCATGGACAGCTTCAGTTTATTTAGGTGAGGATTTTGTAACTGTAACTAAGCAAGACTGGGTTGATTGGGACATTTTAGCAACACCTCTGGCCGGCTTACTGGGCGAACACGTTGAAAGTGGTCAACCTATTGTGATCAAATTAGAGGCGAGCCTTGATGAGAGCCAAAACGACAGCCCTGTTGTTAAACAAATTAAACGTATTTTACAAAATGAAATTAAACCTGTTGTTGCTCTTGATGGCGGCGATATCGTGTTTTCTAAATACGAAAATAATAAACTTTATATTCACATGCGTGGTTCCTGCGCCGGCTGCCCCAGTTCGCAAGCCACTTTAAAAGATGGAATTGAAGTTCGCATGAAAGAACTGATTCCTGAAATTACTGAAGTAATAGCGGTTTAAATCACTAATTTTCCGTAAACACATAAACAGCACCAGAGTTTCCAGATGAATTATCCGGAGAGGCCATACTGCCATTTGTGATTGTGACTTGGTTGGAATCTTCACTGAAAGCACCCACCGCAATCACT
Organism: bacterium; assembly: GCA_019752925.1. GTDB lineage: Bacteria > Bdellovibrionota > Bdellovibrionia > Bdellovibrionales > Bdellovibrionaceae > Pseudobdellovibrio. The sequence goes on from JAIELP010000008.1 coordinate 148,119, forward strand.
GAGCCGTCGATAGCCACATCTTGTCCGAGAATATCTCCCGCTTCCATATTTGAAGATTTAATATAATTTATTGGAGACCAATAAGATCCATATCTCTGATACACATAAACGGCACCGGCTCCGGAAGCGGTGGTATCATTTGAAGAATTAATTCCAGCTATTGGCGAGGTTTGCGCAGACGACTCGTTCGTAGCTCCCACAACCAGTCTGTCTTTATAAAATGCCAGTGAAGAACCAAAGGCTGCACTGGCTGTTGCGTTAGATGCTTTGATGTAAGCCTCTTGGCTCCAGTTTACTCCGTCGCGGCTAAATACATACACAGCACCTGAAAATGTAAGCCCAACACTAGGGCTGGCCGTCGTGCCATGACTTATAAAATTTTGGCTGGAGCTTTCTTGTGTGGCCGATACAGCTATACTATTACCGCTAATGGCCACATCGTAGCCAAAATTGAGACTTGTGGTTGAATTAGATGGCTTGATAAAAGACTCTTGAGCCCAGTTTGTGCCCGTTCTTTTAAAAATATACACAGCTCCCGAATTGGATAAACTATCATCCGAATTAGCCGTTGAGCCATTGGTAATACTCGCCTGATTTGAATCTTCAAAAAGACTTGATGCCACAATGGTATCGCCCTGAATGTCGACACTAGTACCAAAATTATCTCCGCCTCCCACATTAGGAGCTTTGATGTAAGCCTCTTGAACCCATGTGGCACCGGTTCTCTTAAATACGTAAACCGCACCCGATGCTATAGCGGCGTCGTCTGCGCTGGCTGTAGATCCATTGGTAATTGTATTTTGTGATGAAGATTCGCCTTTAGCACCCACAACTAATGTATCACCAGAAATGGCCACACTGGTTCCAAAAAAATCGCTGGCGCCGGCATTAGGAGCTTTGATGTAGGCTTCCTGAACCCATGTAGCACCCGTACGCTTGTAAACATAGACGGCACCTGAATCAGTTGATGAATTATCGGAGCTCGAAGATGGACCATTTATAATTGTAAGTTGATTTGAATCTTCGTTCGGTGCTCCAACAACCAAAGTATCTGCATCAATATCAATTGCTAGCCCAAAGAAATCTGAGGCCTCTGAATTGGACGCTTTTATATAGGCTTCTTGCGCCCAGCTCGGAGACTTTAAATAAACATACACAGCGCCGGCATTGCTATTTGCATTGTTCGCACTGGCCGCCGATCCGTTAGTTATTGTTATTTGATTTGAAGCCTCTTGCTTAGCGGTAACAGCCACAGTGTTACCGCTCATAGCAACTCTATAACCAAAAAGGTCGCTGGGGTCAGCGTTAACAGCTTTGATATATGCCGATTGACTGTACTGTTTACCTTGAAGTGGGCTAATAAATAGACCACCGTACTTCTGTAATGCTCCCCCAATACTTGGACAAATATAATATTTATAGGAAGCATTCGGAGCTGCAGTTAAAGAAAAAATAGCCTCAGAACCCGATACTTTTGATCCGCCAAGAGCTAAAGCTTCTTCAGTGAAACCTTCAGCAGATAATGCGGTTGCATCGCAAGTTAATTCTTTACTTGTAATCGCGCCATTCTTGCTGAATAAACGTAGACCATCAAATCCACCGGCAACAAATGTACCGGGTAAGGTGCGGAATGAAAATGTATTTCCCGCCGCGCGATACTTGGTAAAATCAGAACTTGATGTACCAATGTAGGTAAAAGAACCTTCGATTGATTTAGCATTGTCGTTGCCAAGTCCTGCATGCTGGAAGTGATCAATATCAATTCGGTTGGACGAATATCTTTGAGTGACTAATGTAGGACTGATACACAAACCTGTACCATTCTCAACTCCGCCTTCTAATAAAATGGTATTGGACGCCAATACACCGTTAACAACGAAACTCATATCAGACGGCCCTGCTGAGCTGGTCGACATATTGTTTAAAGCTGTGGTGCCCGTGGGTTGCCGGCAAACAACTTCACTACTCACTGCAGGACCAAAAAATCCGTACACTATATTCTGCATTTTTGAAAATTCCCATGTACCACGAAACTCATAGTGGTCCGGACGCTCCACATGCACCACATGATTACTTGTAGCAAAGTCATCGGTGGTTACATCGGTAAATAAATCACTTCCGTTTTCAAGAGTGTAGGTCATTGGAAAATTTGTTGAGGCCATAAAGTCAAACCAGCCATTGATGATAGGCTGTTTTTGCATAATAAAATCATCTGCCCCTTTAAACGGAGATACTTTCACATTAACAAAACCTGTAGGTCCGGTGTTTGTGCCGGTGAGGTAACGCCCCACTAAATTTGCATGTTCAAAATCGCCCAAATAATCAATATTCATGTTAAGCGTAACTTCAGCACCTTCAATATCAACTGTTTTACTGGCGTAATAAAACTTAACCGTTTCATCAGTTGTAAAATCCATATAAGCACCTAAAACGGCAATTTTTCTTTGCTTGCCCGGAGGTACTAAGACTTCAATAGTACCATCTATGGAGGTACCCGACTCACGGAATTCAGGATGTGATTTACCCTCTACTATTGTTTTCATTGAATCCGCACTTACGTTCACACCCAGATGTTTAAGGCACGTAGTGCACGATAAAGCTCCTGCTTTTTTACTCATGTCACTGCTCATGGAAATCGAAACTTTCGACATATTATCGTTGGCACGATTGCATGATGAAAATGCAAAGATACTAAATAGCAAAATAAAGAAAATCTGGATGTGGTTATTGAAAATTTTTGTCACAACAATATATCGGATTTAATTGAATCGCGCTTGAATCGTATAAGCTTAAAACGTTTCAGAAAGATACGCTTTACTTTAGATGGGATCGTAATTGGTCTGAATACGTTGATGAATGGCCTGACGAGCTTTTTCGATTTGTTCTTCAGTGGGCATTTTTCCGTATTTTTCATTATAGGATTCAATGTATTTATCAAGAGCACCGATTTCTTTTTGCATTAATTGATCTACCTGTGCCATATCGTGCGCGGTTTGAGATAGGGGGGCTAAAATCTGTTGCGCTTGCTCTTGTCCTATTTTCATCTGCTCCACGTAATATGAATGGGTCATATAGGGAACCACAGTAAATAGCGATATAACCACTGCATAATTGTAAACTTTTGAAAATTTATTGAAGAAGTCGCGACCTTTGATTTGTGGCATATACTTTTCAACTTCGCTGCGATGTACATTTAAACCTTCTAGTAATATTTTATGGGCTAATTCGGGAGGAAGTGCGTTTCCCACAAGCTTTGGCATCAACATCCAGGCCGTGGCCCAACGCCAGTACTTCCAACTGGTGGCTTGTGAAAAACCGTAACCAAATTTCTGAAAAAAACCCTTTCGCTCTTTATCAAGGCCAAAATGTTTAATAATACCATCGGCAACCAGGGCGCGGCGCGACTCAGCCAGTACCGATTTCTCATAGGAAGTTAGTTTTTTACCATAGTCGGCATTGGCGTCGATAGTTTCAGCTAAAGCCAATTTTTCAAGCTTGTATACAAACTGCGATAGTTCGTATTGATCAAAGCTCTGCCCGTTTTTTTCCAGATTACGGAACATTCTTTTTAACTTAAATAATTTAAAGCTGCGGACAACAAATGAAGATTGAAGTATGTTTTCGTCAACGGCTTTTACAAATAACTGTTCTGAGTATTTTTCGTTGATTGTATTTAATATTTCAATAGCACTCTGACGTTCAAAAAGAGCTAAGCACTTAGGGGCCGCCTGAGTGCTTAGTGTTAAAAACAAAAATGAGAGCGCAAAGAAATACTTAAGCATTCTTTACAACTATTTTAACGATGCTTTAAGGTTAGCTTGAGTTACTCTTAAGTTAGATAAAATAGCATCCAATTGAGCTTGAGAATCTTTTCCGGCCATACCTGCTACTGTTGAAAGTAATGTTGCTATATTGGTAGAACCTAAAGCCTGCATACCTTGTTTTTTAGTTTTCGCTGCATGTCCTAGCATTGTAGGAGCTTTATTTGATACAACCTCTTTTAACTTTTTAGGTAAAAATGGTGCAGCATAGTTTAATGCTAATGTAACAACAGCCACAATCGCTAAATCTGTCTGTCCGCTGTCGATAGTTCTTTTGATATCATTCATACGACTGTCTAATTCGGAATTGATCTGAGCGATTTGTGCTACTGCGCCGGAAATTAAAGCAGCATCTTCTTTACTAACTGCACCTGAAATTGAGTTCACTAAATCCTGCTGGTTTTTAGTTAAAAGATCTCTGACTTCATTCATGTCGATTTTTTGTGTAGAAACATACTTTTCTAGAGCTGTAGACAAAACACCTGCTACTGCTGCTAAAGTTAATTCAATAGACGACTGAGCCTGAACGTTTTTCATGTGAATCGCCGTACTACCTAAACCCAAAATAGTAATCATTAATCGGGCTGCATTTACGAAAGCATTTTGTTTTTCGCCTTGACTAGTGGTTCTGTATGTTTCAATAGATTTAATTAAAGCCGTAACTTGTAAAAGATTACGCTCCATTTCTTTGGATTGAGCAGACAGACTCTGATCTATCAGAGATTCGTCAATTTTTACCGCCTGTGCTTGGTTGTAAGCGTGGGCTGAAAATCCCACTGTATTTGTTAAAAGAACAGTTGATAAAACTAATGCAATATTTTTAGATTTCATGAAATCTCCTTATTTATTAATGTTTTTCAAACGAAACCTAACAAGCACGAAGTGTTCCATAGTGAAAATCAATATAGCCGCCGCCATTGTCTTAACTTTAGACAGTGATGATAAAAAACGTCGTTTAGAAGACTTTAAAAAGCCTAAAGCGCATACATTTAAGTTAAAAGTGAGCTGGGCTGGCCCAAAGTTTGTACTTATCAATATATATGAAGCAATTCTATATTGTTCTATTTTTAGTTTTATCAGTAATACAGGCCAATGCCGACAAACTGGTATTACTTAATAACAATATAGATTCTTTGCGTGCCCGAGTGGATTATATCCAAAATGCTAAAAAAGAAATACGAGTTCAATATTTTTCAATCGATAATGATGTAATTTCATTCACAACTTTAGCCCTACTTCGCGATGCAGCTAGCCGCGGAGTAAAAATTAAAATTTTAGTAGATTCTATGCATAACTCTATGAAGCCTGAAACTATGGCGGCATTAATCATGGCACTTCATCCTGAAGTAACAGCTAATATCGAAATTAAAGTTTATAATCCGTTTAATTTATTCCGGATGTTTCGTTACACCAAACGTATGCACGACAAAAGCCTGATCATCGACAACGAGGCTTTAATTTCCGGAGGGCGCAATATTGGAAATGGCTACTTTGGCCGTTATCATAAAACCAAGGGCTCTGCTACTTTACCTATATTTGAAGACAGCGATGTTTTAATTTTAGAGAGTCCGGCAATCAATACTGCTACTCAATATTTTGATGATCTTTGGGGTTCTAAGTTTGTTTCAGATGTAGCACTTTACAATTATTCTAAAGACAACTTGGCTCCAGATTATTGTCGTTATAACCAATCAGGAGAGGGTCAAAATACTTATCAATGTGAAGAAAACCAACGTCACCACAAAAAACAGGTTCAAGACGAAGAAAGAAAATTTCACAAGTTTATTGCACAATATAAAAATACGCAGGCCAGTGAAGGGTATTACCCACTTGATTGGAAAACCGCATCAATAGAAGTTGATGAGATTGAGTTTTTACATGATGACGTTAAAACTCAGAACTCAAGCCTTGATAAACCTGAAAAAAACATTGCGGCTCGCCTGTATAGCCTGATCGCCGGAGCTCAAAAAAGAGTGCTCATTGTAAGCCCTTACCTAGTCATAACACCTGAACAGGAAGCCCTATTTAAAAATTTAAAAGATAAAAATGTTTCAGTACATATTTATACAAATTCAAAAGCATCAAATGACTCAGCCGCTGCCTATGTAGGTTATGAAAAAACGCGCCACATAGCACTTAATCAAGGCGCAAAAATATTTGAGTATCAAGGGCCTGATACATTACATGCAAAAATGGTTCTAGTAGATGATGTGACTTTATTTATAGGATCATATAACTGGGATTTCCGCAGTCAAAACTTAAACCGGGAAGTAGGAGTTATCGCTAAGCTTCCTGTAAGTGAAGATTTTTCAACAAATATGGTTCTTTATGAAAAAATATCGCGCATTTTTGGAAACTCTTGTGAGTTAAACAGCTCTGCTGAAAAGTGCTCACCTATTTCAAATATCAACTATGGCGACATTGATGAAGAACAGGTTGAAAAACTTATGGCCATGAGTAAAAAAAGAGAGCAAAGCCGCGCCGGATTTTTCAGATTCTTCTTTCTATTAATTAAAGAGCAACTATAAAGAAACAATATCGCCGATTTTGATAATTCCGGTATTGGCCGGTGTTAAATACACTCCGAACGGAATTTTAGAGCTACCCTCTTTTTTACGGGTTTCAGCTAAAGTAATTAAGGTCTGCTTAGAAACCACTTCGCCGGTTTCAACATCTTTTGTAATAACCGGGCAACGACCGCATAATTTTGGATTTTCAAATTTAAGTTCACCGACTGATACAAAAGCAGCTTCGTCTTCAACATAAGCCTGGTCAATACCGCTTACAATGACATTAGCGCGGAATCTTTCCATAACGCTCGGAGCTTCGCCTTTAGCTGCTAATTTCGCATTAAGATCTTTTAAAGAAGCTTCATTAGCTAACAACAAGGGCTTGGAGTCGCTGAACATTGTCTCTTTCACAACTGAAGTGGCTGATGCTCCGATATCACGAAAACTTTGTGATTGATAACGTACTAGCTTTACAGTTTTAGATAAAAAGTCTGACAAAGCTTCATTAATACTTTTGTTTTCAATGCCGCCTTTAAAAGTATCTCCCCAGATTGTGACATCTTCGACCTGTTCGCACTCTTCGGTAAAATCTACTAAAATTTTATTGCTGCCAGCGTATAGATGTAAGTATGGGCCCTGAATAGAAGTTTTAATTTCAGCCAGTTTATTGAAAGTTCTTAATGTGATGAATTGATTGTTTTCATCCACAATCATCCACTGGCGATCAAATGCAGGGCCGCGAGAGTTGATTTCAAGTTCAGTAACAGAAATGCCACGGCAAGATTTAACTGGATAAATATATAATCCGCTAACCTTGCCAGTGTATTTCATAATTACATCCCTAAGATGTAGTAGAACATCAAGGGAGCTACGATAGAAGCGTCTGATTCAACGATAAATTTAGGAGTGTCGATAGCTAATTTACCCCATGTGATTTTTTCGTTAGGTACAGCGCCTGAGTAAGAACCATATGAAGTGGTAGAATCAGAAATTTGGCAAAAGTAGCTCCATAGCGGAACATCTTCGTAACCTAAGTCTTGAGATAACATCGGAACAACGCAAATTGGGAAGTCACCCGCAATACCGCCGCCGATTTGGAAGAAACCAACTTTGTTTTTAGCCGACATCGCTTTGTAAGCTTCAGCCCAGTAGATCATGTAATCGATACCTGACTTAACTGTGCGTGAACTTTTGATATCGCCTTTAATGATATGACCAGCAAAGATATTACCAGTTGTTGAATCTTCCCAACCTGGGCAGATAATTGGTAAATTCTTTTCAGCAGCTGCTAATAACCAAGAATCTTTTGGATCGATTTGGTAGTGTTTTTTTAATTTACCGCTGAGTAAAATTTTATACATAAATTCATGCGGGAAGTAGCTCTTACCTTCTTTTTCAGCGGTTTGCCATTCTTCTAATATTGCATCTTCGATACGGCGGATAGCTTCTTCTTCAGGAATACAAGTATCAGTTACGCGGTTTAAATGACGCTCTAAAAGTTTTTGTTCATCTTCCGGAGTTAAGTCACGGTAGTTTGGAATACGTACGTAATGATCGTGCGCAACTAGGTTGTAGATATCTTCTTCTAAGTTAGCACCTGTTGTAGAAATCGCGTGAACTTTTCCTTGGCGGATCATTTCAGCTAATGACAAACCCAACTCAGCAGAGCTCATTGCTCCCGCAAGAGTGACTAACATCTTACCGCCGTTATCAACTAGGTCTTTATATGATTTAGCTGCATCTTTTAAAGCCGCTGCATTAAAATGACGATAGTGATGGTCGATAAACTGCGTAATGTTCATGGGGAAATCCTCCAAAAATTTTAAGAGTTGAAAACTTACTTTTACTGAACTGATTCAGCAAGCTTTTTCTGAATTTTTGCCTCTTTAGCAAGCTTGTACCAGTGATAGAAGGTAACAGACATAACCGTAACGCCCAAAAGGAAAATAAACAGGGCAAATCCGAAGAAAATTACTAAACTCATTGGGTTAAAGCCTTCTCTTGGTTGTTAGTGATTTCACGCACAACCCATGAAGCCATGGCTAAACCGAAAGCTCCGGTAACAAAGCCGGCATTTCCGTAAATGATTGAACGATGCATACAACCATGAGGGTCCACTTCGCCTTGCGGACAAACGCATTTAAAGCCCTGTCCGTTGTCGTATTTTAATTCAATAGGCTGCGCCGGAACTTCATCAGAGAAAACACAAGGTACATCAAACTTTTGGCGCTGACCGCGTGGCCAAGCGTACTCTTGACGTAAAATTTTACGAACAGCATGAGATAAAGGATCGATATTAGTTTTTGCTAAGTCGATAATTTTAATACGTGTTGGATCCATTTTACCTGAAGCCCCACCGCTCGTAATAACTTTAATTCCACGCGTGCGGCATTCGTTTAACAAGTGAGTTTTTGCAGTTAAGTTATCGATAGCATCTAAAACGTAATCTGGTTTTAAAGCCAAGATTTGCTCAGATGTATCTTTATTGTAAAACAAAGCAACAGATTCAACTTTAATTTGCGGATTAATTTTTTTAATACGTTCAGCCATGACGTTGGCTTTTTTCTGCCCAACTAAACCTTGAATAGCATGCAACTGACGATTGGCATTTGTAATACAGATTTCATCATGATCAACGATTGTTAAACGCCCAACACCCGAGCGCGCAATAGCTTCAGCGGCCCATGAACCTACTCCACCTAAACCAAATACCATCACGTGAGTGTTGAAAAGTTTTTTCATCATTTCATCACCAACTAAACGACCCATACGGTCAAAACGACGGTGTAAAGTGTAGTTGTCTTCAACGATCTTAAATTCTGGTTTTGTAGATTCAATTTCCATGAGGGAAAATGTATAGCAGATAGATATTGGACTGAAAAGTAATTTAAGAATTATAGGTATTTAGTTCAAGGACAGAGAGACAAAGCTCTAAGCGTTTATATCGAATATAAACGCTTAGATTTATTTAAAATGAGTGTTTTACTGGCAATCTTCCAAATTCATGTAAACGCTGATTTTTTTAACCTGCATAATCTCAGAAGCCTGAGCGGCTGTTAAAGACCCTGATGCGGTCGTTAACAATGCATTCGTATTAATTCTCAGCTGTGATTCGCCACCGCAGTTAGAGCTTAATACATTTGTTTTTCTCATGATGAATGAACGCTTACCTTGATTTAATGTCATCGTCTTAGTTTGGATTTTTTGAGAAGAACCTGCCAAGAAAGCTTCAAAACTTAATTTACCTGAAGTTTTAGAAGTATCGCTTAAACCGCTAACCTGACCTTGAACATCGATTAAAGAAACAACTAATTTTTTACCAGCTGGCAAAGTTACTGGAATTGTTAAGCTACAAGCCTTACGGTCGAAAGCTTTGTCTGCGTTTACTGATGTGATGTAATCGTAGAAAGAGATTTCAAAAGAGTTATTAGCTAAATTTAAATCTGTGAAGAAGCGGTTTGTTCTGTTTACGCAGCCAGTACCACCCGATTGGATTTTATTACGGTTAACAACAGAAACTAAAGAGTCTTCGTTGATTAATGGAACTAAAGGAACTAAACGAGTGTTCACTTGTAATTCAACTGGGAAGTCTAAGATTAATTTAGAAATAACATAATTATCATCGTTAACACCGGCGCTGCGTAACATTTCATGTAATACTAAGTAGTATACATTACGTTGTTTTTCAAAATGCTCATTCCAAGAATCTGATTGAAGCAAGATTAAGCCCGGAACACCTATCGCATCAACTACGGAACCTGTGTTGTCTATTAATAAATCGTTAACAACAGCGATTTTATTGATATCTAAAGTATCTTTTAAATCATTTAAGTTTAAACGTGAATCATTTGCTAAATCCGATTTTTCGATATGCTCAAGAACTTGCTCACCTATTAAGATGAACTGACCTCTTAAGTAATCACCACCGTTACCCACTTTATGACCTAATAAATCAATACTTTTATCGATTTTAAATAGGCCGTTAGCATCTTGAATAATTTTAAGATTATCCGGCAATAAATAAGTTTTACCATTGATAGTTAAGGCGTTTTTCTTAACCGGTGACAACACCGTGGCTGTCTTATTGTTAAGGTCCACATTGAGATCAATTGCATATGCACTTGATGCCAATAAACTTAGGATTAGTGCGGTTTTTAATGCTGCTTTCATGGTTTTATTCCTCGTCTGTCATTCTGCTCGTCAGTGGGTACAAATAGAAAGTGAATTTATACACTTCGTTTTTGTCGCCTTCTTCTAAACACAAAGTTAGTTCGTCTTGAAATTCTCGTATCATTTTTTTGGCTTTATCTAAATTTTTTGAGTTGGCGGCTACAGTAATGGCCGTGAAGTCACGCTCATCTACCGGGCAAGAATCTAAAGCTTTTTCTGCCAATTGTAAATCCACATAATGCGATTTACGCACAGCTTGGTTCGGAATATTATCACTGGTGATTAAAGCTTTTTTATTTGTGATTAGTTTTTTATTTTTCTTAAAGATAAAACCTAAGCGCAACAAACGCTCAATAGCTTGGTTAACTGTAGGCTGAGGCATAGCGAGCTTTTTAGCAATCCAAGCCACATCAGACTTAAAACCCTTAGTTTCCATTAATGAAAGTAAAGCAAAGTGCTGCCATTCACTGATTAAGTTAAATTGATCTGAACTCAACTGTAAGAAATCGATGCTTTTTTGAGCCCGAGGGTTAGCGCGTACCGTTTCCAGCATTTTTTGATCAAAATGGCTTAAAAGGCCTGTGGCCTCTTTGGGGTCTAAATTCATTTTATCAAGAATGCGGGCTGCCAGTTTTTTAGAGATTTTACGTTTACCGTTCAGGATTTCGCTTAAGGCGCTTGGGGCTAAGTTCAGCTTTTTGGCGTAAGCTCGTAAAGAAAAAGATGGGCTTTTTTTCTTTATAAGCTCCAAATGGGAGCGTATTTTATTCTGAATTAAAATTTGTTCATTCATTATACACTCCGGAAAGTTTTTACCATGGCCCGATTTTTGTGGTCATTGTGGCACTTAAGTGTTCCAAAAATCGGCTCCGAACACTTATTAGCAATTTCTTTGCCCAGTTTTTTTAACTACAGACAACGGCGAACTTCGATTCTTAATTGAGCACTTTCAAGACTTAAATAACTGTTCATATCCGTCTGTGTCTGACGTAATAATCCTGTCATTGAAACCGCCAGCATAGCCGAAGTTGCTCCACATTTAGAAACAGCCCATTCTTTAGAATTAAGAGATGTTCGCGTTTGTAAGCTATTAGAACCTCTTAGCTTTAAGCTGGTTGGTTTAACTCTCACCGCACCAACAATACTTACACCGTGATCTAATGTTAAAACATCACTGATACCCGCACTGTAGCTACCTTGAAGCTCAACGCCTCTTACAATAACTTGGTATCCTTGAGCTATAGAAAGTGGAATACGGAGGTTACAGTTTTTTCTATCAAACAAAGCATCGCGTTTGCCTTCAACAACAAATCCATCCAATAAGGCAACAACCAGATCGCCTTCGGCAGAAACTGAAGTTGAAGCGGGTGTACAACCTGTACCGCCGTAACCGATTTGACCTAACTGAACTGCAGAGCTCAATGATCCGCCCGGAACCAATTGAGCTAAAACTTTAACTGATATTAACAAAGAAACTAATACTAATGCTTTTTTCATAACCCCTCCCACAAGGTGTTTTATTTAACTTGAGCTAGAATTAGCGTGGCCGTTAATGAAATACAAGCTTTTTTGGAACAAAGTGTTCCAAAATTTATTTGGAACAGAAAAAGAGCACAAAATGATTAAATTACAGACGAAACAGGCGTTTAAAATTACCTGAGCCAATTTCAAGAACATCGAAAACACTTAAATTTCTGATGTTCGCAATAGCTTCAGCAACATTGTAAATGGAAACGGATTCGTTTAAACCTCTCCACCCTGCCGGTGTTTGATCGGGAGAATCACTTTCAATTAATAAATACTCAAGTGGTATTTTAGAAATACAGTCGCGCAGCTTCGAGTTTTTTTCATGAGTTATTGCCCCACCCACTGAAATTAAAAAACCTTTATCAATAAATTTTTTAGCTGTATCAAAACTGCCATTGAAAGCGTGTAAAAAGCCTTTTCGCTCTGGAGAACCCCAAATTTCTAAAATTTGATTGGCTTTTTCATGGGCCTGAACAATGTGAAGCACCATTGGTTTTTGAAATACTTTCGCTAACTCAATTTGGTTTTCAAACATTTCGATTTGTAACAACTCAGATTCTTTCATGATATGTGGTCTGAAATCTAAACCAGCTTCACCTAGCGCCATGGCATCAGGTAATAATTTACTGAGTTCGTCTAAGGCGGCTTCGCACACTTCAACTTCGCTATCGCTTACAAAGTAAGGATGCAGGCCGAAGCAAAGACCGATATTTTCAGGGTAACGTGCTTTGATCGCGATCTGACGCTGCCATTCTTCAGGATTAACTCCGCCTTGCAGAAAAAAATCGATATTCTTAACTAAGCAAGCCTGAAGCATTCGATCAATCTGTGATGAATCCTGAGCAAATCTCATATCGGCCCAATGTGAATGTGCATCTACAAATTTCATGACATTTACCCTATCCAACGTCCTGCTGGCTTGTGCTTTAGTCCTGTTAACCGGCTCTTACTTCTAGACTTATCAATGTTCACATTTATTCCGATAAAAGTCATATGGAAAATCCATGTGATGTTCCATATTGAAGGAGTACGTTCATGAAAAATGAAAATTTTCAAATGCTGATTGAGATCAAAACACACACAGGACCGGTGCTTAAACCTCACGAAGTCCATTTCTGGGATCTTAATTCCTCACACAATCCTAAGCATTTGCATAATTTAGTTCCGAATGCTCCTTTTAAATTTTATACCGATGCCATTTTAGGTTTATGCTTTCATAAAATGACAGACTACAAACATTTAACTCCGGAACAAAAGAGCTTTTCTGAAAAAGCTTATCGCACATTTGACCCATACACTGAGCTTTTCCAAAAATCTGCTCCTCGTGTTAAATCATTACGTGCGAAAGATTTAAAACAACAAATTCATTTTGAAAATTTTGAAAAACAAATGACTGAGATCTGGTCTCATGCGTTTGAAAAAAATTCGATTTCGTTCAATAAACTGACAGCTGCAATGGATTGTATTGCACAGTTTGAATTACACACCTCATCTCCCCTCATTTACAACTTCTCAGTTAACTTCAGTGCTAAATTTACTGAAAAACTGATTTGCTTTTACTCTTTATTGTTCCATTTAAGATCAGTAGTGGCTGTAGATCACAATGCTCATGTTGAAGACAGCTCTTATGAGTCAGTAACTTGCGATTCTATTTCAGACTACTTACCTAAAGCCGACTACACTGTTAATGATGCCTTACTTTACTGGCAGTTTAAAAAGCTAAGTACTCCATTCGTAGGCCATAAAGACAAAGATTCACGTTTAGAAAAATTATTTGTAGAACCATTACACAGACACTTTAAACAGTACAATCACAACGCCTGTGCCTTGGTAGATCAATTGCCGCCGTCTTTCTTAAGTTCGCTAAAGCCAACTGAAATGGAAGAAGCGCTTCACCATGTTCAAATGGACTGGCTATTAGGTTCTGAAAGCGGTTTATTATTTAAAATCAGAGAAGAATTATTTGGCGTAATCGAAGGTTACGATAAAATTTTCTGGCCAGAAACCACAAACTTAAAAACAAAGAAAGCTTCAGCGCTTAACCTTTGCTTTGAGTTAAATGAAAAAGACTTGTCTTGGCATGCAGTAGCTTAAGAGTTTAATACATTTTTAAAAGTTGCGCCGGTTAATAGCCGGCGTTTTTATTTCAGGCTTCGGCTTTTTTTGCGAAAAATTTTTTATAGATAAAGTAAATAGCGATTAATATTAAAATACAAAGAACTACTATTTTAAACTGCTTCAGGCCTTTTAATATTGGATCACCGTAATAAGCCAATAACAAAATCTGTGTCGGAACAGAAATCCCCGCCGCTATTCCGTCAATAACGCCAAACTTCCAAGCAGGAAACTTCAACATTCCACAGGCTAAGTGGCCTGGGAATCTTAGGCCCGGTGTAAAACGAAAAATACCACAAGCATAGGCTCCATATTTCTGAGTCCACTCTTCGATTTTAATTCTATTCTCTTCAGACAGAACTGCACGTATAGGTCGCCACTCAAAGATACGCCGCCCGAAAAAACGCCCGATCGCATAAATCAGGAAGTCCGCCAGAAATACCGCTAAAAATGCAACTACTGCAGCAACTTCTGCATCCACCGGATGAGCGCCCGCATAGGGAGGCGGATATTTTCCAGGATGAGATCCCATATATGCCAATATACCCACGCTGACTAACGTAGCCTCTTCAGGAAGAGGTAAACCCACAGCCGACAGGAGCATCATAATTATTGTGAAAGCGTAAACCCACATAGGTTCATAGGCATAAGGAGTCAGGCACACTAAAGTGTCTTTACTATTCCATAAGCAGTGAATTAGAGAGTCGTTCATCATGATATCATGAGCAGTTTTAGTTCATTTGTTAAGCTCTTGAACGAAGTCGGTACACTGTGCTATTCAAAAGTCATGAATGAATCAAACAACTCTCTCGTGAGCTCGCAAGGGTTTGAGTACGGAGTTAAACATTTCTACAATCAAAGGTCTGGTTTAATAAGTGAAATACTGTTTGATTCACTTGATTTAAACTCAGAAGCCTCTAATGCTTTGCTTAATTTAGGTGCTATATACGTTAATAATCAAAGACAAACGGCAGATACAGTCATTGCAGAAAACAATTTGTTCCGTGTTCATACTAAGCCGCGCCGCTATAATTGCGATTACGACTGGAATTCGCTGATTGTTTTTGAAAATCAAGATTTCGTTATTATTAACAAACCTTCAAGAATTCCGAGCCACCCCTCAGTCGACAATATCATTGAAAACTCACTGACTCAGGTTGCAAGTGCTCGAAATATTAAACTTTTAATTACTCACCGCTTAGATACATTAACTTCAGGCTTAATTGTGTATGCCAAAACTGAAACCTTCGTTAGAAGTTTTAATATTCAGATGCAGGAACGCAACATTGAAAAAAAATATGTGGCGTTGGTTGAAACATCACATACTTTACCATCACGCCTCATTCACTATATGGAACCCTCTCCACGGGCTCCTAAAAAAGTTTCTGAAACATTTACTGAAGGCTGGGCATTCTGCGAGCTTGAAATTTTAAATCAAAAGAAAATATCGACAGATATGAGTTGGCTTAAGATCAACCTACTAACTGGACGTACTCATCAGATCAGATCCCAGCTATCCTCAGCTGGTGCACCGATTTTAGGCGATCAGCTTTATGGCTCAAAAATGCCATTTCCTGCCAATTCAATTGCTCTCAGAGCCTTTCAGTT
Source organism: bacterium (assembly GCA_019752925.1). Classification (GTDB taxonomy): domain Bacteria; phylum Bdellovibrionota; class Bdellovibrionia; order Bdellovibrionales; family Bdellovibrionaceae; genus Pseudobdellovibrio. The sequence continues at coordinate 163,870 of JAIELP010000008.1, forward strand.
AGAGTTTAACTGGGGTACACAGCGTGTTGAATTCAAGCTCAATGAAGATTTTGACATTTAAGCCCACTCTGCCTATGTTTTTTTCATGAAAAAAATTAACTCATTCAAATTATTGGCTGTTCCATTTTTATTAACATTAATTGTTGGCTGCAAATCAACTCCTAAACAAGACGCTGCCGCAGCTTCAGCACCAGCAGTTATTGATGCAAAAACAGTTGCTAAGTCTGATGGCGAGCTCTCTGTAATGACTTTCAATGTAGAAAACATGCTTGATACAATTCACGATAAAGGCACAGAAGATTACACTTACCTTCCATTATCTAAGAAAAAGAAAAACAAAGAAGTTCAGGCTTTCTGCAAAGCCATGACAAACAGCTACTACCAAAAAGAATGTTACGAATTTGACTGGAGTGATGCAGTTCTTAAAGCCAAACTTAAAAATGTAGGCGATGTAATTAAATTTGTTGATGGCGGAAAAGGCCCAGACAACATTTTAATGGCTGAAGTTGAAAACTTACGAGTTTTAAAAATGCTGGTCAAAACACAGCTTTCTAAATTAGGTTACAAAACAGTTGTATTAATCGAAGGACCGGACTTACGCGGTATCGATCCGGCTTTTATTTCTAAATTCCCAATGGTCGGCAAACCCAAGCTTCACATTATCCCTTACCAAGACAGCAATCCTGAAAAATTAAAATGGGCCAAACGTTCACGCGGAATTTTAGAAGTTACTGTTCAAGCTCCTAATAAAAAGAATATTACTTTCTTATCAGCTCACTTTCCGTCACAGTCTAACCCGACTGAATGGAGAGCTCAGGCTGTTGAGTTTGCCAAAAACTTAATGCTGGACTACCAAAAACAGGGCCGCGCCGTTATTTTCGGTGGCGACTTAAATATCATTACAACTGAAGAAGCTTCTAAAGCTTACTTCAAGAACGAATTAAGCAAAGCTGGTCAGGTTTCTCACTTAGTGGGTTGCAAACACTGCTTAGGTAGCCATAACTACCGTGGCGACTGGTCATTCTTAGACGTATTGGTGTTTTCTAATAACTTAAAAGACGTTGGTTTTGAATTACAAACAGACTCTTTCCAAGTTGTAAGATCTCCTTACAATACAAAAGCAGACGGAACTCCTAACCGTTTTAACCCTGAAGCTAAAACTGGCGCAGCCGATCACTTCCCGCTTTATTCAAGAGTTAAGTACTTTTAGTAAAAACGGATAGTTTTAAATTAAGGCCTTGGTTACTGAATTCTTCAGATTGAGCAAGGCTTAATTTTTTAAAGTTAAATTTCCAGTTTACAGGATGAATGACCAAAATTCCGTGAACATTAGATTCTAATTTTTCCAAAATTTGTTTTGCGTTATCGTCAGCTAAACGTATTCCATAAGGCGGATTAGCAATAATCCATACATTCTTTTTAAGATCTGTCGGATTTAACTTTAAATCGTGGCTGTCACCAACCTGGCCTGTAACATCAACACTTGGCTGATTAAATGTTTTCATAAAATCAGTTTTATTTTTTTCAAGATTCAGTATTGATTTTTCATCGATATCAAAGCCTAAACAATGCGGATTATTCTTTGATTCAAACCAACGGTAATTTTTTTTCCAGCTTGTTGATTGAAATAATTTCGGAGCATTTTTAAACCTAAGCCATGAGTAATCGCGTTCTAAATTCGGCAACCTGAAAGAGCTGGCCTCAAATAGCAAAGTTCCTGAACCAACAAAAGGGTCCACTAAGGTTAATTCTTTATCAATTGCAACAAACTTCTGAAGTTTGCGGATCATAGCCGCTGCTATAGTTTCACGTAACGGAGCTTCACCTCTAAAAGTTGCATAGCCACGGCGATGCAAATGTTCGCCGGAAGTATCTAAACTAACGGTTACACGATCTTTTTCGATTCTGAGAAAAATTGTATTCGAGCTTTCGTCTTTAACTTTATATTTTTGCTTAGTTAAAACATTGGTGGCAGCTTCCAGAATATTTTTTTCGTGATTGATGCGAGACTTGTGCGACTCCGCCTTAATTTTGACGTCATCGGTGGCGAAATATTTAGCCCATTCAACTTTGGCCAAACCCTTTTCAAGCTGGTCAAAATAGCGAGCCTCAAACTTAGCAATACGTAACAGCACCCGATTAGCTATTTTAGAAAAAAAATTAATCTGAAAGCCTAAGTGTTCAGACGTATCAAATTGCAGACCGCCCATCAGCACTTCAACTTCCGGAAACTCAGCTCTTGCGGGCAAGCCATCAAGATCGATCATTTCAAACCAGAAGGACTTCATTTCCTGGAGTAATTCGGTTTCGTATCCGATTGGACAGCTAACAAAAAATTGAGCCACTAAAATCTCCAGTACATGTCAAAGAAGCCATAGTAACCATCTGTGGGATCTAAGCGCAAGTGAGTAATGTCAGTGGCGTTTATTGATATCTGGGCATGAAACCGGTCTAACACCCAAACGTAGGACAAATAACCGCCCAGCGCCTTTTTTTCAAAATTATAGCTTGGCCCAATTAAAAATCTGTTCCAATCATCCATAATGATCTCGTATCCCGTTTGAAAAGAACTACTGGTTAAATACTTAAGCGCCGCAGCTTCTGCAGAACCACTCCAGTTAACTAAACCCAAGCCCACAAATGTATGGGATATCAAGGCATCTGAGGATGTTGAATCCCAATAAAAATTTAAATTCATAGAAGCTTCGTTTTCTTTATTAAGCCTTACAAATGATGCACCTACGGCCAAAGTTGTTGTTTCGCTATCGTAAATACGAGCGCGAAAGTTGGCATTGGGTCTGCCAAGTACATTCACCGGGGCTAAAGTTCCTATGGTTAGCCAATCTGTATAGCCGTAGTATATATTTCCGAAATAATTAATTAAAAATTCTTTTTCATAGAGAGTTTGTGCCGTATCACCGATCACAAACCCCTGATAAACCAACGGACGATATCTTGAGGAAATATTTTGAGTGGTGTTTTTAATCAGTAAATCGGTGGTGCCGATATAATCCTGACTTTCAGATGATAAGTCTAGCCTACGCACAAAATCACCGGTTTGAATAAAGTATTTTCGAGATTGACGATGCAGACTTAATTTAATTTCGTAGGTTTCATCGGGATAGGCCACAATTCCGTCAACCTCAACAAACGCTATAACGCCCAGTTTAGAATTTTTGGAAACTATCACAAGCATTTCGCCCACGTTCCAGTCGCCTCGGTTACTAACAGCAACCAACTTATCTTCGTCGACCAGCTTTTGGATTACAGCTTCGCGAAAGGGTTCATAGTTATTAGCCTGAGCATTAACAGCCCAGATAAATACACAAAAATAAAATACCTTGATTAGGCTGATACTTTGGGATGTAAATTTAAACATACCAGTGATCCTATCAATAAAGCTATTCCCACACCGAAAGCATAATATAAACCGTATACGTCAGTTAAGTAACCCACACCTAAATGCATAGCAATTACACATAAGCTTTGCAAACCCATAACAAAAGTTAAAAAGCGTCTTTTCTGATGTCCGGTTTTTTCAGATATATACACAATTGAAAGTGGATAAAAAGGTGCCATTGCTAATCCGATTAAAGCCAGAAAAAATGGATGCAGCCATAAGCCGAGCACTAAGAAAAGTATTGATAACAGCAATGATAAATTAAGCTGAAGCCTTAATTTGGTTTTAAATGTTTTAAATGCAAAAACTAATCTACCGATCAATAAAAACATGAAAAAGTAAGTCACATAATTACTAGACTGCTCAAGACTCATATTAAAATAAGTCCGCATATAAAGCGCTAAGCGGCTTGATACAAGAATTTCAGCACCGACATAACTTGCAAAAAATCCGGCAAACCAAAGCATTGTTGATACCGGGCTTTTTTTACCGTGAATTCCCTCATCGTAGTGTGCAATACTTTTAAATGCAGGCTCAGCACGCACCATTAAAATACCCAAAAGCACTACACCTGATAAAAAGCTAGTTACATAAAGCGCACTCTGCCACTGCGACATAGTGGTCCAAGTGGAAAAATTTTCAGAAAACCATGATGGCGACCGTGACGCCAATATAGGTGCAATCAAGCTAGATAAACCGTAAATGCCGTGCAAACCAGAAAGCGCCTTGGTTTGAATATCGCCTGAAACATTTTCAGCTATTAAAAGATTTTGTGCGACGCCAGTTGAACCCAGACTGAAACCATAAACAATGCAGCCTAAAATATATAAGTTGAATGTGGGTGCCATAGCCATGGCATAGAGCCCGGACATCATCAACAATAATGAAGCGGCTAAAAGCTTATCCAATTGAACTCTTTTTAAAACAAAGGCTGACAAAGTATTTCCGAAAAAAGCAGCACTCGAAGCAAATGCAAAACTTAATGAAGCCTGCGAATTAGTTAAATCAAAATATCTTAAAAGCTCAGGAAAAAGCGGCCCACGAGTATTATCAGAAATGCCCAATGCAAACATACTGAAGCATGCAAAAATAAAGGCCCAATTGGTTTTTGATAGTCGGAACAACATTCATATCAGCCTAATACTGATTTAATGATTTTGAAAGTATTAATGATACTTTTACGCTCAACTTCACCTTCGAATTTAATAAGTGGCTCGTTACGTAAGCAAGGGAAGTTTGTCAGATCCGAACTTGCCGGTGTTTTTCCGTAATAAACCATGAAAACAAATGATTCTTTAATTAAATCCTGCTCTGTAAAGCAGCCATATCCGCCGACTTTACCCTTCCATGAGTTGAACATCGCAAGTGAATCTGCAGCAGATTTACGAGCAAATTGCTCTGCAAAACCTTTAAATCTGGGATAAGCATTCTTAATTTCTTTTTCTGACAACTTCCAGTTGCGGTCTTCATCGTAAGCTGCGTAAATCGATTCAACATAATGTAATAAAATACTGAAGGCTCTCATATCACCTGTTTCTAAACGACCTTTAGCAGTACTGTCGAGACGCGCCACAGACATAACAGATTCATAGAAATCTTTAAATTCTTTTTCGTCTTGCTTCAATTTATCCAAATAGCCTACCAAGTACGATAAGTTCGAGAAGTAGTATTTGTAGTTCTGTTTAAAATCCTCATAAGCACACGCTTCATTGTTCCAGTTGTGGCCAAACACATCTTTTTCAGGAAGATTACAATTAGCTTTTTTAAAGCTTGATGCCATTTCTTCGTAAACTTTGCCGCCGCCTGAGAATAGAATACCCAAAAATTGAATAGATTCACGGAAGTTCATTTTATTATCGCCGTTACCAGAGCGAGTAAATAAATTTGCTGCACTCAAATTACTTGCGCCTGAGTTTTTACTGCGCGGATCAAAAATTTTAGTTTCAATACCGAATTTTTTAAACTCCGAGTACCACTGTACTAATCCCTGCTCCGCAACTGATGCATTCTTAACTTCTTTTACTAAAGGCGTTTGCCCCCACCCTAATAACAACTGACGAGAAATCATACTGTAATACAAACCACGTGCTAAATCAGACCAGTTTTGATCCCAAATCTCTTGGTTTGCCGATAAAATAATCTTATTAAAGCGGTAGAGTACCGGTGTTTTATCTAAGAACTCTGTTTTTAATTCTTCAACAGAAGATACAATTTGTGCTTGCGTGTCTTTATCGAAGTTATTCAAAATTTCCTGATACTGTTTTTGTTCATAGGCTTTTAAATGCGCTTGTACATCCTTTAAAGGCAAGCGGCTCATTTTTTTATCATTAAGCAATTCGGTTCCAGCTACAGATTCAATAAACTGATTATAAATGCGGTAAATAGCCAGTTCACGATTGAGATTTGCAAAGTGTACTTTTTTAAGTCCAGAAAAACCGGTTACATCTCCTGCTAATCCAGCTTCAAATACACGCACCGCAATAGTTTTGTAAAAGCTTAAAGCGGTTTCTGCCGTTACCTTTAATGGCAAAATATTTTTTTTAAGAACCTCTACTAGCAGTGGATCAATAGTTTCAGATGAAACTATTTTGGTTTTTTTATACTGAACTGAGTTTTCAAGTAATGTAATCATAGCCTGAGTATATTCTAATGATTCCTTAACATTTTCAGAGCTACTAATTTCGTATTTAACATAACCTTGAGTGTGAATGGCATATAAGCGCAAGACTTCTGTGATATTATCAATGTAGCGGTCTTTATCTTCCTTCGAAATTAGCTGCTGACCACCAATTAACAGATTGTTCACACGCTCTAATAACAGCATTATACTTTTTTGCTGTTCGTTCAGCTCTAGATTTTTTAATACTCCTATTAGATTATTAAGATCATAGTTGTCTTTTGCATAATTAGATGTATTAACAAAATTTTTAAGTGCTCTGGTTAAACTCAGAATGCCCGCATTAATAACCTCTTTAGATATTTGTACTTCTGACTTTTTAAATTGGAATAGTTCTTTGTATGAAGATATAGCGGCAATATCAGCTTTTAAAGTCTGTAAGTACGACTTTAAGGATGTTAGTTCAGTTTTTGTCATTTTACTGTTTGCGCCAACAAAGCCCGACTCAAAAATGTCCATTACGATTTTTTGGTACATTTCTGCACTTTTCTTTTCAGGAGTATCCGCCGGCACTTTTTTAATGAAGTCTTTAATTAATTGCTCTATGTCGTCAAAAGATACGGCTTTTGTTCGTTTAAATTGAACCGAATTTTCCATTAACTCAACTGCAGATTGTACATACTCAAAAGTTGAATCCATATTTTCTTTATTATTTATATCCATCTTTACATGGCCCTGAATGTATAAAGTATATAAACGTAACACTTCAGTAATATTGTCTACATAAAGTGCTTTATCGTCTTCATTGGTTAAATTTTCTCCACCTGTCAGCATGTCACTTACCTGCTTAAACAGGATAAGCATGTCATCCTGTTTTTCATCCACCAATTTTAAATTAATAACCAGCTTTTTAAAGTCAGCGAACTGATAGTTTGAAGAACCGATTTTTGAAGCCTTGAGCATATTTTTCAAACTCAGACTGAGCTGTGCAAAACCATTGCGGATCATACTTTTTGAAAATACAACTTCTGTTTTTTTGAACGTAAACAACTGAGAATATGGCAACAATGCTTTTGCTTCTGCTTTTAGAGTTTCAATATAGCTACGTAAAACGCTAATTTCAGTTTTGGTAATTTTAGTGTTACTACCGCCCAACAAAGCCGCCTTAAGAGTCATTAAATCTTCAGTGGCCGCTTTAGAAATGGCTGCATCTTTTATAAATTTATCAAAAATCTGATAGAGCTCATCTGCGGTAAAAGCATCCGCTTCGGCTTTACCCTCCACACGGGTTTGAAACTCTTTTAATGTGTTATCAATACAACTGAAAGTTTTATCTATTTCTTCATTGGTCGATTCCGACTTCAGAAATTTTTTAATATCTAATGAAACTGTTTTTAAACAGCTCATAGACTCTTGCTTAACCTCAAGAACCGTTTCTTTTTTAGGTTTACCCTTAGTAAAATCAGAACATGAGCTTAAAGCTACGCTCGTTACAACAGCACACAATAATTTTAGGTTCAGCTTAAAGGTCATAACTTGCTCCTAACCAAACTTGATCTGAACTTTTGTAGGCTTCTATATTTGTCGGAATTGAGCTGTTCGTATCGATTAATAAAAAATCCAACCAGAAAGCCCATGGGCCGCGGATATTGAATGCATTTTTAAAGCGGATCTGACGAAATCCTTCTTTTGAACTGGTTTTAAACTGGAAAGTGCTATCCAACTTAACCTGATTCCAGAAAATATCCGTGTAGGTTACCTGTGCTTGAATAGCCTGCTTATATAAAAATCTTTGCGACAAAGACTGACGATCAGGCGAAGCATCCGGGCCCACGTCAGTTACACTGCCACCTGTGGTGTCTAAATAACCCAGAAAAAATTCAAAAGGCTTATATCTGTAGAACAACTGAGGTCCCCAACTTAAGCTCTGCTCAAATTGCGGAGCATTGAAGGATGGCTCAAAAGTTGGATTCTGAGGTTTAGAGTAAAGTAAAGAAAGCTGAACCACTCCCCAATCTTGACGGTAACCGAAATCTGCTGAATAAGCATTTTCAAAGTATATTTTGGGAGTTACATCCACTCGTACACGCGTTGTAACCAATACGCCTTTGTAACCAAGTGCCAATTGATTTGAAGGTTTGTAAATGCCGGCCATATTTGCAAAATAACCTTTACCCTCACCTAATCTTAGCTGCGCACCGTACTGAGTTTGAAAAATAACATCGCTTGTTTCCGGTTTTGCAATTTCGTAATCGATAGGTAAAATTTGACCCTGGAACTTTATATTTTGTGGAGGAGCCTGAAACCACGGATTGCTGGCCGCAAACTGTCCATCTTTTAACTCATAACTTGCGCCCTGATCAGGAATATAAATCGGCGATGCAAATAAAGTTAAACCTAAACCACCGTCATTTTTATTCCAGAATAATCCTGTTAAGCCCTGATTTTCAGGAGTTAATGGGTTCCATTTAAATTGTGGCTGATAAACACCCATATTCCAGATGGTATCTAAAGAAGACCAATTCTGTAATTTACGCCCCATGTGAATTTGTGATTTATCATCAATTTTGTAAGTAAAATAAATTTCGCGGATATTTAAATAACTTAAAATGGAGTCTCCTACTGCGTACTGACCGGTCAAATTAATTTTAAATGCATCTTGTGATTTTGAATCGGATCTAATAGTTGCGCCGAAAAATGCAAAAGTTTTCTTGCCTGTGCTTTCATAATCGGGGCTTAAAAACGATAAACCTTGCGCCAATAAAGAAGTCTTGATCTCAGAATGAGACACTGAACTGAAACAAATTATGCTAATCAAAATAATATATAAACTTCGCATATACCTTTATCTATCAAGTCCCATGCCCTAAACGACCTGTTAAATTAAATCTATGCGATTTGACCTAAAAACAGGCGCCATGGAGCAATGGGAACTAGACAGATGCCAGTTTTTGTAAATACTATGTCAATAGAAATGAAGATTCTCATAATAAGATTTTCCAGCATTGGTGACCTCACTCAGGCTCTCAGCATTCCGAGCTTTATAAAATCTTATGTTCCACAAGCTGAAATTCATTTTGTTACGCGAAAAGATTTATCCAGCATAGTTGAGAATCACCCTTCTGTTCATAAAATCTGGACATTGGATCGTAAAGAAGGTTTTTCCGGGCTTATTAAACTTATCTCAATACTGCGCAAAGAAAATTTCACCCATGTTTACGATGCGCACAATAACCTTCGTTCATTTTTCATACGTACATTTGTAAGTTCAAAAAAAACATTGGTTCGCCCGATGATGCGTTTAAAAAGATTTTTACTTATCAAGTTTCAGATTAATCTGTTTGAAAAACCTTTTTCGGGACAGCGCGATTTAATTAAACCCCTTGAGAAATGGGGGATGAAATTTAACTTACCTCCAGCGCCTCAGTTGTTTTTAAGTCGCGACATAAAAAAAGCCGCACCCGATATTAAAAACTATATAGTACTTGTTCCTTCGGCGGCCTATGAACTTAAAAGATGGCCTATTGAATACTGGGATGAACTGATAAAAAAAAATGACGAAAAAAAATTTGTAATTTTGGCGGGACCTACTGATAATTTTACTGCAATACTGAATAATAACGATAATGTTGTAAACTACAGCGGAAAAACAGATTTATTAGAATCCGCAGCAATTATCGAAAACGCCGCTGTGGTTATTACGAATGACACCGGATTGCTGCATTTTTCAGAACAACTAGGAAAGCCGACAATTGCTCTAATGGGCCCAGCCCCTTTTGGGTTTCCTTCACGCCCAAGCACCTTAATACTTGAAAAAAACCTTAAATGCCGCCCTTGTTCCAAACATGGGCAAGGCCCCTGCGTAAATCCTAGCTATCAAGAATGCTTAAGGTCCATCAGCGTTGACGAAGTCTCTGTACAACTGAAAAACATTCTGGCTACAATCAGATAAATGTTTATTTACAGATTTTTTTACTCTTCAACTAAAATGCTTTTGCTTATGATAAAGCCTTTGCTAAGCTCTTCGCTTCAGCGATGGATCGAGTTACGCAACCAACCCCTGCAAAAAAAAATGACTTTAAAAGATGCTTACTGGTTCCATGCGTCCAGTGGGGAAATTGAGTACTGCAAATCCGTTATTCGCCTTTTAAAAGAAAAAAAACCTCAGTCGCAGATCGTTGTGAGCTACTCGTCACCCTCTGCTGAAAAACTTTTTCATAATATCGGTGTTGAAGTCGATCAATTCATACCAATGAGCTGGGACCAACCGGCTCAAATTAATGACCTTATCGATTACATCAACCCCAGAGCCTTAATTTTTTCGAGAACTGATTTGTGGCCTGAACTTATTGTTCAATGCCAAAAGCGAAATATTAAACTGGGCATCGTATCGTTTTTACCTAAATTCGGCTTAATGAGCCTGCTCATTAACAAATGCTTACTTCCCCGCTTTAATTTTATTTCGTGCACCAACGAATCCTCTCGACTCAAACTCCAGATTAATTTTGATAATCTGAATATATTTGCAGACGGCGATACAAGATATGATCAGGTGTTTTACCGCCTTTCCCAAAAGCCACGTATCAGTTTTCAAAAATCTGATTATAAAATTTTAGTTTGTGGCTCTACCTGGATTCAGGATCAAAAAGTATTATTTGCTGCGTTTAAAAAACTAAAGCAGCAAAACTATAAAATTATTTTAAGCCCGCACGAAGTGAGTGCGCAATACATTAACCCTATTCGCGCTGAACTCAAAACGCTTGGGCTTAGTTATACTATTTTATCTGAATCAAATGATCCTCATGATATCTGCATAAAAGAAGATGTTTTTATAATAGACAAAGTCGGTTTTTTGCCGGACTGCTACCGTATTGCCGACTGCGCCTTCATCGGTGGCTCATTTAAAGATAAAATTCATTCCGTAATGGAAGCTCTTTGTTGTGGCTTAGCTGTCGTTTGCGGACCTCATTATCTGAACAATCCTGAAGCTATTAAATATAAAGGACGCTTTGTATTTCCCGTTGAGGATGAGCTGGGCCTATTAGACGCTATTCTTAATTCCCAGACCCTGCAAAAAGACAACATTCTTGATGAAGTTAAACAGAATCAAAATGCCAGTTTGAAGGTTTTAAACCGTATACTGTCTCTAAATTAAATAATACAGGTCTTTGGTCAAATAAATGCTTAGTTTTTTATTTAATCTATGTTTATAATAGTATCATATTTAAACAAAAGGCCACCAACATGAAACCAACCTCAACTATTTTTGTTTTAATTTTTTCTCTTTTAAATTTACAATTTGCTGAAGCCAAAATATTTAAAAACGCCTACATCTCTTTTGAAATGCAAGATAACTGGTCATGTAAATTAGAGCAAACGGAATGGGTTTGTCGTGCAGACGACCCTATCGAGGCTAAAGAAGCCGTTATCGTATTAACAGCAAAAGAAAAAGGCCCCAGCGACGAGTTTAATATTTATGAAGACCACATGAATAACAGTGTCCAGTCAGTTTCAAAATCAGGTGTGACGCTAACTTCTACTGTGAAATATAAAGCGGTTACTCTTAAAATTAACGACCATCCTTGGCTGGATGGCTTACACAGCGATAGCGAAATCCAAAACTACTACACTCGTTACCTAGCTACAGTTAAAGAAAATATCGGTTTGCTTGTAACTTTCAGCGCACATAACAGATTTTATGCTAAACACAGCCCGAACTTTGATAAAACAATTCAATCTTTAAAGATTATTGCATCTAAAGACTTCTTAAAAAGTATTGATACAAATCAAGCAGGCTTTGGTGAGTACGCCGGCAACAATGAAGGACCAAATGGCTTAATGATGGTTGATCCTGACCGCGAGCTCGGCAGCGGAAGCTTCGTAGGACGTTTACTAAAAGATAAAATGATTCTAGGTGGAATTTTATTTATACTGGCGCTTTTATTGTTTGTTGCTTTAAAGCTTTATCAAAAAAGCCGTAACCGGTAATTAAAGGCAGCTCTCTAAAAATCTGATATTTCGTATTCCATACCAACTAATTTTTTCGCCGTCTATCAAGGCGGCTTTATAGCCCTCTGCGGTCAATGATTTAAAATCCTTCGCAAATGGATAGGGCTCACTGGAAAAGAGTACAAATTTATTTTTAAGCTCTTCCGCGCCAACTTCCGGATATTTTTCATTACGTTTTAACTCAATCCCCACCAGCGAAAAAACATCCGCAATAAAAGTGTTTTTACCAATAACCATAAACGGATTTTTCCAAATGACGTAATCGATATTTCCGAAATCAATTGCGGCATTTTTTTGAATAACCGAATTATTAAAAAAACTCGCGCGCGAAATCTGGGATCTATTGTTTAATACCATCTTATAAAGATCCGCATAATCCGACAAAATCTGCGAACCAATTGCTTGAGATAACTCCGCCAAAAAATCTGAAGCACTTTGCAGACTTTCCACGTGTGATGCGACAACTTTGATATTTTTTTCGATCAAAGCATCGGCCATTTCTTTTTTATTTTCTTCTTTATCCAGGATTACAAAATCGGGATTGAGGGCCAATATTTCGTCTAATTTAAAGTTTTTGGTTCCACCAACCACAGCTATATTTTTTACTTTTTCAGCTGGATGAATGCAAAAACGTGTTCGTCCAACTACATTTAAACCCGCCTCAAGCAGAGTCTCTGTCCAAGAGGGAACTAAACACACAATTTTAGCTTTTTTTTCGTGCATAGGAGTATCGTGTCAATGAGTGTTTGTTGAGTCAAGAAGTAGCTCGCGCTACTATTCGACCTATGAAAAATTATTTTCCCATTCGACAAAAAGCTCAAAAACATAACTTCCAAAAAGGCGATGTGCTGGTTTTATTCGGTGAACTTTTTAACCGTGGTTACGCCAACGGATTAGTTGAAGAAGCCGAAAGAAATGGCCTCACCGTAATTCGCGCAACTGTTGGACGACGTGATGCCGAAGGCAATTTACGCAATTTAACCAACGAAGAAACTGAAAACATTCCCAAACCATTTATTAATATTCCGCTAGAAGCGGGATTCGATCTGGAAAAAGACTCTTC
>JAIELP010000009.1 GCA_019752925.1 bacterium
GGCAGTATATTTTCATAAGCATTGGAAAATGCAGATTATGAGCCTGAGCGATATGAACAATTTAAGGGGCCAGTTTATGAGTTTTCGATAAGCTGGAAAAGTTTTTTAGTCTGACTTTGCATTTCAAAGTGCTCTTCAAAATACTTTAATCCATTTTGACCTAATTCTTCAAGTTCGTGAGAATTCATATTCACGGCTTTTCTAATATTAGCTGCTAAGGCCTCAGCATCTTCAGCTTTACCTGCAAAACCACATTTTGATTCAGTAATAACTCGCGCACCTTCTCCATCAATACCACCCACAATAGGTTTACCCGCGGCCATATAGGACTGTGTTTTCCATGGGAGCGTATACTTTAAAATATCATCTGAATTTAAAGTTAAAAGCATGAGTTTAGCTTTCGAATAAATCAAAGGCATCATCGTCAGATCAAAACGCCCGACACATTCTATATTATCCAAATTAAAGCGAGCCTTTTCTTCCTGAATCCACGCCAAGCTGCTGCCACTGCCAACAAAAACTATTTTCAGATTTGGAAGATCTTTAAGTTTTTTTGCAGACTCCACTATAGTTTCAACTGATTGAGCTTTACCGATATTGCCGGCGAAAACCACGCAGAAGTTTTCTGTTAATATTTTTTCTACATGTGTTGGTAGAGTTGCTTTATTATCCTGAAAACCATTTTTCTTGAACGAGTTCGGAAAGTATTCGATCTTGGCTTTTGAATAAATTCGCTCGATAGGCTCGTAAAAGGCTTTAGACTGAACCAAAACCAGATCGCTACCCATGTAAATAAGCTTAACCATCAATTCGACGGCTTTTAATACATACTTATTTTGAACATACTTAGTTACCACTAAACTTTCCGGCCATAGATCCTGCACCCATAAAGCAAAGAAAGCTCTTTTAAATAAGTTAATAACAAGCCCTGGAATAGCCACCGTTATAGGAGAAACACCAAAGGTAATATTAAATCAAACTTCTTTTTTCTTAAAAGCCAGGGGCCAAGTAAGGTGGCTGAAACAACAAATGAAATATAATTTAAAATCAAATGAAGGGCGCGGCCATTGCGTCGAGGCAGTAGTGGTACTCTGATAACTTCAATACTGTGTCCGTAAATTTCGTGCTGTACACCCCAAATACGGAAACCTTCAAATATTTTTCCCTCTGGGTAGTTAGGTTTACCCGTAAGAACCGTAATTTTATGCCCTAACTTTTCCATTTCTAATACTAGTTCATTAATAATGAAAGTTTCAGGCTTAAAATACTGGCTCAGTATAAGTATATTCATGTATTCAGGCTCTCAGCTTTCTTTATTTGCGCCAAACAACTCTGTTTACATAATCTGTGTAACTATGAATAATTCTTACAACTTTTTCTGATACATTGGCCCAAGAGTAATCAGCTACTAGATTAAGTAGCCTTTCTTCGCCTCTTGGTTGAGTCTTTAAAATTTGCAAACCTTGAAATACTCTTTCAACATCTAAGCCTACAAACATAACCGAGGCTTCCTCAAAACCTTCAGGCCTTTCGTGGGCTTCACGAATATTAAGTGCTGGGAAATTTAAAATAGAAGACTCTTCAGTGATAGTACCGCTATCAGATAACACGGCTGCAGCATTAATCTGCAAATGATTATAGTCTAAAAACCCAAGAGGTTTTAAAAACTGAATCAATGGATGAAAGGTTTTAGCTTCTTTATTTATTCTGTTTTGAGTTCTCGGATGAGTCGAAACGATTACCGGCATATTGTACTTTTCAGCCACCGAATTTAAAATGTTAACAATTTTATTAAAGTTTATATCGGATTCGATATTTTCTTCCCTGTGCGCGCTAACTACAAAATACTGCCCACGCTTAAGATTTAACTTTTGTAAAACTTGAGATTCCTCAATACCTTTTCTGTAGTGTTTCAGAACTTCAAACATTGGGCTGCCAGTTTTAATAACTCTATCTGGTGGTAAGCCTTCTCTCAGTAAATATTCACGCGCAATTGAACTGTAAGTTAAATTGATGTCAGACGTATGATCCACAATGCGTCTGTTTGTTTCTTCTGGAACGCGCTGATCAAAACAACGATTGCCCGCTTCCATATGAAAAATCGGAATTTTTCGACGTTTTGCCGGTATCACCGATAAACAGCTGTTTGTATCACCCAGCACGAGCACTGCCTCAGGTTTTACGGATTCTAGAACTTTATCTACTTCTTTAATAATATTTCCTATTGTAGCGGTAGCATTTTCGCCGGCAGCATTTAAAAAATGATCCGGCTTTCTAACTTGTAGATCCTGAAAAAAAATTTCATTCAGTTCGTAGTCGTAGTTTTGACCGGTATGTACAATTGTATGTTCACAATGCTCATCAAGCTTAGACAATACTCTCGATAACCTAATGATTTCAGGTCTGGTTCCCAGAATAGTCATTACTTTCATCTTTTTCATTTAGACCTCACACCCAATAGTATCTGGTTTTTCACGATCAAATATTTCATTAGCCCATAACATAACAATCATCACATCTTCACCTATATTGGTAATATCATGGGTCCAGCCAGGGATTGTTTCGACCACAGTTGAGGTGTTGGCCTCTACTGTTTGCTCATAGTATTCGTTAGTATACATATGTCTGAAACGGAATTTAGCTTTACCTTGCAACACCAAAAACTTTTCGGTTTTTGAATGATGATAATGGCCACCACGGGTTATACCCGCACCTGCCGTAAAAAATGAAAACTGACCGGAATCTTTAGTTTTTAAAAATTCGACAAACACTCCGCGGGGGTCCGCATATCTTTTGAGTTCATAGCTGAACTGCCCAGGCTTGTAGTAACTTAAGTAAGTCGCATGGAGCGCACGATCTAAAGCTATACCTACAGGCTCAGTGATTAAACTTGTGCGGCTATTTTTGATTTGGGTCAACTTGTCGGCCAACTCACCTACACTTAAAGTATAAACTGGAGAAATTTCATAAAAATGAGTCTTATCTTTAGCTGCTGCTGAGTGATTCTGAACCAATTTAATAAAATTTTCGACAACATCATCGACATAAACTAAATTCACTAACGAACTAGAATCATGAATAGTTAAAGGTATTTCGTTAATTAAGTTATAGCAAAAAGTAGCCACAGCTGAGTTGTAGTTAGGCTTGCACCACTTACCAAATACATTAGGTAATCTGTAAATAAAGACCGGATGCTTATTAGATAATTCTAATATTTTGTCTTCAGCCTTTTTTTTGCTTTCGCCGTAAGGATTACTTTTTTCGGCTTGAGTCGATGATGAAAAAACTATTGGTATTGTTTTCGCTGAGCTTTCGATGCTTTTGCATAATTGGGCAGTTAAATCGTAATTACCTGTATTAAATTCTTCAATATTCTGAGGTCTATTTACACCGGCCAGATGAAATACAAAATCAGACTGCTTTACCAAAACATCTAAGTCAGCTAATGCGTTATCACGATTAAACTCTACAACATCACAGGTTTTGAGTTCTTTTAATCTCAGGATTAAATTTTTTGCTAGAAAGCCTCGAGAACCGGTAACCAAAACTTTCATAGATTAATCCTCAGGACTGATTGAACGGCCATCAATTTGAGCTTTAATGAAATCCAGTTTAAGTAAGAGGTTTTTCATAGCCTCAATATCTAATCTTTCAGTATTGTGAGAGTTGTAATCTTCAGATTTCGTAATAGCCATCTCACCTTGGTCAACGAATTTACCATAATTTAAATCACGCAAATCTGGTGGCACGCGGTAGTATTTTTTTAAATCTACTGCCGAAACCATCTCCTCACGGCTTAATAGTGTTTCAAAAAGCTTTTCTCCATGGCGAGTACCCATAATATGAATAGGATGCTCAGGAACTTTTAATAACTCACGTAAAGCCTGAGCTAACACTTCAACTGTGGCCGCCGGAGCCTTCTGTACAAAAATATCACCGTTCTTTGCATTTTCAAATGCGTATAAAACTAAATCCACCGCATCTTCAAGAGTCATCATAAAGCGGGTCATTTGCGGATCCGTAATTGTAATTGGCTTTTTATCTCGGATTTGATCCACAAAAAGAGGGATAACCGATCCTCTTGATGCCATTACGTTACCGTAGCGTGTTCCCGAAATAACCATGTTTTCGTCTTTGAGCTCACGTGATTTTGCAATCATCACCTTTTCCATCAGAGCTTTAGAAATTCCCATGGCATTGATCGGGTAAACAGCTTTATCGGTACTTAAACAAACAACCTTTTTAACTTTCGACTGAATGGCAGCTTCTAATACGTTTTCAGTACCAATAACATTTGTTTTAACAGCTTCCATTGGGTGGAATTCACATGAGGGAACTTGTTTGAGCGCAGCTGCATGAAATATATAATCAACACCGCGGCAGGCATTTGAAATACTGTTAAAATCGCGTACATCACCGATATAGAACTTTAGCTTTGTAGATTTATACTTTTTACGAAGGTCGTCCTGCTTTTTTTCATCACGGCTAAAAATACGAATTTCTTCAATATCTGTTGCCAGAAAACGATGAAGAACCGCGTTACCAAAAGAGCCTGTACCACCAGTAATTAAGAGTGACTTATTTTTAAACAACATAGTAATTTCCAACCAAAATCAATTACTTATTTATACGCGTCTTGATAACAACGGCAAGCGAGAAAGCTATGTTTATTGGACAACAAGCTGCGTAACGCAAAGCAATAATTAGAGCTGCTCTGGCACCAGATCAGGTGTTCGGGTGGCTAAAGCTGCAAAAAAAGAAATAGCCTTATCAGCATCCGTTAAAAGTGAACACCCTGCACGCGAAGCCGTTTGTCTTATTATTCGATTATTAAAAAGTTGTTTTTCTTTTTCATCCTTTGGAATGTTAATCACAAAATCTACTTTTTTATCAATTATAAGAGAAATAATTTTGGTATCCCCGTCATCGAGCCACTTAATTTTTTCACATTTTATTCCATTATCATGAAGGAAATTTGCAGTGCCCTCGGTGGCAAAAATAGGGATATTCATTTCTTTCAGAAAAGGTAAAATCGGCTTAAATTTATTTTTTTCTTCTTTAGGACCCGCACTGAATAAAATCCCCTTTTGCGGAAGCTTAATCCCCGTTGCTTCAAAAGCTCTCAACAACACATTTTGATAATTTTTGCCAACACATCCAACTTCACCTGTAGAAGCCATCTCTACGCCTAAAATTGGATCAACACCTTCGAGGCGGTTAAATGAAAACATCGCGGCTTTAACACCTATACGGGATTGATCAATTAAACTATTTACGACAGGAGTTCTGCCGGTAATTACCTGCATAGCTAAATCAGCTAAGTTTTGCTCGATTACTTTTGATATAAAAGGAAAAGATCTTG
Source organism: bacterium (assembly GCA_019752925.1). Taxonomy (GTDB): domain Bacteria; phylum Bdellovibrionota; class Bdellovibrionia; order Bdellovibrionales; family Bdellovibrionaceae; genus Pseudobdellovibrio. The sequence continues at coordinate 5,363 of JAIELP010000009.1, forward strand.
AAGCTCTTGCATTACATTCAATTACATAAATTTCATCGTTGAAAACTAAAAACTGTATATTAAATGGGCCATTCAAACCGATTTTTTGTACAATCTTGTTCCCGGCTTCTTTAATTTTAAGCTCAAGATTTTTATTTTGGACCGGCAAGGTAATTGTTGCATCTCCAGAGTGAACACCTGCATTTTCAATATGTTCGGAAACTATGGCTATAATTGTATTACCTGATTGAGCAACCCCATCCATTTCAAACTCTTTTGCACCCGAAATGAATTCAGTCAGAATTATCGGACTATCCGGCGCCACAGCGCGTGCTTTACTGATAAACGCTGTTAATGACTCAATATCGTGAGTTACCTTCATGGCCGTTCCTGACAGAACAAAACTTGGTCTAACCAGAATGGGAAATCTTGATACCGCTAAAAATCTTTTAATTTCTTCATCACTGCGGGCCGCAACCCATGCCGGCTGTTTGATTCCTAACTCATCTAAGCAAGAAGAAAAAAGTATACGGTTTTCTGACAAATTAATAGCATCGGCCGAATGACCATATAAACGAATACCTAGTCGTTTTAAAGAAGGAACTAAATTGTTCGGAAGCTGCCCCCCAAAACAAGTTATAACTCCTGTCGGATTTTCAAACTCGTATATTTCTAAAATTGTTTCATTGTTAATTTCATCAAAATAAAGTCGGTCAGACGTATTGTAATCAGTTGAAACTGTTTCTGGATTGCAATTCAGCACAATGCTGGTCATTTTATTCTTTTTTAAAAATTGGCTGGCCGAAACGCCGCACCAATCAAACTCCACACTGCTCCCAATGCGGTAGGGGCCACTTCCAAGTAATAGAAAACTTTGGGACTCATTTACAGAAGGAATAACATCATTTTTAGCACCGTGATAAGTCAGGTACAAATAATTCGAAGTTGTGGGAAACTCAGAAGCGACTGTATCAATTTTTTTAATTACCGGTCTGATTTTAAAGGCATGGCGCTTAAGTCTGACCAGCTCTTCGCGCTGTTCTAAATCAAGAGCTGATACCCGGTCTCCTGAAGAAAGTAACGAAGCTATTTGCCTATCTGAAAATCCAAGTTTTTTCCATTTTAATAGCTTTAACGAATCTAATTTAAAAACGGCCGCTTCATAATCAGAAACACCCGAGTTTGAATTTCTGCATGATCTAACCTCAGAGCAAGTTTTTGTAATTAATTTGATTTGTTCCAAAAACCACGGAGTAATTTTTGTTAGTGAAAATATTTTTTCTAAGCTGAATTTTCTTTTAAAAGCTTCAAATACTGCGAAAATTCTTTTATCGGTGGCTTTTTCTAATTCTTTTTCAAGTTCGGCATCTGAAATTTCTGAGAATGGCGAATACAAAATTCCTTCAGGTTTTTCAAGAACCATACGAATAGCTTTTTGGAAAGCTTCGGGAAAAGTCCGCCCTATGGACATCACTTCACCCACCGACTTCATTTTTGAATCTAAAAATCTATAGGCACCTGAAAATTTATCTAAATCCCACTTAGGTACTTTAATTGTTACGTAATCCAATGAAGGCTCGAAAAATGCCGAAGTATTTTTGGTAAGCGGATTTTTAAGTTCAAGCAAGCTGTAACCTAATACTACTTTTGCAGCCACATAGGCAATCGGGTAACCGGTCGCTTTACTTGCCAATGCGCTTGATCGTGATAAGCGCGCATTGATTTCAATTACATAGTATTCGAGCGACTCAGGGTTTAAAGCAAATTGAACGTTGCACTCACCCACTATTTGAAGCTTGTTAACGATCTGAATGGCCACATCTCTTAAAAGTTGATACTCTTGATCGTTAATTGTTTGGCTTGGTGCAATCACTATAGAATCGCCAGTATGAATACCTAGCGGGTCTAAGTTTTCCATATTGCAAATGCAAATGGTATTACCTTGAGAATCGCGCATGACTTCGTATTCAAGCTCTTTCCAGCCAGCTAAAGATTTTTCTATAATAACCTGTGGATTAATCGATAGAGCATGCTCAGTAAGATTGATGACTTCAGAAATATTGTTGGCAAATCCGCTTCCAAGACCGCCCAAAGCATAGGCCGAACGGACTATCACAGGGTAATCAAATGTTTGTGCTACTTTCTGAACATCCTGTTTACTGGTATAAACATTAAATGGTAAACATTTAATATCAAAAGAACTCATTTTGTCGGCAAATAATTTACGATCCTCTGTTGTAATTAAAGTTTTGACCGGGGTACCTAACGAAATCACGTTGTACTTTTTTAAAATAGATAACTTTTCTAGCTCGATTAAACAATTCAAAGCTGTCTGACCACCGAATCCACCGATAATGGCAGCAGGACGCTCTTTTTCGATAATGTAAGTTACATTCTCTGCATTCACCGGATAAAGGTAGACCTTACGATTTTCGCTTGTATTGGTTTGAACAGTGGCAATGTTAGGATTAACCACAATGACTTCAAAGCCTTCTTCCTCCAAAGCCATCACAGCCTGCGATCCTGAATAATCAAACTCGCCGGCCTGTCCGATAGTCAGAGCGCCCGAACCTAGAACTAATATTTTTTTATTGCCACTTTTTAAACTATCAAGAATAGGCACGATGTGTTTCCTTAGCTTTAATATCACGTATAAAATCTTGAATTAAAAAACTAGTATCATTCGGACCGCCACAGGCTTCCGGATGAAACTGTACCGATCTCATTAACTTTGTTTTGTGTCGAATTCCTTCGATAGAACCGTCATTCAGATTTTCAAACCAAACTTCCATATCTGAAGGAAGATTATTCTTATTTACAACAAAACCATGATTTTGAGATGTAATGTAACCCTGCTGAGTGCCCGCCATGTGAACAGGTTGATTATGCCCTCGATGTCCATACGGCAATCTTTCCGTTTGAGCCCCTAGAGCTAAAGCCAGCAGTTGATGCCCCAGACAAATTCCAAAAATATTGGCATTTGAATGGATAAGATTTTTTAATTGTTTAATCACATCTACTGCCGTGGCCGGATTACCCGGTCCGTTACTGAGCACCCATCCATCTGCATCACAATAACTCTCATAATTGCAATCCCAAGGCAGGAGTCTTACACGACAATTAGCTCGTAAAAGCTCACGCACTATGTTCCATTTAACACCATAATTAACTACATTAATCAAAACAGGGCCATCGCCGTATTCCACAACGCTTTTATTTGAAACTTCAGGATACAAGTTATAGTCAGAAGGATTAAAGAAATGATCTGTTACGCTTTTGTTTTCCTGAAAATTAAGATTAGATCTATCGATAAACCCAACAGACTCCCGCGGAATAATTTTAGCAAAAATTTGCCCCTGATCACGGACAAGCTGTGTAATCATACGCGTATCTAAACCAACTACCCCTGGTATGTTATATTTTTTTAACCAAGAGTCTAAGTTAACATGAGACAATCGATGGGCCGGGTTTTCAAAGTGCTCTGTAATCAGCACTCCCGACACAGCTACTTTATCGCTCTCCATTCCCCGTTCCAAGAATTCAGCGCTTGCTATATCCGTAAGCACATTGTTTGGTAATCCGTAATTGCCTATTAACGGATAAGTAAAAGTCAAAATCTGACCGTAATAAGATGGATCTGTAAGAGCCTCAGAGTAGCCCACCATACCTGTGGTGAATACAAGTTCACCGCTGCTCACCAGTGGCGCTCCAATTAGTTTCCCTGCGAAAATTTGTCCTGTAGAAAGATGGACATCTACATTTGTATCTTGATTCATGCTTTAAACCTAAGCTTTACAATCCTAGTCGTTTATTTTATATTTTTTGATTCTAGTAATTTACTATTGAACCGTTTGGGAGAGTCAAGGCCTATGTATACGTTAGGGATTTCATGTTATTATCATGACGCAGCTGCATGCATTCTTTCGAACGGTCAAATTATCGCCGCAGCTCAAGAAGAACGCTTTACTCGAAAAAAGCATGATCCGGCTTTTCCTCATAACGCTATCAAATACTGTTTAGAAGAAGCGCAAATTTCGTTAGATCAAGTGGATCACATTATTTTTTACGACGACCCTACTCTCAAGTTTAAAAGAATTTTAAAGACCTACATCGATTTTTTCCCACGCTCAATTCCTTTTATTTTTAAATCTTTACCAATCTGGCTTTCTAAAAAAATTCACTGGAAATCAAATTTAAAAAAAGAATTTAATAAATATTTCGATGTTTCTGTGCCAGCAAATAAAATCAGCTGTTCTCAACATCATTTGTCTCACGCCGCAAGCGCATTTTACCCTTCGCCTTTTGAAGATGCTGCAATTCTTGTTTTGGATGGCGTAGGCGAATTTGCTACAACCACAATCTGGCACGGCCAGGGCAATAAAATTAAATTGGTTGAGCAAATTAATTTCCCCCATTCTTTAGGTCTTCTTTACTCAGCCATGACGTCATACGCAGGTTTCAAGGTTAACTCAGGCGAATATAAAGTTATGGGATTAGCGCCTTACGGAGCTCCTCAATTTGCCGAGAAAATTAAAAATAATTTAATTAAAATTGACGACAAAGGCTTGTTCAAAATGGATATGAGCTATTTTGATTATGCCATTAACGACCATATGACCAACGATAAATTTAATAATTTATTCGATGGCCTGCCTCGCGAAAAAGAATCCACAGTAACTCAGAAAGAAATGGACATCGCACGTTCAATTCAAGAAGTTACTGAAGAAGTGATGATGAAGCTTGCCAAATACTGCCAAGAAAAAACCGGATCAAAAAATCTATGTATGGCTGGCGGCGTGGCTTTAAATTGCGTAGCTAATGGTAAAATTTTAAATTCAGGCGTTTTTAAAAACGTATGGATTCAGCCAGCCGCAGGCGATGCTGGCGGCGCTCTTGGAGCTGCTTATGTTCATTACTACAAAGACCACTCAAGAAAAGTTGCTAGCACATTAGACTCAATGAAGGGTTCATATCTAGGCCCTCAGGACAAAAAAGAAGATATTAAAGCTTATCTCGATTCAATCCATGCCAAATATCATTTTATAGAAAATGAAGATCAATGCTTGGATACTGTGGCCGAAGCTCTTAAGCAGGAAAAAGTTGTGGGTTGGCACTCTGGCCGTATGGAGTTTGGCCCCCGTGCTTTAGGAGCGCGAAGTATTATAGGCGATTCTCGCAGTACAGAAATGCAAAAAACGATGAATCTTAAAATTAAGTACCGTGAAAGCTTTAGACCTTTTGCTCCATCTGTGTTGAGAGAAAGAGTTTCAGACTACTTCCAGCTAAATGTGGATAGCCCTTACATGCTTATTGTGGCCCCTGTGGCTGATAAAATCCGTAAAAGCATGACTAAAGAACAAGAGTCTCTTTTCGGAATTGATAAGTTAAATATACCTCGTAGTACAATCCCAGCTGTCACTCACGTGGACTATTCAGCGCGTGTTCAAACTGTTCATAAAGAAACAAATCCTAGATATTACAATCTGATCAAAAAATTTGAAGAAAAAACAGGTTATGGAGTATTAGTTAATACATCATTCAATGTGCGCGGTGAACCCATCGTTTGCACGCCTGAGGACAGTTACCGATGCTTTATGCGTACCGAAATGGACGTTTTAGTTATCGAGAATTTCGTACTTTACAAACAAGAACAGCCAAACTTCGACGATAAACAAAACTGGAAGAGTGAGTTCGAACTTGACTAATGTTCGCCTAAAAGCCTTTCCTCAAATGCTTGCATATGACCAAATGGCTGGCGGACGCCAAACTCCATTTGCAATGCTGAGTGGACCTATTTCCTACACTAGCCCTCTTATTAACACCGATGAATATGGCTTTAGAAAAACTATTTACCAACAACAAAAACTTTCCGTAACCGATTTAGAAAATTTAGATTCAGTCAGTTTTTTAATTGGTGGCTCCACTGCTTTTGGCGTGGGTTGCTCTGACGATAGCACAACGATCGCTTCGATGTTGAGCCAAAAAACTAATAAAGTTTGGATCAATCTAGGAATAAGAGCCGGAGTGAGTTTTCAGGAACTCATTCATTTATTACAAATTTTTGGTAAAGCTAAACGCATTGAGAATATTATTTTTTTTAGTGGAATTAACGATATTTATACAAACTTTCTTCATACTGAAAAGTCACTTTACGACCATACAGTTAACCAGCTAGATCTAGAATTTGTTTCTAAGTCCCTAAAGCGCCAGATCATTTGTAAAATTTTTGCTAAAATCCATTCGTGCAGAACTTCTGATTTACAAGAACTACCTCTTAAAAAAATCATCTTAGGACAGTTCCAAAGAACAGCGCCCGCAGAACATATACCGGTTGAAAAAATTTGCGAAATTATAAAAAGAAATTTTTTGTTATATCGTGGATTAAAATCACTGGTTAACGGACAGCTTGGCTTTGTTTTACAACCTTACTACCCATGGACTAATAAAAAACCAAGTGCCGAAGAAGACGTAACTATGGCTTACCTCGATAAACTTCAAGCCGATACAGCATGGCCTGAAATCAGAGCAGCTATTTCAGAAAAAGCTGTCTACAATACTATTACAGAATGCTATTTAGAAACTTCTAAAAAAGAAAATATTCCTTTTGCAGATTCTAATCCACTTTTTAACACTTCAGCTTCACTTTTTGTTGATTCGGTACATCTTACGGATGAAGGAAACAAAATAGCCACTGACCTTATTTTACAAAAATTTAACATATTGGAGAAATAGACCATGTTAAAAAAAATTATAGAATTTTTAAAATCTCTTTTCTCATCAAATGAAAACAAAGATCAAAAAGATAAAAAGAAGAAGAAACCTGTAAAGGATAACTACCCTATGTGGTAGTTCGTCAATTTTGAAAGAGGTTTTCTGATGTATAATTTTGTAGACGTCTCAGGAGTTGGTAATTCCGGAAAAACTGCTGTTTCGGACATTTTAAGAGAGTTCGACAGAGTTTGGACTCCCGCCGATTCTTTTGAATTTGATCTATTCAGGTTACCTAACGGAATTCTTGATTTACATCATCATCTGGCAGAAGACTGGTCCCCGATTAGGTCGCATTACGCGATAAGCCGATTTAACGAGCTTATAGACCAAATCGGCATGTCTCCGTCTAAACTCAGTTGGAAAAAAATATATTCAACTGGAAATAACTATGATCGCTTGTTTGAAAGACAGTTTAGAACTGTAATGAAAGGTTTTAGCAATAAGTTAATTGCTGGTTCTTACCAAGCTGAATGGCCCTATGAATTAACAACGTATAGCGTGAGGAGAAGAATCTTACACAAGCTGGCCGTTAAGCTCAACATACGATCTTTATTGGAACGCCAAGTGTACTTATCTGATTCCTCAGAATTCGAACAAGAACTTACAGCTACAATGAACAAGCTATTTCAGATACTTGTTAATAAAGACAGTGTATCTTCATCAATAGACTATGTCGTTTTACATAACTGCTTTGAACCTTTTAACCCTGTAAGAAGCTTAAACATTTTATCCAAATCGAAATCTATTATTGTATATCGTGATCCACGTGACGTTTATGTTTCCGGCATAAGAAATGGAAAAGTTAGCTACAAAAAAGACATTACTTTCGGCGCTGAAGATGAACACGGCCTTAGCGAAGCCTTTTTAGCCACCTACGACATTAACTTGTTCATTCTACGCTACCAAACCTACATGAAAAATATTTACAAGGGGCAAGACAATCGCGTTTTAAAATTACGCTTTGAAGATTTAGTTCATAATTATGACCAATCTTTAACTCAAATTTGTAATTTTTTAAATTTAGACTCAGCACTTCACGTAAGAAAAAAACAAAAATTCCAACCAAGCCAATCCGCTAAAAATATTGGAAAATGGCGTAAATATGAAAACAGCCAGGAAATTAAGTTAATTACTGAAAAATTAAGTGATTTCGTATGGAACAGCTAAATTGTAAAAATATCATTTTATGTTTTCCCTACAAAGGCGTTGGTGGCGTTTCTTTATTATTTTTAAGATTATCTAACCATCTACAGCAGATCACCCGTAAGAACATAATTTTAATTGATTACAAAGATGGCTACATGTCTCGCCATAATCAAAATAAAAATGTAAGCATTTTGGAGTACTCGGATGATGCTAAAACCGAAATTCCCCCGGATTCTTTGGTGCTCTTACAAAGCATGACCCCATGGTCGATTTTTCCAAACATAAACTTTCGTGCTGACACAAAATTATTTTTTTGGAACTGTCATCCGTTCAACCTAGTACCACTTCTTCCCGGATTAAGAAATTGGATTGCTCAGTATCCAAAGCTAGTATGGCTCAGTCATAAGACACTTTTAATTTCTTACAATCTAACTTTAAAGAAATTCTATAAACTACTGGTCAACCAACAGTCTATAGCTTTTATGGACGCTGATAATTTAAAAATGACAGAATTTATTTTGGGCCAACATAAACCTCATGCCGAATTCTTGCCTATTCCGGTTGAAGTTCCGCAAATTAATTCTTTCTCGTCCAGATCTAAGACTTCACAAAAAAAAATCACTTGTGGTTGGGTTGGTCGCGTAGCTGATTTTAAACATACTATACTTAAGCGCACCATTATCGAACTAAAAAAGTATGCAGGCACTCATAAACAGCCTATTCATTTTATTCTAGTTGGCGATGGTGACTACATAGACCAGATAAAACCTGAGCTGGTTAGCACAGACTACTTTAGCTACGAACACATCAAAGAGGTTTCACCACAAGAACTGGACCAGTTTATTCTCAAAAATATCGATTTACTATTTAGCATGGGCACATCTGCACTGGAGTCTGCTAAACTGGGAATACCTAGTGTTTTATTGGACTTCTCTTACGGACCCGTACCTGAAACTTACGGCTTTAAATTTATTTTTGAAAGCCAGCAGTATTCGTTAGGCCGAGTTATTACTTCCGAGCTATGCGATCAAAAAAACTCAATAGATCGTATTATACGTAAAACATTGGCCAACCCAGCCGAAATTTCAGATAAGTGCTACCAGTACTGCCTAAGCAACCACAGCATAGAAAGTACAACAAATAACTTATTAAATAGGCTTAAATTCAGCAATCTGACTTACGGTCAACTGACTAAGACTGGTATTGTAAACAAAAGCTTTATTTACAAATTTTTTAAAGCACTTAAAACTATTTTATTACAAAGAAGGCCTGCCTGAACTTCAATAGGTCAGTAATTAAACACTTTATTTTGTACGCACTTGGCAGCGCAGCTCAGTCCATAGCGAGCTTCTTCATTTTGCCTCTATTGACGCATAAATTAGACGTAAATGAGTTCGCCATTTACTCGCTAACACAATTAATTGCCTCACTCTTTGGAACTGTTTTTTACTTGGGAATTTCTTCAGCATTAACTCGATCTTATTATGATTATGAAAACGACCAAATGAGAGGCTCAGTGGTTTACACTGGGTTTTTAATTACTTGCTTCGGAGCCATTACGCAAGTTGTAGTAGCCTATTTATTCAGAAATCTTATCTCTGAAAATCTTTTCGATTCCGACAAATGGGGTTTATTTGTTTTTGTATCGCTTATTGCTTCTGCTATTGGAATTTTAACTCAATATTTACTCCTCTATTTACGAATATTACAAAAATCTTTAATTGTAGGCTTTTCGGGTTTACTTATATTATTAGGTAATTTTGGCTTCACACTAATTCTTTTTAACTACATAGAAAGCAAATTATTTGCACCCGTAATAGCCAACATAATTTCACAGGGATTGCTGCTTTTAGTACTTCTTTTTTATTCACGTGAATTCTTTAAGGGAAGTTTTTTAAGCCACGAACTAAAAATACTTTTAAAATTTGGTATTCCAACAATCTTTATTAGCATTTCAGTGGCCATCATCGAATGGTCCGACCGACTTTTTATTAAAGAATATCTGAGTCTGGGCGATGCCGGAATTTATAATTTAGGTTATAAATTTGCCTCTGTAGTTAACATTTTCCTAATAACCCCGTTTGTTCAGGTTTGGAACCCTATTATGATGGAAAGTCGAACTAAGCCTAACAACAAAGATATCTTTAAATACGTCTTTAAATATTTCTATGAAATTGGCCTTATTTGCGTAGTGGCAGCAAGCCTTATATTGCCTGATTTAATTTATCTTTTTGTACCCAAAGAGGCCTATCAAAAAGGTATCGAAATATTTCCTATTATCATGCTTGGAGTTTTGATTAACGGACTCAATAATATAGTTTCGGCAGGCATGCTATATGCTCGAAAGATAAATTATATGTCATTCATAGCGTACTTCGTAGCTGCCCTTAACATACTTTTAAATTTTCTTCTTATTCCTAAGTATGGCTATTACGGCGCCGCTTGGGCTAGCCTTATTACCTATTCATCCTCACCGTTTATTAATTATTATATCTCGAAACGATATTTTGAATTTGAAATTAACTGGATAAGACTCAGTATAGGCGTCCTAATTTGTCTTTGTTTTGTAATGAATTATACTTTGTTAGAAGCCCTAACAACGACTTTAGGTATTGTTATTAAGGTGGGAATTTTATCAATTTTGGCGATTTGGTATTTCAGAAGCCTTCCTACAGAGCATCGTCTCAAAGTATATTCCTTAATTAGAAAATAATTGTGTTTAAGTTTGATTTACCCTATTCTTCAAACCTATGGCATTTAATAGCCCATTGGTGAGCGTTGTAATTAATTGTTTTAACGGAGAAGCCTATCTTAAAGAGGCTATTGATAGCGTTTATGCACAGACGTACAGCAATTGGGAAATCATTTTTTGGGATAACTGTTCAACCGACCGTAGCGCCGAAATCGCCAAATCCTACGGCAACAAAGTACGTTACTTTAAAGCCGAAAAAACAACTCCTTTAGGTGAGGCCAGAAATTTAGCCCTAAAACAATCTCAAGGCGATTTTATTGCGCTACTAGATTCTGATGATATCTGGCTGCCTGAAAAACTAACGACGCAAATTCAAAGCATAACTAAAAATGATGCTGCGGTTTGCTTCAGTGGTGTTATCGAAATTGACGAATCCGGCACTAAGCTTCGTGAAATTAATCCAATAAAAAAAAGCGGATACATGATTGAAGAGCTACTCTATCAATTCGACATTTATCTTTCGAGCATTATGTTTCGACGTGAGAGCTTAGTTAAAGAGTCCATTTCATTCGATACGCACCTAGTTTGCTCAGAAGAATATAATATACTGATGCGACTAGCAGCTAAATACAAGTTTGCTGTGGTCAGTGCAGCACTATCTAAATGGAGAGTTCACGGAACCTCGCTCACAACAAAAACGATTTCAAAATGGGCCTACGAACGTGAGTATACATTAAATCAAATTATCCGTGAAAACCCTGGTATAGATTTAAAATACCAGAAAGCCTTTGTTGAAGCCTATGCCCGCGCCGACTACTACAGAGCCCGCCTCTATTTTGAAACAGGAGAAACTTCAAAAGCCCGACAATCTCTAGCAAAAGTTAAGTTTGTCCATCCACGCTATTTAATTCTATATACTGTTTCTTTTTTACCTAAATCTGTCTGGTTTTTTATTCATAAATCTAAATTGAAAAACAGCCTACTGCCTAAGCTGTTTAAATTTATATTTAGATAAATATTTTTTAATATTATTTAAGCAAATCTTTCAGTTTAAATATTCCAATAATGGTACCAAAAAAACAGACAAAAGCTGGAAAAATCAAAACACTTGGCGAAATTATATACGTATAAAAAAAGCTGAGCGCTACCGATGTAAATAAGGGTGCATAAATTAATTGAAAACTCCACAGCCCCTGCTGTGCTCGCAAGTGAACAAAAGAAACTACCAGTTGAATTAAAAAAACTATAATTGCTGTGATCACAAATCCGAAGTCGGAAATAAACGGCGAATAAAAGCTAGTTGCATTGTAGGTCTTAGATCTTAATTTTATTGGGTACTGTTGATTTGCAAATAATTTATTTCGAACAACCGTTGGTACCACAACTTGTAGAGAGTAATAAGGATAATAAAGTGGGTAAATTCCTTGAGATTCAGCAAAATATAAATTGCTGACTGGCGTAGTGATGTAGAGGTAAATAGTTTTGAATCCATGTGGCATTTTTTGCAACACTTTATTTGTAAAAGATTCTGGCTTAACAAAATCAAGCTTATCGACTAATAAATTTACATTAGAGTCAGAATAAAATTTCCTCAACAGCTCGTAATTTACCAGAATACTGACCATTGCATTATTTGCATACCGAGACACATCTGAAGCCGTATATCCCTTTACCTTCAGCAAATTGGTCTGTTCATACAGTACAAACCTATCTTTTAATATCTGCTGTTCTTGCTCTGCCAACGAGACATATACTTTATTGACTCCATACAGTTGAGTTTTAAATTCATCAAGGCTGTGAGTCGCTAATTTAAGGTCTGGCACTTTCTTTATTAAAGGCTGATAACGTACTTTTTTTTCTTCATCTGAAACTTCAGGTGTACGTATTTTTTCTACAAAACCAAAGAAAACAGTAAAAATTGTGAAACACAAGGCAAGAAATAATGCTAGACGTTTTGATAATAAATTAAATCTTACATTCAATAAAAATACTGCCAGCCCACAGATAACTAAATAAACTGTATTACCTCTTGCCAACTCAGTTAATGAAAATAAAAACATTAAAATAGCTACAATTAAAATCTTTTTATCCTTACTTTTTAAGTAGAGGTATATTGAAAGACAAAATATAAACACCCTGATTGAATTTGCAAAACCCGATACAGTTGGCACACCGTAATCTACATATGATTTTTTGATGTGAAATAGAGACCAAAAAACAGGAAGCCCGTTACTCTTGTAGATAATAAAAAGAAATAATGCGAACCAAAGGCCGGACAAAGCATAGGTTAGTTTTTTTAACTTATGTAAATTTTCATTAGACAAAGAAACTGCAACAGAAGAACTCTTATTGCCGAAAAATTTTCTTACTAAAAAATAAGCCAGAAAAAAGGATAAAATATTAAAACCAATTAAAGAGGATACCCCTATCGAGTTTTCAATGCCAATTTCATAAAGATCAACGAAAGCAAGCGCGGTGGCTATTAACCATATTACGCAAAACAAAAAATCTGGTCGACTTAGGTCGAACTGTTTTATTGATTTTATCACAGTTAATACACTAACATATTGCATATATATCATCAAAGATAAAGTCACCTGCCCATGCATAATTATATGCATTTTAGGCTATATAATTATGCTTATTTAAAATTTTTAATTGATTCAAAAAGAACCTTATCAAAATGAATTTGCGAGCGTACAAACTCCACACCTAAAGGATTTAAATGAGTTTTATCGTAATACAAAAGATTGTTCTTTAAAACTGCATCACATACACCACTCTTACACAATGCTAAGTCTACATTAAATAGGGCTACATTCGGCATTGATTCGATAGCCTGATATATGACACTTCTCGATGGCTGCAGTAGCTCCATAGTATCTTTGTAAGTGATCTGGCAATTGAAGTTGTTTTGACTCACTCTAAAAGGCCTACTCAAGCATTTTTTTGGTTCAAAGGAAAGAGCAGGTATTTGCTCAAAAATTATAATTGGCATTTTTTTTAAACGCACTAAGGTTCGCTTTAAGGCAGAACTCAAACTTATCTTATCTTCGCCGTTAACATTTTTTAGCCAGTCAGCTTCTGTGTATTTACTAAATTCACCAGCAAGCACAATTGCTTTAATATCAGTTTGATTAACACTAATAAAATCTAAAATTTCAGAGTTTTTTAAAGAGCAGTCATTTACATTTTCTACATTTACATCTATTAAGAAAGGACAACCACCATTTGAAAATGCAACTATGTCGTGGTTGGCATTTATAACCTGATCTTTTATAAGTTCATAGGTATGTCTAACATGCGAATCCCCAACTAAAAGTATAATTGATTTTCCGGTTTTTAGTTGTTCGGCACAGTGATTGATCTTATTTAACTGGCGAGAACACTTGTCACTAAACTGCTGCTCTGTTGTTTGCGCAATGTATGTTTTGTCTGTACTTGGATCTCTGAACTTAAGACCATCACGTTGATATACATTATAACCAACACATCCTACGGCAAACATAAGGGCTAATAGAACATTCGTCTTTACTTTACTACGCTGTCCAAACCGAATTGGTGTTTCGACTAGCTTATAGGTTAACCATGCTAACAAAACAGATAGTAGTACTACAGCAATTCTTATGTTGCGTGATGGAACTTCACTTTCCACAATTCGCGCAAACGAAAGCAATGGCCAATGCCACATATAAAGTGGAAAACTGATCAATCCAAACCAAACAAGTATTTTATTAGATAGCACAACACGATTCAGCCAAGAGCGCATTCCAGCCGAAATCATCAAAACCGCACCCAGCGTTGGCAATAAGGCCCACCAGCCCGGAAATTTTGAAGCACTTGTCGTTAAAGACATAGCTGCAACAAGCAAAGATGTGCCCAACCAGGCCTGTGTATTTGCACTGAACCAATAATCAAGCTGGTACTGTATTTTTATATTTTTTTGTTGAAGCGTAAACCAAGCCAAAAGTGAACCTGCAAACATTTCCCAAAATCGCGTTTGCGGGGCATAGAAAGTAGCGACAGTATCTGTTTGAATACCCCAGATATTCAAAGCAAATGATATTATTAACAGTATAACGATAATTTTGAGTAGATTGAGGCGCTTTTTCCATACTACCCATAGCAGCAAAGGCCAAAAGATATAAAACTGCTCCTCAATTCCTAACGACCACAGATGAAGTAAGGGCTTAGTTTCTGCCGCATTATCAAAGTAGCCATTTTCAGACCACAGTACCAAGTTAGAAACAAATCCTGCAGCAGCCGCGATGTGTTTACCAAGCTGCTTGTATTCATCAGCGAACAATGCAAACCAGCCAAATATAAAACAACTGATAAGCACAATTAATAGAGCTGGAAAAATACGCTTAATACGACGAATATAAAACTCAAGAAAACTAAAAGTATTGCTTTCTAAATTTTTAAATAAAATAGTCGAAATCAGATAGCCCGATATCACAAAAAATATATCGACGCCAACGAAGCCGCCCTTAAACCAATTTGGAAAAGCATGGAAAGCAACCACAGACAAAACTGCTATGGCACGCAGGCCATCAATGTCGGCACGATATTTAATATGACTTAAGCCATTAGCCGCCATTTAACATTACTTCTTATCCCACCACTCAAATGGCTTTTTAAAAAATCCAGGCTTACAATCGAGCTCGTCAAAATTCTTAATTTTGCGGCCCGGATTACCCGCTATGACTGAATTCGGCGGAACATCATGTAACACCACAGCTCCACCATATATCTGCGAATGATGGCCAATACGAACCCCGGGAGCTATAAATACATTGGCCCCTATCGATACAAATGATTCCACATGACTTTTAGGCACACAGTCTTTGTACTTCGGGCAAGGCGGATGAAGATCGTCTGAAAAAACCGTATTAGGCCCGATAAAAATATTATTTTCTAAAACGACTCTCTCTAAAAACACCTGAGAGTTGATGCGTATGTCATTACCCATAACACAGCCATTTTTAATAACAGCTTTGGGACCAATTCTTACACGATCCCCGATTATGTTGTCGGTAAAAACTGTAGACTGATCGCTTATGTCGAAATTATCGCCGATTGTAACACCTGTGTAGAGCGTACATCTGGATCCGATAAATGCATTTTTACCGACTATTAGCTTAGTTTCCGGATGAAATCTGTCTTCAATACCAAGAATAGCCAAAGGCTCAATAATAGCGCCCTCGCCTATTTCTACGTTTTTATATTTGATAACGAGATTTTCATCGTATTGAAATTTCATCTAGTTATCTTTCGTTCTGTATAAGTCAGCCAGTTTTTCGTCTGGACGACCTAAGAATTTAGATTGTTTAAATTCTTGTGGCGAAACCGGAACCCCAGTTTCACTTGAGACGTAAAAGCTATGTAATAAGCCCAAAGATTTTTTGGCTTCTAAATAGTCTACAAAGTATTTTTTACGCTCTAGCATGTGGTCTGCAACGTCTTTATAAAAAGTTTCATGGCCATTACCATAAACGCATTTCGAAAAATCTTCTGAGTGAGCTGCTTGCTCTTTTGCATCTGGAGTAAAGATTTGTAACTCATTGACTGCTAAGCCACCAATTTGCATAAGACCTTTAGATCCAACTACTGAAATTGAAGCTTCAAAGTCATCTGGGCGAGCGGCTGTTGTAATTTCCAATGTACCTACTGCACCGTTAGCAAATTTTAAAGTCGATATGCAGGTGTCTTCAACTTCAATGTCGGCGCCAAAGGTTCTCATTTCTGTTTTAACCTCAGACACTTCACCACATAAATACCTTAGTAAGTCGATGTGATGAACGCCTTGATTTGTTATAGCTCCGCCATCTTGTGCAAAAGTACCTCTCCACGGGGAAAGATCGTAATACCTTTGAGGCCGACACCATCTTACTCGAACAGAAACAATCTGAACCTTGCCTAATTCTTCATTATTAATTGCAGTTTTAACTCTTTGCACAGCTTTATTATAACGGTTTTGGAAAACTGCAAATACATTTAGGCCTAACTTCTCAGCTGTTTGATAAACTTCATCAATATGTGAAAGTTTTAAAAATGTTGGCTTTTCAACAATGATATTTTTCTTATACTTAGTTAATACTTCTAAAGAATGTTCATAGTGCATACCTGACGGAGTTATAATAGCCACCAAATTAATTTCAGGATGTTTATCGAACATGGTTCTATAGCTTTTATATCCCGGGACTTCATACTCTTTTGAGTACGCATTGACTCTTTCTTCGTTTAGGTCACAGACGGCTACTAAGTTATATTCCGGATTAGATTTAATATTTTTACAGTGATGGCCTGCAATTCGACCGCTGCCAATAACAGCTATATTTATTTTTTTCATTTAATTTGCCTTATTTTTTGCATTATCAATTCAAACTGAGATTTAGTACCTAAACTAAAGCGTGAAAAACCCTTTAAGCAGTTCGCATCGCCAAATTCGGTACGGTATAAAACGGTATCTTTGAGATTTTGTGCAATCTTTGACTCATCAGTACCAAAATCCACATGTAAAAAATTTCCATGAGATTCTGTTACTTGATAACCCAATTTTCGCAATTCTGATTTAAAGTAGTCGCGACCTTCTTGAAGTCTGGCTACTGAAGCCAATATTTCAGTTTTATAATCTAAAAGTTGATAAATAATTTCAGCAGATAAAGTTCCTACTTCGTACATGGCTCTGTTTTTATGAACAATTTGAATGAGTTCTTTGTTTGCAGCTAAGTAACCCACTCGAACACCGGCGGCTCCCCATGCTTTTGAAAAGGTCCGGCATACTAATAGCTGTGGAAATTCATTTACTTTATTAATCTGTGTTTTTGTAAAAAACGGATAGTAGGCTTCATCAATTAACAACAAACATTTTAATTCTAAAGTTGTTTTTAAAAGAATTTGCATCTGTTCATCCGTCAGCACTGTACCAGTTGGACTGTCTGGATTTGGTAAGCACACAAGCTTAGGCTGGCTTACTTTGATTTGCTCGATGAACTTATTAAAATCGAGAACCGGACCTTCGGGTGTATAAGTGTAAGCGACTTTAATTTGCTCTGCTGCGAACATTTTACAATAAACATCGTACATTGCAAAAGTTGGATGGGTGTGAAGTACTTTATCACCTGGTGCTATAAACACTTCAAATGTATTGCGAATTGCTCCATCAGAGCCTGAAGTCAGTATAAAATTATTAGGCTCCAGAGAGTCCAATGCAGCTAATTTTTTATAGATCTTTGCATTTTCAGGATAGGTATTGACGGCAAAAGGCTTTATCTTTTTCAGAATACCGTTAATTTGTTCATTTAAAACAGGATCTAGATTTTCATTCTTATTTAGCCACAATACTTTCTCATCCCGCGAAGTATCAATTGTCCAATCAGGACGAGTGATAAGACCTTCTTTATATTGTCTTTTAGCTAATTGAGTAAAATCCACGATAGCCTGTCTTTCTTAATTGTAAGATTTAAATATCGGGTCGTGCACCATGGCGCCTTCAACTTTCTGTACATCATGAGGACTATCTACAGAATAGGAAGGTAAATAACGGTATGGAGCCACTCTCTGCTTGAATCCGTAGTCAAAAATGCGGTTTGAATCACATGATTCTACTTTTTCCAGAGGAGATTCAGCTAAAGAAGTAAATTTCTTTAAAAAATGCCAACGGAATGCAAATATTCCGTAAATTCTTTTAGCACCGGCTTCAGGAGTTAGTTTAGTTGTATAAGGAATCGGCGAACGAGATGTATATAACACATCACCCTTCATATTATGGATAATTTTAACGGTGTCTTTATTTCTGAATTCAGCATCATCAACAATATCCATACCTAAAACCGTACAGTTAACTTCGGGGTCGTTAAGGAGCGGAGCAATTGAAGCCTGGATCATATCCGGAAGTAACATAGGCTCGTCACCTTGAACACAAACGACGATGTCATTATCTGCAATATCTGGAACTAGTTTGGGTGCGGCTTCTGCAACTCGGTCTAAACAACGTGTGTGCTGATCTGAAGTCATTAAAACATCCCAACCTTGGGTCGCACCAAAGTCGGCAATTTCTTTATCACAGGTTGCTAAACCTAGCTTGGTCCAGCCATTAAACATTAAAGCGCGACGGTAAACATGCTCAATCATTGGTTTACCTAAAATTTTAAATAAAGGTTTTCCCGGAAATCGGCTTGAAGCCATTCTTGCTGGAACAATACCTATAACTTTCATAAAACTCTCTCCTTAAAGTAAACTTCGAGTTTATTTTCTATATAACTGATATCTTCTGCCGTGATCCCTACATGAAACGGAAAAGTAACAAGCCTTTCACACAAATCTTCAACCTTAGGTAAGGCATAATCTGTTTTAAAATACTCATGCAAATGGTTGGCATAGTAATGAAGACCCACCGATACGCCTTGCTCCTGAAGATAAGAAACAATACGGTCCCGCTTTTCAGATACGATTTGACATACGAAAATATGTGGAACGATATCTTTGTTTTTTAATGTAACCGGTTTAATCTGCGGAAACTTTTCAAACATATTAAAATACATTTCAGCCAGTTGTTTTCTTTTTTCAGCAAACTGAGGAGCTTTTTTTAATTGCTCTCGGCCTATGGCGGCCATGATGTCGCTCATGTGGTAGCGATAACCCTGATGTTTAACGGCAAAAACCCAAGAGCGGTTTCTTTCAAAACGCATTTGCGTATCGTTTTCAACGGAAAGTAGTCTGGCGTCTTTTATTCTTGCAGCTACTGCTTTATCGGCAGTTAATACACAACCGCCTTCACCTGAAGTAATATTTTTAATTCCATCAAAGCTAAAGCAAATTATATCGCCCGCCTCACCTATCCAATGCCCATCTCTTTTATTCCCGAAGGAATGAGCCGCATCTTCAACCACTCTAAGGCCATGCTTTTTTGCAAATTCATAGACTTGAGGGATATCAACTGAATTACTAGAATAATGAACCGGCATAATGGCTTTAGTTTTTGCAGAGATTCTTTTTTCGGCATCGACTAAGTCAATAAATCCCGTTTGAGCATCAACATCACACGAAACAGGCTTTAAACCTGCCGCGCTGATCGCCTGATGGCTTGCCACATAAGTTAATGATGGAACTAAGACTTCGTCGCCGTCTTGAAAATCTAAACACTCTAAAGCCAAATGTAAGGCTGCCGTACCTGTGTTTACCAATATAACTTCAAGCTCGGTATTTAAATAGGCTTTAATCTCTTTTTCAAATTGCTGAACTTCAACACCCATACCTAAAAAGTGTGAATCTAAAACGCGGCTAACAGCCTCTTTTTCGTGATGATCCACAGAACATTTTGAAAGACGTATTGTTCTTTTTTCACCACTCATAGGGGATCTCACTTAAATCTTTATTAACACTTTCTTTTGGATCGTGTTCGATGTCGGCAATATTTAATATTAAGTTTTCAGATTTATCTAACCCTTGAAAGGCAACCCATAAACCCGGAGGCACCGTTAATCTCTTATACTGTTCACCAGAGTTTCTCGATAAACAAAACTCTTTAAACTGGTTTCCTGCCTTCGCTGTTTCATCATATACAACAAATCTAACTTCGCCGGAAATGGCCATTAAATTCAAAGTCATCTGAGTGTGTTTTTTCCAGCCTTTAACTTCTTTAAAATTAACTTCAGAGAAATAGGCTTCACCGAAGTTTTTAAAAGAAGCCTCGCTTTTTTTAAGAGCATGAAATACTCGACCCTTTGGGGTTTCGATTATTTTCAGATCACTAAGCATTACATCCGCCACTACACTGTCCAGGTTAAATTTTGTTTTTTAGCAGAATCAAAGTAGAAATTAATTTGTTTATCGGTGTAGTCCATCATGTTGGTTTCTTTTTTCTGGTAGTATGTTGCATACCATTCACCAACTAATTGAGCCGTTTCCTGATAATTTAAAGTGGCCTGCCATCCCAAATGAAATAAAGCTTTGTCACAATTTAATTTTAATAGACCAGCTTCTTTCAGGTTTAAGTTTTCAACTACAGAATAACTTCCTGAAGGATTTTTATGACCCCAGATGCGGGCTAAGTTTTCACAGATGTCTTTTACCGTTTTATTTTGTTCTGCGCGTGGACCAAAGTTGAAAGATTCGCCATGAAGTTTTTCACGGGCATATAACTCAGCACCTAAATGTAAATAGCCACACAGAGGCTCCATTACGTGTTGCCATGGGCGTGTTGAATTCGGACTGCGTAAAACCACTGTTTTATCTTCAGACCAAGATCTCACCATATCGGCCACAATACGGTATTGAGCCCAGTCACCACCGCCAATAACATTACCCGCTCTGGCTGAACAAAGTTTTACCGGGTGATTATTAACAAAGAATGTTCTCACGTAAGAATGAAAAATATGTTCGGCTGCGGCCTTTGAAGCACTGTAAATGTCTTTACCGCCAAGAGCATCAGTTTCCTTATAACCCCACTCCCATTCAACGTTTTCGTAGCACTTGTCAGAAGTAATAACTACACCGGTGCAAGCATGTTTAAATGAGCGCATAGCTTCAAGAACATGGGCTGTTCCCATAGCATTCACTGATAAAGTTCTTAATGGTTCTGATTGCGAAGTGGCTACAATGGGCTGAGCCGCCATATGAAAAATAAAATCTGGCTTTTCGTTCTGAAATATTATGTTAAGCTCGGGATAATTCAAAATATCTAAACGATAATCTTTACACAACTCATTAATTTTTAAAGCTTCAAACATAGAAGGTGTTGTTGGCACACAGTCCGAAACACCAACTACATGAGCACCTAATTTTTTGAGTAATAAAACTAACCATGAGCCTTTAAAGCCAGTATGACCGGTTACTAAAACCTTTTTACCTCTGTAAACGTCTTTAAATAGCATTACTTCCAAACTTTCCAAGGAGCTTCGCCAATACTCCACATTTTTTCAAGCGTATCGCGGTCGCGAATTGTATCCATACAGTGCCAAAACCCGTTATGCTGATAAGCCATCAACTCACCGGCTTTAGCTAATTTTTCAAGTGGTTCTTTTTCTAAAATTGTAGATTCGTCTGTTAGGTAATTGAATATCTCTTTATTGAATATAAAGAATCCACCATTAATCCAACCTTCACCCACTTGTGGTTTTTCGTGGAAATCAGTAACTTTACCTTCTCTGATTTCTAAAGCACCAAAACGCGCCGGAGGTCTTACCGCAGTAACTGTGGCAATTTTTTTGTGAGATTTATGGAACTCAAGTAATTTAGAAATATTAATATCGCAAAGACCATCACCGTAAGTCACCATGAATGTTTCTTCGTTTTTTAGCTGCTCTTTTAATTTAAAAATACGACCACCGGTCATTGAATCTTTTCCGGTGTCGATAAGGTGAACTTTCCAGTCTTCCTGCACTTCTGTTACGTTTTCGATTTTACGAGATTTCAGTTCAATGGTGAAATCTTTAGAGATATGACTGAAGTTTAAGAAATAATCTTTAATAAATTCGCCTTTATATCCAAGTGCCGGCATAAATTCATTAAATCCGTAATGAGCGTAAGATTTCATAATGTGCCAAAGAATCGGACGACCACCGATTTCTACCATAGGCTTAGGCTTAACCTGAGTCTCTTCAGCTAATCTTGTTCC
Organism: bacterium; assembly: GCA_019752925.1. Taxonomy (GTDB): domain Bacteria; phylum Bdellovibrionota; class Bdellovibrionia; order Bdellovibrionales; family Bdellovibrionaceae; genus Pseudobdellovibrio. The sequence continues at coordinate 27,571 of JAIELP010000009.1, forward strand.
AAGTCCACCGGCCAATATTACAACTTTCATAAATAAAACCTGTCTTTCAATATATCTATTATTTATCCCAAGAAAATACAGTAACTGGTCCGCCATCGGCATCTGTTATGCGCAGCGGACTTATTAAAACTTCTTTTGGCGAACTAAGTAAACCACGCAGGTCCATATCTTCAACAATTAATATTGGTTTATCTGCATTTTTTAAAAAGGCCTGATGAGCCTTTTTTCCCTCTTCACGGTTCACATAACTTGTTAAAGAAATCAGATCCATTCCTAAAAATTTAACATCGGGGCAATGTTTGCGCAAAAAATCGGCGCTGTTAGATGCAATCCCTGGATTTGCACTCCAATAAACCTCTTGGTCTCTTTTATAGCAAAAGCCTGTTTTAACTAAAACAAGCTCAGAATTAGGGCTAATTTGAGATTTGTACTTCTCTAAGTCGATCAACATATCCGTGTCAGGCACTTCCACTAGACTAATTTTTCGACAAAACCAGAAGTCTGGAGCGTAATCTGTTATTTTTAAGCCTTTTTGGTCAAAATGATAAGGACAGTCCAAATGAGTACCTATGTGATTGCTCACCTGAAAGGTCATTTGATTACAGCTTGCTCCGTGTTCAATGCACTTATCGAGCACTCGGTTAAACCTGGGCCCATTTCCATAGGAAGGACTGTTTTCATCAAGGGAATAAGATAGAAATTTTATCACCAAAAGAAACTAGCAAAATCTTTGTTAAGCGTCGAGGTTACGCCTATTTGACACACGCCGACATAAGGAGTAGTTTTTGTGGTCGAATCATTTTTCGGTTAGAAATGTTTAACACGCACGAGGATATCATTATGCAGAACAAATTAGATGAAATTTTTCAATCTCACCGCCAACCCGCTGACTTTGCCAAACACTATGGGGCTTACCTATCTGAAGTCTTATCAAAGCTTGATTACGAACAAGTTGGTAAAATGATTGAAACAGTAATTGATGCCCGCAACAGAGGCGCGCATATTTTCTTCATAGGTAATGGTGGAAGCGCGGCTACAGCTTCTCACTTTGCAAACGACATTTCTATCGGAACCCGCGTAACTGAAAAGCCATTCAAAGCTCTGGCTTTTACAGACAATGTAGCTATTTTAACAGCCGTTGGTAATGACGATGGATACGAATATGTTTTCACAAAACAATTGCAAAATTTTGCACAACCTAATGATGTGCTTGTTGCCATTTCAGCTTCAGGAAATTCACCAAATATTATTCATGCAGTTGATTATGCAAAGAAAAAGAATTTAAAAGTTATCGGTCTTACTGGCTTTGACGGCGGAAAACTCCGTGAAATGTCAGATATCAAAATACATGTTCAAACTCAAAAAGGCGAATACGGTCCGGTTGAAGATGTTCATATGTTTATTGACCATTTATTGGGTTCATATTTAAATCGCCATGTAAAGATGTCTTAATGCCTTATAATTTCAAGAACAAAAAAATTCTTGTAACAGGCGGTTCTCGTGGGATTGGCGCTGCAATTGTAGACGCCTATCTCAAATGTGGTGCTGAAGTCACTTATACAGGCCAAAAAAAAGCGCAAAATCCAAACCCTTCAGCAAAATTTCTACAGTTGGATTTTTCAAATGATGCATCAATTGAATCTTTTTTATCCTCTGCAGAAATTGAAAAATTTGACGTATTAGTTAACAATGCAGGCATTAATAAAATTGATCATTTCCATGAAATTCAATTAGAAGATTTTAAACAAATTCAAAAAGTTAATGTAGAAGGTCCATTTCGGCTAAGCCAAGCTGTGGTTAAGGGTATGCTGAAAAGAAATTTTGGCCGCATCGTTAATGTAGGTTCAATATTTTCTACCATCAGTAAAGAAAAAAGAGCTTCCTACTCCACTTCTAAATTTGCATTAGTTGGAATGACTAAGGCCATGGCTATTGAATACGCTTCGAAAAATATTTTAGTAAATGTAATTTCACCGGGCTTTATTGATACAGAGTTAACCCGACAAATATTATCAGAAACTCAAATTGCTGAGCTAACTAGCCAAGTGCCTATTAAACGATTGGGCACTCCGGCCGAAGTAGCTGAGGCTGTCTTGTTTTTAACAAGCCCCGAAAATACTCTTATTACCGGCCAGAATATTGTAGCAGACGGAGGCTTTACCTGTGTCTAAGCTATCAAAAATTGAAATAAAATCATATAAAGGTATTTACGCAGTGGATTTTATTGATGATGCTTTCAAAAAAATGGAAGAATTATCTAACTCAAATGTATGTTTTATAATCGATAAAAATGTTTCTGAGCTTTACAAAAAACAACTCTCTTCAATTATTACAAAAAGTCCGCACTTTATTATCGAAGCTACTGAGGAAAATAAAGATCTGTCAAAGTTCACACAACTAGCAGTTGATTTAACAAAAATTGGCGTGAAACGTAATGTGACCTTGGTTGCTGTTGGAGGTGGTATTATTCAGGATATCACCTGCTTTATGGCGGCTACCTTGTTTAGAGGGCTCAACTGGGTATTCTTTCCAACTACTCTTTTAGCACAGGCCGATTCCTGCATTGGCTCTAAAAGTTCAATAAATGTGGGCGGCGTAAAAAATCTGATGGGTACTTTTACTCCACCTAATCATATTTACATAAGCGTACAGTTTTTAAAAACTCTAAATCCTGTTGAGGTCTATTCTGGCATAGGTGAAATGATAAAAGTTCATGGCATTGCAGGAATTGAAAAACTTAAAGAGTTTTCAGCCAATTACGATCTGATTTTAAAAGAAGACTCAAAGTTAGAGCACTTCTTAATGCAGTCTTTATTAATTAAAAAAGGCATTATTGAAATTGATGAGTTTGATACTGGCCCTAGACTTGTTATGAATTACGGTCACACCTTCGGTCATGCTATCGAATCTGCTACAAATTACAAAATTCCTCATGGAATTGCTGTCACAATAGGTCAGTCAATGGCTTGCGAGTATAGTTTTTCGCAAAATTTAATCAGCAAAGAAATTAATGATTCGGCTCAAGGTCTTTTTGCTAAAAACTGGTTAGACTTCTGTAAATCAGATTTAAATTTTGATGTTTTCATGACAGCTATCCAAAAAGATAAAAAAAATGTCGGAAAAAATGTCAGCCTGATAATTCCAAAAAACAATGCGTTTAAAATAGAAAAACAAGAAGTTCCCGCAGATTCAAGCTTTGTACAGTTCTGCAATAGCTACTTTGTAAAAAAGGGATTTCATGTCATCTAATTCAGGATTAATTGCTGTTGCATCAAGATCGTTTTCACAGGATGAATTCCTCAGAAACAAACTTTCTGAAAAATATCCTTCGGTTAAATTTAATGAAACAGGCAAATCCTTACAAGGAGATGAACTCGTTTCGTTTTTAAAAGGTGCTGAAAAAGCTATCGTGGCTCTTGAAAAAATTAATGATGATACTCTTAAGTATCTACCTGACTTAAAAGTTATAAGTAAATATGGCGTTGGTTTAGATAATATTTCTTTCGAGGATATGTTTAAACATAATATCCAGTTGGCTTGGCAAGGAGGCGTTAACCGCCGCTCGGTTGCTGAACTTGCTATGCATTTTATATTAGGTTGCGTACGTGGGAGCTTTCACTCTCATCATGAAGTACAAAAAGGCACATGGACTCAGTTTAAGGGCCAAAACCTCTCAGGCAAAACTATCGGTATTTTGGGGCTTGGTTACGTTGGGCAAGAGCTGGTTCCATTTTTAAAACCTTATGGTGTTAAAATTCTAGCTTATGACCTTTTCCCTAAAGATGACTACTGCATTGCAAATGGTATTCAACAAACAACTCTCGAGAACGTTTTAAAAGAGTCTGATGTTGTAACTATTCACTTACCTTTAACTTCTAAAACAAAAGCTCTACTTAACCGCGAAAGCTTGATGTTAATGAAAAAAGGAAGCTTTTTAGTTAATACAGCTCGCGGCGGTATGGTTGATGAATCTGCATTATATGATTTACTTTCTACACGTCATATTCAGTCAGCAGCATTTGATGTTTTTGAAAAAGAGCCACCCGTAGATCAAAAGCTTTTTAGCTTAGATAATTTCTTTTCGACGGCTCATATTGGTGGTTCTTCAATTCAATCTATTAGATTAATGGGACAAGCAGCTATCGAAGGACTTAGCAATCCAAAGCCTGCTAAGCCTGAAAATTTCTTCAACTACCCGCTTTAACTAGATTTTATCTGTTAAATTGTATTTTTCTTTCCATACTTTATCTGAACAGTAAATGCGGTATACTAATTCCATCGTTTTGAAGGCCTCTTCTGAAGAACCTTGTTCTATTTTTTTGTTTTTAACAATACAGTCTGCAAAATAGTTTACTTCATCTCTCCAAGAGTTATCCTCATTGTATCGTGTCGTGACCTCTAAAGGATCGCCACTACCGTTAGCTTCATGATTAGCATAGGCAACTGTAATCGTTTCAGCACCATAACTTTTTGATCCTGATAAAATTCCTGAAAGGATAATGCTTCCTTTTTCTAAAGAAATTTCTAAATTAAATCTATGACGCCACTGCGTAGCTGTCGAATGTAAGAAGGCCACAATACCCGACTTAGTTTTCATTAATGCATAGGCATTATCTTCCACATCGTGATTCCAGAAACCATTATCTACAAAACTATGAATTTGTTCAAAATCGCCCACAAACATTCTGATCAAATCCACCATATGGATACCTTGATCAAGTAAAATGCCGCCGCCAGCAATAGCTCTTTTAGTTCTCCAATCAGATTCAAAAGAAATAATTTTGGACTTACCATAAACACCACGTAAGTTGATGATGCGGCCTAATTCTTTAGTTTTAACAATCTCAAAAGCTTTTTTAATTGAGTCGTGATAACGATGATTGAAGCCATACATCAGTTTGAGATCGGGATGTATTTTTTCTACCTGAATTACATTATGTATATCTTTTAAGTCTTTTCCCGGAGGTTTTTCGCAAAATACGTGAAGACCTTTATTTAAACCAGCTATAGTCACTTCAGGAGCAATATCATTTGTTAAGCAAACAAATAAAATATCCAGATCTTCTTTTAAAAGATCTTTGTAGTTATCGTATACCTTAGCTCCGTGATCTTCAGTTTTGCCAGTACCTTTAAATTTCATATCACAAACAGCTACGGTTTGAAGTGATGGATGCAAATCTATAAATTTACGACGACGAATACCCACTATACCATAACCTGCTATTCCCACTTTTAATTTTTTCATAACCAATACTCTTTCGCATTTAATTTAAATCGGCTGAATGCTACTGCAACTCACGCGCGATTAATATATTTTTTTAAAAAATTTCTTATAGCAGCCGGCAAAGCTGCTATCATATGCAACAATATTTCACTGACCACGCTGAGATCTTTACCTTCGCTTGCTAAACTGCCCTTAAGCCCCGCCACACCGTCCAGCACTGCTACCTTAATAAGGTATTGAAGCTTTCTTCTGTTAAGCGCTGAGCGCACGATAGGTTGATCTAAGTATTCAGAAAAAACCTGCGCTAAGCCTCGGTAATACCAATCTACTTTTTTTGCCGTAACTAATGGGTTTACGCGGTAAAAAGCCCAGTTGTATTCAAAATTAGCTAAGCGCCCGCCCTTAGATAAAATTCGCATCCACATTGAATAGTCTTCAATTAAATGATTTGGATTATAACGTCCGAATTTTTTAAATGTGGTGGCTTTAAACATAACAGTTGGCGCGCAAATTAAATTTTTAAAAAGCATCTCGTCAAAAAACACTTCACCAGCTTTGGGTGGCTTTACATAATTCAATACCGCCGAGCTTTCGCTCACAACTGTCATTCCACCGGCAATGGCGTCAAAAGGACTCTGTGATAACTTTTCAACTTGCTCACTTAAGCGTTCAGCGGGCATAAAATCATCGCTAGCAATAATCACTACATAATCGCCGCTGATCTCATCAAGTCCGCGGTTAATCGTAGCACAAAGGCCTTCGTTTTTTTTACTGATTAACTTAAATCCATATTTGCTTTTAACTGACTCAAGATAATCCACAGTACCATCGCTGGAGCCGTCATCTACAATAACAAGCTCTCTTTGGTTGTATGTCTGTGCGGCTATAGAATCCAAAAGCTCCGGAAGATATTTTTTATGATTGTAGCTTGGAACAATTATCGAAACCAGGCCGCTCATACGCCCGCCTTAGGTTTTTTACGGGCAACTAGGACCATCGCAAAGCCAGATAAGATCATGATAATAAACATGGAACTGACAGCCAGAGAAACCCCAATTAACTGATATTTTTCAATAAAGTAATCGAGAAATAGCTTAAAGCTGATAATTCCTAGTATATAAATAGCCAAGGTTTTAAATACCGAGCCTGTTGAAACCAAATACGATTCTAAAACCGTAAAACTTAAATACAAAACGGCTGAAACCGAGCAAAGCTGAATTAAAATACCAGTTGTAGCTGATAGCTCTTCACCTATTAAAAATGAAGAAATAGGTACTGCTAACACCGATAATGGTAAGTAATAGACCAACGTCATCAGTAAAACTGCTAGCAATTGTATTTTGAGCAAGTGGCTTCTTGAGTGCCCTTGGCTATGATTTTTAATTAATTTGGGATAAATCACACTGGTAACAGCATAAACAAGAAAGTATGCCTTAGTAGTAAGATCATAAGCAAATGAATACGACGTAAACGCCGTAGCACTGATTTTACCCGATACTAAGAACTTATCCATCATCGACATGAATAACGAACACAGGGCTATTCCCACAGAAGGCAGAGCCAATTTAAGCATGGCGCGAGTTTTAAGCCAGTCGAGTTTAACTTTAAGCTCTGGTAAGAGTTTAAAGAAATAAAATAAATCGAAAATAATTTTTGTTACAACACTCAGAAGAATAAAATACACAATAGCCTGTGGTGCAAACTGCATATAACCCATCAGTGCCACACCAACTACTTTAACAAGGTCGAGTAAAAATCTGCCAGTTGCGATTAGATTTATTTTTTCATGAGCCTGCAAAACAGTGGAAAGCATGCTATCGAGAGTTGATAGGGCTAATACAAAGCCGAATAAAAACATTTCAAACGAATATGTATCGGTATTGAAAGCCAGAATGCTGATTTCTTTACGAAATACAGCAAAACCTAAAAATGCAAACAGACTTAATAGCAAATACACCGGTACGGCCGAGTAAAACACATCTCGCGCGTCTTTTTCGCTATGAACCAGTTTTTGGGTGTACTGTAACCCCAGAGCATAGGTAAACCCTGAATCCAGAAGCGAAACATACCCATGCATTGTTAAAAAGAAAGCTGCAATACCGTATTTTTCAGCTCCAAGACTGCGAATGGCATACGGAACCAGAATTAAAAATAAAAATGAAGTTAAAATCTTAAAAATCAGAGAAATATAAATATTACGTGCGGCGACCGACCCGCTTTGCGTTTTAAAGTACTGTAACCAAATTAAAAGTTTAGACTGCACTTTTACCATTTTTTATAAATTTTATTTCTGACAAAGTCGGAAATTTTAAATAAATGTGGACGCATCTGTACAGGAGTATTAATAAAAATATAACGTCGGGCCAGTGATAACTGTGACTTCAGGTAATTTTGCTGGCTCAAAACTGCGCGGGCTTTTAAATCAGGCTCAATACCGTGCTCTTTCAGCACTTTAACTGCGTTTTTATACCACATGCCTTTTTCTACGCCGTGAAGAAAATTAAAGTATTCTTTATACACACCAAAGAAATTTTCATACTTTGAAGATCTGAGCCTTCCATCGATTTCAAATTTCCATGCAGACTCACCGGGCACGATAAGCTCTAATAAAGTTTTTCTTTTCCAGATCGACATTAAACCATTGCGGTAATGGGTTTCAGGTAAATACTTACCGATATCCTGATTAATGCGGATATCAGGCTTAGGAACCGCTGTAAACTTTTGGTACTCCGGACGGAACTGGGCTACGTAAGAAGTTAATTTTTCTATGCGTTTTTCATCAACTTTTTCCAGTAAAAACACATCATCAAACAATATAAGAACATATTCTTCTTCAATTTGCTCCAAACAGGCTTTAACACTGCTCGACCAGTCTTTATCTGGGCCAGATAAAATTGTTTTTACGCGTGAGTCCTCAGACGATATTTCATTTGAAAACAAATACAATTTATACGGACATTGCGGCCAGTTTCTGAAAAATAGCTCAAAAAACGGAGGCCAGAGGTCTCTGTATTTATCGCAAGATAGAACGACAATGGCCATATTCAGATTCATCTATTAACCTTTATTGTAGAAGTTGGCAATTTCACCAGTTATGTAATCAATTTCTTGAACAGTTAACTGAGTAGTCGATGGCAACCATAAGCCTTTTTCGCCAACCAACTCCGACACCGGGAATGATCCTGCTACCCCATAAGCTTTTTGTTTATTAATCGGCGGATACATAATGCGAGTGCCGATATTTTTTGATTTAAGATAGTCCTGCAAAGCTTGGCGGTTTTCACAAAGTGAATCTATAAACCAAGGCGGAGTGGTTTCGAGATTATGTTTAAATAACTGAATACCCTTTATACCTGAAAGATTTTTCTCATAACGACGGGCCAGTTCTTTTTTAAGAGCTACGCGAGATGTGAGCTTTTTCATTTGTTCGATGCCTAGACAGGCCTGTAGTTCGGTAAATTTGAAATTAAATCCTATCCAGTCGTGAATATCATTACCTCCACCTGAACGACCGAAGTCTTTAAGTCGTCTTAACTTAAAGGCTAGGTCATCATTATTGGTAATTAAACACCCACCCTGCCCTGTCGAAATAATTTTAGGAGCTGAAAATGAAAAACTGCCGATATCGCCGAAAGTTCCTACGTGCCCGCCCGTTACATCAAACGAACCCAAGGATTGCGCCGAATCTTCAATTAAAGCAATTTTTTTATCTTTACAGAGTTGAACAAAGGCTTGAACTGTCGACTTAGGGTAACGGCCATTAGCCGATACCAGCATGACCGCTTTAGTTTTTGGAGTAATGGCTTTTTTTACTAATTCAATATCTAAACAAAGAGTTTCAGGTTCTACGTCTACAAATACCGGTACTGCGCCTATCATTTTCACCGAATTAGGCGAAGCAATCATTGTGTAATTTGGAATTATAACTTCATCACCATGTCCAATATCAAGCGCCAAAGCTGCTAAAGTCAGGCTAATGGTGCCGTTATTAACAACGATACAGTGTTTAGCTCCAGTGTACTCAGCGATCATTTTTTCAAACTGCTCAGTGCGTTTGAATTCGGTCATAAAACCGTTTTCATCTAAATATGAAATTATCGATTTTTTTTCTTCTTCACCGAACCAAGGCTGCATTTGCATGATAAATTGTTGGCTCATAATTATTTCACCTCAAAACGGCGGCGATCACGATCAGCGCCAACATAAGGGCCATTTTTAATTTCAAGTACTTGAGTGCCGTCTTCTAAAATTGTGTAACCATGGCCACCACGTAGTAAAATAATCACATCTCCGGCACTTACATCAATGTCTGTAATTTTATTTTCCGCAGTACCAAAAATATGAGCGCGGATTTTTCCGGTCTTAACAAAAATTACTTCCTGAGTCCAAAGGCACTCGCGCGGCACTTCATTATGGATGTGCGGTAATAAGTATTTATCTTTATCGTAACCCCAGCTGCCAACCTGAATAAAATCTTGGTCCTGCGAAAAGAATGACAAACCACCCTTCCACACATCTTCAGATTTAATATGACGAGCTAATACGATTCCGTTTTCTTTTATTTCATTCATTTCAGTAAACTCTCTTTAAATTTTTTCTCTAATTGAAGTATTTCAGCTTGGTTGCGTTTTTTTAATTCTTGAGCCGGAATGCCGGCATACAAAGTCCAGGCTGCTAAATCAGATTTAGCTAATGACAAAGCACCAAGGCTTGCACCATCGTGCAAAGTTACTTTAGGTAAAATAACCGACCCCGAGCCAACAATACAATGGCGGCCGATTTTAATATCGCCGTATTCTACATTTCCTTTGAACTCATTACCAACAAGAGGCGTAGCTATTCCCGACATATAGTCGTCGCTACCAGCCGATAAAACAACTTGCGGAGCCAATGTCGAAAAAGAACCAAAGTGCACTGTGCAATTTTGTCCTCCGATAATTTTAGCGCCTGAAGCAATATGAACATAGTCATCAATTTTCATTGCCGTTGAAATGTAAGTAAAATCATCGATAATCACATTATCGCCGATTTCAACTAATTCTGGGTAACGAATGCGAACCGTTTTACCGATAATCACATTCTTACCGATTTTTTTAAGACGTTTAAGATCAAAAAATATATTTTCATTAAGCATGTTTTAAATACCATTCGACGGTGTCTTTCACACCTTGTTCAAGTTGAACTGACGGCTTCCAGCCTAATAAAGCTTCGCCTTTTGTACCATCAACTGTTTTGTAAGGAGCTCCATCTGGCTTTGAAGTATCAAAAACCATTTCGCCCTTGTACCCAACTACTTCTTTAATTAACAACGCTAAGTCTTTAATTGAAATACCTGAAGCCACGCCTACGTTAACTGGCTCAACAACTTTAGCAGCGTCTAAACCGCGAACTAGAGCTTCTGCACCGTCATCAACGTGTAACCATTCACGAACAGGTGAGCCCGTTCCCCAAACTACAACCTGGGGCAAGTTTTCTTTTTTAGCTTTTACAAATTTCATAATCAGCGCACCGAGTGCGTGTGATCTTTCTTCTTCAAAGTGATCTTCAGGTCCGTACATATTAGAAACGATTAAGTTTAAAACATCTAAACCATGTTGTTTATTGTAAGCCCAAGAACCTATCCACGAAGCCTTTCGTACAAAACCGTAAACCAGTACTGAGTCATGTAGTGGGCCGTCCCAGAACTCTTCTTCTTTAAATAAAGTAGCCTTAGCCGGATAAGCACAATTTGAAATAGGGTTTACTAAACGTTTAATACCAAATTTATGGGCCGCTGCCAGTAAGTTAACGGTCATGAGCATATTATTTTGAAATAATTCTACCGGATGTTTGTAGCCAAACTGAATTCCACCAACAAAGGCCGCACAATTAATAATTTGATCAGTTTTATTTTTTTCAAAAAAATTTTGAGTAGCAACTGGATCACGTAAATCTAAACCTAAAGATACAGAGGTACGGATAAATTTTTTATTTTGCTTTTCAAGCAAGTGGCAAACTCTTTTACCAACAAAGCCGGTGGCACCGGTTACTAAGATCACTCAGCACCGCCATAGTTTTCATTTTTAAGATCGTAATTAACCATGATCTTAACCAGCTCTTTTAAATCTGTTTTAGGCTTCCAACCGATATTTTTAAGAATTAAACTTGGGTCACCGTGAAGTACTTCTACTTCTGCAGGACGATAGTACTTAGGATCGATTTTAACTAAAACTTCATTTGTTTCAGCATTCAATCCTTGCTCGTTAGAGCCCGCACCTTGCCATTTAATTTTTACACCGATTTCAGAAAAAGCCATTTCAACGAACTGACGTACTGAATACATTTTTCCGGTAGCCACAACATAATCAACAGGCTTTTCCTGCTGGAGCATCAACCACATAGCTTCAACGTACTCTTTAGCGTATCCCCAGTCGCGCATGGCATCTAGGTTACCTAGAGTTAAATGTTTTTGCTTTCCGTGTTTAATTGCAGCAACTGCTTTAGTAATTTTTTTAGTTACAAAAGTTTCTCCCCGGCGTGGAGATTCATGATTAAATAAAATGCCGTTACACGCATATAAGCCGTAAGATTCACGGTAATTAACCGTTACCCAGTAGGCATAAAGCTTTGCCGCTCCGTATGGAGACTTCGGATAAAAAGGAGTTTTCTCACTTTGCGGAGCGCTATCTGGAAGCCCACCAAACAGCTCAGATGTTGAAGCCTGATAAAATTTAGTTTTAATTCCAAGATCTTTAATTGCATTTAATAACCGAATCGTACCTAAAGCATCCACCTCGGCCGTATACTCCGGAACTTCAAATGAAACCGCCACATGCGACTGAGCACCTAAGTTGTAAACTTCGTCGGGCTGAATTTTAGAAAGTAAGGTGTGTAGGTTGCTCGAGTCGGCCAGATCTCCGTGATAAGTTTTAAATCGCGGGTGCGACATCAGATGTTCAATACGGTCTGTGGTAAATACTGAAGACCTTCGCAAAATAGCATGAACCTCATAATTTTTTTCAAGTAAAAGCTCAGCTAAATAAGATCCGTCCTGACCTGTAACTCCGGTAATAAATGCTTTTTTCATATATAAAAAACATGAGTTACCTAGACGTATAAATCAAGTCAATTGTGACTGAAAAAGCATTAAACTTTAAAGCTGTTAACGGCTTCAATTACCTTCGAAATTTCCTGAGAAGTCATACTCGGGTCCATAGGTAAACTGATCACCTCAGCATGAATTTGCTCGCTCACAGGCAGCTTCAAATCGCTCATCTCTTTATAGGCTTTTTGTTTATGCGGAGGGACTGGGTAATGGATTACTGTTCCCACCTGATTGTTCTTAAGATGGCTGGCTAAAGCATCGCGATGAGCTGTGCGCACCACAAAAAGATGCCACACATGTTGCTCAGCTGCTGGACTATTTGGCAAAATGATAGCTGAGTTAGTGATATTTTTTGTATACTGGTTGGCAATTTGTTTTCGGGCATTGTTCTGCAAATCCAGATACTTAAGTTTAATACGTAAAAGTGCTGCTTGAACTTCATCAAGGCGACTATTCACCCCTTGATAGTCGTTATAGTACTTTTTCTGAGATCCATAATTTGCAATATTTTTAACCATTTCGGCTAATGCTTGATCGTCTGTTGTAACCGCACCAGCATCACCCAAAGCACCTAAGTTTTTACCTGGATAGAACGAAAAGCCCGACGCATGCCCCCAAGAGCCGGCCTTAATACTGTCAAGACTGGCCCCATGAGATTGAGCCGTATCTTCTAAAACCAGCAAATTATGTTTTTTGGCAAAATCCATAATTTCCTTCATCGGGCAAATACGGCCATACAGATGCACAGGCAATATAGCCTTCGTTTTAGAGGTCATAACTTTTTCAAAATTTGCGGGATTGATATTGTAAGTGTTTAGATCTGGCTCAACCAAAACAGGCACTAAATCATTTTCAGAAATAGCCAAGATACTTGCAATATAAGTATTAGATGGAACTAAAACCTCATCACCTACTTTTAACTTTCCAAGCTCTTTCCACGCACGAATAACTAAAACCAGAGCATCCAAACCATTAGCCACACCAATACAATATTTTTGATTTTGGTAGGCTGCATATTCTTTTTCAAAATGCTCCACTTCCTGACCACGGATAAACCAGCCTGAATCTAAAACCCGCGAAAAGGCACCTTCTAGTTCCTGCTTCATTTGTAAATTAATACGCTTTAAATTTAAAAAATCGACCATAACTAACCTTTACTTTTTTGCAGCTCTTGCTTTGCAAAAAATTTCACATATTCGCCGTAACTAGATGCTGGAATTTCTTCCGCTATTTTCTGCAACTGATCCAAGTTGATAAAACCCATGTGATAGGCAATCTCTTCTAAACAGGCAATTTTTAAGCCTTGGCGTTGTTCAATGGTTTGCACAAACTGAGAAGAACTCAACAGAGTGTCGTGAGTTCCTGTATCGAGCCAAGCTGTGCCACGCCCCAAAGTCTGAACATTCAACTGATTTTTAGCTAGGTAAACACGGTTCAAGTCGGTAATTTCAAGCTCGCCACGAGCACTTGGTTTAAGTTCTTTGGCATATTTTACAACGTTGCTGTCATAAAAATATAGGCCCGTCACAGCCCAGTTTGATTTTGGCTGTTTAGGTTTTTCTTCAATAGAAATAGCATTTCCGCTTTTATCAAACTCAACAACACCGAATCTTTCCGGGTCGTTAACGTGGTAAGCAAAAACTGTTGCACCTTTATTTTCCTGAACCACTTTTCGCGCCACTGCCGGAAGAGTTTGCCCGTAAAATAGGTTGTCGCCTAAAATTAAAGCGCATGGATCATTGTTAATGAATTTTTCTCCTACTAGAAAGGCCTGAGCAATACCCTTAGGTTCAGGTTGAACCGCGTAACTGAATTTAACTCCCAGTCTTGAACCATCACCCAGTAAATCTTCAATTAATGGAATATCGCGCGGCGTACTGATGATTAAAATTTCTTTAAGACCTGCAAGCATCATCACCGATATAGGATAGTAAATAGTAGGTTTATCATAAACGGGTAAAAGCTGCTTACTTATGGATTTTGTTGATGGGTAAAGTCTCGTACCGCTGCCACCTGCCAAAACTATTGCTTTCATAAATTCACCTTCACGTATATTCTTAAGGCTACATAGTAACGACATCAAAGGGTAAACTCAATCAATATGAACAAAAGTCTAACTACACCAGCTTACTTACCGGCCCTAACTGCTCTTCGGGCTATTGCTGCGTTTATGGTCTTTTTGCATCACAAAAACTTTATACCGACCTTTGGAAATCAATTCGCAGAAATTTTTATATTTCAGGGGTATACCGGCGTATCGTTGTTTTTCGTACTCAGTGGCTTTTTGATTCACCGCAATTATGTGCTGAAAATACCTAACTTTAACTTCGGCTTTCTGAAAAGTTATTTTTTAAACCGCTTTGCCCGTATTTATCCAATGTACTTTTTGGTTCTAGTCGTAACTATGATGAATTTCCGGCAAGTTGATTCTTTTTTCTGGTTTTTACAATTGTCTCTTTTTAAAGGTTTTTCTGACCTTTTTAAATTTAGTGGAGTTGCCACTTCTTGGTCATTAACAGTTGAAGAGTGCTTTTATTTTTTCTTTCCAATACTGGCTTTGTTAAGAAACAGAAAAGTTAATTATTTCATTCTTCTCGCCGGAATTTACCTCATTGGTTACGGGCTCTTACAGCTAGGCTCTTCTTTTAACTTTATCGGTTTCTTTACATCCTTTACCTTTGTATCTTTGTACACATTCTTCGGGCGTGCTTTTGAGTTCATTTTAGGTATGTGGGCATCGGAACTGGTTTTAAATAATAAATTAAAATCTTTTACCAAACCGCTTTATACTTATGCTGGCGTTGTCGGCTCGATTCTTACGCTTTTAATATTAACTTTTATCAGCTGGCATTACCGTAAAGACGATTTTGAGTTTCAGATCGTATCGATGTTTATTTCAGAGGGGTTTTGGGTGCATCAGTTTATTTTACCTGTAGCATTTGCTTTACTGATTGTCGGATTAAGTGTCGAAAAAACTATTTTACAAAAACTGTTTTCCTACGATTTTTTTCAACTCTTGGGAAAAAGCTCCTACGTGTTTTACCTCTTACAGGGCGGAATATTTTATTTATATTTTGAAAGATATTTCCCCGGCTCCGAAAATATCGTACTATTTCTAGCCATGGCGCTAGTTTCAATATTGATGTTTTTATTCTTGGAAGATCCAATCAATAGATTGATTCGCCGTAAAGAAAATATTTTTCTGGAACTTAAGAAATTATTTACGCGCCGACAAACTTCTTAAATTCATCGTAATTAGTTAAATAATCTTCTTTGTCGTAATAATGAGATGCAAATACCATTAAACTGCAGTCGCTCGAGTAATCTTGCTGCACTCCCCAAGTACCCGGAGGTAAATAAAGCCCTTGGCTTGGCTGATTTAAAATAACTTCCGACTTTACGCGCCCATCGTCCACAATTACTTTTACACTGCCTTGTGCACATACCAAAAACTGATGGCACTCTTTGTGTCCATGCTCACCACGAACTTTACCTGCCGGCACATTTGATACAATAAAGTAACGTTTTGGCATAAAAGGAATTTCAGTTCCGAAGTTTCCCACCGTAAGATTACCGCGCGGGTCCGTCATGTTTTTAAAATTAAAAAGCTTAACACCTTTTACATTTAAATCTTGCACCGTCATAGCTTAGCCTTTATTTCGTTGATCAACATAACCGGTTACACGGGCCGGATTACCCATAACAATGGCTTTATCAGGAACTGACTTGGTCACAACCGCACCGGCCGCTACCATTGCACCTTCCCCAATTGTAATGCCGGGAAGTATCGTCGAATTAGCTCCGATTGAAGCGCCTTTTTTAACTATTGTTCTTAAAAACTGCTCTGGATAAACTTTGCTGCGTGGAAAAATATCATTGGTAAAAGTTGCATTAGGTCCGATGAACACGTCGTCCTCTACTGTAATGCCGTCCCACAACTGAACTCCGCATTTAACAGTAACACGATTCCCGACTTTAACGTCGTTTTCGATAAATACGTGATCACAGATATTACATTCGCTGCCTAAAACTGCTCCCGGCAAAACATGGGCAAAAGCCCAAACTCTGGTTTTCTCACCAATTGTTTTACTCTCACATAAAGCCTGCGGATGTACAAAAAATGACATTATTTCTTCCCTTGGATTTGCTCAACCCATTCATTGTTTTCAAGATACCAGTTAATCGTACTTTCAAGACCTTTTTCAAAAGTGTCGAATTGACGAGTGTATTTTAGTTTTTCCTGCGCATGACTATCATCAATAGCGTAACGGAAATCGTGGCCTTTACGGTCTTCAACAAAGCGAATCAGCTCTTTGTAACTTTTTTTGTCGGCTCGAGGTCTTTTTGCATCCAGCACTTCACAAATGCGGTTAACAACATCGATGTTTTTTCTTTCTGAGTTTCCACCTAGGCAATAAGTATCGCCCGGGGCTCCACGTGTAAGCGCTAACCATACGCCATTAGCGTGATCATCAACATAAATCCAATCCCGCACGTTTTCGCCCTTACCGTATACTGGTAGTTCTTTACCGCTAAGCGCATTTAAAATCATGCGGGGAATCAGTTTTTCAGGAAACTGTCTTGGACCGTAGTTATTTGAACAGTTGGTAATAACACTAGGTAAGCCGTAAGTTCTGTTCCAAGCTCTAACCAAGTGATCGCTTCCTGCTTTAGACGCCGAGTAAGGAGAACTTGGATCATAGGCTGTTGTTTCAGAGAATTTACCCTCGTTGCCCAGCTCACCAAACACTTCGTCCGTAGAAACATGAACGAATCTAAATTTCTTTTTTTCATCTTCGTTAAGTGCGGCAAAAATTTCACGCGAGCACTCAAGTAAATTAAAGGTGCCGATAACATTTGTTTCAATAAAAATTCTCGGACCTGAAATGGAATTATCGACGTGAGATTCAGCCGCTAAATGAACAACGGCTTTAGGCTGATACTTTTTAAATACAGCCTGAACTGCATTAAAGTCTCTGATATCGGTTTTTTCAAATACAACCGTTTCCCCGTTTACGAGCTCTATAAAGTTTTCTTCTCGTCCTGCATAGGTCAGCGAGTCCAAGATAATAATTTTGGAAAAAGATTTTTTTTGAATAGCGGTTCTCAAAAAAGAGCTTCCGATAAAGCCCGCAGCACCTGTAATTATAAGACTCATAAAACCTCAAATCTAATCATGCGCAAAGTACATTATATAATCATTAAATCAATAAATATGACGCAAATCGGAAAATAGATCATTAAGGCAAGCACTGGCATTTACCACCCAGTTCTTATGTGGCTTAATGTAACTTCGATGAAAATGATAATTCTTGGTGCCGGAAATATTGGCCTTGTTACAGCTCTTTGTTTTGCAGAAAAAGGGCATGAAGTTTATTGCGTAGATAATAATCAATCTAAAGTTAATAATCTTAACCTGGGCGTTAGCAGTATTTATGAACCAGGCCTTGAACCTCTGTTAAAAAAACATTTATCTGAAAAAAGAATTCATTTTACCACTGAGTTGTCGGAGTTTATCGAGCAATCCGATGTTGTTGTGGTGGCCGTAGGCACTCCGAATTCCCCTTCAGGTGAAATCGATCTTCAACATGTAAACGCAGCCGTATCACAAATTGCTTCGCTGAGTACTAAACCTAAAACAGTTATTCTGCGCTCCACTGTACCACCGGGAACAAATCAAAGCCTTTCGCTGAAGTTTCCTAAAATTAATTTCATTTCAAGCCCTGAATTTTTACGCGAAGGAAGTGCGGTGCATGATGGCCTTCACCCCGAGCGTCTGATTGTAGGTTCAAACAAAACTGAGCATTTAAAGCTGTTTCAGGAAATGTATCAAAATTTTGAAATCACTCCCTCTCAGATTATTCAAATGGATCCGGCCTCTGCAGAACTCAGCAAATATGCCGCTAATATTTTTTTGGCGACGCGTATTTCTTTGATTAATGAATTCTCGAGAATCTGTGAAAAAACCGGCGCTAATATCCAACAAATTAAAAAAGCTATTGGAATGGATTCCCGCATTGGTTCTGAGTTTTTAAATGCAGGAATAGGTTACGGCGGAAGTTGCTTCCCTAAAGATATTGATGCTCTTATTAGTTTTGCGGCTTCCTTAAGTGAAAAACTCAACATTGTTCAGGCCACAAAAGAAACCAACAAATCTCAAGTTTGTATTTTTGCAGAAAAAATTAAAGTTCGTTTTAAAGACTCGGCTTCAAAAAATTTAGCTTTGTGGGGAGCCAGCTTTAAACCTGAAACTGACGATTTGCGGGAAGCTCCTTCTCTTAAATTGATTTCATTCTTGTGCTCTGCTGGGTTTAATTTAAATATTTACGATCCTAAAGCTACGACTGCATTAAGTGAGCTTTTCAAAAACAATTCACAAATTAAAATCAGCACAACAGCACAGCTCGCCGTTACTAAGGCTGATGCCTTAGTTATCGTGACGGAATGGTCTGAGTTTGGTAGCTTTGATATGACTCAGCTTAAGTCTTCTTTAAAAAACTCAATTGTTTTTGATGGACGAAACCAACTCGATCCACAAAAAATGAAACAACTCGGATTTGAATATTACTCTGTTGGGCGTCCATCATGAAGGCTATACTTGTTACCGGAGCTGCCGGTTTTATAGGTTCACATCTGTGCGAATATTATCTTCGCCAAGGTTATCAAGTTGTTGGAATGGATAACTATTTAACTGGCCGTGTTGATAATATTGAACACCTTCAGCAGCATTACAAATCAGATTTCTTTTTTGTTGAATTGGATGTGAGCAAGCCATGGCCTTACATTGAAAATTTTCATATTCAAAATCTGAAATATGTTTTTCATTTTGCCAGTCCTGCATCCGTTAAAAACTATCAAAAATACCCACTTGAAACGATGTGGGTTAATTCGACTGGCCTTTCCCACGCCATTAAATTTGCTGATGAGCACAAAGCGCGCCTAATATTTGCCTCAACAAGCGAAATTTACGGAACACCGCTGTCATCACCACAAAAAGAAAGTGACTGGGGAAATGTTAATTCTTTCGGGGCCCGCAGCTGTTATGATGAAGCTAAAAGGTTCGGCGAATCTCTAATTTATACGTCTAATAAATTCAACAACACCTCACATGGAGTTGTACGTATTTTTAATACCTATGGTCCGCGCATGAACGCAGAGGATGACCGCGTGGTGAATTCTTTTGTGAATCTGGCGGCCCAAGCTCAGGATTTGATGGTCTTTGGCGATGGAAAACAAACTCGCAGTTTTTGTTATATTGATGACCTTATCAATGGAATTACTAAATACGCCGGTTCAGAATTAACCCAGCCCGTGAATTTAGGAAATGATAGCGAAATTACTATATTAGAATTAGCCGAATTAGTTATTACAATAACCGGAAGCAAATCAAAAATAGTATTTAATTCACTTCCTGAAGATGATCCACCTCAAAGAAGGCCTGACCTGAGCCTTGCATACTCTCAGCTTGGCTACACCCCGTCAGTTTCGCTTACAGATGGGCTTAAAAGGTTTATCGGTACGAAATAATTCTTTCGTCGATTAAACGTTTTTCAAGAGCATAACAAATTGTGTGATAAATAATGAGATGAATTTCCTGAATCCGAGCGGTATTGGGTCCCGGCGCAATTAGATTTACATCTGCCATATTTTCTTTAACAGCCTTACCACCGTCTTTGCCGGAAAGCAGAATAGTTTTAGCACCTTTTTTCTTAGCCATACTAAAAGCTTTTAAAATATTCGGAGAATTTCCCGAAGTGGTGATCCCCATAAAAACATCGTTAGGCCCCATTAAGCCTTCAACCTGACGTGAAAAAATATCGTCATACGTAAAGTCATTCCCGATAGCGGTTAATATTGATGTATCTACCGTTAATGCAAAAGCTTTAATAGGATCGCGGTCCTTACTAAGTTTAACAACTAACTCAGCCACAAAGTGCTGAGCATCCGCGGCAGAGCCACCATTGCCGGCTACAAATAAAGCTCCGCCTTTTTTATATGTATTGACTAAAAGATCCACTGCTTTTTCAAAGTCAGCATGCAGTCCAGTTGCATTTTTAAGTGCATTAACATTATCTACAGCTTCGTTGATAGCATCTAATAATAATTGTTTAGTCATTTTATTCCTCTATTTCGTAAATTTTTTATTTAAGTATTTCATAAGTTCTTCACGCATCTCTTCGCGCTCCAAAGCCATGTCTATGTTTGCAATTAAAAATCCTAGCTTATCTCCAGTATCATAACGTCTTGAATTAAAACTGTACGCATTCAGAGTCGAAGATTTAGCCAACTCGTTCATGGCATCACTTAATTGAATTTCGCCGTTATTACCCGGCTTAATCATATCGAGATAATTAAAAATCTCAGAATTAAAAACATAGCGACCCGGCAGAGCCCATGTCGACGGCGCCTTACTAGCTGCTGGTTTTTCAACTACACCTAATACTTTTTTACCGCCTGAAAGGTCTTTATTTTCGGGCCCCACATCAATGATGCCGTATTTATGGCTGTCTTTAGGATCTGTAGGTAAAACCCATACTGAGCTCAATTTTGTTTTTTCATATTGATCACACAAGTAAGCCGTTACATTATCGCTTCGACTATTGGTAATGGTAATTTCATCACCCAGAAGTACGGCAAAAGGTTCTTCACCGATAACTGGTTTTGCGCAACGTACAGCATGGCCTAAACCTAAAGCCGCTTTCTGACGAATGGAAATAATATTCACTGAAGAACGTATTTTATTCAGCTTTTCCAAAACATCTGATTTGCCGTCTTTAATTAATTTGTCTTCTAATTCATAAGAAACGTCAAAAAAATCTTCAATGGCTGTTTTACCACGTCCTTGAATTAACACGATATCTTCAATGCCTGCCTGAATAGCTTCTTCAATCACATATAAAATAGCCGGCTTATCTACGATAGGTAGCATCTCTTTAGGAATTGTTTTAGTAGCCGGGAAAAATCGTGTTCCTAGACCGGCTGCGGGTATAATGGCTTTTTTAACTTTTTTCATCTTATCCCTGTTTTAATACACCCTGATTATAAACGTTTACGGTAAATCTTAGCAATGACAAATAAAACCTTTAAAGCGCTTTTAATCTCTTTAAACGACAATTTACTCTCACCCCGCTCACGGTTTACAAATACGGCGGGCATTTCAATTATCTTGTATCCGGCGTAATACAACAAGGCCAGACACTCCGTTAACAGTGAAAATCCGGTACTATAAAACTGAGGTTGATTTACTATTTTTCCAGCCGCTTTATGGCTGTACATTCTAAACCCATTGGTACAGTCCGCAAACGGCAACTTCAATAAAAACGCGGCCAGTTTGTTAGCCAAAAAAGAAAAAATTCTTCTCGCTAATGGCCAATTTAATATGCGACTTCTTTTAAGGTAGCGGCTGCCGATAACCACATCTGCATTCTGCGCCTGAATAGATAAGAGCATTCCGGGAATTTCCTCTGGCGAATGGGAAAAATCGGTATCCATTTCAACGTAGTAATCATATTTTTCAGTGTGCGCTAGTTTAAGTCCCTGCAAAACCGCACTTCCACGCCCACCTTTATTTTTGCGGTGAATATACTTTACATTTTTATATTTTTTCGCCTGAACTAGATTTAATGAAACCTCATCCAGAGAATCATCAATTATTAAAATATCTAAATCTAAACCCAGGACCAATAGCGACTCACACATCTTAACGATGTTGTTACTTTCATTATATGTCGGAAGTATAACTACGATTTTACTCAAAAGCAGCCTTCAGAGTTTTAATTTTATCAGACATAGGATTATGTGAGTTGCCGACATAAAAACCATGCGTATGAATATGGTCTGCGTTAATCAGGCTTCCTGAAATTTCATAATTAAAATATTTTAAAACCGATTGTTTTGTAAAGTTACCGCTTAAAATCGGACGGCAATCAATTCCGTTTTTCTTAAGTTTGGCAACAAGCTCGCGACGGCTGTATTCAGAATCCTTCTTCAGCACAAAACTAAAGCCAAACCAACTGCTCACGCCCGTTTCTTTTTGCAAATAATAATTGGGATTATTTCCGAACTCCTGCGCAAATATTTTCGCATTCATACGACGGGTCACCATAAATTGATCGATTTTTTTAAGTTGCTCAACGCCTATGGCTCCGCTGAACTCCTGTGGTCGCACATTGTATCCCGGTAAAACAAAATTAAATGATTCTTCAAAATCGTCTTCACTTTTATGCCCGGTTACCGCATTAGTGCCTGGTAAATTACGTGTCCAACCGTGTGAACGTAGACACACTAGAATATGCTGCAACTCCTCATCGTCTGTTGAAACAAAGCCGCCTTCAATAGTTGAAAAGTGATGACTGAAATAGCTACTGTAAGAAGCCATACAACCAAATGTGCCGGTTTTTTTAGATTCGTACTCGGCTCCCATGGCTTCACAATTGTCTTCAAGTAAATAAATATTATGTTTCGCGATTATTTTTTTGATCTCTTTAAAATCATTGGGATTACCTAGCATATTCACTGCTAAAATCAGCTTCGTATCCGGTGTAATCGCCGCCTGTAAGGCACTTACATCGTAATTTAAGGTTTGTAGGTCGACGTCTACAAATTTCAGTTTTAAGCCATACTGCTGAAGCGGATAATAACTGGTCGACCAACCCACTGACGGTACAATAACTTCATCACCCCGTTTAAGTGGGTTTTCTTTTTTAAAAAATAAAGCGGCCACCATTAAAAGGTTTGCCGAAGATCCTGAGTTCACCATCACACAATATTTAACACCTAAATAGGCGGCCAAACCCTGCTCGCATAAAGCGACCTGTTTTCCCATAGTGTAGTGACCACTTGCGATCACATTCTGGATAGCATCTAACTCTTTCTGATCCCAACTGAGTTCGGCCATGGGAAGGCCTGGCTTAATCACTAGCCAAATCTTCCTGTGATGTAATTTTCAGTTTTTTGTTCTTTAGGATTAGTAAAGATCTGCGAACTTTCACCGAACTCAACTAAATCACCTAAATACATAAACGCTGTGTAATCTGCCGTGCGGGCTGCTTGATGTAGATTATGAGTTACCATTAATAAAGTAACTGATTTTTTAAGCTCAGTTACAAGTTCTTCAATATGCGCTGTGGAAATGGGATCCAAGGCCGAAGTCGGCTCATCCAATAAAAGTAAGTCTGGCTCAGTTGCTAAAGCTCTGGCAATACAAAGTCTTTGTTGCTGACCACCCGAAAGCGACGTGGCTGAAGAATGCAAGCGATCTGAAACTTCATTCCACAGGCCTGCTTTTTTTAGCGAGTCTTCCACTTTATCATCAATATAGGATTTTTTCTTTACTCCGCGTACTTTTAAACCATAGGAAATATTTTCATAAATACTTTTAGGAAATGGATTAGGTTTTTGAAATACCATGCCGATTTTCATACGCACTTCTATCGGGTCAATATCACGGGCTAAAATATTAATATCATCTGGATAAAGCTTAATCTCACCATTATATCGAACCTCGCCATACAAATCATGCATGCGGTTAAAACAACGAAGTAAGGTTGTTTTACCGCAACCTGAAGGACCAATCAGCGCTGTTACTTTGTTTTGGTAGATCGGCATTGATATTTTATTTAAAACATTTTTTTCGGTATACCCGAAAGTTAAATCTACAACTTCAGCTTTTTTAATATTTGAATCGGTTTTAGTGGTTACCATTTGTATTTTTTCCTGAATCTGTAACGTATAAAAATAGCGGTCGCATTTAAAATTAAAGTCATTGAAAGTAGAACTAATCCGGCAGCCGCCGCATTAACATGAAACTCTTCCTGCGGGCGCGACACCCAGTTGAACATCTGGATCGGCATAACTGTATAGGGGTCAAGTAACCATTGGGCGGATACATAAGGCGGCGTCGCCATTACCGGCGCCGTAGGAAGAAAGGCTATAAACGTTAAAGCACCCACTGTAATAAGCGGAGCTGTTTCGCCAATTGCACGCGATAGTGCTATTACAACTCCTGTTAAAATACCACCTGATGAATAAGGTAAAATATGATTCCAGGTCGTTTGCCACTTAGTTGCACCTAAAGAGTATGAGGCTTCGCGTATATGTGCCGGAATAGTCCGGATCGCCTCACGAGTCGTCACGATAATAATTGGTAGCACAAGTAAGCCCAATGTCATACCAGCTGTAATAATCGACTGACCCAGCTTCAGATGGTAAACAAAAAATCCTAATGCCATCAAACCATAGGTAATAGATGGAATACCTGCCAAATTTAAAATGTTAACTTCAATTATTTTGGTCCAGATATTTTTTTTAGAATATTCTTCCAGATAAACACCAGATGCAATTCCTAAAGGGATAGCCAAAAAAGCCGTTACAAAAACCACGCACAGACTACCCACCCAGGCCGAAAGAATTCCGGCTTTTTCAGGAAAGCGCGACGGAAAATTCATAAAAAATTCGGAACTGATTCGCGGCCACCCCGTCATGGCCATATCAACAATAAGGCTTAATAAAGTAATTAAAGCAAAAGCCAGTGTCAGCAAGCCAACTATCCAAAAAACTGAATCCTGTCTTTTTAGTTTTTCTACTTGCTGCTTCATTTGAATTTAATTTCCATTTTTGAACGAATACGTAAACCAATTAAATTAAATATAAGTGTAAAGAATAAAAGAACCACTCCTGCCACATAGATGGTTTTGTAACCTATTGACCCATGCGGCAGATCACCCTGACTGACCTGAACAATATAAGCTGTTAATGTCTGCGTAGACTCCAAAGGGTTCAGCGATATTTTAGGCTGTAATCCGGCTGCTATCGCTACTACCATGGTTTCGCCCAAAGCGCGCGATATACCCAGAACATACGCAGATGCAATACCTGAAAATGCTGATGGAATAATAACTTTAAAAGAAGTTTGCAAATTTGAAGCACCAAGTGCCAAGCTGCCTTCTCGCAAATGCACTGGAACCGCCCGCATAGCATCTTCTGATAAGCTGCTGACGTAAGGAATAATCATAACTCCCATTACCAAACCTGCACTTAAAGCATTAAAACTTGATAAGTCCGGGTAAATTTTCTGCAGCAGCGGAGTAACAAACAATAAAGCAAAGTAACCATAGACTACTGTTGGTACCGCAGCCAATAACTCCAATATAGGTTTCAGAATTTCACGATAGCGGTTAGACATATACTCACTTAAAAAAACTGCTGTAATTGTACCAAGCGGAATAGCTACGCTTAAGGCAATAGCTGTTGTTAAGAAAGTACCGCAAATTAAATTAAAAATACCGTACTGTGGATTTTCAAATAAAGGAGTCCACTCCTTATCAGTCAAAAAATTTTTGACTGATACTTCCATAAAAAATGGAAATGCTTCTTTTAACAGTGTCCATACAACGCCAAAAGTAATCAGCACCGAGCTGGCTGCGCAGATAAATAAAATAATTCGTATAACAAGCTCTTTAAGTTCGCGGACTCTTCTTTTAATACTTTGAGGTTTTGAAAAAGTCGTGGCTAGCTTTGAGTCCATTTTTATTTACGTCCGTATTCGTCCTGATAGCGCACAATATCGTCTTCACCGAAATAAGATCCAACTTGCACTTCAATAAACTCCACAACTGAATCCGTGCGATTGATCACGCGGTGCTTGGCACCTTGAGGAATCAAAATATGCTCGCCTTGCTTCACAATGTGCTCTTTGTCATTAAGTACAACAATCGCTTCACCTTTTACCATAACCCAGTGTTCAGATCTTTTAGCATGCGATTGGTATGAAATTTTTTGGCCCGCTTCAACACGTATAATTTTAGATTTATAATTAGGCTCATCACGTAATACTTCAAAACGTCCCCATGGACGGTTTTCAAATACGTGTTCAGAGATAATTTTATCACCGCTGACTTTAAGTGTATCAACCAGATCTTTAACTTTCTGTGATTCGCCTTTTTTACAAATCATCATTGCATCTGCCGTATCAACGATGATGAGGTCATCACAGCCGATAACGCTGTATTTTTTCTTTTGCTTTGAAAATACAGAGTTGGCTTTTGAAGCAATTTGCACCGGCTGTTTCTTAAGGCTGTTTTCACCGAAAGGTAAGCCTTCGGTTACTTCAACTAATGCATCCCAAGAACCCACGTCACTCCAGCCAATATCACAAGGCACGCATCTCAACTGATCTGCCGAAAGTTTTTCGATGATGGCATAATCTAAAGATATATTTTTAATGCGTGCGTATATATCCTCAATATTTGATAAATCAGCGCTTAATTCATTGATCAGATTCCAAACCTCAGATTCATGCTGTTTGAAATAGGTAATCATTTTAGAAACTTTAAATATGAAAATTCCTGCGTTCCAGAAATAGTGACCATCGTTTACAAAACTTTGTGCTTTTTCAAGCGTTGGCTTTTCATGGAATTTTAAAACCTGCGTAGCTTTTTGTGTATTTAAAGCTCTTTCTTTAACCTGAATATAGCCGAATCCGGTTTCAGGTCCGCGAGGCTGAATACCTAATGTCACTACAAAATCTTGAGCTGCCGACTGAACAGCAGCCATTAAGGCTTGATCAAACTCCTGAGTTTTTAAAATCAAGGCGTCTGAAGAGAACACACCGACAATTTCATCGGCTCTACCCGTTAGCTCCAGAAATTTGCAGGCCAGCGCCACCGCTGCCGCTGTATTTTTACCAACCGGTTCATAAAGTACTTTTTCAATTTTTAATTTATTCTGAATGATATCTTTTTCAGTCATATCTTTCAGTTTTTCTGAAGTTACTAAAAGCCCTGCTCCATACTTTTGAAGGCGCTCAATCGTTAGTGTTTGCAAGGGTTTATCTAACAACTCACAGAATTGTTTAGGATACTTAGTTCGGGATATCGGCCATAGTCTTGTGCCGCTTCCGCCACTCAATATAACAGGTATAAATTTCATGCCCCGATATTGCCTTTTTTTAGAAGTAGCATCAACAGTTTTGGCTTCAAGATTGCTTTAAGATACCAAAGTGATCTGAAACACAGTCGGAAAGAGCCACCTAGACACCGATTTTCTGTTATCAGGTCAAATATATTGATTTTTTGCACGTATTTTAACCAAAAAGGGAGAACAAAATGTTAAAACAATTATTATCGGTGACAGCATTACTTTTAGTCACGTCTGAATTATTTGCACAAAGTGTAGTAATCAGAGGTGTACGCTTAACGGGTTCAGGTTGTGATGCAGCAACAGCCAGCGCATCTGTAACTTCAGACGGCCAATTATTATCAGTACTGTTTGATGATTATAATGCTCAGATCGGTATTGGCTCAACAAACCCACAAGCATCGACTCTTAAAAAAGATTGTCGCGTTTTAATTGATGTTGATGTTCCATTCGGTATGCAATACGCAATCGAGCGCACTGAGTACCGCGGTTTCGCAGCATTACCTGCTTCAGCTTACGGTTACCACAGATTCACTCAAGTAATTCCGGGACAAGTTGTTCCTTCATTAAGAGAAGCGCAATTACGCGGACCAGTTTCTGGCAACTACGAAGTTATCGTAGCTCAAAAACCAGGGCGCTCACCATTCTCTAAATGTAACAGCCCACAACAAACAATCGAATTATTATCTGAACTTTCTGTAGCTTACTTACCGGGTTCGCGTGACAGATCTATGGCAATGATCAATTTAGATTCTATCGACACAGGCATCAATTCACGCTTTAAACTAACATGGAGACCTTGCCGCTAGTCTAAACCAATAGCTACGAGATTTTCTTAAGGCCTCTGAAAGCCTCAGACAGCCGCAAATAAAAAAAGCCAGTCTATGACTGGCTTTTTTTATTTGCGGAACTCGTTTTCAGAGGCCTTAAGAAAATCTCTACTTTTAGTTTAGATTGTCTAGCCACTTCATATACTGTGCTCGGAATTGCGCTGGGTTTTCGAAGTAGAATATATCTGGGAAGCCTTTGCAGTTGTCGAAATATTTTTGATCGAATGTTTTTGAGTTCGGGAAAATAGTTCTATATAAAAATAATGACTGACAGGTTTTTTTATTATCGGGTTTTACGCTGTAATAAGTTGGCAAAAGTCTTAGATAATCTACAAAAAACGGTTCTCTGATAAATTCAGTTTTAAAATGCTTTAAAAATTCAGGGAATTTCTTATTATCAACAAAATATCCCAGCTTTGCATGGCAGGCTTTAATATTAATCGGATAATAATCACAAGCCTCAATAATATTTGCATTACGTGGATACGTTGACTCCTGGTAAACGGAGTTTACAAAGGCATAGGCGTTCCAAATTCCGACCAGTGCTAGCGGAATAGTAAAAATTCTAAAACCGAAATGCCATTTGTAATCACGCAGTTTTGGAAAGCTCAAATAAAACAAGGCCGTCACTAAACTCAAATAACCCAAACTTGCCGGGTTTTCATAGGGAAACTGGAACATAATCTGGGGTATTAAAACTACAAATGATCCAACAAGAAAATAGTTTTCTGATTTCCAAAACCATTTTACAGTAATAAAAGTTACGGTTCCAAGAAACACTAAAGCCATTACTCCAAATAACCAACCAAACTGCGCTGGCCATTTTAAAAGTTCAGAGTGAGGTTGATCAAAGTATGAAAACTCGGAAGGCTTAACATTACTTGCCATCTGATAAGGTTCAATTTCTCCCATGAATCCGCCGGGCTGAATTCCCCACGGATGATCTTGGATAAGATCAATTGTGGCATAAGCCAATGCGCTACGTACAACAGTGTTATTATTTTTGATCGCATCCGTAATGTTATTTTTTGCCGGGGCATGAGCCGCTATTAAATAACAAACGAGCGCTACAGATATTGAAATTAACTCTTTTTTTGTAATTTTATATTTAAAGAACAGAGCCATCCAAAGGCCAAAGCCTATCCAAGCCGAACGACTGCGGCAGTAAAAAATAAAGAAAATCCAAAGTGTAAACAAAACTGTTTTAATCCAACTTGGAATACGGTCAGTATGTCGAGTCCACGCAAATACAAAAGGTAAACTCAGAATCAGAAATTCAGCAAACATATTGATATTACCGAATGTACTCACAAGTCCAAAATCAAGAGATACATTTTCGATACGGAATGCGTAAAACTCTTTCAGAGACACCGACAAAATAAAAACCATGCAGATAAGTATGAGATAAGTGGTTTTTTCAAAAATTTCATCCAATGTCACACGTAAATTATAAAAATAAAAACATAGAGCTGCAAAACCCATAAATTTAAACACATAAAGAAAATCTGCATAGTCTAAGCGATAAGTGTGAAATACAAATTGGTAAATGAGTAAAAACAGAGTGCTGAGTAATAGTGTCTTGGGTAACTTAGGCATGGTAAAATTAAACGACAACCCCAGCAATGCAAAGGCCGAAGTAAAATAAAACAGCATTGTTTTGGTTGAGTAATAATTGGCATTTAAGCGAGTCCACCAAACAAGTGGAATCAGAAAAAAGAGAATGATCAAAGTTGCTTTGTGAAGTTTGAATAAGTTTTTTAACATATACATAAAAGCTTAGATGAGATTTCTTCAACCCACAATCTCATTTTGAGACACCGGGCGAAGTGCTTCCCCTATACACCCGTCAACCCATTGATCAATTCGACCACTATATGTCTGCCCAATAAGCAATATATTGCTACCCACTGGGCACTGCTTTTGCCTATTAACCTGTGAGGTAATTTTTATGAGTAAAATGACTGGTGTCCTATTATTTATCGCGACTTTTTTGTTTTACAAACTTAGTTACGCAGCTCCCATGTGTAGAGTAATGGTTCATAATAGCCAGGCCTCAATCTATGCTCCAGAAATTACAGTTGTCATTAGCACTGACCGTAAAAACTCAAATACTATGGTTGTCAGCAAAGAGCTATTAAAGCATTTAGCCCAAAACCCAAACGCTCGCATTAACGTTGTTGATCTAGCTAAACTACCTCAATCTATGTTTAAAGCCGATTATTTCGAAAAAAAATCCCCTTTCTTTGAAAATAACTTCGTTAAACCTATCGTTAATACTGATGGCATCATCTTCGTAATACCTGAATACGACGGCGCAGTACCGGGAATTTTATCTTATTACATGAATCACATGCGTGCGAGCTTAAGCAAAAAACAAATAGCTTTAGTAGGTATTTCTGCAGGCCGTTGGGGCGCAAGGTCTCCTCTAGATGCCTTCAAGGGAACACTGACCCACCGTGGTGGACGTGTACTGGGCGACATTCAAGTCAATATCGAGTTCGTAGAGAGTAAAGTTGAACAATCACAATTAACTAATCCGGATGCAAAAAGCCGCTTGGGTATGCTAGCAACTGAATTAACTAAGTCTTTAAATTTAAGCCCAGGGGCAATTCCAACACAGAAAAATTTAGGTATGATCGCAGCTGGCGCAAAAGACAAAAAAGCTCAGGTTTTATTGAATAACTCAAACGCAGTTGAAGGCGTATTTTCAAATTATGTATTAAATGATAACGGCACTTTATCTTATGTTCAGTTTTCCGGCCCTACTAAAATTAAAAACAAAGATGTTATTATTCCCGGCCAAGATGTAAACGTGCATGACTTAGGTTACGGTATGCCTGTTGGAGCTATCAAAGGCTTCAAAAAAGAATGGTATAAAAAGCCAAACATCGAGTCTACTGGTTTAAAAATCGGTGAACGCGTAAAACTTGAGTACGAATCTGGAATTGTTGTTAATGGCCAACTTAAAAATATGACCTTCGATACCGATGGAAACCTTCTCGTATTAACTTTCAGTGATGTTACCGTTAAAAATGGGTCAAATTTCCTATTTCAAAAAGATTGGGGAGATTTCGACATTGCAGTAGCTGATTATATTGAGCAAATCACCTTGCAATAACAATTATGTAACATTGTCTTTTATTAGTACAAAATGGGCTATAATTATTTTTGATGATGTTCCGATAAGTCATATGTGAATTTGTACTTAAAAGCTCATCTAAATTTAAAACTTCGCGAAGAACTATCCGATACATGTTTTCGTGCGGCTGCTGCCAGTGTGGTACTTTTAGTTCTTTACCAACTTCCTTTTTTTGATTTTCTTAAAAACGACCCAGTTAACTGGATCATTGTGGCTTTTCTTCTGTTGAGCTATGCCGCCCGGTTTTCACTACCCTACATCAAATCAATCAACAATGACGATTGGCTTTGGTGCCACGCACTCACTGTAGGAGCGCATGCACTCGGCTGGTCTGCCCTACTCATTAATGATGTTATTAAATACCAAGGTGTGTATGACGAATTTATTATTTTTACCTACATTATTTTTGCAGGACTAAATGCCGCTGCTTCCTATGCGCTCTCTATGTCAAAACGGGATTTTTACTTCTTTGTAACACCGATTTTATTAGCCCAGTTTATAGCTTTTTACTTGAATGATTACATCCTCAAGTTTCAGATTATTGGCTCTCTTACTATTTTATTATTTTTTATATTTTTAGCTTCTCAAAGAAAGCGGGCTGAAAGAAGTTGGATTGAGCAGCGCACTATTAACTTTGAATTGCAGAATATTATCGATGCCGTTCCTGGCGGCATTTCCGTCATCAGGTCGCAAAACTACTACGTTATCAATAAATACATCCAAAGCCTTATATCAACTGACCTGAGCTTAATTGGCACCACTCCGAAAGAAAATCTCGGCAAAGATCCTACTATTAATGAAAAAATGATCCAATTTATACAATCCAATGAACAGCATACACAGTATGAAACTAATTTAACAGTGAATGGCGAAGAGCGCACACATCTAGTTACGGCAGTTAAATCCATGAATGAAGAAACAATTATTTCGACCATCGACATTCATGAGCTTAAAAAAATTGAATTTGAAATGAATCGTCAAAAGATGAGTCTTGAGTACAGCGCAAAAATGGCTTCATTGGGGGAAATGTCCGGAGGTTTAGCGCATGAAATTAATAATCCGGTAGCCATAATTGCCGGGCGCGCACAGCAACTACTTATGATGGTAAAAAAAGATAATGCCCCTAAAGAAACCCTTATCAAGTCTCTCGAAAACATTACGAAGACCACAGAAAGAATTGATAAAATCATAAAAGGATTACGCAGTTTTTCGCGGGATACTGGCAGCGAAGCTTATAAATTAACCAACCTCAAATCTATTATCGAAGACACTCTTACATACTGTGAGGCAAAATTTAAAAATAACGGAGTCTATCTAACCTATGAAATTTCTGAAAATATCGAGATAGAATGCAGTCATACGCTGATTTCACAGGTAGTACTTAATGCATTAAACAATTCATATGATGCTATTTCAAAGACTGAATCGCGCTGGATTAAAATTGAAGCTCAACAACTCAATGACAACATTCAGCTGAGCATTGCCGATTCAGGTCCAGGTATATCTGAGCACCTACGTGAAAAAATCATGCAACCCTTTTTCAGTACAAAAGAAATAGGCAAAGGAACAGGATTAGGTCTGAGTATATCTAAAGGAATTATCGACGCCCACAAAGGACAGTTTTACTTCGATCACAGCAGCGCAAATACAAAGCTTGTAATTGTACTGCCTAAAAAGCAACTAGATGCTACAATTTAGTTAAATAATTTTTTAGTTTTTTTGATTTCATCTACAAAGCTTTTAATCTGTGTTTGAACAAAATCAATTCTTTGAATAACAGAGTTGAAGTCTTTTTCTTTTTTAAGAGCAAACTTTACATCTTTGAGCGCCTGTCTTGCCCCTTCAATCGAAAATTTATCACGATATAATAATTTACGGATTAAAAATGCATTTTCGACATCTTTTTTTGTGTATAGTCTTTGATTGTTGGAAGCCTTTTTAGGCTTTAATAAATCAAATTCCTGTTCCCAGTAACGTAAAACATATTGTTTGATACCAAGTAAATCAGCCACATCTCCAATTTTAAAACCGAAACGATCCGGAATAGCTGCAATTTCTTTTAATAATTCTTCATCAATCAAAACACTTGGTAAACTTGAAGAATCTGCTTTAATTTCAGCAGGTTCTACTGCTGAAGTAATTTCTAGAATTTCCTGTTCTAAGAACTTATCTTCCAACGAAAGTTCGATTTCGCTGTCAATATCCTGTATTTTCTCTGTCGGAGAAGTCGGATTACTATTCATCATCATCCTCATCATCTTTCAAGTGAGCGTATTCTTCACCGTTCAGCATGGCCTTTAAAACCTGACTTGGTCTAAAGGTCAAAACTCTGCGAGCTGAAATTTTGATTTGCTCACCGGTTTGCGGGTTACGACCTACGCGCTCGCTTTTCCCACGCACAACAAAGTTACCAAATCCGGAAATTTTAACTTTTTCGCCGTTTTGTAAAGTATTTTTAAGCTCTTCGAATACCAGCTCAACTAGCTCGCTAGCTTCTTTCTTTGAAAAACCAATGGTCTCATATACTTTTTCAACAATATCTGCTTTAGTTACTGTTGAGTTTCCGACATTCTGTCCAGCCATTAGATATCTTCTCCTTGAGTTAATAAAAGCGTAGCAAGTATTTGAAATGAATCAAGTTTTTGAGTCATATTCGCCATTTGTTGCTTAGCGTAATGCCGCATTCACTGCTTTTTTAGCAGCTTCAATCACCTTTTGACTTAATTGCTGAATATCCGCCTCAGCTAAAGCCACATCACCTGACTGAAACTGAGCTCTTAAAGCCACTGACTTCTGCCCGGCCGGTAACTTATCACCTTCATAAATATCAAATACTTTTAAGTCTTTTAACGAGGCTCCACAGGCTTTTTTAGCTTCTTTAAGTAAATCGCCGATGTTCTTTCCTGACTCCATCACAAATGCAAAGTCGCGCTCAACAGGCTGGAATTTAGAAAGAGATTTAAATTTTACAGGACGTGGTTGTCCTTTTAAAATCTGTTGCAGGTCCAACTCGGCTATGGCCACCGGCAAACGTACTTTTTCGTTATCGAGAGTTCTCGGATGCACACTTCCGATGTAACCAACGGCTTGACCTTCAACAATGACTTGAGCCCATTGGCCTAAATGTAAAAATGATGGCGGTTGAGCCACACTTACAAAACTGTAAGCCGAAATTTGTAAATTCTGAAACAATTTTTCGATACTGGCTTTTACATTAAACACTGCCGGTGATTGGCTCGCATAAATACCAACCGGAGTTCCCCAGTTAATTAGCGCTAATCTGGGTTTTTCAGAGTAATCGCTCCCAGCTTTTGAGAATACCGAACCGATTTCAAATAAAGCACCGACTTGGTTACCTGCGCGGATATTATCCAGAGCATTTCTCCATAAACTTAGCGAAATAGTTCTTCTCATCACATTGAGTTCTTCACTTAACGGATTTAAAATTTTAACAGCCTGTGCATCCGTTGCTAAACCTTGAGTTGTTAATTTAACTAAATCGCCAATCCAGTTTTTCTCTAAAGTATCACTCGTGAACGCATAGTTGAAAGCCTGATTAAAACCATCAGCACGCATCCACTGAGAGATTTTTTGATTCATCATGTACTGAGCGTCGTGATTTGCAGGCTCTGATCTTAAAGCCGGAATAGTTTCTTGAAGATGCTCATAACCGTAAAGGCGCGCGTACTCTTCAACTAAATCCATGTCTTGTTCGATATCGAAACGGAATAATGGCGGCGTCATTAAGTACTCGCCGTTATTAGGGCCTTCAACTTTAATTTGCAGACCTTTCATGTAATTTAAAAACAATTTTTCATCAGCTTGGTAACCTAAACGCTCACTTACTGTTTGAATTGAAATCTTAATCGGCTTTTTAAGCGTTGGATTTGTATGGATGTCGTAAGCCTCACCGCATACTTCACCACCCGCTACTTGCTGGATTAATAAAGCTGCGCGGTCCATAATCTGTGCTGTTTGACTTGGATCCACCCCTCGAGAAAAACGATAAGCTGAATCTGTATCTACACCATGAGTACGCGATGTCTTACGCACCGACATAGCTTTAAATGAAGCACTCTCTAAGAAAATATTTTTTGTTGCATCTGATACGCCTGAATTCATTCCACCAATTACGCCGGCTAATGCTACAGGTTTCTGAGCATCACAAATTACTAATTCTTCACCGCTTAAAGTGAGTTCTTGCTCTTTAAGCGTTTTGAACTTTTCGTTTTTAGTGGCATTACGAACAATCACGCTGCCACCAGCTAATGAATCCGCATCGAATGCATGGAGTGGTTGACCCATTTCAAGCATTACATAGTTAGTTACGTCGACTACATTGTTAATTGAGTTCTGACCTATAGCCTCTAAACGTTGTTTTAACCATGCTGGGCTTGGGCCGATTTTAACTCCTGAAATATAACGACCACAGTAACGTGGGCATAATTCAGTGTTGTTCACTTCTAATTTAATTTTTTGTTTAGTAGAAGCTGAAGCAAACTTAGTTAAAGTTTCAGGCTGCTTAACCGGCTTATTAAGCAAACAACCTAGTTCACGTGCCAAACCAAAGTGACTTAAACAGTCGGCACGGTTCGGAGTTACTTTTAATTCAAATGTAACATCATCATACCCACCGAATTCAGCAAAACTCTGACCTACTTTTGCGTCTGCTGGTAAAATAGCAATGCCATCAGAAGTTTCGACTAAGCCTAATTCTTTATGGGAACATAACATCCCGTTACTTTCCACATCGCGGATTTTAGATTTTTTAATAGCAAAGTTACCTGGCAAAACTGCACCGGCTAAAGCTGCAATAACTTTATCGCCGGCTTTATGATTCTGTGCTCCGCACACAATTTGTAAAACCTGACCGGGAGCCACTTCAACCTGACATAGCGAAAGTTTATCCGCATTAGGATGTTTATCTTTAGTTACGATGTGGCCTACCACAACGTGAGCGTAATCTTTTGCGCGGTTTTGAATTTCTTCAACCTCAAGACCGGCCTTAGTTAAAATATCCGCTAATTCTTGCGGATTATTTAAATACTGTCTTACATCAACAAAATCATTTAACCATTTAAGAGAAATTTTCATATTATACCTATATTAAAACTGTTTTAAAAATCTGGTGTCGTTGGCTGGAAATAATCGAATATCATCTACACCGTACTTGATAATCGCCATACGCTCCACACCAAAGCCGAAAGCAAAGCCCTGCCATTTGGGGTATTCAACTTTAGCATGTTCAAAAACTTTTGGATTAATCAAGCCACAACCGCCGATTTCAATCCAACCGGTTTGTTTACACATAGAACAGCCCTTGCTTTTACAAATTGGACATGAACAGTCCACCTCAGCTGAAGGCTCTGTAAATGGAAAGAAACTAGGACGGAAGCGGGTTTTTAATCCCGGACCGAAAAACTCTTTTACAAAGAATGAAATTGTGCCTTTTAAATCCGACATCGAGACTTTTTCATCTACGCACATTCCTTCAATCTGATGGAAGTTAGGCAAATGCGAAACGTCGCTATCTACACGGAAAACTGAACCTGTACCTATAATTCTTAAAGGCGGCTTTTCATTTTCCAATGAATGGATCTGAATTGGAGATGTATGCGTTCTTAAAACGTGAGTTTCATCTACGAAGAAAGTATCCTGCATATCACGCGCCGGATGATTAGGTGGAATATTCAAAGCTTCAAAATTATAATAATCTTTTTCAATGAGAGGTCCGGTTCTTAAGCTGTAACCCAAGCGCGCCATGATCCCAAAAATTTCATTCGTTACTCTATGAATAGGATGCTCTTTACCCTGCTCTTGGGCTGCTGTTGTAAAACTTAAATCTAATTTCTGAGTTAACATCAAAGAATCGATCTCTTTATTTTTAAGTGTAGCTTCAGCTTGCTCGTAAGCCGCTTCTAATTCCACTTTCACTTCGTTAACCAACTTACCGAAAAGAGGTTTTTCTTCTTTTGGCAAAGTGGCCATTAATTTCATGGCTTCAGTTAAGGCTCCGCTTTTTCCGAGGAATTGAACTTTAAAATTATAGAGTTCTTGCGAAGTTTGAGCGCCACTAAAGGCCTTTAATGCGTTATCTTTGATTTGAGTCAGTTGTGTATTCGACATAGTCACTTATTATCTGTAATATTTTTAGTCTTTTCAAGGGTTTAGCAATGTGATAGCTTGCATTCAAAAGGTATATCGTGGCGCACAAAAATAAGCAAAATCACTCTCCTTACAAAGCTCGTAAAGAAAAGGCTGGAATTAGCCTTAAAGGTCAGGATTTTGCGGGCAAACGCGATTTTAAACCCGAAAGAATCTTTGAAGTCGAAGAAGCCAACGACAGATTTGCAGATATTTTCCGCAACCACGACTTTAGCTGCAGTCACGAAGAACGCAAAAAACTGGCTCAGTTTTATCACTTACTGATGAAAAATCAGGAACACCAGAACTTTACCCGCCTGTTAAAGCTTAAAGATGTGGCCATTAAGCATTTTATCGACTGCATGATCATTACCGAATTAGTGGATATTAAATTTCCATTGATTGATGTGGGAACTGGTCCGGGCTTTCCAGGCATTCCGTTAAAGATCCGCTACCCAAAAGAAAAAATTCTTTTGGGCGAAGGCGTGCAAAAACGCGTAGAGTTTTTAAAAACTGTACGCGAAGAACTTCAACTTGAAAATTTGGATATCATTGGCCGCAATATCAATGAATACTTTGTGTATCCGGTTCAATCCGTTATTACACGTGCTGTTGAAGATATTCCAAATACGCTCCGTAATGTCATGAGCTGTGTACAAGAAGGCGGTTGTGTTTACTTTATGAAGGGCCCCAGCGTAGATCCTGAAATTAAAATGGCCGAAGATCTTAAAGAATTTTACAAACTCGAAAAAGATATCGCCTATGACTTAAAGCACACTGAAAATCACCGTCGTTTAGTCGTGTACCGTAAAATTAAAAATGCACCGTTACCGGAAGACCCGGATGAAGAGGTTGAATAATGGCTATCACAGGACCTGCAACCCAGATTACATCTTCAACCAATGCCCAGTTTAAAATTTGGAAATCTTTAACCACTTCAAAAGGCATTAAAGAAAATAATTTATTTTTCTTAATGGGCGAAAAACTGGTTAATGAGTTTTTAGAAAATCCTGTTGAAGGATTTAAAGCCGAATACATCATTCACGATGCTAAAATCCCACAAAAAACCTCTATTCGTAAGACTTTTTTGTCAAAAGATCTTTTTAAAGAACTAGATGTGCTCGGTACAAAAACTCCAATGCTGATTTTGTCTTTTAAAGATTTTGAAGCTCAAAATTTTAAAAATTCGCCGCAAGGTTTAGAGTTGATCTGCCCACTTGGAGATCCACGTAACTTAGGAGCTTTAGCACGTACGGCTCTGGGTTTCGGCGTACAAGAAATGATTCTAACTAAGGAATCAACTCACCCTTTCTTACCTCATGCCATCAAAGCCTCTGCGGGCGCAGCACTTAAGATGAAGTTTTCTAAATCGACTTTAGCTATTAACGAAATTCCATTAAGTTCTGCCGATTATGCATTAGCTTTACACGGTGAAAATTTAATTAAAACTAAATGGCCTAAAGACTTGCGCTTATGGGTTGGCGAAGAAGGACCGGGGCTTAATTTGGACCATGCTCAGAAAAAATTAATGAAATTTATTAACATTCCTACAAATGATGTCGAATCCTTAAATGCAATGGTTTCAACAAGTCTTGCTATATGGGAATGGAAAAAACAAAACTAGCTTCGAATCAGCCAAACTTTATAGAAGGCCTCAAGAACGATTTTTAACGACATTTTACTTTGCCCGACACGGCGGTCTTCAAACACAATAGGAACTTCCTGAACTTTGTAACCGCGCTTCTGGGCTTTATACTTAAGTTCAATCTGAAAACTATAACCATTAGATTTAATTGAATCTAAACCAATGTCTTTAAGCACCTGAACATGCCAGCCATTAAAGCCGCCGGTCCAATCCTGCACTGGATAGCCTAAAATCAGGCGCGAATAAATACCACCACCACGTGAAATCATTTTGCGGATCAATCCCCAATTTACAGTTTCGCCACCGGGAACATAACGAGAACCTATAACTACTTTTTCAGTATTGAGCGCTTTTAATATTTTAACTAAATCTTCCGGACGATGCGAAAAGTCTGCGTCCATCTCAATAACCGCATCATATGCTTTCTCAATTCCCCACTTAAATCCGGCTATGTAGGCCTGACCTAAACCGTTTTTTTGCTGACGCAACAATAAATTCACTCTCGGGTTTTTCTGAGAAAACTCTTTAACAAAATCAGAGGTTTTATCTGGTGAATTATCATCTACAACTAAAACATCAAACAACTCATCCAACCCCATTAAAATAGGTAACAGCGACTTCATATTGTCGATTTCATTATAGGTTGGAATTATAACCAGTTTTTTCATACTTAATTTATCGCATTTTTATTGAAAGCAGGCAATCATTTCAAAGCCAATGTCCTGAGGAGGCTGGGTTTCCCACAAACTCAACACATAGCCACCACCACCAGAGCCCGTTAATTTAACAGCCAATGCTCCGGCATCGATTAATTTTTTCTGATGGAGTTTGACGGTGTCGGTTACAAGACCCCATTGTTCAAAACAATTATTCGATTTTTTAATAGCCTTAATCCAGTCAATAAGTGAAATCGGCGAAATCAATAATTCTTTGAACTGCTTTACAGATTCATCCATTTGTAAATCAATGGATTTGGCTTTTTCAACTTCCGTAATAAAAAGATTTTTAACCTGCTCAACGCAATCTTTGGTAACTCCACGCTGACCAGAATACGATAAATACAGTTTAGGAACTGACGTAACTTTTAAATCTGTAAACCCATTATTGCGTGTAAAAACCAAAGCTTTTTTTGCCAGCGTAACAGCAACATCCACACCACTGCTCTCTCCGTGAAAAAGATTTTCCAGATCGCGCGCAAAGGTAAATTTATTAGTTTCAGAAACATAACCTAAAAAGCTCAGCCACTCCGTTAAGGCTACGCACAAAGTAGCTGAAGCGCCCATGCCGCCGCCCAATGCTATATGCGACTGAATCTGAACCTGTCCGGTCATCTGATTACGTTTTAAATTTAAAACTTTAAGTGCTTTTTCAATAACCGACCAAATAATCAGTTCGAGCTCTTGTTTTTTTTCACCTTCAATCAGCAACTCAAGTTGTGATTCATTTTTTAAATAACTCAGTTTCAAAAATTTTGAATGTAGCGGAAAAACCAAAGCTTCACTACCGCGCAAGACCGCGTGCTCACCGGCTAAAATCCACTTACCCGGAACTATAACTTCAAATGTGCTATCAGATTTTTGCAAGATAGCCCTCGTCAGTCCAAATAGGCATCTGCGATCTAAATTCGCCGATCACTGAAAAATAATCTGTTTTTTGATCCGGTCTATACAGCAAATGAATGTTGCTTCCGGCATCCATTGTGATTAATGGTCCGTCACCTTTTTGCATCCAATTATTATGTAACGCACTCAATGCTTGAAGTGTATTAGCATTCATGTACATAAAGGCTGGTACCGAAGTATGAAAAAGTGCATGCATATCCCAGAATTCGTTCCAGCAAATCTCAAAAGACTCTTTCCAGTTTTCTGCACGCATAGCTGTAATTAGCTTTTGCAAGCGGGCTTCTGCACGCTCTACGCGACCTTTAAATAAATCAGAAGTTAACACCCTTACATGAGCTTCGCTCGAAGATACTTGCTTAATACTTTCATCACAGAGCAACACCTGATGTTTTAAATTAGTATAAGGAATTTGAATAGCTTCCGCTCCATCAGCGTGCCACAGCGACCAAGGAGAAAAAAACGAGCGGCACGACGAGCCTGAACCTTTTTGCGAAAGCTTAGCCAACTCTTTAGGTCTGTATGCCATACGACCCTCAGTGTTTTTAATAAGCCAATCATGAGCTGCCATGGTTAAGGCGGCAAAACTAGAAGCCGAGCTAGCTAGTCCGCAATCTGACGGAAAATTATTGGCAGATTGGATTTCAAAATTTTCATTAATTTTAAATTCTTTTTTTAAGTAAGCAAAATGCTTTAAAAATTTTGCTTTACCTTTTTCACTTAATTCTATCGGACGGAGGTCTGCGCGCTGATAGGCCGTCCAAGTGTCCTGCTGCAGCTCGGAGTTAGCTTTAACACGTACATAGGTTCTCAATTTTTCTAGAGATAATGAAAAAGAAGAATTAGTAGGCTTATTCAGATTTGCATCTGTTTTTCCCATGTATTTAATTAAAGCAATATTTGAAGGAGCCGAAGCTTCAACCCACATTTTATCTCCAATGTTGTTCCAGTTGCGAAAGCACACCATCCGTTAAATCCGATGAATGGGCCTGTATATTAAATTTATTATCAATTAAGTATTCCTGAACTGAGTTTTTTTGTGATTTAGCAAAGAACACAATAATTACGTCAGCTCCGAGAGCGCCGCAAGGTTTCGCAAGCTTAATCTGAC
The DNA here is from genome assembly GCA_019752925.1 of bacterium. Taxonomy (GTDB): domain Bacteria; phylum Bdellovibrionota; class Bdellovibrionia; order Bdellovibrionales; family Bdellovibrionaceae; genus Pseudobdellovibrio. Next base: position 69,283 of record JAIELP010000009.1, read on the forward strand.
TGCAATCTTCTAAGCGCGCTATTATGTCGAGCGTATTAGTATGCGTAAGTCCATGTTTTTTTAAAAGCTCACACCATTCTTTCATTAACGCCAAAAACTCAAACTCCTTGTTTTCGGCATAAACTCTGGTGATCTTATCTGAAAGTTTCGGAAGTTCTTTTAAAGATTCTAAATCAAGATTTTTAATATGTTCATGAGTTGCTACTTTTAAACCGGTTGATAAAATATAAAAATCCAGATTTTCAAAATGCCAGCCGAAGTTCTGGTAAAATTGAATGGCTGGATCAGCCAAACAGATATTACCGAAGTATTGAAATGCCAGATCAATACCGCTGGGCTTTGTTTTTTGAGTATGCAAATCGCGGTATTCTTTTAAAATATCACTGAAATGTTTTTTTTCTTTCAATAAATCCGGAATGATGGCCGCAAAATATTCTGAGGTTGATTTGCCGAAACCTCCGGTTACACCTTTAGATGCATACGGATCATGAATTGAGGCCGATAAACTTTTTGAATGTTTTTTTAAATACAGGCCGGCCGGACTCTCGGAATGAAAATCCGCAGGCAATGTTGAGTACTCAATTTTAAAACAGGGTTTGGTCGCAAGCCCTAGCGCAGAGCCGCCAAGCAACACCGAATACTCACCTACTAAAAAGGTTTTACCCGGAACTGCGAAATTCATTTAGTGGTTAGCTTGTTTTCTTAAGTCTTTTAAAACTTCGATAGCATTTGATAAAGAAATGCGCTTTCTTAAAGCCAGAATTTCTTCTAGCTTTTTTACGACAAAAGGCATTTCAATTTCAGTTGCACCGGCACCTAAAGACAAGTTTTTAATATGCAATTTCATGTGGCCTTCGATAATTCCTACAGTCGTTAAGGCTCTTAAAGCTCCTAAATTCTGTACCAATCCTACTGCCGCCATAATGCATGATAATTCATTGGCTGAAGTTACGCCCAACATCTTCATCGAAATTTTAGCTGAAGGATGCAGAGTTGTTACTCCACCAACTGTACCTACGATAACGGGAGCTTCAAATACACCTACTAATTTATTATCAACTTTTCTCCAGCGTGTAATTGAACGATACTGCCCGTCACGTGAAGCATAAGCATGAATACCCGCCTCAACTGCGCGCCAGTCATTACCTGTGGCAATTAAAATAGGATCAATACCATTTAAAACACCTTTATTATTTGTGGCTGCACGGTAAGGATCCAGCTCGGCAAATCTTGAGGCTTCTTCAATTTTTTGAGCTAACTCTGAATCAATATTATCCATTGTTACTGTTGCGCGTGTAATTTTACTATCTACTAAATTAGACAAAATACACATTGTTACTTTTTCTGAAGTAAACTGTTCAAGTGGTTCTTTTAAAAACTCACAGACCTGATTAATTACATTGGCACCCATGGCATCGCAAGGATTCATATAAATATGAACAATGGCCATATCAAATCCATCGCCGCGATCGAGCTTACGCACTTTAAGATCGCTTACACCACCGCCACGATTAACTAAACCAAAAGCCACCTCACGGTTAGCTGATTCTATTAAATAATTTTTTTGCTGAAGAATTTGTTTTTCAAATCGATCAAAATTCTGAACTTTAGCAAACTGAATTTGGCCAATGATATCTGTGCCGATAACTTCAGTTGTGATAGATCCGTTTTCACGAACCCATTTTGCGGTTTTACTTGCGGCCGCGATAATAGAGGTTTCTTCTACAGCCATCGGAATAACATAATCTTTACCGTTAATATTAAAATTAGTCGCAACCCCCATAGGAAGTTGAAAATAACCAATTACGTTTTCAACAAATTTTTCAGCTAAGCCGATGTCTTGCAAACCACCATTTTTTAAATAACTCATATCCTGCTCAGAAAGCACATTCACTTCATTTAAAAGCTTGAGCCTTTCGCTGTATGTGAACTTAGAGAAACCTTTGAATATATCGGCCAATTTGGTTTTAATTATTTGTGCCATACCATACCTTTTGGTGAAGAAAGTCTTCACATTTTTTTACGCCCGAGCAAAACATTGCAACTTTTAATTGATAATCAAATTGCTGCATCACTTGCAGCGTATGTTCCTGGCTTTCAACAGCCGCTTTCATTAACGGTTGTGCAATTCCTACTGCTCTTGCGCCTAAAGCTAAACACTTAGCGGAATCTACCCCATTGCGTACTCCACCTGATGCCCACACTTGGTGAAATAGAGTTTGATCTTGCATCGACAGAAGACAATCAATACATGAAAGCCCCCAGTCATAAAATGCATCTGAAGATTTAAAAATTAAGCTGTCTTTAGACTGACGTAGCGCTTCGAGCTGGCCCCAGTGAGTGCCACCGTTACCGGAAACATCTACAACTTTAACACCCATTTCAAAAAGCTTGCTGGCTAAGTCTTTATTAATTCCGAAGCCAACTTCTTTTACCAAAACCGGCACAGGGCTTTGTTTTACTAAAGACTCAATAGCTTTAAGTGCTCCGGCAAAATTAACATCCGGGTTATTCTGAAATAATTCCTGTAAAGGATTTAAATGAACGAATAATCCGATCGCACCAAGATTTTCTGTAAGCTTAATGACTTCCGCTGTTGTGTGCGAAAGTAATTCTAAAATTCCAATATTAGAAACCAGCTTTAAATCCGGAACTTCGGATTTAATTTTTTTCCATTCTTCACCGGCTTTTGTATCAGTGAGTTCACGTCTTTGCGAACCTACTGCCATTAACCACTGGCTTTGTGAAGCGGATTTAGCCAAATTTAAATTAATACCAAAACTGTTTTCATGCCCAGCGGTCATTGATGAAACAAAGTGGGGCGAAGAAAAATCATGGCCGAGTAGTTTAACTTTTAAAGAGACATCACTGAAATTAAATTCCGGAAGCGCTTGATGATTGAGTTTAATTTTAGAAAAGCCGGAATTGACCAATGACTGAGTACTTTCGTCTAAAGCGAGACGAATGTGATCTTTTTTGCGATTTTCAAAATCTGTAAAAGATGTACCCATGTTTAACGTTTACTCCTAAAAAAAAAGCGAGCCTTGTGAGCCCGCTTTCAACTTTCAATACAAAATGCCTAACTATTGTTTAATAGCGTGTTGGCATAAAGATGAAAACGCAGCTGAATCCGTAATAGCTAAGTCAGCTAATACTTTTCTGTCCAACTCGATTCCAGCTTTAATTAAGCCACCGATTAAACGAGAGTACGTAGTACCGTTTAAGCGAGCAGCTGCATTGATTCTTTGAGTCCATAAAGCACGGAATGAACGTTTTTTCATTTTTCTGTGTTTATAGGCGAAAGCCATACCACGGTCATTTTTTTCAACCGCGTGAGTGTATGATCTGGAACCTGCTGAGTAGTAACCTTTTGTTCTTTTTAAAACTTTTTTGTGACGACGACGATTTGTCATCCCCGATTTTACGCGTGCCATAGTCTACTCCTTAAAAGCCGAATTGGCGCTTCACTTGAAGCATGTTAGCATCGTCGACCAAAATCACTTGTCCGAGATGACGTTTACGTTTTGAACTCATGTGTGAGTTCAAGTGGCGCATACCAACTTGTTTGCGTTTTACTTTACCGCTTTTTAAAACGCGCATGCGTTTTTTTGCACCAGAGTGCGTTTTCATAGTTACCTTCCTCCGATAGGGCGAGTGTTCATAATGAACAACTTCTTGGTGGCACATCTATCAGCCTTAATTTTGAGTCTTTTAGAAATAGAGGTTTTCCCCCGAAAAAGCAAGGACTTAGCTCGGTTTTGCAGTATCTTCGTAGGTAGCCAGTCGTTGATGAATTATTAGTCACCTTAGTAATATTGTCCAAAGCCCATTTTTTATGCGTTTTAAGGCTCCAGATGCGCTATATTAGACCTCGTACAGTTTTTGACCATTAACGATTAACAGATCTAAAACGGGAGGATCATAATGAAAATCGTAACTTCTACAATCGTGTCTTTGTTCGCTGTTGCTGCTTTAGCAACAAACTCTACTTCTACAGCGGCTACTGATGCTGCTAAAAAGATGGAAGCAGCGGCCACCACAGCAGCAGCTACAGCCACCACCAAAGCTGAAGATGCTAAAACTGCAACTGCAGCCAAAATGGAAGAGAAAAAAGCTGAAGCTACAGCTACTGCTGCAGCAACTACTGCTAAAGTAGACGCTAAGAAGAAAAAAGCTAAAAAGAAATTAGCTAAAAAAGTTGAAGATGCAAAACAAACTGCAGCTGCAACAACTACTGAAATGACTAAAAAAGTTGAAGCAAAAGCTGAAGAAGCAAAAAAAGAAACTAAATAATTAGCTTCTTTGATTTATTATTTAAAAGGGAGCCTTTCGCTCCCTTTTTTTATTTGGTTTTAGCCTATTGATGTACTAGCCTTTTAATATGCTAAAATTTGCTACTGCATCCTTTTGTTTATTAGTACTGGCTTCTTGTACCAAGAAAATCAGCGAAGATTTTATTAAAGATGTTAAATTCGCCAGTGAACAAATCAATGTGTCTTCTTTTTCAGAAGATAAAAAAGCCCGTAACCTGCAAAACACAATAGCTCTACGCAATGACAGCAATTCTGTTTTACGCGTTCATAGCCAAACGCTTGAAAATACAGAAGCCCTTAAAGTTATAGATCAAAAAAGTAATGAAATTAAAATGATGTTTGCACCTCAGCAGGTTCCGTATATGGGGCAAATCACAAAAGATATAAATTGCACCCAAGCCGTTGAAATCAACTGCAAAACTTTTGAGAGCGAAAAAGAAATATCTCTTTTAATGAACTTAACCGCAACTGAACGTTTAATCTACGGCTCTTGCATACCGGATCAGGAAATATATAAAAGCCAGCTATTAATGCTTTACTGCAAAAACAGCAAAACACTTTATGAAATTAAGTATTTCTACGATAAGCAGTCAGGCTTTAAAAAGCAAATTGCACACTGTATTTAGTTACTGAGTTCTTCAAGTAATTCTGATTTTTTGATTTTACTTTTATCTTCAGACAGCAAATTCATAATCAAATGAAACTGGTCCACGTGATTAATTGTATTCATAATGCGGTGATTTTGTTTAATTCCCGGCCCACTGATAACAAACGGAGTGAGCAAGCCTTTATTGTCGTTGAGTACGGCTTGTTTATAACCGCCCTTGAGTGAGTACCTGATGACCTGTTGATCTTTAGTTATATCTTCAATTACGGAATACGTAGACGTATTAGAAACTATTAAATCACCGACTTTATCCGCCGGAAGTTTTAATTCTTTGGAATCTTCCCAGTTCCAAACTCCACTGATGACTTTTGTATTGGTGACTGGATCTCTTAATGCTAACAAAGTTTTAGTGACTTCATTGCGGAGCTTTTCATATTCATCGCCCTGAGCACGGTAGTACACCCCGCCCAGACCTTTCGGATTGATATAAACATTATCCATCTGAATAAATACGACTTTGGAATTATCCCAATCGATTTCAAACTCTTCAGCTTGAACGTTAAATTTATATTTCAACCAGCCTTTGCTAGCAAATAAGTTATTCAGCAGCACTTCGTTATCCAGCGGCAAAGCACCGTGATCTGAACTGAATACAATATAAGTGTTGCTATCAGCATTTTGCATAATTTCACCGATGATATTGTCGATGTTTTTATACATGGATTTAACTTCATCCCACTTTTGATTACGTACGTCTTCTGAAACAGTGTTATATTTAGCACTTTGTGGGTCTAAGTACGGCATCCACCATCTTGATGTGAGCATCTGGTTAGGAGAGTAAATACTGTGTAAAACTATATTGGATTTTAAATCGTTAATTAAATAAGAAACAGCTCTTGCGTGCCAATCGAACGACAGCTGGGCCTCTTCAAGGAATGTATTTTTATCTTCATCGAAGTAAATTAATTGCGGAGGATAGTTATCAACAAAATCCACCATTGGTCCGATTTTACTGACCATATCTTTGGCGACCCAGCTCGGCTCAGAAATGTATTCGTTTAAGTTATTATAAACCATCCTTAAGCGGAAAGATTTTGAATTACCTAATTTAATTAATTTAATTTTTACGCTGCTATCAAACTGAATAGCCGATATTTTCATTTCAAGATCATTTTTTTGCGGAACATTTTTATTTTGCGGGTCTTTGATCTTCCAGTTAACTTTAACCGGAAGCCAATCGCTCCATTGGTTAGTTTTAATTTCTGCCAAAGGAGTTTTTTTATCAGCTGAAATAATAATTTTATCGTAATTTACAGTTTGGTCATCAGTCGAGTCTACCATGAGTGCGTAAAGCTCCTGGTCCCAGTTCGACATATTGATTTCAGATTTTTTTGAGTAAGTTTTTTCGTCAATACTCCAGCCTGCAGCATCACGCGTATTTGTAAAACGCGTGAGCTCGGAACCGAATCCGAAAACATTTTTGTTTCCGATCATAGATTTACGTAACTCTTCATCTTCAGACGAATGCAGAATTAAGGCCGGAATATCAGCTCCCCATCCGCCCCAACGCCCCTTGATAGTTATACCTTGAGATAAATCCGGAGGAGTTGATCCCGGTATAGATAGCAAGCTCACTAAGTTTCCGCTGGCTTCCAGCTCATTCCAAATAGACGGAACTTTTTTAGCTGAGGAAGAAAATCCGCCTTTAAGCACGACACTCAGCGGATATCCGAGATGCCTCATAGCACCGTCGGCAACGCCATGAGCCTCAGGATATTCTCCGGTAACTAAAGTGGCAAAATTTGTAGGTGTATGTGAGGGGAAAACCGGACGGGAATATCCGTAACTTCCGCTTTTCATCAACGCGGCTATATGCGGTAATTCACCTTTTTGTGCCCACTCGTATAATTTAAATACGTCTTCTTCAGCCCGTAGACCATCTGGAATAAACCAGTAAAGTTTTACCTGCTGTGTTTCACTTCTGAATTTATTTTTGTACTTATTAAAAACTGCATATCCGGCAATCAATATAAATATCAAAAATAAAAAAAGAACTTTGAATTTGGCTTTTTTATCATTGAACATCACTCATATTAACCTATACTAAGTTTAATGAGAATTGGACATAAATTTTGGGGGTTACCTATTATTCTGGGGCTGATTTTTGCCGTCATTTACCCCTACCTCGCATTTCAGCTGAATACAGTTATTTATTTTTTGCTTTTCAGTATTATGTTTTTCACAGCACTCATCTATGATTTTTCAGTCTCCACTTTCAACACAAAAGATTCTCCGTACATTGCGCTTTTTCTTTTTTTTGGATTTTTACTCATGCCTGCCATTCAGTGGCTTGTCAGCCAGCTCATAGTGCGCGATCAAATTCTGCAGCAGGGCTTATTTTACGCTTCACTTTCACCAATTGCTATTGTAGCTCCGCACTTTGTTAAACTTAAAGCTGGCAAAGACAGCCTTTCCTACCAATTAATGTGGTTTTCGACTCTTATATCACCGCTATTGATTTTAGTGATGTCATTTATATTCAGTTCTCAGCAAATTGATATCAGCTTATCTTCCTATGTTAGAGATCTGGCATTTTTGTGCCTCTCCCCTATTTTGATTTCCGCCATTATTAAAAAAATTATTAAACGAGAACATATCTTTATCCAGAATATTAAAAACTATTTACCGGCACTCAACTTTATCTGTATTGGGCTTTTAAGTTATACATTGCTTGGTACCATGCTAGTAAAGGTGGGTTTTTCGGCCATTAGCTACAGCGATCTGCTGGCTTTATTTTTCCTAGCTCTGGTACAGGATTTCGGGACTTACTTTTTAGCCCATTATTTATTACCTGAACACAACGATAACGGACTTAAAAAAACTCTGGTGATTTCTATTTCAATTAAGAATGTTGCATTGAGCGCGGGCTTACTTTTATTTTATCAACCTAAAATGGCCTTTGCCGCAGCAATGGGCTTAGCGGCTCACTCGCTGTTTTTTATTTATCTTTCGCTGAGAGATGGCAATAAAGAAAAATCTAAGGTTTGATCAAAACTGATATTAAAGTTTTGATCGGATTCATGGGAAATGATAACAACACTGGCATTTTTGCTTTTCCAGATTTCAAGAAGTTTGGGCATTATCCGCTGCTTGAGTTTAGCATCTAATGCACTGAAAATTTCATCAAAAATAACCAGATTGCTTCTTAAAATAAGAGAGCGCAAAATCTGAAATCGTCGGGCTTCACCCATAGAAATGTGGCTTGAGTATTTTTTCAATAAATGGCTTACTTCCAGCATTTCTGCCCACTTGTTTATTTCAGACATTTCAGGCGGGTTCGGAATATTTACATTTTTTAATAAAAAGTTAATGTGTTGTTGTAATGTTTGCCACATGAATAAATCATTTTCATGACACACATACAGACGATCGAGTGATGGTGTAGTCACACCTTTACCGTGAATCAGCACTTGTCCGCTGCTGACTTTTAAATGCGAGCAGATAATTTTTGCCAAGCTGGTTTTACCCCCACCCGAAGGTCCTAACCAAAGCCCGATATCTCCTTGTTTGTGAACAACTGTTATATCACTCAGTACTTTTTGGTTTTTATGAAAAAATGTTATGTTTTCAACTTCATAAGCATTCATCAGCTGCTTCTCCAGCTTAAATGCTTTTTTTCTGCAAATAGCAAGAGTTCATTCATGACATAACCGCAAATTGCGATAATTAAAATATCTACGAGCACCATTTGATAATCGAGGTCTATCCGGTGCAACTGAATTAAGTATCCTAAACCTGACTGACTACTGATCAGTTCGGCCGCCACAATGGACATCCACGACATACCTAAAGAAACTCTGGCGCCGGTATATATACGGCTCCACTGGCTTGGCAAAGAAATAAAAAAAACTGTTTTTAGCTTTGATAGCTGCAAAGTAGCCGTTAGGTTCCGATAATGCTCATCAGTATGTGTTAGAATATCGTATATGATCGTAAAAAAAGGCGGCATACCACCTACGATTACAATTAGAATAGAAGACCAAAAAGATATACCAAACATCAAAATAACAAAAGGAATCCAAGCAATAGGAGGAGGAAATTTAATTAAATCTACCAATAGGTTAAAAACATAGTTTCGCTGAATAATACGAGGCAAATAGTAACGAAGCAGCGCCAACACAAGTCCTATCATAAGAGCTAAAGCCCACCCTAATAGAACTTTAAAATTACTGACCAGTACATGCTCAAACCACATTAGTGATAGCTGTTGTTAACAAAATCTTTGATGTTAATATTCTTCTTTGTATTTTTAGCTGCAAAGTCTGCAGCTTTCTGAATAATTACAAAATCTTCATCGCTGAATTTTGTACGAATTTTAGCATTTTTCTTTAAATTTGGTTCATACTCTGCCGCCACTTCAAATACAGTTGGATTGGTATTTGTAATTTTAGCTTCTTCAATAAACCACTTATTGGCTTTTTCAGTATTTTTTTGATAGTACACATAGGCTTGGGTTAAAGCTTTAATGAATTTTTTTGGTAAGTTTTTATTCTTTCCAATAAAATTTTTATTAACTACGACCATCGAACATACTTTTCCTTTATGGATGGTTTTAACTTTTTTATTAGCTTCAAGAACAGCAGGAATCGGATCGAAACCGCTTAAGGCATCAAAGTCGCCCCATTTTTCATCGCTAGCCTTAGCGCGATCAATCAATGGGATGTGCTCAAGCATACCCAGGTTAACAAATTTAACATCAGTCACTTTGTCATTTTCAATAGCTTCCACTATAATTCTTTGTGCTGCTGTACCGTAAGGAACTCCGACTTGTTTCTTTTTTAAATCTTGCACATTATTAATTTTTGACTTTAAAGGCACATAAGTTGTGGTGCGATTATACATTAAACGCGCAATACCCCGCCAATCTGCACTTTTCATAAATAGAACAGTGGCCGGTTGGTCTGCTGTTAAAATAAGATCGACCTGCCCTGCCATTGCTAATTCATTTAATTCTGGTCCTGCTGATTTACCGATAAACTCAGCCTCGATACCATTTTTAGCGAGAATATCAGTGTGTTTTAAAATTTGCACTAATTGTCCTTGAATAGACCATGGAATCTGCCAACCTATACGAACTTTAATCTTTTCCGCTTTTTTACTGGCAGACCATGTTGTTTGCGACGAAAACATAATTAAACTGATAATAACTAAAAATAAATTTTTCATATAAACCTCAAGAGAAATTGTGTTTTTATTACCCCATATTTTCAATACATATTGCCAATGCAGTGGGTCATCTCAATAATTTCATACTAAATAGTTAGTCCTACTAAATAAAATAGAATCCTGATGCAGCATAAATTAAAAATCGCTATCATTACTTTCGTTCTGGCTCTGCTTTTTACTGTTTTTTACTTCACTAAAAAAAATCCAGAAAACGATTTTTCTTATTTTACCTATTTATGTAAAATCTATAATCGCAACGGCCATATAGTGGACCAACGCAATAATTGGATATTTTGTGACTTTCTTAGTGATGGTAAGCTCTTAGCAACCAATCCTTACAAAGGGCAAGTGAGCCTATTTGATAAAAATAATACGGTTCTGTGGACTTCAGACGAATACATTCATCACGATTTAAAATTCACCCCCGACAAACTCTACTGGGTGGGTTTACTGTCTGAAATTATTAAGAATAAAAAAAACGAATATCGTTCCGATTGCGCAATCAAAAGAGATCTGATGAATAACCACATCGGTCGTTGGTGTGTAAGCGAACACCTGGCAGAACTATCAGCGCTCGGGTTCAAACTCACGCCAACTTTTGTGATTAACACGTTTCTTGGACAGAAATTCACTCACGAAATAACTCACGCAAATTCTATTTATGAAATACCTGACAACCCTAGTTCTTCCAAAAATCCTGCATTTTCAAAAGGGAACTATATAATTAATTTCTACGGTGACTCTCATCTTGTTGTCATTTTAGATAAGAACTTGGAAAAAATACTATGGTATCAGGATGCCTCAAACCTTAATCTTGATGGAAAAACGTACAAAACCGATTTACATGACGTTCAAGTACTGGAAAACGGTCACATACTTTTATTTGCGAACCGTATGTATCTAAAGACAAAACCCCGATTAGACAAAGTGTTTATGTCTAATTTCCAAATTAATTTAGGACTGTTGTACTTTTACAAACCCTACAGAGAACAGCTTTTTTCCGCTTTAATAGAGTATGATCCTATCGATGATAAAATTATCTGGATGTATACGGATGACCCAAAAGGCTCTTTTTATTCCGAGACAAACGGCACGGTAACAAAACTAGAGAACTCAGTTTTCTATTCGTACCTTCACAAAGTAGCTGGTGGAGGAATTAAACAAGTCAATTTCACTGGTTTGAAGCTTTGGTCTTTTATACCACCGGAAAAAACACCTAAAAAAATGTCGCCTATAGCCGCTGTAGGCGCTAAACCATTTTTTAATACTGAGTATCTGAAAGCCCGCGGGCTTTCAGACTAAACTATTGATTAAGAACGCTTGATGGACACTTAAATACAGTAGCTAAAAATACCAATGTACTTTCTTTTTCAGCTTCAGATTCAGCCGTGTCCTTAGGCGCGGTTTCAGCAGTCTTGGCAGCAGCACCTGTGGCACCCGACTTACCTGCAGTAGATCCAGCTTTCATAACCAATGGAACTGCCGTAGCACTACCTGGCAATGTATTGGTGTTTTTACCTTTTAAGAAAACTAAAATATTACCACCAAGAGCATGTGCTTTATTTCTTAAATCTACACGAGTTGCCAAATCCATTTCAGTTTCAAGAGTTCCAACCGTTTTGTCCTCTTGCACACTAGAAACCTCTCCCACATACAAACAGCCCTTAGGCTCTGCATCAAGTACGCGTACTCTTTCAGAGCCAGGTGTTACTTCCATGCTCTTACATGAAAACAAAAACAAAATAGCTACAAATACTGCAATTTTATTCGTCGTCGCCTTCATCTTTATCTTCCTTCATAGGTTCAAGAACTTCGTCTTTTTTATTAGGATGAGCTTTTAAGTAATCTTTAACTTTAACTGGGTCCGGAGCCAACATGGTGAACATGTTTTTTCCTTCTGTTTTGGGTGGAGCTTCAACGATAGCTAAGTCTTTAACAAACTCGATTGCCTTGTTAACAACAGCTAAACCAGCTTCTTGATGGGCCATTTCACGCCCCATAAATCTTAAGTTAACTTTAACTTTATCACCATCCAGTAAGAATCTGCGGGCATGTTTCATTTTAGTTTCAAAGTCATGCTGGTCAGTACGTGGACGCATTTGAATTTCTTTAATTGTTACAACAACTTGATTTTTACGTGAGGCCGCAGCTTTTTTCTTCTCTTCGTATTTATATTTGCCGTAATCCATAATTTTACAGGTCGGCGGCTGGGCATTGGGAGCAATCTCAAGTAAATCTAAACCACGGTCTTCAGCTATTCTTAAAGCTTCAGGCACCGACATAACTCCGAGCATTTTTCCTTCGTCGTCAATTAAACGAACTTGTGGTGCGCGGATGTCGCGGTTGACTCTTAGGCCGTCTTTTTCGCGTTTTTTTTCTCTGTCAAACTTGCCCGGTGGCTTTGGTGATCTTGGTACGAACGTATTAATGGCTAACTCCTGTGTTAGGTTAATGTTGCAGGCTGACTAATTTCAGCTTGCAGCTTTCTATCTTTAATTGTTTTTAAAATAATTTTATGCGCTTCTGCCCACGGAATATTATTGTGTATTGTTCCGTCTCTCAAACGCACCGATACCGATTTTTGCTCAGCCTCTTTATCCCCGATAATAATCATAAACGGAGTTTTCTTAAGCTGGGCTTCCCGAATTTTGAAATTTAATTTTTCATTACGTCTATCAAATTCAACGCGTACGAAATCTGTTTTAAGATCTTTTTCGATCTGTTCACAGAATTCATTTACACGGTCTGTAACATTTAAAATAGTCACTTGAGTTGGAGACATCCACGGCGGCATGTGACCCGCAGTATGTTCTAAGTAAACACTGATAAAGCGCTCTAAAGAACCTAAAACCGCTCTGTGTAACATGATTGGTCTGTGTTCAGTATTGTCTTCACCTGTGTATTTTAAATCAAAAGCTTCAGGTAAATTCGGATCGACCTGAATTGTTCCTGTTTGCCATGAACGACCGATAGCATCTACGAAATGCATTTCAAGTTTAGGTCCATAGAAGGCGCCTTCGCCCGGAAGTATTCCGAACTCTAAGCCCATTTCAGTGATCGCATCAGCCAAGGCTTTTTCAGCCTTATCCCAGTACTCTTCAGAACCCATTCTGTTTTCAGGACGAGTCGCTAAGAATAATTTATAATTAGGCATTCCCAAAGTTTGGTAAATCGTATTGAGCATTTCGATGAATTTAAAAATTTCAGATTTCAATTGATCGAGTGAACAGAAAATATGGGCATCGTCCTGACAGAAAGTTCTTACGCGCGATAAGCCGTGCAATGAACCTGACTTTTCGTAACGGTGTAAACGTCCGAAGTCAGCCATGCGCAATGGTAATTCACGGTACGAGTGTTTTTCTGAAGCAAACAGTAAACAATGTGATGGACAGTTCATCGGTTTTAAACCGAAGTCACGGTCATCAGGTTTACTGAAGTACATGTTTTCTTTGTAATTCTGGTAGTGACCTGAAGTTTTAAATAATTCGATATCAAAAATCTGCGGAGTAATCACTTCTTGATAATCATACTTGTGATAAAGCTCGCGGATGTAATTTGTTAATTCGTTGTAAATAATAGTTCCGCGTCCAGTAAAGAAAGGAGATGCCGGAGCCCATTCATGGAACATGAATAAACCAAGCTCTTTACCTAATTTACGGTGATCGCGCTTTTTAGCTTCTTCCAACATTAAAATATGTTGGTCTAAATCTTTTTTATCCAAAAATGCTGTTGCATAAATACGTTGAAGCATCGGATTTTTTTCGTCACCGCGCCAATACGCCCCGGCTACTGACATTAATTTAAAAGCTTTGATCTGACCTGTCGATTGCACGTGAGGACCACGGCATAAGTCAAACCAATCACCTTGATTATAAATGCCCACTTCAGTTTCGCCTTTAGCTGCTAAGTCCTGAATGAGTTCTACCTTGAAACGTTCTTTCATATTCGCGAAAGTTTCAATGGCTTTATTGATCGGCCAGTTTACGCGCTCAAGCGGTAGATTTTTACTTTTGATCTCTTCCATTTTCTTTTCAATTTTTTCAAAGTGTTCTTCAGTAAAATTAAATGGAGAATCAAAATCGTAGAAGAAACCGTTTTCAATTACAGGACCGATAGTTACTTTCACTTCAGGCCAAATCGATTGAACAGCATGAGCCATTAAATGGGCTGCTGAGTGACGTACAACTTCAATAGCCTCAGGCGATTTAGTTGTGATCAGTTGCAGTTTAGTTCCGTTTTTTAAAGGAATTCGGAAATCGATAACTTCACTGCCACCATTAATTTTGGCGCCAAGAGTGTCGTTAGCAAGTCGAGCGCCAATAGAAGCTGCTACTTCTAGAGCTGTAGGTTCATGATCGAATGTACGTACCGAGTTATCCGGTAATATTATTTGAATTTCAGACATATATTTATGAGATCGACATTAAAATGTCATAGTGGTGGTTAAAAAAGTATTGGTCGAGTTTGAAAAACTGAACATATTCATTAGGTTTATAATCTCAAAAAAAAAGCCCCTGATCAAGATGTATCAAGGGCTTTTTAGCTAATTTATAAGCATTTTTTTAGTTAAAGAGCCTTTCGGCCACCCAACTAGTAACTTACGTGATGTTTTAGGGCCTCATGAAGTCTTGGGTCCTGAACCGCCACTAGGTTGTGCTTAGTCATGAACTTAGTCATGGTTAATAAAAATAATCCGGCAAAACCTAAGAAAATACCGATTTCCCAGCCACCAAACTTAGGAACTCCATCGTAGAAATTAGGGTAAACTAACCAGTAAAGATCTACGTATTGCATAACTAAAACTAAAACCGAAATTGAAACTAAAATCGTATTATTACGTTTAGATCCACGCGGTAATAAAGTTAAGAAGGGAACGATGAATCTAAAGATCAACAAGGCAAACGATACTGGCATCCATCCGTTTAATGAACGAAGGATGTAGAATTCAGTTTCTTCCGGAATATTAGCGTACCAAATTAATATAAACTGTGAGAACGCAATGTAGGCCCAGAACACAGTGAAACCTTTTAAGAACTTACCTATGTCGTGCTGATGCTCTTCAGTTACATAACCTGAAAGCCAAGGAGAATTTCTCATCCATACAATCACGATAGCCAAGAAAGCCATAGTGGACTGAATAGCTGCTGCAAAACAATAGATTCCGTAAATAGTTGAATACCAAGTCGGTAACAACGACATCATTAAATCGATTGAGAATAACGTGAAGAAAATAGCGAAGAAAGCGATGTAACCTATAGATAAACTTAAGTTTTTATACGTTAAAGCGTGATCGCCGTTGTTATCTTGTTTTAAGGAATTTCCAACAATTAGTTTTCCGAAGTACCAGCTACCTAGACCGAAAATCAGCATTCTGGTAATAACAAACCAAGGCTGTAAGTAAATTTGTTTACTGTGCGCCAGATTATGGAAAGTTTCAGGATTACCCCAAGCGTATAAGTATTTAAAACCCAGTATTAAAACTAAGCTCGAAATCAACATAACCGGGAAATAGCTCGTCATGGCTTCTGCAAAACGGCGGATTGAAGCACTCCACCCTGCTTTAGCGGCGTGATTGAAAGCGATAAAGAACATAGCACCACAGGCTAAAGAAGCAAAGTAGAAAAATGCGGTTAAGTACGAAGTCCACAGACGTTCAGGGTTTTTAAAAACACCTAGAGCAAAAGTGATGATACCTATTACTAAAAAAGTATAGATCGCAGATTTTAAAGCCTGAGGAGCTTCGAATTTAGAAATTTTTAATTCTTGATGTGAATGTGATCCCATCTTGTTTCCTCTATTTATTTTCTTTTTGAAGTGTACGGATGTAGTTAACGACCTGCCAACGGTATTTCTGTGGAATGTGTGAAGCGTAAGGCCCCATCACACCCTGGCCGGCAGTAATAACATGATAAATCTGACCATCGGTCCAAGATTCCATTTTAGCTGTTAACAAACTTGGTGGTTTAAGAGCCATTTTTTCGCCCACTGAAGATTTATCGCCGCCTTCCCCTTGTTCGCCATGGCAGATCATGCAGTTAGTTGTGTAATACTTTAAACCTGTTTTTAAGACAGACTCAGAATAATCACCCGCTAAAGGATTTTTATTTTTAGCTGCACCTTCAATATCGTTAGCATAACGGTATGGAACAAAACCCACTGGCTGTGTGCCCTCCGGCGGTACGCGCATACCGGAATGATTAGGCGATGTTTCATCATACTCCTGAGGTTTGATAGATTCTGATACCAACATATCCTGAATCAACTCCACATTTGGTTTTGAATGATCAGTGCATGAAGTTAATGTAGATAACGCCACAGTCGCAGCAGCCATAACAACTAATAAATTAATTATAGATCTGTTATTCATACTAATACTCCGCTACTTTCTTAACTTCGTCAGCGCCAAGATCTTTCATTAACTTTTCAACGCGTTCAGCATTATAGCCCACATCGTTTTCAGGAATGAAGATGGCGAATTTATGACAAGTTAAATCTTTATCAATTACCGGCGGATCAATTTTAGGCATACCACAGATGTAGAATAAAGCGCCCACAGATGAGAGTGCCGCAAATAAAACTGTTAATTCAAACATAATAGGAATAAAAGCAGGTAATGAGAACATAGGCTTACCACCCACGTTGATCGGCCAATCAATTACTGATGTGTAATAAACTAAGCCTAATGCTGCTAATAAACCTGCGCAACCCGCAGTAAAGGTAACGTAAGGAATCCACGAACGTTTAATTCCGCAAGCTTCTTCCATGCCATGCACCGGATAAGGAGTAATTGCATCAAATTTAATAAATCCTGATTCGCGAACTTTTGCTGCTGCCTTCAGCACTGTGCTTTCTTTTAAAAATATACCGGCTGTTCCGCCAATAGATCTCTTCTTAGCCATTAGTGCCCCCCTTCTTCATCTTTACCAACATTCATAACGGGCTTCATCTCCGCGATAGAAATTGCCGGGAAAACTCTTAAGTACAATAAGAAAATCGTAAAGAACATCCCGAACGATCCCACTAAAATAGCCGTATCGTACATCGACCAAGCATATTGACCCCAATTCGATGGTAAGAAGTCGCGATGCAAAGAAGTTACAGTAATAACGAATCGCTCAAACCACATACCGATATTCACGAAGATTGAAACGACGAACATAACCGGAATTGATCTTCTGAATTTTTTAAACCAGAACAGCTGTGGAATAACAACGTTACAACAGATCATGATCCAGTAAGACCAAGCGTATGGACCGAATGCACGGCTCACGAAGAATACGTACTGTTCATAAATATTTCCAGAGTACCAAGCAATTAAGAACTCAGATCCATAAGCGTAACCAACCATTAAACCTGTCATCATGATGATTTTATTCATCACTTCCATATGATCGATGGTGATGTAATCTTTAAATGTAGGCCAGCCGATGCGAATTAAACTCATCAGAGTAATAACCATGGCAAAACCAGAAAAGATCGCGCCCGCAACGAAGTACGGAGGGAAGATCGTTGTATGCCAACCCGGTAAATTTGAAACCGCGAAGTCGAAGGATACGATCGTGTGTACCGATAAAACTAGCGGAGTCGAAAGACCTGCTAAGATTAAGTAAACCATTTCATAGTGCGACCAGTTTTTTGCAGTGCCTCTCCAACCTAAAGATAAAGCACCGTAAACTGTACGGCGAATTTTATTTTTAGCGCGATCTTTAAGTGTAGCAAAATCCGGAATTAAACCCACAAACCAGAATACAGTTGAAACTGTCGCGTATGTTGATATGGCAAAAACGTCCCACAATAATGGTGAACGGAAATTCACCCACAATGGGCCACGTTGATTCGGGTAAGGGAACAACCAGAAGTCTAACCACGGACGACCCGTATGAATTAACGGGAAGATACCTGCAGTTGCAACTGCAAATACTGTCATGGCCTCAGCAGAACGAGCCACTGAAGTTCTCCATTTTTGACGGAATAAGAATAAGATTGCGGAAATTAATGTTCCCGCGTGACCGATACCTACCCAGAATACGAAAGTGATAATCATCGTACCCCAAGCCACCGGGTGATTCACCCCAAGTAAGCCGATACCAGTTGAAACCACCATAGCGATCGTTAGGATGTAGAACAAGAAAAGTGTTTTTGCACTTACGAATAAAGCCATCCAGCCCTTAGATGGAAATCTTTCCACCGGAGCACAGATATCATCCGTAATGTCTTTTAATGTTTTGTTACCGAGTACCAGCTCGTTTCTTTTCATTGGTTGACTCATGAATGACCTCCTTCCGCTGCGTGCGACTCATTTTTAGGAGCCTCTTTTGAATCATGGTTTTCTGCATGACCGTG
This sequence comes from bacterium, assembly GCA_019752925.1. Lineage (GTDB taxonomy): Bacteria > Bdellovibrionota > Bdellovibrionia > Bdellovibrionales > Bdellovibrionaceae > Pseudobdellovibrio. Next base: position 87,772 of record JAIELP010000009.1, read on the forward strand.
AGCTTGCTTCGTCTCTTTGTCGTTATTTCTGATTTTAGCCATGTAACGAACTGAAGGTTTTGCATACCATTCTTCTAATAAACCATAAGCGCGCGGCTCAGATTTGAAGACCTTAGCAACTTGTGAATTTTCATCATTTAAGTCACCGAAGGCGATTGCATTGGTAGGACATGCCGTTTGGCAGGCTACTTTAACGTCGCCATCTTTCAGTGCGCGACCTTCTGTTTTGGCTTTGTTTTTACCTTCTTTAATTCTTTGAACACAGAAAGTACATTTTTCCATTACGCCACGGGTACGAACCGACACTTCAGGATTTAAAGCCATGTGCATAGGTTTTTCAATTAACTTAGCGTAATTGAACCAGTTGAAACGTCTTACTTTATATGGACAGTTATTAGAACAGTAACGAGTTCCAACGCAACGGTTGTAAACCATTTCGTTTAAACCTTCGCTGCTGTGAACTGTTGCGGCTACCGGACAAACAGTTTCGCAAGGAGCGTTGTCACAGTGTTGACACATTACCGGTTGAAATACCGCTTCTGCATTTTCAACATCGCCTGTGTAATAACGATCGATACGTATCCAGTGCATTTCACGGCCCTGCATAACATATTTTTTACCCACAACGTGGATGTTGTTTTCAGACTGACAAGCCGTCATACAAGCTGAACAACCTGTACACGTATTTAAATCAATCGCCATCCCCCATTTGTGTCCATTGTACTGGTGACCAGACCATAAAGACCAAGTGTGATGACGGTGAATATTGGCTGACTTATTGCCTTCGTAATCTTTATTTGTTTGTTGAACAACGATTTGACGGCCTTCCATTGAATCATGGCCCTGAGTTGTAACTAAGTCGTAATGCTTACCTGTTTTTTTAATTTCAACAGCTAAACCAGAGAATAATGTCTGACCATTTTTAACAGTCGAAAGTGGGAATGCATCAATACCGATACCATTACCTACTTTACCTGCGTGTTTACGACCGTAACCTATAGCTACTGCCACTACTCCGTCGTGTAAACCCGGTTGAATGTGAGCTGGAATTGTTATTTTCTTATCTCCAGCTTTCACTTCAACGATGTCGCCTTCTTTTAATTTCAAAGCTTCGGCTGTTTTAATTGAAAGACAAGCGTAGTTATCCCAAACGATTTTAGTAACAGGATCCGGTAACTCTTGTAACCATGCTACGTTGGCTAAAGTGCCGTCACCTAATTGAATTGTTGGATATAATGCTAATTCGTAAGCGCTGTCGGAAACTTTAGATTTAATAGATGCAAAAGCATCTGCTTTAAATGTACGTGCCGAAGCCGAAGAAGCCATCTCACCTACTACACCGTTTTGTAATAAGTTATTCCAGAAGTCTTCGAAGTTTTGGCCTTTAGCTAATTTAGCTGCCATTTCTTCTTTCCAGAAAGCTCTTAAGTAGTCGTAGAAAGTTTCATAAGTAATTAAACGCTTAGGACCAACATTGGCCATATACGCCCAAGTCATTAATGACAACTGGAATGAACGCGTATCATACATCGTGCGGATCAATGGCTGGTGAATTCCGTAAACGCCTTCAGCAAATTCTGAATCGCCCCAAGTTTCTAAAGCGTGATTATCGGTTGCGATAAAATGACAGAACTGTGAAGTTTCATCCATTTTGTCGCCAACATAAACTACAGTTGGAACTTTGGTTAGAGCCTCAGCAAAACCTAAATCTTTAGATAAAGCGTAAAGAGGATTAGATCTGTAGATAATTAATGTTTTAACAGAACCTGCGTTCATCTTTTTGATTAAATCAGAGAGAGCTTCGTAAGAAGCTGTTAAACGGTTGTTACCTTTTTTAGCTAATACTGTTTTTCCTTCGTTACCTAAGATGCTGTTTAAGAAGTTAACTGCAATTTGTAAGTTTAAAGAATCTTCAGTTTTAGTTGCAATACCGCCGGCTACTACTAATGATTCCCCTGCGTTTTTAAGAAGATCTTCAGCTACTTTTTTGAAAGTTTCAGGAGAAATTTTTAAAGTTTCAGCGGCGTTTTTATATTTAGCCGCAACTGACTTAGCTGATTCACTACCACCCTGCTTAGCCATGACTTCATTTATCAAACCCATAACCACAGTTAACTGCTGTGAAGGTTTAATTTTGAAACGCATATCAGCGTTAGCGCCCGTTAAAGAGTAAGTAGAATCAAACGAGTACAGACGAGTCATTTTTTCAGGGTTTTTACGTCCCTCAGCAAACTGAGAAGTAAATTGAACCGGAGATAACCATGTACCTAAGAAGTCTGCATCGATTGAAACAATTGTTTTAGCTTTATCAAAACGATAAGCCGGAACATTAGCATCACCGTAAGAAGCTTTTTGACCTTCAGCCACATCGTCATTGGCTAATGGTTCCCATGTTACGTGCTGAGTTCCGAAAGCTTTTCCGAAGTCTGCAATAACGGCAGCAGTTGCAGGTGAAGCAATATTACCTGATAAAATATATGAAGAACCTTTTTTAAGTTCTTCGACAACTTTTTTATCAAGATCTTCCCAAGAAACAGAAACTGTTTCTTTGTTGGTGCGTTTTTCATTTAATAAATTACGTTTAGGACCTTGCAATCTTTCAGGATCATATAAACCTAATAAAGAGGCCTGAGCTCTAGAGGATACAGCACCTTTATTTAAAGGATGCTTAGTATTACCTTCAATATGAACCGGACGGCCTTCGCGTGATTTAACAAGCAAGCCAAAACCTTCTTGTCCGTCGAAGTAAGATGACGTGTACCAATTAGAAACCCCCAGAACTACTTCTTCAGGTTGTTTTACATAAGGAACTGTTTTTTGAACTGGACGGCGTATGCAACCGGCAGCGGTTGTTAAAGCCATCGATGCACCCATTAATTTAATAAATTCACGGCGTGCCCATTTATCGTTATCACCTTCTTTAGCCGCTTCTTCGCGGATAGGTGAAGACATAAACTCAGTTTGTAAAGCTTCGTTGAATTCCGGAGTGTCGTTCAGATCTTCAAAAGATTTCCAGTAAGTACGGTCTCTTTGAATAGCTGGACGAGCATTTTTTTTGTCGTCTTGATTTTGATGATCGTGATCATGTGAGTGTGTTTTCATGTGATCTCTCTTTAGTGGTGGCAAGTTGTACAGTTAAGTGGAGCTTTGTTTTCAGGTTGTCTGTGGCAGTTAATACACCAGCCCATAGACAGATCAGAGTACTGATAAACTTTTTCCATTTTTTCGATTGGCCCGTGACATGTTTGGCAGTTCACACCACGCGTGATATGCGCCGAGTGATTGAACTGAACGTGATCTGGAAGCATATGAACTTTAACCCATTCAATTGGTTTTCCGTCAGCGTAGGCATCACGAATTTTTTTAATATTTTCTTTATCCGTTGCAACTTGTTGATGGCAATTCATACAAGTTGAGAGTGCCGGAACATTTGAAGTTTTTGAGTACTCAACCTGATTGTGGCAGTACTGGCATTGGATATTGTGTTTACCCACATGTAATTCATGGCTAAACGGAATTGGTTGCTCGGGAGCATAACCACTGTTGTAACCAATACTTTTTGAAGCTCTTTCTCCAGCGTTAGGCGATTGCCATAAACATCCAGTAGAAAACATAAATGACGCGATCAAAGTAATCCCGCCCAACATCTGTTGCAGAAAACGAAGTTGCATAAACATCCTTTTTTCTATCTTTAAGTCTTTGATTTAAAAGAATTTATTGCAAATTGTCACGTATGTTTTTTATCAATTGATTTTCGATTAGCATGAATGATGTAAGAGTAAGCAACAAACAATAAATGTAGTCCGACAAACACAGACACATACTCGATGCCACCGGCACCGAAACCATAGGAATGAAGCCCTGCGCCAAGCACAAAGTTCACTCCATACCATGCCATAATAACAAGATTAAAAGTGATGACCCCAGCTGCAAGCATACCGAAATTTTTAAGCCAACCTATGAGGCGAGAATGCAACACTATAATGTACCCTAAGAGTGCAATTAGAGCCCAAGTTTCTTTTGGATCCCATCCCCAGAAGCGCCCCCAAGAATAATCGGCCCAGATACCACCTAAAATAATTCCTGGTGCTAAAAATGCCACTCCGATTTGCATCGAACGATACACTCCAGTGGTGATTTTTTGGATTTTATCCGTGTGCTTATTTTCATCTAATACAAAATAAATCAAACCTAAATCGCCCAAACCAAACGCCAACAAAAAAGCCGCGTAAGAAATTGTAATCGTCATCACATGAACAATGAGCCAATAGTTGCTTCTTAAAACTGCCTCTAAAGGTTGCAAACTAGGATCTAAAATTGCGGGAGCTGAGTCTGCTATAATTAAGGCAAAAAGCCCCATCAAACTTCCACCTAAAAGAATTACGCGGAATTTATAAACTAACTCTAGTATGATCGCAAACAATACAGCACCGAAAGAAGCCCACACAACTGTCTCATACATATTAGATACAGGCGGACGCTCAGCTAAATAAATGCGGAAAGCAAAACCAAAAACATGCAAAGCTAAGCCGATTGAAACAAAAAACCAAGCCAATGCCATTCCGTTTTTTGTTTCACGTATCCAGATGAAAATTAAAATTAAAGAGGCCAATAAATAGCAAATGTAGGCCCAGCGAAATGGATGAAAATCGTTATACATCACTTCGGTTTTAACTTTAGTACTGGCCGCATACTTAGTGGCGTCTGATTTTCGCGCTAAGTCTTCAAAGGACAGAATAAATTTATCCAGATTTACGGCAGCTTCTTTCAATTGTTCTGGAGTTGCGGCTGGATCGGTTTTCATTCCTAAATAAGTAGCCACAGCCTTACTGATTTCCATGAAGGCCGGCTGCACTTCTGCAGGTAATTCAGCAACAGAAAGCCATGAAACCTGAGTCGGTAAAGGATAGACTTTTAACAGGTTTCCTGAAGCCATTTCGCGAAAAACAAAAAACTGGTTCTCAATACGTTGAATAGCTTGATAATAAGGCGTCAGCTTTTCTTTTGTGTCGCGTTTATTTTGCAACTCCTGCATTAGGTTACTGAAGTTTTCAGAGGTGAAAAGTTCATCACCAGTAAAATGTTTTTTATCTATAGGCAGCTTTAGTTTCTCTAAAATTTCATGGTGCTTAACTTCAAAAAGTGGTCGCTTAATCCAGCTTTCAGGTGAAAGCATCCAGGTTAAAACAACCCAATGCGCCTCAACAGCTGGAGAATCTTCTTTGGGTTTATAAGTTTTTTTTCCGTACACAAGCTCCAGTGTTTCTTTTGCAAAAGTGTCAAAAGGCTTGATACGTCCCGAGTCCTGAACCGGCAGATAGCGAATTTGGTCTCCGTCTTTTGCCAATAAGTTCTGGGAAAATATTAATTGCGACAAAATAAGTACTAAAAAAATTAAATGCTTCATATGGCTGTTGCCCTTTTACGACGTTGATAAAATAACCAAACTATACCCAGCGAAAATATTAAAGAGCCTGCATACTTAATAGGCCGCCCCGGATCTTGGTTTATAGAAAAAACCGAAGCCACCGGCTCGCCGGTTTGCTCATCTTCCTGAAAGCTGGCTTGATAAATTGTATAGCCCATAAACTTCAAAGGCTCGTTCATAGATATGACTTGTTCTATACTGATAGAGTTAGCGGTACTTACGGCTTCGACCTGACTGGCGTACTCCATGGCTCTCATTGTTCCCTGGTAGCGCTGCACTTCGAATTTATTTAATTTTAAATCAAAACCTAGGTCGATGCGTCGGTTTTGATAACTTAAGAGATAAGCACTTTGAGTGCCGAAAAGTTTAACGATATCGTTTAGGGCTAGCCATCTTTCAATATCTTTGTGCTTAATTTTTATAGCTGCCGTGGTGAGCGGAGTTGGGCGCTCCATTGTTAAAACTTCGTATTCTTCTTGGGCGCGCGGTAAATAATCCAGGAGCCTTAATTCCAAACCCATCCAACCTGTTGAAACTACATCACCGATTTTTATAAAGCCGGAGCGTTTGGCACTTTTCACATCTTTATAAAAAATCGTGTATCTGAGCTTATCCGCATCTATTGGAGTTAAATAAACTTCGTTCTCTTTGGTTTCCGATTGAGGAGTTTCACCAAGGTATACTTTTGCCGGACCTAAATTAAAAACGGCGGTTTTATCTTTTTTAGGCTGAGTTATTTGTTCGACCTGTTTAACATTGGCATTCATCAACTGGAAACGTATTGAAGAACCTGAACTTTCATCTTGACTGATTTTAACCTTGTTTTGCAAACGAGCATATTTTGCATAGTTAATGATTTCAATTTTATCATCACCTAAGTTGAGCAAAAATGGTTTGCTCTCCGACGGTGGAGAATGGAAAAAATTAACTTCTCGGTCTACAACTTTAGAGTATCGATCTCCATCAAAAGTGGCGTACACAACTAAATCAGTTTCAGGCACTGAAACCATATTGTTTTTTCCGTTGATGTTGACCGACATTTGACCGTCAAGACCGTATTTATAAGTGACATAGCCGCCTAATATTAAAATAATAAGCCCTGCATGAACCGTTATAAAAGGATAATGCTTCAACTGCCATGGCCAACGATCAACTACCACAATGGTTAAGTTGTAAACAAGCAGCCCCATGGCTGTCCACATCATCCAAGAATAGTAAACCATTTCTTTAGCCGCATAGGCATCGAATTCGGCCTCTACAAACGTTCCCCAGGCTGTCAAAATTGCAATAGATACCATGACAGGAATACCCAACTGAAATGAGCTTGAAAATCTCCAGAATTTATTAACGATTTTATTCTTAAAAACCATGCGTTTTTAAAAGCTACCCTTATAAACTAATTTTGGGAAGCTCTGTCTTTATATATGTAAGGGCCTTAGTTAACTTATTTTGAATCTCTGCATGTTGAGGCAAAAGCTGTTTAGTTTTTTCATCCATGTAAATACTGCGATTCAGTTCAACTTGAATTGCATGCTGCCCTTGATTCGGATGCCCATACTGCTCGGTGACGCGTCCACCCATGTAAGGCCAATTGTAACCCACTTTAAATCCACAAATTGCATAAGCCGCAATCACTAAATCGCGGTATTTGGGATGACAGCTTTTACCAAGACAATCACTGATTACAACGTCAGCACGTCTCTCGCCAGGATCCCGATGCATACGAGTACCCAAAGAAGGCATTGAGTGTGCGTCTAAATGGAAAACATTTTTAAAATTTTTATTTTTAAAAATGTTATAGTGATTACGCACTCCTGCATGGAAAGGCTCATAGATCAGTTGAGTTAATTCCTCGTGTGCTTGCCGAGCCATGGGCGCAGGCATCAGGCGAACCTCATTCTTGGTCATCACCCAATGGTACCCGTCATAATGAGTGCCTTCCGGCTTAGGTGCACCAACAACAGAAGAAGCGTCTATGTCGCTTGGAATGCGATTTAAATCTACAGCATAGCGATGCCAATCTGTTAACTGATGAGGGATTTCAAGAGCTTCGAATGCCGGTTTATATAATAAATCAACAAAACGATCCACATCCGACATCAAAATTTCCTCAGGCAAAGCTTTAAGCCAAGGAGTTATTTCCGGAACCTTTTCACCCGAATGCGGAATTGAAACAAAAAATGGAACTGTTTGGTTCGTGTACTGCTGATTCATGTTTGACACCCTCGCCAACCTCTATTGGAATGTATATATGAAAATTTACACAAAAACCGGCGATAAAGGAACTACAAAACTTGTTGATGGCTCGTGCGTTGAAAAGTTCAACCCGCGCGTTGAGGCCTATGGCTGCGTGGACGAACTTAATTCCAGCTTGGGTGTGGTTAGAAGCTCATTACAAAACAACACCCAATTCACTGAATTAAATCAGCACATTGAAATAATTCAGAATCAGTTATTTTCGGCAGGCTCACTTTTAGCCACAGGCGATATTGCTGTATTTAACAAACTTCCACAGATCCAAGAAAAACACATACAACAATTGGAAGTTTGGATTGATAAGTACACCGAACCACTTCCCAGTTTAAAAAATTTCATTTTGCCCTGTGGCGATATTACCGCTAGCTTTTTACACGTCAGCAGAACCGCCTGTCGTCGAGCCGAAAGGCGCAGCAGCGAAATTTACACCCAAGAAGACCACTACCAAAATGTTTTAATTTATCTGAATCGCTTAAGTGATTTGTTATTTACTTGGGCTCGTTGGGTTAATTTAAAGCAAAATCAGCCTGAGACTATCTGGAAAAAAGAAAATGTCTAAAGAGGATTTAGTTCTCGAAGAAGCTACGCCGGAAAACTCAGATAAATTAAATGAGTTTTTCACTTCAGTACCTTTGCGCGGCGAAATTGATGTTAAAATCCAACGAGAACACAGCTTTTTTTCATTTTATCAGCGCATCGGTCTCGAATATAAAACTTTTGTTATTAAAGATGCTGATGAAGTTGTTGGTACCGCCTCGTTTCTATTTAAAAACCTGAGCTTTCAGAACCGTGTTTTAAAATTAGCTCAGGCTTGCGATTTACGAATTTCTTCCAACCGTAAAGTCATTATGTCGTGGTCAAAATTTTTCCATCCGATTCTGGAAAAATTACGCGACGAAAATAAGTGCGATGGCTTTATCACATCTATTAACCAAACTGAAACTCAGGCGATGAATGCCTTCATACGTCCTAAAATTAAAAGAGCTCATCAGCCGCAGTACTCACTTGCAAGATCTTATCACTTAGTGTCTATCCATGGCTTTTACCCGTTCATTAATCCTGTAAATAAAAATATCAAAGTTCGCCCTTACCAAAGTTCGGATAAAGCGGCCTTGGTGGAATACCTCGGACAAATCTGCAAAAAAACAGATTTTATACCGCATGAATTAACGGAAAACCCCGAAGATTATATTAATAAATCTTTACTGTATTCCTGGAGTCAGTTTTTAATAGCATTTGATTCTACAAATAAAATTATCGGCTGCGTACAACCTATCAGCTCAAGCCTGATACAGGATTACTTACCTCAGGATTACAGCTCACAATCCCACAATTTGCGGCAGTTTTTAAAGGCGGCTCAGCTATTAGGTTTTGGCCGCAGACTAACTCGTCCGTTTTCACGAAGCCAAAAGCAAGAAGCCTTAAGCTTCAGACTTTTACACTTCTTAAGCGCAAGCCATCCTGAGGTTTTTAATGCGTTAGTTCGCGCCAGTTATAAAACTTCATTACAAAATGAATTCTTAATGTATGCCTATGAAGTGTCCGATTATAAAAAACGACCGCCTAAGGGCAGTATCTATTCTGAAATTCCTTACGGGCTTTATTCGATAGAAACTGCGGATCGTGATTTTTTACCAGAATTAAGTTTGTTAAATACAACACCAGTTTGGCTGGATTTTATCTGGTTTTAGCTTTGGTGATTAAATTTATTGAAGACCCCATCGTTTCAAAACCGAGTCATTAGGGTCTGACGAAAATTTAGCTTCATTCCAAATTGCCACAACTTCACCTAACATTAATGAGCGGCCTTCAATATTAAATTTAACATCAGTTTGGATCTGCGACCAACGCAACACCATTTGCCCAGCCATTTGATCGTCTACATTTAATTTGTAACGGCTTGAGTACAATAAATCAAAGATACCTTGAATTAAAAACAAAATAGCTCCGTCACGAGAGTACGTGCTGTGATTATAAAACTGCAAAGACTCAGGCTTGCACTTACCGCCTCCACAAAGCTTAAATCCTTCTTCAATTACCGGCACACGGTTGTCGATACGATCACTCAAGACACTAGCTAAAATCTGTAGTTTCTGTAAACCATCCTGTGGGTGCCCCACCAAGCGGGAAACTACAAAATCATCAAAATCCATATCTGATGCCGGCTGACCCAACTGCCCTAGTTCATATTGCTCTAAACTGTATCCCTGCATTTTTTCAGGAGATACTAGATTAATACCGGAAGCACTTTTAACGGGCCATCTGAAACGCATAAAACCATTTTTGCTTTTTTCTGGCCATTTGACTTTCATAAACGGATAAACCAAAAACTCCCGCACCTGCTGCGGCACTGTTGAAGCATAAAAAGTAATAACGGAGTTGTTGGCATCAAAGTTAGTTCTTGCAATCCACTCCGCATGACCTGACGTCTGAGTTGCATTGACAAACATAGTCCCGGCTACAAGGTTCTGCGCATTTAGTTTTACAGGATACAAATCCCGAAACAAAGTTTTGCTGTCGGTGGCATTATTAATATCACGAATGGCGCGCAAGAACCTTTCATCTAAAGAAGCAATTGAATCCCATTGGCTGGAGTTATTCGTGATCAAGCCCCCACCCGAACTCAATGAAGCCATGGGCAATAAATTCTCACGCGCAAAAATCCAACGTAAACTGATAACTGCATCGGCGCAGTCTGTTGTTATATTTTTTTGTTTTAAATAATCAGGAGTAACTGTTTTTTCTATGAATTCAGTGTATTTTTTTTCATAGGCATCGGACCATTCATTTTCAGCCTTCCACAGAGCCGCTTTTGACTGCATACCTATAAGTACTAAAACGGAAAGAAGCATACACTTCATTGGTTACTCACAAACTTTTTTTGCAAAAGCCTGAACACCCTGCTCATAGCTGCCAAAAACTTCTGATAACTTTGCAACTTTTATGGCCTGCACTTCTTTATTAGGACCAATTTTAAACTGCATCTTTACAGTTACAAAAGGCTTATCCATACCGCTTAAGCGAACGCAATTTAAGTTTTGCGAGTTGCATACACGGTCATACTTGTGCGTCCAATTTTTCGGCATATTTAAGCGATCACTGAAATCCAATACTCCTTCTCGTCCTAAAGCTATTGGCGGAAGGGCCGGTAATTTGCCTACTTTTGTTAACTCACCGATTTTTGGTAAAGTTGGCAAAGCACTATTACTGTCTTCACCCTCTAAACCTAATCCATTTAATGAGAAGAAATCCTGATTGTAGCTCACTTCATCTAAATGTGTGCGTGGCTCATAAAATTTAGCTTCCAGTACAAATTCATCACCGGGTTTAATACTTAAATTTGCATTTAATGCGCCCATTGAAATACCGGTTAAGTTATTTTCTACTTTAAACTCCGCTAAGCCTGACCAGTTGGCCGGAACTTTTAACGAATGCGTCCATTCACCCACTTGTGATTTACGGCCATTTGGTAAGTTAATTTGAGTTAATGTTACAGATGAAGAGATGGGCGCAACAAAAGCAGATGGTCTCGCACACATTCCATCTTTACAAAATTCTTTTGAGAAGTTTTCAACTAAAAACGTAGGCTGAATGCTGACAAGGTTTCGTCCCATTGAATTCATTGAAATAGCGCCCGGACTGATATTAGTTGCTAACGAACTCATGTAAGGCATTTGTTGCTGATCTTCTTTTACCGCTCTCGGCATAAAGCCCGCCGCCGGTAAAACCGTGTGACGTAAATATCTTGCACCAACTGGACTCATTACTTTTAATTGGCCGGCTTCTTGAGCTACTGGCCATAATTTAATTGCAGATTCAACATCGCCGGCCTGAATCTGATTTTGACTTAAATAAGAAGACTGTAAACAGTCATTATTTAAACGGGGTTCAAACACTAATCTTGAGTTCGGGTTAACAGCAATTAAACAACCACTGCCCTCTGCCTCTACTGTTGATCCGTTTTCATTTAAAGATTTTAAAGTACATTTTGAGTTTGCATGCTGAGTGATTTTAACACCGCGGGTATCAGCAATTACCAATCTTACGCATGAACGTAAAAACTGATGACGACTTCTTACGATACTTTCCAAAACTGAATTTTCGATTTTTTGATAAGGTAACTCTGTTTTTATAGAACAATTGGAAGATTTTTGAATTAACTCACCAGAAATAGATTCAAGTCTTGAAGTGTCGTCCTGAAAGTAAATTGAATTAAAATTTACCATTAAAAATTTTGATTCCGGAGCACAACGCGAAACTTCAAATTGAGAAAAGTTATTTTTAGATTCGATTTTTGATTTTCCGGATGCAGGATCAATCACAAAATGAGTTTCACTCAAAGCGCGGGCCATATCGCAGGCCAGCGCTAAGTTCGGCAGAAGAATGAGGGATGCCAAAAGCTTTTTCATGATCGTCCTCAGGTTAACTAACTAAATTACTGTCTTGGTTCGTCGATAACTGTGAAAGTACACATTTCTGCACCCTTACGAGTCCAGTCACGGAATACTGTATTGCCACCGTTGCAAGATAAACCTTTAGTTTCTGTAAATACGTAACGAACTTTACAGAAACGTGGGTTGATAACTGATAAACTGGCCATATCCATTGCATCACCAGTTAGGCTTCTTAAATCTGAAGCATAGAAGTAGCTGCCATTTAGACCTGAAGTCGGCATTCCATCAGCGCCGATTACGAAGTCAGCTTCGTTATCAGTTGTGTTGAAGTTACCAGCCGCATTCGATCCATTTTGGTAAGTGCCTTGACCTTGTAAATCACAAACCACGTAAGACTGAACTTTAACACCCGCAGTTTGAGTGTAACGATTTAATTCAGCATTATTTTGCATGATTAGACCTGTACGATCGTTATCACCACGAGTAGCACCTTGTGATAAGAAATCCGTTGAACCAACGTTAGCTAAGATTGAGTAGTTAGCATTAATGCCCGCCGCTCTATAATCATGCTGTGGAGCACGATAACAAACATCTACGAAATACTGAGCTGAATAAACTTCGCTTCCTAATTCAAATAATAAGTCTTCAATTTTATTATCCATAGCTACATTGTTGTTCACGATTTGTTGGAATGTGTTAGCAGCACCTTGACGGCTGATATTACTTCTTGGAGCTTGTGTTTGAGAGTGATCCGTCCAAGCGCGTAAGCCTGCAGTTAAATAATTCATGTGAGATTCGCCATTGTTTACACCACGGCTAACACATTTAATACGAGATCCACAGTTTGTTGCTGTAGAAGAGCATGAACCCGGGCGCTCAACAGGAGTTTTAGTTCCATCACTGTTTTCTTTATAACAAACATCACAATTTAATGGGATGGTTCGTAAACCCGCATTACAGGCATACATATCCGGGCCTGAGCTGGTTACTTTAAATTTAAATCTGTATTCTAATGCTGACACAGATTGTGAAGCCGTAACCACTAAAGCAGCAGTTGCAAAGGCATAGGTTAGTTTTCCGATAAATTTCGTCATATTTAGTCTCCTGTTACTATCATTATTGACTTGTTTGTTGTTTTATATTTTTGGGAACTTTGTTTGAATATTTAATTATCTCAAACAGCCCGCTTGCGCCAACTGTTTGTATATTTCTAACTTTACCAACTGAACAAACTTCATATCTGAAGTCAGTGGCTTCATACCGTAAGCATCGTTTTCACGTTCTGCAATGGCACGTGCTTTGTTGTTGATATAATCATCCATGTCGATTTTAAAATCGGATGTACACGTCATATTAGTGTAGCTGATTGAAATACCGTAATAGTTTTGATTTTGCGAACTTTGGCTGCCATTACCTAAATTGATAACTGTTCCTGTTCCATTATTACCTTGGCCGTTACCGGCGTTGAAAGTTACAGTCCAACCTTTTTTATGATCTACACGAGATACAAATGTACAGCCGTGCTCATCGCATTTTTCTTCGATCTCTCTATTCATATGTGCGATAATGGCTTGATCTGTCTGAGAAAGATAAGCTTTGTTATCTTGGGCTCTTGATCCCACATCTAATTCAGACTGTTGGGCCTGTGCACAAAAAGAAACAACTACAACTAAGCTACATAAGAGCTTATTCAACATAAATCCTCCGCTTCAACTTCAACGTTTTTTTGGAAAACTTGTTACAAATACCGTGCCTATATTTAACAAGTCCTTAACACCTATAAAATGCTTTAATGTTCGAAATAAGAACTTGCTGTATATAAGTTTGACGATATCTTACGAAATTTGTTCAACAGATCATGTATATTTGTTTAGGCACAGCTCAAATTAAATTTAATGATTCTTTAACATTTTAGTGTCTCAGCCTGAAACACTAAATTTGGCGTGTTTCGTGAACACTCAAAATGTATGAAAAACCAGTTGTTAGCTCTCATTGTTGTATTCTCATGTTTCTATTCATATGCTGATAGTAATAATGAATGGATCTCTATTAGCAACACTCCACAGTGTGCCGCTGATATGAGTAAACCCACTCATTCTATATTTGTTACGGCCTCACTACGTAACACCGGAATTATCTTAAACAATTTAGCCAAAGAAACTAAACGCGACCCTAAACAATTTGTAGGTGATGGGTTAAGATACTTTAAAATCCGTTTGAATAGAATGTCGAAAGAGATCCTGACAAATCTAAATAACGGAACGTTCGGCTTAGTTAAAAGTCAGGAAGAAGCTGCCGCTCAATGGACTAACCTACCTAGTGATGGGGCTAACGCAAACTATTTTAATAGTCTTAAATGTTATCAGGTAAATGAAATCAATTCTTACTACTCTCACCTGTTTATACGTGGAATCAACGCTGATACACTTAATGAACTAGCTAAACAGTTAAAAAATTCAGCTAAACTGAATAACTGTGACGACGCAAATATTAATAACGAAGTCGACCTTTACCCTGTTTACAATTACGAATTCAATCCTATTAATGACAAGCAATGGGCGGCAAAGGGTTTTGAATTCTGGCAAAGCTATAAAATTTATTTAAGCTGGGGTTGGAAAAATGTAACGTATAACGAAGCAGGCTCGCCTTATCAAAAACTAGTGCGCCTGATTCCAATTGAAGAACAGGTTTTATTAATTTCAAACGGCTGTAAAAGCATTGCCCGTCCTGAATGCAATTCGGACTTTCTGAGTTCGACTGAATTAAGACAGCTATTTTCTACAGATCGCAAAAAGCTGGAGTTGAGTTCTTCAAGCCTAGAAATGAAAGATAATATTCTTGAAAATCATGACCAATTAGAAGCCAAAATCCAGCAGAATATCGGAACAAAATCAGCAGATAACCAATGGCTTAAAGAATTTCAAAAATCTTATTTAGGATTCAGTTCAAAGAATGTTGAAAATCTGTATACTGCAAATAAGCTTTATTCCGTATTTGCACGCAATAAACCCGCTTCGGTAGCTGCTACCGATTTAGCTCAAGAAGCAGCTGATCCAACACTCGCAAACGAAATGACTTATATGTGTTCTGAGTTCCGTTTATTAACTCAGGAAGAACCTCTTAATATATTTAAACTAGATCTAAAAAATCTGCAAATACAGGCCAGTAAGCTCGATCAATATTTAAAATACGGCTTAAATGTAACTGAAATGTTCCAATTATTTCAGTCTTCTGCTTCTTACATGAAAGAAGCTTGCGATAAATTTGACATTGCAAATGCAAAACAACCTCAGACCGAATGGTCTAATTACCGCCCTTGGTATAAAAGTTTTATGAGCCGCTACCAGGTGATCCAACAAAATATTCAAATCGAAAAAGAAATCCAAATGCAACAGGACGCTGCCATCACCGCCACAAATATTGGCCCCAAAACATACATTAATGGAATGTGCTCAAACGCAATTGATTGCCACCGTCATATGATGGAAAGTATAGTTAACTTAAATAAATTAGTACTTCATTCAAAAATATTTTTAAGAACAGAATTAACATCAGCTCCTTTATTTAATGAGCGTTCTGAAAAAGTAGCCTGTAATTTATATGACCCTTGGGAACCACAAAAGTTAAACCGCAAAAAATTAATTGCGGACGTGGCCTCATCAGTATTATTCGGATGGACAAGTCTTCCAATTTACCTTGATTTAAATTTCCGACCAAAAGAACTGGTTTCAATGAAAAAACTCGTTGAAGATGGTCATATCAAATTTGAAATGGGCTTCGATAGAGGTCAGATTGATAAGACTCTTTCGTTGAATCTAGGCTCATTCTTAAACGTTCCTTGCTCTATTTCGATTTCACAAACAGGCCAGAATCTGAATAATAATGCGGGCCAGTTTATGTATAAAGGTCTGAGTGTTGACGCCTGCAAGGGAACAAGCTCACAAACTATCGACTCGCCCAACAGAACTGTAGACGAGTTCAAAAAATCTTCAAACGGTAGCTTCCAGACTTGTGGACAATGCAGTCTTAACTTCGAAAAAGTTTCGGCACTTGATGCCGTCAACGTTTACGCTCCTTTGCGCTTTATTCTACGTATTGCCCAAAGCTTAATGCGCTACCATGCTGTTAAGAATGATGACACGATTAATCCGCGCGAATTTAACATTAATCAACGCTATCTCATTGAAGCATTTGATAAAAACAATGGAAGCATTCCTGAAAACTGTGTGAGCCTTTTGGCCCGAGGTTTAAAATGTCAGAAAAATATCTGTGAAGCTCTCGCAGTTAAAGAATTTGAAGTTAAAACCGGTCTTGAGGTAGAAAACATCAGTATTTATGAACCAAACAACGGCGACTATGGAAGCTACAACGACCAAGTCGCAACTCTTCAGATTAAGGGCATTTCGAAAACTAAGGATATCCGCATGCAATGTCGCGAAAAAGGACAAGGTTTTTACATGTATATAAGCAAACGAAATATTGAAAAATACCGTAACGAGGCTGGTTTACAATGAAACTTATAATTCCCATACTGATGTTGCTGCTTTGCAATTTGGCACAGGCTTTTAATATTGAAAGCCTGACTGATTTTAATGCCCAAGGTGATATTATTAAAAATCTGACTATTACTTGCGAAAAAGATGATACTTTTTGCATAAGCTTATGTGAAGCAAAAGACCAGTGCGTAATTCCGGAAACTATATGCCAGGACTGTATGTCTCCGAAAGAACAGGTTGTTTACTCAGCCTTTAACGAAATCACCACATACCTGAATACAGAACTTTCAGGTATTTCAAACCAACTGGTCATTTATTTTTTAAAAAATCGTCAGTTCATGAGTATCACTCATAACTCTTTCCTGAATTACTTTAATCCCGAAGAACAAAGTGAAGTTCAAAAATCATTTAATCAACTCTGCCGCATTAAAAGCCCACGACAGTCTTTTTTAATTGCGACCATCAATCCAAACAAAGGTATTGAAGCTATCGTTGGAATTGCGTGCACCGATGCTTTTGGAAAAACCAGTATCTTCCCGATGATTAACAATCCTAATTTTACAGGAACTCAAAGTAATTTCTGGCAAAACCTGGCTCAGCAGGCACGAAATAATCACCAATTTAGCGACCGAGTACTTAGACTTAAAATGGATACCGAATTACGTTCTTACCAAGCAGCAGACTCAAGCAGCCAAAACAAAGGTCCTAGCGATGAAGAGCTCATTCGTAAACGTATTGAATATGCCCGTCAGAAAAATCTGGAAGCCTGTAAGGCCGTTAACAGCAACTGGAAAAATCCTTATGTGTGTACTGATAAAAATGGGGTGCGCTCATTTACAGATACCGGCAAATTTGCTGAAGATAGCAATGAACCACCGCTTAAGGGTGCCGATCAGTTCATGCAGAATGTTATGCCCTTTGGCGGACGTCGCTAGATCAAAAAATAACAGACTTCTAAAAATAAAAAAACCGGCTCTCTCAAGCCGGTTTTTTTGCTTTGTAATGATAGAAATGAAATTATTGTTGTGAAGTTGGCGCAGGAGCTGGAGGAGCCGGCAACGCCGGGTATGCACGCAGCTTAGCTTGAATTTTTTCTAAAGCTTCTTTGTACTTCTGTGCATACTCACGAACTGCAGCTTCATTCTTAGCTGGATCTTTTGAAAAACTTTGAGCTTTAAAATCAGCTTGAGCCTTAGTGAGGATTTTAGTCCATTTAAGTGCTGCTAATTTTGGATCCAGTGGTCTTGAAAGAGATTCGTTTTTCTTTTCATCAAAACCCGTAATGTTCATTTTAATTTGATCAGCAAAATCCAACTTAGAGATATAATCTAATTTTTCTCCGTACTCGATAGCTTTATCAATTTGACCTAAAGAACTTAGTTGTTTATCGCCACCAATCAAACCCGCTTCTAACATTACATCACTGTAGAAGTCAGCGCGCATTTTTAAAATTGCAAACGCCACATCACGATAAGCACCTTGCTCGGCCTGCTCATTAACAATTTGCTCTAACGTGCTTTCAGCTAAAAATCCTGAAACCAACATCATCATCTGCAAATCAGCCATTTTATTTAAAGTAAACTTAACTTTTAAAATCATACCTTCTTCAGTGCCTTCATCGATCCACGGGTATGTATCTGTGAAAACTTCTTCATTAACTTTAATTAAATAATTTTTAGTCCAAAGTAACATTTCATCTGCAAGTAAAGCTTCACCCATGGCGCGTGCTGCAGACATCATATTACTTGGAATTGGACTTAGAGTTTTACGATTATTTTCATCTAACATGAGCTTAGAAGCCTCTGCTAACTTTTGTTTACGTAAACCTTCAGTTGTATTTTTAATGCCGGCGCGTGTGGCATCCATACCCTCTTCCATTTTTTTCAGCTTATCACATGAAGTAAGAGCGATTAATACTATTGTAAGTGTGATTATTAATTTCATTTCAGTCTCCGTTTATATATCGAATTGCGTTATAAAAATTTTTGGACAAAAAAAAGCAGCTGTTAAGCTGCTTTTACAGAACATATTTTATATTAGTAAACCGCTTTTAATAATTGGGTTTTTAAAGCAGCTAAACCGTCATCAGCTGGTTTTCCTAACCAGATAGATAAGATTTTACCCATCAACTCAGGAGAAGCTGTAACAGATTTTAAAGCACCTTTTGTATCTTCATAGTAAAGATTAGTTTTGTTAGCGTTTTTAGTGTCTTTAACCATTAACATGCTGATTGATTTACCAGAAGTAGCATCAGCAGACTTTTGCATTAAATCTAAAACATTTGTTAATTCAGCGTCTAAAGCTACGTTGTTAGCCGCTAAAGCTTCTTTGAAAGAAGTTACTAAAGAAGCTGCAGAAACAGTTCTTAACATATCTAATTTTAAAGCTACGCGAGTAGAGTTTTGAACTAGGCTAGTTAATGCATTTGCATCACGAGAAAACCCAGCTTTATTGTCAGAAAATAATTGAGCTACATAAACTTTAGCTTCAACCACTAATACTGTTTTAGTTCTAAGACCTGCACCTAATAAATCTAATTTAGCATCTGTAGGCGCACCGTTTGTGTCGTTGATAGCGGCTGTTTTAGCTAAGTTGATACCATTTAAAGTTTGCGAACCAGCTTCGAAAGTTAATAAAGCTGCTTGTGCAAAAACCGAAGAAACCATAACGAACGCAAATAACATTTTTTTCATATATCCCCCAATTGGCTATATTTTAACTTGTTTAGTTCGAGGGGGAGGAAACCATAAAATAGGCCATTTTTCCACTTTTTTATAAATTTTGGTTATTTGTGGCATTAAAAAGGCTTATTTGGGCTAAAAAACTGCTAAAAAATACATTAAGAATGCAGCTGGATTCCACTTTTTACATCATCCCAAAACCAATCGAGCTTAGGATCCTGAGAAATAACATCAAATAATGGACTGCTTTGCATTTTAAGGTTTAAACGTAAAAAGGCCTCTAACTCATCAAAACCCGGCCCCATAGTTATAACTTTTAAGTGCTCTATGGTTGCGAGTTTTGCGAAGGTAGCCGCGATCTGCGAAAAATTTGAGTAATCTTTTCGTTTAATTATTAAATCCGGCTCAATTCCTTGCTTTTGCCAACGCTCATAAAGAGCGTTTTGAAGTAATGATTTTAAACGACTTTTTTGATGGTAATTGAGTTGATTAAAAAGATTTTGATCCATCATTGCAATATAGAGATCACAATTTAAAAACTCAGCTTGATTTTCTCTTAAACATTGAATGATTTCAGGAATACGTAGCAGCGATTTGCGTACATGCAAATCGTCTATGAGTGCTCCGTCCGTGAAGTATATGACCGTCATGGTCAACTTATTACTCATCTAGACCATAGGTTAGCAGCCTTACGGACAGTTTTCCTAGCCTTAACACCTCAAACATTTCAAATTTAGCCATAGGTCCAGAGGGGGTCTAGATTTTCTACTAATATAGGATGTTACTACACTTGACCTAGGGCTATTTGATATTCTTTACACGAAGATGAAATTAGGAAAATCAGCACCAGGCAGTAACTCAAAAATTTCAAAATTAGCACTCTACGCTTTACTAGCTTTTGTGGCGTTTACAATTGCCGATTTAACCATTATTTACTTCCGTGATTTAATGATTCCCAATCAAGCACCTCCAAAAAAAGTTGTATCTATAAAACCTCCCGCCTATGTTGATAGAAGCCAGTTTTCTACAATTACTAATCGTAATTTGTTTTCATCAACAGGAGTGATGCCCGAGGCAATTACCGCTAAAAAACAGGATGAAAAAAAAGACAACGAACCCACACCTTCTCAATTGCCAATTGTGGTGATCGGAACCCTTGTTCATTCCGACCCTACCAAATCAATTGTTGCGGTTGAAATTAAAAGCAAAAACATGAGTGGATCATTTTCTGCCGGAGCCGAAATTGAAGGTATGGCTAAGGTTGAACGAATTGAAAGAAATATCGTTTACATCCGTAACTTAAACACGGGCGTACTTGAGTATTTGGAAATGAATAAAACCGGCAATAAAGTTGCCTTTGGCGCTTCAAAAAACGAACCTGCCAAGCCGGCCGGAAATGAAGTTCTGAGTACGGGTTCCAACCAGTTCACTATCAGCCGCGCCAATTTACTTAAATACACAAATGATTTATCCAGCGTTTTGATGCAGGCTCGTGCTGTGCCTAACCGCGACCCCAACACTGGTGAAATTAACGGTTTTAGAATTTTAGATATGCAGCCTGGAAGTATTTATGAACAGCTCGGTTTACAAAGAATGGACGTCATTAAAGGAGTTAATGGCGAGCCGGTAGATAGCGTTCAAAAAGCCATGGAGATGTACAACACTCTAAAAAATGGCACACAGGTTAAAATGAATATCGAACGCGGTGGAAAAACAGAAACTTTTACTTACGATGTTAAGTAGTTTTAAGAAAGAGGTTTAGGAATGACCTTTCAAAAAAGAATTTTTTCAACAGTGCTGGCAACTTCGTTGCTGTTTGCTCTGCCTTCAAATGCGCAATTTGACGAGCTTCCACCTCCACCGGAAGATTTAGGCGCGCCCACTCCGATTGATTTCGGTACTCCGCCGGGCTCTGCTGCAACTTCAGGTCAAACTATTATCAGCCCTTCAAAGAACTCAAAGGGCGGCGTTTTAAATAATAATCAAAAAAATAAGTTTGCCAGAGCAAATCCTGAAGATATTACTTCTGAGAATTTTCCGGAAACCATCGAATCCTTCGATTTCCCAAATGTTGAAATTTTGGATGTGGTTAAGGCTATTAGTGAGTTAACCGGAAAAAACTTTATTATTGATTCAACTGTACGCGGTAAAATCACGATCTTGGCTCCTAGTAAAATTACTGTTGCAGAAGCTTACAAGGCCTTTCTTTCAGCTTTAGCTATTAATGGTTTTACTGTAGTTCCCAGCGGTGGCTTCTTAAAAATCAGGAACGCCCGTTCGGCCCAGCGTGATAATATCGATACTTATTCTGGTGCTTACTACCCGAATTCAGATCAGATGATCACTAAAATCATCCACTTAAAACACATCACAGCTGATACGGTTCAAAAAGATTTACGTCTTTTAACTTCAAGCTATGGTGAAATGTCGGCATTCGGTCAAACTAACTCTCTTATTATTTCTGACTTCGGCGCCAACATCGACCGCGTAATGAAAATCATTAACCAATTAGATGTACCGGGCTTTGAAGATCAGCTTGAAGTCATTGGTATTAAGTATGCGAAAGCAAAAGACATCGCTGAGTTAATTGATAAAATCGTTAACAAGGGCCAAAAATCTTCAAGTGCTACAACTGGTGGTTTTGCATCAGGAGTTCCGCGTTTTGGCGCAACTACAACCACTACGGCTTCTGGTGGAAAAACCGGAGCTAGTTACTTCTTGGTGTTTCCTGAAGAAAGAACTCAGTCTCTTGTTGTCGTAGGTAATAAAGTAGGTATTGCACGCGTTAAAAAATTAATCGCACAATTAGACTTTAAAGTTAAAGCTGAAGACTCTGGCGGCGTTTATGTTTATTACGTTAAACATGGCGAAGCTGAAAAAATCGCAGCCACACTTCAGGAAGTTACTAAAGATGCAGGTCCTAAAACGCAATCTTCCACACCCACTGCAGGTATTGGTTTAGCTCCCCAAGGTCAGGCTGCTGTTCGTGAAGGTATCTTTGGCGGAGATGTTACAATTAAGGCTGATAAAAATACGAATGCCTTAGTTATTTCTGCCAGCAAGCAGGATTACGACCAAGTTATGACTATCATCGGCAAGTTAGATATTCCGCGCGATCAAGTTTATGTTCAAGCTATCGTAATGGAAATGGCTCTTAACGATGGACTTGATGTGGGTGGAGGCGTTGTGGCTTTCAACAAAGACGGTGGAAAATCAGGTTTCACATCTTCAAAACAAGACGCCGAGGCCGTGCTTAATCCACTTGGTGGATTTGGTAGCGCTATATTAGCCTTCGGGCAAGGTAGTGTTGATGTAAATGATCCCATATCACAAAAAACAGTTAAAGTTCCAAACCTGGTAGGATTTTTAAAATTCGTTAAAACATTGGGACGAGCTAACATATTATCCACTCCTCAAATTACAGCTACAGACTCTCAGGAGTCTGAAATTGAAGTTGGTGATCGAGTCGTAACCGGTTCAAAAGTTGAAGGCGGAGCTAATGGTGCTCCAACTTCTTTAGTGCCTACATTTGAAGATGCGACAATAAAAATGACTATCAAACCCTTCATTAGCCCAAGCTCTGAGAATATTCGTATGGAGTTTAAACAAACTGCAAAACAACTTTCGCAAGCAAAAATTCCAGCTAAATTCGAAGACCAAGCACAATCACTGGCAACACGTTCTATAAAAACTATGGTTAATGTTAACAACGGTGACACCGCTGTTATTGGTGGTCTTATCAGGGATGAACAATCCGAGACCGTTAGAAAAGTTCCATTACTTGGGGATCTTCCACTCATTGGCTGGCTATTTAAAGGCAAAAGTGTCACAAAAAGCAAACTTAATATGGTTGTGTTTTTGTCACCTAAAATTATGCGCTCCCCTAGCGATCAACAACAACTTTTAAATTTCAAAGCACAGGAACGTATAAACTTCATCAAGCAACAGGGTGGAATAGATCCACATGGCGCCACAATGGATAAAGTTTTAAAACAAGAAGCCTCAGCCCCTACTGATGGCGAAGGCGCTAACCCGACAGGAACAGAATAGGTAATAGACATTCATGGCACAACTCGATGTATCGGTCGTTTTAACAAAAGCAACATCACTCACTTCAGAGCAGATCAAATCTGTTCTGAAAAATGCTTCTGTTTCACAACCCGGCTCAGTTGGTGATACTCTTGGTCGCCGCGAATACACAACTGCCGATGATCTGGTTTCTGATCTGTGCCGAGAATTAGGACTGGAATTCATCAAAGATATTCCCGTAAATGATATTTCAACCGATTTAGTGCGCAATTTACCGATCAATTATGCGAAAACTCAAGGCATCCTGCCCTTCCGTGAAGAATCTGACTGTGTGATTGCTTTAACTTCTAATCCGGTAAACACAAAGTCGCTGGATGATTTACGTGTTATCTTCGGAAAAAAAATTAAACCTTTAGTGACCACTTCTCAACGCGTACAAGATGCCATCAATCGCGTGTACGAAAAAAATACTTCTAATATGAGTGGCATGGATGAAATCGAAGAAGACGAAATGGATCTTGAAGATCCTATTATCGACTTACTTGAAGCCGGCGAAGACGACGCGCCGGTTATTAAATTAGTTAATTCACTTTTATTCCGCGCCGTTAAAGAAAAAGCTTCCGATATTCATATTGAACCTTACGAAAAAGATATGGTGGTTCGTTACCGCATCGACGGTATTTTATTTGATATTTTTAAACCACCAAAAAAATTACAAAACGCCATCACGTCCCGTATTAAAGTTATGGCCAACTTAAATATCGCCGAAAAACGTTTACCACAGGATGGTCGTATTCCTCTTAAAGTGGGCGGTAAAGATATCGATATACGTTTATCTTCAGTACCTACTACATTCGGTGAACGTTTGGTTATGCGTTTACAGGATAAATCATCTCAGGTGCGTGAATTAGCACAAAGTGGTTTCTCTGAAGAAACTTTAAGAGTTTTAGATGATTTGATTTACCGCTCTTACGGAATTTTAATTGTTACAGGCCCTACAGGTTCTGGTAAATCCACTACCCTGTATGGCGCTCTAGGAAAATTAAATAAACCTGATATTAATATTTTAACTGTTGAAGATCCGGTGGAGCAACGTATTCACGGAGTTGGACAGGTTCAGGTAAATGCTAAAATCGGTTTAACGTTTGCTGCAGGTTTAAGATCTTTCCTTCGTCAAGATCCGGACATTATTATGGTGGGTGAGATTCGTGACTTAGAAACTGCAGAGTTAGCGATCAACTCGTCGTTAACGGGTCACTTAGTGTTATCGACTATCCACGCCAACGATGCCGCAGGCGCATTCCCGCGTATGATGGATATCGGTTGCGAACCCTTCTTAATTGCCACTTCTATTTTAGGAATTTTAGCTCAGCGTTTAGTGCGCGTACTCTGCCCTCACTGTAAAGTTCCGCATGCAGTTAGTGATTTCGATTTACAAACACTTGGCGTAACTCGCGAACAAGCCAACAGCGCCAACATCTGTAAACCTAAAGGTTGCGACCAGTGTGGACAAAAAGGCTACATAGGCCGTACCGTTATTGCTGAAATTTTACCGGTAACTGACGATATTCGTTCTTTAATCATGCAGCGCAAAGATGGCAGTACAATTAAAAAACAAGCTGTGGCCAATGGCATGAAAACATTCCGTGACCACGGCGTACAAAAAGTTTTAGCCGGAATTACAACTATCGAAGAGCTTGTTTCCAATACTCAAATGGATATATAATCTCTTATGCCTATTTTCGAGTACAAAGGTATAACTAAAGACGGAAAAAATACAAAAGGTATCGTAGATTCTGAAAATCTGCGTGCCGCCCGCCTTAAACTCAAAAAAGACGGCATCTTTGTTTCTTCAATTGAAGATAAAAAGAAAACAGCTTCTGCAAAAAAATCTTCGATAAAAATCCGTTCTGGCGGCGTTCCTGTAAAAGATTTGTCTTTAATGACACGCCAGTTGGCAACTTTAATTAAAGCCAATATCCCTTTGGTTGATGCCATGGCTGCCGTTTCTGAACAGGTTGAAAACCCTACTTTATCTGAAGCTGTTGCCGATTGTAAAAACATGATCAACGAAGGTCAGTCTTTACATAAAGCTCTTTCTAAATATCCGGAAATTTTTGATAAAATCTATGTGTCTATGGCAGAAGCCGGTGAAATGACTGGCACTCTTGACGTGATTTTACTCCGTTTAGCTGAATTCACTGAAGCTCAAGCCGATTTAAGACAGCGCTTAAGCGCCGCTATGACCTACCCAATCATCATGTTAGTTGTAATTACACTGGTAATTTTCGGTTTATTCACCAGTGTTCTTCCTAAAATTTTAACTATCTTTGAATCTTTTCCCGATATCAGCCTACCTTGGTATACGCAAGTGATAGCATCGATCAGTCAGGTGTTCGTAGCCAATTGGTATTTCTTTGCCGGATTCATCGTGATTAGTATTTTACTTTTCTTAAACTGGAAAAATTCCAGTGAAGGAAAAAAATCATGGGATGCTCTTTCATTAAAGCTTCCTCTATTCGGCGAAATTACAAAGATGGTGGCCATTTCGCGTTTCACAAGAACTTTAGCTACCTTATTAGCCGGTGGCGTTCCTATGTTGAACGCTATGGATATTGTTCGTAACGTTGTAAACAACCATGTTATTGCGCTGGCTATTGACGAAGCAAAAAGTAACATCTCTGAAGGTGAGTCCATAGCTGGACCTCTCAAAAAGTCGGGCCACTTCCCGCCACTTGTTGTGCACATGGTTAATATCGGGGAAAAAACCGGCGATCTCGAAAATATGCTGACTCTGGTCGCAGATGCCTATGATTTCCAGGTTAAATCAAAAATTGATTCTATCACCAGCTTACTGAACCCGATTATGACGCTCCTGATTGGGGTCGTGGTTTTCATTATCGTCATCTCGATTATTGTTCCAATGTTTGAACTCACATCAAAATTAGGTTAAATTCAATACACATATCCGAGGAGATACTTGTTATGAAATTATTCAAAAATCACAAATCGCACCTTAACAATAAAGGTTTCTCATTAGCCGAAATCATGATCGTTTTAGTTATTATCGGCGGCATCATGGCTTTAATTTTACCAAGAATTCAAGAAGGCCGCGATAACGCCAATGTTAGAAATACAAAAATTAAAATGGGCGAAATCGAAAATAAAATTAACGAATATCAGGCCGATTGCGGCAAATTACCCACTTCTCTTGAGTTCATGGTGAGCGACACAGCCGACTGTAAAAACTGGACAAGTAACAAAAATGCAAAAAACTTAATGAAAGACGAATGGCAAACTGATTTCGTTTTTGAAGCTTCCACTAATGGTTACAACTTAAAAAGTCTCGGTAAAAACAAAAAAGAAGGCGGCGAAGGTCCCGATAAGGATATCTACTCTCAAAGCTCTTCTGCATCTGAAGAATAGTTAAATCTTGAAAGCCTTACCAAAAGACCACAAAGGCTTTTCTCTCTTAGAACTCACGGTAGTACTTTCTATTATTGCCGGCATCATTGCTGTTGCCGGCCCCCGTTTATTTGATAAAAAATCTGATACACGCAAAGTTTTCCGCGAATTTATTATTGCCGGCAAAGATTTAAAAAGCCGTGCTAAAATCAGTGGTTCTACTTATCGCTTAGCATTTGATTTAACCGAAAAACAGCAGTCTTGGTGGGTTGAAAAATCAACACGCGCCGTTGTTATAGACCGCGATAAAGTGCAAAAAGAGCTGGAAGACGCAAAAAAAGAAAATAAGGATGAATCCAAACCACCTCCGGATTTTCAGATCGACACTTCTATTTTTAAAAAGAAACAGACACTCCCCTCTGGCTTTAAGTTCAAACAGATCGAAAGCGGCAGTTTGGATCTAACCATTACTGACGGCTTAGCTTTTATTCACTTTTTTTCTCAGGGCTTAATCGAAACTGCGGCCATTCAGATCGAAGATCCCAAAGGCAATATATGGACTCTGGTTTACAACCCCTTGACTGGAAAATCTGACGTAATTCCCGAAGCAAAACTTTTAAAAGATCTCGCCAGATAGTACAAATTAGGGCTATCATTTAAGTGTGAAGTTTCTATCATCAAAAAAAGGTTTTACTTTAATTGAAGTGGTTTTAGCCCTAATGGTTATGGCCGCAGGATTGTTTATTTTAACCAATTCCTGGTCAGGGACTTACAGCCGCTTAAGAAAAACCCAGATTCAGGTTCAAATCGCCGCTCTTCTTGAAAGAAAAGTTACCGAAATCGAACGCGAGTACAAAGGCAAATCCCTAGAATCCATTCCCCTAGAAAAAGAAGACAACTTCGGCAGTGAACTTCCGCAGTACTCTTGGACCATGTCTTCGCGTAAATTAGAAATTCCCGATATGTCGGCTATGTTAACAGCGCAAGAGGGCGGAGCTGATGCTTCACTGATTCAAATCATGAAGTTATTTACCGAACACATTTCAAAATCAATTAAAGAAGTTAAAGTCACAGTCATATACACTGAAGGAAAAAAACCTATTACTGCCGATGTAACGATTTATATGATCGACTACGACAGACCTCTGCCGGTTCCCGGCGCAGGAGGTACATAGTGAGCTTTAAACATCTTAAAAAATCAAACCGCGGTTTTACTTTACTTGAAGTTATTTTAGCTATTACCATTCTTTCAACCCTGACAGTTTTATCAACTCAAGCGATCAGTCGTGCCTTAAAAGCCCGCACTAAAATTCAAGCCGAAGTAGATGATGTATCCGCCCTACGTGACTCGATGAGAATGATCAAGAGCGATATCAACTTAGCTTTTCATCACCGCGATTTCGAAAAAGAAATTCAAGATATTGTAAATAAAAAAAGCGCTGGCACCCTAAAACCAGGAGCTCCCAACCCTCCACAAGCAGCATCACCTCAGCGTCAAACTAAACGACAGGATCCTGTAACGGATTTCGTCGGAACCGATACTGAAATGAACTTCATTACCCTGAATGGCGGACGAACAGTTTCGAATATTCAGCAAGCTGATTTTGTTGAAGTGGGTTACACATTAAAAAGCTGTAACAACTTAACAACTAAACAGGCCAGCCAATGTCTGTACCGACGCACTCAAGGTTTACTAGATGATGATATTAAAACCGGTGGTAATGAAATAGTTATGCTGGAAAATGTTACGGAATTCAAACTGCGCTACATCGGCGAAACAAAACAGGATTGGGTCAGCCAGTGGAATTCTACCGTTAACAGCTCAGACGCTGGCACTAAAGGTTTGTTTCCGGATGCGGTTGAAGTTTCACTCAGCATTGAACGTGAAATAGAAAAAAAACAAAGAACCTACTCAATGCAATTTGTAATTCCGGTGCACTTTCCGAACAATCCTGATAAATCCGGCTCATCTTCTTCAAACTCAGGCAGTTCAAGTGGAGCCACTCAAGGCCAAGGCGGTACCGGTGGTAAATAATTTTATTAAAAATCTCATTCCGCCGGGATTTACTTCCCGCCTTAAATATAATCCGCTTAAACGCTCTAATAAAAACCGGGGTATCGCTTTAATTTTAGCTATTACTTCTTTGATGTTTATGGTTTACATCGCCTCAGAACTCACCCAAGATTCTGCGGTTGAATATATTGTCAACTCCCAAGAAATGAACCGCCTTAAAGCTTACTATGCGGCTCGTAACAGTATGCAGATTGCTCTTTTAAGGATTAAAATGTTTCAGCAAGCTAACAAATTCCCGTTACCTGAATCTTTTAAAAGTCAGTTGGATCTGATCTGGAAATTCCCGTTTGCCTGGCCGTTGCCGATACCTGCCGACTTAAACGCCGTTGATACGGATACCATCAAACAAGTGACTTCCGAATCTTTAATGGACGCCACATACACTCACACCATTGACGATGAAGGGTCTAAAATCGACATTAATGATTTAGCTTCACCTTCAAAAACATTACGCGAAATAACTCGAAAACAAGTACTTACTATTTTTGAACAACAACTGGCCTCAAACGACGAATTCCGCAACGAATATCAAAATTACCGATTTGACGAACTCGTTAACAAAATGACAGATTGGATGAGCGATACCAACACAAGCGCATCCGGAAGCGGCGACAAACGTTCGGAGTTTTCGCAATTAGGTTTTAGCTACCCGCCAAACCGCGGTTTTCGCACCTTAGAAGAGTTGCGTTTGATTCCTGGAATGACGGATGCTTTTTTTGATCTGCTGGCTTCAAGAGTTACCATTTATGGTATGAAAGCAATTAATCCAAATATTGCCACCAAAGAAGTTTTACTTTCGCTCGATGCCGGCTTAACCGAAGAATCTATTAATGAAGCCATCGCACGTCGCGACAATCCTGATCAAGGTGGTCCGTTCAAAGATAAGTCACCGGACGATCCTAGTAAAAATGGCTGCCTAGAAGATTTTAAATCTTTTGTAGAAAGTCGCGGGGCCCGCTTAACTGCTGATTTCGATAAGATTCCAATGAGTTGCGACAAAGTCTTCAACTTTAAAATTAAAGCGACAGGTCTTTATGGCGCCGGAAAATTTGCACTTCAAAAAAACATCACAGCTGTTGTTGTAGACCTGGATAAATCGGCCACGCAAATAAAAACTTATGTCGATAAAGACAAGCAAGCACAAAACCCTCAAGGCCAAAATCCACAAAACCCAGCAAACCCACAAAACCCGAGTGGCCAACAAGGGGCTGGATCTACGTCTGGAACATCGGATCCTCTTCCCAAAGGTCCTCCACGTGTCGTATACTGGACCGAGAACTAGAGGCCTCATAAACAAGGTCTCAAAAGCTATTTGATTTTTACACCAAGGAAGGGACAGCAATGCGATCGATAGGTCTTGATATCGGCGAATATTCCGTCAAATTAGTTGAGCTCGTCCAAAGCAAAAAAAATATTTCAATTAATCAAATTCAGGAAAAACAATTAAGCCAGAATGTTTCTGTTGAAGATAAAGAATTAGAAGTTATCGAGTTTGTACGTTCATTTTTGGCTAGCGGTGACTACTCTCAAGCACGCTGGATTTTGGCCGTTAAGCAAGATCAAGTAACCACTCGCTACAAAACCTTTCCATTCTCGGATCGCATTAAAATACAAAAAAGTCTTTCTTTTGAAATGGAAGAAGATATTCCTTTTGATACCGATGCTTGCGTGTTCGACGCCAAAGTCGTTCAGACCCAAGGTACAAGCTCTGATATTTTAGCTACCGCAATACCTAAAAACCATGTTGAAAAAATTATCGACATGGCTTCAAATTTTGGCGTTGAAATTTACGCTATCACAGTAGATGGATTAGCTTTTTCAAACCTAGTTGAAGACTGGGAGCAGCCGGCGCCGGCTATTACTCAAGCTATTTCATTAACTGAAACTGATAAACCCAAAAAGCATATTCAAATTGTTTTAAACATAGGCCATAAGAAAACTCTATTTACAGCTTACGATAACAACCGCTTGATTTTTACCCGTAGTTTATTCTGGGGCGCAAACCAACTGATTACTGAAATTATCAAAAAACAGGAAATTTCCTATATCGAAGCGGTGCGTTTACTCCAAACTCATTCGCATATTCTATTAAATAAAGAAAATGCAAGTTTTGAACAGGCGCAGTTTTCAAATTTACTGACAAAAAATTTAAAAGAATTAGTCCGCGATATTCAGATGACTTTGTTAGAGCTTGAAAGTGAACACAATGCCGACATCACCGCTATTCACTTTACGGGCGGGGCCAGCCTGATTACTAATTTAGGCGGATTCTTAACACAACATCTCGAAGTGCCCTGCAATCCTATTCATCTTTTGCAAAGCTATGCAGGCTCTTTAGCCGCCATGTCGTCGCCACAACAGGCCCATGAAGTTGAATCCAAATTCACAACAGCTGTAGCCATTGCTTTAGAAGCTTTCAAAAAACCGCGTAACCCCGCGACCAACTTACTCAAAGGCGAATTCGCAAAACAAAACGATGCTTTTAAAGTATTCTGGAAACAATGGGGAACAGTTGCACAAGTTGGCATAGCAGCGATGTTAGTTTTATTTGTCTGGACTTCATTCCGTGGCACTTTCGCAACAACTCTTAACGAAAAAGGCGACGAAGCTATTATCGCGCAAGCTAAAAGCGTTGCTCGCTTACCTAAAAAACAAGCCAACGAAAACGGTGTTAAAAAATATATTAAAGAAAATAAGAAAAAGGCCAACGAACTCAAGCTCGTGGCCCAGGTTGCACAAATGAATTCAGCCCTAGACCTTTTAAAAAAGGTAAGCGAATCGGCTCCGTCAAAAGATCAGGCTAAAATCGATATCATGAATTTCACAGTCAAAGACGATATCGTACAAATCGTTGGATACGCCAGCTCTCCGAAAGATGTTGCAAGCTTATCGCAGAACTTAAAAAATCTTTCTACCGATGGACAGGTTAATACTCAGCCTTCCAATTTAAGCCTCGTTCCAAATAGAGTTGCTTTTAACCTTTCATTCCGCGCAGACAGAGGTTTAGTAAAATGAGTCAATTAGAAAATATAAACGAACAATTTAAAAATCTCGGCGCTAAACTTGGCCAGCAAATTCAGGAATCTCCCTCTTACGCACAAGCACAAGATAAATATGAAAACCTAAGCCCAGTAGGCCAAAAAATGGTGATGGTCGGTGGCGTTTTACTGATTTTGTTTTTATTATTATTCATTCCTCTTTCAAATCTTTCAGACTCGCAGACCACTTTGGGTGCGTTTGAAGAAAAGCGCAGTTTAATACGCGATCTTTTTAAAACCTACCGCGAGTCTTCAGCCACGCCGTCTGTTGTAAGACCCCCCGATTACGAATCACTGAGAAGTAATGTTGAATCTATAATTGCTCGCGCAGAACTATTACCGGAGCAAAATCTCGGCACTATTGAAATTACGGCCGAGGGGAAACTGATACCACAAAACCTGATCACCCATGCGCTACAGGTAAAACTGGCTAAACTGAACTTAAAACAAATCGTTGATATTGGTTCTTCACTTGTAGGCATTTCTGAAAGCGTTAAAATGAAAGATATGCAAATCACTGCTAACTCCCAAGACACTCGTTATTTTGATGTGAGCTACAAGCTTTATTCTTTGAAAGTTCCAGAACCACAGGCTGAAGCTCCTGTAGAAGAACCTAAAAAAGGAAACCGAGGTTCTGACAAATGATGAACGCTATAGTCATTTTTTTCAGATTTCTGTTTCAGCATAAATGGAAAATTGTAATGACTCTGGTAATGAGTTTAGCCTTTTTAATTTTGCTTTTTCCGCTAAGCGATTTGAATGATCTCATTTCGTCAGAAATATCTAAAATAACAAATAATCGTGTTTACGTACAATTTGATAAAATGCACATGAGCCCATTTACAACCTCAGTGTCTCTTGAAAAGCTCTATGTTGAAACCCCGCAGATTTCTTCTCTAACATCTGAAGAGTTGTCTTTAAAACCTTCTATTGCAGCTATGATTGCACGTAAGCCTGGCGGTACCGTCAGCGCCAAAGGATTTTTAAAAGGCGATCTGGAAATTTCTATGCACCCAACAAGTTCAAATGGTGTTGATAAATCAAAAATTGATATCTCAGCCACTAATATAAGTTTAAAAGAAGCCCGCGAAGTGGCCAACATCAGCTTACCTATTAAAGGTCAACTCAGCCTAACCTCTCAAGCTGTAGCCGATTTAACTATGACTGAACAGCCTGAAGTTGACCTCAACATGACCATTTTAAAATTTGAAATGGCTTCCACATTTGTTCCCTTAAATGATTTCGGGCAAATCGCTTTACCGGAAATTAAAATGGGTAAAGTAGAACTCAAAGGCCGTCTTTCAAACGGAAAATTCTTAATTGAAAACGGAAAGCTGGGCACCTCTACTGATGAGCTTTACGGCGATATAAAAGGTGACCTTTCCGTCACCTTCCAAAATATTGGTGGCCAGGTTACTCCGGTTATTGGCGCCTATAATATTTCATTAGATATCAAAGCTAAACAGAGCTTCAAAGATAAGGCGAAATTGTTTTTATCTTTCTTAGACGGCTACAAAGTGGATACGGGCACCGTGAGTAACTATAAATTCAAAGTTTATGCGACTGAAATGGGAATGCCTCCACAGTTTACTCCGCTTAGATAATCCGGTTTTCAAACCTTAAAGTATCTCCTCTTTGCCCTATTCGCCTATTACGTAGGCGCATTTGCTGCACACACTTTATGCAGCTCAGATTCCAATTGACTCATTGGCCGCTGAATTAGAAAACATTAAAGAACATAAGAGGGAGAGCATATGTCTGGAGTTAACAAAGTTATTATAATTGGCCGTTTAGGTCAGGATCCTGAAATGAAGGCTATAGGCCAGGGCACCACTGTTACACGTTTAAACGTGGCTACAAGTGAAGCTTGGACAGGCAAAGATGGTCAAAAACAAG
This sequence comes from bacterium, assembly GCA_019752925.1. Taxonomy (GTDB): domain Bacteria; phylum Bdellovibrionota; class Bdellovibrionia; order Bdellovibrionales; family Bdellovibrionaceae; genus Pseudobdellovibrio. The sequence goes on from JAIELP010000009.1 coordinate 121,469, forward strand.
AGCGCACTGAATGGCACCGTATTGTTGTATGGGGCAAACTTGCAGAAATCTGCGGTAAATATTTAGCTAAAGGCCGTCAAGTTTATGTAGAAGGCCGTTTACAAACAAACTCTTACGAAAAAAATGGCGTTAAAATGTATTCAACTGAAATCGTAGCTAACACAGTTCAATTCCTTGGATCTGTTGGCGCTGATAACTCTACTGGCGAACGTTCTTCTGCAGGCGCTGCACAATCTCAAGGTGGAAACGATTTCAACTTTGCTGATTTCGGACCAGAACCTTCATTCAACCAAAACGAAGACATTCCGTTCTAGTTTTACAAAAATTGTTATTCGTAAATAAAGCCTTTTGCTACCACAAAAGGCTTTATTTTTTTTATAAATACACTCACAATAAATTATGGGCTACTTAAAAATCATCATCTTGTTGTGCGCTTTATCGATTTTAAACGCCTGCACTATTTATAAATCACCGGACCGCAAAGATTTCGAATCCCTTTCCGCATCATTTAAAGCCCAAAGTTTACAGGCCTCTTCGTGCTCTCAAAACTCTGTACGAACTCTAGCTACATCTTCCCGCTTAGTTTCAATTGAAAACTCAGAAACAAACAATGAATCTGTTTTTTTATGGGAGCACAATATAGGCAATGATCAACATGTATTCGAATCCGATAACCTGATGGGAATATACTGCCTGTATGAAACTAATTAGTTTAATTTTTCTGGCTTTTTTTATATCTCAACAGGCTTCAGCGGCTAAAATTATCCAAACAAAGGCCAATAAAATTTTAATAGATCTTGAAGGCGAAGATGCTCAAGTCGAACAAAAACTTTATCTTTTAAATGGAGCTGGAAAAAAAATCGGCATAGCCAGCATCACTCAAACAAAAAACGGCAAAGCTATCGCTATTATCAACAAAGGGAGCAGTCAAAGCGCTGAATCTGTACAGCTCATCGACTCAGCTATCAGTGCGGATCCATCCAGCTCCGATAACAACGCTCCACCCAAAGTATCTACCAAAGGTATTTACAGAGTTAATGGCGTTAAATACACGGTTCTGCTGACGTTAATTTCTAATACGATGAACACTAAACAAGCCGATGGCACACAGCCCATTCCTAATCAGGAAGATGTTGCGCTCAAAGGCTCATCTTTTGGTATTGCAGGTGGCATTGATATACCCGTGGTCGACTGGTTCACACTACGTGGCATAGCTGGGTACGAACCTTTTTCCGCTTCAGGCACAGCAAGATTTACTTCATGCGACGCACTCACTTCAACTAACTGTACAGCCAATATAACATACGCCTCTGCAGGGCTTTATGGTCGTATCGATCTTACTAAGTCGCGCGCGCTTATTTGGATTGCTGGCGGAATGGCAATCAAATATCCAATCGGCAAAAGCACAACTGCACTTAGAACCGATGATATTAAAATGACCTACACTATAGCCGCAGCAGGTGGCCTTGATTACTTTATTAATAATAAAAACTTTATTCCGGCTTCTTTAGAGTATCAAATGTTCCCAAGCTCTGACACGGTATCAGCCAACAGCATCATGGTACGTATCGGCTATGGTTGGTCTTTTTAACCCATTACACGCTGAACGTTAATCACACCTTTAATTTTTTGCAAACCCAGTATGGCATTAGACAACTGGTTTACATCTTTGACTGAAACTTCAAATAAGCAAACAGCTTTTTTATCACGGGTCGTACGGATCTGAGCTGAATCAATATTAATCCCCTGTGAAGCAAATGACTCCGACATTAATTTCAATAAACCCTGAACGTCTTGAGATATAACTTCCAGCTTAACTTGTCTTTCTTGGCCATCTGCAGCTGTTTTAGATGCCCACGACACATCTACACGACGTATCTGATCGTTTTCAAAAACTTTTTGGCAACTTGATCTATGGACAATAATTCCCTTACCCCGACTGATAAAGCCAGTGATAGGATCTCCGGGTATAGGACCACAGCATTTGGCAAAGTGAACCAAAACATCATCCATACCATCCACCATCACCAAAGAGTTTGATTTTCTCTGCTTGGCTTTAGCGGACTTGATGATTTTTTCCATCACTGTTGAATCATCAGTTTTTTCAGCTTCGCGCTGTAAAGCTTCAGGACTTAAATTTTTAACTAATAAATTAGCATCAAATTTTCCGTAGCCCACACGCGCATACAATTCATCTAAATCAACAATACCGCTGTCTTTAATATATTGTTCATACTCCGGACCCTTTAAGTATTTAACAGCCGCCATGCCAAATTTGCGGAATTCTTTTTCAACAATATCTTTACCCATAGCGATGGCATTACGACGCTGTTCTTCTTTAACAAACTGACGAATTTTAGACTTGGCCTTATTGGTAACAACAAACTTAAGCCAGTCTTTTGAAGGCGTTTGGGTTTTAGATGTTACAATCTCTACACGGTCGCCATTAGCTAACTTGTGTTTTAGCGGAACCATGCGTCCGTTCACACGCGCACCAGTACACATACCGCCTAAGTTCGTGTGGATTGCATAAGCTAAATCGACAGGAGTGGCTTCATCAGGCAACTCAACAACATCACCCTTTGGAGTAAAGACATAAATATCTTTTTCAACCAAACCGGTTTTAATAGTATCTAAAAATTCATCGGCGCCTTCACCCGATTGATTGAGCGCTACAAGCTCACGCAACCAATTGGCTTTTTCAAGCTCATCGAAGTTAAGCTTACCGCGCTCTTTATAATTCCAGTGAGCGGCGATACCTTTTTCAGCGATCAAATGCATTTCTTCGGTGCGTATCTGAATTTCAATACGGTCTCCACCCGGCCCGATCACTGTCGTATGTAGAGATTGGTAGTTGTTGGATTTAGGCATGGCTATGAAGTCTTTAAAACGACCGGGAATAGGTTTCCAGATGGAATGTATATAACCCAAAACTTCATAGCATTCAGGCAATGAGCTCACGATAATACGGAAGGCGAGAACATCGTAAATTTGATCATAAGTTAAGTTACGTGATGCCATTTTTCTGAAGATAGACCATAAATGTTTTGAGCGTCCGTAAATTTTTACGTTTTTAATTGCTGTTTTGGCTAAAACTTCATTTACACTGCGTTTAACTTCTTCAATGTATCTCTGTGTTTCATTTTCATTTTTTTTGATAACTTGGATCAATTCGTAATACTTATCAGGTCGAGAATAGCGGAAGCATAAATCTTCTAATTCAATTTTTAAGGAACTGATACCAATGCGTCCTGCCAGCGGACAATAAATTTCAAGAGTCTCTTGCGCAATACGCTCTTGTTTTTCATAAGGCATATGATTCAGCGTACGCATATTGTGTAAACGGTCGCAGAGCTTAACTAAAACAACACGTACGTCTTTACCCATGGCTATAATCATCTTACGGATGTTTTCGCCCTGCTTATCAAAACTATTACGGAAGTTCATCTGACCGATTTTAGTAACACCATCTACAAGAGCCGCTACAGTGTCGCCGAATTCACGTTTAACATCTTCAAGAGTTACATCTGTGTCTTCCACTGTGTCGTGCAATAGGCCGGTTACGATCGTATCGATATCCAATTGTAAATCGGCAATGATGCCCGCTACATTTAACGGATGCGAAATATAAGGTTCACCCGAACGACGCATTTGCCCTTCGTGGGCTTTTTCCGAAAATGCATAAGCTTTTTCAATAATGTGAATAGGTGCTGAGGGATGGTAGGCTTTAATTTTTTCGCAAAGCTCGGCCACATTTTTAATATGTTTTTGCGGCAGTCTATCGTCGGTTGTGGTCTCAAGCATTATTGTTAATTATAAAACAAAAAAGCCCGCATCGAACAGCGGGCTTTACAAAATTAAACAAATACAGACTAAAGAGTAGTCCCCATCTGAGTGATATTACTTATTAAGGTCTTTTAACATTTCAGTTTGTGCCGTTGCTGGGTCGATTTTTGATTCAAAACCCACGTTACCGATAGCCACTTCACGAAGTGAATTTACGATGTACTTATTATTCTTAGTAGCCACTGTACAGTCGCTGCCTTTTAAAAGCTGCTTAGCGCGTTTAGCAACTAGCAACACAAGAGCAAAACGGTTTGGTACTTTATCCATGCAATCTTCAACTGTTACGCGAGCCACTGAAACCTCTTTTTAAAAACTTTTAAGTGTTAAAATGATTAAGTTAAGTTGTATAAAATAGCCCTAAGCTATCCATTTCTCAACTGTTTTTTTGAATTCAGCATAAGATCTTTCGAAATCGTCGTTTACAATTTGTACGTCAAACTCGTGAGCTTTGGTCATTTCCTTTTCAGCGTTGGCCATGCGAACTTCCAAGTCCGGCGGCGGGGCTCCATCACGCTTTATAACGCGGCGCTTTAGTTCTTCAATTGAGGGCGGCATAATAAATACGGTTTTAGCGTCTGGATACTTACTTTTAAAGGTCATTACACCCTGGATGTCGATATCCATGATAACAACCTTATCTTTAGCCCAAGCCAGCTGAATCTGTTCGTAAGAGGTCCCGTACATATTGGTGTGAACCTGAGCCCACTCAATAAAAAACTCTTCTTTGATTTTCTTCTCGAACTCTTCTTTAGAAATGAAAAAATAGGGCTTACCAGGGCTTTCATGATTACGCATGGCTCTTGTGGTGTAAGTAATAACGTCGTGCAAACGGCTGTCTTCAGCTGCCAGCCTTTCAACAAAACTACTTTTTCCTGCACCGCTAGGAGCGGCCACAATAATCATTCTCGTCTTCATTCGATGTTCTGCACTTGCTCCCGGATACGTTCAATCAATGTTTTAGCCTCAACAACTGCTTCGGTTATCCCCGCCACCTGACTTTTCGAACCAATTGTATTTACTTCACGTAAAAGCTCTTGAGTGTAAAAATCGAGCTTCTTACCTTCAACTACAGGCAGTTCTACGAGCTTATCAAAGTTCTTAATATGCTCCGTTAGGCGAGTTATTTCCTCATTGATATCGGCTTTTTCAAGTTGGATTACAATCTCTTGTGAAATGCGTTGAGGATCCATGGCCTGACCTGCCACTTCTTTAGGAAGACGAGCCTTTACTTTCGACTCAAATCTTTCCTGAAGTAACTTATTTGCCTCATCACGCAGCTTGGAAACTTTATGAATATGCTTTTGCAGATCTTTTAAGTTTTTCTGAAGATCTTTTTTCAGCGCTAAGCCTTCACGAACTCGCTCACCATCAAATTTTTTAAGAGCGGCATCAAAGGTTTTTTTCAACAAACTGACTTCATTAGATGAAAGACTTTCGTTTTCTTCTATTTGAATAACATCAGGCTGCTTACTGATTTGCTCTAAACGCACGTGCTCATTAATTCTTAAATCTACAGAAAGTTTTTTAAAGGCTTTCATGTATTCTTGCGCAAGCTTAGTGTTAATAACCACCTTGCCTATGCTGCTGTTGCTTTTCACTTTACGAGCAATATAAACATCAACCGTTCCGCGAATAACCGTGCTTGAAAATTTTTTCTTAAGCTCCGCCTCAAACGGAAAGTAGCCCCTCGGAAGATGAAATCTGGTTTCTAAAAAACGTCCGTTAACGGCGCGGATGCTGACTTCAATTGAAACTTCATTGTTTTGTGTCCGGAAGTTACCGAACCCTGTCATACTTTTCATTTATTTATTATGTTTTCAGACTCAAAAATGGTCAAACTTAAGATAGGAATTGAGCTAAGCAGTTAGACTGATTAGACCAAAGTATTGCATCGTCACGCTTAAACCATGTCTTCTGCTTTTTGATTAGTTGCATGGTGCTCTGATTGATCGCCTCAAACAACCATTCTTTGTTTTTTTGTTCCGTCAGATACACTAACGTTTCTTTATAACCCACGCTCTGCATAGGAGACCAATCCGCAAAACCTTTGTTAAAAAAAGAAGAGGTCTCTTCAATAATACCTTCTTGAATCATTTTGGCGGTCCGGAGCTTTACCCGATCCTCAAAAACCGGTTTTTCAAAGTTAAAACCTACTTTAATAAAATCAAATGGCAGTTCATTCTTATTGTTTTCAGGCCGGCTTTTTAATTTACTCGGTATCTGTCCTGTGTATCGGATTATCTCAATAGCTCTTACTAAACGAAAGTGATCATTTAAGTGTATTTTTGAATCCGGATCTTTTTGCTTGAGCTCTAAGTATAATTTTTCTGGGCCATTTTCCGCTAACTCGTCCTCAATTGATTTACGAAACTCTTCCGGAATGGGTTCTACATTAAACATGCCTTTTTCAAGTGCCTGAATATAAAAACCAGTGCCACCGACAATAAATAATGGAAATTTAACATCGGACCTTTCCAGAAGCTCATAAAAATCTTTTAGATACATTCCTGCTGTCATTTCTAACGGAGCTTCTACATACGAATATAAATAATGGGGTACTTGTTTTTTTTCAGCCTCAGTAGGTGCCGCCGAGCCAATCAATAAATCTTTATAAAACTGAACGCTGTCAATATTAACAATACTTCCATCATATTTTATCGCTTGTTCTAAAGCCCAGCCACTTTTACCTGAAGCTGTTGGCCCAACCACAAATATGCATTTTTTAGAGGGATCTTTAGTTGATGCGGCCAAAAAGTTTTTCCAGTTCTGTAAATGTTTTTTCTACTGAAACCGGTCGTCCATGCGGACAAAAGCTCGATAAAGCAAATTGATCCATAGATTTTAAAAGCTCCTGCATTTCTGGTGTACTTAAGCTTTGGCCGGCTCTAACAACTGAATGGCAAGCCATTGTGGCAAATAAATCCGATATTTTCTTTTCAATGGCAAAGCTTCCGCCGTTTTGTAAAAGATCTAAAGCCATTTTTTCAAAAACAAGCGGTAGACTTGCATCTTTAATTAAATGTGGAGCTGACTTAATACCGATAGCCTCAGGACCTAACTGCTCAATTTCAAAACCCAACTTCCTGATTTCATCTTGATTCTTAATAAGAACTTCAACTTTATCTTCCGATAAATCAATTGCCAGTGGAAATAGATAATTCTGAATTTCAAATTTATTATTTTTCCATGACTGCATCAGACTTTCATACACCACGCGTTCATGAGCCGCATGCTGATCTACAAAAATCAACCTGTCCTGCTTTTGCGTTACAATGTACGTGAGATGAGCCTGACCTATTACCTGCAACGAAGACCAATATCCACTTTTAACTTCGGCAGTCATGCTCTGTGAAGTAGTCTCTGTTGATGAGACTCCGAAATCAGCATTCACTTTTAAATGATTTAACTGATCAATATTGAAATCCATTTTAGGACTCTGTGTGTTTCGTCCGAATCCAAAGTCTTTATTTTTAAATTGTGTTTGCTCAAAACTCTGATCATAAAACTTCATATTTTGAACTTCAGGCTGGGCCGTCTTAATGTTAGTCTGATTATTATAACCGGCAATCCAAGGAGCTTTCTCTAAAGCATGACGTAAAGCCGAGTGTACAGTTCTGAATGCCGAAGATGAATCCTGAAATTTAATCTGAGATTTTGTCGGATGAATATTAACGTCAATTTCGTCTGGTTTACAATCAAGCCACAACACCACAAACGGGTACTCTCCGTGCATCAGTAAGCTTCTGTAGGCATCCATCACAGCTGTTTGTAAAGCGCGGTCTTGCACCCAGCGGTTTTGCACAAATATCCAAATTTGTTTTGAAGTCTTGGCCACCTCATGAGGGGAAGAAAACACCACATGACATTTAAAACCTCCATTGGTCGTTTGAGTTTCAAAAAATGATTTTTTTTCTAAAACATCCTGAACGCGTTCAATTTTGGAATTTCTTTTTGGATAAAACAACTGCAACTCGCCGTTGTTGATTAATTTAAACTCAACACCCGGCTGCGCCAAGGCCAAGGCTTTAATGGCCGATTTAATCTGCCCCGCTTCGCTTGATTCTGATTTTAAAAATTTCAAACGAGCCGGAACATTCTCAAACAAATCTTCAATTTTAATTTCAGTTCCAATAGCCTGTGAGCTCGGCTTAATTTCCGACAGCACACCGAATTTAGACTCAATCTGCGAAGCTTTTTTTTCATTCTTCTCAAAACTTTTTAAAGTCATTTTAGAAACAGCGGCCGCACTGGCTAAAGCCTCGCCTCTGAATCCAAAAGTATGAAGGTTCCACAGATCGTCGGTTTTAGTAATTTTACTGGTAGCATGACGTTGCAAAGCTTTATCTAGATCAGCTGATAAAATACCTGAACCATTATCTAAAACTCTGATGAACCTTCCGCCTTCAGCAATTTCAACAGTAATTTGATCACTGCCCGCATCTAAACTATTTTCTAGAAGTTCTTTTACCAAATGCGAAGGACGTTCAACCACTTCTCCTGCGGCAATCTGATTTATAATTTCTGAAGACAACACCTGTATCATATAACGTCCTAAAATAAATAACTCAGTCCAAAGCCTGCATAAGGCGTTTTATCAAAGTAATACTTGATAGCAAGATCGATAGCGCTACTTCTGATTTTAAACATCCAACCAACTTCTAAAGCTAAACCAGCAGTTAAATCCTGCAAGTTGTATTTACGTGTTGGCGTCGTCAACGTTATAACCGATGCATGAGCAAACAAGGTGGCCGCGTATCTGATTTCAGAGGCTCCAATCATTACAATCGGACTTGAAAAACCAATATCACTCCAAAGTTTAAAACCAGATACCGCCCCAGCTGTTTCGTAATATTTAGGAGCTTTAAATACACCGAGAACACTCCACGACTTATCAGAAACCGATTTATACCCTATACCCAAAAGATTATCCACCTGATCAGAGCCCAAAGTATTTTCATGGAAATTAATTAACTGAATACTAGGTCCGGCACGCGGGGCTCCAAACAGCTCAGCCTCTTCTTGTTCCTCTGGGTCAAAAATCTCTTCAAGATTTTCTCCAGCGATTTTTTTTTCATTTTCCAAAAGTATCGCATCGAGATCTTTGGCTTTTACTCGGCCTTTGCCTTCAATTTCAACTTCGTAATCCACAATATAACCGATTTTTCCGTTTTTTAATTTAATGCGATAAAAGGGACCAAAAGTTTTATCCGATATAAAGTAAGTTTCGCCAGCGCGAACCTCATCCATAACCTCGGCATCAAAGTCGGGCTCCGAATATATTTCTACCACTTCACTGAAAATTTTAGCTTTCTGAACAGCCATAGCAAGTGGCGATATCATCATCAAAATGAATACTTGTGTAAAAAAGCTTTTCACACCACGGATTATAGTAGAATTTAACTACATTTTTAAAGAAAGATTTTTACCTTTAGCTTCTTTTCTCAAAGGTAAAATCACTGGAGGACGCAGTAAGTGCTCAGGAGAGTCCGCTCTTTTATCTAAAAATGCTTTAATTTTAAGCCCCGCCTGCTCCGGACTTCTTACATAGACGACAGGGTCAAAGCCGCAATTGCGGCAAATCATAGAAGTACGCCATTTTGCTTGCGAAAATGCTTCACCAATAATCAGCAAAAGCCCGACAAAAAACAAACCTCTTGGATCAAGGCTCTTAAACACGGCATAGGTACAAATAATACCAAAAATCACTAACCCCATGATATCCGTAAGACTTAAGTGTTTACTGGCATAAACTTTACGTTCAACTTTACAGAAAGCGCAATAACAGGATTTTCTTTGAGATAACATAACTACAGTTTGCCAAATTTCAGTTTTTTTTTCTAGGATAGACCAATGGATATCAATAACCTCGTCCTTAGACCTAACTGCCTTATGACCAAATACCCTATAGTGTTTGTGACGGGCCTTCGCAGTCTATTCTTTCATGACAAACTAGCCTCAGAACTACAGGACTATATCGCAGCCCACGGGTATATAGTGCTTTCGCCGCCGATGCCGTTCAAGAACAAAAACCATCGTAAGTTTATACTCGAAAAGTGGCTCCAGCAGCAAAAAGAAGAACAGTTTCATTTTATTTTAGGCGAACAAACCTTTGGCGAATTTTCTGAAATTTTTAAAAATTTTCCCGAATCTACCTTTACAATCGCGCCTCATGATTTTAAAAAAAACCTGCAAAAAAAGATATCAACGCCACTTAGCTACCGCTTACACAGCCTTTATTTAATGTGCTTAGGTTCAACTGCCGAACCCTATGAACAGACCTTGCCCGATAAAAGCACTGAGTTTTACGACGGTTTTCTTGACCACTGTATCGAACTTGCAGAGAATGAGTCTATATGAGAGACGTAAGCCCCGATCAAAAACCCAGTGTGGATTTTAAAGCTTTAATCGATTTTTTAATCGATTTTGTTAAACATCCGGTACAGAAAATTTCAAATTTACCTGATTGGAACTGGGCTTCGCTTTTTGTGGTCCATTTAATCTTAGCGGTTGCTTCTGGTGTGCTCGCAGGCTTACTTAAATTTAATTTTTACCGTGTTGCTGCCGGTTTATTTTTAATGCCGATCGTTTCTACAGTTGCAGCACTGATGATGAGTTTATTTTTATATTACTACTTTCAGTTTTTTGAAAACCGCACAGAAAACTTCCGCAAACTGTTTACTTTAGTGGTGTTAGCTTCTATTCCGTTTTATGTTTTTCAGATTTTTTCTGAATATCTTTCGGTTATATCAATTGTGGGTTTTGCCTTTTCCTCGTTATTGAGTATTGTAGGACTATGCGACAATTTCCGCGTTCAACGTCAAAGAGCATATAAAATTGTAGGTATTATCTTTGGCTTAGTTTTAGTGGCCTGGATTACAAACCACTTCACTTAAATATAACTTACGCTTTACCTGTTGAACCGAATCCACCGGCTCCCCGTTCAGTATCCGATAGGTCGCTTACTAACTCAAATTGCGCTTGGTAAATCGGGCAAACAACTAACTGAGCACAACGATCCTGATCCTGAATCACAACATCTTCCTGACCTAAATTGACTAAAATAACCTTAACTTCACCACGATAATCAGCATCGATGGTTCCCGGAGTATTCATTAAAGATAATCCATGCTTTGCAGCCCAGCCACTACGTGGACGCGCCTGAATTTCGTAACCCAGTGGGATTTCAAAAGATAAACCTGTAGGCACTAAAGCGCGCTCGCCTTTTTTAAGAGTTAAAGCTTTGCCTTCAAGCTGAGCTCTCACATCAAAACCGCTAGCACCTGCTGATTGGTAGGACGGCAACTCACCTTTAAAATGTGGCCAAGTTTTAATTTTCATCTTCATAAAGCCCCCTCTAAATTATTTCGTAAATTTATAACTATTAAGCCATTCTTTATGCTGATTAAGCCCTGGGCCCACCAACACCACAGAAGTTTTGCTAAGATCCATGTATTTTTTAATATATTCTTTGATGGATTTTTCCGAAACTTTTTCAACTTCTTTAATAATCTGATCTACTGAGCGATAACCATTAAAAATCATTTCATTTATACCCAGTGATGACATACGGTTTTCTATTTCATCAGACCCCATTAAAAGTTGCCCGCGAACCTGAGTTTTAAATAAATTAATATCGCTGGCTTTAATGCCGTCTTTTTTCAGTCTTAACAACTCATCTTTAATGATCTGAATAACACGTTTAACATTTTTAGCATCGGTACCGGCATAAACCGTTATATTGCCGGAATCCACATTGGTATTCAGAGACGAAAACACCGAATAAGCTAGCCCGTTTTTCTCACGGATGTTTTGGTATAATCTAGAAGTCATCCCTCCACCTAAAAGCGCATTCACCACAAAAGCCTCAAAGCGGTATTTGTCATGAAAACTTGTAGCCGGAAAACCCACCAAAATATGAGCCTGTTCCATATCGCGTTCATAAATTTTATTAAATGTTTTCCAGCGCGGAGCACGCCTTACAGCTTTAGCTGTAAATCTTTTACGGGTGCGGAAAAACTTTTGGCATTGAATCACAAACTGATCATGATCCACAGGTCCCGCAGCACTGATAATTAAATTTTCTCCCTGATAAAAGTGTTTGTAGAAATCCAAAACTTTTTTCTGAGTCATTTTTTCGATGGTTTTACTTTCACCTAAAATCTGACGGCTTAACGGGTGGTTTTTATAAACGCCTTCAAAGAAGTAGTCATAAATTAAATCTTCCGGAGTATCGTCGCTCATGGCGATTTCCTGCAGAATTACTTTTTTCTCGAGCTCGAAATCCTTTTTTAAGAGTTTCATATTACAGACTAAGTCTGACAAAACTTCTAAACCGATTTTCCAGTCTTCTTTTAAAACTAAGCAGTGGTAGTTCGTGTATTCACGTGTGGTGTACGCATTAAGGTCACCGCCGAGAGATTCTAATGATTTTGCAATCTGATAGGCATTGCGGGTTTTTGTGCCTTTAAAAACCAAGTGCTCTACAAAATGCGATAAACCCACATCTTCCGGAGCTTCGTCGCGGGTTCCGGTAAGAACCCACACCCCGATTGATACGGACTTTGAGTGCGAATGTTGTTCAGTCACAACACGCACTCCATTTGATAACACTGATTTTTTATATGCAGCACTCATTGCTACGCCTAGCTAGTCAAATCTAATGACTATTGAGTTAACAAAGCTTTACGAGAAAGTTTGATACGACCAGCACGGTCTACTTCTAAAACTTTAACGTCAATAACTTCGCCTTCTTTTAATACGTCTGTAACCTGACGAACGCGTTCGTTGGCAATTTCAGAAATATGTAAAAGACCTTGAGTATTAGGTAAGATTTCTACGAAGGCACCGAACTCAGCAATTTTCATAACTTTACCGCTGTATGTTTTTCCAACTTCAGCTTCAGCACAGATAGCTTCAATCATCGCAATAGCTTTTTTAGTCGCTAACGGATCAGCAGAAGCGATATTGATTGTACCATCGTCTTGAATTTCGATTTTAACACCGGTTTGTTCAGTGATGCTTCTGATTGTTTTACCACCAGAGCCGATAACTTCACGGATTTTGTCCGGTTTAATTTTAATAGTTTCAATACGTGGAGCAAATTCAGAAATTTGGCCGCGTGGAACTTTAATGACTTTTTCCATTTCAGTTAAGATGTGTAAGCGACCCTCTTTAGCCTGATTTAAAGCTGTTTCCATAACGGCAAAACTAACTGAGTCAATTTTGATATCCATTTGGATGGCTGTAATACCTTGAGCTGAACCGGCCACTTTAAAATCCATATCACCTAAGTGATCTTCATCACCTAAGATATCTGTTAATACTGCTACGCGATCGCCTTCTTTAATAAGACCCATCGCAACGCCTGCAACATTAGCTTTAATTTTAACACCGGCATCTAAAAGAGCTAAGATACCCGCGCAAACCGTACCCATAGAGCTTGAACCATTAGATTCTAAAACTTCACCCACAATACGGATTGTGTAAGGGAAGTTAACATGATCAGGAATAACGGCTTTAATCGCGCGCTCTGCTAAGTTACCGTGACCGATTTCACGACGACCTTGACCACCAAAACGTCCCACTTCACCTACTGAGAATGGAGGAAAGTTGTAATGTAATAAGAATTTCTTTTTGTAAGTGCCGCCCAATCCTTCGATAGATTGTTCGTCGTCAGCTGTACCAAGTGTAACAGTACCTAAACACTGAGTCTCACCACGTTGGAATAAACCAGAACCATGGGCTCTTGGTAAGAAACCAACTTCGTTAGAAATAGGACGAACTGTTTTTAAATCACGTCCGTCAATACGAGCACCTTTATCTAAAATCATAGAACGGGCCACTTTGTACTTAACATCTTCAACGATTGTTGAAAGTTCTTTTTCGCGTTGAGCACGTAATTTATCATCAGTGATTGTTTTTACTAATTGTTCTTTAACCGTTGTTTTAGCTGTATCAAATGCATTGTAGCGATCTTGTTTGATCTTCATCGACATAGCATTTTCGATTAATGGTTTTAAAAGATTTTCTGCAGCTGTTTTAAAATCTGCATCAATAACTGCCGGTACAAAAGTACGTTTAGTCACTGAACCGGTTTTTTCTCTTAACTCATCTTGAATTTGTAAAAGAGGTAATAAAGATTGATGACCGAATTTTAAAGCAGCTAAAGCATCAGCCTCAGTAATGAACTGAGCTTCACCTTCAACCATTAAGATACCATTTTTAGTTCCTGATACGATGATGTCCATATCAGATTTAGCTTTTTGCTCTGGTGTTGGGTTCGCAATGAACTGTCCGTCAACGCGACCCACTTGGCACGCGGCTGTTGGGCCTGCAAATGGAATATCAGAAATATGTAAAGCAGCCGATGCACCAACTGATGCTAAGATTTCAACTGGGAATGCGCCGTCAGCACTTAAAATTGTAGCTACAACCTGAGTGTCGTTTAAGTAACCTTCAGGAAATAAAGGTCTGATTGGACGATCGATAATACGTGCATTTAAAACTGATTCTGTAGAAGGCTTTGCTTCACGTTTGAAATATCCACCTGGGATTTTACCGATAGCGTAGAATTTTTCTTGGAATTCAACTGAAAGAGGAAAAAAACCTTGATCAGGTTTTGCTTGTTTTGCGGAAACAACAGTTACTAAAACTGAATTATTGCCTGAGCTTACTAAAACCGAACCATCAGCTTGTTTTGCTAAACGACCTGTTTCGATTTTGATCTGTTGTCCTGCGATGGTTGTTGTTACTGTGTTAATCATGTGACTCCTATGTCTGAATATGTCTGAACTTTTTTTAATGATGAAAGTTGAAAAGCTCTAAAACTTCGAAGGCCCTATTAAGGGCCTTCTGTGCGAACTTAAATTTTGATTATTTACGGATGTCTAATGCCGCGATTAATTTTTCGTAACGGCCTTGGTCTTTACCTTTAAGGTAGTCTAATAATTTACGACGTTGATTTACACATTTGATAAGACCTTGACGACCGTGGTGATCTTTTTTGTGTGTAGAAAAGTGACCTGACATATCGTTGATACGTGCAGTTAATAAAGCAACTTGAACTTCTGGTGATCCAGTGTCTAAGTCTGCTGTTTTAAATTTTTTAAGAATTTCTGATTTTTGAACTTTTGTTACTGCCATTAAAGCGCTCCTGTTTGTAAGTCCGAAGACTTGGTTTGTTTTTCTATCCCCTGATAACGTCATGGCTGACGATATCCGAGACAGAGGAATTTTTTATCAATCTAAAGCGAAATATTCAAGGGTTTTCAGCAGTTAAAGACTCTTTTAATCTTAAAGCCCTGACCTTTTTCAAGCCCTATTAAAGCCAGCAATTTACCCTTTTCCTCAGGCAATATCTGAATAATTTCGTCGTGGTCTGGATTAAAGCGTGTAATCAATTGTGTGCGCAATGGATGGCTGATTTGGCCATTTTTCATCAAAGTAGCATCCTGACCCGACACCCTGATGGATTTCACACCTTTCAGTGCTCGGTCCAAAGGGATCAGCCTATTGCTTACTTCCTGAGCTGGAATGGATTCCAATTGCTCCAAAGTAACCGCATCTTTCAGGCTAAACTGATGGGACGATGTGCGTTCCAAGCTCTGCATTGTGGCCCCACAGCCTAACTGCTGCCCCAAAAGCTCTACCCAGGAACGTATGAAACTTCCTTTAGAACAATGTAAACTGAACTGTAATTTTTCTTCACAGAGTTCAACATTCCAGAATTTCATAATTTTTTTTGGCTGTGCTATCACTTCACCTTCGCGCGCGTACTCGTAAAGTTTTTTGCCATCAATTTTTTTAGCCGAGAACATCGGAATAGGTAACTCAAACTCACCTTTAATATTTAAAGCGGTTTCATTAATTTCATTTATATTCTGCTGCACAGTTTTTTCAGCTAAAACGCTTCCGGTTACATCCAAAGTGTCAGTTGTAACTCCTAGCTTAACTCCGACTTTATAAGACTTATCGCCTTCAGTTACGTAAGAGCTTAGCTTAGTGGCTTCGCCAATTAATAACACCATTAAGCCCGTTGCTAAGGGATCTAAAGTGCCGGAGTGACCCACTTCTTTAGTGTGAAGAATGCGTCGCACACGGCTCACAACATCATGGCTTGTGAGGCCCTGTGGTTTATTAATTAAAAGTAATCCGTTCAATCAATATCCTCATCAAGCGATTTAGCGACTTGAGGATCTTTTGAAATTTCATCGAGGATTTTTTCGATTTTCAGAATTTTTTCTACTGTTTCATCGTTACGGAAAGTTAGTTTCGGGCAGTAACGCATTTTTAAAACATGACCGATTTCATCCTGAATATCCACAGCCCAAGTTTGTAAAACTTCAGCTACATCAACATTTTTAGATTCTTCGTCAGGAGAAAAGTAAGTTAAAAACACAGTGGCATTACGGAAATCTGCCGGCATTTGTACGCGAGTAACTGTCACTACACCGGGAAGGTCGTTCTTAAGCTGGCGGATAATAAAGTTCGAGATCAACTCCTGAACTTCTTTTTCCACTCTTATTTTACGACGACCATCGCCCGTGTTTTTCATACAATTACTCTTTCAAAGCTAGTTTAGAGGAGTTAACTCTCTAGCAATTTCTTCTTTCATATAAGCTTCAATGACGTCACCAACTTTAATGTCGTTGAAGTTTTCAATGCCGATACCGCACTCAAAACCTTCAGCCACTTCTTTTGCATCATCTTTAAAACGTTTTAATGAAGCTAACTTGCCTTCGTATACGATTTTGCCGTCACGAACCAAGCGAAGCATATTAGATCTTTGGATTTTGCCTTTAGTAACAGAACAACCCGCGATCACACCTAGCTTAGGAACACTGAAGATATTACGAACTTCAGCCGTACCCATAACTTTTTCAACTAACTGAGGAGTTAACATACCCGTCATAGCTTTTTTAATTTCATCTACCATTTCGTAAACAATTGAATACGTTCTGATGTCGACACCCAATTGCTTAGCTTTGGCTTGAGCGTTATTGTCGGGACGAACGTTAAAACCAATGACGATACCTTTAGATGTATGAGCTAACATAACGTCATTTTCAGTTACGCCACCCACTGCTGCGTGAACAATTTTATTTTTAACTTCTACTGAAGTTAATTTGTTGAGCATTCCTTGAATGGCTTCAAGAGAACCATGTACGTCAGCTTTTAAAATGATATTGAATTCTTTAAGGTCACCTTGAGTGACTTTATTGAACATATCTTCCAATGAAATTTTCTTACCAGAGTTTTCAGCTAAAGTCTGAGCTTTACGAACGCCCACTACTTCTTCAGCCGTTTTTTCGTCGACTACAACGTCAAACCTATCGCCTGCTGCCGGAACACCTTCAAGGCCTAAAACCTCTACTGGTAAACCCGGAGTTACAGTCTGAACTCTTTCGCCTTTATCATTGGTTAAAGACTTAACTTTACCTTTCATGCTGCCGGCTACGATATAATCGCCGATATTAACATGACCGTCTTTTACTAAGATTGTTGCAACTGCGCCGCGACCTTTTTCAAGTTTCGCTTCGATAACTAAACCCGTACCTGATTTTTCAGGGTTGGCTTTTAGCTCTGCAACTTCAGCTAATAATTTAATATTTTCTAATAATTCTTTAATACCTGTACGTTTGATCGCAGACACTTCACAGAAAATTGTATTTCCGCCCCATTCTTCTGGAACGATTTCAAATTCTGTTAATTGTTGCTTAATACGATCTGGATTTGCACCTGGCTTATCCATTTTATTAACCGCAACGATCATTGGAACACCGGCCGCTTTAGCATGATTAACAGCTTCCGCCGTTTGCGGCATCATACCGTCATCAGCTGCTACCACGATAATCGCGATATCAGTTGCATTGGCTCCACGCGCACGCATAGCTGTGAACGCTTCATGGCCCGGAGTATCTAAGAACGTAATCAAGCTTCCGTCTTCAGTTTTAACTGAGTACGCACCGATATGCTGAGTGATACCGCCGGCTTCGCCCGCAGCTACATCCGCATTACGGATAGCATCTAATAATGAAGTTTTACCGTGATCGACGTGACCCATTACCGTCACAACTGGAGGACGAATAACAGCTTCTGCATCCAAATTACCAAATTGTGTATCAACGACGATTTCATCCGCAGTGCGGTAAGTGTTTTGCGCTTCCCAGCCAAACTCCGGAGCAATTAAAGCTATCGTATCAAAATCTAAATCCGTATTAACGTTACCCATCACACCATTGGTCATTAAAGCTTTAATTAACTGAGTGGCTTTAAGTCCCATTTCGATAGCGGCATCGCCCACTTTAATTTTGTTATTAACTTTTAAAATACGTTTTGAAGCTTTAGGTGTAGTGATCTGAGTTTTTTGAGCCATACGGTTTAAAACACCAGATTTCTTTTTCGGTTGGAAAACCATTTCACGTTTTCTGAATTCAACCGCATTAAAGCTTTGTAATAATTCTTCTTGTTCTTTTTCTTTAGCCGACAATCCACCTGTTGATGCAGGAGCCGGAGCGCCACCAAATTTTTTAGCGCGTTTATCGAAATCGCGTTTTTGTTGTTCAAAGTCAGTTGTCGGAATGACCGGATCTGGCATTTGAGCTACGAAACCTGCGCGGATATTTCTACCGCCGGCTTGAGGTCTTGCATTAAATCCACCGCCGCCAGTTCCAGTATTTTGACCACCTGGGCGTTGATATCCACCGCCGCCAGCGCCACCTTGAGGACGAGGACCGCGATTGTAACCTTGATCAGAACCCGCTGGGGCTTGAACACGGCTTAAATCCATACGACCAATAATATTACGTTTAGGCATGGCAACATTAGCTGAGCTTGATACTCCGCTATCGCCGATATTAACTTCTTTTTTACGAGCTACAGGTTTCACTTCTGCAACCGGAGCCGCCGCAACTGGTGCCGGGGCTTCTGTTTTTGCTTCAACAACTGCGGCCTTAGGCGCTTCTGCCTGAATTACAGGAGCTGCTTCTGCAGCTTCATGAACAGCTTCAACTTGAGTTTCTGCTTTTGCAGCTACTTTAGCTTTTGGCTCTTCCGCAATTTCCATCTCTTTTGTTTTACGACGAATAACTGAAGATGATTTTGCGGTAGCCACAGGTTTTTCTGCAGCCACAGCAGCTTCAGCAGCGGCAGCGGTTTTTGCGGCAGCTGCTTTTTTAACAGAAGCTGTTGTTACGATAGTAGGTCCCGCAACTTCAGTTGTTTTTTTAGCAGCGGGTTTACGCGCAGCTGCCTTCTTAGGTTTTTCTTCTGTTGCAGGCGTTGCTGGCCCCGCTAATTTAGCTTTAACTTGCTCAAGAACTTCAGGCTCTAATACCGCCATGTGGTTTTTAACTGGTAGACCCCACTCTTTGATTTTATCCATCAAAGCCAATGGTGGCATACCAATTTCTTTTGCATACTCGATAACTGTTGGATTACTCACGCTATTCTATTCCCTTCGTGCTTTCTCTCGTCAGCTTACTCTTGCCCTAATTTAGACAATTCAGCTTTTAACTGCTCTTCCGCACGTTGTTTTGCAGAAGATGTGTTCTCAACAGGTTTAGCCTGAGGAGATGTTGGAACAGGTAAACCCTGTTCTTCGTATTTTTTAATTAAAGCAGTGGTCTCTTGAACTAACTTAGCCGCTTTATCTGGATCATCGTAACCAGGAATAGTCATGATCTCTTCTACTTTTGCAGTAGCTAAAGATTGGAATGAACCAAAACCTGATTGGAAAATATTCTGAGCCATAGTTTCAGACATACCTGGAATTAACATTAAATTGAAAATAGACTCTGCCGTACGTGCAGAAGTTGCTGAAACAGAAATAATATCTAATTTCCAACCAGTTAATTTAGCGGCTAAACGAACATTTTGTCCTTTTTTACCGATAGCTAAACTTAATTGCTGGTCAGGAACTACGATTTCCATTTCTTTGTTTTCTTCATCTAAGAATACTTTTGAAATTTCAGCCGGAGCTAAAGCATTACAAGCAAAGCGCGTAACGTCTTCGTCCCACATAACGATATCAATTTTTTCGCCTTTTAATTCCTGTACGATATTTTGTACACGGGAACCCTTCATACCCACACAAGCTCCAACCGGATCAACCGAGTTGTCTTTTGTGCGTACGGCAATTTTTGCACGTTGTCCCGGTTCACGGGCCGCTGACATAATTTCAACAATACCGTCGTAAATTTCAGGAACTTCCATTTCAAATAATTTAACTAAATAACGTTCATCCGCACGTGACATGATAATTTGTGGTCCGCGAGTTGTTTGACGAACTTCCGATAAGTAACCTTGAATACGGTCACCTGGCTTGTACATTTCACCTGGAATTTGTTCGCGAGGTGGAATGTGAGCTTCAGTTCTTCCTAAGTCTACAACGATGGCGCCTTTTTCAACACGACGAGCAATACCGGAAGCGATTTCACCTTTACGTTGTTCAAATTCAGAGAAAATGATTTCACGTTCAGCATCACGTACTTTTTGTAAAATAATTTGCTTAGCCGTTTGCGCAGCAATACGACCTAAATCAGAAGAATCTAATTTAATACCGATTGAATCATCTAACTGAGCACCTGGATCTAATTTTAAAGCTTCGTCTAATGGAATTTCAACTTCTTCGTCGATGAATTTTTCACGTTCAACAACTTCTTTGAATTCATATAATTCAACTTCGCCAGTGTCTTCATTGTACTGAGCTTCGATTTCACGATAGGTACCGTATTTTTTACGGGCCGCTACTAACATCGCTTGCTTTACAGCATCAATAACAACTTCTTTATCGATACCTTTATCTTTTCCAACTTGGTCGATAACCTTTGCTAAGTCTGAAAATAAATTTTCTGCCATAATTCCCCCAACTATTTCTTTTTAGTAGTATTGGTTTTGTATTCAAAAACTAATTTTGCTTTTTCAATTGCGCTGAACGGAACCTTAATCTTATGAGTTCTGATCTCAAAGAACATGTTCTCTTCGTCAACGGCAGTCAGAACTTCTTCGAATTTTTTCATCGAGAAAAGCCCCTTATCTTCAGTGGCTCCCAGCGTGCCTAATGATTTAGACAACTGAACGAAGATTTTTTTGCCTATCACTTTTTCAAAATGCCAGTGCTTTTTTAAGTGACGATCTAAACCCGGAGTAGAAACTTCCAAATTGTACATTGCGCCCGGAACTATATCTTCAACATCTAAACGCAAATTAAGTGCTTTTGAAACATTCGAACAATCTTCAATTCCTACGCCGTTTTCTTTATCAATGTAAACGCGTAGTACGCGGCCTTTGCCGGCGCCTAAACTTTCCAGATCGTAAAGGATACATCCTTCACGTTCGGCGATTTCTTGCGCCATTTTTTCAATTTTTTCTAACCAAGCTTCCAAGTTTTTCCTTCATTTTTGCATTTCATAACCCAAAATTGAGCCTGCAAAAATTTAACTAACTAAATCTCAATTTGTTTTGTTTAAACAAAAAAAAATTGGGCTTTTGGCCCAATTCGAATGCAGCTTAACAAACTATTTCTGAGAACTCAACCTGCTTTATTGTTGGTCCCACTTCATCACGAAAGCATCACCCGAGTCAGAGTAATATTTCTTTCGAACATTCAGCAAAACAAAGCCCGCCTGTTGGTATAAGTGCAGGGCTCTCTCATTTTGCTGATGAACCTCAAGTAGAAGCCCCTTACGTTGCTTTGCAGCAATGACCTGTAACTGCTGCAATAACTGTCTCTGAAAACCCATCTTTTGCTGATCTGGCAGCGTTCCTAGAACACTGATTTCAAGCACATCGCCCAAATCCCGATAGCAAATAAAGCTCACGATTTTTCCATTAAGCTCGCTCACATACGTTTGCGTTTTTTCAAGCTCGGCCGATAAACTGCCTACGGGCCAATTATACTGAGCTTTATTAATAACTGAATTATAAATACTGTCAGACAGCGCACTTAGGATTTTATGGTCTTCGGGACCGGCTGCGCGAAACACCATACTACTTCAACTCGTTAGATTTTATTTTGACCTGATATTTTCTTTTTAAAAGCTCAACCCAAGCATCAAAACGGTCTTGCTGCTTCAACTGGTTTTCTTTTAACTCAACAATAGTGAGCGCTTTTGAAATCTGATTAACTTCACTTTCAATTTCTGCCGCTGAGAACTCATTAAATTTCTTTTTAACCGCATCTGCTGTTTTGTTTTTTTCGGGCTGAAGATCAAAAGCTTCGGCTTCGCGCGCACTCAAGCGCGAAATTAAAAAATCTTCTTTGGTTTTTAAGCTGAATTTACTGATTTTATCACGTGTGTAAACTTCGCGTATTACAGTTTCGTATAGTTGGCGGTCGCGCGCTGTCCACGACACCCCACCTACCGAAAATAAAACTTCATTTAAAACTGTAGATTGGGCCCCACTGAGCGACCCTACAAATGATATTAAAAAAAATATTTTAAACGCTACTTTCAACACTAGAAGTTAACTGTAGCAGAAAGGCCAGCAGTGTAATACTGCAAACTTTCAAGCTGCGAACCTGTATAGCCGAAAGTCGGATTTATATAAGCATTATTAATGCGGTTTGCTAAATTGAACATGTACTTAACATCCACCCCAACAGCGTACTGAGCACCTAACGCATATTCAAGGCCCGCACTTAATCCAGCATCCCAAGCATTGGAGTTACCTGTGCTGTTAGAGTTTGAACCAGTGTTCATATTTGTGAGCTTATAATCACGATAAGAATAAAGTAATGAAGCGCCCACATTAGGTTTTAATTTTGTACTGAACAAATTATCAAAGCGATATTTAGCCCCAACATAAGCACCATACTGGTTAACATCGTAATCATCACGACGATTGAGTGCTGTCATGTTTCTGATATCCATTTTGTATTGAGCTAAAACCATACTGGCTTCGCCTGCAATACGCTCTGAAAAATTATAACCAAGCGCTACCGATAATGCATAACCCTGATTCACATTAGAAACGGAAGGATATGAACCAGCACCCATTACCCCAGTAACATACATTTTTGATATGTTCGTTTTCTGGTTTTCAATTACGGCTGTGTTTTCACCGGCTGCTGCTAAGTTAACTTCGTCTTCTAATTTTTTATCCGCTACTTCATCTGCTGCATTCACCGCAGCCTCTGCCGGCGCCGGTGGCGCCGCAGGTTGTGCTGTGGCCGCCCAAGCCGCTTCAGTTGGCTGGTTGTTTTTAGCTTCAACAGTTGGAATCATCACTATTTCACCAGCCGCCGTCACACCTGAAATATACCCGGGCTTTGCAACAGGAACCACAACAACCGCATCACCATTTTTATTAAAACGGCTTTTACCATCAACAGATAAATCTTTTTGCCCGTCTTTTTCGATTACTTTTTCTAATGCCGAAGTTTCTACAGTTTTAGCAGCTGCTGCAGGAACTACTACAGCTTTAGGAGATTTTTTTGGGGCTTTCGGAGCCATTGCTTTAGCTGCTTTTTTTTCAGCTGCCGGCTTAACTTCAGCATCTGGTTTGGCGCCATTTGTTCTATCGAATAACACAATTTGCTCAGCTGGTGGAGCCACCTGAGTTGCAGCAGTGCTTGCCGATTCAGTGGCCAATGTATTTAAACCAAAACCTAACACAAAAAGAGCTAATAATTGCTTCATTATATCTCCGATACTTTGTACACAAAATTTGAAGTTTTAATGCCACAAATCAGTGCATTAGGCAACGAGTTAGGCCACGTTAAGACGACTTAAAGACCACAATGAAAAAATTTCTTGAATACACCCACCAGCTATACTTATATTAGCCTAGGTTTTGTATTGAGATGGCTCGGTGATGAAATTGGTAGACTTGCTAGACTCAAAATCTTGTGGGAGCAATCCCGTGTCGGTTCGAGTCCGACCCGAGCCACCATTTAATACAAACAACGTCTTAAAACTCCATGGATAGGACATCTAGATGAAAATTCTCAGCTTCGGCGGCAGCAACAGCAGCACTTCAAAAAATGCACAATTAGCAAAATATGCTTCAAGTCTTTTTCAAAACAGCTCAGTGGATTTTATTGATCTGAACGATTTTGAAATGCCTTTGTTTAGCGTAGACACCGAAGCCGCTCACGGCCCACAGGCCAAAGCGCAGTTATTTTTAGAAAAAATCAAACAGTGTGATGCTTTAGTTATTTCTTTAGCCGAACATAATGGCTCTTACAGCGTGGCTTTTAAAAATATTTTAGATTGGTCTTCACGCATTGATGGAAAAGTATTTCAAAACAAACCCATGTTATTAATGGCCACGTCACCGGGAGCCCGTGGCGGCGCTGGCGTTCTTGAAATCGCACAAAAAAGATTTCCATTCATGGGCGGAAATATTAAAGACGTATTTTCTTTGCCGGAGTTTGATAAGAATTTTGCTGAAGGTAAAATTTCAAATCCTGAACTGGATCAAAAACTTAAGGCCGCAGTGAGCAGCCTTAACTCTTAGATTGCTTTAACAGCTTTAATTTTTTTAAGATCCGCATAAATCGATAAGTAGTTATTAATCACTTTACCGAAGTAAGGGTGTTTCTTTAAACCCGAAGCCGGCATGCGGTGCATGCTAGCTAAACCCGTATTGTAAGCGTTTACATATTTTAAGCTGTCAGACTTAACTGAGTTCTTTAAATATTTAAAGTAGCTGGCACCAATCAGAATATTGTACTCAGGGTCTTTTAAAGCTTTAGCGCCCTTCCATTCGATATTCTTTTTGTTCGCGATCCATTCAGCTGTATCGGGCTTGATCTGCATTAAACCGATTTCACCGGCACCACCGATAGCATTAGCATTAAAGCTGCTCTCCGTTTTAATTACCGCTAAAAGAAAGATAGGGTCATACGATTGTTCTTTACTTAAGTTCATTAAAACCTGAGTGAATTTTTCAGCATCAATCTTTTTGTTTCTTTTCTTTAAGTAAGAAGCAATATATCTGGCAAACTTAGCATCACCATCAAACGACTTAATTGTGGCATCGTTTTGCGCTTTAGAACCTAACAATTCTTCAGCGTGGTTTTCTCTGATTTCATCCTGAATCACTATGCTGAACTCAGTTTGAGGTTTAGAGTTACACCCCTCATTTAAAACTAACATAACAGAGAGTACTAAGAATAAGCCCGTTTTTTTAAGGAACGCTTTTATTTTGTTGTGTCTCATATTTGTTTTCATACCTATGTAGTATTTCAATGGACATGCCATTTACTAACTCACTGATATTATTGAAGTCTTATATCGAAACAGTTCTAAAAACGGTATAAACGGCCACAAAAACGAACTATTCATTGATGTTAGAAATGTTTAGACAGATGGACGAGATTTGACTGCTGTCTCGTCTCAAACGTATCAAATTGATATGGATAAAATAAAAAAGGCCCAGTTTTCACTGAGCCCTTTTAGGTAGTTTGGGTACAATATCAATTACAATTAAGGTCTGTTACCGCTTAAGCCCATTTCGCTTATCATAGCTTGAGCTGAATCCCACTCATCACGTTTTGGATTTAAACCTAAGAACTTACTTGGTTTACCGCCGAATACGTTACGAATTTCTTGGCCTCTAGCGCGTAAAGCATTTTTTTGCTCTTCAGATAATGTATCAAACAAAGCCCTGATACGAACTAATAACATGTCCGCACGTCTGTTTTTGTATTGATCTTTAGTACCCGATAAATCATCGTATTGTTTTTTCATGTAATCCATAGCTTTAGTCATTAATATACCCGCAGTAACTGAATCTGTAGCCGGATTTAAAATCTTACGAATTGTTTCTTCGTAAGTAACTTTGAAAGTTGCCGATACTGATCTGTCGCCAACTAGAGCTGTTACCGTTACATCTTGATCCGCTTCAGTAATATCTGATAACCATCCAACTCTAACGATGCGCTGGCTAGCTAATTTAGATAAACCGGCAACAGGAATAGAAGCGTTTAAGTCCATAGAAGAAACTTGGCCGCCTGTTACGATATCTAATTTTAAATCGCCGGCTTTCATACCACGATTTTTTGCTGAATTCACTACAACGTCGAAAGTATCACCGATTGAGTATTCTGTTTTACCATCAACTTCACCGATAACCGCGGCCTCAATAGATGTGATGTACGAACTGTTTTGTACGCTATTTTTAATATCAGCATAATTAGAGTTATAAGCATTGATGATTGAGTTGTTAAAACCAGTAACCGATGCCGCACGGTAAGCTGATTTATAGCCATCAAAATTACCTAACTCAGAAGCAAAAGCTTCAGCCTCTTGAAGGTACATGTTTTCACCTAAGTTACGAGCCGATGAATTCATCGACATAACTTTATTAGACCACATGTTCTCAACACCGCGGCTGTAGAAAGCCATAAATCCACGCTCAAAAGCTCTTCTGTTTTCAGAAGGAGTCTCGTAATCGCTCCCACCGATTTCTCGGTAGAAGTCGCGCCCTTCACGGCCTGAACTTGTATTTAAAGTATTATCTAAGTAATTACGTAAAGCGCTGTCGCCACGTAAATATTCAGGTAAAGCCGTATCATGTCTGTTGTAGATCGAATTCATATCAAATACGGATCTAACTAATTCAGAAGAAAGTCTATTGAACATGATTCTTTGCATTTCTGACTGTCTACTTAATCTGTTATTCATTAAGCGTGATTCAACATTGCTCGGGTAAGAAAGGTTAGCATCTACTCCGCCAAACTGAGCCGTTCTAGGGTTTGGCTTAAACACAATTGCCGTTCCGTTGTCGATAGCCGCATCAATTGCCGCATTGATATCAGCATCAGCCATACCACGAGCAGTCGAATTAGCAGCAGCTGCACCGGCTTCTAAACCGCGAGCTTGTGCCATAGACTGACCGCTTGCATATGAGTTTCTATATGTAGAGCTTGAAATAACATTACTAATATTGTCGTAATCGCCTAAGCGGCCCTTACCGGTTAAAATACCCTCTCGCACATTGTAACGAACTTGATAGGCTTCACCCATAATTTCAATTACATCACGAGCAAAAGCTTCACCTGAACGCTTAACTAACTCTTCTAAACGGCGTGCATCTAATTGTTTTTTGGCTGGTGCAACTACAGTTTGATCACCGGAAGCAGCTCCTCCAGGAGTTAATCCGGGTTGGCCGGCACCAGGTCCGCCCGGTCGTAATTGACCAAAGGCAACTGTCGAACTAGTAATCGTTAAGACAACCATGGCGAGCATGGACTTATTACTTTTCATGTAAACTCCTCGTTTATTCGTTTTAAATTTATCGAATTTGTTTCGAAGAGGAGTTTAGCAACAGCTAGGCCAAAATTTAATTATAGGTTTTTTATTCTATTTTTTTGCTGGTTCAGTGCAGGCTTTAAAGCCCACATCTTGAGATGTATTCGTTTGTGGAGTCCACTCATCACGGATTTTCATGTAGATCTCATGGTATTTATAAGCCGGTTTCGTATCCGGTGATTGCTTATGGTCCGCCAAAAACTTCAACTTACCTGTTTTTCTTAATAAGGCCGACAATTCACAATTGGCATCCAGCTTAGCGCGACTTGCTTTTAAAATTATATCGTAATGTTTTTGAAAATCACGCCCCACATACTCAATTTTTTCACCTTTATATGTAAGCCACTTAATTCCAAGCTTTTTCATGTTAGCGTTTGCAAGGTCACCGGCTTTTTTAGCTTCAAAGCCCGACATCATATAAACCTGTTGGCGAGTATAGGGCCAAACTATATTTGGATCTTTTAATCTTTCGTCATCTTTAGTTTCAGGGTACTTCATACCTTGCCACAAACCTTCAATACTTCCGTAAAGTTGGTTATCTAAATAAAATTCGCCCGCTTGTAAGTTTGAAAATTGACCTAATTCATTCCTTTTAGAAAGAACAACTTCAGCTTTAGAACGATCTGCAGCCTGTGGTGGAATTTCCCAACCAGCCACTTGATCTGGAGGAACCGGAGCCCACCACACATCAGGAAAGGCGTCGCTAGAAACAGCCTTCTGACCTGAAACACAACCAAGAGTTAAGAAACAGATAAATAAAGATGTCGATATAAATTTCATATGAAAACAATTAGAAACCTAATTGTTTTAAAGTGTCCAGAACTTCCTGATTTGTGAGGTAGGTGCCGTAGTTCATACCGATTGCCGGGCCATTTAAACGTCCGCCATCGTGAATGCCGATTACTTTATTAGTGGTCGTGTCAATGATAGTTGCTCCGCTGCTGCCTGGATTTGTATCACACTTGTGTTGTAATGCATCCGGCGATAATTTCGGGTCTAATACAGATTCAACAGTACAAGTTTTTGACCAACGTAAGGGTAACTCCTCCGGATGAGAAAAAATTGTGACAATGTCGCCAGCAGTGGCTTTACGGTTTAATTCAACACCAACTGCAACATTAGGAGCCAGAGAAACTTTTAAAATAGCAAAATCATTTTTAGAATTTCTTTGTGCGGCTACGATTTTTTCGCAAGTCGATTTTAAGTAAGAAGTAACACCTTCACGAACGCCCCATTCAATTGTTGTGTCAGCACAAGGTTGATCTTTAACTAATTCTTCCGGAGCCCAAAAGCAGTGACCCGCTGTTAATACATAGCCGTTACCGATATGAGTCGCTGTGCAACCCATGCTCATCAAACCAAAAGCATTTACTAATTCTTTGTATTTTAAAGGAATGTTGGAAGCGTCCGCATTAACAGCAACTAAATCGTTTTCGCCGATAATTTTTTCAACGTCAGAAAAAGCAAAAGTATTTAAAGAAACTAACGTGATTAAAGCTGCTAAAATTGATTTCATTTCCCCACCTATCGAAGTCAAAGTCGAGGAAGAGTTAACCCAGTTTGGAACCACTTGCAAATTAATTTAACGCAATTGTAAATTAAAAAGCACTGCCTTTTTTGAGGGCAATGCTTTTGTTATAACTATTATAGAGTTTTTAGTCTAGAAACCGGCTTTTTTAAGCTCTTCAAAAAGCGGCGAATTCATAATGAAAGTACCGTAGTTTGCACCACCGCTACCATTCACAACTCCACCATCATGGATGCCGATAACTTTTAAAGTTATTAGGTCTAAGATTGTAGCGCCGCTGCTACCTGGGTTTGTATCGCATTTATGTTGAAACGCGCCCGGTGGAAGATCAGGGTGCTGCTCACGTTCAATACCACATTGTTGAGACCATCTTAATGGTAATACTTCAGGGTGAGAGAACATTGTTAAACTGTCGCCAATAATAGCTTTTCTTTGCATCTCAACACCGATCGCAACTGCCGGAACTGGAGAAACCTTTAATAAGGCATAGTCGTTTTCAGTTTCATTAGTTTGCGCGATGATAATTTTTTCACAAGTTGATGTTAAGTAAGGCTCTACACCTTCACGCACACCCCACTCAATTGTTGTATCAGAGCACTCTAAATCACGAGAAGGCTCAGTATCGGCGTAAAAGCAGTGACCTGCAGTTAATACATAACCATTGCCAATATGAGTAGCCGTGCAACCCATGCTCATGCGGCCGAATCCATCAATAATTGAACGGTAGCGCTCAGGTACATTTGAACCAGTGGCATCAACTGCGATTAAATCGTTTTCGCCAATGATTTTTTCGATATCGTTATTATTTGCAAAAGAATTTAAACCAACTAGAACTAAAGATAATGTAAGTAAGAATTTCATGGGCCCCCTCAAAGAGCAACACGTCTAACCCAGTTTAAAAAAAGTGTAAACAATAAAATCAAATTGATATTATTTCAGGCAAACCAAAGCGATCTTTAACTTGAGATAAATCAAGCTCCACCGCTTTGAGCGCAATGCCTTTTTCAAATTTTATTTTTGAGCCGTAAAGTTCATCGCCCACTATGGGAAATCCGTGACGACTTAATTCTAAACGCAGCTGATGCGACTTTCCAGTCACTGGAAACAGATCCCAGCACACTTTATCCTCTTTAACATCTCGGATGACAGCATGGGTTTCGGCCCATTCGCCGTTTTCAGATTCAAAAGAACGTTTTTTTCCCTTTAGCATTTTTGTTTTCCAGTTAAACTCCGCACCCTGATGACATTCAATTAAGCTGCGGTCGGTTTTAACATTTTGGGGCCAGTGGCTAAAATCCTGCAAGCCCGTGGTGGCTTCATATTTTTTACGAATAGTTTTAGATTGAAACCAATCCTGTGAAACTTTGTGACTTTTGGCATTGAGCGCATACATAATTAGCCCGCTCACTTCGTAATCTAATCTATGTACCGGAAATATCTGGGTTTTAAGTTCAAGCTCCAACCTTAAACCTAAACAATCACGTAAATCCGATTTTTCACGGGCCGGTACCGAAAGCACCAAGGCCTCTTTATTACAAACTACAAAATTATTATTTTTGAAGACAAAGTGGATCATGTTTTTTCTTAAGCCCTACTAAAAATATTTCTTTTGAAATTTTGCGGGTGGAATCCGGCTTAACAGCGTGAAACTCTTTATAATCATTCTTAATCATATCGCGCAATTCAGTAAATTGATCCGAGTGAAAAAGCTTACACACAAAGTGTCCGTCTTTTTTTAAAAATCTTTGCGCAATGTTAAATGCCAGCTCGCAAAGTTCAAATGAACGGGCCTGATCGGTCATTCTAATTCCCGTAGTATTGGGCGCCATATCCGAAATAACCAAATCAAAAGGTGGGTTAAATCCGTGCTGAATAAATGTTTGTTCTAAATTTAAATCACGAAGATCGGCCTGAATAAAAACAGCGTTAGGAAGCTTGGCCGTAACTACTTTTAGATCCACACCCAAAATACGTCCCTCAGAACCTATTTTTTGCGAACAATACTGCGACCACGAACCCGGAGAAGCACCTAAATCTAGAATTTTTTGTTTAGATTTTAATATTTTAAATTTTTGATCTATTTCTTCGAGCTTAAAAACAGATCTAGCCGCAAAATTTTGCTCTTTGGCTTTTTTAAAATAATGGTCTCGAGGGTTGTACGTCATTGCGCAAGATTCTTACCAAAGAGCTTGTTTTATGTCTAAGCTTGTTTTAATTTTGTGCCAACAATTCACAAAGACGGTTGGTTAAATGGAATTATTTTGGGTTATGTTCGGTTTTTTTATCTTTATTACAATAGTCTTTTGCGTTTTTGCCTTCGTTTTCCCTGAATGGTTCGGAATTACCGGGAAAAAAGCCTTGGAAATTCAAAAACATCAAGAGGGCGACGACGAAATACCTAAGCCTTAATAATTGGCCCCTTTAATTGTGCATAAATTACGTTAAACATACAAAATCACACTGGTATTTTTAAAAATAACTAGGCAGTTCTTAAAATAGATAATCCTACTCCATCCTCAAGTCATTAAAGTTTTAAAGTAATCCCAATTTCGGATGGTACTTCTGATTTGCGTACGCAAATCAGAAGTTAGTAACGAATGAAGAGTTTCAATTATACGAAAAGCACGAAGAGGCGCTAGCTTAGACAAACCACTGATTTAATATGCACAATTAAAGGGGCCAGTTTTTAAGCCTTAAGCGGCCTTAGGTATTTTTACCTTAAGTAAGAAAAAGGCTCCAGCCGTAATTAAAATCAATAAGCTTAAAATTGTCTGGCGTGAATCCTGAGTATAACGCGCAAACAAGGCCACTAACACCGGACCTAATACTGAAGCAAATTTACCTAACATATTGAAAAACCCAAAGTATTCCCCGGATTTTTCTTTTGGAATTAAGTGCGCAAACAGCGAACGCGATAAAGCCTGAACCCCGCCCTGACATAATCCGATCACACAAGCCAAAGCATAAAAATGCGCAGCTTCTGACATTCTTGAAGCACCGATAATGGCGCAGAAATAAATAGCTAAGCAAAGTAAAATTAAATTACGGCTACCCGCACGCTTAGCCATAACACCGAAAAAATAAGCCGATGGAAAACCTATAAACTGCGTAATCAAAAGAGCTTTCATTAAGTCAGCACTTTCAAGCCCTAAAGATAATCCAAAGTCCACCGCCATCGACATAACGGTGTAAACCCCATCAATATAAAACCAGTATCCAAGTATAAAATAAAATAGAGTTTTATTATTAAAAATATCTTTAAAAAGAAGCTTTAGTTCTTTTATTGTCGTAGCCGTTAAAGATCCTAAACTCTCTTTACTAACTTCAGTTTCAGGCTCAGGTACATTTTTCATTAATGGTAAAGTAAACAGAAACCACCAAATAGCCACTGTTAAAAATGAAGTTTGCACGGCCGCAGTTTTATCTGCCAAACCAAATAATTCGGGCTTAAGTACCATCACCACATTAACGGCAAATAAAACACCACCACCTAAATAACCCATTGAATAACCTAAAGATGAAACAAAATCGTATTGCTCTTCATTACAAACCGACATCATCAGCGAATCATAAAAAACGGCACTGGCTGAAGCCATAAACATAGCCGTACCGTACAACAACGCGGCCGTGCCCCAACTGCCCTGCGGAACAAAATAAAAACCTAAAGTACAAAGCGCACCAACAAGCATTGTCGAAAAAAGAAGCTTCTTTTTCATTCTTTTTTTATCAGCTAATACACCCATAGTTGGCGACAAAACAGCCAATAAAAATCCTGACGCACCTAAAATCCACCCCAAGCGCTCGGTACTGAGTATGGCCTCAGATTCACCGCTCCAATATTGTTTAAAAAATACCGGAAAAAATCCCGCCATAACAGTTGTGTAAAATACGCTATTAGCCCAATCGTAGAGTGCCCATGAAAATATTTTTTTATTCATACAAATATTTTGCATTTTTATACATCAGATGGCAAAACATTCCGCATGGTCAATCAACAATTTGCAACTGCAGTTCACGTTTTAACAGCTTTGGCCTGCAACAAAAAAGAACTGATGAATTCCGATAGCTTAGCAACAAGTGTTAATACTAATCCTGTGGTTATTCGTCGTCTTCTTTCATTATTAACAAAAGCAAAGTTGGTTAACACGGTTCGCGGCAAGTCCGGCGGAGTTAAATTAGCTAAAGAAGCTTCGCAAATTAATTTAAAAGACATCTACTTGGCTTTATCACCTACCGAGTCTATCGCTCCCCGCGATAAAACTCCCCATAAAGAATGCGCCGTAAGCTGCGCCATGCACTCCATCATGAGCACCGTGGCTGAAGGCACTCAAAAAGCTACTTTAAAATACCTTGAAACCCAAAAACTTTCTGATCTGAGCAAAAAAGTTAGCCGTGCAAACGCCTAATATCAGCGACATCGAAGCTGACGAAGAACCAAAAGAATTTCCACAAATTCTCACCCAAGATGACCACATCCTTTTATTATTTAAACCTTCCGGCTGGTTTGTACATCCCCCCGAAAACCCGCGCTATCGCCGCGGCCTTAAACGAAAAACCTGCGTGCAATGGCTAACTGATGTTCACAATATTAAAGCTTTTCCAGCGCATCGCCTAGATATGGCCACTGAAGGAATTTTAATTTTTGGAAAAACTAAAGACGCAACAGCGCATTTAAATGCACAATTTAAAAATCATGAAACTTACAAAATTTATTACGCCGCTGTTCGCGGCTGGTTACGTGAAGAAGCTGGCCGTATTGAAATACCTTTACAAAACAACAACACCGGCGAGCTCATTCAATGCGAAACTCACTACCGCACTTTAGCTAAAATCGAACACAACGTAAAAATCAGCAAAAAATTTGATACGAGCCGCTACTCACTTTTAGAAGTAAACCCAAAAACCGGCAGATGGCATCAGATACGCAGGCACATGAACCGCGTGAGCCATCCTATTGTTGGCGATCGCGAACATGGGGATTCGCACCATAACCGTTACTGGCGCGACACTTTAAAAATTGATGGGCTTTGCTTGTGGGCTAAAGAGTTACACATTACTCATCCTAATAATGGCGAGAAACTTAAGTTTGAATCGCCGGTTTCGGATAAGTGGAGAGAGATTAGTCGTCTTTTTGATTACCAACTTTGAAATTTAGCCAGTGGGTTTTGAAGGTCTACCTTACAAAAATCTTTACTGGCTGTAATAACTATTAAAATTTTCTTGAATACAACTTAGCTCCTAAATAACAACTCAACACATCTAATGAAGCTAAAACAACCATATACCATGCAGGCCCGCCTGTACCGCCTAAAAATTTAACATCGATATCGCAATATATTTCTAATAAATATACACAAAAATCTATAATTCCAAATACGATTGAAAATCTTAAGGCAGCAACAGTCGCAGTTTTTTCTTTAACCGAAACTGCAATGGAATAGCCAACTATAAAAAATATAACAATACACAAAAAATTATCCAATAAATCTTTGCTCAGCGACGTTGAATACTTAAACTCGGGATAATATCTATAAAAAAGAGCCAGTGAGATGCCAAAAATTGGTAGCATCACTAAGTAAGTTAAAATTCCTATAAAATAGAGTTTCATTTTTCGCTCTCAGACTCTATTATTTTTAAATCTTTATGTACTTTTTCTAGAAATTCTTGCTCTTTAATTTTAGGCCTAATCTCTATAATGTAAAAATACGGAAATGACATAAAAAATAAAAAGTGAATAACTAGTATTAATAAAGCTTGTCCACCACAAATAATGCCATAACCCGGTTTAGAAAAACAACCATCACTCCCCAAATAAACAATAAACATTAATAACCATAACAATGGAAAGATAGTTGCTAAAAAAAACCACCACTTTTTACTATACTTTTTCAAATCTACCTCAAAAATAAGATGCTACCGTAGTAATAATATTTGTTACAGTACTTGCGACTGCGCCAGGTAAAGTGGAAACTGGCTCGCCAGGGCCGCCATTATCCTGAGTTACCAAGGTAGCCACGCCTGGCACAACAGCACCAGCAATTTCAAACGAAGCAACCGGATTAGTTATCGCAGTTAACCAAGCCTCAGTAGCTAAAGACTGTGTCGTTGCCACCACAACTGGTCCGTAAATAACAGAGCCAGTAACTACACATGCTCCTATAGCACCAGCTAAATTGTCTTTCCTACAGATGCAATTGCTAAATCTACTGCCGGACCGCAACCCCTTTCAATATCTGACATAAACTGAGACCAAGTCTCTTCGTCTATTGTTCGATAACCACTCGGGTCTATAAAGTTTATCGGATCTGAATTCGCATATAAATACAAATTCAAACTTCTTCCTTTAAACCCAATAGGATCTTTCTCAATCCATCTTTCAATACTAGCATGTACAATTTTAGGGGCCGGCTTTTACACAATATTATACAACAACTTAAACAGTAAAATAATAAATAAAAGCATGTAACTAATTAAATTTGCATTTTGTATGTCGGTTCTTTTAAATTTTATGTGACCAATCACTACATCTTTCAAAATGTAATACTCCAGCCAAACTGAAATAAAAAAGGCCGGAATAAGCCCAACTAATCCCGCTGCAGGAATCATCCACTGAAGTTTATCTTCGAAAGGAACCAACCAAGCCGCTTGCAAAACTACTGATTTAAAAACCGACCAAGTGTCGGACATCATTACAACGTTGCCACCTACAGTTACCAACTGCACTACCAGGAGCACGATCCAAGATAGTGGGTAACCTATAATCGTAGACACAAAATTTGATTTTACAACAGGTAATACTATTTTTTTATAATCTACTTTCATTTTTATTTTAAGAAAAAATATCTCTAGCAAACAAACAGGCACGAATAGAAAAAGTGAAAAATACAAACCAAGAAATACCATAGGTACTCCAGCATCTGCATTAACGACAGATGGAATTAAAAAAAATAGTAAAGTATATAAGATTTTTTTCATTATTTATTTCCCTGAGATTGTAGATACTCAAAGTATGGTTTAGGAAAGCGAGCCGCGCTACTTGGCAAACAAACAAGCCCAGCATCACAAAGCGCTTTATTAATTGTTTGTGAGCAATTGTTTTGTAGCAAATTATAATTATTATCATTACTGTTCAGAGATTCACGAAACTGCTCTACTTGTTCCGGTGTTGCATCAATATGTACGTCATCAGTGGCGGAATGATCTTTTTCATATTCATCGTAGGCTACTCCATCGGGATAGTTACCCTTACTTGCATCATACCCAGCTTCACCGCCAACGTGTCCAAAACCTGAAGCAGCATCAGGATACATATTAATCGTGATACCCGCCGACTCATCAGGACCGCCCGCACCATCGCCTACATACTCCTGCTGAGCTACGATTAATCCACTAGGATCAATGTAATTTATAGGATCATTATGCACATAAGAATACAAATTCAAACTTCTTCCTTTAAACCCAATCGGATCCTTCTCAATCCATCTTCCAATACTAGCATCATAATCCCTAGCTCCAAATCGTACAAGCCCTGTGTCGTGATCGTAGTGCCCACCCGCATATCCGAACGGCTGATAGCCCGATGCTGTATCACTTAGAACCACTCCGAACTCGTCGTATGTTAACTCTTGAAGTATAGTTCCATCTTCTTTAACTACTTTTAATATGCTTCCTAACTGGTCTTTTACTAAATAGTAAACCTCTTCTAGTGATGGGTTTATTATGTAATCCGGACTGTGGCCTTGAGTTAAATACACAAACCTACTCTTTACACTGTAATCAGGTCTGAGCTCGGCTATTAACTTGAACTGACAGTACAAATAATTTTGTCAAGCTCAGGGACAACTCCCTGATCAAATTCTAACTTCTAAACTTTAATTTAGGATGTTTTTATCGAATGAATTTATTTCGATAAATAAAAAAAACAATAAAAATTGAGTAATTCAAAATATAACTAAAGTAAAAATGCATGTGAGTTAGATACATTTTAAGCGATTTCATTAGGGTCTGATATTCTTGCCACTTTTGTTCGAGTTCAGTTGGCGTTATCTTTCCTACAAATCCTGTTTTTTCCATGGATTTGATATATTCTTGCTTAAAGATGTTAAAATCTGAAACTTTTTGAAATACGTAGTCGCTATGAACGGCATTGGGCGACAGTAAAAACTGTACGTCTTTTACAAGCTCCAAAGTATTTAAAATGCATGCCACCAAAACAACAAATGTAAGTATCTTGGGAAATTCAGATTTCATATTTTTTGCGTGATTAGGAAATAAACGAAAATATATCTTTATTGAGAATATTAGAAATATAATAATCACCATAGAATATATTAGGCTCGTAATCGAATAAGTTTTAACATCAGCAATCACTTCTTTTTCAAGAGACTCCCATTTACCTTTTATATTTTGTTCAAAAGCTAGATTTGGGTTTCGGCTACAGTCAATAGATTCCTCATCTTCACATGCACCAAATAAAATATAATAGTTGAAGTTTTTAATGCTTAAAAATTGTTGCGTACTTAAGCCGTATTCAGGGTATGTAATGTATTTTACATCTTGAGTAATACTGACGGTTAAATATAAAATTATACTCGCAACTATCGCAGATAAAAATTTAAAACGCATCAACATTTCCTACTTTCTATAACTGTTTAGTTTGCTCGACAAATCATAATGCCATCAGGCCCAGAGTAACATGTGCTGCCTATAGTTTCCGGTTCGCTCGTTTCAGCTTCTCTA
Source organism: bacterium (assembly GCA_019752925.1). GTDB lineage: Bacteria > Bdellovibrionota > Bdellovibrionia > Bdellovibrionales > Bdellovibrionaceae > Pseudobdellovibrio. Next base: position 158,840 of record JAIELP010000009.1, read on the forward strand.
ACTTGCTCTTCATGAGGTTGATTATCGACATTATAACTATCAGGGTTAATATCATTATTAGTAGCAGCCTCAACCAAACCTTCGCCCATTTGCATAACTGTATCGTATGCATCTTTTGCAGTTTTTGCACAAAAAGTGTTTATTGTTTTTATTTTTTTAGAATCATTCTTGTGCAAAGCTTGAATAAGTCTATCATTTCTAATCTTTTGCCTGTCCCAAAAGCTATCAGTTTCTTCTAATCCACTAGGATCAATGTAATTTATAGGATCATTATGCACATAAGAATACAAATTCAAACTTCTTCCTTTAAACC
>JAIELP010000011.1 GCA_019752925.1 bacterium
AAAGCTATCAACATCAGTTTCAGAAGTTGCATTTACAGTTGCACCATTAATTTTAACTTTACCCCCGCTTAAACTACTTTGCGGAATGTACGAGTACTTAAAATAAAATCCTAACGAATCTTTCTTTGATCTCATAACTTGAACACTTAATAAAGGCATAACTTCATATTGAAGATTTGCTGTAATTGCCGAATTGTTAGATTTATTTTTACCTGAGCTGAATACAAACTCGCGACCAGTTAAGGAGTAATCCACGCCAAAACCCAAAGTCCAACCTTCGGAAAGAGCGTCTGATTTTGCTAGAGTGGTTGAAGTGAGGAGCAAGGCTGTAAGAAAAATAAATACTGTATTTTTTATTTTCATACAGATAGACTCATACAATATTTATATTTTTTCAATCAATTTAAAGTTCTAGTCCAGATGTCGGCAAAAAATTATTTTCGATTTTTATTGCGAAACCAATCCAAACGATCACAAGCTTCGTAATTTTGTCGATTGCATTCCGAAACTAAAATTTTATTTAAATTTTGCAGAATAGTTTTATCGCTTTCGTTTCCATAACTACGGTAAAAGACTTTGCATGATCTAATAAGTCCATTTTCGCACTCGCTGAACAATAATTCAGATGCTTTTAGTTTTAGCGACTTATTTTCTTTAATTACAGAAATATCAAAACAAGAGTTTCCGTCGTTTAAATTACATCCTTTTTGATAAAAATCTATTTGTTTACTTTCAATTTTGTCAAAAGCACTAATATAGGCTAACATCCTGCATGCTGCACCATCTTTCTCACACTGATTCTTCCACTTCGGCACCATCTTATCTCTTATTAGTTGAGCCGCTGAATCATTTTTTAATAAATTATTAATACTCGCAGATCCAATATTTTGAATATTTTTCTTATTTTCAATTAATTGTTCCCAACTTAGATAACTACCCGCTTTATCGACCCATATAAGCCCTGTTTTAAAAAAACCATCTTTATACTGATATTTAAATTTTTCTTTATTCGACACTATTCCTACATTTTTTTCGCATAAACTTAAATTTAAACTTTCACCATTTTCAGCAAATGCTTTATAGCAAATATCCACCTCGACTATTTTATCAATTTCTTCGCTGATATATCCTGTTTTTTCTACTGGAGCACTCCTATCTAAAGCCGTATTAGCGTGCAAAATCCAAACAAAGCTCGTAACTGAGAGCAGAAATGAAGCAAAACAAGCCATTACAAAATTTAATGCTAAATTTTTAATTCTATTTTGAACATACTCAGGATCGATTTTATTAAATGAATTAAAATAAGTAAAAAATAGAGAAATAAAACATATAAAAAATATACCTGTCGTTAAAAAAAGAGGGCTAGCGCTAATAAAATCATAACTGTTACTGAAACTTTTTTTTATAACATAAAACAATGATAACAGAGTAATTATAAGCCAAGAGACCAAAAAAATTGGAACATACTTTTTATTAACTCTTTCTTTTATATTCTGAAATTCTAAATACTTATTTTCAGGCTCCAAATCTTCTGCGATTTTTGCACCGTCTGTTCTTCTGAAAATTTCAACAAACATTACAAATGAAAAAATAATACCGTACCCACACAAAGGCAGCACAGTTGATGAATAATTTTTCTTAAAAAACTCTACAATAATTGACCAATTCACTGAATACTCTTTGCCGACGAATATATAAACCTGTGTAAATAGAGAACAAATAAAATAAAAAAGTGTAACTAAAAAATAAATCGCTGCTTCAACAAAAAAGGAATGCTTCGGCTTATATATTTTAGAAACGTATAAACGCCCAATAATAAATGCGAATAACACAATTTGAATTAAGATTGAAATTTTTAAAATAAATGCATTGGCCGAAACCAGAATCAGCACAAAGTTTAATAACAAAATTGCTGAGACCGTATACAATACTCTTTGCCAAAGTGGACTATTTGACTTACTTAAAACTGCCTCAATTCTTGGAAAGTCTTCTAAATAGACTGGAAAGTCTTGATACAGAACAAATTTTTCATCATTTTCAACAACCGATACTTTTTTTGAAATTTCTTCAAGTATTTCAATCAATTCTGATTCAAGTTTTTTTGTTAAATTTATGTGCAACGATATCACAATACAATTAAATATATCTTCAATATTTATCGACTGAAAACCGCGAGGCCTATGGTTTTTAAAGTGCAATAAAAGATGATTTTTAGATTCAAGATTTAGAAATTTGGTATTTAGAACTATTTTATACTTCGGACCAAATTCATGGATGCAAAACAGATTACCTTTGTGTTTACCATAAATTGCATTTTTAGTAACCCTACAGTTTATTTTTTTTGCCACTTCTAATAAAATATTAGATGCCATTCTACTCCCTACAACGCTTACTCAAAATACTAGCAGTCTACGCGATTGGTTTGCTCTAATTGTAAATAACATTTCCATTTAAATCGTACACGTAAGTATATTGTCCATCATCTTGTATGCGCTGACCAGAATTATCAAAACTACTGTTTACTCCGTTATACGTTAGTCGGTTTCCTAAGGCATCGTAGCTGAATGACTCGTTTTGAGAGCTGTCTCCTGTTTTGTTTGAACTTATAAGCTGCCCGTTACTGTCTTAACCGTAGCTTAACGTACAAGCTGGGCTTCTTTTTTGTGTGATGTAGTTTCTTAAATCGTATCTGTACTCGTGATAGCCGATTTCTACACCCGACTTTTGATGCGATATCTTCGTAAGGCTCGATCCCACATCAAAACTGTAATTTGTAACCGAACCCGGTCTTGCCGCTTGCACCAATCGGCTGGCTTCATCGTAGCTAAACAAATTCCTCAATCTAAAGTTTTAAATTTCCGCATTTTGTATTCAAAATACAAAATGCTAAGGAATATCAAAAATCCAGCAAGCCCAATAAAAAAATCCGTTTGAGGAGAGTATTTATAATCTGCTCGCCTAGTAAAAAAAATTGCCAAATACACAAAATTCAGCCCCATAAAACTTGAATATTGCCTATTTAAGTAAAAATTATAATCTTTCTTATGTACATCAACAAATTTGTTAAGTTTAATCGCTAAAGTCATAATCACTGCATGGAACACTAAAACAAAGAATAACCATATGTACCCAAAATAATCGATATAAAATAATCCCGAAAGTAAAATACAGGAAACTAAAAAAAGTGCCTCAAAGTTAATTTTTAATTTTTTCATTAATAAGCCACCTTTGGATCAATTATCGGTCCGTGAGGATTTGATTGACTCTTTTTATCATTTTGATGAGTATCGCCGTAACAATAGAACGTGAACTCTTTTTGTTACACATTACAATTTTCGAGAGGTGAACCGGACAGAAGTAATAGAATCTTTGCTGGTGTATGCGTGCATTGATTTTTTAGTTATTTGTCCGAATTCCACTTCCGTGGAGTACTTGCGCATTCTTTTAAAGATGCATAATATTTTTTTTCAAATGGCGCCTGAGATTTACAATCAACACTTTCCCTCGATGCATTAGGCATCATAAAAGCACTTCCGCACTGATAAATTACGATTTTTTCATTATTAAGACAATTCCATATGTATACCTCGCAACCTTGCTCAGACGGACCAACGAAACAACTTCGGTCTGGAGACTGGATCATCTTGTGAGTTTTCCAAGGAACATCAGACACACATCCTGAAAATAGCGATAATACTAACAAGATTTTAAAACAAATTAACTTTTTATACATAAACACTATCTCCCCCAATATTCTAAATAATGACGTAATTCACTAAAGTGGTAGAACGGAGAAGACCACAAATCAGCTCCACCTTCTGTGACTATTCCTACTGCTAAAGATATCGCCGGGAATGCCGAAGAACCAATACCATGGAACAGGTAGAACCTACCCACTTGATCAAATCTTTCAGATAAATTTCCATTAGTCAAAGCACCAGAAATTATAAAATTAACAGCATGCCCAACCTTGTGGTGTATACAAAATAATTTCTCTTTTCGAGCACTAATTAAAATCACCTCGGTTAATTGTTATAAATCCGAACTGCTCTAATTTTTCTAGTATCACCTTACGCTCCATCATGCGCTTGCTGCGTTTATTTTTCAAGTCGCTACAGCTTTTTTCGATCTCTGCTTTGCAACTTGCATAAAAAATAGATCGCATTTCATCATTGTATTCGTACATTAACTTATCGTCTATTTCGTCGGACGACTTAAATAAAAAACTCGTCCTTAATCTGTTTTTATTAAGCTTAAGGGCTGCTTCACTTAAGCTACAGACATTTAACAGCGCAACCTCTTTCATTTCTCGTATTGCAACCTCTACAGAACCATTATGCTCTGGAGTTTTTGGTAGTGATCTCAAGTGTATCACTTTGTTGTTGGATAAAAACTCTTCAGTATCTTTGCTCGTGTACATACTGCCGTTATCCGTACTTAATACTAACGGAAGACCTCTGCTTTGTTTTATTTTCCCTAATTGGATCACTATGTTTTTTGATGTCTCTTTTTTGAACTTGTCTACTGCTAAAATTTTATAAGAAGCTCGATCTTTAATAACTTGATACTTTTCATTTTTATATTTAGCGCCATCCTGTGACCAATAAATATTTTTATACTTAACTCGTATTGAAGTTCTTTGGCTTTTGACTCGTTTAAGTACTTTTTTTCGATTTAATAATTTAAATCTTGATAAAGTCTTTTGAACTAATCTTGTCGGTATTGTATTTTGTAAACCAGCACCAACCACGCGCCAGCCAGCACTACATCCTTGGCGTTTCCATTCTCGACCGACCTGCATTAGTGCTTTAAATTGCTGATACTTATTATATTTAGGACGACCTATTTTTGACTCAGCTTTTTCAACCTGCTTCTTCCAGTTGCTGAGCGTGCGACTACTCACGCCCAGCATTTTTGATACTTCCTTAATTTTAACTTTCTTCTTCTCCGTCAAAAGCCACTTTCCCACTCTCATCACGAGCTCTCTTCGGTATCTGATTTTTCTTTGGACGCCCACGCTTTCTCACTCCTTGAGTTTGTGTTTCCGTCGCTGCGCTCATCGGTATCTTCATGTCGCGGCAACCTGGCATCTCTCGTAAAATCGATATTAATCGATTCTGCATCTCGATCTGCTTTTCTAATTCCGCTATCTTCTTCTTCAATGCTTTCGGACTCTCCGCACTCATCATCTCTCCTTTGTCTTTCAACTTCGGCTGCTTCAGTAGCCCCGCCAGCATTCCCGATATCGCTTGCTGAGATAACTGCCATATTCGTATCTGCGGCACACTGATTGCCACCGCTAATTCCTGCCTCGTTATCTTTCCTACCCAGTATTCCATCAAATGTATTCCGATCTGTAAAGCTCTCTGCTTCTCCTCTTGATTGGCCTGCATCCATAAGTTCTTCACAGGTATTGGCATCTTCTCCGGGAGCGCCGTAAACATCCCTCTGCGACTTCGCTTCATCTTCTTGCTGCTTTCGACTTGTTCCAAAATTAACTTCCTTTCCTAAATGACCAAACTTTTCATAATCTAACGATTTCGTCTCGCCATCAGGCGTATTAATTACCAACTGTCCATTTTCTCCATGCAAAGAAATCGATTGATCTCCTATTTGTCCTATTAAAAAAACCGGAGTGCGCGGCAACTCTCCCAAAGCCATACGTAATGCGTTTTCACTTATTTGAGCTTCCATTTTTTCTCTGATTTCTTTTTCAACTCCAAAAAAACGATCAGCCGGCGTCATTCCATCCAAACCTTGATGCGGTCTAAAATGATTATAGTGATTAATAAAGTGCTTAAGTCTTTCTCTGGCTTCGCCTAATTCTTGTGGCTTTGCTCGCTCCCATAATTCATTCTTTACGGTTTCCCAAAATCTCTCGCACTTACCTAATGTTTGCGGGTGATGACTTCGCGAGACTACATGCCTTATTCCCTCACGGTCTAATATCTTTTTAAACTCGCTCTTTCCGCGCCACGCAAAGTATTGCCGGCCTTGGTCGGTTAAAACTTCTTCAGGCTTCCCAAACTTTTGAATTCCATTTAATAAACAATCCATCACCAACTCATTGGTCTGACGTAATTGTAAATTCCAAGCAACAACGTAACGGCTATGATCATCCATAAAAATCGTAAGATATACCCGCTGCGAGTGCCTGGTTAACACGTAACTTGTTATATCGCTCTGCCATAGCTGCATTGGCTTTGCTCGTTCAAAGTGTTTAATTTTATCTTTCGATCTACGTCTTTTGCGCACAAGAGGCACCAGCTCGATATTTTCTTCTTTTAAAGTTTTTCCAACGGTTTTGTGTGATACTTTTACGCCTTTAAATCGCATTAAAAAATCGCGCACCTTGCGCATTCCAAAACTTGGGTTTTCAATCTTAACTTGTGTAATTTCAGAACGAAGTGCTTCTGGTATTGGCTTACGCCCTTTATTGCGGTTTATGAAGTGACTTTGTAACGCTTGTGGACCTTGCTCTTGATAAACTCTTAACCAAGTACTAATCGAACCTTGGCTGATTCCATTCGCCTTGGCAAAATGAACCATCTTCATGTTACTTTTTAAGTAAGCTTCGACTATATTTTTACGCTCTTCAAACGTGTAAGACTTAATTAATGATGTGCGCCTTTGCTTTTCATTCTTAGCTATTCTTAATTCATCGCTCTGCTGACACCACCATCTAAAAGTGTTGTACGCTATATCGTGTTTTTTACAAATATCAATCATGCTGATATCTGTCTCTTTGAACTCTTTTAAGGCCATATCCTTTAATTCTTTCGAATAAGCCTTGTTGCTTTTGGGATCTGTCATCGAACCTCCTTGGGTTAAGGAGGTGATTTTTAATTTATGCTAAATATGCAAATCGGAAATCTTTTTGTTACACATTACATACTTACTTTCCGCCTACGTTCTGCGTGGACACTAGCTTTTTCGGTAAGAAGTAAATGGACTTTAGTTCAATAGTGAGAATTCCTGTTTATAAACATAAATACATTCTCAAAACTAGAAATTGTTAAATTACTGTCAAAACTAATGAAAAAACATCCCAAAAACTAGACTTGCTAAATATGTAAATTATATGTAAATATAGAGTCATGTTAAAGTGGCTCCTCTTCGATCTCAATTCATTCTTTGCTTCCTGCGAACAACAGGAAGATCCCGGCCTTAGAGGTAAACCCGTAGCTGTTATTCCAAGCATGACCGACAGCACTTCAGTTATTGCCGCCAGCTACGAGGCTAAAAAATTCGGAATTAAAACCAACACTAAGGTGGGCGACGCCAAAAAAATGTGCCCGGGCTTAATTTTAAAAACCGGCAATCACCGCCTTTACACTGAATATCACCACAAAATTAAAAAAGCAGTGGAAGAGGTTTTACCAATTAAAAAAACTCTTTCTATTGATGAGTTTTCATTTGAGTTACTGGGACGAGAACGCAACCTTGTCGATGCGCGCCGAATTGCACAGAATATGAAAGATCACGTTCGTGCCGTTGTGGGCTCAGAAATTAAAAGTTCCGTGGGCGTGGGCCCTAATATACTGATTGCTAAAATCGCATCGGACATGATGAAACCCGATGGACTGGTTTTGGTGGACACTCATGAAATTTTGGAAAAAATAGGGCCCCTTCCAATTGAGGATTTACCTGGTGTTGGTCGTCAGATGAAAATACGCCTGAATGCTAAAGGCTATTTTAAAATTGCAGATTTTATTAAGGCACCTGACCACGAACTACGTAAACACTGGGGCAGCATTTGGGGGCTTAGAGTTTCGCGCGAGTTGGCTGGAGATGATATTCCTTTAAATAGAAGACCTACTCAGGCTTCTTTTAGCCATGAGCATGTTCTGCCACCGGCTTTGCGCCAAGTGGATAAGGCCTATATGGTTGTTAGTAAACTTGTTATGAAAGGTGCCGCCCGCTTACGAGAAGAAAAGTTTAAATGCCGCAGACTTTCTGTTTATGTGAGATTTATGGATGGAACCGGTTTTGAAAACTCTATAGGTTTCAGCGACAGCGACGATAGTATTTTTTTAATGCATCAGTTAAAAGAAATCTGGCAGATTCCCCGTTTTAAAAAACCCGTTAAGGTTTCTATAGCCATATCGGACTTAATTAATGGCCCCGTGCAAATGTCGCTATTTGATAACCCAAAATCCAATAATATCAATCATGCACTGGATACAATAAACAACAAATTCGGCCATAATACTCTGTACATGGCCAGCACCAGCTCGGTTTTATCTAGTGCAAAAACTCGAATTTCTTTTAACCATGTGCCCACTCTCAATGATGAATTTGAAGACGAGTAAGTAAATCTAATGAGGCGCAAAAGTATATTTTATGTGACTCAAAAACCCATCTGCGACATACTTTATTTTTTTAATTTAAAATAAAGGGATATTTTATGGCAATTGTTGTGTCTAAATTTGGTGGAACCTCAATGGGTGATGCGGCCTGTATGCTCAGAAGCGCAGATGTTTCATTCCAACGCAAATCTAACATTGTGGTGGTATCGGCCACCTCAGGAACAACCAATGATTTAATTAAGTTAGGCGAAGTGGCTGAAAAAGGCCTTTTACAGGAAACAGAATCTTTAATAAAAAAAATCACTGAAAAACACATTGCCATTGCTAAGGAACTTAAAGCCGATGCCGGAACTACCGCCGAACTTCAAAAACTACTTTCTGAAATGGATTCTATTGCTCGCGGTATTTACTTACTACGTGATTGTTCTAACAAAGCTAAAGACGTTTTAATGAGCTTGGGCGAAAGAATGTCGTCAGTTTTATTTACGGTGGCTTTACAGACTGTATTTGATAAAAATAATCACAAACCTAAAGCTAAATTTTTAGATGTACGTACAGTTTTAAAAACCGATGATAACTACGGAAAAGCTAAACCATTAACAGAAACTATTATTAAACTTTGCAAAGAAAACCTAGCTGACTGTATTTCAGGCCAAGCAGTTTATGCCACTCAAGGCTTTATCGGCCAAACCTTAGCTGGAGCCACAACTACTTTAGGCCGCGGCGGCAGCGATTATTCAGCTGCAATTTTAGCTGAGGGTATTTCGGCTGACACTTTAGAAATCTGGACAGACGTAGCTGGCGTAGCTTCAACCGACCCGCGCATTTGTGCCGATGCGGTTGTGATTGATGAAATTTCGTTTAAAGAAATGTCGGAACTTGCAACTTTCGGAGCTAAAGTTCTTCACCCTGCTACACTCTTACCCGCAATCCGCAGCCATATTCCGGTATTAGTGGCCTCAAGCTTTGAGCCTCAAAAACCCGGAACTTGGGTTCGTAAAGAAGTAAAAAACTCTCCTTTAGTGCGCGCTTTAGCTGTTAGAAAAAATCAAACACTTGTAACCATCAGCACACCTGAAATGTTACATACGCATGGTTTCTTATTTCAAATTTTTAAAATCTTTAATGACTATAAAATTTCGATCGACGCCATTACAACTTCTGAAATTAGCGTTTCTGTAACTTTAGATAACTTAGACTCACTCAACAAAGGCTTAATCGAAGAGTTATCAAAAGTAGCCGAAGTTCAGGTTGAAAATAATTTATCTTTGGTTTCTTTAATTGGTAACAACATCAATCATACGCCAGGATTGGCTAAAAAGATATTTGAAGCTATTGCAGACATTAACGTACGAATGATTTGCTACGGGGCCAGTCGCCATAACTTCTGTTTTTTAGTAGATGAAGCTAAAGGAACTGAAGTTATTCAACGTTTGCATAAACAATTCATTAAATAATTTATTTTCTATTGCGGGTTAAGGTCGGCATTGCGGCCTTAGCTAAATGTTTAACAAACAAATTTTGTGGACCCAACATTCCTACAATATTTTTGAAAGCGGTGGATTTATTAATTTTTGTTGATTCCAGCCACAGATCTTCAAATAAAACCTGAGTGCTACCAATAGCCAAAGACGGAAAACTTGAATCTTCCACCTCACCGTAGGCCACAATGGCTAAATTAAACCATAGATTTTTCATTACTTTATTAAATTTTCCTTCTAGGAATTTACCCTGAAGATCCGCCACTTCTTTTACTTGTTTTGTGGATTGCGGAGAATCGCTCATAAGTGAATCTAGAATTAATCTAGCTTCGCGATCTGTGCCCGCTGTTCTTTCCATAATGCCTTCGCAGTATTTAACGGTTTCTAAAAAGGCCATCATATTTAAAAACAATTCTTTAGATAATAATGTGGCGCGATTTTGATACCATTTGCTGTACACAACCAAACCTGATTTTGCGAGTTGTTCGCGCGAATGCCAAAGCCTTACGACCTTGTTGTCGGCTTCGTCTGTCCACTCCCAGCGCATCTCTGTGCGAGGATAAAGCGCCTTCCAAAGTGACAGCGGTTCACTCTTGTTTTTAATAGGAAACACCAGCAAAGCATGATGCTCGTTTATAATATTTATCTGTTTGCTTAATTCCTTACTCATTTAAATCATACTAGCGCCTGGTGTAAACATTACAAAGCATTATTTTTGACAAAAATGGGCCTAACGGGATAGAAAAAGCCATTAAAAAAAGGAATGTCCATGAAGTATCTAGCTATCTATTTGATCACGCTTTTATTGTTTTTATTTAGCTTTCAAAATGCCAACGCTAAATTAAACAATCAGGATTTAGAATATTTTGGCGCCGACCATACCGAAGCGGAATTTAGCATTGTAGGTCAGTTAAGAATCCATTTGGCCAACCAGCCTACAAAAGATCAGCTCGATACGGTTATCCGCGCTCAAATGCGCTACATGCTAGGCCTTATGCGCTCACGTGAAAAAACAGCAGCTGCTTTATATCCTAAATGGTCTTTTACAACACTGGAAACAACTAAAATTTCAGAGGGCGTTTGGTCTGCAAAATACTTGCTGAAATCAAAAGGTGTTTTTGCAACAGGCACTCAGGAGTACACGTTTACTATCCCGCACAGACCTTTAGAAATATTTAAAAAATCTGAAGGCAAGTGTATGGAGAAAGAATCTGAAGATTCTAATTTCTGGTATCACTGGGAGCCACTTAAGCCTGGCTGCCCGTTACAAGAAGGCGTAGACTATTTTACTTACACAGCCGCACTTACTCCAATTGCTAATACGACTGAAACTTACCCTGAATACGAAAAGCTAGTTGATAATAATAAAACGATTAAAGCCACTATGTTCTTCGGTTTTGAAAATTATGATTTTCCAAAATGGACTCCAGATGGTGGCCAGGACTGGGGCATCATCGGTTACAACCGTCAGAGAGAATTTTTAAAGAACTTGGGTTTTACTGAAACCGTATGGGCTCAAGAGCAAGTTGAAAATATTTATAAAGCTAAAGATGGTTTTGTTCCCTATGTAATCGAAATGACTTTAAATGGTGATAATGCAAATTTACGTTACCGTTTAGTTTTAGCTGATACCGGATACAGCCATACAAGCACAGCATTCCATGCTTTCTTAAAAGAAGCTTTAGCTAATGAATCGGTAGTTTTCTATAACGGTCACTCCGGCATTGGACAGAACTTAGATTTAGCGAGTATTGAAAAGTTGAGAGGCACTAAGCTTAATTTCAATCCTAACTACCAAATTATTTTCTTAGGAAGCTGCGTTCCTTACTCTTACTACACAGAAATTTTCTTTAACAAAAAGAAAAATTCCGCCGACCCTAAAGGCACTTTAAACTTAGACCTTTTAAGCTATGGCAAAGAGTCTGTATTTGCTAACGAGGAAGACTATGCTTTAACGCGAGCTATCGTAAAATGGGCTCAAAAAGGCAAAAAAGAATCTTATCAAGATATTATCAGAGCTAGCCCTAACTATTTCATAGGCGTTAGCGGCGACGAAGACAATCCAACTTCTAAGTAATTTTTGACCCCTCTTATGAATCGTGTTTAGATTTTACCTCTAAACACGAAATTAGCCTTGAGAGGGTGTCTATGAAATTTTTAATCAGCTCTATTTTAATCTGTTTTACAATCCATGCATTTGCAGAAAAACAGATCCCAGCTCCCACTGTAGCTGCTAAAGAATTTAAACTGGAAAAACACGGCGATGTACGTATTGATGAATACTACTGGTTAAAGGACCGTAAAAATCCGGATGTTATTAAATACTTAAAAGCTGAAAATGACTATTTAAAGAAAAACCTTAAGTCTACGGAAAAACTACAAAAAAAGCTTTTCACCGAAATGAAGTCTCGCATTAAAGAAGATGACTCAACTTATCCTCTTAAAGACGGTCCTTACTATTACTACACACGATATGAAAAAAACAAACAGTACCCGATCTACGCACGTAAAACTGATTTAGCTGGCAAAGAAGAAATTTTATTTAATGTTAATGAATTAGCCAAAGGTAAAAACTTCTACAGCGCTAATTATCAAACGAGCCCTAACCATACGTTAGCGGCTTTAACTTATGATACCGTAGGACGTCGTTTTTATAATATTAAATTTAAAGACCTTAGCACCGGCAAGTTTTTAAAAGGCGAAATCAAAAATGTTACTAACAACATAACTTGGGCCGAAGATAATAAAACTTTATTTTATATTAAACAGGACCCTGAAACATTAAGATGGTTCCAAGTTTACCGCTACAATATCGAAACACAAAAATCGGAACTGGTTTACGAAGAAAAACAAGATACCTTTGAAGTTTATGTGAATGATTCTTTAGTCAGAAAACATATTTTCATTATCAGCGGTAGCACGCTTTCAAGTGAAGTGCGCGTTATCCCGTCCAGCACTCCAAATGTTGCGCCCCTACTTTTATTCCCGCGCGAAAAAGAACATGAGTTCAGCGTAACAGAAGATGAAGAGTATTTTTATATTCTTTCAAACAAAGATGCTAAAGACTTTCAGATCTTAAGAACTCCTAGCAAGTCCCCTTCGTTTAAAAATGCAGAAGTTTGGCTTAAACACAGAAAAGGTGTTCATATTGATAACTTCATCGTGTTTAAAGATTATGTTACGCTGGCCTCGCGCGAAAACGGCCTAACTCAAATTGAAGTATTTGATAAAAAAACAAAATCGCAGCAAAAGTTAAATTTTCAGGATACCGCTTACACTGTAGAACTTGGCTCTAATGCTGAATATAACTCTTCAAACGTTCGTTATTTTTATCACTCACTAAGACGTCCGCCTAGTGTATACGATTATGAATTTGCCACTCAGCAGTCTATCTTGCGTAAAACAAAAGAAGTTCCTAATTACAACGCCGACAATTATGTTTCAGAACGCGTATTCGCAACAGCTCGCGATGGACGAAAAGTTCCGGTTTCGATCTTAATGAAAAAAGAGACTAAACGTGATGGCACCGCGCCTCTTCTGATTTGCGGCTACGGCTCTTACGGCGCTACCATGGATCCGTGGTTCAGCTCCACTGTTCTCAGCTTAGTTGATCGTGGTTATGTTTATGCCATCGCTCACATCCGCGGCGGCGGTGAAATGGGACGTTACTGGACTGATGAAGGCCGGACACTGAATAAGAAAAATACTTTCTTCGATTTTATCGACTGTACTGAATTTTTAATTAAAGAAAAATACGCAAGCCCTAAAAAAGTTTTTGCTATGGGCGGAAGCGCCGGCGGATTACTGATGGGTGCAATTGCTAATTATCGCCCAGACCTCTATAAAGGAATTATTGCTCAAGTGCCTTTCGTTGACGTAGTAACCACTATGCTTGACGACAGCATTCCGTTAACCACTTCGGAGTATGACGAATGGGGAAATCCAAACGAAAAAAAATACTATGATTATATTAAAAGCTACTCACCCTACGATAACGTAACAAAACAGGCCTATCCTAATATTCTGATTACAACAGGCTTACACGACTCTCAGGTGCAGTACTGGGAACCAGCCAAGTGGACCGCACGATTGAGAAAATTAAATACATCTAATAACTATATTTTCTTAAAAACAGATATGGAAGCTGGACACGGCGGCAAAACAGGCCGCTTTGATCAATTAAAAGATGATGCTCTTGAGTATGCGTTTATTCTTGAAATGGAAAACAAGTAATTGCTTAATCAAGATTGCCTAATCTAAAACAGGCAATCTTGATCCAATAATTTGAGCATAAAGATAGCTGGATAAACTAGTGGGGTGACCATCCAGAATAATGGAGTCCCGCCGATCTGTAATATTTTTTAAATCTATATCTGATAAATCAACATATTTAACTTGATGCTTTTCCAATGTTTTTTTGATTCGGTCCCAATGCTGATAATACCCGGGGTAAAATGTAAAATAAAAATCAGCTTTGAGTTTTTCTTTAACAATTTTTTTCATTTCAACCAACATTAATATGTAGTGTTCAATTTGCTCATCTGTTAGCTCGGAGGGAATATTTACATTATTGAAAATACTGATATTTGCAATTGCACTGAATAATAAACCTTTTACCGGACGCGACTCTGCAAAACTTCCTTTGTTTACCATAGTTTGAGTTTTACTGTCGTACTGGTAATTGGACTTTTTAAGAACCCAGCTTTTATAAGTATTGCGGTAACAATTCAGAGTGCATAAAGATCTTTCAATATGATCAAAAATTGCCGTATATAAAACAATCCCGCCAGTTTTAGGTATATCATCAAATCTTTTAAAAGACTTTAAATCATCTAAGATATCATTTGCGCCGGCGCCGTATATTCCCATGTTATAAACGTTGAACCCTCGGCTCCATCCTCTATTGAAGAAATAAGGAAAAGTTTCGTTGTCATTCAAACCTGTTCCCAATGTAAATGAACAACCTAAAGTAATAAAATTCTTACTATTGGGCTTAATAATTTTACCTAGCTCGCGCCGCCCCTTGTAATCAAAACTGTAATACTTTTTATATATAAGAATTCCGGATTTAGTTTTTCTCTCTCCTAATGCAAGAGCGTTAGGCTTAAACTGAATATAAGGATTGCGACTGATCAACTGACTGTCTTCGATTTGCTCAGCATCAGCCTCTGGCGACCACCTAAAGGCTGATTCACCCATCGTTTTTACTAAATCAAAATTGTCGGGTTTGTAATTAGACCATTCACCTGAATTTGCTAAAATTTTCAGTTCCTTACTTGAAATATCAGCAAAACTGGAATTAAACACTAAGCATAGAATTATGAAAAAAATCGACTTCATGTTATTTGTAGTATATTGTAAATTAACCGAGTTGAAAGGTCTAATTTGCAAGTTCAGAACCGCCAATGGCTCATAAAACATTCTATAGTAGTATTTAGCGCAGGACTAATTGCTATTTTAGCAGGTTTTTACCGTTTAGACATGATTATTGCCAACTTTTTTATCCAACCCGAGCTCGAAAAAGTTTATTACTATAGCCGTGAAATAACGAACGTAGGCTACAGTATACATTATTTCGTTGCTGCTATTATCGGTCTTATGTTTTCAAAATTAATCTATCCCAAAACTCAATACTTTAAAAACAAAGTGTCCGCCGAAGAAAATGATCAAATATACCAATGGTCTTTATTTTTGATGAAGGCTTTGTTGATTATTGGGGTATTGCTTAATGTTTTAAAATTTTTGTTCGGTCGTTTGCGCCCCCATGCTTCTGAAAATTTTAATAACATGAATTTTGATCCATTTAACTTACATCATCATTGGCACTCATTCCCATCAGGACACTCACAGGTGGCCTTTACCGTAGCCGCAATTGCTTTATTAATATGGCCTCGCCATAAATTCGTATTTTTAGGAGTTGCAGCGATTTTTGCACTTACACGCATTACAATACACCAGCATTTTTTTAGCGACATGGTGGCCGGAGCTTTATTTGGCTATCTGGGAACTTTATGGCTGGCTCATATTTGGCCAGGCAGAATCAGAATTTTAACATATATTAACAAGACTCAAGCATAAGTTTTACTTTGCGAAGAGCCTATTTTTAAATTACGGAGATAATATGAAAACCACACTCACATCAACTCTTGCGCTAATCATCTGCGCCGGACTCTTATCATGCTCACACAAATCAAAATCAAATATTGATTCTTCCAAAATTGAAATTTATACGCTTAAAACTGATATGCTGGTAGGAACTACAAAAGCCGGACAAAAAATACCACTGGGTGGCTTTAGTGCTTTGCAATTTAAAAAAGCTGAAGGTGGTCAATATTCTTTTTACACTATTACGGATCGTGGCCCTAACGCGCTGGAGTTTAAAGAGCTTGCGGGCGTAGGACGCAATGTCCGCCCTTTTTTAATTCCCGATTACTCTCCATTATTAGTTGAAATTAGCACCACTGATAACAAAACCTTCATTGCCGATCATTCAACACATTTTAAAATTAAGAAAAACTATAAGTTAACAGGTCTTCCACATCAAAATGACCATCCTACTGAGGCAGAACTTGCAATCGACATTTACGGCAATAAACTACAATTAGATAATAACGGCGCAGACTCGGAAGGCTTTTGTAAGTTTAATAATAACTACTTGGTGTCCGAAGAGTATGGACCAGATCTTTTCATGTTTAACTCTAAAATGATGCTCGTAAAAAAATGGACTCCTGGCATGGGCTTACCTGCTGACTTTGCTAAGCGAAAAATGAACCGAGGCTTAGAGTCTTTAGCGTGTTCTCAAAAATTTGCTTATCTGATGCTACAAAGCCCTTTAGTTTCGGATGACTTAAAAGACAAAAACTATATTCGTATTGCTAAGTTTGATCCGCTCAAGAGGAAAACGCTTAAAGAATTTTTCTATCCTGTAAAATCCAAAGAAGCCGATAAAATCGGAGATATTAGCTTAATAGCTGAAGATAAATTAATCGTTATCGAACAAAACGGTAAGCTCGGGTCTAAAGAAGGCGTACGTAAAGTCTATAAAGTAGATTTGACTAAGGCCAACGCTGAAGGGCAAGTGCAAAAAGAATTAGTCGTAGATCTCAACACTCTGGGCTTTGATTTTGTAGAAAAAATTGAAGGCATCGCTTTTATTGATAGTAAAACGATTGCCGTAATTACCGATAACGATTTTGCTTTGGACGGTATGATTGATTTAAAAACAGGGCTTATTAAGTTTCAGAAAAAAGACAGCTATTTAGCCATTATTCACTTAGATCAGGAACTGAAATAATTATTTGCGGTTTTCCCAGCCCTCTTTAAGGGGGCGGTCTATTTCAGCTTTAAAATCCACAATTCGTTTGTTGATTTTTAAAAAATTGATTAAAAACTCAGGAGAGTTGTTTTTTGGGTTAATCCATTCAAACATTGTGTCTTCATTTAAAAATACCGGGCAACGGTCGTGTCCTGCTTCAGCAATATATGAAGGTGGTTCGTCTGTGATGATCGCAAAACTGTTAACAATAGTTTGAGTTGAACTATCCAACCAGGAGTCCCAGATTCCGGCGGCCGTTAATACTGAATTGTTAACTTCTGAAAACCTCACCATATGACCTGCGTATTTATTTTCATAAATGGATTCTACGAACACAGTGATAGGCACCAAGCAGCGTTTAGATACGAATGGTGTTTTCCAGCTTGGCTTTTCTAGAATAGTTTCAATACGAGCATTGTGCGTTGCGAATTTAACTTTTGACTCTTTAGACCACGAAGGCACCAAACTAAAATTCATTTTCTGAAATTGACGTTTGTTGTTGTGGTTGACGATGACAATAGATGGCGAATACGGCAATACGCGGAAATTTAAATTAAAATCATCCCCGATTTCAATGTTGTATTTACGGGCTAATTCGCTGGCCCATGTGGTTAAAACATATTGTGCACACATTTAAGCAGTACATCATCAGACTTAAGTAAGTTCAAAGTAAAATAAGTGTTTGTTCGCTTTGTCATACCGATTTAGACTCAACTGATGAAACGTGTGGTCCCTTTTATTCTAGCAGTTCTACTTTATTGTTACCCAACTGTTGCACAGGATGAAATTGCCATTCCTATAAGACCAACTGAACTTTCAGCCTCCGCTGAAGAAGAGCCCCTTCCACCTTTGTTTGAATACGGTATTTTTGTAGGCTCCGTATCGATTGCTGATTACCCTACGTCGGATCAATCTCGTATAAGAACTATTCCAGCGCCGTTAATACGCTATCATGGTGACCTTTTCAGAGCTGACGATGAAGACGGAACCCGATTTAGGTTTATTCAATCTGAAAAATTCAAATTAGATCTTAGTTTTGGCGGATCTTTCCCTACTGATACAAATAACAATCGGGCCCGTTTAGGTATGCCTAACTTGGACTTCACTCTTGAGGTTGGCCCCCGCTTACTATACTACTTGTACCGCGATAAAACTGTGGGTCAGGTGCGTATCGGCATTCCCTACCGTGGTACATTCGCTACTAACTTTACTAAATGGTACGGCGTAGGCTCCGTATTTGCTCCTGTATTTCAAATCGATAAATACAATGTGTTTATTGAAAATTTAGATTTATATTTTTCGCATTCACTTAATTATCTGGACGAAGGCCAAATGGATTATTTTTTTCAGGTCGATCCACAGTATCAAACAGCAGAGCGCGCTACTTACGATGCCCGCGCAGGCTTTTTAAGCTCGTCTACCTCATTTGCCGTTAAATATCAGTGGAAAGATAAAATGCTCTTAGTGGCAACCAGCTACGCAGATTATTCGCAGTCATCGAATACGCGCAGCTATTTACACCGTAATAATATCAATTGGAGCTACTTCGTAGGTTTCGGTTGGATTCTCGGCGAATCAGAAAAACGCGGCATTAAGTAAGCCATTTAAAGTCAGTCCAAAAAACGACCTAACATCTGTTGGTCGTTTAAAACTTTCTCGATAGTCTGATACGTAGGCAAAAAGCTTTCCACTAGACTCCAGAACTCCATTGAATGATTTAAATGCTTTAAATGACAAAGCTCGTGCACTATTACGTAATCAATCAAAGACTGAGACTGGCAAATTAATTTCCAATTAAGTGAAATATGTTTTTGTGATGAACAGCTGCCCCATCTTGTTTGATTAGAACGAAATATAAGCTTTTGTGGCTTTAAATTAGTTACCTGAGACCATAACTGCATTCTTTCGGTTAAATACAATTCAGCCTGCTTTTTATAGAATTTTTTTAATTTTTCAGAAAGCCCCGCCTTAGCGCTATCTGCTATATGAGTATTACGAGGCAAATAGCACACTAAAAATCCGTCTTCAATTTTGAAGAAAGGTTTTTTCAATTTTGTTTCTGCAAACTGCAAATACTTAAGCTCGCCTAAAAAAGGAAAATATTCGCCAGCAGCAATCTGCGGTATTTTAAATCTTTCATTAAGTTCGCGAAATTTTGAAATATTTTTTTCGATCCATCTTTTTTTAGACATTAAAAAGCTGATGATTTCTTCAGGCTTAGTGCGCATATTGGTTTTTACCCGCATAAACTTATCGGGATGCATGCGCAAGGTTAAACGATTAAAGCGGGCCTTTCGCTCAACTTCAATCGGATGGTCTAAAAAATAAAGAATCTCGGGGCTAGGCATACCTAATAGTAGAATGCTCTTTTAGTGAAAGCAACAAACTGAGACTTGTATTTAAGTGTAAATATCTTATAAATGATGAAGATGTCGTCAGTTAACGCCAATCCTACATTTAATTACAGCCAGCCCGGTGAATACAATTTTTCACACGACTCAGTCTTTTTAGCTCATCGAGTTTCTGAAATCATTAAAGAGGAAAATACTCGAATTAAAAATGTTCTGGATTTATGCTCCGGCTGCGGCGTTGTGGGTTTGGATTTACTTTTTTATTTAAATCAAAACAATACAGTTATGCCGGCTCATATTGATTTTTTAGAAGTGCAGGATTTGTATCGCACTCATTTCATAAAAAATGTCGAAACTTTAAAAACTCATATCAGTAAGATTCCTGATTATAGATTTTTAAATATAAATTACAACGAACTTAGCTTGTTGCCTGATTTTCATAATAAGTATGACCTTATTATATGTAATCCGCCTTATTTCCGTAAAGGTTTTGGCAAGCTTTCTCCAAACGAGTTTAAAAACCGCTGTCGCTTTTTTATAGATTCCGACTACCCTAACTTGATTAAATCCATTGAGTACTCCCTACATTCTGCAGGTAAGGCCTTCGTACTTTTGAAATCCTTGCAGGAGCACGGGATTAATATCGAGAAAGAATTTCATAGTGTTTCGCCAGAGTTAAAGCTTAAAAACTTAGGTTTAATACGCGACACCTCACTATATTGCATTACAAAGCACTAACTCCTTCTAAAAATGCGATTTCTTAATTATTCACAAAAAGCATAATAATATCTTAATAATACTATTTAAAAATAATAAAGCCTGAGCTATAAAGGCTCCATTAACAAGGACAAGGCATGAAAAATATATTATTAATTTCGTTACTCTTAATCAGTTCAATCAGTTTTGGCGCGCGCTCAGAAGGCGGATTACTTAACTACTCAACAGTTGTAGATATTTCAGCTAATAAAGGAAAAACATTCTTTGCATTAATGCAAGATGTGGTTAAGCCAGCATTAGACGAATATGCAACTGAAGGCTTTATCGTAGCTGACGGTAAAACAGTTATTGCCGCACTTAAAAATGTAGAAACGAAAGTTTCTGCCAAAGCTATACGTGCTGCCGGAAGCCAAGCTCAGTTAAAAAAATTAGCTGATGAGCTACACGACTCAGGCGAAAAGATCACTTTCTATGACCTACCACAAGCCATTGCTGATGCAGGTGTAAGTGCCGGTCGTTATGACTTATCAACCTTTTTAGCTTTAGTAAGCGGCGGTGGCGTAGCTTTAAAAATTAATGACGACAATTTTGCTTACAATGTCAATTATGGTACGGGTGAATTTGAAAAAGATGAAATGACCGGTCGTAGCTTTGGAGAAGCTCCAGGTCGTTTAGCTTTAGATGCATCTGATAAACATTACTTACAAATTCTTGAAAAATACGTGCGTACTGAAGGCGAAAACTCTGAAGAATTCTACTTATCTTTAATGCAAATCTTATTAAACAGCGACGCTTCAAACTATGAAAATATCTCTGAAGCCGGTCAGGCCGTAGCCAGTGATTTTATTGCGGTTTACACAGCTGAACAAGACCGTCACTTAATGGCTGAGTTAAAAAATCACCACTGGGACGAAGCTTTACTTGAAGTAACTTTATTATCAGCTTTCCACGGCGGCCAAAAAAACGTTATGGTTATGTACGATGGTCAATTAACTGATACAACTTTAGCTCAATCTCCGGGTTGTAACGAAGAAGAAAGATCTGAAAAACGTGCTTCTATGATCGACTACTGGCAATTCAGCACAAGCAATGATCCCGCAAACTGTAACCGCAGCGGTATCAACATCACTCGTCGTGATTTCAGAGCTTTAGGCGCAATGATCTCTGACTACCAAAGAGAAAACAACCCTGAATTAGTTGAGAATGTTGAAAGACACTTCAAAGGAATCAAAACCGGTGGCAACGTATTTGCTGAATTATCTGACTTCTTAATCAACTTCGATACTCCTAAAAAGTTAGATAAAAAGACACAGCAATTGGCACAGGATTTTACAGCATTCTTAATGCAAGTTCGTAAAGACGCTAACAAGATGTCTTCACACATCATCGAAGTAAATAACAAATAATCAGGCTTTAAAGGTATTGCGCTGCTTACGAAGACTAGCAAATTCCTGAACAGATGAGGCGATTAAAAAAGGATTGGCTGAAAACTCCGATCCAAGGATTAAGGGAACCGAAGGATCGTTCCCTTTTCTGTTTTTAAGAAGCTCGATTTCATATTTTTGTAGCTCGGGAGTGTCGATATTGACTGATTTACAGAATTTTAAATTATTTTCCGTGTACTCATGTGTGCAATACACTAAAGTTTCAGGTGGTAGTTTTTTAAATCTGGCTAAAGTATCAAAAGCTTGTTCCGCACTACCCTCAAATAAACGTCCGCATCCTAATCCAAACAGAACATCTCCAGAGAACATCCAGTTATTTTTTTCGTTATAATAGGCTATATGCCCCAACGTATGGCCAGGCATCTCCATCACCTGAAAAGTAATATCACCCCAGTTGATTTTATCGCCTTCGCTTAAAAACTTTGTACCCAGAACAATTTGTGATTTGTTTTTTTGGGGAGCGTAAATAGGAATATCTGGAAACACATTGGTTATATCGATAAGTCCATCGATATGATCGTGATGATGGTGCGTAACCAGTACAGCGTCCAGTTGCAAGCCGCGTTCTTCGATAATTTTTAATGGCGAATGTGCATCGCCCGGGTCTACCAATAACGCATTTTTACCATTTGTGATCAGAAAAACATAGTTATCATCAAATACCGGGATTAACTCAACCTGACTCATTTACGGGGCACTAAACCTACAACATCATATACTTTTTTTAGAGTTGCAGAGGCTATCACTCGCGCGCGATCTGCACCTTCTGACATTTGCTGAGTTAAATAGTTACGGTCGGCCATAAGCTTATCATATTCTTCACGTACAGGCTTTAAAGTATTCACCACTACATCGGCTAAGTCGACCTTCAGGTGTCCGTACATTTTGCCTTCGTAATCTTTTTCCAGTTGTTCTATGGATTTATTGGCTAAAATAGAATAAATCGTCAATAAGTTAGAGATACCCGCTTTGTTTTCCGAATCAAATTTAATTTCAGAACCTGAATCTGTGGCGGCAGATTTAATTTTTTTCTCTATTTTCTTAGCGTCATCTATTATGGATACAAAATTCTTTTCGTTTTCATCGGACTTAGACATTTTTTTATCTGGTTCTTGCAACGACATAATACGGGCGCCGCTTTTAGGAATATGTGGTTCTGGCATTTTTAAAATACCCTCACCATAACGATTGGCAAAATAAGTAACTAAATCACGGCACAGCTCGATATGCTGCTTTTGATCCTCGCCTACCGGAACTAAATCGGCTTGATATAGTAAAATATCCGCCGCCATCAGAACAGGATATGTAAATAAACCAGCATTGATATTTTTAGAATGCTTTTCAGACTTTTCTTTAAACTGGGTCATGCGGTTTAAGTTACCCATCGGAGTTAGGCATGTTAAAATCCAAGAAAGTTCCGTATGCTCAGGAACATGAGACTGTGCAAAAATAATATTTTTTTTAGGGTCTAAACCTAAAGCCAAGTACTGGGCATAAAAACTGTAAGTTCTTTCTTTTAAAATCTTTGGATCCTGCTGAACTGTAAGGGCATGCAAATCAGCTAAAAAATAGAGGCAGTTATATTCATCCTGAAGTTTTTTCCAGTTATTGATGGCCCCGATGTAGTTGCCTAAAGTTAAATCTCCTGTGACCGTGCTACCGCTTAATATGGTTTTTTTCATATTTAAAAACTATACTGGTTTTAATGGGGTTGGTGTAGCTGTTTTGTATTGATTTTTCACAAAAATTAGGCAATCTTTCCTGCATGTCTAACGAAAACCAGCTGATCGACATCGAAATTAAAATAGCCCATCAGGATAAAACCCTGGAGGAATTGAGCGATGTTATCTACAAACAGCAGCAACAAATAGACTCTTTAGAGAAAAGTTTAAAAACCTTGATATCCCGTATTCAAAACGGGACTAATGGGGAGCTTGAAATAGGCCCAGCTGACGAAAAACCACCCCATTACTAACCAAAGGAAACTTAATTGATAAGCCTTAAGAATCTTTCACGTCAAATAACTCACGACTTTAATATTCAGAATATCAGTTTACACTTACCCGCTAACAGTATTTTATCGCTCATCGGAAAATCCGGTTCTGGAAAAAGCACCCTACTTCGCTGCATTGCCGGGCTTGAAACTTATAGTATTGAGCACGAACAAAAACCTGAGCGCATTGGCTTTGTTTTTCAATCATCTAATTTATTTTCACATTTAACTTTAGAACAAAATATCAAATTAGCTCTTCAAAAAGTGCAAAAAAAAGATTCGGCTGAAGCCGATAAAATCTGCAATGAGGTTTTAGATCAGGTTAAACTCAGCCACCGAAAAAGCTACCGCCCTTCACAACTTTCTGGAGGACAGCAACAACGTGGCGCAATCGCCAGAGCGCTTGCATTAAAGCCGCAACTTATTTTATATGATGAGCCCACTTCTGCACTTGATCCTGAATTAGTAGATGAATTACTTGATTTAATGCTAGATCTTAAAAAAATCGGCATTACCCAGGTTGTGGCTACTCACGAAAAAAGCGCCATTAAAAAAATTAGCGATTATGTTGGCTATATGAACTCCGGAGAACTCCGCCTGTTTGAACATTTTTCTAAAGTTGCTAATAAAGCAAAGGAATTAACAAGTGAAGAACAAAAATATCTGCAATTATTTATTTAGCTTCTTTACGGCAATAACTTTACTTTGCTCTTTTGCAGAGGGTGAAACTTTGCGTTGGGCTGCCGACACCGAAAGCGGAGCGCCTTTCGTATTTTATGAATCTGGCAACATTCAGCAAATGACTGGCTTTGAGTATGATTTAATTCAACTTTTAGCTGCAAAACTCAAGCGTGAACCTGTATTTGTTCAAAACGCCTGGGACGGACTTATTTTAGGGCTCAATAATAATTTATACGATATTGCCATCAATGGTTTAGAAATCACCGAAGACCGCCAAAAGGCCGTTAACTTTTCAGAACCTTATTACGCCACCTATTTACAGATCATCGTTAAGCAGGGAGACACCCGTTTTAAAAATTTATCAGACCTTTCAGGTTTTAAAGTCGGTACTTTATCGGGGGCACTTTCAGAAAAGGTTTTACGGGCACAAGATGGTATTCAGGTCCTGACTTATGAGTCTGAAACTCTGGCCCATCAGGATTTAACTATTTCCCGTTCTGATGCTCTGTTGTTTGACGCTCCTATTGCTAAATATTTTTCTGAAATCAATCCTAAATTCCAAGTACTGCCTACGCCTGTAGGCTCCATTACCTATGGAATAGCTATTTCTAAAAAAAATCCTGAATTACTAAAACAAATCAATAAAGCTCTTGGCGACATGAAAGAAAGCGGAGAACTGAAAGTTATTTTAGAAAAATGGGCTTTATGGAACCCGAATACTGCTTCTTTATTTAACGATATGTCGCCAAGCCGTACTCAACCAGTAAGTTTTGAAAAATACAAAGACAGCCTGAACTTAAAAAGAAGTTTTGCGGAAAGCGTAGAGATTTATAAGAAATCTCTACCTTTGTTACTTAAAGGTGCTGTTCAAACCGTTAAAATCAGTTTCACTTCAATGATTTTAGCAGTTTTTTTCGGATTAGTATTAGTTACATTAAGACTGTATGGAAATAAATTTTTTCAGATAGCGACCACTTTTTTTGTGGAGTTTATGAGAGGCACTCCATTATTACTGCAATTATTTTTTATTTTTTACGCTTTACCTAGCATTGGAGTAGAAATATCTGCATTTACGGCAGCCGTTATCGGCCTAGGTTTAAACTATTCCGTACAGGAAAGTGAAATTTACCGAAGTGGCTTACAAAGTGTTCACAAAAACCAAATTGAAGCTGCTAAAATGCTGGGGCTTACTAAATGGCAATGCTTTTGGTCCATTCAGGTACCTCAGGCTTTTAAATTTTGCCTTCCGCCCATGACAACCGATTTTATTGCTTTAATTAAAGATTCGTCTTTGGTTTCTGTAATTACATTAGTAGAACTGACTAAGACTTATTCGCTTTTATCAGCTACTTACTATGACTATGTGGGATTTGCAATGCTGACAGCCCTACTTTATATCCTGGTAGGGCTGCCGCTGGTTCTGCTTTCCCGTTATCTGGAGCGAAGAACTATCTAAATAATAAATCCACAACGAAATTCATTTTTTCTTGAGTTAAACCAAGAGTTAATACTCCGTTAGAAAATAAATTCTGAGCTGTCTCAGGGTTTTCTTTAAATGTAATCTGAGTTACTTTGTTAGCTTGTAACAATACCTGAATATCCGGAGTTAAGAAGTTTACAAAATTTACTAAAGTTGATTCTACTTGTTCAGTCGGAACTAATAGAGTGTCGATTTTAGTGTAACCGTATTGCACAACTGCTTTTACTAAAGCCTCAATACCAGCTGCTCCTAATACTAATTGTTCACCCGCTCTTGCATCAAAATGACCAACTGAAATAATCAATGTCTTTTTGTTTTTATAATACCAGGATGGAACTAATGCCGCAGACGCTTTGCTGTAAAAATAATTTGTATCAGTAATGACGATTTGATCCAATTGTGACCTTAAATCAGCTGAAACATTATTAGCTAAAATTACATCTAAATAACTTAGCAGCTGTAGATGACTTTCATTTGAACCACTTGTTTGACTTAATGAATCCACATCACGTCTAACTAAATAAAGCGAATCTCTTTTAACACTTAATTGCTCTAATATTTTTTCTTCTAAAGGAATGCGAGTCTCGAACGCCGTTAAGGAAGCCAAATCATAGTCCGCAATTAAAGAATGCTGACGTAAACGCGAGTAAGCTTCAATTCTAAGCGGTGTTGTGTAAGTGTTTGGGCATTCAATATAAAGATTTTGCACTAATTTATCCGGACCGTATGCATTTAGGTTGTCCGTATTTGTTAAGAATGCATGTAAATTATGTACCACTTTAATTTTCTGAACGTCAGAAAGGTTCGGACAAAAACTAACTCCTAAGCGGGACTGAATATCTTTCAGCTTATCGCTATATCCGGCACTTGCACCCATTGCCAGAGTGATTAGTGATAAAAATAAAACTACTAATTTCATATGATCTCCTTGTTATGTTTGAACAGGCCCAACAGACCAAAGACCCGAGCCTTTGTCTAGCTTAGCGGAGCGCCGTTAATGCATTAAACGTTCGATTCAGCAAACTCTGGATTCATCACTTTTTTAAACTTGATATTCTATGCAGATACTTTGTAATAGGTTATGCCCAATACTAAATTTCGCTTTGCTACTATCCTTGAAAATGAATTTAAAAAGAAACAGCAACGTAATAAACGCTATTCTTTACGGGCCTTTGCGCGGGATCTTGATGTTTCGCAATCAACCGCCTCTTTACTAATACGTGGAAAAACCGGCTTATCTAAGAAAAAAGCTGAAAGTATTGCGCAAAAGTTAGGGTTTACTGGAGAAGATCTACATTACTTTGTGGACTTAACTGTAGCTGATTGTGCAAAATTACCTAAAATCCGCAAAGAAGCTGAACTCAGGCTTAATCAGCATAACTCGCAATTTAACTTAAGTACGATTGAAATTTGCAGAACGCTTAGTAGCTGGTACACACTAGCTTCGCTAGAACTTATTGAAATGCACGGAAAAAAAGCCACTGAAAAATTTTTAGCTCAAGCTTTAAACGTGGCTCCATCAAAAATTTCTAAAGCTATTCAAAATTTGCACACATTAAAAATTATTGATGGCCATACAATATTAACTGACTTTATTGCATTACCCGACGGCAGTGCGGATGAATATATTTACAGATTTCACCGCGAAATGCTCGGCAAAGCTATCGGCATGGCTGCTAAAAAAAATAAAAATCGTAAAGAAGTTAATATAGCCACTTCTGTTATTAAAATGCGTAAAAGTGATTACGACTGGGCCTTAAAAGAAATCCGCATGCTACGTCGCAAACTTATGGCAAAACTTGAAGATGGCACAGGGCATGACTCTGTGTTTTGCCTTTCCACTCCGTTTTTCAGATTAGATAAAGACTTGCCATGATAAGTACAAATTAATGATCCAATTCTTAATTATTAAGCATTTTTAAGCTATTAAGCACAATGTCTTACTCTTTTATAGAAAAATTCATAAGCCTAAGCTACAACTAAGCCCTTAACTTGAAAGGCACAAAATGAAATTACTTATTGCTTCTATATGTTTGATGGCTTGTACATTTGCTTCTGCAACCGACCTTAGCGGCGGATTAATTATTGGTAGCCATAACGGTATCAGCGGTAAAATGGATTTGGCCAATAACCGCGCTATCGATGCTGGACTTACATTTGCAATCGACAGTATGTATGGATTTTCATTACATGGTGATTACTTATTTGAAAAAGTAAAAACACTAGGCTCTTCACACTTATATTTAGGTGGTGGTTTACGCGCCACTCAAATCAAAAACGGTTCAGATAATGGGCGCACACGTTTAGGTTTACGCGCTCCAATCGGTTTAAGCTATGCCACAAGTTCTAAAGTAGAACTTTTTGCTGAAACAGCACCTGTGGTTTACATCATCAACAATGGTGGAATCAGTTTAGATCTTGGCTTAGGTGTGAGATTTCAATTCTAATTTTTAGAGTAGTTTAACGATGGATTTTAGGTAAGCCTTCCCGTGCGGAAATACAGAGTTCATCACAACGTTCGTTGTACTTAATACCCGAATGAGCTTTAATCCATTTCCACGTTATATCACGGCTAAGAAGTAATTCGTCTATTACTTCTATTTGATCTGCGTTAGCTTCGGGACGGTTTTCCTTTGCAGCTACGGCCTTAATTAAAACTCTCGAGTCTGAAAATATACAGGCCTTTGTGTTAGGCTTTAAGTAAGTTAATGCTTCAATTGCTGCCTGAAACTCCATACGATTGCTGTTGGTTTTATTCACACGCTGAGAAGCTTCATAAATAATTCTATTATTTTGAACCACAACAAAGGCCCACGATCCCCATTTGCCTTTATGACTTCCGTCGGTATAAATGTGAGTTTCAGTTTTAAATATATTAAAAAAATTTGCTAATAATTCAACAAACATACAGGCTTAATTTAAACCAATACAGCCTTACGTACTAGCTTTAATTGGGCCTCTTGATAAGCTCCAAACACTCCATTAAAAAGACAACGTATTAATGGATCGTCCACTATATCTTCAAACTCAGCATCTTCTATTCGCACATACATTGAGGTTAAAGACTCACCTAGCTCAAGAGCTGCATATAGTTTTGAAATTGGCACGGAGGTTGCCCAGTTTACAGCGCTTTGAGGAGACGTAATTTCAATGTCAGAGCCTTTCAGATTGTAAAAGAAATCTGTATTCTTACCTGTGTGGTCGTAAACCGATAATTTCCACAAACGATTATTCTTAAAATACTCATCCGCCGGAGCGTCTATTGATTTATATTTTTCAATTAAACCTAACAAACAATACTCAAAAACCTTCTCACTCTGTGCATCGGTCAGTTTAGCAAACCTTTTTGCTATTTCGGCTGTACTTGGAGGCGTCAAATCTGCAATGTATTCATAATCTACATCCTGCTCACCTACAGGTGTAACCCAGCTTAAAGGCGCTGAAGCCTCAAGAAACTGCTCATCTAAAGTAACGGATACAGATGGGTTAAGTCTAACCACTTTTACATCCGGCAAAGCAAGTTCGATTTCAAATTTAAACTGGCGGTAGCTGACCGGAAAAAATGCATGATTATACCAAGACCAACTCTCCATCACAAACTGACAGGAACTAGGTACTATATATTTAGGTTTTAATATTTTTAATTGGTGTATCCACTCAGACGGCAATTCTTTTTCGGGTGGTTTAGCCTTTGAAGGTGCAATCACTTCGACTTCTCGCATAGTTTGAAATGGCCAAAGCACCATATCCCAAGGTGCAAACTCAGATAATTTTTCAAGAGTTTCCTCGTCAATCCAGGAATCCACTACATTTAAAACGTTAAGACCTGAGGCCTTTATATGAAATATAGAATCAATATCCGCGTCTAATGCTCGACGAGGAATAACTTCGATGCTACCGATTTTGACCGGCACATCTATCTTAAGTGGAAACACAAACTTAAAACCTAATTCCCGCAAAAGCACAAACATCTCTTCATAAAAACAATACATATATATAGGCGTATTTCGATCCAATAAGTTTAAGCTTTCAAAAGAACAATGATCGTCATGAAAATGCGATATAAAAATAGCATTGAACTTTAAATTCTTAATTTTTTCAGTATCAAAACTAACATTAGGAAAAGCGTGACAATTACGACTAAACGGATTTTCAAAAATAGGATCAAAAGCAATTTGAGTGCTTTCACATTCAAAAACATATCCAGCATGAAGTATTCGGGAAATTTTAAGAGACATACCGATTATCCGTCTAGTTTTTAATTACCCATACCACCGGATGTATTAAGACCACCTCTGGCATTGTTTATTTTTTTTATATTTTCATTTTCTTCAATTCGCTTTAGGCGCATTTCTTCTGCTGTAAAATAAATGGGATCTCCCTCACTGGATTTTTCGTAGCGTGAACAACCTAAATTATCATATGAATTGCGTACTACAACACAAACCCTATTTTTACGATCTTTGCCCGGCACGCTAGCCGGGATGCGACTACGATATTCCATAATCACTTTATCATATGGTTTAACATTCGGTGAACTGGCATAGTATTTAATGTCATGATTTATCTTATAAAGTGCGTCTTTGTCAGGATTTTTAACTGAACAGATAGACTTGATATCCGAATTGTAATCAATTTTAGGTAAGTTGCTGTAATCTGTAGGAAATAAAGTTTTTAAGTCACCGTCGACATAGGTGCATAAATTCACATAGGCACGGAATGCTTTACATGTTTTCTTTTCATATTTATAAACAAAATCATCTTCTAATAGGTTTTTACTTTTGTTTAAAGTGAGCAAACGGTCACGTTCTGTTTCATAACCTTTAATACATCCTTTTTCATCAAGATCAAAAAACTGAAGTACATAATCTTCAGATTTAGATGATAACGCACAGGCTTCTTGAAAGTATTTACGAGGAAATTTTTTGTAGCGTACTTTAAAGTTTTCTTCGCGCATAACATTGCAAACTGCATTTACATATTTATAAGAATCAACACAGCCAAATGATTTATTTGCACTTGGATGCTTATTTATACATTCTTGTATAATCTTTTTGTTGGCGGGGAACTCTTGCTTGAGATTAGTCACGATGGGGGAAAGTGGTTCATTGGCAAAAGAAATCAGACTTATGACAAATAATTGGATTAGTTGCATCATAATGTCCCTATCGGACGAAAGCCTTGTTTAGTTTAGCTTGATTTGTTTCATAATGATATGAACTGTCTACCTATATTGGCAGCCACAAATTTTTTAAGCTTTGTTTGTTATTCCAATAAGGCACCGTACTTGCTACTGTATAACTTATGAACATTAAAGTTCTTTCCTATAATATACACAAAGGTTTTAACTGGAATAATCAGAAGTATTTTCTGCAAGAGATTAAATTTCTTATTCAGGAAAGCAATGCAGATTTAGTTTTTTTACAAGAGGTTGTAGGAAAAAATCAGATTTACCAGAAGCACGGACTTATCGATGCTCAGTTTGAGTTCTTAGCTGACTCAATTTGGCCACATCATTCTTATGGCGCCAATTCTATTTACGATCATGGCCATCACGGTAACCTTATTTTAAGTAAGTTCCCGCTTGAGAGCTGGGAAAATATTGATATAAGCACCAACCAACTGGAAAAACGCGGACTACTCGTCTGTAAAATTAAAATTCCCAATACCAATATTAGCATTAATGCCGCCTGTGCACATCTGGATCTTTTTCACCGTGGCCGCGCCAAACAATATCAAATGATTAAAAACAAAGTTCTTTCGATGGATCAACAGAACGACCCACTTATCGTTGCAGGAGATTTTAACGATTGGAATCAAAAATCGCAAGACGTGTTTGAAGCTCATTTAGACATGCATGAAGCTTACAAGTTTACTCATGGCCGATTTGCTAAAACTTTTCCTGCAGCTTTTCCATTTATGTGTTTAGACCGAATTTATGTAAAAAACATAGAAATTATTTCTGCTGAGCTTCTACAAACCGCCAAAAAATTCAGCTTTAATAATCATTTTTCAGACCACTTACCGCTGATTTGTGAATTAAAAATACCAGAAACAAAATCTTATGTTACTTAATCAACCCGATCTACAAACCCAGCAGGAAGTTATTTTTTTTACAGAAGGCGACGAATATTATCGTAAATTTTTACAGATGATAGCTAGCGCCAAAGTCAGCATCTATTTACAAACTTATATTTTTGAAATGGATAAATTCGGCGAACAGGTATACAACGCCTTATTAACGGTTCCACGCAGTGTGCAGGTTTACGTACTTATAGACGGATTTGGTTCAAATAACTTTGCAGACGTTTATGAAAAAAAACTTCTTGAAGCTGGAATTAAGTTCAAGATATTCAATAAAATCAAATTAAATAACTTCGGCAAATGGACACGACGAATTCACCATAAAGTTTTACTTATTGATGGATCTGAAGCCATGGTCGGCGGAATAAATGTGATCTCGGATTACCTCAGTGGCAAAGCCCGAACCCCTAACCTCGATTTTGCAATATACATCAAAGGCTCAGCAGTTACCGTGCTTCTTGATTACTGCCAAATGATATTTGGCATTGCTAATATTAAAAAACGCTTTTTTAAACTGGGTATTAAATTTCAAAATCGCGTCAGCACATTTTCACAGTTAAATTCTGTGGCTGTTTCAATTAATGACTGGATGAAAAGGCGCGGACAAATCACCCAAAGATATAAACACTTAATTGAATCTGCACAGCATGAAATTATACTGGTTCATTCTTACTTTTTTCCCAGCATCAGATTTATGAGTCATCTTATACGTGCGCGACGCCGTGGCGTTTCTGTAAAAATGATTTTACCTATGTATTCAGATTGGCCCTCTTTTATAGTCGGCAGTCAATTTCTGTATACGCGTTTATTGAGAAATAATATTGAAATTTATCACTGGAATAAATCTATTTTACACGGTAAATTGATTTTAACTGACAAAACCTTTTTATCTGTAGGCTCATTCAATTTAAATTTAACGAGCTATCAGCAAAACACAGAAATTAATATCGATGTTCATTCGCAAGAATTCGCTCAACAAGTCCATACGCAATTATTGGATTACATTAAAACCGGCTGCACAAAGATCCAAATGAAAAAATTTTTACAAGACTCTACGTTTTTTAATAACTTAATGATGTTAACTATGTATTTAGTTATTAAATTTTCTTCTGGCTTTACGGCTATAATAGTTTTCTTAGAAAATCGATTCAAACAAGATAAATGGTGATTTTAGCTTTGATCATTTTTAAGATCTTCGATGTTTTTTAAAATTTTTTCTTTTACCGGTTTTGCTCTATATAAAAGATAAATACTTACAGCCGCAACCGGAACTATTCGCACTGCCTCATTTAAGATATTACTGAAAAACAATCCTATTAAATTAGCTAAAATAAGCACAGCTATGGACAAAACAGCTCCGGTAAAATACACAGATAATAATCCCGATTCGCTTTTATCTGAACTTGGATCATTTAAAGCCTTCTTAAACCAGAACACATCAATTATTTGGCTTGCTAACAAAAATATTAATGCAAACACCTGAAGCGTAGTTGTTGATGTCGGCGTAGATAAAACAGGATCTTTAATTAAAAAAGTGGCGCCGGCGATTATAAAAATATTAAAAAATGCAAAGATCCATATATATTTGAGTAATTTCACTAAATTATCAATTTGCATCCGTATCCCCTTTTAATACTTATCTTGCCTATTTCCCGCCTATGACACGCTTTTTACGTCGATAGGTTCTAAGCCAAAGTCTTTCCACTTTGCCGCGTGCCCAAGGTGTTCTGCGCAAAAATGTTAAACTGGATTTAATACTCGGATTTTCATTAAAGCATTTAATCCGGATCATTTCACCGAGTTCTTGCCAGCCATAATCTGCAACGAGCTCATTTAAAAGCATTTCGAGAGTTTTACCTTCTAAAGGGTCTTTTGATGTTGGTTCATCCATTAAGCTAACTTCTCCTTTATAGTAAATAAAATCAATCAATTTGAATAGCTTTTTAAAAATGTTTCAATATGATAAAAACGCCAATTAATTTAAGCTATTCTGACGGCGCTCCGAATAGCACTACATGGCGATCCTTAAGAAAAAACGCTATCGATGGGGAATAATTTTATTTTTTCTTATTCTTAGCCAACCCACCTACGCTGAAACTATTAATCGTTCTGTGTTTTGCGCAGGAACAAACCCTTCGGTTGTAGGCACTGAACTAGTTACTAAATTAAAAACTCAAAAAATAAGCTATTCCGGCTCTAAGATACAATGGGCTTTGCTTAATTACATTTCCAATATATTTGAAGAATTTAAAATAAGCGGTCCGGTAGCGCTATTTTTTAAGAACGAGCCCGGTCCTAAAAAGCTATCCAGAACAGACACCCCCTCAGGTCCGGTTATTTTTGTTACTGCTGACGCAGAAGATATGTTATTTGGACCACAACTGGCTAAATACCGCTTACAGGCTTGCTCAGACAAAGCACCTAAAGGTGACATTCAGTTTGTAGTTTCATTTTCAAATACAGTCTTTGAACAACTCTTAAGGGCGCTAGCTAATAAAGATCAAGTTTCAGCCCACCTAACAAAAAAAACCGGTTGGCAAATTTTAAATGTCAGTAGTCCAATTGAAAGACCTTTCCGCTTAGAAGAACTTATCACCATCGAAAAACAAATTATTGATATTCCACCGGACGTATTTAAAAAGCTTCAAATTAAACAATTAGCACGCCAGCAATATGGAGCCAAACTTCCCATAGAAACAGCCAGTGCTATGTATTTTGTTAAAGAACAAAAAATCCTATTTGCTGATTCAGCCTTTATAGATAACGTCGAAATATATGGCGAAGGCACCGTATTACACGAGATGGGCCATGCCTATTGGTACGGTCAACAAGAATCATTTAAAGACGAGTTCATCGATATTTCCTGGAAAAAATTTGCGGGCAGTCATGTTCTTAAAAATAAGTTTTCTACTGGCTTTGTTTCAGAATACGCCATGAAATCCCCTGAAGAAGATTTTGCAGAACACTTCAGCGCCTTTATTAACCAACCGGAATGGCTCAAAACCAAAGCTCCTTCCAAATTTGCATTTTTTAAAAAACAAATTTTTCCAGATGTTGAGTATTTTACGAACTCTGCAGCTAACGCAAAGATTTATGTCGAATCTGAAAATCCCGATACCAAACCTCCTTGGCTAGGTCGCGACTTAAAGTCCCTTTTCACTCAAAAAAGCACAGCTGACGACAAAACTCAATCTCCTTATAAAGTCAGCTTGCGCATAGACGACGCCCGCGACGATATTTCGGGATTTGATAAAATACTTGTAACTCTTGAGCACATTGAAGATTCAAACTCT
Source organism: bacterium (assembly GCA_019752925.1). Classification (GTDB taxonomy): domain Bacteria; phylum Bdellovibrionota; class Bdellovibrionia; order Bdellovibrionales; family Bdellovibrionaceae; genus Pseudobdellovibrio. The sequence continues at coordinate 35,150 of JAIELP010000011.1, forward strand.
AAGGTATTTTTTAATCTTGCTCCAACAGGCGCTGATAACACCAATACGCCTTTAGAAGGCGAAACTGAAGTTGATCCTGATAAAATTCCTGATGGCGCCTATCATGTATCAACAATTGCTTTAACGGACAGAGCCAAAAATACAACTTATTATAAAACAAACGATATACCCAATATTTATTTAAAAGGTAATCTTGGGGCAAAAAAAAGGACTAAACCTTATATAGACTTAGCCAAAATTAAAATCAACCCACAACCCGCCTACGAAGGGCACCAAGGAGTGGAAATTGTTATACCCACTCCACATCAACAAGGGCTCAACAGTGTACATCTCAACTGGGACATTAAAGCTATGGATCACCCCACTGTTAATGTCTGCGCAGGCCACAGTACACAAAACTGCTTTTTATCGAGCCCTGGCGATCCTGAAATAAAAATCCGCAGCTATTTCTGGAAAGAATATGCTGCCGGCACTATAAACTTAACACATCTCACCTTTATCTACGATGCGGACAAAGTTTATGGCAAAGAAACTTTCCGGTTTCCCATTACTCAGCAAATAGGATTTTCACACAATACAGGACGCTCAAAAGCATCTCTACTAGATTTAAACGTAAATCAAATGAAGTTGGCTGTTGAAAAAGGTCAAAACAAAAATGGCGGAGACACCAGTATTAATTTTTCGTTACCCATTACCGAAGTTGAATATGACGATTATAATATTATGGTGGCCATAATGAATCCGTCAGGAAAAAGAATTCTGCATATCGCTACTAAAAACAATTCAAAAATTGTCGCCGGCAATATTGTGTTTAATTTTCCACTGTTTATAAATCAAGAACAAGGCGAATACATAATAGAATCTTTTGAAGTCAAAACTGAATTTAAAAGACCTCAGTCTATTGCCATCCTTATGGATCTAGGCCATGCCGCTAACATTAAAATAAAACTCAAAGAGCGCGGAATAAGAAAGACCTTCCGCATTAAAGATGATCGAAGCGTAGTCCTACCTTAGTTTACGATTCTAAATTTTAGTTTAACATTTACATTTCAGGAATTAGCAAAACTAATTTTTAAATTTTTACAAAAACAACTCATGTTCGAGCCTTTTTTTTATTAATAAATAAGTTGCGACTATAGGCTTTGAGCTTTAGCATATTTACATGTCAAAAATTAAAATCTTAACTCTAGCTTCATTCGGATTACTTACCTTGTCTGCAGCCGTAACTTTGGCTTGGGCCGCATACTACTGCAATAAAAGTATTGATCAAATATTTTTCCCGAAAGTTTTAGAAATAAACCAAGCCAATGAGCCTTTTTATGATGCCATTTTGGCCGATTTAAAAACTCTTGAAGCTTCGCCATTATTCATACCAACAACTTATCAAAATGATGCTGAAATAGTATTAGCCAATTACGCCTCATGGATACATGGCGAAACGCCTTCTTTAAATACCCCTTCTCATTTTTTGGTACGCGCAATTATTCAAGAATACCCAAAATGGCGATCTACTCCTGAACAACTGATGCAGCTTGCACAAGATCCGCGCTTAGCGAAAATCGATACGCAGTGGATGAATTCGCTTTCTGCTTTTGATCATTGGAATGTATTTGGTCCGTCAATTGTTAAAGCCGGCCTTACGGATTTAAATTCTGCAAGTGGTATAACAAAAACACGCTTAATGGCCAATGGGCCTTTGCCTGATTACGCTGAACTGAGCACCTGGGCATTAATTCATTTTATTAAATTGTACAAAAGCGGTAAAACTTTAGCCGCGTATCAAAGTTATCACAAAGTTACCGAACTCATTCACAGCTCGTCCACTTTAATTGGCAATATGGTGGCAGTAGCCATGCTTCGAGGTGAAAACAGTTTACTCAATTCGTTTCCAATTACTGAGCGCACTGGTTTTTCAGCACAAAGCATAGAAGCTTACAAAAGAGTAAGCTGGGCCTGGGCTCCCCTTATTATACGAACTCACTTTTTTGATTTTCCAGAACAGTTTAAGGCTTACCTAAAAGCTCCTAATGGACTTTGCGGAGGATTAAATGAAGCGGTTCGATTTTTCCCCGGGTTACAACAATACATGCTACCGCACTTTGTTTTCGAAAAAAATTATACAAAAAATATGTTAAGCTCGCGTGACTTTCAAAAAAAGCTATTTGCCACATGTGGAATGCAAAAACATGAAAACTTTTTAAATAATACAAGCACGGGATACATTATATCCTCCGAAGACTCTTTCGACCCGCGCAGCTTATTCGAAAACAATCACATTAAGCAATCACCTGATGCAAAAACCCTAAATGCCAGCAAAATTCCTTTTGTACGGAAAGCTTTAGCACTTTTATTTTACAGCATTGGAGTTCCCAATTATTTAAAGTACTATCGTGATATGCAAAAATAGCTTTCGGACTATTTAAACACTGGACGTTTTCGGTTAAAATTTATCCGACGTGAATACCAATATGTTTTAATATGAAACACTGAGCTTTAAAATTCAGGTTTATGTTGCGCAACAGGCCATTATTCTGAAATATCCAATTGTTTCAACAATATAGCCTTTCTAGTGAATCAACTTAAAAAAAAACGACAAGTATGATCCACATCATATTCTGTTACGCAAAAAAGAGTAACTTAAACCCATACAAAAACCTTCAGAAAGGAAGACTCTATGAAAAAATTAATCGCCTCAATCACACTCCTACTCAGCATATCGGCCCAATCCTCTACTCTTGAACCACTTCTCGGATTAGCCGTTAACTCCGGCACAGTTAAAATCCGTGTATCCAGCGGCGGCTGTACAACTAAAGCTTCATTTGAAGTTAAAAAAATCACCGATGCTAAAAAACAAGCGGTACAATTATTTTTTGTACGTGTAGCTTCCGACAGCTGCGAACAAAGTAACTTCGACGCTTACCTACCTAATGGCGTAGTTCTTTATTACAGCTTTGACGAATTAGGCATTATGCGCGGGCAAAATGTTTATGTAGGCAATCCGTTCGGCAGATAGTTCACAAACATTTAAATAATTACGGAACCGGTTCACGTTGCCAAGAGGCCGACTTTATTAACCAGCCCTCTTCAGTTTTTTGCAAGTGAACCGTAAATGAATACAGCGAAGCACTTTCCGGAATAACATTTAAAGCACCGGCATCTTTCGGGCCCCTTGCCATTGCAGCCTTAAAACTCAATGTGGCTTTATTAGGATTTTGAGATGAATCTATTTCTACCTGAGGTGCCACCACATAAATCGAGGCCTCGCCCTCCTGCAAAGCATGTAAAGTAATAAGCCCGCTAATATCCTGATAAGTCCGGTTTTCTTGATCAGAATAGTCTTTAGCAACAAATCGCTTAACTTCACCGGCCAATTTTTTTTCGACCAGTTCGGCAATATGTTGAGGTAATTTTTTTAAGTACTCGTAATCGTTTTGTTTTGGCTTTAATCGCTGATACACAAAGAATACTAAAACTAAAATAACAACAGCGGTAAACGTGGTTTTTGTTTTTTTGATCATGATTTGACACTAAAACGCTTTTAACCAAACATCTACATTTTTTTGAGTTTCAACCTTTTGATACTTGTAGCCTTATAGCCCAAAATAACTTTTTTGTTCGTTTGCAATTGCAGTTACCTGTGCATCACTCAAACCTGCTGTATACTGAACGTACTCAGCCAATGGCGAACTTACAATTTCTGCAGCGGCACCGACATTATTAGTTGCGCCCAAGTACCAAACAGCTGTACCTGACGACAGTGTACCGCTAGCGTTGTTTCGCGTAGCTGCATTAACACCATTAACTTTTATATATTGATAGGCGCCCGCACGCCCCAAAGCATAAACAATTGGTATATTTACATTTGCTGTATTCGACACTGACAATCTTGAATTCACACAACAAGCTCCGGGCGCATCCCAATACAAAGTATTGTCGCTCCAGTTAATATGAGAACCTACCCTGTTGTTGGCTGCTATACGTATTCCAAATATTGTTCGAGCTTCTGATATAGCCTTTGTTCCGTAAAAAATAGTTACATCGCGCAGCGAGCTGATAATGTTTTGCGTCTGGGTTGTTTGCATCCAGTAAGTGTTGGCAAATTCCGTTTGTGGAGCTCCATTGAATCCAGTTAAATTTATGGTGGGTTGTAGCCCTGCCGTGGTTTGAGTTGCATCATAACCATTACCCGACTGATCATACCAAGTTCTGAGGCGCAATGAACTGCCCCCTTGAAAAGCATTATAGGCCGCTAAATCTAGGTTCCCGCTAACATCAAAGCCTATATCAGATTCGGCATTATCAGAAATCCGCCTAACCCGAATAGCACTTCCCACATAATCTTTAACAACTTTTCTGTATGAAAAAGCCATAACAGGTTTTTGATAAGCGGTAAAAACAAAGGACCTGGTTTGAGAATGATTATATAAATTCGTAAATTTGATGCTTACATTTGAAGTACCCGTATTAGCCGTTGTTAAATAACTAACAACACAATTGGGAAATGTTCCGGAAAAAGTAATATTAGCTAAACTCAACACCGTGGCGTTAGAACTAGTTGCTTCAAAGAAGCTACTACTACATGCCAATGCACCACTGCGATTGGTTACTACAAACGAATGAGACACCGTAACATACTGAGGACCATCAATATCTGACAAAGTAGGAAAGCTAACGCCGGGATCGGTCCAGAAAGAAAGTGGAATAAAAACCTGAGCTAGGCTAAGCGTATAAAACAGAGTTAAGCAAAGTACAAAATTCCAAATTTTAATAATGCTTACAATATAATCTAAAACAAATTTTAAGTCAAAAATACAACAAATTAGACTGATTTTAAGATGCTGACATATTAAACAATATTAACTAATGACCTATAATTTCATTTGTACGAACTAAAACTCTTGGCTAGCCTTATAGCAAAAGAGGTCCGAATGAAAAAAATTATTTTTACACTGACTTTATGCTTAGGTCTGAATTTATCAGCGCAACAGGAGGATCTTTCCATTGCCATAGAAATGGATAATGTCTCCGGCGTTAAAAAAATGATCGAAAGCGGACGCTACTCGGTAAATGAAAAACTTCGTTCTAACACACCAATAATTGCTTTTGCAGCCCAAGTAGGGGCCGAAAAAGTAGCCAACTATTTAATTGCTAATCAAGCCGATGTAAACGCTCTAAACCGAGTCAAAGAATCCGCACTCATGATGGCCGTCTACTTTTATGATTCACCAGACGAAGGCACTTACGCCATTCATGACCGAATTGCCAAAGCTCTTATTGCCGCCGGTGCAAACCTAGAAATTGAAGATGGTTGGGCTCCACTAGCCTACGCGGCCTATGCCGGACGTTTAGAAATTGCGAAGTATCTGTTGAGTCGCGGTGCTTTAATCAATGGCCCGGTTAAAGATAAAGTATCTTCAGTAAATACTCCACTGATGATGGCCTCGATGCAAGGTCATGAACACTTTGTGCGATATTTATTAATCCAAGGTGCCGACGCCCGACTTAGAAATACTCGTGAAGCCACCGCCTACAGCTTAGCCGAAAAATATAATCATCAAAAAGTAATGCGGTATTTACAATGCGCGCTCAATTTAGCACCGGGTGAGCCTTATTTGGGTAAATGTGAGTAGCCGAAAGCCTTGTTAAGAATTATTTAGCACAGTCAATTTCTAATTCGCGCTGAATGTTCTTAAGACCTATCCGTTTTGCTTTTATATCAGACCAAGCAAGCGCTTCAAATGGTCCCATGTTTTTTTGAGTCGTATCAACATATCCCTGACTCAATTTCAATACGTTATCCACTTTGGTTAAGGCAAACAAAAGTTTACCATTATATTTTGCAAGCTTTGTTTTAACTTCTTCTATAGAGGAAGTGCCCTTAACTACTTCTTCCCAGTTAATTACTGAATTATCTCCGTCTATAATCATCATTTTACCTTCATTTTTTTTGTTTAAATCCATTAGACCACTCCAAAGCTGTTTTGTCTTACTAGTGGTTTGAGAATTTACACTAACAACACAATTGAATTTTTCAGCATTTGCAGCGCTTAAAAATGTACTAACGATGATTAAAATTAATGATTTCATTTACACCCCTTACCTAACGTCAATGACTTAGAGTGACTTTAAATCGGAATTAATAAATTGTCGATTTAAAATACTTAATATCCTGATTTTGGAAAGCGTTGACGTTGAAACAGAATTGGATCTGGAGAATTACCACTACCCGAGTAAGACATCTCTTTGGGCTGTGGCCAAAACCAAGCCTCTTTTTGAAAGTTTACTATTTTTACATCATTGGCTTCAAGACTACCACAACTTCGATTGCACGAATATCCTGTTTCGACATTTGTAATTTGCACGTTTGAAAGTTTTATCTTTGAAGCTTCATGTAAAAAACCCGACTTTACATCTGTTATAGTAACTTCACTGAAGCTACCTGTTGAATTGCTGTTAACACCAATTCCGAGGTTTTTAATTTTATTTATTTGTAAATTTTTAAAAGAAAACTTTGAGTCTTTGCTAATTGAAATCCCTGTTAATGCCCCGTTGATATTTAAATTGTTGACCACAACCTCTGAGCTAGAAATTTGCACACCATCGCTTGACGAATTATTAATTTTTACATCTTTAATTTGACCTTTAGAGTACGATAAAACTCCAACACCACCGCAATTTGTCATATCAACAGCATTCACATCAACATTTGAGTTTTCTGAAATAGCAATCCCCATAGAAAAATCAGAGCAGTCTCTAATATTAACCTGATCAATACGACCACTTGATTTATAAAAATTAATACCAGCTGACTTATTCACAACAAGATTCTGAACTTTAACTTGGCTCGACGCTGTCACATGAAGTGCGTAGTTTTTTGAATTTTCTATTTTTAAATCTTCTACAACTACAGGGGCAGAATTGGTCTCAAAAACACTTAATCCTTTAAAACAATTTTGTATCGAAATATTTTTAATTGTCGCCGATTTTATTCTATCTAGCTCAAGACCACTTATATTTTTTCCTTTGCAATCAAAATTTAAATCACTAGCTTCAAAATCGCCTTTATTAATAGTTAAAAGCTGTCCTAAAGTAACAGATGGGTTCACTGTAAAACTCAATTGGCTTAATTTGAGTTTATGTTCAACCGACTGAAAGCTCACATTTTCAATCATCTCAATAGTAACACCACTTTTGCTCTCACCTCTTATTTCGATATCTTTTTTAAGTGAATAGCGGCCAATTTTGTAATGTCCGTCTTTAAGTAAAACACTATCCCCGTTAGGAATACTGTCTAAGATTTTTTGTAGATCAGAACTATCTGCAGAATTTGTGATGCTATTAATAACCCATTCTTTAGCTGAAGCTGTTATGTTTGTAAGTGATAACAATACAAAGAGTAAATTACGAATGAACTGGTTTTTCATATAGACTTATCGGCCTAAAACTAAAAGGCTTAACTCTATTTACCAAAATGAGACATAATCAAAAATCTTTAAAGCGACAGCTATCTAAAACTCATCCAATCTAAATTTGGAAAATCTGGTACTCCTACAACTGATGCTGGCGTTGATATTTGTTTACTACATCTCTGAATAAAAACTGTATTTATAGCAGATGGCTCTTTCGACTGCACATAAAACTTCTTATAAATCATAGACACATTCGAATAATTCGACTCTTTCATGATTCTCTTAAGTTCTTTTTCAAATTGATTTACATACGGTTCTTTACGAACCAACGATAATTCTTCTTCAACAGCAACTTCGGCTGCTCTCTCTAACTGTTCTATAATGATTTCTTTCTGATTGTTCTTGATCTATTGACTGTGTGTTCTGGTTCGGACTCGAACCTTAATGATTGATACTAAATCTTCGGCTACTTCTACCCAACTCTTGAACTCTACAATTCTACAATTCTACAAAATTAAAACATGCAAAATCGAAAAAATTCAGAACTCCACCGTAATATCAGCCATTTAAAAATTTTCTTGTTAAGCTTGGAAAAAAGGTACGGCGTACCTTAAAAATTGGTTGCGGGGGCAGGATTTGAACCTACGACCTTCGGGTTATGAGATTGTTTTCACACTTTTTCGCAAGCCTGTCAAATCATTAAGAAAACTTAATAATAACTGATATTTAGAGCCGAAATCCATTTGGAATTATTTGTAACGATTTGGCTTATTTTTTTCAATTTATCTAGATCTTTGACTACAATAATTCGCCCATCATAAGCAATCACATTTTCTTTTTTCAAATCTGTCATAACGCGAATTACAGTTTCGTCGGCCATGAATAGTATGCTCGAGATAACATTTTTAGGTATTTCAGATTTAAATTTATAGCAACCGTTAGGATCAATATCAGAATATTTCATCGCTGTAAAAAATAAAAATTCAGCCACTCGTTCGAATGACGTTTTATCTTTAACTTTAAAACTATTAGATTCTGCTTTGGAGAGTTCCGTCGAAATTTTAATAATTAGCGAGCGTGAAAAATCAAAATTTTCAGACATCAAACGAACAATTTCCTTTGTGGAAATAAATATTAACTGAGCGTTCTCCGATATTACTTCTGCTGTTCCAAGAAAATCTCTCTGAATAAAAATACTTCGATGACCAACGGTATCTAAAGGCATCGTTAATCTTGTAAAAATGACTTTTCCTGACTGATCTAACTAGGTGACTTTAATTAAACCCTCAACGACGAAATATATACCATTAACCGCATCACCTTGGCGAAAGATAATATCCGCTTTTTTTAAAAAAATAGCGTCATTTTTGAGATCTAAAATTATTTTATTAAACTGTTGCAACACTTTATTAACTTTCTATATAATTACATTTATCACAGTTTGTAGATTTGATTCTAGAGCTATTTGCAAATGTTGCTTCAACTCTTCAGTCGTTCGACTCTGATACCCAATAAATCCAAAAATATCAGCTATTTTTTCATACTTAATGTTTTCTTTAAAAGTTAAAAATGGTAGATCCTGAGATTGCGACAAACTCACATCAAAAAATTGATCTTTTACATTTTGAGCTATTGAAAACATACCACGATTATTTAAAATCAGGGTAATGATGGGTATATTATATTGATTAGCAACCGCATGATAGGCCAATGGATTACCGAAATAGTACGCGCCATCACCAACAACATTGATTACAGTTTTTTCTGGTTGCATTATTCCTAGACCTAAAGCGACACCACAAGCCCAACCCAATCCCGAAGCTGAACCTGTTCTGTAATAACATCCAAAATGATCCATTGGTATATTATCCGTCGGCAGACCTAATTCATTGATTAATATTAAATTATCATTCCACAGTTCTGCCAAAACTTTCTCAACATCTTGTTTTGTCATTTTTGAATGATCTATTTTAAATTCAATTTTCTGAGAATCTATTAGAGACCAAAGTTTATTCATTTTTTGATTTTGATCTTTAATCAGAAAATTAAGACGCTCAAGAGCAAAACCAACGTTGCTGTAAATATTTAAATCAGATCTAAAACCGCGAATGGGTATGCTATTAAATAGTGGCTGAGGTGAGATATGTACAACTTGACACTCTGGTGAAGGAATATACTTGGAAGGAATCCAAGGAACATCAATATCTAAACATAAAATAAGGTCTGCCGATTTAATAATACTTGTTTCATTTGATGAAATTTTTTCTGGCCGACTCAATAATCCATGATTGTACTGAGCGTTGGGTGTAATCATCGGAATGTTGGTTAAATCGATAAATGCACCTAATTCACAGAAGGCTGCCCTCTCTTTTCCAGCAGTGTTTGTAATGATCAGTGGACGCTTTGACTTTTGAATGAGTTCTAAAACTTTTTCTAAATGTTGATCGCTCGTAGTCAAAATACTACTTTTAAATGGCATGAATTGCAAATTTTGATCAACCTCGACATCGTCTAAAAGCATTTCGCGCGGAATTGTCAAATAAACTGGGCCACGTGGTTCTTCCATAGCTATGCTGATTGCCCGATGAACAACATCCTGTAACATTTTTGGATCACGTAATTCATAATCCCATTTCACAAATTCACGAATCGGAGAGGCTTGATCAAATGATTCTTGCGCCCAATGTATAAATAAATCACGTGAACCGTGATTCCCTTTTTCTGAAGTCGCTGTTCTTCCTGCGATAAGCAAAAGGGGGATTTGCATTCTTTGAGCATTCATCACTGCGGCCGCACAATTTAAAGTACCTATCGTCGAATGAACCATAACGGCCTGAAGTCTTCCACTGGCTAAATAACAACCATAAGCCATATTTACAGCTAAATATTCATGAGCAACTGTGAGCGGCTTGATTTTTAAAGACTCAGAATCATAAGAAAACTTTTCGATGACTGTTGCAAATTCAGTTCCTGCGACACCAATCAGATAATCAACATGGTTTTTATCAAGAAGATCAACTAAGTGATGTCCAACTTTTTTTTTCATTCAAAAAAACCATCAAGCTCTTGAAAAAGAACCACCTCTGAGAAATAGGCTTGAAATATTTCTAAACAATTTTGATGCAATTTGGGGTCTATTCCAGCAACTGCATCTTGAACGACGATCATTTCAAAATCTCTGGCATAAGCATCACGGATAGTGTGCGCAACGCAAAATTCTGTATTGCAACCAGCAATAATCAAATTTCGAATGCCAAGCATTTTTAATTTTGTTTCCAAATTTGTATCGAAGAACAAAGAAGCTCTGTGTTTTTCAATAATGAAATCCTTTGGGTGGCACAGATGTTTAATTTTGTCATATAAATCAATTTCAAAAGTCCCCCTGAGGCACGGCGTGAACTTTTGTTTTTGCATATGCGTTTTTAGTTTTTTATTTTTACGAGTTAGATCACCTTCAAAATGAATTTGCTGAGACCAAAAAATAGGGATTTTATGATTCCGAGAAAAATCGACTAAATTTTCAAAAATAGGAATATTTTTTTGACGATTTTCAACGCCGACATTTTTACCCATTTGACTCTCTGGGTGATAAAATCCGTTTTGAATATCTATCATCAGTAATGCAGTTTCAGTATATTTTATTTTACTCATCTATTATACTCTTCATCTTAAAAGTAAGTACTTTTCCAAAAAGAATCCAAAACTTCACCATTTTGTGTTTTTTGTTGTTCTCGGAATAAATTAAGTTTAGCAACAAGCGTCGCATCACTAATAGAATGCAGATAACTACTTTCTGACCCATTTATATTTTCATGACAGTGCCAAGACCAACTTGGAACAACAACGATATCTTTGGGTCCCCATTCAAACTTTTGGCCATCGATCCATATAATTCCACGACCTTCAACGCCGACGTAAATCGTTTGACTTGTATGACGATGTTCTAAAGTTTTTAATCCTGGCGTCAGCATTTGAGAAAAAATTGACATTGATGGACCGACACTTTTTAACGTTTGACTATTTGTAAACTCAATCATCGCACCGTCATACAAACTATGCTCTGACGAGTTCATTCTCAGCAGTAAATCCTTCATCGTTGACCATTTTAAATAATTAAAATCGGATGTATTTCTTGTGCGCGGATTACCGCAGACTCGCGTATCCGATCGCCTTTCGACTACATCATTATAATTTTTAATTTTATATGGAGAACTGTGCTGATCGCGAGACCCAGTGACCGTCTCGTAGTCAAACTCCCAAAGTGAAACACCCAAATATTGTAATAATGGAATATCTAATACATCCAGAAACAATAAATCTGTTTGTCCTGAATTTCCATGATCATGCCATGGAAATTGACCCGTAAAAATAATATCACCAGGCGAAAAATCGACGTTTTCATTTCCAACAGTCGTCCACCCTTTTCCTTCAAAAATAAAACGAGTCGCACAAGGAGTATGCCTGTGTGAAGGTGTCGATTCCCCTGGCCTGATCAACTGAAAGTCAGCAAAAAATGTGGATGTTAAAGCATATTGATCATCTAGGCCTGGGTTTGTCAGCGCGATCACGCGTCGATCATAATTCAATTGGCCATGTCCTAGTCCTATTAATTCACCAGATTCTTGAATGACAGATTTTAATTCATCCCAATTCCAACGGCAGGCCAATACATTATTCACTGGTTTTGTTGGCCAGTAAGGTCTTGGTCTCAACTTATTCTCATCGTAAGAATAACCTTCAGCAAGGTTTAAACCTCTTAATTTTTTATGAAATTCAAGACGCTTTTGATTTGAACTAAATGCACTTTCATTTTCAATTTTAATCATGATAAAACTCCAGAATGATCTTCCCAACGTTGATTTAAATTGTTCACTAACGTTTTTAAAAATAATTTTTCAATGGCCGTCTGAAAATAAGATAAATCAATAATTTCAGTAACCCCAGGAATGATCCAAGAATTCAGTGATAACACTTCTTTATTAAAATCAAGACTATAACAAATTTCTTCGAGCGTTCCTGTTCCGCCCTTTAAGGCCAAAATCAAATCTGCTGTTTGAGCGATAATATAATTTCTTGCTATACCAATTCCGCTCGGGATAACAATATCAACATACGGGTTCGCATCTTGCTTTTGACTGCCAGTCAAAATACCGAGTGTTTGTCCATCATTACTCTTTGCTCCTTCGTGAGCTCGACTCATGACACCAGATAATCCGCCAGTTAATGTAATAAAGCCCATTTCCGCAATGACCTGACCCGCTTGATAGGCTAAATCTCTGACAATAATATCGAATTTATCACTGCCTTCCCTGCAACCAATAACACCAACTATGATTTTTTGTTTAAAAAAATAATTTGAAATATTTTTCAAAAAATATTTTTGAGAAAGATCAATATTTTTTCTTTGGCTTGTTTTATAAAAATGAATTGAATAAAAATTCTGAAAATCCGCATTTAAAAAGTAGTGATGAGAGGCGATTTTATCACCTTGCTTCAATTGAAACAGATTTTTATCGATGTCGTTTGATACAATATCTATTGATAAAATCTCAGAATCTGAAAAACCGACCTCAATGATTCGATGTTTTCTATCAATCATTATTTCTGCAGTCCTTGAATATGTTGGCCCTGTGCAGTTTCTACGATTTCATCATTTTCAACGACAATAACGCCGTTGACGATTGTTTTTACAACGGCACCTTTTCCCGTCATGCCTTCCCAAAGTGAATAATTATTGTGCCCTTTGTATCTGTGTAACCCTAACTTATATGATTTTTCTAAATCGACCAAAACTAAATCAGCATCATACCCAATTTTAATTTGTCCTTTACGATCGCCAAACCCAAAATGTTTTGCAGGTAATTCTGATGTGACTTTCACTAATTCTGGTAGTGTAATTTTACCTTTTGAATATCCTTCACCAAGCAATAAAGACATACTGTCAGGTGTTTGAATATTTAATCCAGGACGAGCCTCCCAAAAAGCCTGACCATCTTTATATTTTGACGTATAAGGAATAGAATCTGTTCCAATAGCCGTAATCAAACCACTTTTAATCGCATTCCATAATACATCTTGATCTGATTGATAACGAATCGGTGGCTGAATTTTACCATAAATTCCAATGTTTTTATCAACCATCTTATGAACTGTCGTCGATAAAAAACCAACACATGTCTCTGCGATTATCGGGTAATTGTCTTTTTTAAGTTTTTCAATAAACTCAATAGTATGTGCTTTTGAGATGTGAACAACATACAGAGGTATATCAAATTGTTTTGCAATCACGCCGTACTGATAGACTTGAACACTTTCAGACCACTCTGGACTGTGAGCTGCCCAATCAAGTAAACTTTCCTGTCCAGCTGCCTTAAATCGATCTGCCAACATAAACCGAACTGTTGGTTCTTCGGCGTGAATCATCATGATCGGTTTTTGTTTCAATAAATTCGCCTGCTCCATACACTGATAAAATAATGATGGCGGAATACCCTCTGGACTCATTCCCATTTTTTCTGCCAAACAACCACAGTAGCCCGTATAAAATTTAAATGAAGTACACCCTTCATGCGCTGCAGCGAGGATTTGTTTTGAATGATGATCTTTTGTAACTACACAAGTAATCTTAAAATTCGTATGAGAGTTATTAGCCGCAACAGAAACTGTTTTTCTGTAACTTTCATCCAAAGAATCAGGCGATAGAACTGTTGTTGTTGCAATTGATGTGACACCACCTAATAAACAATCTTGAGTATCTTTTTTGAAACTCTCCTGCATATATTCATAAGTTCTCGAGTCACCGCTTCCCAAATGGCAATGCGGATCGAACATTCCGGGTAGCAAATGCAATCCATTTGCATCAATTTCACGATATGACTTAGGACATTCTGTCGAATTTAAAATAGAAAATATTTTTCCTGACTTTATACCTACGTTAACATCAGATTCAATTCCCACAGAAGACACGACATTTACATTTTTAATCAGTAGATCTAGCATGATTTCTCCAAATAGTTCATAAACAGTTCTTGAATAAATTTTTTGGTTTCAAATTCTTTTTGAATAGCCATATTAGAATCACTTAAACCAGTCGATTTTAATTCACAAATTCTGTCGTCACACATCTTAATCACAAGTTGAGCAACATTTTTTTTCTCTACTTCGCCACGCGCAGAGGCTTGATCGATAACCAACCAAGCCTGGATGGGACCATGTGTATGCACAGTACATCCCTGCACAGCCTGCCGTAATCGATTTGCAAATTCTAACTCTTTACTCATACTCCAAAAACTGGTCTTTTACCGTAGGCTGTATTTAAAAAATCTTGTCGAAACTGTCCTTGTTTAAGAGCTCCTCGGAAGCCTTGAACGGTGACGACTTCTTGAGCCGGGGCATTTGATTTACAAACAAGACAAGTGTGTGTGGATTGCAGAATTAAACCAACTCCAGCTGGCTCTAGAACTGTTTCTAAAACATCTAACGTCTGCTTTAAAAGTCTTTCATTGAGTTGCGGTTGACGAGCTAAATAATTAAGTCCTTTCTTCACTTTAGAATATCCTGTGATTTTTTCATTAGGAATATAAGCAAAATGAGCTATCCCTAAAGCTGGTGCCAAATGATGCTCACACAGACTGACATAATGACAGTCTGTTACGATGACTAAATCATCAACTAACTTTTCGCCCTTTTCATCTCGATTTGAAAAACATTTCCATGGAATTTCAATATCACACCAAGGTGCATTGATAATATCCTGATACATTTCAGCCACTCGGCGCGGCGTATTGTCCATCACTTCTTGCTTTTGGTCTTGACCAAGACCTTTCAATAAAAGCCGTACTCCGTCTTCGATTTGACCAAGACTCACTTTTTTAGGTGGTAATAAAGGTCCTGCGTTAAATTCTTTGCTGCTCAAATCACTCATCGAATTACTCCTTATTTCTTTTATTTTTTGATTTCGTTTAATATCTAATTTTATCTTGTTTTAAATCCCACTCTTTAAATGAGATTTCGGATTCTGCCTTTAAAAGCTGAGTCATTGGAATTTTACGATCTTGAATTTTTAAATTAATTTCCTGGTATATATAAGAATCATCAAATTTATATTTCGCAGCAATTTCTCGGTCACTAGCATAGTATATTTTTGAAATTCTGGCCCAGTAAGCCGCTGCTAAACACATTGGACATGGTTCGCAAGACGTATAAAGAATTGCATCTTCTAGTTTAAAATGTCCCGTCTGCTGACACGCATGTCGAATCGCTGAAACCTCGGCATGAGCGGTTGGATCTTTTTGTGAGGTCACTTTGTTCCAACCTTCGCCAATGATCTTGTTGTCTTTGACGATGACGGCACCGAATGGACCACCTTCATTTAACTTCATCTTTTGAACAGAAAGTTCAATCGCTCTTTTCATAAATTGTTCGTGTGTGTTCATTTCTTGCATCAGAAAATTAAATTATAAATAAGACACCTAAACAACCTGATACAGATCAGGTCGATGTCATCAACTAACGACAGTTTATCTTTGACAAGATGCCATAACTTAAAAATACTTTGATGGTGAATTCAAAACACACCATTACATATTTGACCTCTGACATTGTTGTATTTAACAAAAATCAGACTGAATATGAAATTTTACTCATCCAAAGGAAAAATGAACCTTTTAAAAACTACTGGGCTCTTCCAGGTGGTTTTTTAGATCTGAATGATCAAAATATTAAGGCTTGCGCCCAACGAGAGCTCGAAGAAGAAACAGGACTAAAAGTCGAATTATCCAATTTAGTATTGATTGGCATTTTCACTGAGAAAAATCGTGATCCCCGAGAAAATTCAGGGACCAAACCTTGTCGAGTTTGTTCGGCCGCCTTTTCAACTGTCATTCAAAAAGAAAATCACACTATTAAAGCTAATGACGATGCGAAAATGACGGCTTTTTTTCCGATCTCAAAATTACCTGCATTAGCATTTGATCATGCTGAGATCATAAAGATGGCTACTGAGCTAAATAATGTTTTTAAAAACTAGCTTGTAAAAAAGGTGAGGCCAAAAATTATCACTTAATCTCAGCCCAAGTCTTCAAATCTCTCGAATCCTGAAGTGCTCTAACAACTGCAGAGTCTTGCGACAATTCAGCAACCGTCATTTCAATACTTTCGATTTGCCATTTTTTATTAACCAACTGACCGTATGCGAATTTTACAGTGCCATTGTTTTGGCCCAGATTGAATACGATCTCTGGTGTTTTCGTGAACCCTGAAGTTATTAATCCAGTGTCCTTAGTCCCGCCAGGCTGTGTAGCAATAACTCGTGCTAAAACACCGCCACCGCCACCAGAAGCGAAAGTTGATAAAGATATTAAAGTGAATGATAGTGAAAGGATGTACACTAATGCCTTCACAGAACGAATGAACGGAACAGGAAAGCTTGTCCAGAGAAGGGCTTTCGGGTATAAGAACTTCAGAAACTACCGTTTAAGAACGCTAAGTGCTTGTTATTTTAAAACTTTTTGAATCTATCTAATGTGAAGTGAAGAGAACCTGAAGTGAAGAGAACCAGAAAAAATTGGTTGCGGGGGCAGGATTTGAACCTACGACCTTCGGGTTATGAGCCCGACGAGCTACCGGGCTGCTCCACCCCGCGACAGTAGTTGTTCAGCTAACCTAAGGTAAGCTCTATACATTGTCACGTTTTATTCTATTTTTAACAGATTATCCCCGTTTATAATCAATAAATCGCATTACAAACAGTAAACAGCTTAACTACTATGCAGGCTGCGCTGACCGCAACAGCCCAAACGGGTTTAATGACCGATATTAACACTTCGATCAGGCATTAGTTTTTCAGCTTGTACATTAGATGAAACAAAAGTCAGATCTTCTAATCCCCAATTTTCATTTTTGCTGTAATCAGATTTCCACTTGCCGTTTATATTTTTTCCGGAAACTTTAAACAACACAACACCTTTATCGGCCCCTGAATCATCAAAATATTCAACCTCAAGCACATCGCCTTTAAGCACCGCCACACCATGCTGCGACTGTTTACTACCAATAAACCAGTACAAATAATATTTATCGCGAGTTTTTTCAATAACAACAGATCCTTCGTATTTACTGCCCGTGTACTTGCCATCAGACGAATTCGGATTAGTGCCATTAAGCTTATAAACCCCAGTTAAAACTTCTGCAGCAAACGACCAACTCGAAAATAATAATACTAATATTAAAAGGCTGATTTTTTTCATATTTATTTGTCGGCTTTATTGCTGAATCACTGAATGTTTTTCTAATTATAATACACACTAAAATGCCAACTTAATTTAAACGCCTTTTAACTCTGGCACCCCGCTTGCTTTGCAAAATCCTGTTAATAAAAACAGTCAATATGACTCTGAAATAAAGGATTTTATGAAAGCTTTATCGATGTTATTTATGTTTATGCTTTTATTTGTAGCAAGCGCTGATGCTAGCTACTTACCACCGGGATCATCTTGCACTTCCAGCGTTCAGTGCGAAAGATCCTGTACAAACGGATATTGTGAAGATTTAAACGGCTACCTGCCACCCGGCACACGCTGTACTTCCAGCGTTCAATGTAAGCGTTCTTGCACAAACGGATTTTGCGAACAGGACGATGGCTACTTAGCACCGGGCACGCCTTGTAGTTCCAGTGTTCAATGCCGCAGATCATGTACTAATGGATACTGCGAAGGCGAAGATGGCTACTTAGCTCCAGGTACGCCCTGCACTTCAAGTGTTCAGTGTCGCAGATCCTGCACTAATGGTTACTGCGAAGCTGAAGATGGTTACTTAGCTCCAGGTACGCCTTGCACTTCAAGTGTTCAGTGCCGCAGATCCTGCACTAATGGATACTGTGAAGCTGAAGACGGATACTTAGCTCCAGGCACGCCTTGCACTTCTAGCGTTCAATGTCGCAGATCCTGCACTAATGGATACTGTGAAGGCGAAAATGGTTACCTTCCACCAGGCACACCTTGTGGCTCAAGTTCACAATGCAAAAACTACTGCACAAATGGTTTTTGTGATGGAGAAGCTTTACCCTTTGTAGAAAAACTAATTAAGAGTGCACAAAAAGTTCAAGACGCCGGCTGCCAGTAGCATTTCTACTCTCTAAGGCTTCTGTTTTTTAAATGGAAGCTTTAAACTAAGCTCGTAAAGCGCATAGATTAAATAATAAAGCGCCACACTTTTAATAAAAATTATTGTTGCACTTATATCGGCTTCATTGGGATGAATATTTTTAACAACTTCCACATAACTTTGTGATTCAGAACTACATAATATTATAATTGTTGGAATAAGCACGCCCAAATATAAAACTTTTAGAAATGAAAAAAAACCAATAAACGCATTACGGCTTTTAGGCTTAATGCCTTTTTTAAAAAAATCGGTTTTCACATACCAAGGTTCTGGATCTTGAATAAATAAACGAGCCAAACAAAGGGTAATATAATTAAACCCCAACCACGGGCTCTCCAAAGCTACTGGCAAAACACCTAAACCAAAAATAACTAACAGGGCCAGTGAGGCTATATTTTTGGCCCACAGGCTTTTAAAAATATCATGGCGATGAGCCCAAAAAACTCCAGAGTGCATGACAATAAGCTCAAAGAAAAAAATTCGTGGAGCTTCCGCTATAAAGAGCTGTCCTATTTCGCTGTCTGGCGCATAAATACCCAAAAGGCCTTGTATCGCCATTGCTAAACTTGCAATTGGTATAAAAGGTATAAAGTATTTTAAAACATTTTTAGACTGCATAATCCTTAAAACTTCTTCTAAGTGCTAAGGCTAACAAAAACGGAAATAGCAACAACAGCGTCCAAGCAAACTTATGAGTGCCGTTTGGTTTATTCGAATTATTTTTCACTAACGCACAACCCGCCAGAGCATTTAATCCCAAGTCGCTCTTTGGATATAAGTACGTCATTCCGTCGATGTCGTCCTGAGCTAATCTGAATTGCTGTTTGTAACTGGCATCGTAATACATCAAGGCGGCTTCGTTGTGCGAATGCCCTAAACCTAAAATGTGGCCAATTTCATGAGCTAAAATAATTTTTAAAGTTTCGCGGTTCATATTGCCGATGTTGGCGGTTCCTGCGGAGGCATTTAAATATAAAATTCCTCCCGAAATAGTACCTGTGTTTCCATTTACCGCTGCGGCACCGGGAACAAAATTTTGATCGGCTCCAACCACTGTTTGAAAATTAGTTTCGCAGTAGGCTGTTGTGGGGTTAGACATAGTGGTGCTACTTGTCGTTCCGCCGTAGCTTACTTTTATGCTGCTGCTGGGGATGTTATTCCAAACCGCAACGGCGTCTTCTATAATTCCAGCCACATCAACTCCTGCGGGGCAATTGTTGGGATTTAAATAAATTTTAACATCAGCTCCCGACCAGCCCTTTAAATTGGGATTGGTGGATGTGTTTAAGGTAAAAGTAAAAGCTGTAGAACTAAAAACGATAAGGGCTAAAAAAATTGTTTTCATCGACGACCACCACGTGAAGCAGGAAATATATAGAGAAAGCTTAAGATCAAACTTTGCGTGCGCTTTTTTTCGTTAAAGAAATTTTGAAAGGCAATTTCGCCAGCAAAGCGTGTTGATCCCGATGTGTATCCCAAACCCACCGACTGTGTTCCATTTAAGCTTGAACTGGAATTTCCCGGTACGGCAAATGTGGCTGTGCCGGTGCCGTTATTCATCTGCGTAAGTCCGCCCTTACCTTTGAAGTCTTCCTTTAAAATTCCCAGGCCGGCAAACCAATCCAACGCACCGCTAGCGCGGGCCCCGCCTAAATCCTGACCCACTAAAAATTTAATTTGCGTTAGCGTGATAGAAGCCGTGTTGCCATCGGCAGAACGTGGCAGCGGGGTATAAAGCAATCGCCCTGTCCAAAACCAATCCCTTGCTAAATCTGATTTATAGCCGCCGTCTAATGCGTAATTGGCTGTACCCATAAGACTGGCCGAGCCGTCGGTTTTTTGTGTGACTTCATTTAAAAAATTTTGCGAAATATAACTGAGGCCTAAATTCCAGCCATTGTCATTTAATGCAAATGCAGATGTGCCAGTAAAACTCAATAGCAAATAAATAAGTGATTTTATGATGGTTTTCATAAAATACATTTCGGATTATTGTGGCAGGTCAGTAAGTCCAGAAATTGGTGTTACTTCACTGACGTTGGACTTGTAATATTTAGTAAATTTTGTACTTAAGCTTTTTATCGTTCAGCTTAAACTCGATTAAGCTTCCCTTGGAAATTTTTTCGCTTTTCCAGCTCTTACCAAACGCCAGTTTCATAAACAGACTCATAAATGGCTCGTGCGTTACCACAACAATTTTAGATTCTTTCTGTTCATTTAACCATTTAAGCAATAGCTTAGGATTGTCGTAAGGCGTAGCTTTATTAAAGATTGTGGCCTCGCCTACAGACAAATTTAGTACATCAAATATTATATCTAAGGTTTGTACTGCACGGATATAAGGGCTGGTTACAAACAGATCTACTTTTTTAAAAAGTTTTATATTTTTTTTAGCATGTTTTTTAAATTCTTTGTGCCCTGCTGACGTTAAGGCGCGGTGTTCATCAGAAATTTTTTGTTTTTTGGCCAGAGCCTGATCCTGTGCAATGGCATGGCGAACGAATATAATTTTTTTGGTTTTTGATTTTTTCATGTGTACAACCCTAATTCCAAATATGATAAGCGCAGTAACAAAGCCCTGCGCCTATACCCCAATCAAACCATGGGTTCGGCGAAACGTAACCATAGGTCATGAGTAGTAAGCCAATAACCACAACACGCATATCGCCCTTGCGTTTACCTTCACGCAACATCCAAAGGCCTATGGCTCCAAATAAAATGGCGGCAAATATTGACGAGATCGAAATATTAAGCATGGCCTAGTTTAAAACACTAGGCATTTGTCGTTGCTGTCGATTAAAAATTTTACTTTTAAATAATTGACCTGCTCAGTTGCAGATGTTGTATCAGCTAAATTGGCTTGGTTGCCGGTAATTAACTGATGAAACACATTACAGTAATGAACATGGCCCTTCATGTTTTCTTTATTAAACACCTCGTGAACACCTGTGGCTTTACCCGGCTTAGTACCTAACTTAGAAATATCCAAGTAAGTTACTTTTGGCGAAAGTGGCAACACCGGATTCAAACCTAGTGGTTGGCGGCCTTCTTCACGTTCGTCATCGGACTTTTCTAAGATGTCGTCGTCTTTGTTAATGGTCACATAAACTTTTTCGGTTTGAGCGATATCATTCAGCCACTCCCAGTGCCCCACGTTGTCGGCGTCTGGACTTGTGAACATTACTTGTTTAAATAGAGGCTTACCCGCATCTGCTGGCCATCCGCCTTGTTGCTGCACTAAGCTCTGTAAAACAATCGAACCCATACTGTGTGCTAACAGAGTTAATTTTTTAGTTTGGTTCTGTGGCTGTGCTAAATATAACTTTAAAGATGTTAACACGCGTTTTAAAGAAGCTCCGGCCGCCGGCATATGCGAAAGCGGTTCACTTCTGTCATACATAAAAGCTTTTGATTCCCAATTAAACATTAATACTCTTACTTTGTACTGAGTTTCAAATTTTCTTACAGCTCCACCCTCAACAAAGGTTCCACTCACTAAGCTCTTATTGGGCTCATTACCGCGTCCATGAACAAACAGCAGCACGGGTTGGTTATAGGAAAATACTTTATCCAGTGCTCGGCCTACATCGTTAAAACCAAACTTTTCACCATCTGACAAATACAAAGGAAAATTGGGATCGTAGTTATATTTTTTATTAATGACCAGATCCGGAGTATCACTTACTTGAGCACCCATCGCTAACAATACGCCCAAGCCAAAAATAAAATACTTCATCATTTTAGTACCACCGTGGTTAGATATCTCCACTTAGGCTAAACTAATTGATGCAGCTAAAGACCTAGACGTTAAAGTATTTTAGCCGTAGGTGCAGATGTTGTGTAAAATATTATTCATTGATCTGGGAAAAAAAATCCTGGTCCAGTTGCTCTTAGCCTATTATTTTCAGTTAAATATTAAATGACAATAATTTTAAGATCACCGACCAAGGACTGTTCCAACACTTGGAATTTGAAAATATATTTCAGTTAAATCAAAATAAACCCAATGCCTGAATTTGTTAAAGTTAATAAAGATATGTATCTGTTTGAAGAAGGTGATGCGCCCGATGCGATGTACATTATTAAATCGGGCCAGATCAGCTTATTTATTACTGATGGTAGCATCCAAAAAGTTGTTGCTACGGCTAACCCCGGTCAACTCATAGGCGAAATGGCCTTGTTTGATAAAAAAAATAGAAGTGCTACCGCCAAAGCTGTAGTTAATTCCGAAGTGGTTAAACTCCCCTATGCTCAGCTTGAAAAAGATTTAACGAAAATGCCAGAGTGGGTTCAGGCCATCTTAAAAAAGATGGCCGAAAAAATTCGCGAAGCCAACGCAAAAATTTTATTGGAAAAATAGTTAGCAGCGCCTAGGAGGCCAAATGTCGCAACAGTTTCATGTAGTTAAAAAAAATGAATTACTTTTTGAAGAAGGCGACTTACCTGAAAGCATGTACATTGTGCGTTCCGGTCAATTTAGTATTTTTGTAACTGAAAACGATGCTCAAAAAGAAGTAGCTCTTGCCGGCCCCGGAAACCTAATAGGTGAAATGGGCTTGTTCGATAAAAAACTCCGTAGTGCGGGAGCTCGTGCTACTACCGATTCATCCGTAGTGGTACTACCCTACTCTCAACTCGAAAAGCAGTTAGAAGAACTACCTGAGTGGGTTAAAATCACCATGAAAACACTTTCAGAAAAACTAAGAACCACAAACAAAAAGTTTTTCTAAACGTAAAGGTACGGCGTACGTTTACGTTATTTAACGTTTAATAATAGGTATACGACTATAAAGATAATTGTTTTCATAGAAACCCCTCTTATGAATTTTGCTGGAGATTCTCTAAATTCAGACAGCTTGTCTATATAAAATTTAGTTTTAAAAGCGGAAGTAAAAGCTTATGCCATTAATTTAGACACATCCGCAAGAAGTTGCTCTAAATCAAAAGGCTTATTAAATAGTTTTAAAATATTATAATCTTTTAACTTCTGTTCAGTTAAATCACTATAAGCCGAGCATACAAAAAGTTTAGGTTTAGTAGACCTATCCATGGCATTAATTTGAGTTAACAATGCAATTCCATCACCGTTAGGCATACGTACATCAGTAATAACAATATCGTAATGAGTGGCTTTTATTTTTTCAAAGGCCTGATTTCCACCCTCAGCAGCATCTACATCAGCGCCGTGCATAGTGAAGGTCTCAACTAGAATTTCTCTTAACAACTCTTCGTCATCGACCACCAGAATTTTTACTTTATCAAAATTATACATGTACCTACTTTAAAGCAATTTTTTAATGTCTTCGTCAAGAGCCTCAGGTTTGGTAGCCGAAGGATATCTATTAACTACTTCACCTTTTTTATTGATCAAAAATTTATTAAAATTCCAAGTAATTTTTCCTGAAAACTTATCTAAACTTGTGAGCCATTTATATAAGTCGGTTGCATCATCACCGTTAACATCAACCTTAGCAAAAACTGGAAAACTCACACCATAGCTGAGCTTACAGAATTTCTGGATTTCATCGTTCGATCCTGGCTCTTGTCCGAAAAACTGATTTGATGGAAAACCTAAAATAACAAAGTCTTTAGATTGATAGTTTTCGTAAAGCTTTTGTAATCCTTCGTACTGATTTGTGTAACCGCATTTGCTGGCTACATTTACCACCAGCACCACTTTGTTTTTATAAATGCCCAAATTAACATCGGCACCCTTAGCATCTTTAACTGTAAAGATATAAAATTTAGCTTGATCAATTGTAACCGACTCAACTTTTGCATTTTCAGTTTTAACTTTTGAATCAGGCTTCTTTTGTGCAAGAACAAGCACCGGAACCAATACAACCAACAAGAATTTAACTATATTATTTAATTTCAACATACACCTAAACTGTATATTACAGACCTAAAAATTGTCAGCAATATAGTTGTCAAATTATCGTCAAATTTTTACTCAATTTTTAATGTGGGCCTGCGTAAATTACTCTGCGATATTTACTGGAATAAAGATCTCGTGCTGAGCTCCTCCAAAGGCAAAACGAACACGAACTTCCCATAAGCCAGCCATCATGAAATACGCTTTTGTTACATGATATTTATTAACACCGAATTGTCTGATAGCAACAGGGCGAGATCCATGCCCCATATCCGGCATCCATAATTCAATTTTAATATCAGTTACTTGTTCGTTTTTTGGAGTTTGAATATGAGTTACAAACTGTGCTTCACCTGCAGTCGTAAATGAAGACATATGGCCTACATGAGCACATACTTCCGGATTAGCGCGTGAACAAACATCTGGACTGTGGTCGCCATCATTGGCTGTAGCAATTACACCTGAAATTAATAAAGCAGCTGCCAAAATAAATTTAATCATATGAAGATCTCCTTTGGTTTTTAATACTCTTTTTTACAACGATAAATCTAGCCATGTCATTTCTTTCTTGCTATAGGAAAGTATGTTTAAAAAAAGTCTGTTTTGTCTAATATTTGTGCTATCTTTTGCGACAAATGCGGCCATACCCGCCTCTATTAGCGGTGAAAGCTTAACGACCTCCAAATCTGTTAGCATACCCACTAAAAATAAGGAAAAAAAGGCACAGTATTAATTTTTATGTCGGCTAAATGCCCCTGCTCAGACAGCCACGTTCCTTTAATTAAAAAAATGGCAGATAAGTACAAAGACTTTAAGTTTGCGGTGATTCACTCGAACCTTGATGAAACCAAAGCCGACTCACAAAAGTATTTTAAAAAAGCCGCGTTTAATTTTGATGTTATCCAAGACGTTAAAACCCAAATTGCAGATCAGTTTGAAGCTTATAAAACTCCGCACGCCTTTATCTTAAATCCTAATGGCGAAATTATTTACCAAGGTGGCGTAACAAATAGTTCACACGCCCCTGCTGCTGATGAATTCTTTTTAGAAAACGCATTAAACGAAATAAATTCAGGAAAAGCTGTTAGCACACCGGAAGGCCGCACTTTAGGTTGTGTGATCCTACGGGAAAGTGAGATTAAATAATGATTCGCACCTTGTTTTTTATTACATTATTTGTTTTCGGCTGCGCCAAACCCAATTATCAGGACCCAAAAGCCTCACCAAATAATAATCCACCTACTCCTGACGTAAAACCTCCTAAACCACCGGTCTGCGAATTATTTTTTACTCAAAAACGTCTCTGCGTAGATTTTAACTGGAAACAAAAAAATGAAGGCGAACAGCTCGGCATAATCGAACTAAAATTTTACGCTCAGGAAACTCCGCAAACATATGTAGATCCTGACCTTAACATCGCTGTTGTGTTATGGATGCCAAGCATGGGCCACGGCTCGACGCCCACTGAAGTCGTTAAAATCAAAACCGGCGAATACGAAGCCCGCGAAGTCTATTTTATAATGCCCGGCGAATGGGAAATCAGAATTCAATTAAAAAAAGATAAAGAAGTGGTCGATCAAGTTGCTAAAGCTATTACACATTAGTTTTTTAATTTTATTACTGCCAAAAACAGTAATGTCCGCCGCCTGTTGCGGTGGAGGATTTGCTATTCCGTCGCTTATTACCGGCGACGACAAAGCTCAGCTTACAACTTCGTACTCTTATTCAAAAATTCATACGGATGTGTTCAGTAACGGTATTTGGCAAAGAAGAAATTCGACTGACGCTTCTACTGTTTACAAAATTGAAGGTGCACACATATTTGCTGACCGCTACCAAGCCGGATTTTCGCTACCGATACAAACCCGCAATTTAGACGGAGCTCAAGGTGGCAGTTCTACAGGCCTTGGTGATGTTTCAGGACAATTAGGATACGAATACTTACCCGACTGGAATTACAGCCCTTGGCGCCCACGTGGGATAGGTTTTATATCGTTAACACTTCCCACCGGTAAATCTATTTATGAATCCACCACTGGCTTAGATAGCAGAGGCCGCGGTTTTTTTGCTTTAGGCATCGGAACTACACTTACAAAAAAATGGACGAGCTGGGATGCTAACGCCAACTTTGAAATTCATAAATCCTTCGATAAAGTTGTGAGTAACTCACAAAATGTCGGCAATATCATGCCCGGCTTCGGAAATACAATTTCTGTAGGTGCAGGATACAACATCGGTGATCTACGCTTAGGTACAAACCTAGCTTGGTTCAACGAAGATGCTATTGACGTTGAAGGAACTATTTCATCTAAAGGCAGTGAGCAGCGCTATGCAGCCGCTTCCGCTACCGCTAACTATTTATTTAAAGACAACTGGGCCGGCTCCATCAGCTACACAGATCAAACTGTGTTGGGCGATCCAACCAATACGACTCTTTCACAATCAGTACAAATTTCGATTCAAAAACGCTGGTTACGCTAGAAAAAGTGCCAGCTACTTTTCCCTGATTTAGACATAAAAAAAGGGAAGCTTTTTGAGCTTCCCTTTTAATTTTTCAATATAGAAAATTACTAAAGACTAGTAACGGTTGCCGCGGAATCCGCCGCCGCCACCAGAACGTCCGCCGCCACCGCCGCGATTTTCGCGTGGAGCCATTGGTTTAGCTTCAGAAACGTTGATTGAACGGCCTAATTGCTCAGTTCCGTTTAACTTTTCGATTGCTGTAGCTGCATCTGAATCAGAAGCCATTTCAACAAAGGCGAAACCTTTGCTACGACCTGATTCACGGTCAGTGATGATCTTTGCAGATTCAACTGTACCGTAAGCTGCGAAAAGGTCGTTTAAAGAACCTTCGTCCATGTTAAAAGATAAATTTCCTACGTATAATTTTTTGCCCATGAATTCCTCCTAGGGATTGTTGCCACCAAGAAGAACGAGCACCATGCCATTACTATCAAGAGAGACTAACTGAAACACCAATGTACATGAATATGCTTGAAATAACCAGCAGAAATTAATGGCACAAATAAAGCTCCAGAAGCTATATAATTGCCATTAGTCCTATTTGTAAGTTTTTAAGCCCGATGCTAGCATTTAAGCCATGCAGAAACTTTCGCGTTTTTCGTCGCAAAATGAAGCTCATATTATTACGCAAGCTCTTATTGCAAATGGCATTCGAGCCGAATTTTTAGGGTCTAGAGCCTATGCCTCTCACTATTTAGGTGGAGATACTGGAACTTACGATGTTTATGTGCATGAATCGGATTTTGAAGCCGCTTTAAAGTTTATGAACAGCACAAAGCTCACGGTGGCCGATGAAGAAAGCATTCTTACTGTCAAGCCTGCTTCGTTTTATCTGAAAAAATCTATCATCCACGCTTTTTTTGCGATGTTTATGGCACCGGTTATTTGCAATTACATCTCGCTGATCAATTTAAAATTATTTTATAAAAATGAACCTAATCAAGTTAAAAAAATGATTTATGGATTTACTGTTCTTTTACTTCAGCTACCTCCATTTATCTGGCTCTTTTTAATTTTTTATAAAAAATAACCTTAAGGCGGAAGCTATGTTAAAAAGTTGTTTTGTATTATTCACCACCATTTTTATTTTTTCACTACCCGCACTTACCGCTGATCAAAAAAGTTTTGATGGAGTTTGGCAAACGACATATGGTCGCATGCGACTGGTAAACCTAAAGGCCGATCAAATTGAAGGTGTCTATGCCTATCAAACACTTTCACAAATCAAAGGTAGTGTTAATAAAAATAAAATAACATTTACTTATACCGAAACCAACGCTAAAGGCGAAGGCTGGTTTGTTTTGGCTGATGACGGTTTAAGTTTTGAAGGAGAATGGCGTCAATCCGGACTAGATAAATGGACCAAATGGTCTGGAAAAAAAATTACAGCTAGTCCCGGTATAAATTGGCTTATTGTACTAGAAGCTGGATGGGAAAACTCACTGGAGCAAAAAGAAATGTCTTTTGGCGACATGCTAAAAACATTTTTTGCACACAATCAGTATGTGTCCGTACGCCATCGCTATTTTTCGGATGAAAAAACTTTTATACGCTGGCTTAACGAAGTTATTTTTATTCCCGAGCCGGTTGTGGTCACAGTAGCGGCTCACGGCATGCCTGATGGTGTACCTGTGAATGAACGTACAATTGGAGCTAAAACAATTGCTAACAATCTAGCCTATGCAACAAGTGTTAAATTACTGCACTTTTCATCTTGCTTAATCATGAAAGAAAATTTCGGAAAAGAAATTATTAAAAACTTAAACAGCAAAACAAAATTCCCGGTGTCTGGATACAAAACCACTGTTGACTGGATTGCCAGTGCCGTTTTTGAATTCATGTACTTTGATTTAATTTTAAACCGCGACCTAGATGTTAAATCCGCCTCTTCAACTGTTACCAAGCTGATGCCTTTCGGTGACTCTAAACAAATTAGTGGATCACCTTTTAAATCTATGGATTTTGATATTCTCTTACCCTCTGTTAGGTAGGTATTAACTGACAGTGTGTAATGCCTAAAGAAAAAATACCTTCCACTACCTGTGTTTTAAAAAATCAGCGCACTGCTCAGAACTGCCTTTAAATAAAATTTTGACCTGACGCCGATCAAGACTGGCTAAGTAGATAGGATCATAATAGTAAATAAGTAATTTTTCGATCCACTCTTTGTTGGGAGCCAAATTACCGGATTCAATGAATGTTTTTTCGCATTGATCTAATAGGCCCAGTAGTTCCTGAGCACGCAGACCACCTAATTTTTTTGAAATAGCTGTAACTGCATTTTTATACTGCTTGAGTACACGCGGAATATGAGTGGCAGCATCAGTTTTAGTGTAATACTGAATATAATCATCAAATATATTGTGTACACGTTTTTCCAGAGATTCTTCAATCCAGATCACTGATGAAGCCCGCATTTTATCAAAAAATACTTTAGGTACGGCACAACGGCCTACAGTGTGGCTTTCATCTTCAACTAATAGAGTTTTATTTGAATCCGAAAATTTTAATAATTGCAAAGCCAACAGGTTTTCAAAATTAACCTGTGAAGGCTGGGGTTTTTCCATTGCACCGAATGCTGAACCTCGATGGTTGGCCAAGGCTTCCAAATCTAAGCTTTGCTGAAAGCTTTTTACTTGTTCTAAAAATTGGGTTTTTCCCGATCCTGTAGTACCTGATACAATTAAAAAATCCCGCTTCAAAGTGGAATTTTTAATTTCTTCAATTAAAAAATTACGCACTTTTTTATAGCCGCCTTTAATTAAAGGTCTTTCCAGCCCGGCTTCGGCAATCCATTTTTGGGTGATTTGTGATCTCTGCCCACCTCTAAAACAATATATAACTGTATCCGGATTTTCTTTTATATAAGAGATCCATTGATTCAGTCTTGCTTCTTTAACTTCTCCCGATACTAACTTATAGCCTAGTTTTACCGCTGCTTCACTACCTTGGTTTTTATAAGTCTTACCGATCAGATCTCTTTCTTCATCATTTAATATCGGTATATTAACTGCACCGGGTAAATGCCCTTGTGCAAATTCCACCGGGGCTCTTACATCTATAAGAGGTGTGTTGTTTAAAAGAAGTTCACGCAAATTCTGGTTACTCAAATACGACAGCCTTCTGCTGAGCCGGCCTAACTTCACCGACAATAGCCGCAGATTGAAATTTAGCTTTAAGTGCAGAAACAATTTGCGAACTTTGCGCAGCATCTACACAAAGCAAAAGCCCTCCGCTGGTTTGTGGATCGTGAATTAAAAGATTATATAATTTATCCAATTTAGAAGTATCAATGGATTCTAAAGTATAATCAGCATTACTCTTATGGGCCTTAGTTAAAAAGCCGCTTTCTAAACATGAAAATGCCTTGTTAAATTTAGGCAAGGCCTCAGCTTTAATGCTCAAACTGACTTGGCTGGCCTTGGCCAATTGCATGCAGTGACCGGAAAGACCAAAACCTGTGATGTCGGTTGCCGCGTGAATAGCCGTAATATGTTCCACTGTTAAATAATCAACTGCATTGTTAATAGTGGCCATGCTGTTAATTGCTTCCATAATTTGATCTTCATTAAGTTCGCGGCGTTTAAGAGCGGCCGTCATTGTTCCTGTACCCAGTGGTTTAGTTAAAATTAAGTGATCTCCCACTTTGGCTCCGGCATTGCTCCAGATTTTTTGAGGATGCACAAAACCCGTTACCGACAAACCAAATTTTAAAGTGTCGTCATCAATGGAGTGACCTCCAACAAAATTAGCTCCGGCCTCGCCTACTTTGTCGCTAGCACCTTGCATAACATCCACAATAACCGAACTGTCCATTGTCGCTATTGGAAAGGCTAAAATTCCCATAGCGGTTTTAGGTTTTCCACCCATGGCATAAACATCGCTTAAAGCATTCGCCGCAGCCACCGCTCCAAAGAGTTTGGGAGTGTCTAAAATCGGGGTAAAAAAATCGAGAGTTTGCACCATAGCGATTTCGTCGGTAACTTTGTAAATGGCAGCATCATCAAAGAGACCACCATCAACCATTAATTCAGGATGAGCTTTGGGGAATTGAACCTGATTCAGTATTTTACGTAATTCACTGGCTGCAACCTTGGCCGCACAGCCGCCTTTTTGAACTGTCTGTGTCAGCGCCACTGTATTTGAAACCATGGTGATTTTCTCCCAGAGCTAAATTAGCCCTAGGTTAAAAAATACGTCAATTTAAATCAGATCCAGTGCCCGATAATAGCGAAAATTCCGGCAATTATAAGTATAACACCTGATATTTTCTGATGAGACATAGGCGAAAATCTAATTAAATTCTGCATAAAACCAGTAAATACTATAAAAGCCGGTAAAGCCGTAAACCAGAATATAAATATCAAAAAAAGTGCATGAGTAATTGTGTGCATCTGAGTGGATAAAAATAAAAACGAATACAGCCAAGCACAGGGAAAAAGTCCGGTTAACAAGCCTAGAACAATAGGAAATTTTTTTATAAGCTCTCGGTTTTTATCTGCAATTATAAACTGTAACTTTGCATATTTATATTGAATGCGCTTATTTTTAATTAAACTGAGTTGCATCAACCCGAAAATAATAAAAATGACCCCGTATATCACGGTGGCCACAAGCTTAATTGAGCGACTGTCCGTATCTAAAAAAAAATGTGTCCCGTAAAATAGCAAGCAGCCGATTATCAAGTAAGAAATCAATCGGCCTATCTGGTAGGAAATAAAGTCATTTTGACTTTTAAAGTTACTACAAAGTGGCCCGCACATAGCGGCGCAGTGCCAGCTACCTAAAAATCCCATTATCAAAAAAGATCCTATTAGCGCCAGCTCCATTACTCAACCCCAATAAAATCTATTGTTCGAAAAATCTGGGTTTGGTCAGTGCTTAACACGATTTCGATTTTTTGTTTTTTATTTAATAGCGCTAACTCATCAATTTCGACAAAAGCTGGAGCCTTCAAGTCCTGTTCAGGATTCATTCTGAATTGATGAACGGATGTTATAAGCCTGAGACCGTCTTTTTTGTTCTGTTCGGATAAATCAATTGTAACCTCGGTGCTGTTTTCTGTTTGGTTTTTTAAATGAATCTGCAATTGATTTTGAATAATTTTTTGACCCTTGTTGATCCTTACCCCAAACGGAGAAAGGCTGGCTCTAGTCACCATTAAATCGATTTGAGTGCGGTTTGCAATACTCAAACCCAAGGCCACTGAAAAAATTAGAATTAAACCAGCGTATAGAGCCAATCTAAATCTTTTTAAAGTTATTTTTTTCTGATTTCCGGTTTCGTAACGTATTAAAAAAGGCTGACGCTTTACTTTACTCATAACATCGTTACAGGCATCAATACATTTTCCGCAAGCTATGCACTCCTGCTGAAAACCATTACGTACATCAATTTTAACCGGACACACTGTTACGCATCTATTACAGCTGACGCAATCACCTTTTTCAAGGTCATTTCCCGAAAACTTCCCTCTGGGTTCACCGCGTATTTTGTCAAAAAAAACCACGAGCGTGTTTCGATCAATCAAAGCATTCTGAAAACGCCCATAGGGGCAAATATATAAACAAAGATTTTCTCTAAAAAAAGTAAAATTAAAAAATAGAACTGAGGTTATCAACATCAGCACCGTAAAAGCCTGTAAATGTTGAGCGGGGCCTTCGTCTATATAGCTGGTTACTTTATCAGACCCTAAAAAATAAGCTGCAAATGAATGTGCTAATATCCAACTGACTAAAATAAATACTGCATACAAAAATGAGATTTTTATTTTTTTAGCCGGATTATCTTCCGACATATAGAGCACTCTTCTTTTAGAGTAAGCACCCATAATAAGTTTTTCGATTTTATTATAAACCGAATGTAAAAATACTGTTTGTGGACAACTCCATCCGCACCAGAGCCTTCCAAAAACTGCCGTTACTATAAAAATTAATAAAATAAGCAAAATAACCAGAAAAAATAGCAAAGGGGCATCATGCGAAAAAAAACTATGCCCTAATATTACAAAATGTCTGTTAAAAAAATCTAAAAGTAGAACTGGTTTGTCGTTTATTTTAATCCAAGGAACTAAAAGAAAGATCACAATTAATACGGGCTGCAAAAGATCACGAATCTTTTGATATTTTCCGTTAACTTCTGCAGGGCCCGCAAAACTATACATCTTTATTTAACCTCAACGCCTTCCGGCGCTTTTGCATTGGGCGGATTAGAACCTAAATTTGAATAAATATAAGCCGCTACCTCTTTTATTTCTTCCGGTTTCAGCTGAGACTCCCAAGGTGGCATTCCTTTCGCCGCAGAGCCTTTGGCAATAACTCTCACCACATCTACGCGCGATCCATTGCCTGTAGTCCAGAATTTATCCGTCAGATTAGGACCGATTTTTCCTTCTAGTTTTTCTCCGTGGCACATCGCACACTTGGCTGCAAATATGGCCTTACCTTCCTGCAGCTCATGTTCACCCTTCATGTAGGCTATGAGATCCTCTTCCGTTTCAGTAGGTGCATGAGCTAAGTTTTTGCCATTTTGTTCCTGGTAAGCCTGCATCGCCATATTGTACTCTTCTTTAAGTGTTGGGCCGCTACCAGAAAAATAATGTATCCAATATATAAATCCGAAGGCCACAGTTAGAATAAAGAGCCATATCCACCAATCCGGCATCGGATTATTTTGTTCTTCAATTCCGTCATAAACATGAATTGTATTTGTATGTTTATTGTTTTCCATTTTCGCCTCCTTTATTTAAAGGAATCTCGCTCATTTGCTTGTAAAATAATTTATTTTGAACAAATAAAGTCCAGATTAATGCCCCAAGAAATGTTCCCATAAAAAGAATAAATCCAAGAACAATTAAATGACTGTCTGAAAAATTCATAAATGCTTGCTTAAACATTATTTTTTCCCTTTCTGACCTAAAGCTTGTAAGTAGGCAATCATGGCAATGATTTCTTTGTTTTCAATTTTTTCAGCTACACCTTTTTGCTTAAGGCCCTCTGAAATGACTTTCGCCTGAGCTTCAGCATCCACATCGGCATTTTGCACTTGCTCATCGGTGTATGGTACGCCCAAGTTTTTAAGTACATTCAATTTCTTTTTTATCTGCGAGTAATCTATATTCTTTTTTGCCAACCAGTCGTAGGCCGGCATAATAGATTTAGGCTGAATTTCTCTTGGGTCTAGCATATGACGGTAGTGCCACATATCTGGATATTTCTTTCCCAAACGAGCCAAATCAGGGCCCGTTCTTTTAGAACCCCATTGATACGGATGATCGTAAATTGATTCTTCAATGGTAGAAGGATCGCCGTATCGCAATTTTTCATCCACCAGAGGACGAATTTGCTGAGAGTGACATAAATAACAGCCCTCACGTACGTATAAATCACGACCTTCCTGCTCCAGCGCCGAAAAAGGTTGAGTTGTGATTTCCGGATTTACATAGCGGTGCACATTCAGTGTTGGATAAATCTCAATAACTGTTCCCACTAAAACTGCTAGTAAAGCCAGTACCGAGAATACAGTTGCATAACCTTCTAGTAAACGAGGCTGGTTATCTTTAACATTCTCATTTACTAAATTAGCGATGGCGGTATCCGTTAGCGGTGCTTTTTTAGATTTAACAGTTTTTACAATGTTATAAACCATTAATACAAAACCAATGATGTATAATAATCCGCCTAAAGCTCTGATCCAATAAAGTGGAATAATACGTACAACAGTTTCAATAAATTCTGGATAAACTAATAAACCATTACTATCTACAGCTTTCCACATCAGACCTTGTGTAACACCGGCCACAACCATGGAAACGTAATAAAGAATAATCCCGACTAGTCCTAACCAGAAATGCTGTTCGGCCAGTTTTTTAGAATACAATTCAGTATTCCATAATTTGGGAACCAAATAATAAAGCATGGCGAAAATCATAAAGCCATTCCAGCCAAGTGCTCCGCCGTGTACGTGACCCACGATCCAATCTGTGTAATGCCCCAATGCACTCACCGATTTAATTGATAAGAGCGGACCTTCAAATGTGGCCATTCCGTAAAAAGTTAAAGCCGCAATTAAAAACTTCCACACCGGCTCACTTCGCACCAAATGCCATCGGCCTTTGAATGTTAGTAAACCGTTAATCATGCCACCCCAACTCGGTGCCCATAACATAACTGAAAACACCATGCCCAGCGTTTGTAACCAGTCAGGTAAAGATGTGTAAAGTAAGTGATGAGGTCCGGCCCAGATGTAAATAAAAACCAAGGCCCAGAAGTGAATTATAGAAAGTCTGTATGAATATATCGGTGCATTCAAAATTTTAGGAACGTAGTAATACATCAAACCTAAAAACGGTGTGGTTAAGAAAAAGGCCACCGCATTATGCCCATACCACCACTGCACTAAGGCATCTTGCATACCGGCCCAAACGGTGTAGCTCTTCATAAAACTAAACGGAATGGCAATAGAGTTCACTATATGCAAAACCGCCACGGTTAAAATTGTAGCTATGTAAAACCAAATAGCCACATACATGTGTTTTTCACGGCGCTTATAAAGTGTACCAAAAAAGTTAATCGCAAACACAACCCACACTAATGTAATTAAAATATCAATGGGCCATTCTAGCTCTGCGTACTCCTTACCTTGGGTAAATCCTAAAGGTAAGCTAATCGCCGCACATAAAATAACTAATTGCCATCCCCAAAAATGGATTCGGCTTAACGTATCGGAAAATAATCTGGTTCTCAGCAATCGCTGAGTGGAATGATACATACCTCCAAAAATCGCATTACCCGCAAATGCAAAAATGGCCGCATTTGTGTGGAGCGGGCGCAATCTTCCAAATGTAATCCACTCAAGTCCTCCGTTTAATGGCCAAAACGCCAGCTGCAGTGCTGCGATAAGACCTACTAAAAATGCAACCCCCGCCCACACCAGCGTGATCATTGCAAATTTTCTTACAATATCGTCATCGTAATAGTTAGTTTTGATATCATTGTTGTTCATGGTTCTTCCTTTCAGTACCTTTTAAAATATCATCTTTAAGTATGCGAAGGGCCGGAGTATCTAAGTCGTTAAATTGTCCGCTCGATAGGGCCCACAAATAAGAAACTACAAATGTAATCGACAAAATAAGTGCAACAGCTACCATAAATAAAATCGTGCTCATTTAAGCCTCCACACCGTGTGCGAAGTAATTAAAAATGAGCTGACTGGCATTAACACAGCTGCAACTAATGGATTGATGTATCCGGCTAATGCTAAAAGTCCACCGATAGTGTTGTAGAAAATAGCAAAAAGTAAATTAATCTTAACCGTACTTTGAATATTTTTGGATAGGTTGATTATTTCTAAAAGCGCGTGAAGATCTTTTTGAGGGGCGTATACATCACTCACTTGCAATGTGGATTCAAAACTTCCTCTAATTGCAAAACTGACGTACGCCTGATTCAACGCTTGTAAGTCATTTAAACCATCACCTACAAACAAACATGGATTTTCTTGTTCAATGATTTGTTTTTTTGACTGTGCTGATTGTTCTGCAAATACAAAATTAGGCCTAATCCCTATTTTTTTTGCGGTTTCCACCGCGCGCACACGTTTATCGCCGGTTAACATCTTCACATCAAAATTCAATTTATAAAATTCATTGACCACATCCGTGGCTTCTTGACGTAAATTTTCAGTAAAGAATAAATAATTACTGCGTTTCCCATCAATAGAAAAATCGGCCTGAATGGCTCCGTTGCCACCGTCTTCTATGGATTTTTTGAGCTGATAATGATGTCCGTTATAATAGGCCTCTACACCGTTTCCTACTTCTTCTTTTACATCTTTAATATCGGCTATATCGGCATCGGACCAAGACTCTTTAAGCCCCAGAGCCAGCGGATGTAACGAAGCTTTTTCTAAACCGAGAATAATTGATTTATTTTCTGCAGAAATATTTTCTGGAAAATTATTAACCAGCTTAAATTGTGAAGAAGTTAAAGTTCCTGTTTTGTCGAAAATAACTTTTTTTATTTGAGCGAGCTTTTCAAATACGCTTTCAGTTCTTACAAAAAAACCATGTTTTGCAGCCTTTTTTAAACCCATACTAAATGCTAAAGGCGTACCAAAAGCCACTGCACAAGGACAGGCTATAGTAATGAGGGCCAAACAACGTTTAAAAGCTTCAAAGCCAAGAGTTTGATATGTGAAAATAAAAAAAAGAGCCGCTAATGAAAATACCACTAAAGTAAGACGATGTGCGACCACATCACTTAAGGTTTGGATGGTGTTTTTATCTTTAACATTAGTGTCGATTGTATTCAGGGCTTGCGCCAAATTGCTATGGGTCGCAGTACTCGTAATATAAAGCCTTGCATCAACACTCAGTAAACGGCTCCCTGCGGGAACTGCATCTCCTACATGTTTGATTTGTGGATAAACTTCACCTGTTAAAAATGATAAATCAAAAGTTGCAGAGCTGGAGTCTAAATACGAATCACAGGGTAAGAGTTGATTTCTTTTTAGCATCAGAAGCTGATTTGGATTAATATCTTTAAAATTTGTGTAATGCGAACCTTTTTGATCTAGTATTTCGTAGGCACTATTGACAAACAAATCATCAAATATATTTTTTCGTAAAAGTTTATCCTGATGTTGACGTAAAAAATATCTAGTAAGTAAAATTAAAAAAATAAAGCTCGCGCTGGAGTCAAAATAAATATCATCCGAACCCATAACCAGGCTATAGGTGGAAAAAATAAACCCCGCCCAAAGAGCTACCGTAATCATCATATCCACATTGATTCTTCGTATGAGTAAGCTACCCCATGCTTTTTTATAAAATGGCACCGCCGAATAAAACATCAAAGGTAAGAATGTAAAAAACATAATCCATTTAAAAATCAGACCCAAGCTTCCGTCTAAACCGGCGTAAATTGGAACTGCAAATAGCATGGCATTACCCGCCACAGCGCCGGCCACACCGATGCGCTTGAGCTCATTTCTCTGCTCTAGCTGCTGGGCTTTATCATAATCTGCAGTTTCATTTAATGGAGTGGGCTCATAACCCAATGAAACTATGGCGGCACATAGGTCACCTAGCTTAACCTCGGGTTTAGTCTGCACCTCAAGAGTACGTTGGCTATAATTGAGTTTTGAACTTACTATTCCACTAAAATAAAGTGGAAAGTCTTCTAAAAGATGAACACATGAAGAACATTGCAATCCTTCAATATAAAACCGGAACTTTTTAAATAGAGGGCAAGTTGAAGAGTTAAACTGGCTTTCCAGCTCTATTAAATTAAATTTATCCCACTGGCTGGAAGTTAATTTTTTGCTGGCTAACGGAGATACGCCGTCTGTTACCCATGCAGACAACAACTCACAGCTCTGACAGCAAAATTTAGCTCCATTTGATACAGGAGCCCGGCAATAGGCACATACTTCCATGAATGCAGATTAAACAGAATGAACCTATTAAAATATGATGGAGATCATAAACTACTAAGAATTAGCTTTTTCGTTGAGTTTTTCTTCAGATAGAACTGTAAAGTTCTTATAGTTTTGTGAAATAATGCCTTCTTTTTCAAACAAGGCTAAAGTTCGTATAACAGTTTCCGTGGTGGTTCCGGCCCATTCTGCTATTTCTTTACGCGTCCAGCTGGTACCGCTGAATTTTTCGTTTAAAAATAACAGGGCATCCGCAATACGTGCCGGTGCGCCTTTATCAATTTGATCCACCCATTTACTTTCAGCACGGTCCAAATCAAGGCTCAGCTGATTAACCATTTTTAAGCCCAACTCAGGATGACAATTAAACAGCTCAAGCACTTCTTTACGCGGCAAAAAACAAATTTCAGTATCTTCAAGTGCAACTGCGGAAATATGGTATTCATCACCCTTAAAAAAGGCACGGTACCCTAATAGACCTCCAGCCCCTACTAAATTTAAGGTATGGGCATCACCATCTTCATTAAGAGACTCTAATTTAACAACTCCACTACGAACTGAAAATAAACCCACAGGTTTATCTCCAGCTCTAAAAATAGATTCACCGGCTTTGTAACGGCAATCAGCCTTTATGTGACTGATTTGTTCGGATATCTCATCCGAAGTCGAGCACATAAAACCCTTAGACTTAGATTCGCATTTTTCACAATCTGTAGTCGTGTGGTGATGACTTTGATTTTGGGATGATTTCATAACCTCATTCTAACTAATACAGGCCTAAATAGACAACTAATTAGTTAAATTAGGAATCTCTCTGGCAAGTCTTTATGCCAAATAGAGAATACAGCGGGCAATAATTCATAAGCGCCGTGCCAATAGCTATAAAACCTACATAGCCCCAAGCTGTTTTGGGTCCCCAAAACACCAAACTCACCAAAAATAATCCTAAAACCAGTCTAAAAATTTTATCTATATTACCTACATTTTTTGTCATAATTTTCTCCTATACAAATTTAACTTCAGTTTCGGTGTCTAAAAATGTTTCTTTAAGCATCATCGTGGCTAAAGAAAACTCATGATCAGAAAAGTGAAATCCCACCTTAGGCAGCTCGATCATTTTAATTTTATCAGTTTCAGCCACTTTTTTTAATTCTCTTAAAGCCTTTTTAAAGCTTTGTAGTCGGTCCGCATGGGCCAAACTGTTCGGATGTGGGTTACTGCCTTTTTCATCTAAAACCAGATGAAAAAACTTTTGCCCTTCCGGCGATGTCCACGCCCACAACTCACCTGTTTTAGGGTGTACGTTATGACAGTAGTGTCTGTAGTCTCTGGCTAATGATGGCCAATTTTCTTTGAGCGACTTGAGGTACGGACTTGTATAATGCTCGTCCCTTGATACTTCAATTGCAATGTGATTGTTTTTCATTTTGTCTCCTTTGTTTAATCTAAATTAAATTCGTTATCCACCTGAGGAACCGTGCATAGCCACTCAAGCTCCGTGTTAATTCTGTACTGAAGAGCACCCAAGGAATTCATTTCACCGTGGGTCAAAAAAGTCATGCGTGGAGCTTTTTTAAAATTACGATAAAAACTCATTAGTTCGTTTGAATCTGCATGAGCACTGAGTGAATCTAATGTTACGATTTCAGCCTCTACATCCACTTCTTTGTGGTGAATTCTTATTTTATTTAAGCCGCCTTTTAAAAGTAGGCCCTTAGTTCCTTGCCCTTGATAACCAGTAAATAATACAGCGTTTTTGGGGTCTGGAAGTTTGGCACGTAAATGATGAAGTACGCGCCCGCCTTGTAACATTCCGGATGCCGAAATTACGATTTTGGGCATATCCGACATACACAACAACATAGACTCATCAGTGGATTCAGAAATTCTGAAATTAACTGGATGAAAAAAATTTTCAGCTAATGGTTCTTTTTCGTTCAGTTTAAGCTCTGACGGAAACTTAGTGTAGATAACAGAAGCTTTGGTCGCCATCGGACTGTCTAAATAGACCGGCAGTTGAGTGGAAATTTTATTTTGCATCTGAAGTTTTTTAATGATGTATAAAATTTCCTGAGTACGCCCCACTGAAAAGGCCGGGATTATAAGCGTACCTTGACGTTTATATACACGCTTAATCAAAGCCGCCAACTCTTCTTCGTCGAGATTTTTAAGATTACGATCACCATAAGTAGATTCAGAAATTAAAAAATCAGTTTCGTAAATTTTTTCAGGCGGCTTAATAACCTGACTTCTGCCACTTCCAAGATCACCCGTGAATGTTATAATACGGGGCTGTTCGTTATGAGTGTAACGTATTTGAACGCTGGCTGAACCTAAAATATGCCCATTTCTTATAAATCTGAATGACATCACCTGACCTATATCAATCCATTGATTATACTCGTGCACCGCAAATAAATTAAGAGCCGACTCTGCATCGTCCTGTGTATACAAAGGCTCAGCGGGAAAATGTTTTCCATGTTTAGTTTCATTGGCAAAGTCTGCATCTTCTTCCTGCAACTTAGCCGCATCCATAAGTAATATTTTACACAGCTCAAAGCTGGCTTTGGTGCTGTGAATTTTTTTGCGAAAGCCCTCTCTTACCAAGCATGGCAAATAACCAGAATGGTCTATATGTGCGTGGGTTAAAATAACGCTATTATATTTTGTGACATCATCCATACCGGCCCAGTTGAGCTCGCGTAAAGCTTTTGGTCCTTGATACAACCCACAATCAACTAAGATATGAATACCTTTATGTTCAATTTCATATTTTGATCCAGTTACTGTACCGGCAGCACCTAAAAATTTGATTTTCATTTTTTAATCCTTTTAGACTTTTCTATTTCCATGACTTCTTCAGCCACTTCTTCCGCCATTATGGCTCCAGCAAAGAGTGCTGTGTACGACCAAAAAAGGGCTGTGCCGATAATCATCATAAAAATACCAATTATTTTTCCTATATCAGTTATCGGACTTACATCTCCATAACCCACAGTGGTCACCGTAGCTACTGCCCACCAAACAGTATCAAGCCATGAATTTATTTTTGGATTAATACCTTTTTCAAAGTGGTACAAAAGTGCGCTGGATAACGCGATCAGACTGTTACCTAAAATTGTTAACACTATGAAAACAGGCTGCTTTGCCAAATTCCATAGGCGCTTTACGAACAAATCTACACCGACCTGAAAATGGACTTCAATTTTCTTTCTCATTGAGTCCAGTTTAATACACTATGAAGCAAGAAAATATGATGCCGATCATATTTATTCGTTTGTTTAACTGAAATACTAATTTTATGGAGGTTCTGTGAAATACTTATTTTTTATACTGATAGCAGCATGTAACACACAAGCAGAGGTTAAACCTTTAATGCAGGAGTTTTATAGTCTTACAGACAAATTACAACCTTATATAATAGATAAAAAATCTTTTATGGATAGCAAGAATGAAAAAGAAATTGCTAAGGCTTTGTCGGAATTTAATCAAAATACAAAAAAACTTAAAAAAGATAAAATGACACAAACTGACGACATGAAGTTCCGCGCAAAACTTTTGACTGAAGGACTTGATGAGGCCGACACCGCATTTAAAGACGGCTTTAAGGATTACAGTTACTGGGCTCTCAAATCTACTTTAAATAATTGTTATAGTTGCCACACTCAAAAAGGTTTAACTCCCACAGCATACAAATTTAGTGAAACCAATACTCATGATTCCTATTCAAAAGCTGAATTTCTTTTTATTGTCAGAAACTATGCAGAGTCTATTCCATTATTTGAAAACCTGTTAACCGGATATCCGGTCAATAAAAGCTCTGTGGAAAATATTGAAAGCTCGGCTCAGAAGCTTCTTTTTTACTCAATTCGTGTATCAAGAGACGATATCAAAACTATAGAGATGTTTAACAGAATATTAAAAAACAAAGAACTTCCGTCTGGACTGCGTAGCGATTTTTTAGCCTGGAGAAGATATCTCAATATTAGAAAATATAGAGTTAGTGATGATCTCAGCATAACAGATGAGAAATCTTTAACTGCTTTTATGAATAATCGCGAAAAAATTTCGGAAGAATATAAATACAACAACCAAAGAGCCGCTGCCGACATGGATACTACACATTTTTTATTCCAATTAATGGAAAAGTCAGACTCTAAAAAAATCAAACCTTCAATATTATATTGGCTGGCAAGTATTGAGCGTTATTACCGCATAAGTATGTTTGACCAAACAGCCGACAACTATCTTAAAGAGTGTATTGAAAAATACTCGTCCCACAAAATCGCAAAAAAATGTTTAACTCTTTATAAAGAAATTCAAACTCTTTCATACACAGGAAGCCGGGGCACTGATTTGCCTAAATCTGTAATTAAACAGTTTGAATTATACGAAAGCATGGTCAATAAAAAATGAAACTAATATTTTTCAATACACAAAACTTTGAAGAAATTTCCTTTAAAAATCAATTGCTAAGATCAAAGTTTGCCACTGTTGATTTTCGGAAAGAGACTTTAAATGCCAACACAGCCATCTTGTGTAAAGGATATGATGGAGTTATCAGCTTTGTTAATGATAAATTAGATTCCGCATGTTTAAAACTTTTAAAAGAATATGGTATTCAGGCCATTTTTCTCAGGTCAGCTGGATATAATCATGTCGATGTCAAACAGGCGCATGAGTTGAATTTACCGGTTTACAGAGTACCCGCATATTCGCCTGAAGCTGTGGCTGAACACAGCGTAGCGCTACTTTTGACATTGAATCGGAAAATTCACAAAGCTTATCAGCGTGTGCGCGAGATGAATTTTTCACTGGAAGGGCTTGTGGGCTTTAATTTAAAGGGTAAAACAATTGGCATAATCGGAGCCGGCAGAATAGGTAAAGCTTTCGCTGGCATTATGTTAGGGTTCGGTTGCAAGCTGTTAATACATGAACCTATAATCGATGCTGAATTCGCTGCCAGTATAAATGCTAAATTTGTAAATCTTAATGAGCTGCTTGAAAACTCAGATATAATTTCCATTCACTGTCCCTTAACACCTGACACTTATCATATGATTAATAGCAAGAACATTAATTTACTCAAAAAAGACAGTATCATTATTAACACCAGCCGTGGCGCAATTATTGA
Source organism: bacterium (assembly GCA_019752925.1). Taxonomy (GTDB): domain Bacteria; phylum Bdellovibrionota; class Bdellovibrionia; order Bdellovibrionales; family Bdellovibrionaceae; genus Pseudobdellovibrio. Next base: position 78,690 of record JAIELP010000011.1, read on the forward strand.
AACCAAAGCCTTGATCACAGCGTTAAAAACATCTCATATCGGCGGCGCCGGATTAGACGTTTATGAATTCGAATCTGAATTGTTTTTTGCGGATCATTCTTCAGAAATCATCCAGGATGACACAATTGCAAGATTAATGAGTTTTCCTAACGTTCTTATAACTGCACATCAGGGATTTTTAACTAAAGAAGCTCTGGAAGAAATAAGCAAAACAACTTTATTGAATGTTTTAGATTTTAAATTAAACGGACTGGCCTCGGTATCTGCAAACAGAATTAATAAAACAAGCTAATTATTCAATAATCAACAACACACCACTCAAAAAAACAAAGGCCATAACGATTTTTTCAAATTGTTTCTGGTCGATTTTATTGATGACGATCTTTCCTAAATAGGATCCGACATATCCCGCAAGCATTAATAGCGGTATGTAAAACCAATGGGACCACTCAAAATAATCATTATAAAGATATACAGACATACGTAGTATGTCTCCACCGATATCAATACCCGATGATAAGGCTACAAAAGCATTTTTTTCAAGTTGAATACTGGCCAGAGCAATCCCGCGCAGAGCCCCTCCGGTACCCAGTAATCCAGTTAAAAAACCCGATAAACCAACTGTTAAAACCGCATAACGTGACGTGAGCGCACTGATAATTTTATTTTTAAAGAAAAATATTACGGCCAAAATCATTATAAATATTCCTAAAAATAATTTTAGATTTTCAAATGAAATAAATCGACTCAGCAAAGCACCTATGCCTGTCAAAACAACTGACGGCACTGCAAATTTTAAAATCATACTAAAATTAAAATTTTTACGAAATATATAGAGTTTTGATAAATTTCCGAAAATATGTAATATGGCTGTTAAGGCGAGAACAAAATTATATTTCTCAACCAAAACACCTATCGGCATAAAAAAAGTAGAAGACCCAAAACCACTGATGGTTCCAAGAAACTCTGAGCCTAGTGCTACTAATGATAATAAAAAATCATGCCAACTCATAATTAAAAATATCCTAGATAATTTTTTGAAAATATGACGCCAGTCATGTTTATTGCAGCCTCTTTAGTTTAGATTTAACTCTATAATGAAATGAGGGATTTATGAACTTTAAAAAATTATTATTAGTAATTAGTTCTTTAACTCTGGCGGCCTGTAGCTCAACTAAAAAAGAACGTGAGCAAGAACTGGCTCTGCAAGTTAAAATGCAGGAACCTGCCGACACACCAGACCAAATCATGCACCGTGCGGCCATTGCTTTTTCTAATGCGGATGGTTTAACAGCACAGCAAAAATGGATGCTTAGTGACATCTATTCCCGTGTTTACACAGAATCAATGAGAATACGTCGTGAAATGGGCCAGAGCAAATCTTTACTCTTTATGACCTTAGCTAAGGTTGATTACAAATCATCGGAAATTGATGCGCTAAAGAAAAAAATTGTAGAGCTGGATCAGAAGCGACTAAAGCTGATGTTTGACGCTTTAGACGATGTACAACGCATTGTTGGCAAAGGAATCGAGGCTGAAAAAATTTACAAGCATTTTCAAGACTATGAAATGCCTAATCACCGTCGTGACTAAAAACAAAAGGAGATATTATGTTTCAACAGGCGTTTAAAACCATAGTTGTAGGGGTAGATTTTTCTGACTATTCAAAAATCGTAGTTAAACAGGCTAAATACTTGTGTAAAATTTGGAATACTAAGCTGGTTTTGGTGCATGCTATAAGCGATCCGGTTGAATATGCACCGTCGCTTTATATCTCGTTTCCAAATGTACTTGACCACAAACATTACAAAGCGAGAATTATTAAAAACTATAATATAAAAACAACCCGTGTTGATGTGTATGCTGAGCGTGATATACCCTCTGCACTCTTGCAAAACATCGCCGGAAATTATCCCCAAAGCCTGATTATGGTGGGACATAAAGGGCTTGGCGCATTAGCTAGCTTTTTTTTTGGAAGCACGGCACAGAGCTTGGCCCTAAGATCCAAAATACCGGTTTGGATTCATCGTGGACCTAAAATCATACAACCCAGAAAAATTCTAATACCGCATGATTTAACATTGAAATCCAACCGCTCTATCGACATTGTAAAAAAGCTATCGCTCACAGAACCTGTATCCGCTGAAATATTCCATGTTCAGGATAAAATATTTCCAATACTCGATTATAAAGAATATGTCAGACTTCAAAAAGAACTGGAAAAATCCACACAACAACGAGTCAGCGAAGTTCTTCAAAACTACCGGTATTTACCTTTAGTAACACGTCAAGGCCAAGTTACAGATAAAATCTTAAGACGCACAAACAAATTTGATCTGCTGGTCATGACACATCATAAGCCCACTGGTCTTTTTTCTAAAAGCGAAACGGCCAGTTTACTTAAAAAAGTTAAAACACCTGTGCTAATTTTACACGACGACGACAAAAAATAAAATGGAGATAAAATGAAAAATTAATTAAAATGTCGACAAATCGTGAGCTACTCTTTTGGCTTTTTTGCCATGCCAAGCTGCATACAAAGAAATTAAACCGGGTAAAATAAATCCTTTATATCCGAAATTGATAAAAATCACAGCCCCTACACCGGAACCTAAAATAAAGGAAGCAATTGAACCCATTCTTAAATAATTGGCACGAAGTTCTGAGTTTAATTGATTATCTTTAAGATTAAATGCAAATATACGGGCCAATCCTAAGCCAAGATCGGTTGTTAAGCCTGTTAAATGAGTGGTCCTTACCGATCTACCTGATGATGACGTGATGGCTGCATTTTGTAATCCGCAGGCCATGCAAAGTAAAATCAATAGTACATAGCTTTCTTGTAAACCTATAGATTCACCAAAAGTTCCAAAATGTAAAAACTCACCACCGCCAGCTGCAAATAACAAACAAGCCGAACTTAAGCCCATAACCCAGTCAAAGTGTGGCTTATTACCTTTGTACATGGGCACATCTATTAAAAGACCGGCAATAAAAGCACCCAATAAAAAGAAAACAGGTACCGATAAAATTCCTAGTGCTGCTGCGATTTCATGGTTGGTTATATCAACACCAAAGAGAGTTGCAAAACCAGTTACATGACTTACAAACCTACCAGTTGCCAGAAAGCCTCCGGCATTAATAGCACCGCCACTGAAGCTTAATAAAAACCAATGAAATACAACTGAATTTTCGGCATTTTGATCAAATCGATGATTGAACATAACTCTATTAAAACATAGCCAAATTCGAATGACTATGCAGCTGTACAAAAAATTGGACCATTAGTCGAAAAGTAATAAAACATTTCCTTTAATTAGACTAAACTAGCTTAAAGCAAGGGCTAAACCTGATGAATACAACTCCAAAATCCGAACTTTCCTTAATCAATTTTAAAGGAAAAATTCATTTAATCACCAATGATCAAGAACTGTCGCTGGCTGCAACTGAACTCAGCTCAGCAACTGAATTGGGTTTTGATACCGAAACACGAGCCAGTTTTCGTAAAGGCGAAGTTTACCAAGTTGCACTCTTGCAGTTAGCGACGAATGAGCATGCTTATTTGATACGTCTGCACGGAATTAAAAATTTTGAAATTATAAAAAGTATTTTTGAAAATAATAAAACCTTGAAAGTCGGCGTTGCCATACGCGACGATATTAAAAATTTACAAAAACTTTTTAAGTTTACACCGCAAAACTTTGTAGAACTTCAGGACCTGGCTAAGAAAAAAGGTCTTAAAAATTTTGGACTTAAAGGAATGACAGAAGAGGTTTTAAGCGCAAGACTTTCAAAAGCGGCTAAAGTAACCAATTGGGAAGTACCTAAACTCACCGACCAACAAATACTATACGCAGCCACGGATGCCTGGATAGGTCTAGAGTTGTTCCGTAAAATTTCGCAATAAATACTACTTAACCAGCATATTGCCTAAGTTTAGATTCATTGAGCAAGCTGATTTTCTTACCACTGATATGTATAATTTTATTTCTTTGCAGCTCACTCATAAAGCGAATTACTGTCTCATCCGCAACTGCAAGGCTTCGCGCTATATCTACTTTTGAAATAGCCGACTTAAGCACGCGCACTCCTGACTTATTTTCAGAATACTCATCAAATAATTTAAGTAATAAAGCGCAAAGTCTCGAAAATGCTGTGCTTTCGTTTAATAAAATATGTTCATTAACTGATCTATCAAGCTCATGGGAAATTTTAAATATCAAAGATTTTGCAAACTCGTTATTCTCACTGAACAGATTCACAACATCTTTTTTGTTGATAAAGCAGGCCTCAGCATCGTCCGAAACCACTTCGCAGGTTCCTTTGTACTGATCTTCTACAAAAATACTGCGATGTCCGACTGTGTCTCCCGGAAATGCGAATCTTGAAAAAATAATTTTTCCGGCCAAATTTTTCTGACTGATTTTTAACAACCCAGAAGCATTGCAGTAAATACCGTCAACCTCTTGTCCTTGCTTAAAAAGACTTTCATTTTTTTTATGGCTGCTGGTTTTTTTGATACTATCTAAATGTTTCAACTGCGCATTATTGAAGTCCTTAAATATACTCTTAGACCACACAGGACAACTTAGACATGATTTTTCTTTGGATTCCATATCTCTCCTTACAAACTAATCTGCCACCGCTGGAAAATAGGTCTGCTTAGCGCCGATTTTATGACCAGCTGGAATGTCCGTACCTAAATTATCTATATTGAAAACATCCCGGCTTAAATTTAATGAATCACACAAAGTTTCCATAGTGGTCGGCACAAACGGATAAAGCATGATCATTAAATTTTTTAAAATGTAAAAACATGAATATAAAGCGTCTTTACGTTCAGCTTCAGGAGCACGGTCATCGTGTGGCTTATACTGAGTAAACATGGAATTAATCAAACGCGCATAGTTTTCAATTTGTCCGAGCAATACCGGATAATCGGCCTTTCCCATTGAGTGTATGTACTTCTGAACAATTTTAACGGTTTCTTGCTCAACTTTTTCAAGAAGCTTACCTTCCGGCACAATTCCATCAAACTTGGCATTGGCAGCTGAAATCGGTTTTTCAAAAGCTGCATTCATGGGCCCTGCTAAAAACTTATTTCTTTCTTCAAATAATGCAAAATTAAAATCCGAAGGTTTAACGGCCAAGCTTAATACAGCCAAGAAATAACGAATTTGGTCAGCCGAATAGCCTTTTTCATCAATCAGTTGATCTCCGGTATAAAAGTTACCTTTTGATTTACTCATTTTTTCGCCGTTAACCATTAAGTGAAATACGCTTAATGCTTCCGTCATTTGCAATTCGCCTTCGATAGGCTGACGAAGAATATCGGCTTGAGTGCCCAGCCACATTGAGCCCTGCATGATCACATAAAAGAATACGTTATCCTGACCTAAAAACTGAGCTACCCGTGCATTTGGGTCGCACCAGAATTTTTTATATTCATTTACGTCTCGGCCTTGTTGTTTAAGTGCAGCTTGCGTAAACACGATTGGTGCAATTAATGAGTCCGGCCAAACATATAAAGTTTTACCCTTCATTTCTGGATCAATTTCAGGTGGCACCGGAATACCCCAAGACACATCTCTGGTAATCGGTCGTCGCGACCAATTGTCAGTTACCACTGTCGGAATTTCATTAGTACTTAAAACTTCTTGAGCTCTAAGCATTTCTTCTTTTGAAGAAAATAAACACTCCACACGTTTTCCGGAAATATAGTGACTCTTGTGCTTAGGAAGAGTGTCTTTAATTTCTTTATACTTAGGTTCATGTATATTTTGAAACTGTAAACCTATTAAAACAAAATTAGATACTTCGCTGTACACAGCAGAACGCATAGATTTTTGTTTGCTTTCAATCCATATTTTCAATGGATCTGCCACTTTCCACATATCGAGCCACCAGTGAGCGGTATCGCGAAGTTCTGGTGTAGAATCGCTAATCATACTTCTTACATTGGTTAGATCACTTGGATTGTAGCTTGCACCACAGGCATCGCACTGATCACTGTAAGCATCAGGACTTTGGCAGCTCGGACAAGTACCACGAACAAATCTGTCCTGAAGAAATCTCGTCATTTTTAAATCGTACCACTGCTTAGTCACACGTTTTTCAAGCATTCCATTTTTATAAAGAGTCCTCATAAAGTCTTGCGAGAATTTTTCGTGCAAAGGATAAGTTTCAGGACGAGATGTTCCTGAAAATATATCTGTTGTAATGGCGTATTTTTTTAAAGTTTCTTTTTGTTTTACATGAATCGAGTTAATGTACTCATGAATTTCTCGTCCGGCTTGAAGTGCGGCCACTTCACTTGTAGAACCGTGGTCATCATTACCATTAACAAATAATACATTTTCTGCGCCGATCAGCATACGCATATAACGCGAAAAAATATCCGCAGGCACATGAGCTCCTGCCAAATGCCCCAAATGAAGCGGACCATTGGCATATGGCATACCGGCTGTGACTACCATTTTGCTCGGACGCTGGGCTTTTGCTAAAACACCTTTAACATCAGTAGGATTAAAAAATTGTTTTTGATCTTTATTTGCGTTTACGTTTTTTCCAGAATCCATGCTCACCTTTACCAATAAATGTGACTGATAGAATCACTTAAATATTCAATAAAAACAAGCCTATGGGCCCTAGAGAGCTTAAATTTTAAGAAGAAGCCAGGTTTATTAGACACCGCGCTGAAAAAGCGGGACTAAACCCGCCCCTAACAATATCATTTTCAAACTTTAGCAATATACTCTTCAAGTTTATCAAACGAACCGGTCCAACCTTGAGTCATACCAGGTTTTCCTTTAACAAAAGTGTCATGCTCTTCTTGAGTTGCGCTACCAACCACTTCCCACTCAATTGTTACGCGTGTTTGAGTTGAGCTCTCTTCATTAAAGCTCACTGTTGTTTTCATTTTTTCCGGCCAAGTTGGAGCCATTGGGTGGCGAGAGACCGCCCCATCTTTGTCTGTAAAAATTTGTGTGTACACCAACTTATAAGGTTTTGTTATTTCAATGTAGTTCGCTTTACCGAACATTGTAAAACCATTACCTGTCATAGAGTAAAAAGCTTCACCGCCCGGCTTAATATCGGCTTTAATGTATGTGCCGGTAAAACCTGTTGGAGCCATCCAATTCATAACATGTTTTGGATCTGTCCACACTTCAAACATCGTATTAATATCGGTATTGAAAGTTCTGTTGATAACAAACACTTCTCTCCCCAAATGCTCTTTATCTAAATGCTCAGCTAAGCGATCCCATGTAGAGTCGCCACCGGCTTTTCTAACAAATTTACGAGTTTCAGCAGCAGCTTCAGCTGTTGGAAGCGCCATTGTCATTTCCATTTTTGTTTTTCCGTTGATCTCAGAAAATACAACAGTAACACGAAACATTGGCGGCTTATCTTCAAATCCACCATGGTCGTAAACTAAGCGCTTGTATTGATCCACTTCTAAAAATTTTGTATGATTCGGCCAATCCACACCATCTGGGCCGTGCATTGTATAAAGCCAGTCGCCACCGGTTCTTACATCTTTACGCTTTGTCGTAAGCGTAAAGCCACGCGGCCCCCACCATTTTGCTACTTTATCTGGGTCTACCCAGGCTTCCCAAACTTGTTTGACTGTAGCGTTGTAAATTCTTGTTATATAGAGTTCGTTGGGTTTATTTCTTTCGGCCATGCTTCTTTCCTTTTTTCGTTTTTTTCCTATTAACATTAATTGATTTTAAATACTCATCTAGGCGGTCAAAACTTTCTTCCCAGAAATGACGGTACTGCTCCATCCAGTTTTGAGCCATTTTAAGTGGGGCACCGTTTAAAGTGCTCGGTCTATATTGCGCGTCTTTCTCTCTCGAAATCAGGCCAGCACGCTCTAATACTTTTAGATGTTTAGTAACAGCTGGCCCACTCATTTCAAAAGGTTCAGCCAGCTCTGAAACAGAAGCTGAACCCTTAGATAGGCGCTCCAGTATGGCGCGCCTTGTGGGGTCGGATAAGGCTTGAAATGAACGAGACAGTTGATCCATATTTAACCTTTTGGTTATATAACCATAAAGTTAATTAAAAAACAAGCTCTTTTTAAAGACCGTGTTGTCAAAAGCAAATTTGAATTCTGTAAATCTAATTAAGTGTTTTAATTAACATAAGCCTCAACTCCGCCACTTCACTGAAAAGCCTAGTGTCACGCGCTAGGGCTACGTCTAATCGACGTTTAAAATCAAAGTCTTGTGAGTTTTCGCTGAAAATCTCATTCAAACGACGGGCAAAATCTTTTAATTGAGCTTCGGTTGGTAAATTCTTCTTATCCGAAGTAGCTTCATCCATTTCAGACATAATAACTGAAATTTTTCGTAACCATTCAAATTCAGGATGGTTAAATGCTAACTGAAGAATGTCATAAGACGAAAACTTCCTTTGCTCAAATGTTTCTGTAGCTAATTTTTGAAAGTCCAAAAGCGACTTGTGTACACGTAACAAAATCCGGAATAAGTTGTTTATTTGTTCTAATGAATTATCAATACTCATTAACTTATTCTTATCGTAATCCAGTAATATGTAAACTTTTTTAAACTTTGTTTACAAAATATGATCTTTGGCTGATAGCAAAAGCGAGGAAGGCATTTTCTGACAAACAAAGAAAAGCCATTCAGGATTTACTTCAATAACCGCAAATACTTAAAAAAGAAGTTGGCGCCCTCAACATCACCGAATATCGAAACGCGATTATCGAGATGTGCGGCTATATTTGATTTGGGGTTGGTCTAATACCCGCAACAGTGCGATTGTCGAACTAACCTAATAAAATAACTCTAGATTTTATTACACTATGTGGTATAGTGTAATTGTTGAGGCCGCATGATTCGCAACTTTGATAATAAAATTGCTAAAGATATCTGGGAAACGGATGCTTCCAAATCTCTTCCAAAAGAGCTTTGGATAAGAGCAAAAGCACTTCTTACTATCATGCATGCCACAACAGACTTGAACGATTTAAAGATTAAAGGTCAGCCGCCTAATGTCAGACTGCATAAGCTGCAGGGAGATAGAAAAGAGGAATGGAGTGTCACAATTAAACTTCCTTGGTGTATCACCTTTAAATTTAAAGCCGGTGAATTTATTGATGTTAAAATTGAAAATTATCATGAGGGGTAATTTATGATTAAAAATCCAAAACCTATGCATCCGGGAGCTGTACTTAACGAGGTTTACATGAAAGAAATGAACCTCAATCAAACTCAGTTAAGCGAAAAATGTGGCTGCTCTCACCGAAAAATCAATGAAATCGTTAATGGAAAGAGAGCCATCTCTCCTGAATTTGCGCTCGTTTTAGAAAAGGTTTTAGGAACTACTGCGGAAATGTGGGTGCGAATACAGGCCGAGTACGACCTATGGGTTGCGAGAGAAAAGGCAGCATGAGCTTTTTATATCACGGGGTGCCTCGCGATCTAGTTGGCGAAACGCTATTTCCGCTTTTTAGCCTAAAACAAGCTCACCCAGCCATTTATGAAAATGAAATAAAAAAGTATGATGATCACCCTGAACGAAAGAAGCTTCCGTTCAAATTACTCAAAAAATTGAATTGTTCACGAGGCGACGTTCTTCACTGCTCACCAATACATCCGAATTTAATTTTTACAGCTTTAAAATCTGTATTTCCCGAAGGCAATCGTTCAGTGAAATTTTTCAAGATTCCTATTTCAAAAATTGCAGACACACCTGCTATTTTGTTTGATATGAATCGGCCTGGTTATGCATTTGGGGAGGATGAGCCCGAAGATATTTTTGATTGGATTGATCCAAAAAAATATGAGGAAATTACAAAAGTTCCCGCAGAAGCTTTTGAGTTCTATCAAGAATGGAAAACTCGTGGAGAACCCGGAGCTCCAGCTTGGGGTAAAATACCGCATGTTTTAGTTAAGGGCCCAATTAATATTTCAGATTGTGAAGTTATCGATTGGCGAGACCCTTTCGATAAAGTCTAATTTATTGGTACCCTCAACATAGACGAATATCGAACTGCAATAATAGAGGTGCGTGGTTTAGTTTGATTTGGGGTCTAATTCGAAAACCCGTAGCTGTCCGATTCTCGAACAAAATCAAACAAATGCACTCGTTTCGAGGTATTTCGAACTGCTTCCATCAGCTTTAAACGGATGGGCAAACAAGTCGAGCGATTTGATTCAGACTTCCTACTTCAACTATAATTTCTCTAAAGCCATCTAAATATTCCTGATAAGTAACAAAACCTCCCTGTTCAATTTTATATTTGGTTTCAGGGTTAAATAGTAATTTGCCTAGCGGGCTGTCTTGTTTGATACTCATAACATTTCCTAAAGATTTCCCCTGCTTACCTACTGCTTCAAAAACTATTCTCCACTCTTCTTGCACAGCATAGGCTTTACGTTTAATTTCAGAACATTGAATTGATTTTCTATTTTGTTCTTCTAAGTTGAATTTGTGAATTTCGTGCGGATCCAAATACCTCACACCTCCAAAAGCTAGTTTGCGAATCAATAAAGTGTCTAGCGGGTATTGTATTAAAAGCTTTTCATGTATTTTCTTGTAGAGCTGCTCAGAAGAATCAACTTCGACCCAAAAATTACTAGCTTTCCAGGCCATTGATTTTGAAAAGCAAGAAATATACTTTGGAACGAAAGATTTACTAGTTGAAGCCCCTTCCGAAGAAGTATAGCCAGCACGGGTTCTTTCGTACGCATCGCCAGTTGATGTATCGCCCGTACTCTCTAGCACTTCATAAAAAAACGAAGTTCGTAGAATAACTCTACCACCAAGAAAGTCATTTGCGGCTTCTTTTGAGTCAAAATATTTATAAACCTTGTCGCTCATATAATGTCCAATCACTTTATAATCCAAGCTCAAGACTTCTGAGTAGTTCACTAGGAAAATTATCGAAATTTTTTTAGTATTGAATTTGGTGCCCTTAACATAACCGAATATCGAAACGCAATTCTAGAGATGTGCTGTTAAGTTTTCTTTAAGAAAAAATTGAGACCCCTGACCTACCCGCTTCTCGAACTAAATCACTTTAGTTTTGGTAAATATTTCAAAATTATACTAGCAACTCACTCTGCACAATTAAAATAAAATTCTTGCGAATTTTATTCCATTTTCATTCTAATTCATTTATATCATGCTGATTGAAAAAGGATTGGTTCTTATGAAAATAATGTTTGTCTTCATTAGTATTTTAGTTACCTCGCTCTTTCTTCAAGCTCAACAAACCCATTTGGATTTGATTTTAAAAGTTCCTGGTGTTATTTCTGCGGAAAAGTATGTACCTGAAAATTTCGAAAGTTTTCCTGCAGAAGCCGTTTCTGGATTAACCAAAGAAGCTTATCTTAATCATGTAGAATTACTTAAGAACTCTTCTTATGAATTTTACAGCATCATTTATATAAGCGACACTTTTAAAGTCAAAGGATTCATAGGAGTTCCGCGAAATTTATCAGCAGAACAAAAACTGCCGGCCATGGTCTTCAATCGCGGCGGCAATAGAGAATTCGGTCGCGTCCTGCCCGGTATTTTGTTGCGAGATACTCGCCTTTTCACAAACAGTGGAGATTATTTATTCTTTACGACTCAATACCGAAGCGTCGCGGGCGGCGAAGGCAAGGATGAGTTTGGAGGAGCCGAAGTACAAGACGTTGTTAGCCTTCTAAAAATTGCCAAACAATTTACTTTAACAGATACGAAAAATATTTTTCTAGGTGGTTGGTCTCGAGGAGCCATGATGACTTACCTTACACTAAAAAAACAAGTAACTGTAAATGCAGCAATTTTAGTTGCTGGCCCGACAGATTTAATTTTGTCTGAAAAAGAGCGTCCAGAAATGGCTGAGGTTCACAATGCATTGATCCCAGATATTCAAAACAATCGCAAAGCAGTTTTAAAGGAAAGGTCCGCAAACGAGTGGGCGGATCAACTTAATGTGCCAATGCTAATAATTCATGGCACAAAAGATGTAAGAGTTTCTTTCCATCACGCAGAGCTCATCACCGAAAATTTAAAGCGTTTTAATAAAAATTTTGAATTGCTCGTGTATCCAAATGAAGATCATGGATTAATCAATGTGCGACCTGATTTAAAAGCCCGCGTTAGTGAGTTTTTAAATAAATATAAAAAATAGGTTTAAGTCAGAAGCGTACGTTTTCGAAAAAGGTACGGCGTACATTTGACATTTGACATTTGAAGTTTTGGTGCCCTGGGCCGGACTTGAACCGGCACGCCCGTGTTAACGAAGCTCAGGATTTTAAGTCCTGTGCGTCTACCAGTTTCGCCACCAGGGCACGTAAGTACTGATGTACTGGAAGAAGTAAGAAATTAATCTTTTGAGAATTAATTGTCACTAATTAATTTTGTGCAGAGGTCTTTCGATTGACAGTCTAGACTTATCATTTAATTCTACGTAACTGTGCTACAAGTGAACAAATTCGATCTTAAATCACTACTAAATCCCTCTGTTTTGCTGATTTTTTCAGCTATACTTTTCTCAACCCTAACGGATCAGTTTTTAACCAAGCAAGTTGAAGATATTATCAGCTCAAAAGATGGGCTCTCAAACATGATATGGGTTTGGGGCGGACTCTCAGTTTTAAGTGCTATTATGTTTCCTTTATTAATTTCTTTTCTGTGCGCTTATTGCCTCGTCATAACTAACAAAGAGTTAAGCGATTTTTTCAGCGACAACTTTGAATTGGGCCTTGTTGAAACCTTGAGAGCCTGGGGTAAAACTTTTTTATGGTCGTTTGTGTTTTTTATTCCGGGAGTTGTTAAATATATCAACTACATTTTAACTCCATTTGTTGTGATGTTTTCAAAAAAATACCAACGTGGCGAGGTTGATGCTTTAGAGTACTCAACTCAAATTTCAAAAAAATTCTGGTGGAGCATTAAAATGTGGCTCGGTGTGTTTTATGTGATCGTACCGGTTTTGCTCTATGCCCTGCTGGATGAGTACCGTATGTTCTCAACCCACCCCGTTTCAGCCACTGCGGTTGTTGGACTTGAAACAATTTTAGAAATTATGTTTCATTTTTTAATTTTAAAGTTATTTATTAAATTCTTAAACGATAGCGAGGTAGAAAATGGCTCTCATGTTTAACTGGAAAAATATTAAAGAACGTGATCACGGCTTAACTTTTGATGACGTTTTAATTATTCCCAAAAAATCGGAAGTAAAATCACGCCGCGACCCTTCTTTAAAGTCACGCATCACCAAAACTAAATTTTTAGAAACTCCGATTATTTCGGCCAACATGGATACCGTAACTGAATCTAAAATGGCCATAGCTATGCATCAAATGGGTGGTCTTGGTATTTTACACAGATTTATGAATACCGAACAGCAAGTTGCTGAGGTTATGGCCTGTAAAGCGGCCGGTGCGCAGATTATTTCAGCTAGCATAGGTGTTAATGGTGATTACAAAGAGCGCGCAGAAGCATTAGTAAAAGCTGGTGTAAACTTAATGACCATCGACATAGCTCACGGACACTCAGTATTAATGATGGATACGTTGAAATGGTTAAAAGACAAATTCTCGGGCTTAGAAGTTATCGCTGGTAACTTAGCAACTCCGGATGCAGCTGTTGATTTAATAGAAGCCGGTGCTGATGCTATTAAAGTTGGTATTGGCCCTGGTTCGATGTGTACAACTCGTATAATTACCGGCGCTGGCGTTCCGCAGTTAACCGCTGTTGCACTATGTGCTGAAGCTGCTGAGTCTTACGGTGTTCCGGTTATTGCAGATGGTGGTATTAGAACTTCTGGAGATATGGTTAAAGCTTTCGCTGCCGGTGCTGATGTTATTATGTTAGGAAGTATGCTTTCTGGAACCATCGAAACTCCGGGAGATATCGTTAACGGTAAAAAACAGTACCGTGGTATGGCTTCTAAAAAAGCGCAAATTTCTTGGCGCGGTGATATGCCACAAGGAATGGCTCCGGAAGGCGAATCAACTTTTGTTACAATCAAAGGTCACGTGTCGGATGTTATTCATGAACTTTCGGGTGGTATTCGCTCCGGCATGAGTTATGTTAACGCCACAACAATTATGGAAATCCGCCAGAAGGCTTCATTTATGGAAATGTCTTCAAACGGTATTTCTGAATCCCGCGCTCACGGTGTTCGTACTTAGTTAGGAAATAAATTTGGATTTTGATAACAGACCCATAGGCGTATTTGATTCTGGTATCGGTGGCATCACCGTACTTCGTGAGTTGGCGAAAGCTTTTCCTCATGAAAGTTTCATTTACTTAGGCGACACCGCTCGCTTGCCTTATGGTTCAAAATCCGGCGATACAGTTAGACAGTACTCTGTACAGAATATGAAATTTTTGGTTTCAAAAAATGTAAAGGCTATTGTTGTGGCTTGTAATACAGCTTCAACTCAGGTGTTAGAAAATAGCTTTGAAGGACGTCCAGTTTACAATGTTATTGATCCGGGAGCCGCCCTAGCCTGTGCTACGACTAAAAACAAAAAGATCGCAGTACTGGCAACCAGAGCTACAATTTCAAACGGCGCCTACACTAAAAAAATTAATAAAATTATGCCGGATGCACAGGTTCTAACTCAGGCCTGCCCGTTGTTTGTTCCATTAGCCGAAGAGGCTTGGTACGAGGATCCTGTTACAAATTTAATAGCCTTTCGTTACCTGAACCACCTTAAAGCTGCCGAGGTAGATACTGTGGTTTTAGGCTGCACCCACTACCCTTTATTGAAAAATGCTATTCGTAAAATTTTCGGTAATTACGTGGAGTTAGTAGATTCTGGTGAAGCTATTTCTAAAGAATTAACTCAGGATTTTGACGGCCAGTTACTAAAAAGAGCACAGCAAAATAAGAGTTTTTTAACCATTTGCCTCACCGACGCCAGCGAGCATTTTGAAAATCTTTCGAACGAACTGCTTTGCTCGGTTATGAATACCCAGATTCAATTTGAAACTGTTTCCGTCATTTGACCAAAAGTTTTACAAAGCCACTTTAGCCCATCTCCAACCATTAGCTTTTAACCCCTCATTTAGCCTATATTCTCGCCGTTTTTAAGGCATTGATTGTGCTCTAATTCAAGCCGAGGTCTGGATGCGGAATATGCTGGTATCAAAAGTACGTCAATTTGTTGTTTACCTGGGAGCCCTGTTTTTAGTGGCTAACTTTGGCTGCGGACCTAAAGGGAAACCCCTGCAAGCCAATGCCCCGGCTGAACCAGAAAAAGAGATCAAATACGAGAGCGAAGCTAAACCCACAGTTGTGATTCCACCTCCTCAAAATAATGTCCAATACCAGGCACCACCAACGATCATTACAAATACTTCTAATAGCGCAAAACCTATTGAAATTATTTTGGGCTCAGTGGAAATTCATAATGCAAAAATCAGCTACACATCGGTTGATAGAAAAATGAAAATTACCGGTAATATAGCTATGCTTAACGACAACAAAGAAAAAATGGCTGAAAAGACATTTTCTTTAACTGGCACTCACACTCAAGAAGAAAGCAATATTACATTACACGATGAAATTGAATCTTCAGGCGATAAAAAAATAGCAGTAAAAGCAATAGCTCATTGCTTGGCTGTTACAGCCCGAAACAACATTGACTGCAGTCAGGTTGTGATCGACGTTTACATTTTATTTAATAATAAATACTACACAGAACAACTTGAAATAAAAAGATCTCAACCGTCCACACCGCCGGCTATACCTGAAGATCCAAAACCACCGGTTACACCTCCTATACAACACGAAGACGAAGACCAGTCAGAGACACAACAATCTGAAGATGGCGACGATTCAATCGATGGACGATATCAAGGTGGCGCAGCCACTGTAGACTTGCCTGTATTATTTAATGTAACAGCGCCTGTACCAGCTCCTGGACAACCACCTGCAACACCAGCTTCTAACGACAGCTCTCAAGCGCCAACCACTCCTAACTCGGGTGATAACACTCAGGCTCCCGTGCCACCAACTGCACCAGCCAAGCCACCACAGGATCGCCCGCTGAATCCTGATTTACAGCAAACTCAAAACGGAGAGGTTCGCCCGATTAATCAAGCTATTGGTTTTCCTGACGCTGGTTCACTAAGAAACGCCACTTCAGTTTTAACCCGCCAGGAAGCTCTGAACAAAAAAGCTTTCTTTGAAGTCGTGTCTCCAGACCGAAAAAAACATTTTGCCACTTACGAAATGGCTGAAATTATCACACGCATCGGTGAACAATTAAACCGTCAATACACTAAAAAACTTTATGTTTCTAATATTTCAGCTATTAACGGTGGAAAGCTTAACCCGCATGCTAGTCATCAAAACGGTTTAGATGTGGATTTGGGCTACCCGAGCGATATGCCTAATCTTAAATTCCCTCTTGTTGTGCGTATGTCCACTGGGGAATTCTTTACGAAAAACTATTCCACTGAAAAAACATATAATTTGTTTAAGTACATCTTCTCACAAAATGATATAGTTGTAGACCGTATTTTTATTGATGCAAAAATCAAAAAAGAACTGTGCGATTTTGCTGTAGCTAAAAACGAATTCCAAAATGAAGCAAAAGATGTGGTGCGAACTATGTTTGAAAACTTACAACACGTCAAAGGACACGGTGATCATTTCCATTTAAGAATTAAATGTTCTAAATATGATCCAGGTTGCCGCTCTCGAATTTATCGCAAAATGGAAACTTGCGGCAAATAATTATAAGCCGTTATTAAATGAAAATTTCTATAGCTTCGTCGCGCAGATTATAGTTTGAAGCCATCACTGAACCATAGGCACCCACATCACACAAAGCTACAAATTCTTCCTCGTGAATCGGAGTTAAACTTCTTTGCTCAGCCAGCACATCCGTAGATTCACAAATCGGCCCCACTATGTCGTAATCTTGCTTAGCACCTGCCAATAATTTTAAAGGCAGTATTTCGTGGTAAGCATCATACAAAGCGGGACGCATTAAGTGAGTCATCCCCACATCAAGAACCAAAAACTTTTTAAGCGGAGTTTCTTTAATAATTTCCACACGTGAAAGCATAACTCCCGAGCGCGCCACCAGAAAACGACCAATCTCAAGTAAATAAGTAGCCTCAAATCCGGCTAGTTCTTTTTCAAAAACGGCTTCGAGTTGCTTCCAGCGTTTTTCATCTTCGGCCGAGTCTGCATCTTTATAATCTATACCTATGCCTCCGCCTAAATCGAAGCGATCTAACTCAGGACATTTACTTTTTGCTTTTAGGTAAAAAGGTTTCATAACTCCTAAAGCTTTTTCAAAAACATTAACATTCATGATTTGTGAGCCTAAATGAAAACTTAAAGCCTTTAAATTTACAGATTTATTTTCCGAAATAATTTGAATAGCAATTAAAGCCGATTCAAAATCCAAACCGAACTTAGAATCTTTTAAAGCTGTTGAAATAGATTTATGAGTCTCAGCATCGATTTCAGGATTAATTCTTAACCCGACATTCACCGTTTTACCGGTTTGCTGACTGATTAAAACAATTTTATTTAATTCCGAAATACTTTCGATATTAATTTGGTAAATATCGCGCTCAATAGCCCAAAGAAGTTCTTCTTTTGATTTACCTACACCTGAAAAAATAATGTCTTGGGCCGTAAACCCAGCCTCTAATGCACGTTTTATTTCACCTACTGATACAACATCGGCTCCGCAGTTCATACTTTTAATAAGTCTTAAAATATCTAAATGAAAGTTGGCTTTTACTGCATAGTGAAGTTTACCTAGGCGCTTCCAGCTTTGAATCCACTCTATGCGCTCTTTTATAATATCTAAATCGTAAACGATTACTGGTTGCTTGTAGTTTTTAACAAACGCCAATAGCGGCTGCTGTTTTAAGCCGAAGCAAAGTTCCTGATTTTTATAAGATAAAAGCTTGCGTGACATTCCTGCTATTTTGCACGAATATACCCCATATGGAAATATTCAAATTCGGTGAAACCAAATTAAATTTACCAATTCATGCTTACCGCTTTAAAGCAGCAATAAATCCGGCCAAAAAAGCCCATGTTTTAATCATCGGCGGCGTCCATGGCGATGAACCTGAAGGCGTTGTTGGAGCCCGCGGTCTTTTAGAGGTATTTCGCCAAAACTATAGCCTCGATTTAAATGTGGTTATTGTTCCTGAATTAAACCCTGAAGGCGTACTATTAAAAACTCGCGGAAATTCTAATAAGGTCGACTTAAACCGCAACTTACCAACTCAAGATTGGACTAACGTTGCCGCCACTGAAAGATATTATCCGGGCCCTAGCGCTCTGAGCGAAAAAGAAAATCAGGCCTTAGTAACTTGGCTTAAAGAAAACAAAACCGATTTTATTATTTCTCTTCACTCATGGAAACCCATGCTCAACACCAACGGCGATGTTCCTGAAGCTAAAATTATTGCTCAACACACAGGTTATGTCATTGAGCCCGATATCGGTTACCCAACTCCCGGCTCATTAGGCACTTATGCTGGCCATGAAAATGGCATGCCCACTTTAACTTATGAAATCGAACGCGACATTAAGTTTGATCAAATTATTAAAATACATGTTCCTGCTATTATTGAAGGTTTAAAAGAAACCGCAAGAATCAGAAACAAATAGAAAGCATTTATGAAAAACCAAATCTCAGAAATTTTTGAAAACTCATCAGCAGGAAAAGAAATCACCGCCAGCGACAAACTAGCTATTGCTGAAGTAATTAATCAACTTGATCACGGAAAAATTCGTGTTTGTGAAAATATCGATAATAAGTGGGTTACACATGAGTGGGTTAAAAAAGCCATTTTACTATATTTTAAAATTCAAACTAATGTTGTACTTGATACCGAACACTGGAGTTACTTTGATAAAGTTCCGGTCAAAAAATGGAAAGGTACAGAAGGTGTACGCGTAGTTCCGCCGGCTGTAGCACGTGTTGGCAGTTTTATTGAAAAAGGCGCCATTTTAATGCCTTCTTACGTCAACATCGGCGCTTATGTTGGCGCAGGCACTATGGTTGATACCTGGGCCACAGTGGGTTCATGTGCACAAGTTGGCGCTAACGTTCACCTGTCAGGTGGCGTAGGAATTGGCGGTGTACTAGAGCCAGCCCAAGCTCAACCCGTTATTATTGAAGACGATTGTTTCTTAGGAAGTCGTTGTATTGTGGTTGAAGGTGTTCACTTAGAAAAAGGCGTGGTGCTCGGCGCTGGCGTTACAATTACAGCTTCTACAAAAATTATTGATGTAACAGGATCAACTCCTAAAATTATGAAAGGCCATGTACCGGCTAATTCAGTTGTTATTCCGGGTGTAGAAAATAAAACTTTTGCAGCGGGAACATTTGGAGTTCCCTGTGCGTTAATTATCGGTCAACGTCAGGAATCAACAAATAAAAAAACTTCTTTAAATCAAGCATTACGCGATTACGGAGTAAGCGTTTAACCTCAGCGTTTCAAATTAAAAGCTTTTTGTTATGTTATTTTATTTTGATTCATTTTATTACATTTAACATCTAAACCTATTAATTTGTGTTTTTTGTTTAAATGAGACGGAACAGAACTTTATCTTGGTCAAATAAACTGATTAATTTTTTTGGCGAAGTAAAATAGCGGGCTGGATTTTTAAGGTGATTAAAGCCGGCATATACGAACCTAAAAAAGCCAAAGTTGCAGCCACAGCCAGAACAATACCTACAAACCAGAAATTCACTAAAGACGGAATCGAAGAATCGTAATAGATATTTGGTAATATATTTACTGGATTATATTGAATATAAAGACTGATGCCGACACCTAGCACAGATCCCAAAACAAGTCCTCCACCTGAAATCCATAAACCTATTTTGGTAAACAGCCATAAAGTTTTTTTCTGTGATAGACCTAATGTTTTAATAATAGCAATATCACGTTGTTTTTGAGTCATGAGGATAACTAATACTGTTAATATTGAAGACGATGCAATAATCCCTGCCAAACCTAAAAAAACACCGATCATGGTTTTTTCCATTTTTAAAGCGAAGAACAAATCTGAATTTTTTTCCTGCCAGGTTTCAGACTTAATGGATTTCGCAGTTAAAAGTTCTTTTACCCTATCCGATTGATCTACAGATTTAAACCAAGCATGGTAACCAGCCTTGCGACTCAGAGTTTTAGAAAAAAGCTTCAGCGAATTATCACTGTTAAATAAAACGAGTTTCGTGTCGAGATCGCTCAAATCAGTTACTAAAATTCTTTTTACGATAACCTTTTGAAACAGCGGCGTTTCAAGAGAGCTGAGCAGCAGAGTTTCTGGAGGTATCAGCGTAAGCTCATCACCTTCTAATAAACCCAGCGAGCGCGCCAAATCTACTCCAATAGCCACTTCGTTTTCACCTAAACTTAAATCGTATAAATCCGATTCGGTAAAATACTGACGCTTACTATGCGACTTTGTATTTTTAAGTTGCCGCATCCACATATTAAGTCCATCGGTTGTGTAACCGACTGCAGCCGATCCTCTGAACTGCCCGTCTATGGTACGCAAAATAAGATCAAAGCTCTGATACTTTAAAAACTCGGCATCAGAAAAATAATTTTCAACTTCGGCACTTTGGGTTTCGGTATTTACAGTTGTTAAATGGGGCTCTAACGCCATAATACGTGTTTTAATATTTTTATTCATTCCGTTCATAACAAATAAAACAATAAAAAAGGCGGTTAAACTTACAGTGATCGCAATAAAAGATAAAATACTGATTCGTCTAACTAACGAACCCGATCTGTTAGACAGAACAAGTTTTTTTAAAAAAAGATAGCTGAGGCTTTTAACTTTCACTTATAAAAGTATAGACCACTCTGACTAAGTGTAAACTGTGAATTTTTGATTAAGGACTAAAAGTGAACAATCTTTTTAAATGTTTGATCTTCATCGAGATAAATTAAGCCGTCTTCCACGTACATTGCGCTTGCATCAATGTGACGCGCTGCCACTGGATGATTATTAGTCATATAAATATGACGAAGATGTCCTTGGCGTTGCCACATTTGAACCCAATCTAAATAATTAAGAAATGTTGACTCGGACAAACCCACTGCAGGATCTTCTAAAATTAACATCTGAGGTGTTTTTAAAGTCGGTATAAGCAAAAGGGCTAATTTTTGAATTTCATAAGGCAAAGTTCTGAATTTTTTCTTAGTAAATTCTAAAATCTCAAAGTGCTCAATCGCTTCAGCAATGACTTCTTCTTTTGCTCCGGTATTAGCAAATAATTCTTTAATTGTAGTTTCGGGGTTAGGTCGATTAGATTCAAAGTAACTGGCCACGATCTCATGCAAAGGCGCGGTGATCTCTTCTTGTGAGTATGCGCCCTCATCAGTCCATTTAATTTTGCCAGATTGTGGCTCTTTACGACCCGCTAAAATTTCAAGTATTTGAACTGAGTGTGTAGGATTAGATGATTTTACTATTACGGTTTGGTCCATTGGCAATTCAAGATCAACGTGCACCAAAACGGGATCTAAACCTTCGCTCTGAAAGCTGACATTTTCAAAAAGTATGTGGTCTAAGTTATTTTGCTTATGTTGCCCCATAGACTATCTATATCGGAATAAAACATCCTTACTTTAACCTAGACAAAGGTTTTAGGTATTGAGTAACCTAAAGCTACTGTATGACAAACCAGTCGCGAATCTTTAAAAATAATCCGAATTTTTGCCCAGCACCATTTACAGGCATGGTACAGGATTCGACATCGCTTGGTGGTCCGTGCCCGTACAACTCCGGTGGTTTTTACTTTAAAGATGTTCCGATTAAAGAGCGCTGGAGCCATAGCACTGCTGAAAAATTACGTGAACAGCACTTAGCCGGCGAAAAACCTGCCCTCTGCGAGAGATGCTACAAAGAAGAAGCTGCAGGATTTCCAAGCCGCCGCGAGCTGGAACTGACCCGACTACACTACTCTGAAGATGAGTTTGTAAAAGGTGTTTATAAAAAAGGACCCAAGACAATTGTTTTACGACTCAGTAACAATTGTAATTACGCCTGCCGCACCTGCCACTCTGTTGATTCAAGTTTATTTAAAGCTGAGGGTGAATTTTATCAAAAAAATTACCAGCAAAATGATAATCGCTACTTACAAACCTCACCTCGATCTGAATTTACATCAGACGATATGGAGCAGTTTTTTGAATTAAGCCAATCCGTCGATACTATCGAATTTTACGGTGGCGAGCCTATGATGAACACCACTCACCATATACTGCTTGATAAATTGATCAAATCCGGACGTTCTAAAAATATTTCTTTGTATTACTGTACGAACGGCTCCTTTGGGCCAACTGATGTCCGTAAAGAAATCTGGGATAAATTTAAAACCATACGTTTTCATTTTTCATTAGATGGGGTTAATCAATATTATCACTATATCCGCTGGCCTGGGCAGTGGGAAAAAGTTGAAAAAAATATTTCCGACTATTATAAAATCTTACCGCGACAAATTTCTGCGGAAGTTGTTTGTGGAGTTAACACAACTGTAAGTATGTTAAATATTTATTATGCTGACGAAATACTTAACAAAATTTCGGAAGTTTTAAACAGCCAGGCTCTAGCTTTTACCACTGTACACGAACCTCAGTACTACTCGGTCACTAACATCCCTGAAAGATGTAAGCTTGTAATAGCCGACAAACTCAGAAAAAGCCCCAATTATGAAAAACTTTCAAGCCTCGTAAGCTATATGTTTTCAAAAAAGTGCAATCCTGAAAAGTGGAATGAATTTGTTATTTGGACTGAAAAAAAGATAAATATCGCAATTTATCTATACAGGACTACTTACCTGAGCTTTATGATATTATTAAACCTGAATATCTAGAGGCCTTAGGCGACTTCAGAGCTATTCCAAAAATAAGTTCCGATCAAGATCAAACCATTTCTCACAGAATTTGATTAACAATTAAAAGAACTGAATAAAAGAGCGACTTAAATGTTTCAATAGCTTCATCGTAAAAACGGTCTTCTTTGGCCGGATTAGCAATGGCAAAAGTTTTAATTTGAATTTCTGCAGGAAAATTGGCTTTAAATGTACGTAAAGAACGATACATATGAAGCTCTGATGTCATTAATAAAATATTATTACACTGCAGTTTTTTAGCCCAAATCAGGCTTTGCAGTGCGTTTTCATAAGTGGTTCCCGAAACTTTTTCAAGCACGATGCTGTCGGATTTAATTTCCGGATAATAGGGTAAGTGCGGGAATATCTCATGCAGCTTAGTGTCTTTATACACTCCTGAAATAATCAGCTTGTTCACTTTGCCAAGCGCCAACACTTCAAAAGCTTCACGTATTCGGCCCGCAGAGCCGGTTAATACAACACCACAGTCTACATGCTCGAGCTTATCAATTAAAACTTTGGGCTGAGGCTGCAAAACCAAGCTGCGCTCTTTCAGGAATAAACCTAAAAAAATTAACGCTAGAAAAAATAGCGCAACTGTTTTTTTATATTTAACTTTTTTAAAGAGCAGCAAAATTCGCAATCACTTCTATTTCAACGTTTACACCTTTTGGTAAACCTGCAACAGCTACTGTAGAACGTGCGGGAGGCTCAGCGGTAAAGGCTTTACCATAGATTTCGTTAACTGCAGTAAAATCTGCCATGTTAGTTAAAAAAATTGTTGTTTTAACAATATGACCGAAATTTAAATCATTATGTTTTAAAACAGCTTCGATATTACTTAAAACCATTTCGGTTTGTTTTTTAATGTCGCCAGTAAAAACTTCCTGAGTTTTCGGATCAATTGAAATCTGGCCTGAACAAAAAAGAAAATCACCCATTCTGACCGCTTGTGAATAAGGTCCTACGGCTTTAGGTGCGTGATCTGTGTGAATAATTTTTTTCATATAATCTCCTCTTTAAGTATTAAATTAAAAATAAAATAAAATGCCAGCTCGTAATGGATCATCAGCCACCGTACGGAAACGTGTGTCTTTAGCCGTTGATATTCCAGCACCTGCCTCTAATGTGAAGCCTAGGTTTTCCAAACCTGTAAAGAAGAATTCAGTGCCAAATACTGCCAACATATCAACTCCGCTGTCGCGTGTGCCGGCTGTTTCAACACTTAAAAAACCTAACTGTGCTCCCATATAAAAATTTAAATTATTTTCAAAATAAATCATTTTACGAACTCCGGCATTGGCCTGCATAGTGCTATTGTTTTTTTTAGTGTCTACACCCACTCCACCGGTAAATGCGTAGTCTTTCGAGGCGTAGTAAACCACAGTCAAAGACGGAACACTTTCAGATGTGTTATTTTTAAATCCTACACCTAATCTGTGCGTTAAATCTTTCGCAAAAACCTGTGAAGAAATTGTAAAAATACATAGTGAAAGAACTAAAATCAGAGACTTCGTTTTATTCATGACAACCTCGCTAAAAAATAAGCCTATCAAATACATTTTTTGCCGACTAGGTTGTGTTTTATTTGACACCGAAGCTAAGAATGAGTGTTATATACAAAAAACTTAGGAGGATCTTAATGAAATCAACTTTATTGACTGTATTTATAGCAGTTCTTTTCGGGTTTAATTTTGCCCAGGCTGTTTCTTTAAAAACAGAAACAACTGCAAAAACTTTTGAAAATGCTAAATTAGTAAAAGCCGTTACTCTTCAAAACGACGACAAAACTGAAGCTCAAATGACAGCAGTTTCCCACGGTTTACGCAAAAAAGCTGTATTCGGCTTAGTCCCAGTAAGTGTTTACGTTATGCAAGTATTAGCAGCTAAACCAGAAAAATTAGTTAAAACAGAAGAAGGCTTTTTATCTTCAGTTAAAGATGCTGGGCCTGTTCAACTTCACTTAACTTTTTTAAGAAACTTACCCGGCGAAAAAATCTCTGACTCTTTTAAAGATGGATTGGAAGCTAACAAAATCGATGTTAAAGCCCTTTCGCCTGAATTAACTCAAGTACTGAAAGAAATTTCTGCTATCACTGAATTTAAAGAAGGCGAATCTTTCTCAATTACTTTTGCTTGGACTGGCGACAAAGCCACAGCTTACTTAACAGATTCAACTTTAAAAATTAAAACAGTTGCTGGGAACAAAGAATTTGCTGACCAATTGTTATCCATCTGGTTCGGCAAAACGGCTGATGGTAAATTAGAAGAACTTAAAAAAACCTTAATTAAGTAATTTTAAACAAAGGCCAAAATGAATCACGAATTCCGACATAAATTTATACGCTCTTCTTTTATAGCTATTGTTTTTATGCTGTTCGCTTTTATGTTTTGGCCTTTTTTTACTGCTCTATTGCTAGCTTCTCTTTTTTCATTTGCGCTGTACGATGTGGTTACTAACTTAACCAAATACAGACTGAGCCGGTCTAATGCCAGCCTTACGCTGATTATGGGCATACTTGTTTTTATTGCCACTCCGTTAGTTTTTATTGTTTTAAAAACTATCTCGACAATTAAAGAGTACTCTGCTGTGGGACTTCACAACACCAGCATTTACCAAGCCACCGAACAGCTTTTACACCGTATTACTGATTACGGAACTGAGCTTGCAGCCCGTTTTGATCTGGACATTTCAAAACTCCCAAAACCAGTTGAGGTGCTAAGTGGCTACTCCGACGAGATCGGTGCTTTTGCTACAAATACCGTAGCTCAATTACCAGCCATTGCTCTGAGCTTTATAGTTTTCTTTTTAGCTTTGTATTATTTCTTAAACGAATCAGGAAAAGTTAAATCCTTATTTTTAAAATTCGACTTATTATCTGAAACAGAAATGAATCAGATAATAAAAATTATTAAACGCAGCAGTTACTTAACACTTGTAGCTTCTATATTAATTGGGCTCATTCAAGCCCTGATTATTACTGTATTTGCTTATTTCTGCGGTTTTACCGATGTCATTATTGTATTTATTATAACATTTATCACATCACTGATTCCTGTTGTGGGTTCTGGCCCTGTGGCTCTTTTCTTAATGGCCATTTCATTCATTCAGGGAAACACGGGCTCTGGAATAGCCATGTTGGTTGCTTTAGTAATAGCCAGCAGCGTAGACAATCTCATTAAACCATTGATTTTAAATTCAGCTAGCGAAGACCTGCACCCAATTTTATCCTTATTAGCGCTTATTGGAGCGATCTTAGTTTACGGCCCACCGGGAATATTATTAGGCCCTATTCTCACCCAGTTGGCCTTTAATATTCTTCCCATCCTAGGATCTGAGGAAAAATCAGGCGAAATCGCCCCCACTGATATCTGATTTAAAGCCTTAGCCTCTTGCTTTTAAAGCCAAGATTCAATATAACTATAACTCGTTTTTTACCTGTGGTGGCCATAGCTCAGTTGGTAGAGCATCGGATTGTGATTCCGAGTGTCGCGGGTTCAAGCCCCGTTGGTCACCCCAATTTTTTACCTTAATTAATATTTTTTTATTAAAAGATTACGGCATATCCATAGCACTGTAATTCAAATGCGTATTCATCATGTATTTAAAGTCAGCTCTGATTTTATCGGCATTTTGTATAGAGTTAAAAAGTCTAACTTCATCTAACTGGCCGTTGAAGTTTCCGCCAGCCACAGCCATACCAAGACGATCAAATGTTCGGCCCGCTGCTATTTCGCCCGCAGTTCCAGTTCCTGTATTAGTTTGTTGTCCATTAACATAAAATACTGTGGCTCCAGTGGTGCTTCGTGTAATGGTAACATGCCTCCACGCATTGTTATTGACGACAAAATTTGAATGGGCCGTCCAAGTGTTACCAACCCCGATGGCGATAGAGCCATTCGGAACTCCACCGACCCCATTGGGAATGATACCAAAGAAAATCCGGGATCGGTGGATAAGCCGCGTCAGTTGCTCCGATTTTTAGGTTCCACAAAAAATTTGAATAAATTTCTATCCC
>JAIELP010000010.1 GCA_019752925.1 bacterium
GGGATAGAAATTTATTCAAATTTTTTGTGGAACCTAAAAATCGGAGCAACTGACGCGGCTTATCCACCGATCCCGGAGATTTTTAGCCTGAACTGTCGATAAAAAAATAAATGCCAAAACAAAGTAAAACATGCGCATTTTTACTACTTGGAAAGCTTGATCGCCAATTGTTTTTTGAGTTGGTGCTGATTTTTGCATTTAAAATTGTTTTACAGTACTTACGGAAAAAAGGTACGGCGTACATTTGAAAAAATTGGATGGGGTAGCAGGACTTGAACCTGCGAATGTTAGAATCAAAATCTAATGCCTTACCAACTTGGCGATACCCCAGCAGATTGAACGTAAAATTGAAGTTAATTAAAATTGGAGTAAAGGGCAAGAAAAAATAAGCCCAGAGTGCTTTTAAAACATTCTGGGCTGTTATCTATGGGTATTCTTCGAAAGATTCACCGAGCAGGGCTTTCTTAAGATAGATAAAGTGTCGTCAAGTTGCTAAATTTCTCGTCAATCCTCATCGTGTCCGAAGCTCATAGGAGCTTTTTGACGTTTAAGATTAACAAGAGTTTCTCCCATAGACCTTAATTGATTTTCGTATGCTTCAAAGACCATATCCTCGATGTGTTGTCGAGTTTCTTGATTTAATGGATGGGCTATGTCACGGAACTGCCCGTCTTTACGCTTTTTACTGGGCATTGCGACAAAAAGCCCTTGAGGGCCCTGAATAACCTTTAAGTCACGCACAACAAAACAACCTTCTATTGTTATCGTTACGTAAGCCTTAAGCCGGTCCTCATTGACTGGGAATATCTTAACTTCTGTGATTTTCATGTTGCCCCCTAGCCGTAATCTTTAGTTGTCGTACATGTTGCTTAAAAATATGTCATTAGTTGTTATGTGGTTTGTATCGGGAAAGCTCAACCCAGACTTAAGTAATAAACGCCAAAGGCTTTAAATTATGAGGAAAAATCAAAAAAAAGAGCCAGTATGAAACACATACTGGCTCTTTTTGAGAACACTTTAGAGTTTTTAAATTACTTTGTATCGGTTGGTGCTGGAGCGGCAGGTTCACCCTGTTTTTGCTTTTTGCGCTCTTTACGAGCCATCTTTCTTTCTTTTCTCATCTCATGACCGTCTTTCATAGCCTCACGGCAGCCTTCAGAAAATTTAAAATCCTTATTTGTTTTTTTGTACTCATGTACGCACTTCATAACTTCGCGGCCTTCGCCTTTACAACCGGTTGCCGCCACATCAGCTGAACAAGCCGCTTTAACCTGTTCGATATGAGCTTTCATTTCGGCTTTATGTTCTTCTTTGCCTTTAGCATCTGGTGGAGGTGCAGCAATATCTGCAAACGATAACGAAGTCGATAAAATCAATGCACTAACTGTAAATAAAAGTTTTTTCATAAAATTCTCCTTTTTGTGAATTCAGTGTATACATTAGAACTAAATACTTGATTAAAAGCACATTAATTCTTATTCATATCTTTGACCTTAGTCGTAACCACGGAGCCAGCATGAAACGATTTTTTGTATTATACCTACTTACAACCAGCTTACTTTCGTTTTCAGCTGAAGCAGCTAAAAGTTCATTAACAATCGCTATCATTCAAGAATGGTCCACATTTAATCCTGTTACGTCACAGTTGGCATCTAATCAGGCGCTCTTCCCGTTTATTATACGTTACATGGTTAAGCGTAGTGTAGATGGTGGTGTCGTGGCTGATGTCGCTGAAAAAATTCCGACTTTAGATTCTAAAAATTCAGCTTTATGGATTATTAAAAAAAATGCCAAATGGGCTGATGGACAAAATATTACTTGTGCAGATTGGTATTTAGGGTGGCAAGCTGGACTTAACCCAAAAGTATCCGTTGAAGCGCGTAGCACTTACGAGAAAATTACCAAAATTGAATGGAGCGAAAAAACTCCACAAAACTGTAATGTAACTTACGCTACAAATGATTGGACTTTTGATCGCGACCTTCCACCTTTTTTACCTTCACATGTTGAAAAATCAGTTTACGAAAAAAATAAAACAGAAGCTGAAGGTTATGATCGCAATACAGTTTACATTAACGGTGTAACTAATAATGCTCTCTATAATGGCCCTTACTATGTAAGTGAATTTAAATTAGGTAGCCATGTTATTTTCACACGTAACGAAAATTTTTTCGGCACTAAACCAAAAATTGCACAAATAATCGTAAAACATATTAGTGATACCAGCGCGCTCAGAGCTAATATCATGTCAGGCCAGATTAATGCCATCAGCGCAGTGGGTTTCCCTCCCGACACTGCGTTTTTATTTGATGAAGATTTTAAATCTTCAAAGCTACCCTACGTAGTTCGCTTTCAAAACTCAGGAATATTTCAGGGCATTTACTTTAATTTAGATAACGAAATCCTTAAAGATATAAAAGTACGCGAAGCTTTAAGCCGTACGATTAACAAAGAGCAAATAGTAAAAGCCTTTTTTAGTAATAAACTACAAACAGCTGAAAGTATTTTATCGCCACAGCACCCGGCTTATACTTCTAAGGCCGCTATTTACTCTAAAGACAAAGCTGTTAAATTGCTGGATGAAGCCGGATGGAAAATGGGCCCAAACCGTGTTCGCAAAAAAAATGGAAAAACATTAAGCCTTGTATTTAAAACTTCAGCCGGCCTGAAGGTGCTGGAAAATATTCAGATTTATGTGTGCGAACAGTTTAAATCCGTTGGCGTTGAATGTATTATTAAAAACGAACCACCTCGCACTTTGCTAGGACAAAGCGTACCGCATGGAGAATTTGATTTAGCTATGTATGGGCAACCTATCCCTGCCGATTCTTCTTTAACCGGTTATTTTTCTTCGAAAGATATCCCCACTGCTAAAAACAGCTGGGCTGGCGGTAATTCTATACGCTTAAACTCTAAAGAATTAGATCAATTGCTGAATGACTTCGATAAAGAAAACAATAAGCAAAAACGCAATGCCATTGTTAAAAAAATAGAAAATTTCTTACAAAAAAATTATTCCATGATTCCTATCTATCATCGCCGAGAAGCTGTGGTTATCCCTAAAGGACTATCCGGCGTTCTGGATTCTTATGAAGGAACTGCATTTACTGATCCTGAAAAGTGGATTTTAAACTAAACCCACTACGACATTAACATCTGAACCCAAGGTTTTTTATCAGCGGGAATAGCTTCTGGTGGCATAAACAAACCGGTTCTTAAACCGCCCTCGTAAGCCAGGCTACCCTGATAAATATCTTTAGACTTCAGTAAAGCTTTTAAAATTGCGAAGGCTTTTGAATTATTGCCCTTCATAACTTTAATAACCTCTTCAACTGTTACGTGCGGAATTGAGTCATCCCAGCAGTCGTAATCGGTTACAAAACAGCATGGCAAATAAGGTAGCCCCGCCTCGCGCGCTAATGCATATTCAGGAAAATTCGACATCCCGATAATTTGCGCTTCCATTTGGCGATACGCATTGGATTCTGCTTTAGTAGAAAAGTAAGGACCTTCAATACAAACATAAGTTTGTCCGAAATGAGTTTTAAAATTAGAGTTAATTTTATTTCCAACTATAAGCTCTTGCGCACGTTTAGCCATAACTTCGCAAATTGGTTTAGCTAAAGATACATGGCCAATTAAGCCACCGCCTAAGAATGTGTGCTGGCGTAAAGATTTAGTGCGATCTATGTACTGATAAGGAATTACTAAATCGCCCGGAGCATATTCTTTTTGTAAAGAACCAACAGCGCTGAATGAAACAATGGCCTTTGCGCCTAATTTTTTAAAGGCAAAGATATTGGCGCGGTAGTTAATTTCGCTCGGTAAATGTTCGTGGTGTTCGCCGTGGCGTGATATAAATAAAAACTCAGTGCCCTCTACTTTTACTTTTTTAAATCCACTTGCTGCTAAGCCAAATGGAGTTTCACGGTCTAATAATTCGATTGTTTCAAATTCTTCAAACTTTTCAAAACCTGATCCGCCGATAACACCTAACATAAATTAAATACTCCCTGTTCCACATCTTTTTTGTAATAAACTTCTTTATCTAAAATCCAGGCACTTGTTAACTCCGCCGGAGTTACGTCAAAGGCCGGATTGTAAACATTTATATCTTTCGGAGCCCAGATTAAATCCGAGTAACCCTGCACTTCTAATGCATTTCTTTGTTCGATCGGAATTTGCTGGCCGCTGTTACATTTTGGATCCACTGTTGTGTAAGGTGCGGCTACGTAAAACGGAATTTTATGGTAATGGCAATTCACCGCTACGCTATAGGTTCCAATTTTATTAGCGAAGTCGCCGTTAACTGCAATGCGGTCGGAACCTACGATTGCTTTAGTAATCTTTTTTAAACTCATTAAATGGGCGGCCATATTATCAGTAATTAAAGTGCATGGAATTCCCAGTTTTTGCAGCTCCCATGCTGTTAAACGTCCACCTTGAAGCAAAGGACGGGTTTCATCTACATATACGTGAATTTTTTTACCTTGCCTGTGAGCCTCGCGAATCACACCTAGAGCGGTCCCCACTCCTGCTGTGGCTAAACCGCCGGTATTACAGTGAGTTAAAATTTGATCACCGTCTTCTATCAAAGCTGCGCCGTTAACTGCAATTTTTTTACAGAGTTCAACATCTTCATTAAAAATTTGAACGCCTAAGTCGATAATATTTTGCGTATTAAAGTTTTCTTTAATCTTTTTAGTCATACGGTCCACACAGATCATTAAGTTAACCGCCGTAGGACGCGCATCGTACAACTCTTGAGCTTTTTTTAATAAATCAGTTTGAGAGTTTTTTTCAAAGGCTAATTTCCCTATCATCAACCCGGCAGCTACGCCTATGAGAGGCGCACCACGAACTCGTAAAGCCTTAATAGCTTCGATCATTTGTTCGTTGGTTTCTATCAACAACCATTTTTCAGTGTGGGGAAGTAAAGTTTGATCCAACAAACGAATTACAAATTGTGTTGAGCTGATATCGGCTTCCAGCGCCAAAGATTTTAATTGGATCATAATAAAATATCTCCGATAGTTTTTCGAAGCTCATATAAATATTTAATTTCTTCAGCGGGAAGCGGATGTAATCCACCTAACTGTTTTGCTTTAAATAAAATTTCAGCTGAGTGCTCAATGCGCTCCATTCCGCGATAAGCTTCATCCATGTCTTCACCCCATGCGATAGCGCCATGATTACGCAAAATTAAAGCTCGGTGCTGTGGCAAAAATTCTTTTAATACATCACCCATCTGTTGAGTGCCGGGGCGAGCATAAGGCACAAAGGGAATATCACCAGTAGCTAAAATAACTTCTGATAAACAATCGCTCGGCAATTTTTTTAGTTCAGGTTGCGCAATCGACCATGCAATAGCTGTTGGTGGATGGGCATGAATAATGGCCTTGGCCTTTGTTGAGGATTTAAATACTTCCAAGTGCATCAATCTTTCGCTGGACGGCTTCCCGACCAAGACCTCGCCTTTTAGATTGATGACGGATATTTGATCAGCATTCATAAAGCCTTTAGCAATACCTGAAGGCGTAATCAAAATTTCGTCATCGGAAATACGATAAGAAATATTTCCGTCTGCAGCCGCAAGCATATTTCGGCGGTGCAAACGTGCGCAAATCTCGACTATATCAGTGGCTACTTTTTGTGCTTTTAGACTTGTCATAACTAAGACATACAACGTAGGCTTTATCTATGGCAAGCAGCTACATAACTTAGCCATTTTTTTAAGAAATAGGTCACATGAAAATACTTACAGATGAATCAAAATTTGATCACGAAATGGTCGAAAGTTATACCGATGGCCAGTGTATTTTTGAAGAGGGCGACGTAGGACGCGATTTATACATCGTACAAAGCGGTGAAGTTAAAATTGTGAAAAAAGTGGCCGGTCAGTTAGTTGAATTAGCCACTTTCAATAAAGGTGATTTTTTTGGTGACATGGCCCTACTCCAAAGTATTCCCCGCTATGCAGGAGCGTATGCTTCAGGCGATGAAACCCGTCTATTAATTTTAAAACCCGCAGGCTTTTTATTGAAAATCCGCCGCGACCCTACCTTTGCGTTTGAAATGCTTCAGCAAATGAGTTTACGCGTAAAAGTATCCAACGACCGCGTTTTAGAACTAGTTGAAAAATTTAATTTACCTAAAGATGAAGTGCAGAAACTGCTACTCGCACTTAATGGAAAATCGTGATTACAATTATTAAATCTGAAAGTTTAGTGGTCATTTCAGATTTACATCTTGGAAATCCCTTTTCCGAAGCCAAAAAAGAAGTTATCCCTTTTTTAAAGTGGGCGTCCAGCAAAGGCTATGATATTTGCATTAACGGTGATGGCTTAGAAATTGCCCAATCTAGTTTCAATAAAATTGCATTTGATGTTCCTGAACTATTTCGCACATTGGGCGACATCCGAAAAAAAGGCCATGAAATTTATTATGTAACCGGCAACCATGATATTGCTTTAGAACATTTTTTAGAAGACTGGGGCATGATGAAGGTTTCGCCGTTCTTAAACGTACACTCTGGAAAAGCCCGCATTCGAGTAGAGCATGGGCACATATATGATCCATTTTTCGTTAAACATCCTCGCTTGTATGAAGTCCTTACCCACCTAGCCGGCTTTCTGTTAAAAGTTCAGCCTAAGGTTTATAAATTATGGATAGGTTTTGAAAAATGGCAGTCTCGTTTGCGTGCTAAGCGCACTGGAATTTTAGGCGAACATCCAAGCTTTAAAGATGCTGCTGAAGAACTTTGTCGCAGAGGTTTTGATGCTGTTGTATTCGGCCACACTCACCATCCAGGAGTATCTGATCTAGAAAATGGCGGAAAGTATTTAAACCCCGGTTCGTGGATGCTCTCAACTCATTATGTTTTAATTGAAAAAGGCCAAGTAGAACTGAAGGAGTGGAAAAAAACATAGCCGTTGATCTGTTCTTTTCTAAGGATATTTAAAATTTCTTTTTATATTCAATTCTCACACCCTTAGGCTTACCGTTTTCACGAATAATTTTTCCCGTGAAACCGCCAGTATAATTGCGTACTACATCTTTAAGGTTTTCTGCTGTGTCGCTACCTACTGGTTTTTTTACCTTATCAAGATTCAGTCTTCTCTCAAATCTTTGAGCAAGTGTTTCGTAATCTTCAGGCTTAAGCGATACAAGTAAAGCTTTCTGATCGTCAGCAGGTAAACTTGAAAAACTATAACGTGAATTGATTTCATCCCAGTTAATTACCAGTTGCTCAGCTTGCTTTGATGGTGAAGCCAATTTACTGCAATCCGGGCAATTTGTAATTTGCAGACTTGCACTATCAGCCTCAGTTGCATCTCGACTGGCAGGCATTGCTAAATTAGGATCCTTAGAAGGCTCCTCCGAAAGAGTTAGCTGTCCAATTAATAAAAAAGATAATACAAGAAATATATATGCTTTCATACTTTGTTAATCGGTAGACCAAGATCTTAAATTAACTATTTGTTTGTGGAAAATTATATAGTTAGTACAAATGTACTATTATAAGACAAATTACACTCTAAAGGTGACTTCTGCGATTTGAAAATCATGAAACAAACGATGCTTCAAGGTATCCACCTGCGTATCAGTTAGCTTTTGACTCAATTCAAGTTTAGCACTTAGTGCATTTTCAGAAGTACTTAAAGCCCATACTCGTATATCTTTTATTGAAATCACTTCAGACTGATTCATGATTACAGCTTTAATTGATTCAATATTGATTGCTGTAGGTTTTTTTCCCATGAGCATAATAATCGATTCTTTAAATACAGCCCATGTCCCCCAGATAATAACTACTGAAATCAGCGCACTAATTGCAGGGTCAACCCAAAATACTGATTTATAGTAAATCACCACACCTGTCAGAAGCACGCCTAAAGAAACCGCCGCATCCGCCATTAAATGCAGATAAGCTGATTTAATATTCAGATCATGCTGGTGATGATGAAAAAGTTTAGCTGAAAATAAATTAATTAAAAATCCGATAAAAGCCACGATCATCATTGTTGTGGCCACTGGAGCATAACCGGCTTGATATCGATCGTAGGCTTCAAAAATAACCCACACCGAACTGATCATCAGCAAACTTGTATTGGTAAAAGCCGCATAAATAGAAAAACGGCGCGTTGCTGCACGTTTTGATAAAATCATACCGAGCCAAGCAATAACTAAACCGAATACATCCGTTAAATTATGTAAAGCATCCGACACAAGCGCTAAAGACTGACCCACGATGCCGTAATAAATTTCAATAAAAACAAACAGCAAATTCAGCGAAATACCGATTTTAAATGCACGATCAGGCACTAACTGAACATTGTGGTGATGATGATCGCATTTCTCTGCTTGTGGCTTCAAGTTTACAGACCTTTCTCTGTTTAATTAGGTACATTTTACTTAGCTGAGCCTCTGCTCGTGTATATTTATTTTACTTTACGCCCTCTGTGGGAACTTTATATGGACAAAGGTCTTGACCCCAAGTAGTTTGTGCAGCGTGAATACAGAAAATAATACCTTAAAATTCAGTGATTTAGCGCTTGCAGAACCCGTTTTAGCAGCCGTTAAAAAAGCCGGCTACGAAACCCCAACACCCATTCAGGCGCAGTCCATTCCGCACTTACTTGAAGGCAAAGACCTTTTAGGTTGCGCTCAAACCGGAACCGGAAAAACAGCAGCATTTGCGCTTCCGATTATCACGAACATCTACCGCTCTAAAACCAGAGTTTCACCTAAAAATGTAAGTTGCTTGATTCTAACTCCTACGCGCGAATTGGCTTTACAAATTTATGAAAATTTTAAAACGTACTCTGTGGGCCTTAATATTAAAACAGCTGTTGTATACGGTGGTGTGGGTATTACGCCTCAAATTAAAGCCGTACAAGATGGCGTTGATGTATTGATTGCCACTCCTGGCCGCTTACTGGATTTAATCGGTCAAAATAAATTATCAATTAAACAGATTAAAACCTTCGTACTTGATGAAGCAGACCGTATGCTGGATATGGGTTTCATTCATGATATCCGTAAAATATTATTTATGATCCCTAAAGACCGTCAGACTTTATTTTTCTCGGCAACAATGCCCCCTGAAATTGAAAAACTTGCTTCGACAATGTTAAGCAACCCAGTTCGCATTGAAGTTAACCCAGTTTCGTCTACGGCTGAAAAAGTAGAACAACACGTAATGTATGTTGAGCAATCACGTAAGCGTGATTTATTACGTCACTTGCTTATTGATCCCAAGTTTTCTCGCGTAATTGTTTTTACTCGCACTAAACACGGCGCTAACCGCGTTTCGGAAGTGCTTGTTAAAAATAAAATTCCGTCAGCCGCCATTCACGGTAATAAATCTCAAAATGCCCGACAGCGCGCCTTAGAAGATTTTAAAAACAATAAAATTCAGGTATTAATAGCTACTGATATCGCGGCTCGTGGTATTGATGTAGACGGCATCACTCACGTTATTAACTTTGAAGTTCCTAATATTTCTGAAAGCTATGTTCATCGTATAGGTCGTACTGCACGTGCAGGCTTAGGCGGTATTGCCATTTCATTCTGTGATGTTGAAGAAAAATCTTACATTCGTGATATTGAAAAGCTAATTGGTCAGCCTATTCCGGTTGATCGTGAGCATCCTTACCATTCTGAATCGGTTGAACATGCAACTATTATGTCTAAAGGTAAAGCCAAGGCTCAGATTGAAAGAGGCAACAAACCACGACGCCCATCAGGGCGTGGAGGTTTTAAAGCCGCTTCTGATCGTGATTTCAAACCAAAAAAGAAAAACAGCTTTTACAGCCGTTTTAAAAATAACAAATCATCTTCGGCAAAAAGTAATTAATTACTCCAGCAGATTTTTTAAAGCCTCTTCATCTTGCTGCTGAAGACTTGGAGCGAGGTTATTTAAACCAGCTGCTGCGCGACTTATGCGATCGCTTAAGAATTTTTCATCTACTTTGCTTTGTAAAAACCCTAAAGTTGAAATCGCGATATCTTTTTGAGGAAAACTCGCAATACCTTCTACTGCCTGTGCGCGCAAAACAGTTTCTAATTCTTTTTTACGATCCCATTTATTACCGTTTACATTTTTGTTATTACCGACAAAATTTTGTAAAGCTAACATAGAGGCCGTATCATTTTTAAGTGAAAGCAGTTCAATAGCTAAAGCTCTTTGGTCACCGTCTTTTTTATCGTCGGAAATAAGCTCATATAAACTTTGTACATCAGACGAACTCATTTCTTTAGCCAAAGCCATGAGGCGCACCTGTACAGCTTCTGGATCGTTTTGAAGTTGCGCCATCTGCACCGCTTCTTGTTTGAACTTACCAATAAAATTTTTCAGAATTGCCGCATTTTCGCCTTGATCAATTACCACTGGCTGAACTGGGGTTAAATTAGTGTCAGCCACTGGTTTGGTCTGATTTTTTTTATTGGCAATAGCCAGTTTTTCCGTACGCCGAGATAAATCATATTCTACAAAGAAAATTGCAGCCGCCAATACCAGGATGAAAACGTAATGGATTGATTTCATTCTTTTACTACCTCAAAGCCGTCGTAAAGCGGCGTTGTAATTAAACCTGAATACAGGTTATTGGTTTCAGACCATGGGAGCAATGTATTTCCAGATAAGATTTGAATCTGACCGTTGTTTTTTAAAACTAAATTTTGACCTTTATAAACTATAACTTCTTTATTTTCAGGATCCCAGTTGGCTGATTGGCTTGTAAGTCGTTGATTTTGCGGATTGTAGCTGAAAACCTCACCTGTGCTACTTACTAAATAATATCCGGTCTGAGTTTTTCCCAGCATAGCTGTTGAAGTACGGGCTACGTTAAATGGAATAGCCTGCTCACGCCCCCATGTGCCGTTCGGAAAGTCGTAGGCCGCCAGTTTATTAGCGTTGGTGATTTTAACTACGTAACGTTTAATGCCGGCATCAAACTCTTCAAAGTCTTTTAACTTTTCATTATTTTTTTCAGCTACTAATTTATAATATGAATAAACATCACTGACGACGTCACCAAAACCGGAGTTTTGATATAGCTCAACAGCTAATGCATTTAAACCATCAAACAGTACAGCCCCAAAGCTTGTTCTTTTTAAACGGCCTTCAGCTGAAGGGACTTCGCGTTTGTACCATGTACCGTTATCAAACAAATGAGCTTCTTTACGATCAGCGGTTAAAGCTAAAACGGCTTCGCGTGATTGAATAATCGGAGTGTTAAAGAAAATATTACTACGGGCAATAGCCATTAAGCGCGCCATTTTTTTATAAACGGGGTGGAAATTTGTACCTTGAACTGAAACACGCGCGTAGTATTCCATTTCAACTGCGTGAGAACCACCGTAAGTGTAGTTCGTATCGCAACCCGAAACGCTTGAACCTTGGTAAGGGCCCTGGTTACAACCAATGTGTCTGAAACCTGCTGTATGTCGGGCTTCGTGAACGAATGTACCAACACGGCCTAATGTTGAAAGCTTAGCCCACCCATCTTGCATCGTGAAGTAACCACCGCTGTTGTAAGCAGTTGCATACGGAATATCATTTCCTCGCTCAATACCGCGGGTTTCCTGTTTTAACCATCCGTAATAATTTTTTACATCCACAAAGCCACGGATGAATTTATTTTGCGGATTTGTATCGAAAGCACCTTGTTCTAAAATGGCGATATCGTTAAATAATTTTTTTGTTTCAACGCTTGAATTACAAAGCTCTAAACCACCGAAAGATTTTACATCAATTCTAAAGTCTGCAACGTAGCGGTTAGCATCGCCTTGAGTGGTACAAGTAAACTCAGGGTCACGGTAAGGAATATCTTCGGCTTGAGCAAAGTTAAGTTGAGTTAATAAAATCAAGGCTGATAAAAATAATTTGTTCATAGTCCCCTCGAGCTTGAATAAGCTATGAAAATGCTACCTCAGAAGCCACTGGACTCAACTTTATTCCTATAGACGCTGCTTGTTATTTAAAGATTTAAGCACTCAGTTTTTTATTCATTACGGGAATAAAAACAAAAGGTACAAACGCCAGCAAAACCATAACAGAGTAGCCAAATGGCATTTGTCTTGCTTCCTGCTGCTCTACTAAATCCTCATATCGTACAATGGCTTTCATATGATGATGAGAATGAAAACCTAAGTTAAATAAGGTGATATTGGTAATCCAAGAAGAGGAATCCCATGAGTGTTGCGCCTTAAAGGCCATGTAGTTACCTTCAGCATTTTTAGGGCGCTCGAGGCCGTAGTGCTCAATATAGTCCACCGTTTGAAGCAATAAAATAGCCACTGCCGAAATAGCCCACCAAAATAAGAGCGCTTTTAAGTCAAAAATGTAATAGATCGCCGCCGAAATCCAAACCGTATTAAACCAGTAAAAAATGAATTTGCGGCCATTAATTTTGTAAGAATCAATAAGGCTTCCAAAATACTCTCGTACCCAGAAAGCATAAACATTTTCGTTTTTTCGGGCTGTGGCTGGATCTAAAGGAGTGGCTACGTATTTATGGTGCCCAAAAACATGTTCTTGCCCCCAATGAGCAAAGTTAACCAGCATTAAATTGTAAACTCCGATAGCTTTCATCAGCTTTTCACGACGGTGAACCAATTCATGGGCACTGGTTATACCAAATGCTCCGAGCAACACACCTGTAGATAAAACAAAGCCTATCTGTTCTATTATATTTTCAGAAAACTGAAGTTTAACAAGCCCCAATACCAATATAGGCGTTAAGAAAAAAGGAGTTAGAACCAAACTGAGATCAGCATATTTAGTTTTGTATTCAGCTGATTTAAATTTAATATTTCGCGAGAATACTTCGACCACCGGGAAAATAACAAAGAAGATAATAAAACCAGTCCAAGCAGCCCACCCTCCTTGGTATAAACCCAAAGCCCCTAATAGCATCAAAATATAAGGAAAAAAATAAATCATCTACTTCTCATATTTGATATCGACAATAGTCATCATTTCATCGCCGCTGGGTTTAGTAACTTTAACATCATCATTAATTTTTTTACCAAGTATAGCCTTAGCCAAAGGCGACTGCCACGATATACGTTTTAATTTAATATCAATTTCATCAGCACCCACAATTTGGTAAGTAATTTCTTCGCCATCCTCATTTTCCAGAGTCACTTTAGCGCCAAAAACCACTTTATCGGATTTAATCTGTGCCGGATCTATCACTTCGGCATCCTGCATACGATTTTTTAAAATGAAGAGTCTTTTATCAATTTCACGTAAACGTCTTTTGCCGTATTGATAATCGGCATTCTCAGAACGGTCTCCGTTACTTGCAGCCCATGATACAACGCTAACCGTTTTAGGGCGCTCTACGTTAAGTAACTCAAGATACTCAGCTCTGAGTTTTTCAAAACCGTCAGGTGTAATGTAATTTTTTTTATCACTCATAGTTTTGAACTCAGTCCGTCTTTTAATGCGGACTTCATCGCACGTATTGCTGGAATAAAACTGATTAAAATACTGCTTACTAACATAATACCCAAATAAATAATTTCATTAAATGAGAATATTGGCGCCTGCAGATATAATCCGTAAGTTGATTGCAACCAAGGACCGAAAACTAACTCTAGTAATACTTTAATTACACAGGAAATGAATATCGCCAATGTACTTAATAAGAAAGTTTCCATTAAGATCAGCAGCACAATGTTTTTTAGGGAAGCTCCTACCGCACGTAAGATCGCCATCTCACGGCGTCTTTCATTCAATGAAGTCATGATGGCAATTAACATTGAAATCAAGCCCACAGCCATTACTAAAAACGAAAGAGTTTTTAAAACTTTTTCAATCATTGAAAGTGAAGTCCATAACTCCGACAAAACCACTCCCGGAATAACGGCTAAAAGCGGTTCTTCTTTGTATTCATTAATCCAGCGCTGCAGCTTTAAAGTTTCGATACGATTTTTTGTTCTTAAAAAGAAAGATGTGATAGCGCGCGGCTTAACCATTTCAGGTTTAATATCAGAAGCTTTAATTTGTTTTTCTTCAGAAGGAGCACTTCCTGATTGCCAATCAATATGAATGGCTTCCATAGCTTCCAACGAAATATAAAGTGCACGGTCAAGTGGCGTGCCCGTTGGCTTCATAACCCCAACAACCTTAAAAGGTTTATCGCTATGTTCTTGTATGGCTACTCCCGAAGTTACTCCATGAGCCACGACTACATCTGAACCAACAACATAACCCAGAGTTTTAGCCACATCAGCACCGATAACCACATCAAAGTAATCTTTAAATGGCGCACCTGAGGCAAATTCAATTTGCTCCTGAGATCTGAATTTGTAAAATTTAAAGAAATCCTGATTGGTAGCGACTACTCTGAATCCCTTGTGACCGTCACCAAGACTATAGGGAATAGTCCACTCTACTTCAGGAAGATTACGAATTTCATCATAACTTTCAATAGATACATTCTGAGTAGCTTGTCCGATATTAAATACCGAATACAAAACAAGTTGCATGGAGCCCGTACGTGCTCCGACGATCAAATCTACACCGGAAACACTTTGGCGAAATCCATCCTCAGCAGCTCTTTTGATGCGTTCAACACTCATTAATAAAACTAAACTGACTACCATTGAAAACACAGTTAACACTGTCGAAAACTTACGATTATTTAAAGATTTCCAGGCAAGACGCAGCCAAGTAATTTTTGTCATAACAACTCTGCACTTTCAAACTTTACGCGGTTAACTTCGGTTAAGCTCACCGTACGATCAAAAAGTTTGGACATTGTTAAATCATGACTAACAAACAACACACTGGTTTTATGTAACCGACATAGGTTAAATAAAATTTTTAAGAAATTTTCACGGTGATTATAGTCTAAAGCTGAAGTTGGCTCATCCGCTAAAATTAATTTTGGTTTTTTAATCAGTGCACGCGCCACCGCTACACGCTGCTGCTGGCCAACTGATAATTGCGATACAGCTCTTCCTAAATAATCAATAAGACCTAAGCTTTTAACCAGATGTAATAATTCTTTTTCATCGAGCTGATTTTTTTGAAATAAAAATGGCAATTGAATATTTTCTAGAACCGACAAATATGGAATTAAATTAAAACTTTGGAAAATATAACCAACATTTTGTGCCCGAAAATGATCAAGCTGGCCCGGATTCATTTCTGACAGATTATGACCGCAAACATTAACACTTCCAGATTGGCTTTTTAAGATTCCGGCGATGAGTTCCAGCAAAGTTGATTTACCAGA
This sequence comes from bacterium, assembly GCA_019752925.1. Classification (GTDB taxonomy): domain Bacteria; phylum Bdellovibrionota; class Bdellovibrionia; order Bdellovibrionales; family Bdellovibrionaceae; genus Pseudobdellovibrio. The sequence continues at coordinate 15,255 of JAIELP010000010.1, forward strand.
ACCACTTGGCCCGTTTAAAAAAACAATTTCGCCTTCAGCTATTGTCAAAGCCGGTATGTCCAGAATTTCTGTAAGGCCGTATGAAAATTTTAAATTCCGTATTTCAATTGAGTTCATCATTTGTAATCTTCGACCACATCAGCTTCCATTTCAAACGAAACTTCACCATACTGTGATCTCACGGTGGCAATTTTAAATTTTCCGTAAACCCAGATCGGCGCCCCCTGTTTAGATTCAGTTCCCTTTTTCATGCGCACATAAACCATTTGATTTGGTGGCGGAGGCGGAACGTGAATGCAGGCTTGAGGAGTCGGTACTAATAAAAATTCAGTTACTTTTTGCTGATTGTCTTCAAGCGGAACCATAAAGCCCGGTATTTTAACTTGCTTTCCATCTAATGCTTTAATTTCACTGGGAGCATTATTAGTGATGTAATCCATTTGATTAAGCAATCGCCAGTCAATTTCAACACCCTCACCGCGACCGGCGCCTTGAATTAAATAAACGCCCGCACCAACTGCAGCTGAAAAAACTAGAAGTGCGACCAATACCCATTTCATTATAATCCTGTCCCACAAACCAAACGGTTTGCATTGCCATATTGAGGACATATAGGTTATGCTTTACTTTCTTATGAGTAAATATCAGAGCGTACGCGGCACAAGAGATTTATTACCGGAAGCTAAACAAGCTTTCCGTCAAATTGATCAAATTGCCTATAAAACAGCAAAAAATTACGGTTTTAAAGAAATCGAAACACCAATCTTCGAGTTTTCTGAAGTTTTTCACCGTTCTTTAGGCGAAACCTCTGATGCTGTCAGTAAAGAAACCTACACTTTTACCGACCGAGGTGGCGACTCCATTACATTAAGGCCAGAAGGTACAGCCGGCGTAGTAAGAGCTTTTGTTAGCGAAGGCTTAGCGCAACTGACTCCCCTTAAGTTATATTATTATGGTCCAATGTTCCGTTACGAGCGCCCGCAAAAAGGCCGTTACCGTCAATTTCACCAATTAGGCGTTGAGGTTTTAGGTTTAGAATCAGCTTTGGCTGATGTTGAGTGTTTAGATTTAGCATGGACTATCATTAAAAATTTAAAATTAGACTCACGCTGCGAATTAGAAATCAACACACTTGGTGATATTGAATCCCGCAACGCATACAGAACCGCTTTAGTTGATTACTTAACTCCGTTTAAAGAACAACTGTCTGCTGATTCAAAAGTCCGTTTGGAAAAAAATCCGATGCGGATTTTAGATTCTAAGGACGAAGGCGACAAAAAAATCGTAGCCAATGCTCCGCTAATGGAAAACTATTTAAACGAAAGCTCCAAGAAGTTTTTCGCTGATGTTTTAGGTGGTTTAGAAAAATTGGGAATTCCATATAAAATTAATTCTAAGTTAGTTCGCGGCTTAGATTACTACTGCCACACGGTTTTTGAATTCACAACAAGTGAATTAGGCGCGCAATCAGCTATTCTTTCCGGCGGTCGCTACGACGGCTTAGTAGAAATGCTCGGCGGGCCTAAAACTGCAGGCGTTGGCTGGGCTGCTGGCGTAGACCGCTTAGCAGACTTATGCGCACAGAGTTTAGATATTGCGTCTAATCGCCCTATTTCCATTATCGCTCACGGTGATAAAGCTCTAGCGGAAGCGGTGGCTATTTCAAGTAAACTAAGAAATCAAAATAAATACTGCGAAGTATTTTTAACCGGCAACTTTAAAAAGAAACTGGAAAAAGCTAATAAATTAAATACTAGCAAAGCCATTCTGATTTTTGAACAGGATAACGGAAGCTTTGAGTACAAACTTAAAAACTTTGAAACCGGCGAAGAGACATTAACGTCAAAAGAAGACGCCATCAAAAGCGTATAAGAACTGTACTCAAACTTACAAATCAATGCCGCATGACTTCTTCTAAGAAATTCTTTAGCGCTATGAAAGATCTTTCGTCGGCCTGCTGATTGTAAGCTGCACCTTTTGTGATATCATCTCCGGCAGCCTTTTCAGTAAATGAGTGAACCGCACCACTGTAAGAAATAAATTGGTAATTTACTTTATTTTCATTTAGCTCTTTAAGAAATTGCATAACTTCATCTACCGGAACAAACGGATCGATAGCCCCGTGCTGAACTAAGATTTTTGTTTTAATACTTTTAGCATCGTCAGCTTTAGCAGATGCTAAACCGCCATGGAAGCTAATAGCGCCTGTTATAGGTAAGCCTACACGAGCCATATCTAATGCCACAGTACCGCCAAAGCAGTAGCCCATAGCCGCAATTTTATTGGCATCAACTAATTTATTACTAGCTAAAGTATTAAATGCTGCTGTTGCACGTGTGCGCATTTCTTTGCGTTCTCCTGCTTTATATTTTCCAGCTAAAGCTCCCGCCTCTTTTGCATCTTTCGGACGAATACCTTTTCCGTAAATATCCGCTACAAAAGCCACGTAGCCTAATTTGGCCAATTGTTCGGCCCTCATCATGACAAACTCACCCACTCCCATCCAGTTATGAACAATAACAACACCTGGAAGTTTTTTATTTTTTTTAACAAAAGCTGTGTCGTATACAACAGCTCCTTCTAAAACAGCATCCCCGTCTTTATACTCAACAGTTTCTGTTTTGATTTTGGCAAATGCCGTACTTGATAGAAACAAGATAGCGCTCAGTAAAATCTTCATATTATCTCCTTTATGACTTATCTTCTGCCTACTTTAACACTCTGTCCGCGCTGCCAGCCAAATACAGTTTGTGATTGTGTACGGCTCCAGTAAAACATTAATATAGCACCAACAACAAATAAACCCACACTCAACCATTGACCACGAGTCAAACCGAACAACTGATAACCGATTTGCAAATCTGGCTCTCTGAACTGTTCGTTGAAAATTCTCGAAACTGCATACACCATAGCAAAACTAGCAGCTACAAATCCAGGTTTACGTGATTTACGCGCTAAGAAAAATAGAACGACGAACGAAAAAAGACCCTCAGTTAAAGAGGCCAGTAACTGCGAAGGATAACGGGCGTCCAAAACTGGTGCGATCACTTCTTTAAGTGCTGTATTTCCATTTTGTATTTCATGAATTATTTTGTACAGAGTTGTATAAACTTGTTCACGCGCTGCGGGATCTTTTGTAAAATTTGCGAGCCACTCACTCCACTGACTTTGCGCAATTCCTAATTTTTGCACACTTTCAGTTAAAGTTGCTAAACGATCAAACTGATAACTGGGCCAGTTAATGATATCAGTTGGAAATTTAACTGCGTACGAAAAGCCTTCGGGTGCTATACGACCCACTAATTCACCGTTTATGAAATTTGCAATACGACCGAAGAAAAATCCGATCGGACCAGTGATGGCCGCCAGGTCCAACAAGTACGCATAATTAAGGCCGTGCTTACGAGCAAATAGAATACTGGCAATAATAACACCTAGTACGCCACCATGGCTGGCCATGCCGCCTTCGTTAACAGCCAACACGCCCCAGAAGGGAATGCTCGATTTAAAACTGAAAAACAAATTTGGATCATAGAATATGCAGTAGCCTAGGCGCCCACCAGCTAAAACACCGATCGCTGCATAGGTAATATAATCACCAACCATGTTTGCATTTAATCCTGCGCGCTGACGCCCCGCAAGCCATACAATCAGTTGGTAAGCGCAGATAAAACCCAACATATACGAAAACCCGTACCAACGGAAACCAAACTGATCGCCCCATAAAGCGGTTTCAGGTAGTTTTAAAATAAATGGGCTTAAATCGTGAACATAAGACATAAACTCTCCGTTTAAAATTCAATTTGGAATTGTTATCAGCATATCTTTGCTTGGCTTAGGAAATTGGTCAATGGTACAAATAGGCCCATGAGTACAAAAAAAGTTTCTGACATATTTAATCCGGAAAGATGGAACGAAGTTAAAGGCTTCGATTTTACTGATATTACCTACCACCGTGCAGTCGATCAGGGCACCGTGCGTATTGCGTTTAATAGACCCGAAGTGCGCAATGCTTTCCGACCAAAAACAGTTGATGAATTGTCCACAGCATTAGAGCACGCACGCATCAGTGCCGATGTTGGTGTTGTTCTTATAACAGGAAATGGCCCCTCACCCAAAGATGGCGGATGGGCTTTCTGCTCGGGCGGCGATCAACGCATCCGCGGTAAAGACGGCTACAAATATGAAGGAGCTGATAATAACGGAACCGGCTTAAGCGAACAAAATAAAGTTGATTTAGCTAAATTAGGTCGCTTACACATTTTAGAAGTTCAAAGACAAATACGTTTTATGCCAAAAGTAGTGATGGCCGTAGTACCCGGCTGGGCCGTTGGCGGCGGACACTCTTTGCATGTCGTTTGCGATATGACGATTGCATCTAAAGAACATGCCATTTTCAAACAAACTGATCCAGATGTAGCTAGCTTTGACTCCGGTTACGGTTCGGCTTATTTAGCACGACAAGTAGGACAGAAAAAAGCCCGTGAAATTTTCTTTTTAGGACGCAACTATGATGCAAATACCGCTTATCAAATGGGCATGGTGAATGAAGTTGTAGATCACAAGAATTTAGAAAACGTGGCGCTGGAATGGGCCGCTGAAATGAACAAAAAGTCGCCTACTGCTATGCGTATGCTGAAATACGGATTTAATATGATTGATGACGGTTTAGTTGGCCAGCAATTATTTGCCGGCGAAGCAACACGTTTAGCCTATGGAACTGAAGAAGCTCAAGAAGGACGTAATTCTTTCGTTGAAAAGCGTGATAAAGATTTTAAAAAATTTCCTTGGCACTACTAAGTTATTGAGGCGGCATGTAGTCGTACATCGACGACAAATTATTGAGATGATAAATATTGTTGACCGTTCCTACAATTATAAATGAAACGAGCTCAAACTTAAAACAAAATCTTAAAAAGCTGGATTTTGTTTTCGAAGAGCGTAAGTAATAATAAGAAACTGCAAAAAATAATGTAATGACTCCCGTTATATAACGAAGCACCAAAAGAGTGGTAATCGTATTGTAATATCTCATCACCAAGAAGTAATAAATCACAAATAATATAAAAAATGGAACCGAAATACTGTGGCTTAAAAAATCAATAATATGTTCTTTAAGCCATTGACTGAATGAATGTAGTTTAAGTGTTTGACTGATTTCGTCACTGGCGAATATAAAATTTTGCGCTTTGTTACCGAATTGATCTTTATCTTCCAGAATAAACATACCTTTTGTTTTTAAAGGCACCAGCGACAATTCACCGCCTGTTTTATGCGAGTGACTTTTAAAATCTATCGCTTGCTTGAACTTATACAATGGGTGATCCGCAAATAGAGAAATCCTTCCTGTTAACGAATTAATCTTAATAAAAAATTGTTCATCAGTTTTAAGCAATTCTAAATGCTTTGGCCCCATAACCTATTATCGGGCTTTTTAATCTTTATTTGAAATGAATTTGCACAAAAACCACATCTTTAATACCAATGTGAGACATTATCTTCATATTCCTATCTACCATCAAATACATGTTAAAATTGAAGCATGAAAACACTCATTTTACTTACAATAGTGACTCTTTTTGTAACAGCTGAAACTCAGGCTCAAAGCTCATCTGGCTCCGGAGGCTCAAGACCATGGCTACTTTCACAGTCAGCAGCCGCTCGCGAATCAAAAAGATTTACTTTGCAAGAATGGCTTGAAAATAAAGAGCGCCGAAACATGATGGATATGTGGCTCAGCATGAATACACCTACTCCGTACGAATTTGTTATCGGCGGATCACTGCAAAGTTACCGTTTGGACACGACAACAGGAGGAGTTAACACTTCGCAATCCTATAACACGATTAATGGCGAAGTTTCGGCCTATGCAAAATTCATAGGTTTAAGTTTAGAACACACCAATAATGCAGAAGAGAAATTTAACGACACCACCGGTATTTTTAACCTGAGAGTTTTCGGTAATACCGTACAAGGCTCACATCTAACTTTACATTATGGTCTACGCACACGCACGGCAAACAACGGCAGCTATCGCTTAAATCAGACTTTTCCGGCAGTCACTTTACAACTTTATATTATGAAGTATTTTGGTATTCAAGGTAACTACCGCGGATTTACGCCAGTAACGGAATCTTTTTACGGTGAAACTTCCGCTGACGAATTAACCTATGGTGCCTTCATCGAATACGGGGCACTTAGGTTATTCGGAGATGTTTATCAAGAACGCCAAAACTCAAAACTGAATAATGTGGAAACAAATTACAAACGCGAAGGCGCGCGGGTCGGGCTCAAACTCTATTTCTAAAATGTACGCCGTACTTTTTTTCCAATAACTATAAATAATTGATTTTTTAGAGCCGCATCTTCAACGGATTGAATTTGTGGCTGTATTTATTTTTTTTCTAACACAGCGGCGTAGAAGCCGTCGAATTTATCGATATGGGGCCACACACGCATTTCTTTTAACAACGTCCAACCTTTACCGGCTTCGCTGTTTAAGAACCACTTCACCTGCTCTTCATTTTCTCGGTGTAAAATACTACAAGTGGCGTAAACCATTTTTCCGCCCGCTTTGCACATCTGTGAATAACCGCTGATGATTTCGCGCTGTAATGTAATTAAACGGTCAACTTCTTCCTGAGTTAGTTTCCACTTAGTATCAGGATTACGACGGATAACGCCCAAACCCGAACAAGGAACATCAAGTAGTACACGGTCAAAGCTATTTTCCATACGCTTAACGGTTTTGGAATTTTCAATTAACTTAGTTTCTAAAATATCTACACCGGCACGCGAACAACGATTGCGAAGCTCTTTTAGTTTCCAATCGTGCACATCCATGGCAATGATCTTGCCTTTGTTCTTCATCATGGCCGCCAGGTGCAGAGATTTTCCTCCGGCACCTGCACAGGCATCCATTACGCGTAAGCCCGGCTGCACATCTAATAACGGCGCCACCAACTGAGAAGCCGCATCCTGCATTTCAAACTTGCCGTCTTTAAAAGGCTTAGTAATAAAAACATTCTGACGTTCTTTCAATTTCAGGCAATTTGAAAGATCAAATTTTTTAATTTTCAGAGTTTCAACATGGATATCTTCCTGAGCTAATTCTTTTGCAAGCTGTTCTGGTGTGGTTTTTAAAGTATTAGTGCGAAGAAATACTTCAGCCGGTTCATTCAGATTTTTCATAATCTCAGGCCAGTCATTTTTAAATTCGCCTTCGCCTAACTTTACTAACCAGTCCGGAAAAGAATACTCAACCGCTAATGGCTTTTGAGATCTGTTTTTTGCAACAACTTCCGAATGCTTTAAGTTATCAAACTCTTCCCAGTCAGGAAGCGGATAATCACGTAAAAGATAATAGGCACCGATCATTTCCCAAATTTGATCAGATCCTGCCACATACTCTAAACGTCTTTTGTGACGTACAATTTCGTAAACACTTTCAGCGAAAAGCCTTCGGTCGCGCGCGCCCCATTTTTTATTATTGTAGAAATATTTATCGATCACCCGGTCTGCGTATTTACCTTTTTCGAAAACTTCGGTTAAAGCCTGAGAAAGAGAATTAACCAGATGGTAGTGTAAAGTTTTTTTCAAGAGACTCTCCAAGTATTACGAAATATTTCAACTCAGAAAGAAAAGATCGCTCCCGCGCTCATATACGTTCCGTTCAGTTGCCCATCAGAAGTCAGCTGAAGATGGTTTTTCATACCGCCCTCTAAATAGAAGCCTGTACTACCAAATAAATCAAAGATGCGTAAGCCTAAAAATAACTGATAGTCTAAAGTGACTGGAGATTCGTTAGGTAACTGTGTAAAAAACACACCCGGCCCAGCAGCCGCACCGAAGTACAGAGGGAATTTCGAGCCCGCATCCGGCAGAATAGCCGCATACATAAAACTCATTTTATTGGCTCTTTGCGATTGAGCTTCGTATTCGGTGTACGCAACTTTTAATGCGTAATCGATATAGTTTGTTGAGTCCAATCGGTAAGTCATATCCACACCGTACTTACCTATGTCTTCTTGTTTGTTTATAGTTCCCCAGTTGTAGGCTTCTGTTTTTGTAAACAAACTTCCGCCGAACATCAAATAACGCTCGCCCGCAGAAATGGAACCATCTTCTGAAGCTGTATAACGAGTTTGTTTTTGAGCATCGGGATTTTGCTGGAAATACTTGGCAGCAGCGGCTCTGCCTACTTTTGGCGCACCAGCTGCCAGGGCAAAGTCTGAGCTTAGAAAGCCAATATGTAAAATTGACACTATAAGAATTGGTTTACATAGCCTAAAAAGCATTAGAACTCCCAGTAATTTATGCTACGCGCAAGTTTCGATTTTTGCAAACTGAGTTGATTGACCCTGACTTTAGCCTCACCTACTTTAAAAGATAACTATGAAGTGCCCTTTCTGCGGTCATTCAGAAGACAAAGTTTTAGATACCAGAGTTCAAAAAGACGGTGGAATCAGACGGCGTCGCGAATGCTTATCATGTAAATCCCGTTATTCAACTCATGAAACAGTTATGTTGAGTTATCCGTTTATTATTAAAAAAGACGGAAGACGTGAACCTTACAGCAAAGAAAAATTAATACGCGGAATGCAGGCTTCATGTCAGAAAAGACCAGTGAGTTTAGCGCAAGTTGAGGCCGCAGTTGAAAGAATTTCGGCTTGGCTCATTACCCGTGGTGAAGGCGAAGTCTCTTCAAAAATTATCGGCCGCCGAGTCATGGCTGAACTTAAACAATTAGACGACGTAGCTTACGTACGCTTTGCAAGTGTTTACAGAACTTTCAAGGACGTTCAGGAATTTGTTGAAAAATTAGAAGATGACGAACTCGTTGATATGATTGAAACAACGGGACCGCAATTAACTTTAACTGCAATCCCTCAAAACAAAACCGAAAAAGACTACAGCGGCAATAATTAATACATCAAGGACTACAACATGAGACGACTTTCCCGCGAAATCGCATTACAAGTTTTATTTCAAATTGAATACGCTCCCCAAATTTCTTTCGATGAAATGCTGGCGCTTTTTGAAGATAAAAAAGATATGGCCGCAATCAAGTACGCTGACGAAATTATCCGTGGAGTACAAGCCCAAAAAATGAAAATCGATGACCGAATCCAAGAAGCCAGCCGTCACTGGAAAATTGAAAGAATGGGCGGAGTTGACCGTAATATCTTACGCTTAGCCACTTTCGAAATGTTTCATGCGCAGGAAATGATCGAACCTAAAATTGCGATCAATGAAGCCATTGAAATTGCAAAAATTTTCGGTTCGCAGGAATCAGCCTCTTTTGTAAATGGTATTTTAGATCAGGTTGTAAGAAATGAGCGCAAGTAGCATTTCTGAAAATGATGCCTTCAACGAAGGCGCCAAACTTTGGATTATCAAAAACGATCCAAATCTGAACTGGTGGAAAAAATTAGATATCCACTCAAAGTACCTACTTTCTGAAAACTATTTAAAAAAAGAACGCTCGACTGTGTTTGAGTTGCAGACAATTATCAATGCTACAAATCTGAAAATTTCAAAAAGTTCATTAGCCCAAAACCATCTTTTACTGGGCACCGAAGACCATTTTTTAAACAAATGGATACTCCTCTGGAGTGACCTAAATGAAACCGAATTAGCAGACCTTATTTGCGAAACAACTTCACAACTAAAGACCGACACAATTCGCTTATTTTCAAATTCTGAAATTCTTAAAAAATTACAAACCCGCCCAACGGCTAGTTCGCTTAATATATCGTATATCGAAAATACCTAACGCTATATAGTTAATGTTGAGACTTTAACTAAGGTATTTATGTTTAAAAAAATGAACTCAAAACTTGAAGCACTGTTTGAACAAAAACCTGATATTCTGGCCCACCCTGAATACAATCTCAATGAAACTCAAAAAACTTTTCAGATTATCAACAACAATCAATTAATCGAAAACTTAAGTTATGTTTTTGAAGGCGAAGTGACTCAGCAAAATTTGGAATCGCTCTTTTTGCAATTATCTTCGTATTTTGAAATAGGTTTTTTAATGCAAAAAACCACTAAAGCCGACTACAAAATGCAAAGCGCATTTGTTTACGCAAAAAAAATAAATAGCACCAAAGAGTACCCTAGCATGCGTCTGCCTGTATCACCGGTATTTCATATTTTAAAAACTCCTGCAGTTTCTTTTCTTAAAAAATTTAATATGCAAACACTAGATCCATCTAACAAAATGGATGCCTATCTTTTAGCTATCAGTCCGACTCAAAGTATTGTTTTAATTACCTTGATGGCAGAGCCTTGGGCTGGTCTTAAAATACACACCTTGCAAAACACATTGATGAAGATCAATTTTAATTTATGAGCAACGCTCCGGCCGGAAACAACTATACAATTTTTATTTTATCAGATGGCACAGGAGAAACCGCCGTCACCATGATACGCGCAGCTCTCGTTCAATATTCTGAAAAAGAAATCAATATTCAACGATGTAAAAATATTCGTTCGGAAGAGCAAGTTAAAATGCTGGTGGATGAATGCTTTGATAAACGCGGGATGATTGCCTACACCTTTGCAAGCCCGAGCCTGCGTCAGAAAACAGCCGACCTCTGTGTTGAAAAATCTATACCGGCAATTGATTTTTTAGGGCCACTGATTTTAACATTGGATCACTTTTTCGGAGTTCCTTCCTCGAAGCAAGTTGGAGCCTTACGCCAAACAGATGACATGTATTTTAAACGCATCGAAGCCATCGAGTACACTGTACGCCATGACGATGGAAAAACTTTAAACGAACTCGATAAAGCCGATATCGTTTTAGTTGGAATTAGCAGAACAAGTAAAACACCACTGTCGATTTTTTTAAGCCACAAAGGCTGGAAGGTGGCAAATGTACCTCTGGTTCCAAGCTCTCCCCTTCCGGAGCAATTATTTAAAATTGATCAACGTAAAATCGTAGGTTTAATTATCGATATTGATTCACTACAACGTATACGCAAAAACCGTTTAGAAAAATTCGGCCAGGATTCTGGCGGTGAATACGCCTCAACCCAACAAATCTTAAAAGAAATCGAATACGCCGAAAATCTTTTCAAGCAAAATAAACGATGGCCCGTGTTCAATGTAACTGAAAGAGCGCTTGAAGAAACCGCTAGTGAAATCGTTAGGCTTATCGCTTCGCGAATGGGCCTACCTGATTCTGTATTATTTTAATTTCTTTCCTGATCTCCAGTTAATGCCTGGAATAAAATATGTGCTGTTTCGGCATGCGCACCGGTTGATTTATAATAATAATGGAAACTCATTTTATAGTCGAAGTCGCTAATTCGTACTCTGTTCAAGCGTCCACCACGTACTTGCTTTTTGATTGAATGTGAAGGTAAAAAGCCAATTCCTAAACCGTATTCGATTACACGCTTTAATGTTCCCACATTCGAAGATTCAAATACCGATTGCAGCCCCCCTACTCGACTAAGCAACTTAGCATCAAAATCTGGAAACTCATCTGCAAAGTGTACGTATGGAATTTTTTTAATTTCGCTCAGTGCAATTTGTGAGGGATAAAACTCATCTTTTCCTGAGCCAACAAGCCACATTTCTTCCTGAAATAAGATATGCGATTTTGATTCCGGCAATACAGATTTGTAATTAGTTTCAACTTCAGGAAGAACTAAAACGTCTAACTCGCCTTTTTTATAACTTTGAATTAAATCATCACCTTTAGCGTAATTAACTTTAATTTTAAAATCAGGATTGAATTTTAATAACCGACTTACCACTGGACTCATCAAATGAAGACCGATGGAGTTCAAGGTACCAATACGAAGCTCACCACGCAATTGCGCCCCAACAGACTTAATTGACACCTCTGCCATTTGTGCCAAGCTCAAAATCTTTTTAGCGTGCTCATAAAGTATTTCACCCTGAGCCGTCATTTTGATTTGTTTTGAACCACGCACAATCAGCTCTACACCAAGATCGTCTTCCATGTTCTTCATCTGTTGGCTGACAGCAGGTTGAGTTAAGAAGAGTTTATCGGCTGCCGCAGTCATACTGCCTTCAGCTGCTACCGTGACGAAAGTCTGGAGTTGAGATAAGTTCAACACAAAAAGTCTCCTTTAGAACCAGCTCATCTTAAATAATTATGCTAGTCGTTTTAATAATTTATGCCTATAATAATAGGCAGTAAACAAACTTTACGTCCACATCAAAGTGAGGTCATCGTGTTAAGACTTGGGGCTAAATTTACGCTAACCACTATTCTATTTTGTTTAATCTCTTTCAACGCACAGTCACGTACTTTCAAAAATGCCTATATTTCTTTTGAAATGCAGGACAATTGGAAGTGCAACCTAGAACAAACTGAGTGGGTTTGTCGCGCCGACGATCCTCAGGAGGCCAAAGAAGCTGTTATTATTTTAACTGCTAAAGAAAAAGGCCCTACTGACTCTTTTGAAATATATGAAACTCATATGAACAGTTCAATTAACAGTGTTTCAAAAGCAGGTATTCCACTGACATCAACTGTTAAATATAAGGCGATCAGACTTAAAATTAATGAACAACCTTGGCTTGATGGGCTTCATGGAGATAGCGAAGTACAAAGTTACTTCACACGTTACTTAGCAACAATCAAAGATCAAATTGCTATTCTTGTTACTTTCAGTGCCCACAATAAACTTTACGCAAAGCACAGCCCTAATTTTGACAAAACAATTCGTTCTTTACGAGTTATTGCTACAAAAGATTTAATGTCGCGCCCTGATTTGGGCCCGTTAGCTGGAGCCGGCGACACTCTTGGTGCTGGTATTGGGCAAGCCATGCCGTCTGATCTTCTTGCCGCCGATGAGGGCACTTCTTCCAATAAGAAAAGTATTTTTAAGAATGAAATGGTGCTTGGCGGTCTGTTATTTTTATTAGCCGCATTGATTTATATAGGTTTAAAAGTTTACCAAAAAAAGAAAAAAGGCTTGTAAAAGAAGCCTTTTTTCGTAGTCATAATTAAGTAAATTCTAATTCATTACGAAGTCGGTAAAGTAAACGTCTTTTACAAGACCCTTATCTAAAACCTGATTAACCTCAGCTACAATTTTGTCTTTCAAGAAAAGCTTACCCTGAATTGTTTCTAAATCATCAAAAGTTTTTTCATTAAGAATTCTGACGATTTTATCACGGGCCTTTGCACGGTTATCAAAATCCATAATTTCTTGAAATGCTACCGGACTGATCATGTCCAAGTTCACTTGCAAACGAATTGTTCTTTTAGGCATGCCTGACAAGTTCACTACGAATTTATCCATTGTATAAATCATCGGCGCTTGATCAAATTTGTCTTTCAAACTGGCAGGCTCTCTTAGGCTAGACTCAGTGACCTTTGGGTAATCATAACCTATAGTCGAAATATACACCCAATAAGAGCCCAAACCCAACACAGCCACATTGAGAGTTACCAATACTGCCACCACTAGTTTTTTTAGTATTTCATTCATATTTAAATAATCGGAGCTTCCTGAACTGGCCTTTAGTGCAATACCGACAAATCTCAAATTAATACAGGCTTAATCAACATTTATAAAAAGAGCTTCATGAGCGAAATTCAATGTACAAATCACCTTACAACTATTACTTTATTTAGACCGGATATGATGAGTTTTTTGTCTAACTTTTTATCATTTTTTTTGATTCTTGCAGCTGCCGCTACTGGCTTTACACAACAAGCTCAAGACGAAGTTATGTTCCCTATTCAGATCATAAATTTGTCACGCGATGAAAGAATTTCCACCAATGCCCTACTGGCTGACAAAGCTAAACGTCAATTGAGCTTAATGGATTCAGATAGCCTTTCCAAGGGTATGCCCAAAGTTCAATACACTATCGACATTGGTAAAAAAAGCGGCGAAAAAAAGAAACGTGATGACCGTCGCACACCTGAAGGTATCTACATTCTACTGGAAAAGAAAATGCCCCCTGAAATTCCATTTGAAACCTACGGATCTATGGCTTTTACCACTAACTATCCAAACTATTTTGATAAGTATGAAAATAAAACCGGCTCAGGAATCTGGTTACACTCTGTACCAGATAAAGTTCCTCTTACTCGCGGTTCACGCGGCTGCGTAGTTTTAAGAAATGATGACATAAAAAATATACAGCCCTCGATCCTACTCAATAAAACTTTCTTGGTTATTGATAGCGAAGTTAACTGGGTATCAAAAACCGAATACGAAAAAGAAAAGCAATATGCCATGAACTGGTTTGATCAGTGGCGTAGCACCTGGGAAAAACAGGATTTAGACTCTTATATCCAAAATTATTCGGACCGTTTTTCTTCACCTCCGTTCAACAAAAAAACGTGGTTAGCACATAAGCAAAAACTTAAAGATCGTTACAGCTATGTGAAAGTTTCTGTGTCTGAGCCAAATATTCTGCAAACTCGTAAACAATACATCGTTCAGTTTGTTCAAAGTTATGAGTCCGACCAACACAAAGATATCGGCATTAAAACTCTTTACGTTCTTAAAGAGGGCAATACCCTTAAAATTCAACGTGAAGACTGGGCTCCACTGTAGCCATTTCTGTACTTTAGAATTCTATTTATCCCAAAATAATACACTCCATACTTCGACCTTTGTCGCATCCACTTTAAGAGCTTTTCATATCGTTTCCACATTGTTTCCAAACTGAGGTTCTAGACTTTAATTTACCTCTGTAGATGCAGATAAGTAATAGTTAGAATTAACAAAAGGGAACCGATGGAATCAAATAAACATTTTTCAGAAAATTGGATTATCGTATTCGGCATTTTTTTAATATGCATAACTTACTATAAATATGAGAACGACCCGACTGCAAAAAGTAATACCAAAATAAAAGAAGCTACTGTTTCTTCTGAAAAAAAAGTGAACGCACAGCCCGTTACACATGAGTTTAACAGAAATTTAGCGTCAGATAAAACAGAGGAATCAAGTGCTGCGATAGATCGCACTGCTAATGATGGATTCAACCCTTCTGTAAAATTTAACAAAGCTGCTGGCCATGCAGCCAGCCACAGAAAACCCGCACAAAACACAACCGGCGTTTCAGTAAGCAACCATGCTTTGTTGCAAAATACAAAATGGAAATTATGGATTAATACACAGGTAATAAAAAACAGTGATCTTGCAGATCGAAATGCAGTTCTTGCACAAGTCAGCAACTTGGCTGTAGTTGAATCATCTGAAGAAACAGATTTGACTGCATTTGATAATTCAAAGCCTGTAGCTGTGTTCGACGAACGCCTCAAGAAGCCCGGAATTTTAACGGGTATCGTAAAAGTTCAAACAAATAACAAAGCCCAACTCCAAGAAGATCTTAAAAACATGCAGGCCGAAATATCTGATGAATTTGAGTCTATCCAGACTTACTTCGTAAAAAGCCAATCAAAAGTTTTTAATCTAGAGGCTCTTTTTGAAAACTTGAAAGCTCAAGACTACATTTTTAACGTTGAGCTTGAAGTCATCGACAGGAGCTATAATAAAAACTAAGTTAGCACTTTTATTCAAATATAATTTTTTGAATCTGGCTGTAATCAGTTTGATTTGCAGCTGTAGTGTTTCTAAGTTTGAATCCGCCTCTCTTTCGAGTGGTGCTAATGACCCTTTAATTAAATATGCTTGGCACATTCAAAACACCGGGCAAAAAGTTTTTGCAGAAGATGCTGCCGTAACCGGCAATGATCTCAACTTAATTACGGCTTGGACTCAAAAGGTTTATGGACGCAACGTCTGGATTCAAATATCCGATGATGGTTTAGATGATACCCATGAAGACTTAAATGCCAATTTTCCTTACTTGAACAGCTCAAAAAATTATGCGCTGGCTAGCCCCTTTACCGCGATCAAATCACCTCCGATCGCATCAACCGATAATCACGGAACCGGTGTTGCAGGACTTGCTGCAGCAGTGGGTGGAAATAAATTCGGCTCAAGCGGCGTAGCACCAAAAGCCCACTTAACTATTGCTAATTTTCTTTCAGATTCGATTACAATCAGCACAGCTAAATATCTGGATCAGGCCACGGGAGATTTTGATATTTCTAATATGAGCTGGGGTACAACCCAAAATTCTCCTGCCGATGTAGACACGAGTTATCTTGCACAGGTTAAAAGTTTAATTGCAACTAAACGCAGCGGCAAAGGAACCATCTTTGTTAAGTCCTCTGGGAATGATTACGCAGTTCTTTGTAACGGCACCACAAGCTCTTACTGCTTAGGTAACTCCAACTTCGACGGCGACAACACAATGCCTTACTTTATAGTTGTGGGGGCACTCAGCGCCAGTGGCGATAGCTCGAGCTACTCATCTCCTGGCTCTAACCTATGGATCTCTACATTCGGCGGTGAGTACGGATACGACTCTCCAGCTATGATCACAACTGATCGCACAGGTTGTACAGTTGGTTATGCAAAATCTTCGGCTACAGAGTCTTTTGAAAAAGGTGCCTCAGCTGAAAATACCAATTGTAATTACACTTCAACATTTAACGGAACATCTTCAGCGGCGCCCGTGGCCTCTGGCTCAATAGCCCTTATGCTGGAAGCTAATCCCAACCTAAACTGGAGACAGGTAAAATATATTTTAGCTAAAACAGCTACGGTCAGCAATTACAGCACAGGTTCCATTACACATCCTCAATACACAATGCCAACTTCTTATGTTTGGGAACAAAAATGGATAACAAATGCAGCCGGCTATAAATTCCAGAATTGGTTTGGCTTTGGCCGAATTAATGTAGATGCAGCGGTTGCCATGGCAAAAGATTTTATCACTAACCCGGTAGATCTCGGCACCTATACAGAAACCAACTGGGCAGATGCCAACACGGGCTTAAGCTCAGCTATTCCCGATTTCAGCGCTACAGGCGTTACTAGCACAATTAATGTGAGCACAAACTTAACTGTCGAAGCTGTACAGATACGTGTGCAAGCCACTCATGCAGACATTTCTGAACTGGCTCTTGAGTTAACATCACCGAGTGGAACAAAAAGTATTTTAATTAACGCAAGAAACTCACTTACCGGCATTGCCAACTTTACCACTGAAACATTTTTAACAAATGCTTTTTATCAGGAAAGTACTGTGGGCAATTGGACATTAAAAGTAGTTGATGCAAAAGCGTCTACAACGGGAACACTTACATCTTTCAGCATTAACTTTGTTGGTGGAGCGCACTAAATAGGTTTGTCTAAACAGCCAAAAAAAGAAAAGGGCGAAGTTTTCGCCCTTTAAAAAATAAAACTAATTATAAAAAATTACTCTTGATCTTCTTTTTCTAAATCTAATTTTTCACATTGAGATTCTAAATCAGGTAAGCTTTTTGTGTTTTGTTCAATTTGTTCTTTAGTAACACGGCCCATTTTAACGTTTAAATCTACTAATCTTTTGTCGAATTTCAGATCTTCTAGCGCTTTGTTTAAAGACATAAATTACCTCTTTTTTGGTCATTTTTTGTGGCATTTTTACCAGCAAGCTCAATTTTATATAATCAAATCGGATTAAAATCAATTCCAGTATTTAGGATTATCGTCTTTCTTAAGCTTTTCGTTGTCCACAACCAGCCTTAAAGAGCCTGTTTTTTTGTTTAAACGGGATTTAGTCTGACTCAACTTCCAGCGTGTATTTCCCCATAAGAATATAAAGCCAACAGCCGCTCCGCCCAGATGACACAAATAAGCCACTTCCCCGCCTGATTTACCCGAGGTGAGTAATGATGAAAAATCCAGCGCTGCGGCTATCATAGCAAAGTATTTGGCCTTCATCGGGAATAAGCCCATAAAATAGATAACTCTTTCAGAGAACACAATACCATAGGCAGTTAAAAAACCGAATAAGGCTCCAGAGGCCCCAAGAACTGGAATTTCCAGCATAATTGCATTTCCGCCCAAGGCTACGTAAAGAGCCATTCCCAAAGAGTAAATAAGTGCCGCCCCCACCCCACACACAAAATAATAAATTGTAAAAAATTTAGAACCCCAGTGCTTTTCAAGTTCAGAACCAAATAACCACAACATTAAACCATTAAATAAAATGTGCGATGGTTGATCGGCCGCATGAAAAAACATATAAGTAACAGTCTGCCATAGACGAAAATTTTCGATAACTTGATCCGGATGTAGAATGAACCAGGTACTGAAGTTAACTTTTAAAAATCTCTCAAGAATTATCTGACCGACAGCCCATATTACCAATGTAATAATAATTAATCTTTTTACCACCGCAGTTAACGGAGCCATCTGTATTTGGTTCATCAGCCAACCTTTACTTTTTTAAAGTATTCGGAAAATTTCTCGTAACTTTGTTCTAAACTTTCGATCACCACTTTAGTTTCTGCAATAAGCGGGAAAAAATTCAAATCTCCGCTCCAGCGCGGAACTATATGGTAATGTAAATGATCCGGAATGCCGGCGCCGCTTGTTGCTCCGTGATTCATCCCGATATTAAAACCATTGGGCTCATAAACACTTTGTACTGCTTGCACAGCCAGTCTCAGCGTTTTATGCAGATCTTCGTAGCGCTCAGGGCTTAAAGTTAATAGGTCTCCAACGTGAGCTAATGGCAACACCAACAAATGACCGTTATTGTAAGGATATTTATTTAAAATAATTTGTGAGTGTTTTGATTTGTAAACACACAAACTTTCAAATGAAATATCTTTCTTTGAAGAAATACAAAAAACACATCCGTCATTTTTAATCAGCTTACGCACATACTTCATACGCTCAGGTCGGAAAAATAAATTGCGCTTCTGAGGCCAATCGGCTTTGACAGCTTTAGTGTTGGATGATTTTTTGGTCTTCTTCTTAGCTTTTGCCAATTCTACTCCCAATATCCCGGCATTAGGTACATCGGCTGATTCATATATTTTGTTTTAAGAAACTTATGAGCTACTTCACCGGCTACAGAGGAAGCTGTAACTTTATTTCCCAAAATTGCTGTCACTTCAGAAAGTGAGTTTAGATCATCTTCTTCTTCATTCATGGTCAATAAATCAAAAAAATCCATTTTAGGCTTTTTTGGTTTAAACATTTTATAATCGTCACCTAATTTAGCCATACGAGCTGCCATTTTAGTTGCGTCTTCAAATGTTCCGACCGCATCGGCAAATTTAAGCTCAACCGCTTTTGCACCTGTCATTACACGACCATCTGCATACTGACTTACTACATCCAGCTTTAAATTTCTTGCGCTGGCAACTGTGCTACGGAACTGCTCGTACACTTCGTTGATCATGTCCTGAAACAGTGCTCTCTCATCGTCTCTCATTGGCCGGTACTCAGAGCCTGAATCTTTGAATTTTCCTGATGTAATCGTGTAACGTTGGATTTTAGCCCAATCATACAATTTTTCTAAGTTAGCAAATTCCATAATTACGCCTATAGAACCTATCATCGCTCCCGGGGCAACTACGATTTTGTCGCAAGCTAAGGCTGAGTAGTAACCACCACTTGCCATTAGACCAGTGCTCACACACACAACCGGCTTCTTGGTTTCTTGCTTGGCACGCATAATTTCGTAATAAATTTCCTGTGAGGGGCCAACTGCTCCGCCCGGAGAGTTGATATCAATAACGATAGCTTTTACAGAATCATCTTTAACGTATTTTTTTAACTGACCCAGAAATTTTTTACCGTTCATGATAACGCCATTTATTTCTAAATGGAGAATTTCATTATTGCTGATACGGTTACTTTCATCTTCGATATAAGAATGAACTGCGCGGTAAACAAAGAAAGCGCCAAACACAACGACTAGACCAACTACAAATTTTTTACGGAAAGACCATGGTTTCATAAAAATCCCTTTTAAATAAAACTGCTAATAAAACTGATCTCTTAATCATAAAATAAAAATAAAAAAAGGGAACCTTATAGGTTCCCTTTTTCACTGAATTTGTCTGGGTGCGTAGCGAACTACGCCCTGGGCAAACTAGTTTTTGTCAGTTTTTAAGTTTTTTAACTGATCACCGAACATATCACCAAAGCTTGTTTTTGATGTAGCCGTTGCTTTTTTAACGTAATCGTCAACATCTGCTTTAGTTTCACGAAGTTTAACTAATTTAGAAGATAAACCGATTTTACGGGCATCTTTGTCAATAGTGATAACTTCAGCTTTAATTGTTTGGCCTACTTTTGCAAAGTCTTCAACTGAAGCAATTTTGTCAGTTGTTAACTCAGAAATGTGGATCAGACCTTCGATATCAGCCGCTAACTCAACGAAAGCACCAAAATCTGTTGTTTTAGTGATTTTAACGTCGTGTTGAGTGCCAATGCCGTATTTACCTTCGATTTGAGACCAAGGATCGCCTTCAAGTTGTTTAACACCTAAAGAGAATCTTTCGTTCTCAGAATCCACGCCTAATACAACCGCTCTAATTTTTTGTCCTTTAGCGAACATTTCAGAAGGGTGATTTACACGTTTTGTCCAAGAGAAGTCAGAAATATGAACTAATCCATCAATACCTTCTTCGATACCAACGAAGATACCGAAATCAGTTACTGATTTCACTTCACCTTCAATGATAGTACCCGGCTGGTAAGATTCTTTCATTTCAACCCAAGGATTAGCTTGAAGTTGTTTCATACCTAAACTGATACGACGGTTTTCCATGTCGATTTCTAATACTTGAACTTCAGCCTCGTCGCCCACTTGCACGATTTGGTTGGCGTGTTTTACACGTTTAGTCCAAGACATTTCAGAAACGTGGATTAAGCCTTCAACACCGTCACCTAATTCAACAAACGCACCGTATTCAGCAACAGATACTACTTTGCCTTTTACTTTTGCGCCGATTGTATAGTTAGCTTTGATAGCTGCCCATGGATCTTCAGTTAATTGTTTTAAACCTAAAGATACGCGTTCTTTTTCAGTGTCGTATTTTAAGATTTTAACTGTGATTTCATCACCAACGTTGATTAATTCAGAAGGATGTTTTACACGGCCCCAGCTCATGTCTGTGATGTGTAATAAACCATCTAAACCACCTAAATCAATGAAAGCACCGTAATCAGTTACGTTTTTAACGAGACCTACTACTGTAGCTCCCTCTTTCATTGTATCAGCCGTTTGAGCTTTCAAACTATCGCGTTCTTCTTCAAGAATTGCACGACGTGATAATACGATGTTACCGCGTTTTTTATTGAATTTAATAACTTTGAATTTATATTTTTTACCTAAGTAAACATCCATATTGCGCACTGGGCGTAAATCGATTTGTGAACCAGGTAAGAATGCTTTAACGCCGATATCAACTGAAAGGCCGCCCTTAACTTTGGCAACAACAGTACCTTCAATGATTTCTTCATTTTCAGCAGCTTTAGAAATATCTGTCCATGCACGTAACATGTCAGCTTTATCTTTAGATAATGCGATCATACCGTTATCGTTTTCGATACGGTCAATTAAAACCTCAACTTGGTCTCCGGCTTTAACTTGGCGAACTCCATCTACTATACGGAATTCATTAATTGGAATCAGACCTTCAGATTTGTAGTTAATGTCTACTAGGACATAGTCTGATTGAACTTCAACAACAGTACCGGTAACAACGTCACCTACTCTGAAGTCTTGTTCTTTTGTAGAAGCTGAGAAAAGTTTTTCAAACTCTCCACCTGAAGCTTGATTGTTCAAACCAGGATTTGCTGGGATCTTAGCGTCCTCTGCATCCAGAAGTGCTAACACCGATTGTTTTTCTTTTTGGCTCTTGCTTAATGTTTTGTTCATGCGTCTTTCTTTTTTCCTCCTGCGCAAAGGGTCCTCTTGGAACTCTAAGGCTGAACACGTAGTTCTAGGGGGTTTTGAGGCCTCGGTCAATCAGAGAGTTTTAGGTATGGTTTGCCTAATATTTGAGCTTATCATTTGTCTTGGAAAAGTGACGTAATTTGCACTTCAAAATTCATTTTTCAGGACCGAAAATGGCCATTTCTAAGCATTTCAGCCGCCAGCTGAATAAATATCTTTCGAAACCCGTGTATATTTTAAAAGTCTGTGACTCAAAGAATTGTGCTTTGAAGAGTACGCTAAACCATCCACAAAAAAATGCGTTAATATAACCGCATTCAAACTGCCCTGCATGATGTTCAGTAACAAGCTATCACCCAAGTTAAATGCAACTTTTAGATCGCGAGAATTGGTAAACAAAATAAGTACTGCAAAAGCCAATTGCGCACCTAAAAAAATTAAAAATTGAGCCTTTGAAAGCCTGCTTTTTTTGTTTTCAGAACCCAAACTGTGGTGAATAAAATAAATGTATTCCCATGTGTGAATAATAACTGCGGACAGCCCGATCCACGGAGAAAACACCTTCACAGGGTTCAGCAAATAGCGGAATGCAAAAATATTTTTTTTAGTTTTAAGATGTTCTGGCAGTGACTTAATTGATTTATAAATCATAACTAAGCAGAATGCAGCTAAAACAAAAATCACCGCACACACGACAAAATAAAATGGTCGTATATTGGCCTGATACATGACCGTAACAATAGTTGCCAAAGTTAAAAGGAAAAGCAGTTTCAAATAAAATCGCTCGGTTTTGAGCTGCGTCAGCACAGTTTCAGAAGTATCTCCACTGCCTCTTGAGATGAAAACTGAAAATCCGTAAGACTGAAACATAAAGTGATACGTGCCTATGATGGCATAAAGCACTAAATAAAGCTTCATGCTTTCTCGGCGACCAATTCCCAGAAAATCAAAATAAAACAATTCATAAATAGCAAATGAACCAATTAAAAACACAGCCATTATTTTATTAAAATTTAAATTAAGAGCCCTGTAAGACTTTCGCCATTCGGAGTAATGATCCACTGAAAAAAGCAGAAAAAATGTCAGCAGAACATGTGCTTGATTAAAAAACACAAGGTTAGAAATGATATCATACTGATCCTGATTAATTAAAAAAAGTTCAGGCTTAAATAGCGCAACGACAAAGCTGATTAGCACTAGAGTAAATGGCAATTTATAGATGAATAATGACGTATACTTAGTACTGCAAGTTTGTAGAGAGTTATCCAATTTTTTCTTTTGCAAATTGATAAATCTGGTCAATCGCATCGTTTAACGACATCTGCGTCGTATCAACAACAAGTGCATCTTTTGGAACCTGTAATGGCGCCACCTTGCGGGTTGAATCTTGCTCATCACGCTGCTTTTGCTGAACAGCTAATTCTTTTTGGTCTAAGCCCAACTCCTGAGCACGTCTTTGAGCACGGTGTTCTGAAGAGGCTGTTAAGTAAACTTTTACTTCGGCTTGCGGAAATACTACGGTACCACAATCGCGGCCTTCGGCTACTAAACCACGCTCCATGAAGGCACATTGGCGCTGATGATCCAGTAATGAAGAACGAACTTCGGGATAATGACTGATTTTACTTGCTACGTTTCCGACGTCTTCTTTGAAAATAAAATCGGTTACATCCTGATCTTTAAACCAAACCTGAGTTTTTTCCTGAGCCATCACTACTTTCCAAACATTGGACATGGCCAGTTCAGTTAAAGCTTCTTTATCTTCAAGATTAACGTTTGTTTGAATTGCTACATAAGCTAAACCACGATAGAAAGCACCCGTCGAAACCCACGGAATTGAAAATAACTTAGCTAGTCCGCGACTGACCGAAGATTTTCCTGAGGCTGCTGGCCCATCTATTGTGATCACAAATCCCATAATTATCCCTAATGCTGGAAAGCCTACCCGATTTCTGAAACCTCAGTCAGCATTTTTTCGATGGCCACTATCGCTTTTTTATTTTCGTCCATTTGCCCAACAGTCATGCGCATTAAGGTTTTAAAGCCATAGTTTTGAACAGGACGGAGAATAAGACCTTTTTTAAGCAGATTAACATGAACATGTTCTGAATTGCGTTTGGTGTCGAATAGCACAAAATTGGCTTCTGATGGGTAATAGTGCAAATTCAAACGCTTTAATTCTTTATAGAAATAATCTAAACCTTCCCAAACAACTTTTTGAGATTGCTCAACATAGCTTTTGTCTTCAAGCGCAGCTACTCCAGCGACCTGAGCGAGATCGTTTACATTAAATGGATTACGTACACGGTTATAATATTCGAGAACATACTCGGGCGCTAAAAGTGCTCCTAATCTGAAGCCCGCCATGCCGTAAACTTTTGAAAAAGTTTTCAGCACTAAAACATTGGAGTAATTTTTGTAAAACTTGGCCGCTTCATTGAATTTTTTATCGCGCACATATTCCGTATAGGCTTCGTCAAATACCAGCAATACATCGTCGCGGTTTCCTAACCGAATTAAAAATTCATCAAGTTCCTGCACACCCACAAGTGTACCGGTAGGATTGTTGGGATTTGGAATAAAAATCATTTTTATTTTAGCAGTAGGATTATGAAAAAAGTGATCTGCGATGGCCTTTAAGTCTATAGTTAAATCGTTGTGACGTAGAGGTGTGGTACGCACGCGCACGCGCGCCGCCTGTGCACAAACCTGATAGGCCACGAAAGCCGCTTCAGAGGTTAATATGGAGTCGCCCGGCTCACAAAAAATGCGAATCAATAAATCGATAATTTCATTAGAACCATTGCCTAACCCGACTTGAGTTGCAGGTACGTTCCATTTTTCTGATATTTTTTGCACCAGCTCATATCCTGATGGATCTGGATAGCGATGCTGATGATCTAAGTATTTATGAATAGCCGCAATAGCCTTAGGACTAGGTCCTAAAGGGTTTTCATTACTAGCTAATTTAATAACTTCAGTTAAACCATACTCCCTTTGAGTTTCAGAAATAGGCTTGCCCGGTTTATATGGAATTAAGTTTAATATTTCAGCCGATACTTTCATGGTTGACCCTTTTCACGCAAATTCATAACATACCGATTACAACAAAAGAAAGCGTGAGTTAATATTAAAATGACGTCCAAACCGGCTGTTGCACTGTATCTAGGCGAATCTTATGCCACAATTGGCTTATTTGATATTTCTCAAAAAAATAATCCCGCTTCATTGTTTGAAAAGTCGATTTTTCTGCCACAAGTTTCACTTAAAAATCTTTTGACTCAGGTTAAAATCAAATATCAGGAGCATTTTCCTGATTACAATGACGCTCATGTTTTTGTAGTGACTAAATATTTTGACCGATTAAAGCAGTTCCGTTTAGGCGGTAGCATTTCACAGGTTATTTTAAAAGGTTTTGAAAATTCTTATAATCTGAACGATTCAAAATGTTTATCCCTGGCCGCTTCGCAGCTCATTATTTCTTTAGATAAAAATCAATTTGAAGAAAGCCATTTAGCATCAGAATTAGAAAGAATTAAAAAAATTAATCCGGATCTTAATAAAGTTGTGATTTCTATTCCTGAAGAACACATCACTTCTGCACAGATGACCGTACTACATAACTTTTTTACAAGTGCCGGACTTAAAATTTTTACCTGCATCAGCGCCAACAATCAAAGCGAATTACGCAAAACTTTGCTGAACGCCGGAAGCGAAGGCACCAAAGAAGAAATCGTAACCGAGTTAAAAGAAGCCTTTGGCGAAAAAACCGAAGTTAGTTTTTACTCACCTAAAGGTTTTAAAACTCAATTTGAAAATTGTGAATTGTTCAACAGCACTAATAACTTTTTAGCTAAATTCATTAAAACTAATAAATATGAACAAGGCGCTTACTTTGATATCGAATCTTTAAAATTTATTCAGCAGCACAAAGGTAATAACTGGCAAAGCCCATGGGGAAGTATCCCTGTTGAGCACAGTCACTATTACGACTTATTTATACATCCTTTTTCAGAGGTTAAATTAAATCATCTTTCAATTTTGCAGGTTGAAAGTGGATCACTTCAGCTAGAACCGGGCCCTGTTGTTGCCGGCCGAGCCATCAAACCTTTAATGCTAGATTTATTTTTTAACGAAATGGCTGAAAATTCTTTATCGCAAAATCTGTTTTCGCAACTATCTCAGGATAATTTAAGACAAAAAATTTCAAACATGTTTTCAGTTTTAGAAAAAGGGCAAAAAAATCCCGCTTTAAGCACTCAGATTAAAGATCTTAAAACTAATATTCTGGATTCAATCTATAACGAAATTTTATTTTATAGTGAAGCTTCTCAACCTGTGGTGTTTGGCCCTATGGCTGATGTATTTGTACCCAAAGCAGGATTACAACGCCTTGAGTTTTCATGGCCGCAGGAAATTCTAAAAGTTGCTGCAAGCGAAGGTGCTTTATGAATTTTTTAAACTACCAGTCGCATTTAAAGATATTGCTTAAAAATTTTAAATCGTGCTCGCTGGTTAACGCTGATGGTGCGTTACTCTATTCAAAAGATAACTCTTTTGAGCTTTTGACCACTACCCGCTTAGTAGCCTTCCAGATTGTAAAAAAATACCTAAACCCCAAACCGCAGGATTTATTTATTTTAAATGACCCTGAAAATGGCGGCTATCAATATTCAAAAATTGTTTTTATTACCTGCCTGAATCCGAATTTATTTCTAATCTGGGATGAAGATTATCATTTTATTGATTTTAAAATTCCACCAACCCCACTGTTCGATCAAGGCCGTAAAAATGAATTTGTTTGGCAGGCTATGATCAGCGCCAATAAAAATGCAGATGAACTGGAAGCATTTTTTGAGTATCAAAAATATACTGTAGACCGCCTGATGCATCTTGTGAGTTTAATTGAAGATTTGGCTAATTCTAAAAGTCAGCAAATCTGGCTTAAGGCTTCTAATGAAGTGTTTAATACTCAGTTTAACAATAAGGCTCACGGCACAGCAGAAGCGTACTTCAAGCTAAATAGCACTCAAACTATTAAACTTAAATTCAGTGCTGAAGAAAAACAGAATTTAAAATTAATTACTTTAGACTTTACCAATACCAATTTAGCTACTGACATTCATACGTCGTCACACGTTATTGAGAGCGCTCTAATTAAAAAAATCAGTGAGTTCTTCCAGATCGGCGATTACTTAACTCAAGCGGTTTTAGACAAAATTAAAGTTATTCTTCCGCCAAGATCTATTGTTTCAAAACCTCATCCTGCCGGTTTATATAACTATGAGCTGCAAACTATTTGCTCACAAGTATGCGAACACAATATGACTCAGCTAAATGCGCACAACCGCAAAGGCCAAAATACATTTGATTATGCCAATTTTCTTAATTTTGAAGTTTACGGCGAAACTCTGCACGCCAACAATCTGATTTCAGCCACTCAGGTCAGTTTACAAAACTTTGAACAGCTGATCTGTAAGAATTTAATTAAAATGACTGCCATGAAGAAGACTGACAGTAGCCATCACATCATATTCAGCGTGTGCACAGACAATCCGTTAAAACTTAATATTAAAAACAATTACTACTCTGATAAATTAAATAACCAGTTTAAACTCAACGACCAGCTTTTACAGCGTGGCTCTGTTGAACTTAAAAAAAATGACCGTATTGAGATTATCTGGGGCTAATTATTGCGAGCTATCTACTTGCTCGCAGGTTTTAACAACACCATCAATATCTAGGTTTTCGATATTGCGGCAAACTCTTTTGCTTAGGCTTTCTACGTTAAGACTTCCCTGTTCTATTAAGCGTGAAATTTTATAAAATAGCGGCGTTAAATACTTATCAACGGCTTGGCTTACATGCTTAGGCTTATTTAAGTTTCCACCAGCATAACCTTTAGTGCACATGTGATTAATAAAGCTAGAAGCTGTATCGTCCTGATTTAAAAGCTGACTCATTAAACCGGCCAACAAACTGGTGCGGTCCTCACCCACAGTGCAATGGAATAAAACTTTGTCATCTTCAGACTGAGAAACTTTTTGCATGATACTTAATGCTTCTATTACTTGCTCACAGGCCAATTTTTCTGATTCGATATCTTTCCATAAAAAAGGAATATTATGAATTTTGGCAGGATCAATACCTGCAGCTGTTAATTGTTCGATTTCCAAATCGACTTCATTTTTAGTCTGGTTTTTAAAAATGATAACCGTGGTAATACCCTTTTTAACTAATTTTTTGATTTCAGTAGTTTTGGGAGCACGACCGCGGTAAATTTTTTGAGCTTCATCAATTGGTTCTAAGAAAACTCCTGCAAAAGCAAAAGAAAAAGTAAGACTCGCTAAAAGCATAATAATAATGTTTTTCATAAGCCTAATTTAGACTAAATAACCAGACTCTTCGACTGTTAGTATTTTTGACAGTAATAACTACAGCTATTGAACTTTTGCGCCCCAGTTTTTGAGAGCTTGGCGGATTTTTTCGATGTGCTCAAGGCTTGTAGTTTCGATTACGAAGTCGATCTTGGTTTCTTTCAGATTTAAACCGCTTTTTACCCGGTCGTGATGCACTTCCAGAATATTAGCCTTATGCTCAGCTAAAATCTTAGTAAGCTGGCTTAAGCTCCCGGGAATATCCGGCACAATAACCGACATTTCGCTTAAGCGTCCACGCTGGATCTGACCGCGCTGAATAACCTGAGAAACAATATTAAGATCTATATTGCCACCACAAACCATCACGCAATTTTTTTTCAGAAGCTTAACCTTACCCGATAATACGGCGGCTAGAGCTGCGGCTCCGGCGCCTTCGGCTACAGTTTTAGCACGTTCAAGTAAAAACACGATGGCCTCAGCAATTTCACCTTCACTTACAGTAACAATATCGTCTACATACTTAGAAATAAAATCAGAGTACATTTCCTTACTTGGAGCTTTGATGGCAATACCATCCGCTATAGTGGCCACCGAATAATTCGGCTCGGTATACTGATGGTTTTTAAAAAGTTGAAACATAGTATCCACAACCTGAGTTTGAACACCTATAACCTTAATTTTAGGATTCAGTGATTTAAGAGCTATGGCAATACCACTGATGAGCCCACCACCACCAATAGGTACAATAATTTGGTCTAATTGAGGAATTTGCTCGAACACTTCAAGACCTATGGTTCCCTGTCCTGCAATTACTTTTTCGTCTTCATAGGGGTGAACAAATACATAGGATTTTTCTTTTGCCAGTTGGTAGGCGTACTCTTTAGCTTCATCAAAAGACTGACCTTTTAAGATAACCTGAGCTCCGTAATTTTGAGTGGCTTCTATTTTAGTAAGTGGAGCCGTTTCAGGCATAACAATCACAGATTTCACGTTATTCAAACTAGCACTTAAAGCCACGCCTTGAGCATGATTTCCGGCAGAACAGGCAATAACGCCTTTTGCTTTTTCCGCTTCAGTTAAAGAAGCAATTTTATTAGCAGCTCCTCGCATTTTAAAACTGCCGGTACGTTGGTTGTTTTCAAGTTTTAGGTAAATGTCAGCACCCATTAGTTTTGTGCAAGAGCTGGAAATATCACAGGGAGTATGAATAATTAAATTTTTAACGGTCTGCTGGGCATCTTTGATGTCTTGTAGAGTGACTTTCATACTTATATTGTACAAATCTTAATAAAAGATTCAACTTGTAAAGCCGCTCCACCGATCAAAAACCCATCAACATGAGGGATGGCTAAGAGTTCTTTAGAGTTTTCAGGCTTAACGCTACCACCGTACAGAATTTGAAAGTTTTTAAAGGCGTTTTTAGTTAAGTATTGATGTAATTCACGGTGAACTTCGGCCACTTGTTCTGGTGTTGCCACCTTGCCAGTACCAATAGCCCAAACTGGTTCGTAAGCTAAAATTAAACGTTGGGATTTGTCGAAGCTTTTCAAGCCTTTGTCCATTTGCGCGAAGCAAATTTCTAAAGTTTTGCCTGCTTCTCGTTGAGCTAAGCTTTCACCTATACAAAATACCGGGTTTAATCCTAAAACTTGCAAGAGAGCATTTTTTTTATCAAGTAGCTCATCTTGCTCTTTAAAGATTTCGCGTCTTTCACTGTGGCCCACAAGTGCATACTGAGCTTTCATAGATTGAGCTACTTCGGCTGAGTTTTCACCAGTGAATGCTCCTGATTTTTCAGAATGAATATTTTGCGGACCAAAACCTATTGCCGTTCCTGCACAAAGTGAAGAAACCGCTTCTAATGAAAAGGCTGAAGGAAATAAAATAACTTCTTTACCCTTAAAAAAATCTGGCGTTTTAAAAACATCGTTTTTAAATTTAATAACAAACTCGCGCGCTTCTTCAGGCGTTTTGTTCAGCTTCCAGTTGGCGGCAAATATTTTTTTAGACATTACGGCATCACTTCTGATTGTTTGCGAGGTCTTAAAATTTCAAGACCTGGAAGTTTTTCACCTTGTAAGTACTCAAGGCTCGCCCCACCGCCAGTTGAAATATGAGTCATTTTGTCAGCAAAACCAGAAGCTTCTGCTGCGGCAGCCGAATCGCCGCCGCCTACGATTTTAACACCTTTTGATTCAGCTAATGCTTTGGCAACTGCAAATGTACCTTCACAGAAAGCCTTGTTTTCAAATACGCCCATTGGGCCATTCCAGAAAACAGTGGCCGCTTCAGATAAAGCCGCTGTGTAGTTTTTAATAGTTTGTGGACCTATATCTAAGCCCATGTAGTTATCTTCAATCACCGCAGATGTTGTAACTTTTTTATTTTCAACATTGCCGAACTCAGTTGAAACAATATGATCAACCGGCAACAACATAGTTTTGTTACGGGCTTCCATACGCTGAATCATTTCTTTAGCGTATTTTACTTTGTCCGCTTCAACTAAAGATTTACCTACAGGCACACCTTTAGCTTTTAAAAATGTGTAAGCCATAGCTCCACCGATAACAAAACCATCGACGATGTCGATTAACTTTTCGATAACTTCGATTTTATCCGAAATTTTAGCGCCGCCTAAGATGGCAATATACGGACGCTTTGGATTGTCAGTTAAGCTGTCTAACATTTTGATTTCTTTTTCGATTAAGAAACCAATGCCTTTATTTTTCATGATTTCCGGGAAAGCATGAATGCTGGCGTGAGCGCGGTGGCTGGCACCGAACGCATCGTTAATGTAAATATCTGAATATGAAGCCCAGTATAAAGCCAAATCATTTTTATTTTCAGTTTCACCTTCGTCAAAACGTAAGTTCTCTAATAAAATGATTTCGTTTTTCATATTACCATAAAGAATGTGTTTAACACCTTCAGAGCTCGGCTCTTCCATTAAAACAACGTCACGGCTAAGAAGCTCTGTTAAACGCTTAGCTACAGGCTCTAATGAAAATTGTTTATCCTTAGCTGATTTAGGGCGCCCCAAATGCGAGGCTAAAATTAATTTAGCACCTTTTTCAAGACAGTAATTGATTGTTGGCAAACTGGCAGTAATACGAGTTTCATCTGTGATTTTGGTGCCATCTAGAGGAACGTTTAAATCCAGACGTAAGAATACGGTTTTACCCGCCATTTCAAAGTCGCGAACTGTTTTAATACCTTTTAAACCTGATGACATATAAATTCCTTAATCAAACTCAGTTAAAATTCAAATTACTTAGAAGCCATGTATAAAGCCATGTCGACCATACGGCTTGAGAAACCGTATTCATTGTCGTACCAAGATAAAACTTTAACTGTTTTACCGTTAACAACCATTGTTGTTTTGGCATCGACGATTGATGAATAAGGGTTACCGTTAAAATCAACGCTAACTAATTCTTTTTCTTCAACAGCTAATACGCCTTTTAAAGAACCTTTAGCGGCTTCTCTTAAAGCATCGTTAATTGCTGAAACTGAAGTTTCTTTTTTAGCTTGGAAAGTAAAATCCACTAAACTTACGTTTGGAGTCGGCACACGTACTGAAATACCGTCAATTTTACCTTTTAATTCAGGTAACACTAAGCCAACTGCTTTAGCCGCACCGGTAGTTGTAGGAATCATAGAAACAGCCGCACTTCTAGCGCGACGTAAATCTTTGTGTGAAGAATCTAAAATACGTTGATCGTTGGTGTACGAATGGATGGTCATCATGGTACCGCTTTCAATACCAACAGCATCATTTAAAACCTTAGCTAAGGGAGCTAAGCAGTTTGTTGTACAAGAAGCGTTTGATAAAAATGTGTGCTTAGAGGCATCGTACTGTGTGTGGTTGATACCGTAAACAACTGTTAAATCAACGCCATCTGCCGGAGCTGATACCATTACTTTTTTTGCACCTGCAGTTACGTGTTTTTGATAATCGTCTTTACCTTTTAAAGCGCCGGTACATTCCATAACGATTTCAGCGCCCCAGGCTTTCCAAGGAATTTGAGCTGGATCTTTAGTTTGTGAAACGGGAATTTTTTTACCGTTGATGATTAAATTTTTATCATCGTAAGTTACGTCAGCCTCAAAGATACCTTGAGAAGAATCGTATTTTAATAAATGCGCTAAACCTTCAACGCTGTCTAATGAGTTGATTCCTACGATATCCAGTTTTTCAAAACCTGCGCGGAAAAAGATACGACCGATACGACCGAAACCATTAATACCAACTTTTACTTTAGACATTTTACTCTCCTGTTAATTCTGTTTAATTAATTTAAAAAATAATTTTTCTGCGTTTTTTTTAGTTTGTTCACTTAAAGTTTGCAAGCTGACATTTTTAAGATCTGCTACAACTTGTGCTGTATGCACCACATAAGCCGACGTGTTAGATTTTCCGCGCATCGGCACCGGTGCTAAAAACGGAGCATCGGTTTCTACGTGTAATCTGTCCAACGGAACTATGTTTTTAACTGTGTTTCTTAAGTCGTCAGCATTTTTGAAAGTCACTACTCCTGAAATCGAAATATTGTAGCCTAAGTCCAAAGCTTGCTGAGCCAGATTTCCTGTACCCGTAAAGCAGTGGATAATTCCTTTAACTTGACCTTTAAACTCTTCTAAAATTTTAATGGTGTCTTCTTCAGCATCACGTGTGTGAATCTCAACAGGTAAACCTGTATCCGCAGCAATTTTAAGCTGTTCACGAAAAGCATAAATCTGCTCTTCTTTTGGGGATTGATTGTAATAGTAGTCTAAGCCGATTTCACCGATAGCCACCACTCTCGGATGAGAGGCATTCTTTCTTAAGAACTCACCTACTTCATCATTGTACTTAACACCGTCATGCGGGTGAACACCTATTGTACAGAAAACATGGGGCGAAAATTTTTCAGCTAAATCTATAACGATTGGTAAATCTGCAGGTTCTGTTCCGATGGTGATGATGCGGCTGACACCGACATCAATAGCCTGCTTGAGCGCCAACTCAGAGCCGCCTTCTAAACGGTCTAAATGGCAGTGCACATCAATCCACTCGAGCATATTGAATCCATAGGTTCTCAAATACTAAAGAAGTATCTGCGTTGGCGTTGATGTCTCTTTCCGCTGCAATTAAATGCTGACAGAGCCAGCCGAGTTTATTGGCCGATAAAGAGTAAAGTTGCTTCAGTCGTTCCGACTGATCTGTGTTTAAAATAAATTTTTGCGCCTGAGTTTTTAAAATGATGGCATCGCGGCTCATTTGCAACCAGCAGTTGATGCTGAACTGAGCCCATGAGCGGTCTTTAACTGAATCTTTCCAGGTTTTATCCAATAAAAAGTTTTCGTCAGAACAGAATTGATCAAAAAAAGTAAGGGCTTCTTCGCGCTGAGCTTTTCCTTCAGGTGAAGATAATAATTCAAGTCTGTCGATTTGTCCGCGGCAACTGCGATAAGTCCAATCTGGAAGAGCCGGCTTAATTTTTTTAACTTCGTCATAAGTTAAAGCTGTAAAGCGCACCACCTGGGTGCGTGAACGTATAGTCGGTAAAAATTGATGTACGTCATTGGTAATTAAAATAAAAAATATATTTTCGCTGGGCTCTTCCAAAGTTTTTAAAAGTGCATTGGATGCCTGAGGGTTCATCGTTTGCGCCTGATCAATAATAACCACGCGGGCGCTCCCCATTGATGAAAGCGATAATGAATCTAAGAGATCACGGATTTTTTCAACTTTGATCACCGGTCTTGTCAATTCGGGATCAGGTTTAATTACAGTTAAACTTTCAGACTGTTGTTTTTCAATACGAATACAGGCGCCGCATAGGCCACAGGCTTCAGGAGATTCATCACATACTAAAACTTGCGCAAAGGCCAAGGCCATTTTCATTTTGCCAATTCCTGACGGCCCTACAAACATAACGGCATGAGGCCAACGGCCCGCCTGTTTCAGTTGAAACAACTGTGAAATTTCGTTTTGATGTCCAACTACAGATTCAATTACTCGAGCCATTTTCTGCTCTTTAATTCGGTCAGTAGTAAGTTAAATAATTCTTCCGGCGTTTTTGAGGCATCAAGTACAAGCCAGTCTGTTGGGTGCTGTTCGGCCTGCTTCAAAAAACCTTCGCGTACACGGCGGTGAAAAGATTCGGCTTCAGATTCCATACGGTCTTCGGTTTCGCCCGTTGCTGCGGCACGAGACTGGCGACGTCTTTGTGATTCTTCAATGGTAAGATCAAGTAAAACATTAAGATTAGGTTTTAATGAATCTGTTGCAAAATCGTTAAGCCAGTCCACTTGATCGCCGGAAATTTGACGACCACCAGCCTGAAAGGCCACTGAGCTTGCAGTAAATCGATCGCACAAAACCCACTGTTTTTTTTCAAGCGCCGGTTTAATAACCAAATCAACATGCTGTGAACGGCTGGCTTCATAAAGTAATAATTCTGTTCTGGGAGAAGGCACTTCTGCGCCTTTAGACAAAATAATATTACGGAGCTGATCACCAATTAGAGTACCGCCCGGCTCGCGGGTTTTTATAAAGCTTTTATTTTGTATTCTTAAATGACTTTCAAGCTGGCTCATCAACGTGGATTTACCAGAGCCATCTAGACCTTCAAATGCCAGAAAAAACATAGCCCTTACGTATCTCGTAAGCTTGGTATTTTGTCATCATTAAACAATGCGTCAACTCGCTTCTTTAAGGATTAAAGCTAGACGAGAGAACACAGCAGATATAGTTTAAGTTTTTTATAAATTTGTAAGGAGAATCTTAATGATTACATTTTTAGCTATCGTTCATATTATTGCGTGCCTTGGCTTAGTTGGGCTTGTTTTACTTCAAGACTCTAAAAGCGGCGGAGTATTCACTTCTCAATCTTCTTCGAGCTCAGTTTTAGGTGCTGGCGGCGCGGCTACTTTAGCGCAAACAGCAACAAAAGTAATTGCAGCTTTATTTGCGGCAACTTGCATAGGTTTATCAATCATGTCTGCACGTTCTGAAAAATCAGTAGTTGATGGCGCTATCCCAACAGCAACTGTTCCGGCAGCTACTACTTCTGCTCCGGTAGAAACTGCAGCCCCTGCTGCTCCGGCAACTGCACAACCAGCGGCTAATGAAAAAAAATAATTGGATTGTTCCCGGACTTATTGTTCTGGGGATAGCCCTGATACTTGTTTCAACTTGGGCACCTCAGAAAAAATTTGATCTGGGGTTCTCAAAAAAAATGGGCCGTGTAATTGAAAAAACCGGCCATGTTAGTTTTCAAAATAGCGGAATGCCCGCTGAAAACGAAGTTAATTTAAATTATTCCATAGATACCCGCGACCTTTTTAGAACCGATAGTGAGTCTGAAGCTCTTATTGAATTCAATAATGGCGGCCAATTCCGCCTAGCTGAAAAATCAGAAATTCTAATCGATAAGCTCGACAATGGAAACCCACTGGTTGTTGTGAGAACCGGTGACATTTTCATTGAAAAATTTGGCAAATCCCCATCATTTTGGGTACGCAAAGATGGGCAAATATATACGGCCGTAGATTTTGCCTTAGTAGACAAGAAAAACTCTTCACGATTAAAAGAAGCTGTACCAACCAAACAATCTCAAGAGCAGATCACTCAAATGGAAATTGAAAATGTTCTCAACTCGAAAAAGAATGATTTTTTTAAATGCTACGGGCAATTAATACAGAAAAGTCCGCAAGCCTCTGGCCAAGTTTTGGTTTCGTTTACAATTGAAAAACAAGGGCATACATCTAAGGTGGAAATCTCTAAGTCTGAAATTTTAGAATCAAACTTTAAATCATGCCTCATGGAAGTTGTTGCTCGCACTAAATTTCGTTCTTTCAGTGGTAGCCCAGTGGCTACAGTTTTTCCTTTAAAATTTGAATAAAATAAAAACTGGCCACTTTAATGGTGCATTCTTAAAATTGAGCCGAGCTTTACTAACGCCTCAAGATATTTTTTTGCAACAGAAATTTTTCATTCTTTACTCATTTATGACTTACCTACGCAAATCAGCAGTGAACAACGAATGAAGAGTTTCTTTTGTAAATACACTTTACATAAAGACCTGTGCAAGGATAAGTTATCTTAATGAGAACCGCTGCAGAAATTAGAAAATCATTACCATCAAATTTTTGCCCGGTACCGTTTACGACACTTTTGTTGGATCCCGCTGGACAGGTCGGTATGTGCCGACATCATGGCCAACAAACATTTATTGGGAACATTAAAAACAATACAATTTTAGAAATTTGGAATAGTGAAAAAGCCATACAATGGCGTAAAGAGTTTTTGCAGAACAATGTGAAGATTTGCGACCCTTTGCTTTTTGATCGACGCTGTAATCTTACTAATAATTGGAATGACCTTTTACCTTATGCTGAGCTTTCTGAAATTCAAACGCAGCCTTTTTTAAGATTGACGGCAAATTTAAACGGACGTTGTAATTTGACTTGCCAAACCTGTAAAGTCTGGGAAATGCCTAACGGCCTTTATACAGAAGAAAACTTCTGGGGTCCGGCCAAAGAGGCTATATTTCCATATTTAAAGTATGTCGATATGTTAGGTGGAGAGCCGTTTTTCCAATCGGACACATTTCGGTTAATGGAAGAGGTCCATGCTGTTAATCCAGACTGTCTATGGGATATTACAACTAACATGCACTGGCAGCATAAAGATAAAATTTTAGATAAAATTAACCTCATGAATTTTAAAAATATAAACATTTCGCTAGATTCGTTAATACCGGAGATATTTAATAAAATAAGAAAGCCCGGGCGTCTGGACGTATTTCTTAAAAACCTTGAGTTACTTTTAAGCGCACGAGATCAAAAGAAAAATTCTTTCGAAATTAGTTTAAATTGCGTTGTACAAAAAGATAACTGGACCGAACTTAAAAACATTTTAAATTTTTGCGAAGAAAGAGAAATAAAGCCACATTTTTTTCATGTGCGCGACCCCTTTGAGTTCTCTTTACTTGATTTAGATCAAAGCCAGCGGATAAAAATATTAGATTTTTATTTAAGTACATTTGTTTCATCAGATATTGCATTTATGTACCGAGTTATCACACCACTTATCAATTCATTACCAAGTGAGTATAAGGCTGGTTATTTAGTTACTTTTAACGAAATATTAAAAAATGCTCGGCTGACTAGATCTTACCTTAAGGGTTCTTCACAAATTAAACCCAAGCACGAGAACAAGTATGATTGATGAATTAGAGCATAAATATTTTTGCATTTTACCCTGGATTCATTTAAACATTAATATAAATGGCGATGTAACACCGTGCTGTCGTATTCAACCCGACGTTAAATACGGATCAACCCATACTGATAATTTGACAGATATCTGGAAATCAGCAGAAGTTAAAAAATTTCGTAATGAAGTGCTCTCACAAAATAATAAAAATTCCTGTAAAGACTGCACACAGATAGATAAAACAAATGGCCTAAGCCACAGAAGTGTTTCAAATTTTGTATTTAAAAAGCATTTCCACCGGTCTTTAAACGATAGCCATACTGAAATTTTTCCTACTTATTTAGACATTAGATTTTCTAATGTCTGTAACTTAAAATGCCGCACCTGCAGTTCTAAATATAGTACAGGCTGGTATAGCGAAACCAATCGAATCGAAAACACAAATCATATAGAACCGATAAGACTTACAGAAAACTTTAATGAACTGTGGTCTTCTTTTCATAAAATTCTTACACAAGTTGAATCGATTTATTTTGCCGGCGGCGAGCCTTTACTACAAGATGAACACTTTCTATTTTTAGAAAAGCTTATAGAACATAAGCTTACACACATAAAGCTTACATATAATACAAACCTAACTCACTTAAATTATAAAAATTGGAACGCTTTAGATATATGGAAAAATTTTAAAAGCGTTAGTGTCAGTGCAAGTCTTGATGGTCACGGAGAAATTGCTCAGTACCTACGCAAGGGGCACCAGTGGCAACAAATTGAATCTAATATTAATAAAATAAAAAAACAGTCTCTGGAAATATACTTTGCAATTCATATAACCGTTAGCGTGTTAAACGTATTTCGAATACCAGCTTCTATTCGTTTCTGGCTAGATCATGGTTTTGTAACAGATGCAAATCAACTAGTTATTAACTTCGTAGAGCATCCAAAGTACTACAATATAAACATCCTGAATGATCGCGAAATCGAAAGTCTAAAAAAAATTTATTTAGACTCAAAAGAAAGCTTTGTTCTTCCTTCTGGTCTGAATATTTCAGATGGAATTAATATTAAATTATCTCATATTTTAGCTAAACTTAGCCAGGAGCAACAGCTTGAGCAACGCTCTGAATTTCGCAGAATAACTCAAGAGCTTGATAAGTTAAGAAACGAAAACACCTCTTTAATTATTCCAGAATTAGAGGCTTTAATGACAGAAGATACTTTTTGATTTGCAAATTTTTCCAAATTGTTGCTTCTTAGAAATATACTACTCTACACAGCTGAGCTAATTTAGCGGTAATCCTTTAAATAATCGATATGCTTCGGTATCCAGGCCTCAAAAATTCCGTCTAGCTCATAGACCTGTCCGCCATCAGTTATTTTTTCTTTTAAAGGTTCAATTTTAGGTGTCCACGACTGTGAAATAATTTTTTTTTCTATAAAATAATTTTTAATCATTTCATAACTCGATAATCCTAAAATACGACGACGTATAAGCTCGTCAAATGCATAAACCAACTGTTCGGCAGTAAATTTGTATTTTTCCATTAGTCCACTGGCAATAAATCCCAACTCCTCTAGTGAAAGTCTCTGATCTTGTACCAAATCAAGAGCCACTTGAAATGAATTATACGTTGGCAATGTTCGACGACCATATTTTAAATAATATTCAGGGTCGGTATCCGTAGCTAAATTAATATAAATTTTTTCTACCGGATCCTGTATTGGAATTATATTTTGTAATCTCAGAATTTCATCAATTTGAGCATAGTTAACGCCTAAATCTTCTAATAAAACTGTTAACTGACCTTCGGTGTGGCGACGCGAACAAATATCTGAAAATAAATTGTAAATTGTTGCATCTGACTCAGAATCGTCACCAAAACAAATCATTTTAACGTTGTCAGAGAGTCGCGTCCGCAACTGTAATAGCGACTGTACTTTATATCCTATTTGTTTTTTTAAAAATAAAAGTTTTTTAGGAGCCAAATTTTTAAGATTATCTTTATAAAACATACCGATCGGGCGAATTTCATCTAGAATAAATTTTTCATAAACTTTTGACTCCATCTGCGGAGGAGAGGCAGATACAAAAAATAATGGAAAACTTTTTTCATTGAAATGCTTTTTACGGTAACGGGCTAAGCTCCGGATAATATCCGGAGTTCCGGGCACATTTTTTTTAGTAAATGCTTTTTCAAAAATGGTATGGAAAAGTCCTGTAAGCGAATCAATAGATGTATCTAAATAAGTTTTATCAAGATCCCAGACGTAAACCACATCGGCTTTATCCAATTGCGCTTTGTTTTCATAGTCAAAGTAAACCACATCTAAGTTTGTTGTTGAACGCTGTTTCCAGTGGGCCATCTATGCAAAATCCTTTAGTTTTAAATCTTTAACCGGAAACTCAATCCAGTCTTCATTAGTTGGAAATTTTTTAGGTCTTTTTTCGGTCAAACCTTTATATTTTAAAAACGCTGTAAAGCCACATAGGAAAGCTTCAAAAGCATGATTGTTTTCAACCATTTGTTTCATATCCTGGTGATAAATAAAAGCGATATTATTTTCGTTTAAACTTTGTAAAAACTGAGCGCGAGCATCATCGCCGCCGAAAGCTGCACGATAACCTCTTAAATGAGATTTCATTACCTTCAGTACTTCACCTAGACGCCACATCGTCAGTTTTGGATGCACTTCAATACAGTCGGCAGATAAGCGGCGCTGAATAAAGTTGGCTCTTGCCAGTAAAGGTGCTGAGTTTGATCCTAAGGCATGATGTAACGCGAAAGGCTCTTCCAACTCAGTTTGTAAATACATTTCTACACAGCGCTGAGTGTAGGGAGTAAATAATTTTTTAGGTCTTTTCTTTTTAAGTTTGTCATCCTGATGATGCCACATCCACTCAATATGAGGTTCATGACAGTTTTCAAAACCCGGGCACTTATGCTGACAGGTCATACAGCTCGGCAAGTTCCACGGTATATCAAAAGCCACATACTTTGTGGTTTCAAGATTCTGTTCAATAAGCTCATGAATTTTAAGATCACCTGAAATTTTTTCGTCAGATTTAATTTTTTCAAATAAACGCGATAAAAATATTTTTTTATTTTCTGGATAATATTCTAAAATAGCTACGCAAGCTTTATCGGACTTTCCACCAGCCAGAGATATACCGATAAAACGTAAAACTTCTTTGCTGGTACTGTTTACGGAAGAGGATTTACCGGCTTTGCGTTCAGACACTGGAACTTTTCTTTTTGACATGCCTGCACTACCCTTTCTCGCTTATCGGGTGGTACCCATACCAACACGCAGCCTCCGCCACCCGCTCCACATATTTTAACAGCCAGAGCTCCGGCTGCTAAGCAAATCCGGGCCAGATTTTCAATTTCTGGACTCGTAAAGGCCGGCGTAAGTTGTATACGAGCGGTAAATTCTTTTTGAAACAAATCAGGGATTGCTTCCCAGTTTTTGCTTTGAATAGCGATCTTAAGGTCGTCCGCAATAACTTTAATCTGCTTTAAAGCACTTAATACTTTTTGATCACCCTGAACTGCCGACTTCAGCACCTCGAAGTTATTAAGACCACTGTGATGGGATTTGCCTGTATAAACCAGCAAAAAATAGTCAGCAAAAGGCGTGTGATCTACTGGAAGTACCTTCTGCTCAATTTTACGTGAAGTGTACTCAATAAAACTGAGCCCCCCTGTAACAGCTGGGTAGTAGTCCTGAGTACCGGTAGGTGTACGTAACATTTCAGCTTCAATATTGTGGGCTAAATGTACGAGATCATTTGTTGAAGGTTCTTTTTGTTGCAACAACTGATATATCGACTTCAAAATAGTGATGGTTAAACTACTGCTGCCACCTAGACCGCCACCGATCGGGCTTTGCGAGCTGGTTGTAATTTCAAATCCGTACTTTAAATTATTTAAATCATTTTCGAAATTTTTAAAAATAATCTGATAGAAAAAAACCGAACTATCTTTTGAACTTAACAATTCATTAATATCAGAAAATTCCCACTGCTTTTTTAAATCGGGTGACTGCACCAATACCTTGCGATCACTTCTTATTGAAATTTCAGAATTCGTCCAGATATCGATGGCTAAATTAATTGTAGTCGCTTCACCTACAAAATTAAATAAAGGCCACATGTCTAAAGTGCCACCCGCTAAATCTACACGTGTAGGAGACTGACATTTAATTTTATTCAACTGAAGCCCCTTCAATTTTTTCTTTTGCCGGCTCTTCCTGAGCTGCTGGTGAATCTACTAAATTTAATGAGTCCACCAAGCTTTTTTCAAGTGCAAATATTTTGTTAGATAAGTGTGTGCGGGCGTAGTAGTACTCTTTTTCGCTACCTGATTTTTTTTCTTTGAACGAAGGTCCCCAGTTCAGTTGTAAAACAAGTTTTTCGGTATCCGATTTCAGAATTAACATATTCTGACCTTCAAATTTTTCTTGCTTAGCTGAATCGTCTATAAACTCTGAAATTTTCAGACCGTGTGCATTATTTAAAGCCTTAGTTATACTTGCATCGTTTAATACTGTTGAAGCCGGTGTGTTTCCTTCTGGTTTCCAATTACCTCCAGAATAAATAAGCTTTAACTCTTTATCATTTTCTTTGAAATATATTTTTTTTACTTCAGCCAAGTTAAAGGCCAAGGGCGTACTGCGATCACGCAAATCGTCGAGAAATAAATTACCAAAACTCAGCCAGGCTTCAGTATCAACTTTAACAAGGAAGGTGGGCCTTTCGGTTAAAGCATACACAGCTTTATCATCACTGTGCAGATTGAGGGCCGCTTCCCAGTCACTATCTTCACTTTGCAGACGGATACTAACCTGTGGCTTATCTAAGCCTTTTTCTTTAACCAGTTTAGCTGAAGGCTCGCCTTCAAAAGTATATTCACTGATATTGGTTTCAGAAATTTTTTTCAGAATATCACGAACTTTGTTTTGATCTAGTTCATAGCCGTGAAGTGTATCAGTCCATTTGTCGCCGACCTTTTTAAGACTAAACTCATCACGGACAGATTTAATTTTCATTTTATTGATATTAGCTAGGCTTGAACGGTAAAGCTTTTTCTCACGGTAGTAGATGAGCTGATTTTCAGCGCGAGCAATCCAAACAGGGCTGGCAATAATAATTTTATTATCGACATCAACACGTACGTAGCTATTACCTTCAAAGTTTTTAACTGAACCCACAGATACTTTTTTGGTATGCCCGAGATTGTCTTTTAAATTAAAAATAATAGCTGGCTTATCTAGGCCAAACTCTCTTAATTCAATTTCAGTCAGCGGTGTTTCGGATTGCTTTACAATTGATATTTGCTTTTCGGTGGAAAGAGTTTTAATCAGCTCTTCAATGTTGTTATTGTCGGCAACATCCTGAATGGGCTCCAGCAAAGACCAGCCTTTTTCCGTTTTTTGCAAACCGATTTTAACGTCAGGCTTTACGATCTGCATATAGCTAATCTGATTCATATCCTGATTTAAAATAATAGCTGTTTCAGATTTAATTTTAGATTGTTCAGCCTTATAATCAAAAACATAAACACCTAAAACAACTAGAGCTGTAACCGCGGCAAAAATATAGGTTTTATTAAATTTCATTAAGCATGTCTCCGTTTGTACCACAATACTGCGCTTAAAATTAAAAACACTAATGGAAGCGGAAGGAAAAATCCAACCACCGTAAACTTAAAGAACTGATTAAATTCCGGTGGAGAAACCAGCATTTTAGATGCAACTGGCTCTTTAGCTGAAATCGAAATTAGATCGGTTTCTTTTGTTAGTGAAGAAATCGTATTTAAAGCCAGATCTCTATTAATATTCTGGTACAGTAAAATGTTACTTACAAAGTCTACATCTGAGTAAACAACGGCAGTAAACTCTTTGGCATCGGCCTTTAGCTTACCTTTAACCTGTACGCCAAGAATAAAGCTTTGCGGTTCACCAGTGTAATCTTTGCTGTCCATCTCAGCTAATGCAACTGTTGAATCTGGAGTGCGTACGATAACTTCATTTTTAATGAGACTTGAGGCATTAATCACTTTTAAAGAATGTGGGTTTCTAAAAACGGTCATTTGATTGCCGCTAAAAAACTTTGTAATTTCGTTTGTAGTCGAATACTGAACTGCCACGGTAGCAGCTTGTGCATTAACGACTTTACCCATTGGGGAATTAAACACATTGTAAATATAATGGGGCTGTAGCTCTAAGCCTAAATCTTTCAATAATGGGCCCAGTCCTACTGT
This sequence comes from bacterium, assembly GCA_019752925.1. GTDB lineage: Bacteria > Bdellovibrionota > Bdellovibrionia > Bdellovibrionales > Bdellovibrionaceae > Pseudobdellovibrio. The sequence goes on from JAIELP010000010.1 coordinate 58,871, forward strand.
TTTCTTTTCATCAAGCATTAAATATAAATTACCGCCATTGTTCAGATAATCTTCGATCACTTTAATTTCAGACGTCTGAAAATCCTGAGCTGGGCCCGCAATAACCAGTACGTTCGCATCTGCAGGTATTGCTATTCCGCTGGCTAAACTTATTTTTTTTACGTTGTACGAATTTTTTTCAAGCATTTGCTTAAAGCCAAATAAGCTGGTTTCGCTTTTTTCGTCGTCAAGGCTTCGCTCATTATGACCTTCTAAAAAATAAATATTCTTTTTTTCTTTGCGGGTCATTTTAATAATAGCGTTAGTAAAATCCTGCTCTTCGAAATTTTCAATGCTGTTTTTGTTACCCTTGTACTCAACAAAGGCTTCGCCAGTACCTTTGTTGGCACCAAATTCTTTTGCTAAACCCGGGCGCTCATTGATTTCAGCAATTTCAAGTTTAACTTTAGAGCTTACATCCTGATAATGCTTCACTAACTCACGGAAAAGTTTTTTATTTTCTTCTGCCCGTTCTGCGCCGGTTTTATAAAAATATTTAACATTCAGGTCGGCATCTAAAGAAGATAATATTTTTTTAGACTGTTCTGAAATTGAATTCACCTGATTGTTTGAAAAATCAAAGGCCTTGTGATGGCGAGCCGCCACAAAGTTAATGGCAACTAATAAAACTATACTGATCAAAATCAGCACGCCCATATTCATACCCTGCTTGGTTGTTTTCATGCCCATAAATTCTCTGAGTGCTCTGAAGTCTGTATAAAGCCAGCCTGCAAAGCCGATTACAGCCGGCGCAACTACAAACCACATAAACGGCATCCATACACGCAAAGCAAAGAACAATCCTGCTAAAGCCAGTAAGCTCAAAACACCAATTGTAAAAAATAGTTTACCTTTAGGACTCATTTAGGCCCTCCATCTTGACGACTCAATAACTCTTTCAGTTAAAAAGCAGAATAAAAAGATTAAGCTTAAAAAAAACACTAAACCATCTGTGCGTATAGTTCCTTCGATCAAGCCCGCTAGGTGGTTGTTAAGCGAAATATGTTCCAAAAAACCTTTTATAGCGGCGTCGTCAAAAGATTCATTTAAAGCGCCGATAAACCAGATAGACAGATTAAATACAATTGAAAGCACAAAGGCGATTAAACCGTTATCGGTAAGGCTTGAGGCAAATAAATTCATAGCCGTATAAACCGCGGCCACCAAAAATATTCCTAGAGCGGCCACCAAAGTAGGTGCCCAGCCAAACTCAAACACACGTCGCGAAACCATCGGGTAAACAAACGAAACTGCAATCAAACCTAAAATGGTAACAAGTGCTGCAAAATATTTACCAATCACGATAGAAACAGAATTAATCGGCGAAGTTAATAGCAGATCAAACGTACGCACCTTTTTTTCTTCCGAGATTAGCTTCATAGTTAAAGCTGGAATTAAAAAAATTAAAATCAAGTTGATGATCGATAAGTGTGGCAAAAATACTGAGTAATGAATATTTAACATCTGCGGCTGCATCCCAAACTGCATCATGGCATTGGCCGACGTCTGAGCAAACTTATCCAGAGATATTGAAAACAAGATGCTGAGTAAGATTGTCATCATAAATGACAGAAAGTAAAACAGTGGGCTTTTAAAAAATCCCGAAAGCTCTTTTTTAAAAATAACTAATGCTGCTTGCATACTATGCCTCTACCTTGTCTGAACCATAAGTTAATTTCAGGAATACGTCTTCTAGGTTAGCTCGGCTCGGAGTCAGCTCTACTAAGCCAGATCCTGCACGTATAACTTCGCTTGCAATTTTTTCGATGAGCTCTTCTTTTTCACTCATCTTAATACGATAGTGTTGGTTCGTAATCACTTCTACGTCCTGCACACCTTCAACATTTTTAAGCTGGCCGCCTATAGCCTGAGCTTTATGGGTTTTTACAGTCAGCATAATGAAACCTTGGTTCATACTGTCAATTCTGCTGATATCCTCCTGAGCTACGATTTTACCTTCGTGAATAATAATCACTTTGTTACAAGTGGCCTGCACTTCAGGTAAAATATGAGTTGAAAGAATAATGGTGTGCTCACCTCGTAATTCTTTAATTAGGTCACGGATTTCAGAGACCTGTTTGGGGTCTAAACCTACAGTTGGCTCGTCCAGCACTAAAACCTCAGGATCAGAAACTAGGGCTTGAGCGATACCTACACGTTGTTTAAATCCTTTTGAAAGATTTTTTATTAAACGACCCTTAACGGATTGTAATTGAGTTTTTTCAAGAGCTCTTTCAACTAAGCCTTTAATTTTAGATGCCGGCACCTGCTTAAGCTCCGCAACGTACTTCAGGTAATCCTGAATAAACATGTCGGTATAAAGTGGAGGTGTTTCCGGCAAGTAACCAATACGTTTTTTGACTTCCAAAGGATTTTCAAAAACATCGAATCCGCAAATTTTGGCCTGCCCGCTTGAAGGCGCCATAAATCCGGTAATAATTTTCATTGTGGTTGATTTACCCGCCCCGTTAGGCCCAAGAAATCCCACCACATCACCTTTTGCAATACTGAAATTTAAATCTGAAATGGCAAGGCGAGCGCCATAGTTTTTTGACAAATGACTGACTTCGATCATAAAAAACACTCCGTTGTTTTTTTGACTTACATTTACTGATTAATCATTCTATTTAAGAATTAGATCGCAATCAAGATTTCACGAGCATTATGATAGGTGACGCGCCCTATCTTATCACCCTTTAAAGGTTTAACGTGACGACACTCCACATACACCACGGCAAACTTGCCGCCCATCTGTGTTTTTTTCTCAGGCAAACCCTCTTTTACGAGCCAAACTGCTATTTTTTTAAGATCTGCGTCTGACACACTCTGATCTTTTTGTTTATGAATAATAGCATGGGCACTTGGGTAATCCCTCAGATGCAGCCAGATGTCGTAGGGTTTGGATTTTTTGAGTAAATCCATATTATCAGCTGCTGATTTACCCATATAACCCACCAACTTGGACTCTTCGATCTGCATTTTTCTCAAACGGCCTTCAACTTTACGAGCCGGTACCTGATTTTTTTTGTTATTTTGCTGAGCCAGGAATTTTTCAAACTTTTCCTGGGTTAAATCGGACAACCCCGAAATTTCCTGTTTAATAACCTGCAGTCTGGCTTCAGCTCCATGAATTTTAACTTTAGCCGCTTTGGCTTTTTCAAAACACTTCTGCATATTTTCGGAAGCTGATTTTTTAAAGTCGACATATATAGACCATTCGGGTTTTAAATTTTTGAGGCTGTTGTTTTTTAAAAACTCGCCAACCTCAGACCACTCTTCGATTTTAAATTGCTTGATCTGATCCTGGATGGCTTTTAAAGCTTTAGTTTTTTTCTCGAGATCTTTTTCTTTATTCTTTTTCCATTTTTCAAAGGGGCTCTGTCCACTGCTGGGCGTTTCATTTTTCAATAGGTGAGAGGCTCTTCTAGCCAACCACTGATTCATCATAAAGCCGATAGAACGGATTTCTTCTTCATCTTTTTGGGTGTACTTTAAATCATTTTGCGCCAGTTCTTTTACCGGATACCATGATATAGATTTACGATTGCACTCCACAATTAAATTGGCCTGCTTAGGAATAAGTCGGAACTCAATCAAACATGGGTCGGGCTCTATTCCCAATTTAAGGCGTACAACGCGACCTAGGTCTTCAAAAATTTCTATATTTAAAAAATGTAAATTTTTAGCGTTGGAATTTAAAAAAAGCGACAGCGGTTTAGTTTTTTTTTGTTTTGCCCACGGGTTCTGAAAAAACAATCCAAGGAAAGGAAAGGGCTTATCCAAATCAAACAGCAGGTAAGCCATTTTAGGCTCTTGGGTAAAGCGATAGAACGACATCACCACACCGTCTTCGGTGGACATGATTTCCTGCAGCTGGGCTCCACTCAGCTCATCCGAAAGATACTCGACCAATGTCTTAAGCTCTAAAAAACTAGGCGTTTTCACAGTTTAGACTGTAGCTGATATTTCCGAATAAATCGATATGAAATCATGGATTGCCGACATCGTAGACGAAGAATTACTATCTCAAATGTACTTACACGAATCGAATAGCGATTTTATTGAGCGCGTTTGCTCATTATGCCTTGACGAAATCGAAAGCCGCCGCGGTTATGCACCGGCCGGTTATGGCGCCGATGTTATTGAAGAAATTGAAAATCAGGTTACGGAAATTTTCCGTGTAAAGATATATGGTTTTTATAACTTACAGGAATACCGCAAGCATCAATTAAAAAAGCAATTCAACAAACAAGCTGTTTAAAATCCGAATTAACTACCAAACATACGGGGCCGGGTTTTAGCTTCATTTTCAGATTCTGCCACCTGAAGTTCAGTTTGTAATTTTAGAGCTATATTACCAGCCTCAGACTGAACCAAATAGGCTGGATTCCCTACGGTTCCATTTCGTTTAATACTTTTTCCTTTAATTTGTTTTGTAACTGGTTGCGTATGCACTTCTTTAATCAAACCGATAATTGAACGGCCCATCCACTTCCATTTAACTTTAGCCCCAACACCGTAATGTTTTGATTTCATATCCGCCTCAAGTCTTCAGATAGCTATTAACTTTATATCGCCGAAACACTTGCCAATTTATATAGTTCATACTAATATGAACTATATCGGAGTTTCAATATGAAAATAATGACCTGTTTTTTTTTAATATGCTGCAGTTCATGCACAACCACTACTAGTTTAAAAACCGTTGATAAGGTCGAATTGCAAAAATTTATGGGAAACTGGTACGTTCTAGCCGGACGTTTTACATTTCTGGAAAAAAATGTACATAATGGCTTAGAAAAATACACTTGGAATGAAAAAGAAAATCGTATTGACATTGATTTTACCTATAACCAAGGATCTTTAACCGGAAATCAAAAATCCCTTCCGCAAAAAGGTTGGATTGAAAATAAAGAAACTAATGCGCACTGGAAAGTCTCACCACTATGGCCTTTTAAATTTGACTACCTTGTTATAGAACTAGCCGCTGATTACAGTTGGACGGCCATTGGCGTTCCCAGCCAGAATTATCTTTGGATAATGGCACGCAGTACAAAAAACTCTGAAGCTGTTATAAATGAAGCTGTTAAAAGGTTACAAGATAAGGGTTACAGAACTGACAGTTTAGTAACTGTTGATCATAATCCTGATTCTCCCTAAACTTTCATCTTTCAATCACAGAAAAATACATAGGGCCAAAACCAGTTCGATCAGGCAGAATCTGATAACGATATGCCTTGACGAAATCGAAAGCCGTCGCTGTTATGCACCGGCTGGTTATGGCGCAGATGCTATTGAAGAAATTGAAAATCAGCTTAATAGGAGCACTGGCTAAACAAGTTCTTAGATTAACTTCAATTACAATAAAAATTGAAGTTGATTCGCTAATGGAAGAAAAATTAAAAACTTTAATACAGATAAGTAATCCGCATCTTTAATTAAGTTTTTACTACACTCAATACAACCGCTCTTTACTATTGGAAATGAATTTTCCATTCGATTTTTCATATCCGATTTTATGGCTTGAGCTAGTACAGGGTTATTTCTACAGATAACAACCAACTCTGAATTTAAATTAGCTGAACGCGGATCTATATTATAGGTACCTATTAAAGACGTCTTATCATCAATAACTCCACGTTTTGAGTGTAGTCCCCAGCGCACAGAGCTTATATGCCCATTAATAAGCTCTGCGGATGAACGTGCTTTGCCGCTGTAGGCCCAAATTTCCATACCACTAAAATACAAATTTTTAATATTTGAAGACATAGCTGAAACTGTATAATAGGCATCTGTCGAATGTAGTGAATTTGTTAACACATTAATGCTTATATTTCGACTTGTTAGCTTTTTTAAATGCTCCAAACCATCGTTTTGAACTACAAAATAAGGCGACTCAATCCAAATATTATGAACTGCTTTGTCTGACTCTTTAACCAATACATCATATACAACACGCTTAGCTACGCTGGTACCAGGGTGATCCGTTGCGAATGTAATATCTTTGCAATCAGTCTGTACAGATTTTTCATAAAGCTCACGACCCTTAATATCTAAGTCAGCCAATAGTTTTTCGGTTTTAGGCTCGTATCGGACAAAGTTAAGCGAGGCTTCCATTTCCCGATCAGAGAAATCTGTTGTTAAATTTTCTGCAGACAAGGCCAATTCTGAATTCCAATAAACATTAAAACTTTCTAATACACTTTTAACAATTTCTCCTTGAATTAAAACATCTGTATCAAAAAAATTGTAGTGTTCAGATATATCAAAGTAATCATCTGCGATATTTCTTCCACCAGTAATAACTGTTTTCCCATCCACAATTAATAATTTTCTATGCGATCTGTGTTGTGTACTCCATATATTCATTAGTGAGCTCGTATTGTAGTACTTAACTTCAATACCACTTTTCTTAAGAAATGCAGCCACAAAAGGATTGAGTTTAAAAACAGGTAGAGAAAAATCGACAATTACCCTTACTTTAACTCCTTGGGCAGCTTTTTTAATTAACTCCTGAGTTATTAAGCGACTACTTAAATCTAAATCATAAATAAAATACTCCAACTCAATGGATTTTTCTGCTTGCTGAATTAATTGCACTCGTTTCCATAAAGATGCCAATCCTGAGCTGATAAGTACTACTTTGTGACTTTGTGTGGAAGTTTTAACTAATGCCGGAATATCATTCTTTGATATTTTGCTCGTGAACTCGTCATACTTAATCAGACCAACCAAGATTGCATAGGCTATCACTGGTACAAGAATTAAAAAAGCTAAAGCCATTTTTATTTTTTTCATTTTATGCCTCGATACAACTATAACTGATCTATTTAATTGTGCAAAATCAAATAATTAAGTAATTAGCTATCAACACAGATTTATGCAATTGTCAGCCGAAATAACTCAGCGTGGAGATCGCAGTCTTATGCTGTTTAACTGTCTAATGTTGAATCAAAGGTTTTAACTTTTTTCAATCACAGAAAAATACATAGGGCCAAAACCAGTTCGATCAGGCAGAATCTGATAACCATGTTCAGTTTTTTCCAAGAAATCAAAAACTTCAAGCCAATCAGGGCGTAAAATTTTAACTTTACGTTTTTTTACAAGCTTAGCGACTACTTCGTCGTTTTCTTCAGGCGATATTGAACAAGTCGAATACACAATACGCCCACCCTCTTTTACAGCTAACCATGCAGACGACAATAAAGAATACTGCCTAACCGCTAAATGCTGAGTGCGTTTCTTGGTCCACATTGCAAATTCTTTTGGGTTTTCAAGCAGGTGTCTTTCGCCGGAACATGGAACATCGGCTAAAACTCGGTCGAACTCACCTGGCATTCTTAAACCATACTGATTTCCATCCAAACCTTTTACGCTCACGAACAAGCGTTGATCGCGCGGAATGTATTCGTGAAATACACGTAGCAAGCGTTCTCTGCGGGAATCCGACATTTCATTTGAAATCAGTTCACCCGATAACATGTGTTCTGCAATAACCAAGGATTTACCACCTGGCGCTGCACACATATCTAAGATTTTTTCGTCAGGTTTTGCTTCTAACGCGCGGGCCACGATGACGCTGGCTGGATCTAATACGTAGTAATTGTAATGACCATCATCATTCTTTTGTAAGCTGAACCCCTCAGGCTTCCAAAAACAATGCATGAGGAAATCACAGTCTTCTAAACCTAAGTGATCAGTTTTATCAATAAATAAATTTTCGCGTAATACTTGCTTTTCTTTTTGCGCTAAAGCATCGCGAAGCTTGGGCCAACGCCCCCCGTATACCTCTGAAAAGTATTTTTCAAATAATTCGTTAGTTATTGGGGAATTCACAGATAAACTCACTTCCGCTGCCGCTATCAGAAACTAACTTCACACTGCCGCCGTGGTTGAGCATGTGATGCTTAACTAAAGCCAAGCCTAAACCGAAACCGCCTTGATCGCGGGTACGGCCTTTATCAACACGGTAAAATCTTTCAAAAATACGATCTTGATGCTCTTTAGAAATACCCGGCCCGTTGTCTTTAACTTTTAATTGTACGGAGCTACCTGTGTTTTCCCAGCTCACATTAATTTCGCGCGCATCGCCTGAGTACTTAACAGCGTTAATTAATAAATTACGTAAAATCTGTTTTACGGCATCGTAATTAGCGAGGATAGTATCGGCTTTATTTTCAAATTTAATTTTTTTAGAATTCAAATTTAAAACGTTTTCGAGTTCAAACATCACATCTTCCATCAACACAGCAGTTGAAACTTCTCTTTTAACCAGTGCTGATCCTACTTCTACTTTAGATAAGTTGAGCAACTCATCCATTAGGTCCGACATTTGATCTGTACTTTGCAGAATTGGTGTTAATAACTCTATGGATGCCACAGAGTTATCGGTTTGTAGCTTTTGCTTAAGCAGCTCAGAGTAACCTTTAATAACTGTTAACGGCGTACGCATCTCGTGGGACGCATTGGCTACGAAATCAATGCGTATCTTTTCAGTTTTACGAATTTCAGAAAGATCATAAAATACGCCTAAACACCAAGATTCGTTTTCATTTCTCGATGGGAGTGGCGTTACAAATAGCTGAAAAAGGTCCACTTCATTTTTATGAATCTGCGGACGCTCAAAAGTTTTTTTAAAAGTGCCGATAATCTGTGGGTCGCGGATAACGTCCTGTAAAAAATAATTAGGCTGTTCTTTTAACGGAGCCCAGTTAAAGAAATTCATAAATGAAGCGTTAAAAGAAATAATTCTTAAGTTTTGATCAACTGTAACAATACCCTCTTTTAAACCTGAGAACACAGTTTCGTAACCCTTACGCTCTTCCTGCGACTGGCGCCGTAAACGTAAATACTTTTTACGTAACCCAAGTGCCGCTCTTTCAAGATCGGCAAAATCTGCATCAGTTTCAGAATAAATATTACCCACCTGCATATTGTCGATGTCTTCGGCCTTCATAAGCGCAATCATCTGACGGGTTTGTTGCGCGATCACTCTGCGAAAACGCACATAGCTCAACAAGTAAGCTACAAAGCTCACCAGAACTATTGCTATAATCCACAGAGTAGTTTGAATCACATAACCTCTTCAGGCTCGCTGGTATCTGAAAGTGAAATTAAAATTCGGTAACCCACACCACGTATAGTTTCAATGTGTTTAGACCACTTACCGATTTTTTTACGTAAAGCAAAAATGTGAGTGTCAATCGTACGTCCGGTTACAGAAACATCTTCACCTTGAATTAAATCAATGAGCTGCTCACGGGTTAAAACTTTTCCCTGAGCTTTGATTAAGGCTTCCATTAATTTAAATTCGGAAGGAGTTAAATGAATGTCGGCACCCATATGCTGAACGATGTGTTTTGAAAAATGAATTTTAAGATCATCAAACTCAAAAGGATCGGGAAATGAATCTACCGCTGGTTTGGCTGCAGGTTGCAGTTGATTTAATAATTCCTGCTCCATCTGCAAACGACGCATGAGCTGACGAACCCGTGCCGCTAATACTTTTGCATCAAAGGGTTTAGGTAAATAATCGTCAGCACCGGATTCAAGGCCCATTACTACAGAGTCGGCATCAGCCTTAGCTGTAACCATCATAACTTTTAAAGCTTTGTGATGTGGGCGTATTTTTTTTAAAAAATCCACACCCTGAACACCCGGAAGCATCCAGTCGAGTAAACATAAATCGTATTTATTATTTTGAAGATTAGCAAAAGCGGTTTCCGCATCGCCACTGGTTTCCACATCAAAACCCAGCTGAGTCAGATTAATTTTTAATAACTGCGCAATGGCGGCTTCGTCTTCCACCACTAAGGCTTTTTTGTTTTTAATAAAATTACTGATCGTTTGATCCATGGCGCACGTCTTTTCCTGAAAATGCGAAAATCACATCTTCTGCTATATTGGTTGAATGATCGCCCAGTCGTTCCAAGTTGCGTGCTATTAAGATAAAATCTAAGTGGTCTTGTAAGTGTTCAATATCGGTTTTCATATTGGCGACCGAAGTTTGATTGATTTTCTTTTTAAAAGCATCAACCTGATCGTCCATACCTAAAACCTTTTCAGCTGCATCCACGTCCATTTTAACAAAGCAATCGAGCGACGCCTTCACCATAGCACGGGAGCTAGCAAACATTAATTCAAGATCTTGTAAAGAATTTGAAAATTTTCGTTCAATCAACTCACGGCCAATATGTGAAATGTTCACACATTGATCACCCATACGCTCTAGATCGGTATTGATTTTAATAATTGAAAGAATCAAACGAAGATCTTTGGCAACTGGGCCTTGTTTAGCCAACACCTGCAGGCAGGCATTATCAATTTGGATTTGAAGTTCGTTGATTTTGTTTTCGATGATATGAACTTCTTTAAGTTGAGCTAATTCTTTTTTAAGAACACCAGTCGTTGTGCTTGCTAAAGCTTTTTCAACAAGTCCGCCCATTTCAAGAGTTAGCTTTTTTAGATCTTCCAGTTGAGAGTCGATTATTCTATCCATGAGTGTCCTTTTACTTAAAATTTAGGGCCTAATTTATGCGCTAACATAGCTTCTTTCTTGACCCTTGTCTGCATTCAACGCAAACCTAAGAAAATGAGATTCTCTTCCATTGATATCGGCTCAAATGCCATTCGACAACTCATCGTAGAAATTGGGCCTGATTCGGGCTGGAAAGTACTTAAAAAGCACCGCGAGACCATACGTTTGGGAAGTGATGTATTTTTTGATGGCTCAATCCACCCAAATACTCAAAAACGACTCATTTTAGCCTTCAAAAGAATGGCTAAAAACAATAAAAAATACAAAGTGGATAAGAGTTTGGCCTTTGCCACCAGTGCTTTCCGGGATGCCAAAAACCGAAAGCCTATTTTGTCAGCTATTTATAAGACTTCAAAAGTTAAAATCAAGATCATTTCTGGTAAAAAAGAAGCGGAACTTATAAGAAAAGCCGTACAAAGTGCGCTGGGCTTAAATGACGAACACTGCTTATTGATTGATATCGGCGGCGGCAGCGTTGAACTCACACACCTGCAAAAAAACAAAATATTTTATTCAAAAAGTTTCAAATGGGGCATGGTTCGTACTTTAACAGAAGCCAAAGCTCAGTCTCAAAAACCTCAAAAAATATTAACGGACAAACTGACTAAAAATAAGCGTCTTTTACCAAAAGGGCATTTTGATATTACAGTTGGAACCGGTGGTAATTTAGATGCAATGGCCAAACTTAAACTGGTGGCTCTTAAAAAAGGACCTAATACTTTAATTACTGCGGACGAACTGAAACAGATGTATACGGTTTTTGTAAACACCCGACCTGCCGATCGCGCTCTCAAATTTAAATTAAAACCGGATCGAGTTGATGTTATAGAGCCTGCTATGTTTTTAACTCTGAATTTAATGAATAAATATGGAATTAAAAAATTAAAAATTCCAGGAACAGGCCTTAAAGAAGGCGCTATTCTCTCTCTTCTTTAACTAAGTCATCTTCAGTGTAATGTTGCTGTACCGAGGCTAACCGCATGAGCTCCGACTGCACACCGTTGGCGTGCTCAGCGTGATTTTTAGTTTTCTTTTCGTAAGCACCGTCAGCGCGCATAATCCAAGTTTGCTTAGTGTCGTTCCAGTAAAGCTGTAACATACTCCAAAGTTTTTCTTTGGCAACTTTATCGTATATAGGGGTAATAGCCTCAACACGGGCATGCAAATTACGATACATCCAATCGGCCGAGCCAATAAAGAAATCGCCATCTAGAGGATTTTCTTTTCCGTTACGGAAGTAGAATACACGAGAATGCTCTAAAAATCTTCCAAGGGTTGATTGTACATTGATAGACTCACTCACACCTTTGATGTGAGGCTTAATACAACAGAAACCGCGCACAATAAGATTAATAGGCACTTTATTTTGGCTGGCTTCATACAGCGCTAAGGAAATATCATTTTCTTCCATATTGTTGAATTTTGCGATGATCAAAGAAGGGCGACCTGCTTTAGCATGATCACGTTCGCGCTGTATAAACTCTTTCATTTTATTAAACATATTTACTGGTGCTAAAATTAAATGCTGATAATCTTGTTTTAAAGATTTTCCGGTTAAGTAATTAAAGAACTCAACTAATTCACCAGTAATACGCTCGTCGCAGGTAAGTAATCCTAAATCAGTATAAAATCTTGAAGTGGATGAATTGTAATTACCTGTGCCGATGTGAGCGTAACAACGAACACGGTCGGACTCTCGGCGCACGATCAGTGAAGTTTTAGCGTGGGTTTTTAATCCTACGACTCCGTAAACTACGTGAACGCCGGCGTTTTCAAGCTCTTGCGCCCAATAGATATTACGTTCTTCATCAAAGCGCGCTTTTAATTCAATTAAACAAACAACTTGTTTACCTAATTCAGCAGCTTCAATTAAAGCTTTGATAAACGGACTGTTATCACCTGTGCGGTACAAAGTCATTTTGATAGCCAACACATCCGGGTCGGCCGCTGCATCGCGAATAAGTCTTTCAACGCTTGAAGAAAAACTTTCAAATGGATGATGTAAAAGAATGTCTTGTCGCTTAATTGCATCAAAAATGGTTAATGTGGTATCGCTTAAATGCGCCGGCACAACGGGAGACCAACTTGGGTATTTATGTTTATCCCAGTTGAGCATCTGCGCGAGCAGTGTAAAGTCTGTTAAGTCAAACTCCTGCGGCATCGTAAAGACATCTTCTTCTTTAAGTTCTAACTGACTTAATAAAAATTCTTTAAGCCATGGATCAGAACAATGTCCAAGTTCAAGCCTAACGATTTCAGCAAAGCGGCGCTGGCGTAATTCTTCTTCGATCATGGCCAGTAAATCTTCAACGTCTTCTTCTTCACGGTCCGAGTCGGCATTACGCGAAACGCGGAATAAAACATTACCTGTTACCTTCATCGACGGAAATAATTCCTGCAAATGTGCCTGAATGATATCGATTAAGTGCACTACTTTTTTTGAGCCGTCCACGCTCACCCATTGGTTGATGACTCGTGGAATTTTAACACGAGCGAAAAGCTTTTCGTCATCATTATTCGGGTTAATTAAAGAAACCCCTAACGAAGTTGATAAATTGGAAATAAACGGAAATGGGTGCCCAGGATCTACTGATAACGGAGTGAGAATAGGAAAAATATTAAGATTAAAAAAATCTTTTACAAATTTCTTCTCGCTGTCTTTTAAATCTTTGTAGGCCACTATTTCACAGCCTTCTTTTTTAAGTTCTTTAATTAAAATTTCTGAAGATTCTTTCTGACGTTTGAGCATACTTGGAAGTTTCTTCATGATCATCTGCAATTGCATTTCGGGAGTTTGTCCATCAGATGACTTGGCCGAAATTCCGTAAGCCACATGACGTTTTAGCCCGCCCACACGTTTCATGAAAAATTCGTCTAAGTTTGAACTTGAAATTGATAAGAACTTAAGTCTTTCTAAAAGAGGATTATTTGCATCTTCTACTTCAGCCAATACGCGTAGATTGAAATTAAGCCAACCCAACTCACGGTTACTAAAAATTAAACCTGATGATCTGGTGTGCTCAACAACTTTGATTTTTTTCTTTTTGCGGATATTCTTCTTTTGGGTGATTTTAGCTGTTGTCTTATTTTGAAACGATTTACCTGATTTGGCCGACTTTGAGTCCTTCAAATCTTTTACATTTTTATCGTCTTTTACCGGATCTTTAGCCATGTTGAATACATCCCTCGCAGAGGTTAAATTTTAGCTATTTTTCAGTCCAGACTCAAGTCAAGATAAGGTTAAGTCTTGTCGATAAGTATATATGACGTCTTCATTAGCCCGCTATCATGCCCGCGCTCCGCGCTATATCCTCAACACTGAGGATAATAGTCTTGTTCGCTTATCGGGCGCCGAACAATTGTCGTGGGAAGAAAAAACCGAATTACGAGACGTTTCGCTGACCGGATTATCCTTCATTGCCCCACAGGACCTATCACCGCAAATGGGCGAAGTTATTAAAATACAATTTGCAGTACCCGGCTCGCAACAAATGGCTTGTTATGCTGTGGTTATACGTATTGAAAAAATCAATCAGTTTGATAATTTAATTGGCGTGCATTTTTACAAATTGGACCGTACTCAGAGATTAAATTTAGTTCAGGGTTTAACTGAAAAAGTACAAAAACCGGTTAAAGATTTAAAAGATTCTAAAATGAACACTGTTATTTCAGTTGCTGGTTTAGTAATTGCATTAATTTGCTGGATTACTCTGATGAAGATCTATTTTTTAAAGTAATCTAAGCTGATTTGTAGGACTCAAATAGTAATACAAAGTTCAACTCAGGAATTTTCTTTAAAAGATGAATCAATGTTTTAAACTCAGGGTTGGATTTTTTTGGATCTTCCAGTCTCTGATAATTTGATAGATTGTTTAGACCTAAATAGTTTACCATTTCTCTTTGTGAAAGTTTTTTCTGTATTCGCGCTTGCCTGATAACTAAAGCCAAGGCTACAGACGGCTCAACCTCTACTGAGGTCAATTTCTTGGATGTCTTATGGGGCTTCGGGAAAATAATTTCAGAAGCTGGCTCCTCAGATAAATACAAATTTAAAGCTTCTGACATATTTTCCTGCAAATGTTTTAAATTATCTCCTTGGGTCACGCAGCCTTGAAGCTCAATACAGTAAGCCGAATAGCCGTTTTTTTCCTTTTTAATTTTAAAATGATATTTCATTTTTATCCTTTCAGTCTTTTTAGCAAAGCTTTTTCGGTTCCCTTTTTTAATTCAGAATGAAGAGGAATCGTTTCCCTCAGTGCACCTTTACCCATGACGACGTGACTTCCTTTTTGTCTTAACTTTACCCAACCATTTTTTTCAAATAGCTTGAGCATTTCACTACCGCTCAATGGCATTCCAAACCTCTTAATCTTATCTGACCACTTAAAAGTGGTCAATACAGTTTTAAGATATTTACTTCAAATGCTATGCAAGCTTTTAAACCGTGTATATTTAATTTGAGTGTCGAGATTCGATATAAGCTAGGTTTAACTAGGCAAAAAAAATAAAAATAACAGATTTTTCAATGAGTTCTTCTGATTTCACTTTTAAAGTCCTATTCTCTTTAAAAACTCATCTTTGCTGATGAGTTTTCCGCCGAAGCTTTCACAAACCGGAGTTACCATTTGAATGTCCATCCACTTATGTCCGTGATACTGCAAAAAAATTGTGAGTTCATAAAAGGCAAGTTTTGAAACATTATCTTCTTTGTGAAACATACTTTCACAGCTGTAGTACTTTTTAGAATGCACGCCGTAAATGCCGCCCACCAGCTCATCGCCGCGGTTCACTTCCAGAGAAAACGCGTGACCCATTTGGTGCAGCAAAAGGTAATTGGCTTCTATTTCTTTATTAATCCATGAACCTTTTTGGCCTTGGCGCTTTTGGCTTTTACACTCGCGCACGACTTCAGCAAATTTACTATTCATGGTCACGCGGTATTCGTCGCGGTGTTTGCGGTACCATTTTTTAAAACTTTTAGAGGCATGCAACTCATTAAAATCCACCACACCACGCTCGTCCGGGCAAAACCACAAAAGAGGATAGCCTTCATGCGGCCACGGAAAAACGCCGTGATCGTAGGCGTGAATTAATAATTCAGGCGTCATATACCCACCGGCAACCAGCACACCTTCCATGGTTTCTGCTCGAGGGTCAGAAATAATATGTTTTAATTCTGAAATTAAATCATCACTTTCGGCAGACATCGCAGATCCCGCAATTTTCATCTTTTTTATGTCCGAAATAAAAATACACCTGCTTTAAGCGGCACTCATCGGCATTTTGAATAAATCTAAGTAGTGATAATAACTTTTTTTGATGTTCTTTTTTAAGAATATTCTGATCTTCTAGCTGAAAATCAGCTTCTGTCGGTTCACGCAGCGCCTGATATCCGAACGGCGTTTCGTTTTCTTCCAAACAGCCCCAACGATTTAAAATAGAAACCGCCGCATTCACACGGAAATCTTTTTTATTTTTAAAAACCATTTGCTCTCGTAAAAAATCAAAACCTTCAACAGCTACAACATCCGGTCGCGATTCGATCAAATCGTAAACTTTTTGTATAAAACTTTTTTCGGGATAAGCCCAGTTTAAAAACTGCATTTGAATACTTAAGTCATCTTCAGAATACAGAAAATATCCGCTGGATTCCAATCCGTCACGTCCCGCCCGCCCCACTTCCTGAAAGTAAGCCTCCAATGAAGACGGAATTTCATAGTGAGTAACAAAGCGTATGTTGGGTTTATCAATACCCAAACCGAACGCTGGCGTGGCTAATATCAATTGCTCTTTATCTTTGATAAAGTCGCTTTGATTTCTGCGACGTATATCCGCCGGCAAATCCCCGTGGTATTTTACATAGGGAATTTTCTGCTGATTTAAAAAACGGCTGAAACTTTCGAGAGTTTGAATCAGCGAAAAGTAAATAATTCCGGATTCGCCTTTGTGTTTTTTGAGTAGCTCCACAAGCTTTTCGTTTTTTTCTACATCGCTGTAGCAATCATAGATATTTAAAGATAAATTAGGCCGCTCTAATCCACCCAAAATCAGTTCAGTTTTTAAATCCAGCTTAAATTGCTGAGCTATATCTCTTTGTACGTCTTCAGTGGCCGTAGCAGTTAATGCCAATAATGGCGGATTACCTAAACGCTCACGGAAACTCTGTAATTTTGCATAGTCTGGACGGAAATCATGCCCCCATAGCGAAATACAGTGAGCTTCATCCACTACGAATAATTTTATTTTACGCTTTTCAAGGCACTGCCAGAATTCAGGCTTCTGAAAACGTTCAGGCGCCACAAAAACCATTTTATACTGCCCCTGCCCGATTTGCTCCATGCGCTTTTGTTTTTGATCTAAACTTAAAGACGAATTGATATAGGTGCTGTCGATTTTAAAATCACGGGCCTTTTGCGACTGATCTTGCATTAATGCAATAAGCGGCGAAACCACCAAAACTAATTCGTCATCTTTAGCAATCGAAGCAGCAAACTGATAAGTTAAAGATTTTCCGGCACCGGTCGGCATTAAAGCTAGAGTAGAGCTTCTACTCAAAGTGCGTTCTATGATTTCTTTTTGTGGAAATCTGAACGACTCAAAACCAAATTGTTGCTTTAAATGATCAATTAGCTGCATGAGTTCATATTGTAGTCTAGTCAACCCTTGAAGTGCAATTTGTCTTTGCTATGATTTAGTTATGAAAAAATATTTATTTTATTTATGGAATTTCTGGCCACCGTTTTTAGGTGCTGGAATTAAAGTCGATCATGTTTCGAGTGATATGATGAGCACCACAATGCGCTTAAAAAAAAGATTCTGGAACCGTAACATTGTGGGAACCCAGTATGGAGGTTCCATTTATTCTATGGTGGATCCGATTTATATGGCTATGATGTTAAGTCATCTAAACCGCGAATTTATCATTTGGGATAAATCAGCCAGTATACGATTCAGAAAACCCGGGAAGACCGATCTTTTTGCACACTTTACATTGACCCAGCAAGATTTGGATGAGATCCGAAACCGCATGAAAACCGAAGCTAAAATCGACTGGGAACGTAGTATTAATATCGTCGACAAAGATCAAAATGTTGTGGCCGAAGTCACCAAAGTGATTCACATTCGCCGCAAATAAAGCCACCAAACCTATTCTTGACTAAACTATCAGCAAAAACAGGGTATTTTTTAGCTCAAAATCCCCGTTTTTAGCCCTAAAAAATCAATCTACCTTTGCTCTGCGCCAAGAATAGTGATACACCAAATGGTTCTTAAAAATTGATTTTTTTTATAAACCAAGATTATTAAACCGGTAATTTTGAAGAAAAGGGATAAACTATGTCAAAAAAATGGGAAATCACGAAAGTACGTAATATTGGTATTTCGGCTCACATCGACTCTGGAAAGACGACTCTTTCTGAGCGTATTTTATTTTATGGCGGTCGTATTCACGAAATCCATGAAGTAAAAGGTAAAGACGGTGTTGGTGCAACAATGGACTCGATGGATCTTGAAAGAGAAAAAGGGATCACCATCCAATCTGCTGCGACTCAAGTACAGTGGAAAGACCATACAATTAACTTAATCGATACACCGGGGCACGTGGACTTCACAGTTGAAGTTGAACGTTCACTTCGCGTATTAGATGGCGCTATCCTTGTTCTTTGCGGCGTTTCAGGCGTGCAATCTCAGTCAATCACGGTTGACCGTCAGATGAAACGTTATAACGTTCCTCGTTTAGCTTTCGTTAATAAATTAGACCGTCAAGGTGCTAACCCATTCCGCGTTAAAGATGCTTTAGTTGATAAATTACGTTTGAATGCATTCATGGCTAATATTCCAATCGGCCTTGAAGACAAACATTCTGGTATCGTTGATTTGATCACAATGAAAGCCTATGAAAACCAAGGCGAAGACGGCGAAACAATCAAAGAAATCCCAATTCCAGCTGACATGGTTGAACAAGCTAAAGAATACCAACAAATCTTAATAGGTAAATTAGCTGACGTTGACGATGCTATTGCTGAAAAATTCTTAATGGAAGAAATGCCAACTGTTGAAGAAATGCGCGCAGCTATGCGTAAAGGCGTTATCGCTCTTAAATTAGTTCCGGTATTCTGCGGATCTGCATTTAAGAATAAAAACGTTCAGCATTTATTAGATGCAGTTAACTACTACTTACCGAACCCAACTGAAAAAACTGAGTACGCATTAGACTTAACTAAAGGCGAAGAAAAATTCCCATTAGTAACGGCTAATGACAAACCACTTGTAATGTTAGCGTTCAAATTACAAGAAACTCAATTCGGTCAGTTAACGTACATGCGCGTTTACCAAGGCCAAGTTAAAAAAGGTGATTTCATTATCAATCAAACGAATAAAAAGAACTTAAAAGTTCCTCGTTTAGTTCGTATGCACTCTGATAAAATGGAAGATATCGAAGTATCATACGCTGGTGACATCGTAGCGGTATTCGGCGTTGACTGTGCTTCTGGTGACACTTTCTGTGATGATAAAATCGAAGCGTCTATGCAATCAATGCATATCGCTGATTCAGTTATCTCATTAGCTATTGCTCCTAAATCTAAAGAAGGTACTAACAACTTTACAAAAGCTTTACAAAAGTTCCGTAAAGAAGATCCTACTTTCCGCGTACACCGTGATGAAGAATCTAACGAAACTATCATCTCTGGTATGGGTGAGCTTCACTTAGAAATCTACGTTGAACGTATGAAACGTGAATTCAACTGTGAAGTAACAGTAGGTCAACCTCAGGTTGCTTACCGTGAAACTATCATGCAAGCAGCTGACTACGATTACACTCATAAAAAACAAACGGGTGGTTCGGGTCAATTCGCTAAAATCGTGGGTAATATCCAACCTTTGGCTCCACAAGAAGACGGAAAAACTTTCTTATTCCAAAATAAAGTTGTGGGTGGTCGTATTCCTAAAGAATTCATCCCAGCTGTTGAAGAAGGTTTTGCTGAACAATGTACTAAAGGTCCATTGATCGGTTTCCCTATCGTTGGTGTTGAAGTAGCGTTAACAGACGGTTCATACCATGACGTGGATTCATCTTACATGGCCTTCAAAATTGCAGCTATGGCAGCAATGCGTGAAGTTTACCAAAAAGCTAAACCTACAGTTCTTGAGCCGATCATGAAACTTGAAACCACAGTACCTGAAGAATATCAAGGTCCTGCGACTGGTCAGATCAATCAAAGACGTGGTGTTATCACTGGAACAACTTCAATCGAAGGTAACGTTACAATCGAAGCAGAAGTACCATTAACAGAAATGTTCGGTTACTCAACTGACTTACGTTCTGGAACTAAAGGTAAAGGCGAATTCTCTATGGAATTCCTTAAATACTCTCAAGCTCCTCGTAACATCCAAGACGCTTTAGCTAAGAAATATGCTGAAAAGCGCGCTGCTGAAAACAAGTAATTTTTAATTACAGATTAAAGCTAAAAAGGAGAGTGAAAACTCTCCTTTTTTATTTGATGTTATTTGAATTTTTCATCAAAAATTTTAAGAATATTACCGAAACTACCGGCCGCTTGTGCTTCTTGTTTTGAAACAGATCTGAAATTTAAGTCAGGTTTAAAGTTTTTTACGGATTCGAGTTTTTGATTTAATTTAAAAACGAGGTCTCGGTTTCTTGCTCTTCCCGCTTCAGCTATTTTTGCACTAATTGCATTTTGTTCATTTAATAAAATTTGTTTAACCTTAGGATTATTCATTAGCTCAGCGTTTAGCTTTTGTTCCACTTTTGCGAGATCTGCGGCCGACATCTTGTTTACACTCCATAAGAAATCAGCACCGTTTAGCTTAAATGTTAGATCTGTTGAACGCATATTTCTCTTTAAGACTTCTGATACAGCTTCGAGCATGTCGTCGCCTGCTTTTGTTCCGCTTTCGAAATAATTTAAATACTTAAGACTAGAAAGCTTCGGCATCACTAACATGGTATCTGTTGAAGCCCCCACTTGCTCCATTATCAATCTTTGGCTTTCTGGATGAACGCCGTCGAGCATTCCAGTGTTTCCACGTGTTGGAATTTCTGTGGTTACCGCCCTACGTGTTCCGGTTGCAGTATCGGTAACAAATCTTTCTACTCTGTAACTACTTCTCCCGGCTTCATCTTCGTAACGAGCCAAGTTTACACTACCGAAGCGTTTTAATTCTTCTTTGCGCGTGCTTGCAATATCGCGTAACGCTGCAGATGGCGGAGCCTGAGGTCTTGTTGCTAAATCAGTCCAGCTTGATGATGGCGCAGGAGCCTCAACAGGTGCACGGTACATAGGATTAGGACGCGATCTCGGCGCTGCAGACGATCCGTATTTTTCTGCGCTTCGCCCGAACTCTAAAGCCGTTTGAGTTTTCATAGCTTTGGCTTGTGCTTCAGCTCTTGAAAGCATACCCGGTAAGTTATCCCGACTGCCGATTTGCGTAGAGCCAATTGAAATATCAGGTTGTTGTATTTTAGCGAGTTCATCAATACGTGCACGAACTGCAGCCTTATCAGCTTCAGTAACAACGCCTTTTTCTTTTAGAATTTTGTCGATGGCAGCTTTGTACTCTTCCGCACGCACAATTTTTTCGTCGCGGAAAACTTGCCGAGCATCTCCAGCCATATCTAAGCGTATATCGGCTTGGATTTTTTCAAGCAATGCTTTTACTTTTTTAGGATCAGTTTCATCAATAATTAAACCGAACTCGTCACCACCTAAACGGGCTAAGGTTACTTTACCTTCACCATTTTTCATGATTTTATCAGCAACTGCTTTTAAATATTTATCGCCGGCTTCTTCACCGGCTTTAAATGTTTTATTAACCGCTCCCAAACTTCCTACATCGACAAAGGCCATGTAAGCTTTTCCTGATTTTTCCTGAGCTATTTTTTCAAATAACTCGCGCCCCGCAGGGAAATTTGCATTGATACCGCCTGAAATAGGATCTATCGGAAGTTCTTTTGTGCTTTTCACCCAAGTTCCGTTGGGTAACATTTCTGGAAAACTGTAAAATAATTTTTTAGTTCCATCAGCTTGTTGTAATTCGGAAATTTTAATAGCACTCGGTACATTTGGAATAGTTGTTACAGCAATGCTCTTACTTGCAACGGCATCCGCTTGCGCAACCGTAGCACTCTGCTGAGACGGAGTTCTTCTATCAGGCAAGTGAGTGCGAGTGTCTTCCTTACGGGTAGCTTCGGTGCGTGGTCTACCCGTGGTCGCTCCTGCTAAATCTCCATCTGCAACTGGTCTTGGGCCTCTTGCACCGGCCGCTGTTGTAGAGGCTGTAGCCGTAGTTGTTGAAACTGAAGCTGTGTGAGTAACTGCAATTGCCGTAGCCGCCGGAGCAGCACTAGCTGTTCTCGTAGCATTTGCTGCTGCTTGTGCAACAACATCAGCCTGAGTTTTAATGTAACCAGCCTCTTTCATTAATTTTAATACGCGCGCCCCACCGGGTATAGTAACTAAAGCACCAAAAGCCGCAAAACTGGAGCTCACAATACACGAACCTTCGTTTCTACTTGCGACACTTAAAGCACTTCCCGATGCTGCACATACTTGTGCGCTATCTAGCTTTCTGAACTGAAATGAAAATTTATTAGAATCACATGCTTTAATTGCCTCATGGGCTGAGGTTGCTGCACTGTAAATATCAAAAGATAAGTTTAAAGACTCCGCAATAGTGCGCGCCGCACGTCCGTAAGAAACTGCAGAAGCTATGCGGGCTGAGTTCGCAATAGCGCCAAGACCTAATGTTGCGACAGTTAATCCTACATTGATGTATGTATCGTTCATGATTTGACCCGTACGATTACGATCAAGCGAGCCGTCTTCTAAGCATGATTGGGTCGTCATTAATGTGGTTAACTGATTTTCAACACGATCTCTAACATACATTTCCGGCAAATCGGGAGTATAGCTTAGTACTTCGCGCATATCATCCAAACCACACTTGTCTGATTTCATTCCATGTATACATTCAGATGTTTGCTGAAATTTATTTTGCATGGTTCTGAGATTAATATCTGTTCTGGTTAAATAATCTTTCAAGCGTTGTTCTGTTTTTCGCTCTCGTCTTGAATCTTTAAAGCTTTCATTTAAAAACCACGGGTTCTTTTGAATAAGTCCCATCAGTGTTGCACTTAGCGCTGCTCTTTGAGTTTTACATTGTTCTGTTTCATCACAATTTTTTGGAAAACTCTTGAGATGTTTTAAAATTTCATAGTAAATCTCTTCATCTTTTTCAACTTTTTTTGAAAACTCAGCCAAATTAGTTTCAGACGAACAATTCTTAGCCTGTTCACAAACTTTATTAGCAGCTTCAAGTACATCCATACTAGGGCAAGGAGGTTGCTCTGTACGTAAAAGCTTCGCAATCAATACTCGCTCCTGAGTTAACTTTGCTGCAGCTTCATTTAGTCTTGCATTGTAATAATAAAATTTAGAAACCTGATCGACTTCGTTTGCTGAATTAGATTTAATACAGCTTCTCACTACCGAGTGCGAATAATTTCCTAAATAACCGAATCTTCCTTGTTCAAATAATTTCTGAGAGTTAATGGCATTATTGTATAGAGTCCCTCTTTTTTGCCTAGCTTGCGCTAAGTTTGTATTACAAATCGGCGCGCGTGATTCAATAATCCAAGCGCGGTCTTTGAAATCATCCTGAACAAGATCATTCAAAACTGTTGGACACGACGGAGGAGGTCTGCGCGAACACTCCATTACGCCTTGATATTGATTTAATCTGCTGAGACTTGTTTCGAATCCGGTTTGAAAAGTAATATCGGCAGCAAATAAAAATTTGCCTGATGAAAATAACAGAAAAACCAGCATGAATTTATACCAATATCCCACGGCTAACTTATCGGAAATACTGTCATAAATTATGAATTTAATTTGAGAAAAAAGAGGACTCGACCCGACTCACGTCCAGTTCAAATACATGATTGTTTATTTCAGCTCTTCTACTAGCTGTAAATTGATTAAATGATCAATATCCTTTGTTACATCTTCCGTAATCATACCCGTTATATACTGATCAACCTGTTGGTTTGTTAACAATGGCTTAAACACGCCCCTGTCTATCTGACGTCGCAACAGTGTCGGCACCACGTAGAATTTGTTAAATTCATTCGGAATCAGACGGCCTGACCCGATATCTTCACGGGCGATTTTGATAGATTCGATGAAGCTCACACCACCCATTTTTAATTTAATTGCGCTACCTAAGAAGCTCGTGATCCCACCAAGTTTATCCATATAGCTTTGATCTTCACTTAATTCTTTTTGTGCCTGAATAATTAAATCATTCACGCCTTCAATATCGTTCTTAAGATAAAATGCTAATTTCGGGAAAAGAAAAGTGAAGATCATGTGATTGAATCTTACTTTTTCATTTAATGTATAAGTGACGTATTCAGTTTTTCCGTTTGACGCAGGCAAAACAGTGTTAGCTTCAGGCTGGCGTAACATTTCTTTTAAATAACCTTTTTCATTTCCAGTGTTGTTTTTAACAAAGAAAATATCTTTACCGTACAATTCAAAAATTAAAGATCTCATGTTAGCAACGCGAAGATCTAATTCTTTAATCCATACGGAGCCATCTTCTTCTTTTTCAAAGCGGTGATAAGCATCCATCGGGCGAGGCACGATACCGCTTAATAAATCGCGGATAACTCTCATGGCAAATTCAGACATTCCGCCCATAGAAATGATATATTCAGCCGATAAATTCGGACGACCCGAATCCTTCATGATGGCTTCGATGTTGATCATTTCAGGAGGTAAAGTCTTAGCAATAGAGCTTGCAGCATCATATGCATCTTGACCCGGAGCAAAGTTACCTAAATATTTTTGGTAGCCGGGTTTGATGTAATTAACTTTCTGAGCTCTGTCGAAAACAAAGTCCAGAGCGAATCTTACGAACGAAGGCTCATTTAAAATTTTTCGCGAAATAGCCGCTTTTACCTGTGGCATTTCCACATAAATGTCGGCCAAAAGGTCTCCATTTAACTTATAATTAGGAATAGGACCAAATTGTAATTCAGTATCTACCGCCGACATTGGAAGTAGCGAGCGTATCGCCACCATCGCACGTAAAACAGAACGGCACATTTTAAAATACTTAGCGATACTTTGATCATCAACATACGGACGGTCCGGGTGATGCCAGAAGTGCGCATGACCTAACTCAGCAATAGTACCCGCATGGGCAAATGAATCTTCTAAAGTATGAAGACCTGCAGAAGCTTTCATTAAATCGCCTTGCATCAGACCTTCAGTAAACATTTCTGTAGCAAATTCGTGATCGGCCTCAGTTTCAGTGAATGATTTTAATTTAACACCTGAAGAAGGATCCAAAAAAGAAGGTAAAGTGCTGACTGTCATTTTACTAGCTAAACGCGAACCCGGAAAATGTAATAAGCGACGTTTTTTAACACCTACATCCGGAAGAATAATCATACTTAATGGATCAGAAATATAGGACTCATCCATCCACTGAACACCTGTAGCTATTTTAGTAGCAACCTCGTGACGAATACCCGCAAATCTCGCCATTGAGTACGTACCGTAGAAGTGTGTATCTAAGTCGTAGGCCTGAGCCGTCAAAGAAGAACAAACCAGTGCAAATAATAGAAGGCCTCTAAGTGGTGTTTTTGTCATAAATTTTTTCCTACAGGCTATAAGCAAAAATCCGCCCCTGCCAAAATCGAATACAAGCTTTTAAATCGTTTAAAAATTAGACATAGACTCATTTTTGTATATACAAAATGCGTATATAATTCTTTAATACTTTTATGGGGTTACTAAAAAATCTGGCAGTTATATTACTGTTTTCCGTTCAAGCTCAAGCCACGCTGGCTCCCCGTATGCATTCAATTATGGCCCAAATGAACGGTTCTATCTCCCAATCTTCTGACATCAATGGCGGAGCTACTTATAACAATAAACTAAGCCTTGAGGTTCTTTATTTAGTTCGCAATGGTCCAACTTTCGGCGGCCGATACATGATCGAATCACGCAATGAAAATGAATCTCAATCAGGCCAAGCTTATGGTCCCATGGCAGGTTACTACGCCGACAACGGATTTTTTGTTTTATTTAATTACGATGTATTGGCAAAGCTCGGCCGATGGACCAATGGTGAAGGTTTTGAAGCAGGTGCTGGATACGTAGAGCATATAGGTAATCAGTTACACGTAGGTGCAAAGTACTCCATACGAAAAATTCGTTATAAAACCGACATCACCGACAATACGGCTGTACAAAAAAATGTAAGCGACAGCTACCCTAGCATCACGTTGATGTATTTATTTTAAATTTAGAATGTAAAGGCTTTGTTCAGAATGACGCCGATTTCTTTATCAACGGTGTGGCTATATTCATTTTTGACTTCTTCAAACTCATAAAAAGCACGGAATCCCCAGCCCGAAAATAGACTTCTTTTTTTAAACTCAAAATCAATTCCGAATCTATAAGTGTAGCCATTGTAATAGGTGATTTTTGAGTGATCAAATAAGGTCTGCGAATAAAGTATTTCAGCATCTAAGCCCAACGGGAACTTAGATACTGTCAGAGCATACCAAGTAAAGCCAACGCCGGCTTCCAGCGAATACCGGTTGGCAATATCACCGTTAACATTGAATGGATCAGGCAACTCAGAGGGCACTGACGAATTTTTCAGAGCAAATTTAAAATATTTTACAAAAAGCTGACTTTCGTTATACCACATCGGTTGCCATGATAAATAAAATGAACCCTGAGGTTCTCTCATTTTAATAACCAATGATGGGTTTTCAGGACGGAAAATTTCGTGCACATAGGCACCTGTAAATTTATGACGGTATAATTCTATAATGGGTGAGCTGTAATTAATTTCAAAACGCGGATTAGCCTGTGAAAGTAAAAAATAATTTCCTACATCTGAATTAGCTTCAAGTTTAGAGTAAGTTAAACCAACTCCGAACTCAATATTCTGATCCAAAAACGGTAAATTTGCGTAGTCGTTCGTTGCTGCGAAAGCTGAGGTTGAAAAAAACAAGCTGCAAATCAAAATGAATTTCATTTATGTTCCTATTATTTTAACCATATCAGCGTTGCTGAATCCTGGCTAACCCAATCTGTACCCGTTAAGTTTTGTCCTACATTACTATTGGTTTGTTCTGGACCATCAACAGTGTCAAGACCATCATATCCTGAAATTAACCACTGCTGAGTTATATTTGTACGATCCCAATTGTTTCCTGAATTAATCGGAACCGAACAACCTGCACCGCCATGGAAACCCATAAACATATAGTCTGCGCTATCGGCCCAAGGAGCTGATGCAGCTGATTTACCGCGAACCACGAAGCATGTTGAACCTATATTAGAAACAACCGAGCTATTTGCTGAAGCAGATCCCAGCACCACATTAGATTGAGAATACACACTATACGTCGATAATAAGTTAGCTATTGATTTAGACTCTTTAAAGTCTGCAATACTAAACTGAGTTGCAGTCGCATCGCTCGTTAGGCGCATTTGACTGAATTCAAAACTACTTGCAGCAAACCAGATATTTGTATTGCGTGAATCCGCAACAGTCGCAGGCGATAATAAACCGGAAGCTTCCGCAAATGGAATAACGCCTTTACGAGGCACAGCTGCCAATGTCCAACCGCCGCCATTAGTTGTCATATCACAGTAAGCATTGAACGGAGCATTGCCACCAACATCACCATCCGTATCTAGTGCATAAATTCCATCGATCACATAACCTGCATTTTTATAAGATAAGCAGTTAGGTCCACGCGAGCCCACAGTTACAGTCGGCAAGGCAGACGCTAGCGGGTAGCCGTCTATAAATGCATTGAATGTTCGCGCTGAACCGGCAACAGTTCCACTAAATGTAGCGGTATATGTACCGTCATTATTATCAGTCACTGCACTTAAAATGCCGTCTGATGTCCCACCGGCTTTTTGAATAACCACCCAGTGACCGCCACCTAATACCATATTATTTGTATCTCTAGCGGTAACTGTAATTGTAACCACTTCAGAAGGCATCGCGAAAGCTTTGTTAGAGGCAATAGATGAGTTAGCAGTAACAGTAACCGTCGATAAACTCTGCGACACAGTGATGGAACCAGCTGTTAATGAAGTCATAGTTGAAGGCGAACTGGATGTTGGCAGTCCACCACTGTCCGTAACAGTAAATATTAAATCAGAAGTTCCCGTTGTTGCCGCAGTAACTGTAGCTTTACAATTAGGATAGGATGGATTTCCACTGAATACTATATTACCTAATGGAATTACGGCTGGATTACTTGTAGAAGCACTCATCGAGGTTGTACAGTTCGGTGATGGTGCCTCCACATCGCCTATCGTAAATGCCACATCAGTTGGAACCCCGGAAGGGAAGCTTGTCGGTGGAATCGCAGAAATTGTCGGAGCATCGTTGACTGCTAAAATAGTTAACTGGAACGACTGCTGACCTGTAGCTAACCCGTCATTCGCAATAAATGTGATATTTTTAGGTCCACCGAAAGCATTGGCAGCCGGTGTAAAGGTAGCCTGACAATTAGGGTATGTTCCAGCTTTCACAGCAGTCACTGTAGGTGCTGGTGCAGGAATATTAACTGTGATGCTGGTCGTACAATTAATTACGGAGTCGATATCATTAATAGTGTAGAATACTGTTATGGGCGTATCTTCATTTGTTGATTGGTTTGTTGCACCAGTAACAGTTGGCCTGTCATTTACAGCAGTTACAGTTAATGTAAATGCATTACTTGACACTGTTGTCGTTGCATCATGAACTTCAAATGCAATACTTGTTGCGCCATTAGCTGTGGTATTTGAGTTAGCCACCAATGTAATTGTTGCAGTACAGTTAGGATATGTTCCGCCAAATACCACATTGCCGTTTGGAACTACAGCCGCATTGCTAGAGTTGGCCTGCATACTGGTTACACAGTTTAAACCTGAGTCCACATCATCAATAGTAAAGTTCACTACAAAAGGAATAACTCCTGCCAATGGATTTTGATTCGGTGAAGCGACTGCTGTGCCGTCTTCATTTACAGTTCTATTTGTTAAGGTCGAAATTGTCGGAGGCAAATCTACATTATTAACTGTTAACTGGAAAGTTTCAGAGTCAGGAGACGTTCCATCACTTACAGTCAATGTTATATCAGTCACACCAAACTGAAGGTTGGCTGGAGTTATTGTGGCCGTACAATTTGGTACAGCACCACTAAACACCACATTGGTATTCGGTACTAGAGTGGTGTTTGTACTACTCATCGCCATAGATGAACTGCAGTTTAATACAGAATCGATATCGCTAATTGTGAAGCTCACTGCAATAGCCGTATTTTTATTTGTTACTTGAGCAGATATTGGGTTTATAACCGGAGGGTCATCTACAGCACTCACTGTTACATCAAATGTCGTATTATTATTAGCAACAGGTAACGGAGTTCCACTATCAGTTACCGTTAAAGTAATTGTAACCGGCCCACCATTTTGATTAGCAGCTGGAGTTACAACCACATTACAGTTCGGCGCAACACCTGTAACAACGATATTTCCGTTTGGTATAATTGTCGTATTCGAAGAGGTGCCTACCACAGAGCCTGCACATGTTAAAGCCCCGCCGGTTTCAATATCACCTATAGTAAACGCTAAGCTTCCTGTTGCTAAGTCTTCATTTATTGTTTGATTGGCAATACTTGATATAGTTGGAATGTCATTGACTGCATTCACTGTTACATCAAATGTTTCAACAGCCTGTAAATTTGGAACTCCATTGTCATTTAAAGTGAGTGTAATCGTAGACAGACCTGATTGATTTAAACTTGGAGTTACCGTAACTGTACAGTTAGGGAAGCTTCCCCCTATAACCACACTTGCGTTTGAAATTAATCCGACGTTACTGGAATTAACCGAAATGTTGGCAGAGCTGCAAATTAGAACATTATCTACATCTCCAATTGTAAATGGAATGGCCGCGCTTGGATTATCCTCGTTAATAGATTGATCAGAAATTGACGAAATAGTTGGTGCATCGTTAACCGCATTAACTGTAACTGTTAAAGCAGATGTATCTGCAAAAGCTGCAGCCGCATCTGTTACCCTAAATACCAAATTAGCACTGCCACTTTGATTGAGTTCAGGTGTAATTGTAGCCGTACAATTTGGAGCTGTACCACTAAAAACAATACCTGAAACAGCAATGACTGCGGGTGTAGATGTATTTTGGGTCATAGAGGTAACGCAATTAAGCGTGTTATCTACATCAGTAATATCAAAATTAATAGCAATAGAATTATCCTCATTGGTAACATAAGGACCTGCAGTTATTATAGTAATCACAGGATCGTCATTAACCGCATTCACTGTTACATTAAATGTTGTGGTGTTATTAGCTACAGGCATTGGTGTTCCACTATCTGTCACAGTCAACGTTACTGTAACAGGTCCGCCGTTTTGATTTAATGCTGGTGTTACAACCACATTACAATTTGGTGCCACACCCGTTACGACTATGTTTCCATTTGGAATTATCGTTGTATTCGACGAAGTTCCAACCACAGAACCAGCACATGTTAAAGCGCCGCCAGTTTCTACGTCGCCGATTGTAAATGTTAATGCACCTGTTGCTATATCTTCATTTACAGTTTGATTCGCTATGCCCGATATTGTTGGAATGTCATTTATAGGTGTTACCGTAACATCAAACGTTGTATTATTATTTGCTACAGGCATTGGTGTTCCCGTATCTGTTACTGTTAATGTCACTGTAACTGGTCCACCGTTTTGATTTAAAGCTGGCGTTACAACTACATTACAATTTGGTGCCACACCCGTTACGACTATGTTTCCATTTGGAATGATCGTTGTATTCGATGAGGTCCCAACTACTGATCCTGCACATGTTAAAGCGCCGCCGGTTTCAATATCACCGATTGTGAACGCTAAACTTCCAGTTGCCGTGTCTTCATTTACTGTTTGATTCGCTATGCCCGATATTGTTGGAATGTCATTTATAGGTGTTACCGTAACATCAAACGTTGTGGTGTTATTAGCTACAGGCATTGGTGTTCCTGTATCCGTTACTGTTAATGTCACTGTAACTGGGCCACCATTTTGGTTTAAGGCTGGTGTTACTACTACGTTACAGTTTGGTGCAACACCTGTTACAACTATATTTCCATTTGGAATTACTGTTGTATTCGACGAAGTTCCAACCACAGAACCAGCACATGTTAAAGCGCCGCCGGTTTCCACGTCGCCGATTGTAAATGTTAATGCACCTGTAGCTGTATCTTCATTTACTGTTTGATTTGATATTCCCGTAATTGTCGGCGCATCATTAATAGCCGTCACTGTTACATCAAATGTTGTGGTGTTATTAGCTACAGGCATCGGAGTTCCACTGTCTGTTACTGTTAAAGTAATAGTAACAGGTCCACCATTCTGATTTAAGGCTGGCGTTACTACTACGTTACAGTTTGGTGCAACACCTGTTACAACTATATTTCCATTTGGAATGATTGTTGTATTCGATGACGCCCCAACTACTGATCCTGCGCATGTTAAAGCGCCGCCGGTTTCTACGTCGCCGATTGTAAATGTTAATGCACCTGTAGCTGTATCTTCATTTACTGTTTGATTCGATATGCCCGTAATTGTTGGTGCATCATTTACTGCATTAACTGTTACATCAAATGTTGTGGTGTTATTAGCTACAGGCATCGGAGTTCCCGTATCTGTTACTGTTAATGTCACTGTAACAGGTCCACCATTCTGATTTAAGGCTGGCGTTACTACTACGTTACAGTTTGGTGCAACACCTGTTACAACTAT
>JAIELP010000013.1 GCA_019752925.1 bacterium
GTTATTGTTGGAGCATCATTTATTGGAGTTACTGTAATATCAAACGTTGTATTTGCAGATTGAGTCGGCAACGGCGTCCCACTATCCGTTACAGTTAATGTAACTGTAACTGGGCCACCGTTTTGATTTAATGCTGGCGTTACCACAACACTACAGTTCGGTGCCACACCTGTTACGACTATATTTCCGTTTGGAATGATTGTTGTATTCGATGAGCTTCCAACTACTGAACCAGCGCATGTTAAAGCGCCGCCGGTTTCAATATCACCTATTGTGAACGCTAAACTTCCTGTTGCTGTGTCTTCATTTACTGTTTGATTCGCTATGCCCGTAATTGTTGGTGCATCATTTACTGCATTAACTGTTAATGTAAAAGTTTGTGCGTCTGTTTTAACAGGCACTCCGCCATCAGATACGGTAAATGTTAGATCCACTGTACCATTTGCATTCGCTAGAGGAGTAATCGTTGCTGTACAATTTGGTATAGTACCACCGAATACGACATTTACTACGGGAACTAGCGCAGCATTATTCGTTGTTGCCACAATAGACGTTGAGCAATTTAAAACGTTGTCTATATCATCCACGGTGAAATTAACCAGTGTACTTACATCTTCAGGTGTACTAACAGAAGATATCGGGTCCATTACAGGTGGGTCATTAAATGGCGTTACAGTTAGAACAAAAGATTGAGTGTCTTGCAAGTTTGGAGTACCGCCATCATCAGCAGTAATAGCAATTGTTGTAGCGCCATTAACACTAGCTACTGGAGTTATTGTAGCGATACAATTTGGAATAGTACCTGTAAATACAATATTAACTACAGCCACAACCGCAGGATTTGAAGATGTAGCCGATAAATTTAAAGCTGAACAGGTTAAAATACTATCAATATCGCTCACATTAAAATTCAGAACAAGAGGCGTATTTTCTGGCGTACTTTGGTTTGCTATAGGCAGAACAACTGGTGCATCATTAACCGCATTAACCGTTACATCAAACGTTGTATTATTATTTGCTACAGGCAATGGAGTTCCACTATCAGTTACGGTTAATGTAACTGTGACTGGGCCACCATTTTGGTTAGCAGCTGGTGTTACCACCACGTTACAATTTGGTGCCACACCCGTCACGACTATATTTCCATTTGGAATGATCGTCGTATTCGATGAGGTTCCAACTACAGAACCAGCACATGTTAAAGCTCCACCGGTTTCTAAATCGCCGATTGTAAACGCTAAACTTCCTGTGGAATTATCTTCATTAATAGTTTGATTTGCTATGCCTGTAATTGTTGGAATGTCATTTATTGCCGTCACTGTTACATCAAATGTTGTGGTGTTATTCGCTACAGGCATTGGAGTTCCACTGTCTGTTACTGTTAATGTAACTGTAACTGGGCCACCATTTTGGTTAGCAGCCGGTGTTACTACTACATTACAATTTGGTGCCACACCCGTTATAACTATATTTCCATTTGGTATCAGAGTTAAATTTGATGAAGTTCCAACCACTGAACCAGCACATGTTAAGGCCCCGCCTGTTTCTACGTCGCCGATTGTAAATGTTAATGCACCCGTTGCCGTATCTTCGTTTACAGTTTGATTCGCTATTCCCGTAATTGTCGGTGCATCATTTACTGCATTAACTGTTACATCAAATGTTGTCGTGTTATTAGCTACAGGCATTGGAGTTCCACTGTCCGTTACTGTTAATGTCACCGTGACTGGGCCACCGTTTTGATTTAATGCTGGTGTTACCACTACGTTACAATTTGGTGCCACACCGGTTATAACTATATTTCCATTAGGAATGATTGTTGTATTGGACGATGTACCTACTACAGAACCTGCGCATGTTAAAGCGCCGCCGGTTTCCACGTCGCCGATTGTGAACGCTAAACTTCCTGTTGCTGTATCTTCATTTACTGTTTGATTCGCTATTCCTGTAATTGTTGGAATGTCATTTATAGGTGTTACCGTAACATCAAATGTTGCATTCGCAGCCAGTGTCGGAAGAGGAGTCCCACTATCTGTTACTGTTAATGTCACCGTGACTGGGCCACCGTTTTGATTTAATGCTGGTGTTACAACCACATTACAGTTTGGCGCAACACCGGTTACAACAATGTTTCCATTTGGAATTATCGTTGTATTCGATGATGTTCCAACTACAGAACCTGCACAGGTTAAGGCTCCGCCTGTTTCTACGTCGCCGATTGTGAACGCTAAACTTCCTGTTGCTGTGTCTTCATTTACTGTTTGATTCGCTATTCCCGATATTGTTGGAATATCATTTATAGGTGTCACAGTAACATCAAATGTTGTCGCGTTATTAGCGACAGGCATCGGAGTTCCACTATCTGTCACAGTCAACGTTACTGTAACAGGTCCCCCGTTTTGATTTAAGGCTGGTGTTACAACTACATTACAATTTGGTGCCACACCGGTTACAACTATATTTCCATTTGGAATTATTGTTGTATTCGATGAGGTTCCTAAAACCGAGCCACTACAAGTTAAAACTCCACCAGTTTCGACGTCACCTATTGTAAATGCCAAACTACCTGTAGCAGTATCTTCATTTATTGTTTGATTCGCTATTCCCGATATTGTTGGAATATCATTTATTGCCGTCACTGTTACATCAAATGTTGTATTATTATTTGCCACTGGAAGTGGAGTTCCGCTATCTGTTACTGTCAATGTAACTGTAACAGGGCCACCGTTTTGGTTTAATGCTGGTGTTACAACTACATTACAGTTTGGCGCCACGCCAGTTACGACTATATTTCCATTTGGAATGATCGTTGTATTCGATGAGGTACCTACTACAGAACCTGCACAGGTTAAAGCACCGCCGGTTTCTACGTCGCCAATTGTAAATGTTAATGCACCTGTTGCTGTATCTTCATTTACTGTTTGATTCGCTATGCCTGTAATCGTTGGAATATCATTTATAGGTGTTACCGTAACATCAAATGTTGTATTTGTTGATTGTGTCGGCAGCGGAGTTCCACTATCCGTTACAGTTAATGTAATTGTAACCGGGCCACCATTTTGATTTAACGCTGGTGTTACAACTACATTACAGTTCGGTGCCACGCCAGTTACGACTATATTTCCATTTGGAATAATTGTCGTATTCGATGAAGTTCCAACCACCGAACCAGCACAGGTTAAGGCTCCGCCGGTTTCAATGTCACCAATTGTAAATGTTAATGCACCTGTTGGCGTATCTTCATTAATTGTTTGATTTGCTATCCCTGTAATCGTTGGAGGGTCATTTACTGGCGCAACTGTTAAGGCAAATGCTTCAGACGCCTGAAGATTTGGAATTCCTCCATCATCTACTGTAAACACAATATTAGTAATACCGTTAGCATTTGTAATTGGCGTTATTGTGGCCGTGCAATTAGGAATAGCACCGCCAAAAACTATATTAGGCACTGGCACAATTAATCCATCACTTGAGGTGGCCGATAAATTTAAAGCTGTACAGGTTAAAATACTATCAATGTCACTTACATTAAAATTTAAAACTAGTGGTGTATTCTCACCCGTATTTTGATCCGCGATAACCGATATAACAGGAGCATCGTTTACCGGCGTTACTGTAATATCAAATGTTGTATTTGTAGATTGAGTTGGCAATGGAGTTCCACTATCTGTTACTGTCAATGTAACTGTAACTGGGCCACCATTTTGATTTAACGCTGGTGTTACAACTACATTACAATTTGGCGCCACACCCGTTACGACTATATTTCCATTAGGTATAATTGTTGTATTTGATGAGGTCCCCACCACTGAACCTGCACATGTTAAAGCTCCGCCGGTCTCTAAATCGCCAATTGTAAACGCTAAACTTCCCGTTGGATTATCTTCATTAATTGTTTGATTCGCTATTCCTGATATTGTTGGAACATCGTTTATTGGATTTACCGTAACATCAAATGTTGTATTTGCAGATTGAGTTGGCAGCGGAGTTCCGCTATCTGTTACAGTTAAAGTAATTGTAACCGGTCCACCATTTTGATTTAAGTCTGGTGTTACAACTACATTACAATTTGGAGCCACACCCGTTACGACTATATTTCCATTAGGTATAATTGTTGTATTCGATGAGGTCCCCACCACTGAACCAGCACAGGTTAAAGCTCCGCCGGTCTCTAAATCGCCAATTGTAAACGCTAAGCTTCCTGTAGGGGTTTCTTCATTAATTGTTTGGTTTGCTATACCAGTTATTGTTGGAGCATCATTTATTGGAGTTACTGTAATATCAAACGTTGTATTTGCAGATTGAGTCGGCAACGGCGTTCCACTATCCGTTACGGTTAATGTAATTGTAACAGGCCCACCATTTTGATTTAACGCTGGTGTTACAACTACATTACAGTTCGGTGCCACGCCAGTTACGACTATATTTCCGTTTGGAATAATTGTCGTATTCGATGAAGTTCCAACCACCGAACCAGCACATGTTAAGGCTCCGCCTGTTTCTAAGTCACCAATCGTAAATGCTAAAGCAGAAGTCGCCGTATCTTCATTTACTGTTTGATTCGCAATGCCAGTAATGGTCGGAATATCGTTCACTGGATTGAAAGTTGCTGTAAAGCTTTGATTTACTGTAAACCCAGTTCCATCTATCAGCGTAATTGTAATATTAGAACTACCCGAGTTATTCAAAGTTGGCGTTAGAGTTACTGTACAATTTGGAATAGCTCCCGAAAATGCAATATTAGCCACAGGCAACAATGCCGGGTTCGAAGATGTCGCGCTTAGGAAAGTACCATTACATGCGAGCACTGTATCGGGATCTGAAGCATCAATTGTAAATACAAGTGGAACATCCTCAAAACCATTTTGATTTGCAATCGGCAATAAAACTGGAGGCTGAGGTATGGCCAGAACATCCAGTAAAAAGCTTGTTGAGTCATTCAGCACGCCATCAGTTACTGTAACTGTAATCGTGGTGCTGCCTAACACAAGCGGTTGAGGATTGATTGTCATCACACAGTTTGGAGCTGTACCACTAAATGAAATATCCGCCGGCGAAATCACCACAGCAGGGTTCGAAGAACTTGTTGATAAACTTAAAGCTGAGCATGAAAGCCCGCTGTCAATATCCGTTACATTCATGTTTACATTAATTGGCGTACTTACATTAGTAACTTGATTTGCAATAGCCGCAATAATCGGGGCGTCGTTAATATTAATAACATTAATCGAGAACTCTGAAGTTACAATACTGTTTGCCACACCATTGCCATCATCAAATGCTACACGTATATTACAAGTTCCTTGATAATCTGCAGCAGGTCCAAAATTAACTGCGCCTGTATTTACATCAACACTCAAAACGGCTGCATTATCAAAACATCGGGGCGCGGTAGTTCCTGCGTTGTCTATGAAGTAAGTTCCCATTCCTTCTTCACTGGCTTGAACCGCTGCATCTGCTCGTATGACTGAAGAGCCCGTATCTTCGAAAATGGCTGCGGCATTCGCAATATTTAATGTAGCTGGTAAATTATTTACAGTAATCAGATAAGGATAGGATTGAGCTCGTCTTTGCGAGTTCTGTGCATTAACAACTATTTGGCAAACACCAACATTGTTATCATTTGGTATACCTGAAATGATACCGGTTGTTGCATTGATCGAAGCCCACGTGCAAGTTGTTAAAATAGGATCTATCGAATAAGAAATTCCAGTAATTACTTCACTTGTTGAAATTTGACAGCTATAAGGTGAATCTTGATTAAAATTATTGGCACAACTCTGAGATAAAAAGAAACCCAAATTCAAAATTGGTTGTTGCAAATCTTCGCCGAGTGGATTGCGCGAACACGCACCCAAAAAAAGTAAAATTAGAATGAAACGAAAATACGTCCAACTTTTCATCAATATATTTGTTAAGTCCTTAATATGACTCAACAATTAATTATGACAGTTTTCAAAAAAAATAGATACGCTAGCCGAGTCCTATGGCTTGCAAATGTTTCAAAATAAAACGTATTCTTTTAAGACCTTAGTCCCGCACCCCCTACCTTCGTTTTAAGACTTATGACCAGTCAGTACCTAAGTTACAAAGACATCACTCCTAAATAAATGCTAATCTATGACCTCAACATGGTATTGATTTTAGTTTCGTTTATTCTGATTCTGTTTATTTCGTTTTTGTGCTCCTTGTGCGAAGCTGTGATTTTATCTCTATCTCCTGCCTTTGTTGAAGTTCTTGCTGACTCGCGTTCCAAGTCAGGTCGCTTATTAAAACATATTACTGATAATTCAGATCGCTCTATTTCTGCTATTCTCACACTTAACACAATTTCACACACACTAGGTTCGGCCTGGATTGCTTATCAAGTGCAAACTGAGTTTGGCGAAGTATGGGTTACAGTGTGTTCGATATTTTTAACATTTATGATTTTAATTTTTTCTGAAATTATTCCAAAAACTATCGGAAAAAATCATTCTAAATCTTTAGCTGTTTTTTGCGCTTACGCGATACAAAGCATGATCGTGCTTTTATATCCGGTTGTTAAACTATCAGAATATATTTCTAAATCATTAAGTAGCCCCTCTGAAGAACCCGACATCACCCGCGATGAAATGATCAAACACGCAGAGCTCGGCGTTGAAGAAGGAACAATTAAAGCCAAAGAGTCTACAATTATTCGAAACTTGCTTAAGCTCGACAAAATTTATGTTTCAGATATTATGACTCCTCGATCGGTTTTTACAGCAATAGATGCCTCATTATCTGTAGACGAAGTTGCAAAAAAATACCGCCCAATACGTTTTTCACGATTGCCGGTTTATGAAGGTTCTTTAGATCATATTATAGGTATGACTAATAGGTATAAAATTTTAGAAGCACCATCACAGGATCAGCATACCAAATTAATTCGTGAATTAATTTTACCCATTAACAATGTTTCTGAGCGCATGACTGTTTCTCAGGCTTTGGACTTTTTCATTAAAGAAAAAGATCACTTAGCTTTAGTAACCGATGAGTACGGCGTTGTAACCGGTCTTGTTACTTTAGAAGATGCCGTAGAAACCCTACTGGGTGTAGAAATTGTGGATGAATTCGACAACATCGAAGATATGCGTAAATATGCCCTTGAACAATGGCAGCAGCGTAAGAGCAATCGTAGATAAACTATCATTTATTTGGATTTGACTGAGGGCTTTGGATTGTTTGCAAATTGTGCAAATCTGGGGTTTGAGCAGGAACACGGCTCATATCATATGTTTGAGGACCAAAAAGCACCACTTTAAACAATAGAACTATCATTAGGGTTAGAAGCCCTAAGATCGCGAAAAGACGAATAGTTTGGTATTCTTTTGGTCTTTTAAGTTCCATATACGTTATTTTACCTTTGCCGATAAACTTAAAAAGCATAAAATAGGCCAATAAATTTAGTGTCACTTTCACCCGAGGCGAAAGTACTGGAGAACAATATGACTCATCAGGAATTAGCACAAAACATCTACAAAATTGCACACCTCAAAGGCGACTTCTTACTTCGCAGCGGACAGCGCTCAACGGAGTATTTTGATAAATACAGATTTGAATCTCAACCGCATATTTTAAAAGAAATCGCCGAACAAATGAAAAAATTAATCCCACCGGGAACCGAAATTTTAGCGGCTCTTGAAATGGGGGGAATTCCTGTAGGCACAGCACTTTCACTGGCAACCGGAATTCCTTGTGTGTTCGTACGCAAAGAAGCAAAAGAGTACGGAACCTGCCAGTTTGCCGAAGGACTTGAAATTAAAGGAAAAAAAGTTTGCGTCATTGAAGATGTTATAACTTCCGGCGGACAAGTTTTAATAAGCACGGCTGATTTGCGAAAACTAGGGGCTCAAATTGACAACGTTCTTTGCGTTATTCACCGCGGAGGCGAAGCAGCTGAAAATAAATTGAAAGAAGCCGGACTGAAGTTATATCCACTTTTTTTAAGAACAGATTTTCCGAGCTAATACTTAAATGAAACGAATACTCCCTTTTATTTTAATCATTCTAGCTGTATTCGCACTAGCCCATTACTTTATTTACCAAATTGTATCCCGCTCTATAAACTCACCTAACGCCAACTTTGCTTTTATTATCGTGTTATCTGTAGGTTTACTTGCAATACCCGCAGGATTCTTTGTGAGCAAAACCAGAAATGAAAAACTATACTTTATCAGTTGGATAGGTTTCATATGGATGGGGTTATTTAATTTCTTGTTTTTCTTCAGCTTGGCGGAAATTGCTCTTTTCGCGTTAACTGAACAAGCTCTTTCCTACTGGGTTATCTGGGCCACTGCCATTGTCGGCGCGTGGAGTTTATTTAAAGGGCTTTCCTCTCCAAAAATTGTTACACATTATATTCCCAATGAAAACCTTAAGGGTTTAAAGTTAGTTCAGATATCTGACTTACATGTAGGAATGCTTCATTTAAATGAAGTTTGGCTTGCAAAAATTGTTGAGCGCATTAACCGCGTTAATCCCCATATTGTGGCCATTACCGGGGATTTAGTTGAGGGTGAATACCTAGAAATCACACCTAAACTCGAAGTGCTTAAGCAACTCACGCCCAAATCTGAAAAATTTTATATTACCGGAAATCATGAATATATTAATGGTTCCGGACCATGGGAAAATAAAATGTCGGAGCTGGGTTTTACCACTCTACATAATGAAAACAAAGTGGTTAACTACAATCAGGCCAGAGTTTTAATTGCTGGCGTTCCGGACAGAATGATCTCGCGCTTTATCCGCAATAAAAACTCTTCACCAGATGTGGCTCTTAAAACAGAACATCCGGTACACTATAAAATTTTGCTGGCGCATCAACCGGCCAGTGTATTTGATATTAAAACATCTCACTGTAATTTAGTTTTAAGTGGTCACACTCATGGCGGACAAATTTTTCCATTTCATTTTTTTGTAAGACTTGTACAGCCGGTACTTAAAGGATTCAAAACCATTAATGGCATAAAAGTATTTGCACACCAAGGAACAGGCTTATGGGGCCCGCCTATGCGCTGGTTCAGTCGTAATGAAATTGTTTTGATTGAATGGGTTTAACTCCCTATAACGCCTCATCAATATTGTAGCTGATAAAGTTAGATATGACTTCGATTTTGGATAGTGTTTTAAAATCGGTAATAGCAAAAACCGTATTGGTGTTATTAATTACCCGAGTATAAAGTAGCATTCCTTTGCGTGTTCGATAATCAACAACATTGTCTGAAACTAAAATTTTATTATAGGTATCAAAGTCGGTAATGATATAAAGCTGTTCACCTTTCTGATAAACAATATAATCATCCGTAGAAGTATAAGTGCCTATATCATTATCGATAAGTTTTCTTGAGCTTGGCTTTTTAAAGTCCGGAATAGCATAAAAGTTCGGTGGTACTTTAGGATTTGATTGTTTTTCTATATAGACAATTTTATTTTTTGAAAAAGCAAATGTACCGAATAAAAAAACTATTAGAAAATACTTCACAGCATCCCCCTTTTGGATTTATTCAGTTTAGTTTATAAACAAATAAAACTCTCAGGGATTATTGCTTTTCTCAAAAGAATACAGTTTTAAAACTTTGCCTACTAAATAAAGAGAACCTGTAACTAAAACCATATCTTCAGGGGCTGCTTTTTCACAAACCTTGTCTAAAATAGTTTCTATATTGGGGTGCGAAAAAACAGATTTTTGCAGGTATTTTTCAGGGTAATCCGCTATAGCACGTCCCTTAAAAGGCGTCTCTGTTAGATAAAGATCCACATCGCGCATATGAGACAATTTTAGCAACATAGTGTCGGCATCTTTATCCACGCCAATACCCGCTACAAGATGCAAACGTTTCCATTGAAAGTCTTTTAAAATACTCAACAGACTTTCAACGCCTTGTTCATTGTGGTCACCCGATAAATACACGGGGCACTTAATATTATTCAGCTGGATCTTCTGCATGCGCCCGTTCCAACTGATTTTATTAAGCGCTTTAAAGTGTTCATCCGAATCAAATCCCAAAACCTGAAACAGACATATGGCCGTCATAATATTTTCGGCGGCACGTTCGCCAGCTATATTAATTTCAAATTTTCTACTATTATAATTCATGAAATAATGAGGTACTCCATGCAGGTGTTTAACCTCTAGGTCATACGGCTCGGCCATAACCCAGTTACAATTCATTTCTTTTTGCACTTTGTTTTTCAAATCAATAACTTCTTCAGGCAGTTTATGATGAACCACAATGCTTTTTTTGGTGATGATACCAAATTTATTTTTAGCAATTTCAACAAGATTTGAACCTAAAATATTTGTGTGATCCAATCCCAACTTAGTGATACCGCAAAATTTATGTGGAAATGCATTGGTGGCATCGTAAGTTCCGCCCAAGCCAACTTCAAATATCACCACATCAGGGTTACTACCCCACTC
The DNA here is from genome assembly GCA_019752925.1 of bacterium. Taxonomy (GTDB): domain Bacteria; phylum Bdellovibrionota; class Bdellovibrionia; order Bdellovibrionales; family Bdellovibrionaceae; genus Pseudobdellovibrio. Next base: position 10,448 of record JAIELP010000013.1, read on the forward strand.
AGGGCTGAAGTAATAATGTCCAGCCATAAATGTTAAGGCTTCAAAATGCGATAAGCTAAATTTTTTAATTATTTCCGAACACTGCTCAAATAATTTAACAAAATTTTCTTCAGAAATGCTTTGTCCGTTTAAACGTATACGCTCAGTGGTGCTGATCAAATGCGGCGAACTGTAAAAGCCCACTTTTTGTTTTGCATCCAACAACAGACTCTCTAATGCGGCACAGGTTGTGCCTTTTCCATTAGTTCCTGCAACCACTACAACTTTATTAGGATCAATAGATGAGTACCAACTGGTTTGAGCCAATGCCTGCTTAATTTTTTCTAGGCCTGGCATTGTCTTTGGCATAATCTGCAAACTCTCTAAAAATTGTACACTTTGCTGATACGCACTCATGACATTAAGGCCTTTGTCGTCAGTGCAATTTTCTGAATTTGAACATCATGCACACGCAAATACTGTGAATAAGCCAAATTCAGCTTTTGAGTAACGAGAGCTGTTTCCAGATCACGCTCTGCAGCCGGTCTGTCAGAAAATAATGTCTGAAACGATTTCCTTGAATGCCCAATCATGATCTTATTTTTTATATTGCTGAACTGATTGAGGTTCTGCAATAGATACATACTTTGTATTCTGGTTTTGCCAAATCCAATACCCATATCAAAAACCAATTGGTCTTCAGATATGCCTTTCTCTCCCAGCTTTGCAGTTTTATCGTTCCACCATGAAGATAAAAAATTAAATGGATCACAATCATCAGGTAACATCCTATCTGGCTGGGGCGGAACCACTAACGAATGCATAACAAAAGCCGGTAAACGCGAGCTCTTTAGTATTTGCTGCATCGCTATATCCGAGAAACCACCCACATCATTGAGGTAATCAATTTTATGATGCTCGATAACTCTTTCAACTACCCAGGGCTTACGGCAATCCAATGAAATTTTGATATTTAAATTTAATTCTTCGCTGGCTCTTTTTACTTCGCTTAAGGCCCAATGCAAATTTTTAAGTTCGGTTTCGGAATCTACTGGCTTTGCTCCGGGACGAGTCGACTCCGCACCTATATCAATGATATCCGCACCGGATTTAACCAATTTTTCCAATTGAGCTGTCAGACTGGCCGCAGTTAAAAACTGGCCACCATCCGAAAACGAATCCTGTGTAATATTAAGTATTCCAACCATTTTGGGCCAAAAAAAATCACTGCTTCTGAATGTATTAAATGGCTTTTTTTCAACATAGCTCTGTGCCCATAAAGGCAAATCCCAAGGCAATTCAAACTTGGCCTCAGGCCACACTTCCAGCAGAGGAAGCAAAGCAAAAGGTCTATCTAAAAGTGAGCTGTGCGGAATATTAATTTGTTCAGATTTATAAAGACCACCGCTCCAGCAAAGCACATCTATATCTATAAGACGAGGCGCCCATCTCTCAGAAGCTTCACGGCCAAGACTCAATTCAATTCTTTTAATTTCCGCTAGAATATCAACAGGATCAGCAGCGCGGAGTAATTCTGTTAAAACTACCGAATTTAAAAATTTCTTATTCCACGTGGGTTGCGAAACCGGAGGCAACAAGGCATCAGATTCGTAAATTGAGGCTACGTCGAGCACCTTAAACAGGTCGCTTTTCTTAAGAGCCGCAAGCGCTCCTCTGAGATTTTCTATAGAATTCCCGAGGTTAGACCCGAGCCCTAATGCTACAATTGGGTTTCGCACTCAAAAACCACACCGTTTCTAAGGTTGTCTACCGGAACACGTATTTTTTTAACAGATAACTTAATTTGTGCTTTTAAATTTTTAGATTTGAGATATTCAACAACGCCTGAAAACGCCAGTTGATTCAGATGTTCAATTAAATGGAAAGGCTTATCAGTGGCAATCATTTTTAAAATACTGGTTACTTTAACGTAATCAATGGCGTCGTCTAATTTATCGGTCTGACAACCTAAAACCGGATTGGCAAAATTGATTTCTACATTAAAGTGCACAGGCTGAGTGTGTTGCTGTTCTTCTTTACTGCAACCGAGGTTTACCCACACTTCAAAATCCTGTATCAGCATTTTTTGCTTCATTATTTAATTCCTGCCACGTAAGCAATCCAGCTGAGGCAAGCCTCACCTTTTTCAACGGCTGTAAACTTAGCGTTACCATTACCGTTTTTATCGGTACCTTCCCAATATACCTTCGTACTTTGAAAGCCAACTTCTTCCATCAATTCACGAATTTCCTGAATACTCCACATACGCCAGTCATAACTGAATACTCCCTCGTGTTTTACACCTTTATAACGGAAGTGAATTTCAAAATAGGCTTCGTTTGTTAATGGATCAAAACTTTTTTGGTCCCAGTAATAGGTAAAATTCTTATGTTTCGTTCTGTCTTCAATAGCATCAGTACACTGAGTTCCACCAAAAATATCTAAAACAAATAATCCATTGCTGTTTAAAGATTTATAAACATTTTCAAAGTATCTTTTTAAAATTTCACGTTTTTTAAAAAAGAAATAAGAAAAATTCACCGCAACAGCAATATCTGCAGAAGGTAAATTTTTTGTAAGAACATCTTTTTTAATTAAAGCGATTCTCTTTTTTTGATCAGCACTGAGTTTAGATACGTAATGCTCGCGCCCGTAGTTCATAGGTTCTGAATCTAAATCAAGTCCGCAGGATTTATTTTTTTTATCTAACTTAACCCACTCACAGGAAATTGCACCGCCAGCACAAAAATCTTCGCGAAGTACATAAGGAGTCTTGCCTTTACGAATTTGTTTATAAATTTTACGGTAAAACTTTACGTCTTCATCCGGCGACTGAACCGCTTGGCTGTAGAGTGCATATTTATCAAAAGCAGCTTTATTTTTTTTTACAGCTTTTTTAGTTGCCGTCATAATTACGGAACCTCAGCGCAGATTTGACGAATCAAGGATTCGATTTCATGCTTCTGAGGAACACTGCTATCTTCCAAATTAGGGTGAAGACCTATACCCGGAACGTTTTTACCTGCTAAAACTCTTGGTGCTGCCATCAAATGATAAAATAACTCTGTAGTTACGCGGTAAGACAAATGCTCAGCAAAGTTAGTTACTTCGGTATCCTCATTTACAAACAATACGCGGCCGGTTTTTTCAACCGAAGCTTTAATCGCCTGCCAGTCGTATGGGTAAATAGAACGTAAATCGATCACTTCTACTGAGTAACCTTCTTGCTTTAACTGATCAGCCACTTCATTACAAAGAAGTAAATGGCGCCCATAACTTATAACTGTGATCTGCTCACCGGTACGGGTGATTTTAGCTTTACCGAACGGAACCAAATACTCTTCAAGCTTAGGCCATTGAGCTTTCCACTTAGAACGATCACCAATAGGTGCATCGATCATATTTTTTAAATCTTTTTCGTCCTGAGGTTCGCCTGGAATTAATTCTTCACCGCGAACACGCATTAACGCTTTAGGTTTTAAAAACATACAAGGGTTCGGATCTTTAATACAAGAAAGCAAAAGCCCGTAAGCATCCAGCGGATTAGAAGGCATAACCACTTTCCATCCAGCTAAGCGCGAAGCCCAAGCATCAAACGAATGCGAGTGATACACGCTACCGCGAATACCGGCACCTACCGGAGTCATGACTGTCATCGGTAAATTGTATTGACCGTTTGTACACCATAAAGTGTTTCCGGCTATTTTAAGTAAATCGATTGTATTAAAAATGTAATCCGCAAATTGAATTTCAGCTACGCAACGATCACCCGCCATAGCAATACCCATGGCCATACCGATGATACCACGCTCATCCAGTGTAGAATTCCAAGTTGTTTTCAAACCTTGAGTGGCTGTGAATACACCACCCAGTGGCATACCCACGTCCTGACCGAAAATATCTTTAAGCTCGTAGTTAGTTTCAGCATAGTGGAGGGCCATTCTGATTGATTGTGCCATATTAGCCATTAGAAATTTCTCCAGTCTGCGTTTTCGCTGCCAACATAAGTGTGATCCCAAACGCTATCTGCAGTAGGCACAGGTTCTGATCTGGCCTGTTCTGCTGCTTTCACACCTTCAGCTTCGAATTTTTCCCAAAGCTCTTTAACGTCTTTTGGTTTGATGATTTCAGCTTTTAATAATTTCTTTTCAAATTCTTTTACAGGATCTACTTCGTTCTGAACCGGGTTCGCACCACTGGCAGATGAATGTCCGTATAAACGCGAAACGTGGGCTTCAATGAAAGCCGGCTTTCCAGTTTTACGGATGTATTCCATTGATTCTTCGATTGCCAAGTAAGATTCAACGGGATCATTACCGTTAATCACTTGAGCTCTGATATTAAATGCTTTAGCACGGTCTGCAATAGTGGTTTCACCGTGCTGACCTTCGTAAGAAGTTGAAATACCCCATTTATTATTTTGTACGGTAATCAACATCGGAAGCTCTTGTCCTTTACGGGAAGCCAAAATTAAAGATGATGCAAAATCACCTTCAGCAGTTCCAGCATCACCACCGGTTACAACTGTTAAAGATTTTTTACCTAAGCGTTTTTGTACGTGAGCCGTGCCGCAGGCAATTGGATACTGAACTTCAAGCGGCGAAGTTACAGGAGCAATATTCCATTTAGGAATAACGTAGTGATTTGAAAAATTTCTTCCACCTGTAGATGGATCAGTTGCTCTGTTCATCATTAAGCGAACTGAATCGAGCATTGATAAACCCATTGCGATCAATGTCGGAGTACAGCGGTAATGTAAGTGATAAAAATCGTAAGCGGGACCTTGGCCTTTTTTTCCGAGCATGCCGAGCGGAACACCCCAAGCTTCTTCACCGGGTCCACCGATCCAAAAATAAGATTCACCGGCGCGGTAAATTTTAATAAGTCTTTCTTCCAGCACACGCGACTTAACCATGTGTTCGTACATCTGAATTAAAAGCTTTTTATCAAGTCCGCCGAATTGTTGTTTTGAAGCCATTATCTACTCTTTTGTTAAAGGTCAGATCATAGCCAAAAACCTGAATAAAATCCTTTATTTATGAGGTGCAATAAACCTATATACCTCCTATTTGCACCTAGATTCAGCAAATAATAAGAATTTGACTGCTACATTGACAATGGCAACATAGAACTCACATTTAGTTTACTTAAATTAGGAGTCAACATGACATTTCTTAAGCGTTTTGGTTACTTTATTATCACCGGTATTCTGGTTGCTTTAACGGTTCAATTAGTTGTTGGTTTTGTAGCTCGTTTCTTTGGAATTAATTTATACTCAATGAGCGGTGGTTACGCCGGTCTATTTGTACTTTGCTTGATCTGGGGTTTTGTCGGTTCATTCATTTCACTTCAACTTTCGCGCTGGATGGCAAAACGTTTTCACGGCGTGGAAGTTATTGACCCAAACACACACAACCAAACTGAAAGAAAATTAATCGACATGGTTTACCGTATTGCGCGCTCTGCGGGTATGGATACAATGCCTGAAGTTGGTTACTACCAATCAGCGGATGTAAATGCATTTGCTACTGGCCCTTCTAAATCAAGATCCTTAGTTGCCGTATCTTCAGGTTTAATGAACAGCATGAACGACGCTGAAATTGAAGGTGTATTGGCGCACGAAATTGCCCACATCGTTAATGGCGACATGGTTACATTGACTTTAATTCAAGGTATCGTAAATGCATTCGCCATGTTCTTTGCACAGATTATTACTATGGCAGTGATGAATGCTATCCGCGGTAAAGATGACGACCGCCGCGGCTTCGGTGATTTCATGTTAAGACAAATGATTTACACTGCGGTTTCTATCGTATTCACATTATTAGGTTCAATCGTAGTTAATTACTTCTCTCGCCAACGTGAGTTCCGTGCAGACGCTGGTGGCGCAAGATTCTCTTCGCAGGAAAAAATGACGGCGGCTTTAATGAAATTACAACGTGTTTACGAATTGCCACAAGCTAAAAGTGAAGACGATGAAGAAGGCCAAGATAAGTTAATGGCGTTTAAAATTTCAGGTAAATCTAAAGGGGCTATGTCGGCGTTATTCATGACTCATCCTCCACTGGAAGAGCGTATTGCAGCCTTGAGAAACAGAACTTATTCTCAATCTATTTAATTTTTAGGTAGATTTTTTTTCAAAATTTTTCCGCTGTCGCCTTTAGGCAGATTATCCATGAAGACAATCTGCTTAGGGATTTTGTATTTAGCCAGATTTTCTAAGCAGTAGTTTAAAATATCTTGTTCGCTTAGGCTTGGATTTTCTTTTACGACGAAGGCTCTTCCAACCTCACCCCATTTTTCGTCTGGGATTCCGATCACTGCGGCTTCGCGAACGCCTGGCATTTTTCTTAAGATCTGTTCGATTTCTACTGGGTAAACGTTCTCTGCGCCCGAAATGTACATGTCTTTTTTACGACCTACTACGTAGAAGAAACCTTCTTCGTCTTTTTTAACTAAGTCGCCGGTGTACAGCCAGCCATTTTTAATTGTATCGGCAGTAGCAGATGGGTTTTTCCAGTATTCTTTCATCTGCATAGGACCTTTGATGATGAGTTCGCCCACTTCGTTTGCTCCTAAGCGCTTGTCATTTTCATCAACGATTTGGGCATCAACATAGAAGTTAGGAAATCCGATAGAACCGATTTTTCTTAAGCTATCTTCCTGCTTTAAAGAAAATAAATTAGGCCCACATTCTGTTAAACCGAAGCCTTGACGGATCGGAATACCTTTTTTGTCCCAGGTTTTAATAAGTTCGATCGGCATTGGTTCACCGCCAACAATAGCGTAACGAATACTTGAAATATCAATGCTGTTAAACTCAGCGTGACGGGCCATCATATCCATTGTGGTCGGTACGCCAAATAACAAAGTGGCTTTTTCAGCGGAAGAAATCTTTAAAATCTGATCCGCATCAAATTTTTTCAGAAAAATTAACTTAGCGCCACGGTGTAAAAACGGTGTAGTTAAAACATTCCATCCGCCTGTGTGGAAGAAAGGAAGAAAGATAACTGTAGTGTCATCCTGAGTTAAATTTAAACTGATCGAAGTATTAATTGAATTCCAGTTAATACTTTTGTGAGTGAGCACTGCACCTTTAGGTGAGCCCGTAGTTCCAGAAGTGTAAAGAATCATAACTTCTGAATTTTCTTGCCCGTGGAATACAGACTGAGCTTCTAATTCGGCTAAAGAAACGGAATTTTTGTAAGCTTTAATCTCATTTGCAAAGCAGATGTCGCTTGATAAAGAAGCCACAAATTGCTGGCTTTCAAAATCAAAAGTCTTTTTTAAATTTTCAACTATCGGTGCATAATCCGACTGAAATAACATTAATTTAGGAGATGAATCCTTCACAATGTGAGTGATTTCCCTCTCTGTTAAACGGAAGTTAACAGGAACTAAAACAGCTCCCAAACGTTGAAGCGCAAAAAACAAAAATACATATTCTAATTCATTGCCTGACAGCACTGATACACGATCACCTGCGCCAATATTGAATTTTTCTTTTAAATAAACTGAGGCTTGTAACGTCGTTCGGTAAAAATCCTGATAGTTGTATTCGCGCGAAGTATCCCCGTCTTTAATAGCCGTCTTAAGCGGAGAATATGTATTCCACTTTTTGAGCCAGTCTAATTCGGAAATCTGCGCGTTATGAAACATACTAAGTGTCATATTAAGTATTATAGCTCCACTCAAAAGCAATAGCTGTCATACTCATGCCACCACCCGAGCCTAACATCACACAAAGATCGCCTTTTTTAAGCTTATGCTCTCGTACGGCCTCTGCAATACACATTCCGATGGAAGCACTGCCGGTGTAACCGTATTTACCCATTACGTAGTGAGCTTTTTCACGAGGTAAATTCATTTTATCCATCGCCTCGTAAATACTTTGTAAATTAAATTGAGTAATGAAGTAGTGTTTTACGTCAGCCGGAGTTTTTTTAATTTGATCTGTGATTAAATTTGTTAAACGCGGCCAGTGAATTCCATTTGTTTCAGGCGGAACGCGTTTTGGAAATGAAAGTAAGTGTTCTTTATTTTCAATCGCTTGATGAGTTAATGGCTGCGAAGTTCCACCGGCATAAATTCCCATATAGTCGTGATACTGACCATCAGTGTACATAGCACTTGATAAAAAGCCGTACTCATTAGGGCTCGCACTTAAAACTGCAGCACTAGCGCCATCGGCAAATAAGCTCGAAGTTTTATAATCATCCATGTTTAAGTACTTACTCATGGCATAAGCGCCTACCACTAAAATATTTTTATATTTGTGATCAGCTGAAATAAATTTAGAGGCAATTTCGCATCCTGAAACAAAACCGGCGCAAGCCGAATTAATGTCAAAAGTACCAGCGTTTACAGCACCAAGTTTGTATTGAATCACCGATGCCGTAGAGGGAGATAAATAGTCCGGAGTGTCTGTAGAAACGATGATCAAATCTAAGTCTTTTGCTGTAATATTTGCATTTTTCAATGCTTCTTGTGCGGCAGGTAAAATTAAGTCACTCGTGCGCTGAGATTTATCCATCCAGCGGCGCTCAAAAATTCCGCGCTGGCTCTCAAGGAATGTGCTGATGTCTTTATTGTAAAGCTTATCGAAGTATTCGTTTTTAATTACATTTTCAGGAACATACATGCCAGTGCCGACAATTGTCGCTTTTCTCATAGTCACTCCAATGAAATACGAATGATCTGTTTAGAACTTAACGCACCCATTTGTAAAGAAAAATCAGTACATTTTAGCTTGATACATCAGCGCATTTATAGGACACCTACAGAGCTTAAAAATTACATTAAATTCAGAGGGGAAATCATGTCAGGCTTAAAATTTGATTTTACAAACAAACTTGCAATCGTTACCGGTGGCGCTCAAGGCATTGGCTTTACTATTACACGTCAGTACTTAGAAGCAGGAGCAAGCGTAAGCATCTGGGATTACTCTGAAAAAGCATTGGCTACCGCTAAGGCTGAGCTGAGCGCTTTCGGCGACAAAGTTCAAACCCTTCAGGTGGATGTAACAAATCGCGACTCAGTAGCTGCTGCTACGGCGGCTCTTAAAGCAAAACCTGATATCTTAGTTAACAATGCCGGCATCACCCGCGATAAATCTTTTGCCAAAATGGGCGCTGACGACTGGGATGCAGTTATTAGCACAAATTTAACAGGCTTATTCAATGTAACTAAAAATTTACTCGAAAATTTTAACAGCGCTTCAAACCAAAAACGCATCATCAATATTTCAAGTGTTGTAGGCCTATACGGCAACTTCGGTCAAACTAACTATGCTGCTGCAAAAGCCGGTGTTATCGGTATGACAAAAACGTGGGCTAAAGAATTAGGCCGTAAGGGTTTCACTGTAAACGCTGTTGCTCCGGGCTTTATCAAAACAGCTATGACCAATGCAATGCCGGCTGAAACTCTTCAGCAGATGTCTTCTAAGGTTCCGTTACAACGCTTAGGCGAAACTTCCGATATCGCTAACGCCGTTTTATTTTTATCGAGTGATGCAGCCTCTTACATTAACGGTACCGTCATCTCTGTTGACGGCGGAATAGTTTTATAAGGAACATATGAGCAAATTTACATTTATCTTAACCTTTTTATTATTAGTCCTTTTGAAACTTTCCGCATTAGCCGCTACTCCTGCAAAAATGTGGGTACCAGTTAGTCCTACAAAAGAACTTTATGTTGAATACTATGCGCCTCAGCACGACCAACCTACAATCGTACTTCTTCACGGACTTACCTACACAACAAGTCAATGGGACAAGTTTGTAAAAGAATTAACTAAGCGCGGTTTTGGTGTGGTTTGCTACGACATGGAAGGCATGGGCCAAACTTTACTTAAGTATGCTCCGGTTCGCTCAGCTATTCCAATGACAGGCCAAATGGATGATCTTCATGTGTTACTTAAAAAAATGAAAATTCCAAAACCTTACAATTTATTAGGTCTTTCTTATGGTGGCGGAGTAGCTTTCGGCTATGCAGTTAAACACCCTAAGAATGTAGGAAACTTAATTTTAATGGCGCCGTTCATGAAACCTATTAAAAAAGTGGACGACTATATCCAGGCTCAAGTTGCGGCAACCCGTTTAATGAATCCATTCAACCCTTACTCGGATAAACAGGTTGAGGAATTTTACTTCAGACAATTCGTTTACGCCACTTACCCACAACAGGAACCTATAGTTCTTGAAAACCCTTATAAACTTGAAGCGGTATTCCGTATGTCTTATGGAGTAACAACGTTTATTCCTGAAAATAACACCGATAAACTTAAAGTAACTGCCCATCTTATTGTGGCTGATAAAGATCAATACTTCCCATTAGCCGAATATGAAAACTTCTGGAGTTTATTCCCTGAAGAGACTAAAGCTAGTTTTATCGTAATTAAAAACTCTGAGCACAAAATTCCGGAAGCTCAGCCTGCAAAAGCCGCTGAAGCCGTAGAACAAATTTTTAAATAAGGACTATTTATGAAAAGCTTATTCTTCACTACAAAAGATAACTATCAAGTTCACTACCAGGTTTTTGAAAATACCCTGCCGACAACAACTTTCTTTATTCACGGTAATGTGGCTTCAAACCGCTGGTGGTATCCGGCTCAAGAAGTTTTAGCTAAAAAAGCCCAAGGCCAAAACTACAAAGGTGCGATGGTTTGTATGGAGTTTTTAGGTTGTGGAAAATCTCAGCCACCCAAAAGTGCTGACGATGTTAATATGTTAAAGTTCGCTTCAGACTTTAATGATCTAATCGCTAATTATTTAAAAACATCTTCTAATCCAACTGAAAAAGTAAACATTGTGGGCCACTCAACCGGCGGTTTTATCGCTGCAGCTATGACTGGTTTAAATCCTTCATTATTCAACAAGTCTGTACTACTTGATCCGGTTGGAGCAAAAGGCTTAGTTTTAGATGAAAATATCAAAGCCGGCTTCGGAATGATGGCCGCTGATCGTAATATTGCAGCAGCCGCTATTGGTGCGACGATTTATAATAACAACCCGAACACGGACTACTTCCAACAAGTAATTGTAGAAGACACTTTTAGCGCTGTAAAAAACATCAGCTACTGGGTTGTTCAAGCCTTCCATAATTTAGATGCAACTTCGACAATGGAAAAATCCACTGTCCCTACACTTGTGCTTCACGGCGAGCACGATAATTTGTTATCTCGTGATGCCTCTGAAGAATTAGCTGTTAAATATCTTAAAAACGGAACATTTGAAGTTGTGCCCGGTCATGGCCATTGTATGAATGTTGAAAATCCAGAAAATTTTGTAAACAAAATTTCTCATTTTCTTTTTAATGTATATCAGAAATAACTGTAAATTTAATTTTTTTCTTTAGAAAACCATTGTACACTAATGTTATGTATTTATCACCCAAATCCGTGGCTCCACTTGTTGTCCATAAATACAAATAGTGCTGACTAGACGATGCGCTCAAATTAAATTTATTGGCCGGCACATAAGATGCAATATCACTTCCACCAGTACAAGCCGCATCGCTGTCATGTATTGAAACTTGATTGTAACTAGACTCAGCTAAACTCACCTCAATATAATCTCCTGCCACAGCGTTAACTAAGTTTCCTTTTTGATCTAAAAATTGTAATTTTAAAGGTAAACATACGTTTTTGGGAAAATAGTCTTTGTACACAGCACGAACATTAGCCAGCTTTGGCGTGCTTGCAATATCACGAGAAATCTTTACTTTTGATTTATAAGAATACACAGTTTGAGGACCTGCATTTTTATTTACAGTTAAATTTAAATATTTAATTTCTGTACTTAAACTGGTTGGTAATTTCATATAAATCACGTTAGCGGGAGTAAACTGACTTGAGGCTATACTAAAAACTGACTGAGCTGCAGTTGCACAAGTGGGATCATTGTAATAAAAATTTGCAGCATTATTGTTATTTACATCTAAAGCAGAAAGAGAGATATCCATACTGCTAGCTGACGCAGAGGAAAAGCTTCCGTCTAAATTTCTATAAGAAACTGAAATAGGATAGCAAATACCAGGGTTAACTTGTTTTGGCATAAACACATCATATGCATATTCGGTCGTAATATTTTGTGTTATCGTAAAATTTGTAACTATTTGTTGCAAGCCAGCTGAAGTTGCTACCGTAAAATCTGAACTTGAAGGATCTGAAAAACTTGTACGAGTCCACACTCTTTTAGAGGGCGAATTAGCAAAAATTGAAAAACTGGTAGAAGAACTAATATCACCACTACAGTCTAAATAATTTTCATATATGGGCCTAATCACTGGTGTGCCAGCAACAGTATTATATATTTGTGCATTTATATTTGATGTTGCTGCGGCTGATTTATCAAAATCCGAAGTATTTTTTAATACGACATCAAGAGGCTCACATCTATTACCAACTGATGGGTATTTTTTGAAAACCTTTGATGGAAACGACTTATTTTCGATTGTTATTGCGGTTGCTTGTAAAAGCGAATTTGCATCTGTTGAAAAAACGCAATCATCTATCTGGTTAGTGGCTGTGGGTGCAGCTAAAGGAATTGTAACTGTTATGTTGCCAGCTGGTTCAAGCTTAAGATTATCAGATGTACCCAAAACATGTAATTTAGAAAAATTCTGTTTTTCTGGCTTTAGTGATAAATCTTTACAAGAATCAGCATCTATACTATGTGCACCTAATACTATAATTTTACGATTTAATCCTGGTGACAATTCCATTTCCAGTGCTGATCCACTAGGTCTAAGCCCAACATATTGGCCGAATACATATGTCGATTCTATTAAATTAGTAGTTGCACTTCTTTTTCCACAGTAGTTAAGATTAAAATCTTTATCAGGTCCAGAAGCCAGCACCATATAACAATTAATAGGTTTATTCAATGCACCGCTAGTGTAGCCTGTAGGAATAATCGGCGAAAATTCTTCATCGTTTATATTTTCTGCATTTAATGAAAACATATCAACAGAAGACAGTTCTAATATATTATTAAATTTGTTTAGGCTGCTCTGATTAGCACCGCTAACCTCAGGCAAAACTATAGTCAATTTCGCATTTTCAGTGTTTGATCGGCTGCAACTAAATAAGAATATTTCCAGAACACATAATAGTAATATTTGCCTCATAAAAGCCTATCGGTATTTTTATATTAATACTTAAATACAGACTATCTCAATTTGACGCAAAATAAACTTATTCTATTTTTTCCCAGCTTGAGCGTTACTAGTAAGTGACAAGTCTTTACCATTTTCAAGAGTGATTAAATCAATCAACACGTCCGCTGCTTCCTGAATATCCGCACGTTTTAAATATTCTTTGTCTTTTTCATCTTTAGCAGCGTAACGGGCTTTTTTAACTTTTTTCTCTTTTTCGCCCTTTTCTTTTAAAACTTCAGAAACCTTAATAGTTTTACCAAGCTTTTTAGTTTTTTCGAGTTCATCAATAATTTTTTTAAATTCTTCATTCTTAGCCACACGCTGAGAAGATCGAGTTTTAATTTTATTAATCCAATCCGATTTAATCGGCATCCATGCACCTTCACCTTTTTCTACGAAAGCATCTTTAGATACAAATGAATCGATTTTTTTAGGTGGTAACGAGTAATCCATGCTTTTTTCACCGATATCATCCACATTATATGGGCTCGGTATTAAAACATCTGATTCAACACCACGGTGCTGGGTTGAAAATCCCCCCGGAGTAAAGAACATACCGATAGTTACTTTTAAAGCGCCTAATTCGCCCGGTACTGCAATAACTGTTTGTATACTGCCTTTACCATAAGTGTGGTCAGAACCAACTATAATAGCTCTGTTATAGTCTTTCATAGCACCTGATAAAATTTCAGAAGCCGAAGCACTGATTCTTGAAGTTAAAATGACTAACGGGCCTTCCCAATCAACTTTTTCGTCGATATCAGCCAAAGAGTTTTCGGCTCCTTCACGACGTGAAGATTGTTTTACGATATTACCTGTTTTAATAAATAGACCGCCGATTTTAACAGCGTCTTCTAAAGAGCCACCGCCGTTGTTTGATAAATCCACTACCAAACCATCTACTTTTTTAGCTTTAGCTTCTGCTACTACACGTTTCATATCAGCTGCAGAAGAACGTCCGCCACGTTTAGAGTCCGCATAGAAAGATGGGAAATTAATAATACCGATTTTCTTTTTAACGCCGTTAATTTCTTTATCCTGATAGTAAATAGACACAGCATTGTCTTCTAAATTAACTTTTTCACGAGTTAATTCGATATCAAATTTTTTATTGCTCCCGCCTTCTTTTCTTAAGAGAGTAAGTTTTACCTTTGTGCCCTTAGGGCCACGGATCATCTTAACTACATCTTTAAGATCCATGTCGATCACGTTTTCCATTTTGCCATCTTTTTTACTTACAGCTACTATTTTATCCTGAGGATCTACTAACCCCGATTTTGCAGCAGCACCACCGGCAACCAGAGCTTCAACAACTGTGAAACCATCTTCCTGCGACAATGTTGCACCTATGCCTTCAAGAGATAAACTCATATCGATAGTAAAATCGTCATAATACTCTTTAGAGAAAAAGCTTGAGTGCGGATCAAGAGACAATGCAAAAGAATTCAGATAATTAGCTACCAGAGTTTCAGGTTTAGTTTCTTTAATTCTTTTTAAATTTCTTTCGTAATTTTTAATTACGCGTTTTTTGGCTTCATCTAACTTAATATCAGTAGCTAAGTAATTAGCAATCTGAAACTGAACATACTTTTTAAGAAATTCGTTAGCTTCATCTGCAGTTTTAGAAAAATCTTTGTGATCTGGGTCATAAATAAATTCAGTTTCTTTGTTAAATTTAAAGTCTTTACCTAATGCTTTTTTTACAAATTCAGTTCTTTCCTCTACTCGTTTAACTAAGAGGCTTTGAATTTCACCTAAAAACTTACAATCAGTTTTCGCTACGTCTTCAAATACATTTTTCATCATGGTTTTAACTTTAGCCACATCTGAATCAAGTAAATAAATTTTTGCACTGTCTTGGCGCTTGATATACTGATCAACAACTCGTGCCTGAAGAACATTATCTTTCTGCTTTGTTACTAAATGGTTTTGTAAAAAACCTGTTTGAATCGGATCTACCCAATTACAATCAAGAGATTTTGTAAATTCCATTTTTTGCGCAAAAGAAATTGAAGATACTAGTGTGATCAATGCGAACAGTTTTATGCTCATGGTGCTTCCTTTTTAAAGACGTACTAACAATTATATGATGTGTGTCGGTATTTGGTAATATCTTCTTAAATGAGGCAGTTAGTTAAGTCTTACGTCTTGTCGGATTAAATAGATCCAACTGGGACGTTCCATCATGAATTAATTGTGAACGCAATCCCTGTTGAGTTATTTCATGTTTAATGAAATCTCCACCATGAGTTTCGATCATAAAAAACGACATCTCAGGGTAAACCGACTTAAGTCGAGTCATCTCTTCAACAATTAATTGTATATTTTTAGGATCGTCATCGCTCATACCAAAACGATGGTGCGGACTATGTCCATAAACTTTAATCGCCTGCTCTACAGACGCACGTATGGCTCTTTGTTTTAATTCTGCAATAGATATTTTGTAATCGGGATCACCTAAATGCTCCCGCACTTTTTTATTGCTTACAGCGTAAATACTTAGGTAATTAGGCTCTGAAGGTAAATAGCCTCTTCTGATAAACTCTTTTACGCCTTCTTGAATTGTACTGGCCGAGTGACCGCGTGCTGTAATAACCGATACCGGTCTTTGATTAAAAGTTGCGTGATAAAAACAATGCCACGAAGGACCTTTCCATTGTAAATCGGGAAGATTCAAAGCGGCCTGAACATCCTGTACAAATAGCTGCTGCTTACCACTGAGTTTTTCAACTTCATTGATATCTAAATCGCGGAAATTACGAAAAGAGCCGGTTACATCATCATAGCGGATTTCATAGTCATGATATGGAGGAGCTTTACCAATAGTCGCGTGATGTAAGGCCCACTCAGAACTTGATAAAAACAACTCTTCGCCGGTTTGTTTGTGGAATAATACCAATGATGTCGTTAAAAAAGCGATGTTATCATCGAAATCAAAAAAATAAAAACTACGGCCGCCTCTGTGGTAGTTGCGGTCGGGCTCTTTAAGAAAGGTTTCACCTAACTCTAATTGCCCTTTTATTTGTTTTTTATTTTCTGAATCGCTCATCTTCTCAATCTACTTTTTAGCTTTTTTTACTACAACTTTCTTAACACCAAGCTCTTCGGCTTTTTTAGCCGGAGATTTTTTGGCTTTCGAAGTTTTAGCTTTTTTCGCAGTTGCAGCGCCTAATTTTTCATTTACTAATGTAAATGCAATTTCAGGAGTTAACTGCTCAACCGTAGTTCCTTCAGGTAAACCAACGTTAGCTTTACCTGCTTTTAAATAAGGACCATAAGGACCGTTAAATAAACTGACTGTTACATCATGGTTAGGATGCTGACCGAACTCTTTAATAGCTGCAGCTTTACCGCGGCCTTTTTTAGGTTGCGCAAGTAACTCTAAAGACTTTTTCAAATCCATTGTAAATACGGTTTCAGTTTTGGGAAGCGATCTGTAATCGCCATCGTGTAGTACAAAAGGACCAAAGCGCCCTACTCCAACTTTTACATCTTTTTGAGTATCAGGATGAACACCAAGAGTTTTAGGTAAAGATAGAATTTCTAATGCCATTTTAAAATCAACATCAGCAGGTTCCAATCCCGGAGGCAAAGAGCCACGTTTGATTTTTTCATCGTCGCTTTCGCCTAATTGTACATAAGGGCCATAACGGCCATTTAATACATAAATCTTTTTACCGGTTACAGGGTCATTACCTAATGAATCGGCACCTTTTAATTTTTGATCAATTAATTTTTCAACGTGATCTGAAGTAATGTCCGCTGGAGCTTCTGCATCTGGAATAGATGCGCTCACACCTTCGCCATCACGTTTAGATTTCACATAAGCACCGTAACGGCCCACATGGAATTCATATTTATCTAAGCCTTCTAATTTAATTGAACGGGCTTCTTCGGGATCAATTTTATCCTGTTGCGATTCAACAGTGGCTCTTAAACCTTTTGGTCCGTGATAAATACTTTTTAAATAGCTTTCCCAGTCCAATTCGCCATCCGCAATATTATCTAAAGACAATTCCATCTCAGAAGTAAAACCTAAATCCACATACTGAGTTAAATGCTGAGATAATAATTTAGAAACAACCATAGCCGTAAACGTAGGAATTAAAGCTGTACCGCTTTTTCTTACATAACCACGGTCGATAATAGTTCCGATAACACTGGCATAAGTTGATGGACGGCCAATGCCTTCTTTTTCCATCGTTTGAACTAAAGAGGCCTCGGTAAATCTTGCAGGCGGTTTAGTTTCGTGTGAAGTCGGCTCCATTTTATTTAATTTTAATGAATCATTAACTTTTAACTGAGGAAGTTTCACATCACGTGATTCTAAATCTGCATCCGGATCATCACTACCCTCAACATAAGCTCTTAAGAAGCCCGGAAACTCAATAGTTGTTCCCGAAGCTGAGAAGATGGCGTCTCCGGCACTGATTTTAGCACTCACTTGCTTTTGCTTTGCATCCGTCATCTGTGAAGCCATAGTACGCTTCCAGATTAAGTCGTAAAGTTTGAACTGAGGACCTGTTAAGCCTGTGTCGTCGGGATCTTGGAAAGACACTCCTGCAGGACGAATAGCTTCATGGGCCTCTTGTGCTCCTTTAGCTTTTTTACCTTCGTAAGTTCTAGGTGTTGCCGGTAAATAATCTTTACCGTATTTTTTCTGAATAGATTCACGGGCTGCGTTGATAGCCTCGGTTGATAAATTAGTTGAATCTGTTCTCATATAGGTAATAAAACCCTGCTCGTAAAGCTTTTGTGCCACTTGCATAGTTTCACGCGAGCTTAAACCTAATTTTCTATTCGATTCCTGTTGTAGCGTCGAAGTAATAAACGGAGCGTAGGGTTTACGTGAAACCGGTTTTTCTTCAACTTCGTTGACTACCCAGTTTTTATTTTTAATATCAGCTAAAACTTTTTTAGCTGCGTCTTCATTTAAAACCGTAAGGTCTTTACCCGCTATCAATTGACCAGTTAAACCGTCAAAGTCTTTACCCGTTGCTTTTTTTTTATTTTGATAAGATGAAATTTTAGCTTCAAAAGAATGTCCGCCTTTATCAAGCTCCGCCAATAATCCGAAGTAGGCTGATTTTTTAAAACGAATTCTTTCTTTTTCACGGTCAACAACTAAGCGTACCGCAACCGATTGAACACGGCCAGCCGATAAACCGAAAGCCACTTTTTTCCATAATAACGGAGAAATCGTGTAACCCACCAAACGGTCCAATACACGGCGAGCTTCCTGCGCACGTACTAAATTAAAATCAATCTCACGAGTCTCGCTTAATGATTTCTGAATGGCTTCTTTCGTGATCTCATGGAATACCATGCGTTTTGTAGGAACACCAGGCTTCAACACTTCAAGTAAGTGCCAGCTGATACTTTCACCTTCACGGTCTTCATCGGTCGCGAGAAACAGTTCGTCAGCTTCTAACAATTTTTCTTTTAAATTTTTAATTACTTTTAATTTATCTTTAGGAATGCAGTAAAGAGGCTCAAAATGTTTATCAACATTGACACCAAGTTGGGCCCATTTTTCTTTTTTAACTTTTTCAGGAATATCTTTAGCCGATTGAGGCAAATCACGGATGTGTCCCATGCACGATTCAACGATATAGTTACTACCTAAAAACTTACGGATAGTCTTGGCTTTAGTCGGTGATTCCACGATAACGAGCTTAGTTCCTGATCCAGAATTTCCATTTGAACGAGATGATGCTTTCTTCACTATATATATTCCTCTACACTACTAAAAAACACTGATTTTGCGGAAAGCACAATGAAAAATTTAAATGATTTCAATTCTAAGATCGAGTTTGTACTGACGGATATAGACGATACTCTCACGACTGAAGGCCAGTTAGAAGCCAAAGCCTATGAAGCTTTATGGAAGCTTCGCAACGCAGGACTCAAAATCATACCCATTACCGGAAGACCTGCCGGTTGGTGTGAAATGATTGCCCGTTTCTGGCCCGTAGAGGGCATTGTCGGAGAAAACGGCGGTTTTTACTTCAGATATGCCGCTAATAAAGGCGAAAAAATCAAAAAAATGCAGAGATGGTTTTTTACAGATGAAAAAACCATCAGTCAGAATAAATCTAAACTTGAAGCTATAGAAAATGAAGTTTTATCAGAGGTAAAAGGTAGCGCCATTGCCTCAGACCAATTTTGCCGCATGATGGACCTTGCCGTAGATTTTTGTGAAGACGTTCCCGCCCTGAGCACCGAGGACGTAAAAAAAATAGTTCAAATATTTGAAAAACATGGGGCTATAGCCAAAGTCAGCTCCATTCACGTTAATGGCTGGTTCGGCAATTACAATAAACTCACAACTGCTTTTAAATTTTTACAAAACGAATTCAATTTAAGTGAGCAGGACGCCCTCAATAAATGTGCTTTTGTTGGAGACTCACCTAATGATGAGCCGATGTTTGCAAAATTCCCGCATTCTTTTGGTGTAGCAAATATCCGCCATTTTGAAAAACAAATGAAAACACTTCCCACATATATATCCCGCTCAAAAGGCGGCGATGGATTCGCTGAAATCTCTCAGCGCATTTTGCAAGTAAACAGCTCAGGATTGTAAATCTAACCTGTCAAAAATCTTAACATCTAGCTATTTCAACCGCATTGATTTACATTCCCTCTTCATAGGGTGATAACGAGAGCTATTGATCGCTAAGCGAATTACCACAGCAATTGTATGAACAAAGCTGCCATGGGTGTTATTGTTTAGGACGTTCATACTTCGATGCTTGCGATCAGTAGCTATTTTTTCAATTACATAACTCCTAATTCAATCTAGTGCCACACTCCACCAATACCATAACAAGTAATTAGGGGCTTCATTGGCCCGTCTCATTTTAAAACGTTTTAATGGCCCGTAGCTTGCTTTGTTAATTCATAACTGATTGTGAGGTTCCAAATGAATATTCAAACACCCTTAAAATACTTCTCAGCTGCTGCACTGACTATTGGCTTTACACTTGCCAACGCGCAAACAGTCTTAAACAGCTTACCAAGTACTTTACAAACCCATGCTAAACAGGTTTCCATACATTTAAATGGCGAAAGCGGCTTTATTAAAAAACTAGATCTTATTAAAAGAGCTAAGCCTAGCACAACGATTCAATTGGCTTACTTCATTTTTGAAAGCGACTACACTGCATCTGCATTAGCAAAAGCATTAGTTGAAAAAGCCCAATCCGGAAACAAAGTTCAACTTTTAGTCGACTATTATATGTCAGAAAGCTATATGGCTTGGCTGGCTAATATGGCTTCTAATCCTAATTTTGAAGTTAAGAGATTCAGACCACCATCTCCACAGTTTTTAGCTTTCCTTAAAAACGATTTACAAATTGCTGATCCTGAGAGCTTCGTTAAAGCCCTAATGAAAGGCGATAAAAACCTTATTTTACAAGCTGCAATGACTTCTCCTATTTTGGCTAAACATGCTGCTGAACTACAAGTAGCCATGAGCTCATCTTCCGAAGCCTCGGTAGCCAATGTAGCGCTCTTATTAGCTCAGTTTAAAGATTTAGAGCCCTCTATGGCCGTTAAATTCAGATTTTATATGACTGATTTCACCAAACGCCTTCATCATAAACTATTAATTGCTGAAACCGATAAAGGTACAGAATTTATGGTTGGTGGACGCAACATCAGCGACGAGTACCACGCATCTGTGGGCCATGAATTTTTAAAAGGCCGTAATTACCCATTCTTTGACTCTGAAGTTTCAGGAACAATGGATGCAAAAGCATCGGCAGAACTTAAAAATAGTTTTGCAAAATTATGGATGAGTACTGTATTAACCGACAAAGTGGTTGGCGCATTTTCAGCAGAAGAAAATTCTAAAATGCTTAACAACACTGAAAAGTTTAATGCTCAACTTGAATCTTATAAAGCCACTGCGATCAAAGGTTCTTTGCCCATTGGCGATTACGATATGATCTATACTGAAAACTCACCATCATCGGTTAGTCTAACTAAAGAAATTTCACGCAGCTGGATTAAGCTTATAGAAAAATCTGAAAAGCAGATTGATATCGTATCAGCATATTTCTTCTTAACTGATGATATGCTTAAAGCTCTTAAAAAGGCTGCCGCACGTAATGTAAAAATCAATATTAAAACCAATTCTTTCAGTTCAACAGATATGAACATTGTAAATATCGCAGCTTACAAACACTTTGCACGCTGGACATCTGAAGTTGGTCCTAATTTATCAATTGCGGAACTTCAAAAAGGTAAAGGCGAAGGCTCACTGCACGCCAAAATTATCAATGTAGACAACAAATATGTAGGTATTGGTTCTGCTAATACAGACCCTCGTACGCACTTGCATGATACAAATAACTTAGTTGTGCTGGATTTGAGCAAAAATACGGCTATAGCTAAAAAAATATTCGATGCATATCTTTCGCCGGTAGGATTGTTAAAGCTAAAATGGGCTCCGGTAACTGAGCCCATGGCCAAAATGATTTACGAAAAAGCCATCAGTGAGAAAAAAGGACTTAGAGAAGCTCTTGAACTTTCAGATTTCATCGATCAGTTATAATTTAAATGAGCTTACTAACAGCTTCATAAAAAGGATCAAAACCCGGGAAAGGACTTATCTTTCCCAGTTTTTTTCCGTTTTTAAAAAATATAAATACCGGAATACCGAACAAACCAAAACGAGTGGCCAGCTCAAAATCTTCGTAAATATTAGCGTGATACCATTTCATATTTAAAGTATCGACATCTCTTTTACGCTCGACTAATACCCTTTTTGCAATTTCACAGTTAGGGCAATCGTGTCCCCAGAAAAATACACAGACCAACTGATCTTTGAGGTTGTCAGAATTAATTTTATTATCAAAACCAGAGGTTTCAATTTTTTCAAAGTTGTAAGTTTTAAAAAAGGTATTATCCATTTTAAACGATTTTGCTTTTGTAAATCAGAATATCAGGATTCTCATCACTCCATACATAGTGATGAACAGAACCATTTGCAAATGCATGCATGTCCCAGCTCACCCCGTCACCAAAAATGTGGGTCAACGCTCGCATCACCATGCCATGACTGAAAACCGCGATATTATTGCGATTAGAATTTTGGGCAATATCTAAAAAAACAGTACGCGCACGATACATCATCTGACGTTTAGACTCACCTTTAGTAAATGAATAATCCAGAAGCCTTTCTTCATAAGATCTCCACTTAATCAGACTGTCTGGACCAAATTTCTGTAAAATTTCATCGTGGGTTAGGCTTTCTGCCTCACCCAAATGGGTTTCACGAAGACGGTCATCTTTTTGTATACTGAGTTTTAAATCCTGAGTGGCAATTTCTGCCGTTTCATAGGCTCTCAAAAGTGAGCTTGAATACACCGACTCAATTTGGAGTCTGTGCATAACCGGACGAAGTTTAAGCGCCTGCTCGCGACCGGCTTCATTCATTTTAATATCGGTCTGGCCCTGAAACCTCTGGTTCTTATTCCAGTCGGTTTCACCGTGCCTAACGACGTAAATATTTTTGAGCTTCAAACTATTTTCTAGTTTTTGCTTTAGTCATTCTTTTTTTCTTAGTTAATCTTTTTGCTTTATGACGAGCACTTTTGTTTTTTGAATTCTTTTTCTTTCCACCGACTTTTAAAGCCATTTTAATCTCCCTTGTTGTTTTAAATTACTTCTTATTATTACCTTGGTTTAATAAAGCTGCAAACGGATTATTGAACGGATTACCCTGTCTTTGAGGTTGAGCTGAACGATTGTCACCACCTCTTGGCTCAAACTTCTGGTTTGGCCTTTGCCCATCGCGAGCTTTGAAGTCGCCTTTAGGCTTAAAATCCCCGCGAGGTTTATCGTTACGCTGTTCTTTTTGATCACGGAAAGACTTTTGCTCAGGAGCTGCTTCCAATTTCATTGATAACGAAATCTGGTTCTTAGCCTGATCTACTTTTAATACTTTTACCGTTACTTGATCACCCGGATTAACTACTTTACGTGGGTCATCTACGAATTTATGCGCAATTTCAGAAATATGCACCAAGCCGTCCTGATGAACGCCAATATCTACGAAGGCTCCAAAATTAGTAACGTTTGTTACTAATCCAGGACAAAGCATACCTTCTTTTAAATCTTTAACTTCAAAAATATCTTCACGGAACTGAAATACTTTGAACGGATCTCGCGGATCACGTCCAGGCTTTTCAAGTTCTTTCAACATATCATCAAAAGTGTACTCACCAACAATAGCAGCCCATTTAGATCTCGCAGATAATAATTTTTTTGCACCTTCGCCAACAAGCTCATTAATATTTAAACCTAAATCCTGAGCCATATCGCGGATTGCGCTATAACGTTCAGGATGGATTCCTGTTGTATCCAAGAATACTTTACCGCCTGGAATTCTTAAGAACCCAGCCGCTTGCTCAAATACCTTTGTTGTGAATCTAGGAACTTTCATTAATTCAGAACGATCGCTAAAAAGACCATTCTTTTTACGATGTTCTGTGATGGCGGTCGCTAAACCCGGTCCAATACCTGATACATACGACAACAATGAAGAAGACGCTGTATTCACATCAACACCGACATTATTCACACAACTCTCAACGACACCTTCCAAGCCTTTTTTCAAAGAAGTTTGGTTTACGTCATGTTGATACTGACCAACACCGATAGATTTAGGATCAATTTTTACAAGTTCCGCTAAAGGATCCTGTAAACGACGAGCAATCGAAATTGCACCCTTTACAGTTAAATCTAAATCCGGGAATTCTACGCGGGCCACATCACTGGCAGAGTAAACAGAAGCACCTGATTCATTCACCATGATCACAGGAATTTCTTTATCTTTACCCAGCTCTTTTAAAATTTTCTTCAAAAAGATTTCTGTTTCGCGGCCAGCAGTTCCATTACCTACGGCAATGGCTTCAATTTTAATTTGCTTAGTTACTTCACCAATAAGTGTTTGAGCTTTCTTTTCAGCGCCCTCACCTAAAATATGCATCACTGTGTGCGATACATAGTTACCGGCCTTATCAACCAGTGCCACTTTACTGCCTGTACGTAAACCGGGGTCTACACCCAAAACACATTTAGAACCATACGGCGACCCCAGTAATACACGTCTTACGTTTTCGCTGAATACTTTAATTGCATGCTCGTCAGATTTTTCTTTAAGCTTTGCATGCACTTCGTTTTTCACTGAAGGAATAACATAAACGTTAAGAGCCAAACGTGCCGATTCTTTTAAATAAGTACCAATGGCATTATCAGGATTTGTTGTTGCAAATTTTTCGTAAGATTTAAGTAAAATTTCATCTTCACCAACAACATCAACCGTTAACTCTTCTTCTTCCCAACCACGTTTCATGGCCATGTAACGGTGTGAGGCTTTTTCTTCTAATAAGTTTTTAACTGGCTCAGCGTAGTCTTTAGCGTACATTTCATATTTTGAATTCGGTTTAAAGCCTTTAGCTGATTTTGCTGTAACTTTCCCTTGCTCAAAATAATTTTTTACAACTTGTTCACGAAGAGCCACATCATTTGCAATTTTATCAACCAAAATATCCTGCGCACCTTTAAGAGCGTCATCGTAAGTCATAATTTTTTTATCTGGTGCTAAGAAGTTCTTAGCTTTAATTTCCATAGTCTCCGCATCTTTAATAGTGCCATGACCCATGTCCCAAATCCAATTAGCCAAAGGTTCAAGGCCCGCTTCACGCGCAACAGTGGCTTTGGTTTTTTTCTTTTTCTTAAATGGTTTGTAAATTTCTTCAAGCTCATTCAACTCCCATGAAAGCTCAATACGCTTTTGGATTTCAGGAGTTAAATTATTTTGGTCACCGATTTCTTTGATGAGGAAAGCTTTGCGCTTTACGATCTCTTGATAAGTTTCATTGGCTTCAATTACAGTTCTAATTTGAACTTCATCCAAATTACCGGTTTTTTCTTTACGGTATCGGGCGATAAACGGAACTGTTCCGCCTTCCGCTGCTAATTCTAAAACCGCTGCTGCCGACTTTGGCGCAATTCCTTTTGCAAAACGAGACAAATAACTCTGTAGAGCTTGTTCCATTCTTTAGTCCTTTTTAATTTTCTTCTTGGTTTGGATACGTCATAAAAGGAAAAATTTTTTTTATTTATGACGGTACATAATTAGACCATGAGTCGGATCGTAGGGAGAAACTCCCACACTCACACGGTCACCCACGACAATACGGATATTGAAACGGCGCATTTTTCCACAAAGTTTCGCACTGATTACGACTTTGTTGGCTTCTAGTTCTACTTTATATAGACCACCCGCAAGGGCATCTACTACTTTTCCATCGAATTGTGCTAAATCATCTTTTGACATGTGCCTCAGATACTAGGTTTTTTATTTTACTGAATCAAATGAAAAATGCGTAAACTAACTTTTATAGTTACTGATCAACATTCTGATGCCGGTTTCAAATAATACTTCTAAACGGTCATTTTCATTTGTAAGTACAAACCCCCACCCTAAAACTTTATGCTGTAAAGGCACAAGAGAAGAGTAAGTTTCAGTCATTTTGTAAGTTAAGGCCTTATCTTTGCCATATTTTTTATTAAGTTCGGCCCATTTAGCTTTTTCGTCAGCCAAATTACCTCTATCAACTTTAACAGGCTTAACCTTGCTTACTTTTTCTACTTTTTGTGGCTCTGCTGCGCCCGTCGGATCTCCTTCGAGCATAGACACTACAGTTTTATTTTTTTTAACTTCGGGCTGCTCTGCTACTTCAGGCTCAATTTTTTTGCCTTTTTTAGTCATCAAAGCAGGCTTGGCTGCTTTAGGAGCTTTCTCCACTACCGCTTTTGCAGCTTTAGCTGGAGTTGGTTTAAGTGCTTTAGCAATTGTCTTAATCACTTTTACAGCTGATTTAGCTACAGAGCTACCCGACTTGGCCGATTTAGCAGCTTTAGCCGGTTTTGATGGCTTAGCTTTCGCTGGAGCCGCCTTTTTCTTTGGTGCAGTTTTTTTAGCCATATTAAATAAACCTCTATTAATGTACTTATATCGCGCGCCGCTTGAACGACAAGTAAAATGATGTACTTTCTTTCGCGAAGCATTACAGTAAATACATGAAATCAATATCGATTGATCAAATCATAGAGAAAAGCGGCGACGTTCTTGTTCTTAAACAAAAAGCAAATAGTCCGGTCAGTGAAGTTTTGCCTGCCGAACTAGCCAAATCCACCAGCCTAGTATTTGCCTCTCACAAAAATCTACTCGATAAGGCCCTGGAGAATAAAGCCGCAGCACTCATCCTGACAGAAGCTGTTTTTTCAGAAGCTGAAAAACAACTTCCCAAAAATGTCACTATTTGGACAACTAAAAATGTTCAAGCTGCCATGACTCAAGTTCTTCAGCTATTTGACCTGAAAAGATCTTTTCACACACAGGGTATTCATCCAACTGCACAGATTCACCCGACCGCTAAGATTTCACCTTCAGCACATATCGGAGCTTATTCAGTTATTGAAGCCCATGCTGCTGTCGGCGACGACACAATAATTTTTCCACATGTTTATGTGGGGGCTTATTGTGAAATTGGTCAACGCTGCTATATTGCTTCGTTTGTATCTATCGGATCTGATGGCTTCGGATTTTTCACAGATAAAACATTTACCCATCACAAAATTCCGCAAATAGGCAAAGTTGTCATTGAAGACGATTGCGAGCTTGGCGCCCATTGCGCAATAGATCGCGCAACTCTTACTGAAACGCGAATAAAAAAAGGTTCTAAATTTGATAACTTCTGTCATATCGCCCACAACGTAACTTTCGGTGAAAATGCATTAGTCGCTGCAGGATTTATTGTTGCGGGTTCTGCAAAAATCGGAAAAAACTTCATGGCTTCCGGCGGAGTTCATGTACTGGGTCATCTTAGTGTAGCCGATAATGTTATTTTATCTGGCCGAGCAGCTGTAACAAGTTCTGTCGATAAATCCGGAATGTACGGCGGCTACCCTCTAGAAGAGCATCGCGAAAGTACAAAAACTTTAGCGTCTCTTCCTCGCGTAAAAATTTTAAGGAAACAAGTTAACAAAATATTAAAGCATTTAAATTTAACCGAAGAAGAATAAAGGAGATTTTATGTCTTATGAGTTTTACAAAATTTTACATCTTACAGGAGTAATTCTAGTATTTTCCGGATTAATGGGTTTACTCACGCCGGTAATGGCCGGAATCCCAGTTGAAGGAAAACTTAAAAAAATGGTTTTCATGTCACACGGCATAGGTCTTTTTCTGGCGTTAGTTGGTGGATTCGGACTGCTAGCCCGACTTGGCATGGCTCGCGAAATGCCGACTTGGGTTTATGGAAAATTAGCAATCTGGTTGATTTTAGGTGGAGCTATTTCCTTAGTAAAAAGAAAAGGCCGTTACGGCGGACCGATTTTCCTTACTTTGGTTGCTCTCTTTATTGCGGCCAGCTACCTTGCTGTTGTTAAACCATTTACCGTATAAGAAATTAATTTGGAATTTAAAGCAGCAGCAACCCAACTATCACATAAAGAAATTCTTCAAGAGCTCGAAGGCTTATTGACCGGTCGTTGGATTACAGATCTAGCAAATACTTCAGCTCTTCTCATGGCTCACTTCCGCGATATTAATTGGGTGGGTTTTTATTTAGTAGCAGAAGAACCCGATACTCTTTGGCTGGGTCCCTTTCAAGGGAACCCTGCCTGCACGATGATTCCTTTTAAAAAAGGCGTTTGCGGAGCAGCTGCGCAAGATAAAAAAACAATGCGAATTGAAAACGTAGATGAGTTTCCAGGTCATATCGTTTGCGACTCAAGATCAAAATCAGAAGTGGTCATTCCAATTATAAAAAACAACAAAGTTATTGGCGTGCTCGATGTGGACTCAGCATCGCTTAATCGCTTTTCAGTAGATGATCAAAAATTTTTCGAAAATGTTGTTTCAATTATCTTAACTAAAAATCATTAATACGAAGTTGTAAAACTTCTGATACTCGGAACCAGAGTGGTGCTGTCGCTTTCTAATGTCATTTGATATTGAAAATATTGTGTATTTGGTAAAATCAAAGAAATAAAGTCAGCATAAGTCATAACCGGAGAAGCCGTTCTCACTGCACCTAAGCCCGTAGATGGAATATTATTATTGTTTAACTCTGTAAAGAATGTAGACGAACTTCCATCTGGCCCTAGCCACGTTGGATTATCTGCACAATCCGGGCTTACGCAAGCTCTGATCTGAAACTTAACACGATTAGCACCGCGTCTGTATAACTGCTCAACTTCTGTTGCACTGAGAGCCCGCGTCCAAATGGCTAACTCATCCAATTGTCCTGTATAAAAAACGGCCCACGCATCGTGCCTTCCAATTTTAGTATCACCACTTCCGGTAATGGGTGCATTAGGTGCTGTTCCAACAGATCGGTTAGTTGTGGCAACGCTCACACCATCTATATAAATCGTAAACTGAGTAGCTGCCACGGCCACTCCTGCCGTTCCGGACCAAACCCCAACAACATGATGCCAATTATTATCATTAATGGCCCCTGCGCTTGCACAACGACCTATCCAAATCGTATCACTATCTAAGCCGAAGCTCACTCTTCCGTTAGTGGCTGTACAGCCCCCTGGATTGGTACCCATGCCCAAGGTTAGGCTACGACCAGGACCGGCTCCTCGATTTTGTACAAATACTCTATTACCTGTGCCATTAGATCTCACCCAAACAGATATTGTATATTGAGTTACACTTGTTTGAGTATATCCCACCAAATCGATACGATCATCAACCCCGTCGAATGTTACAGCCGATAGTAATTTAGCTGTTGTTGTGTACGTTAAACCTGTTCCGTTTGCATTTCGTGCTACACCGTTAACGCCCACACCACCAGATGAAATCGTTGCCCCATCTGCTATAGCTCCTGAGCCGTTTAAATGCCATACGCCCGCCACCGAACTCATAAGTGTGCTTGAGGCCAAAGATGGGTAATCTGTGGTTAATTCGCTGGTTGATGGCAGTTCTTTGCCGTAAGGTAAAATTGAGGTCCACGAAAATTCAGTGAATGCAGAAAAGGGCGCGTTGCATCTGCGTTTATCAACCACTCCAGAAGTATAAGTACCTGAAGTCTGACCTATTGTTAACGCCATATCCGTACCATTCCACGCTATATTAGATGCAGTCCCCTCTGAAAAATTTCCTGAGTTATTGTCTGTAAAGTCTAAAACGCTACAGCCCCAAAAACTAAATGGAATAAATATTTGGGCATTTACCTGAGTAGAAGGTAAAAAGAGTAAGAATATGATGAGGCCAATAGCTATACCCTTCATTCTATATAAGCTTAACTGAGGCCATCTCTATTTGAAACAATTAATTTAATTAAGATCGTTTTGATACTTCATCTGACTTAGGTTTTCTGTGGCTACCTTCGTACATTTCGTATTTAAGAAAGCGGCACTCAATATTACCGTTAAATACAAAATGGCGACGTGTCGATTTTAATTTCATTTCTGAAAGTAAATCCTTATTCCCTGAAAGAACCCAAGCTTCGCAACCTGTGAAGCGGTGTTTTAAAGTAAAGCCTAAGTCGCGGTATACATCTTTTAAATTATCTTCATCACCGATACGCGTACCGTAAGGAGGATTACAAATAACCATACATTTTTCTTCAGGAGGCAATGCAACCGAAACTGAAGTGTTTTTCAAAATGATATGCTCAAGAACTCCGGCGTTTTTAGCGTTACGTTTAGCCATATCTAAAACTTTTTTATCTATATCGTAACCGTAAAACTTAAAATCCAGTTCTTCTTTTTCGCCTTCGATAGCTTCTTGAACTGTGTCTTCCCAAACTTGTTCATCAAAATCTAACAAGTTCATAAATCCAAATTTTTTACGCTGTAAGCCTGGCGCCATATTTAAAGCCATCATCGCCGCTTCAATTAAAATAGTTCCCGAACCGCAGAATAAATCCACAATAGAAGATTTTTTATCCCACTCAGTTAAAGCAATAAGACCTGCTGCTAAATTTTCTTTTAATGGAGCTTCGCCAGTTACTAAACGGTAATCGCGCATGAATAGTGAATTACCCGAAGTATCAATCGCAACAGCAAATTGATTTTTAACTCCGCGCACATGAATACGTAAGTCAGGATTTTTTGTATCCACATCGGGACGAATACCGAATTTATCACGGAACTGGTCTACGATAGCGTCTTTGATTTTCATCGCCACAAAGCGCTGATCATGCAACATACATTCTTTAACGACTACATCGACTGAAATAGTTTGGTTAGGTTTAATGTATTTTGTGAAATCGTGTTTTAAAATGTTGTTGTAGAGTTCATCATTTTGATAGGCAGGGAAATCTAAAACCGGTTTTAAGATACGGCTGGCAAAGCGTGAATTTAAATTGGCTTTGTAACAACCGGCCCAGTTTGATTCAAATACCACACCGCCTGAGGTTTTTTCCCAGGTTTTTAATCCGAAAGATTGAAGTTCTTTTTCTACTAAATCAGCCATGCCCTTCGGGCAAGAAGCGTAAAAGTGTGCCATTGTCATTCCCTACATCTATTAAGTTTTCAAAGTTATAGGGAGTAGACTGTTAGGCTACCACCCTAGGTTTCCGTATATTTAGGACCGCCGCCGCCTTCGGGTACTGTCCAATCAATATTTTCAAACGGACACTTAATATCACAGGTTTTACAATGAATACAGTTCGTATAATTAATTTGTAAATCATACTTTCCTGCCTCTTGGGTCGACGGCAGCATCTCATATACGCTAGCTGGGCAGAATTTCACACAGGGAGACTTATATTGAGGCTCACAAACGGTTCTGCAGATATCGCCATTTTGCAATAAAAGATGGTTTGGAGAGTCCTCATCGTGCATGGTACCCGTTAGGTATACACTACCCAGTTTATCAAACATTAAAGTGCCATCGGCTGCAGGAAGCTGATTTTCAGGAGCTTTTTCGCCTTCGGAACCCCAAACTTCAGCTACTTTTAAAGTGGTCTTAGCATCCACATGGGCTTGCATATTATCAAATAAACCACGCCCGCCGGTCATTTCCTGCAAGGCAATTAAAGGTAAAGAAGCAAACATTCCTTTAGATAAAGTCTGATGGAAGTTACGCACACGATATAATTCTTTTTTAACATAGCTCTCATGAATTTTAGCTTCATAAGATTTTAAAACCTCTGAAGATGAATCCTGTTTTTTAATAGCTTCTAAAGCAGTATCCGCCGCAGCCATACCCGATTTCATCGCTAAGTGAATACCTTTAAGTTTTTGTACGTCGACCATACTTGCAGAATCACCGCAAACCATAAAGCCATCACCGTAAATTTTCGGCATAGAATACCAACCACCGGCAGGCAATGTTTTACCTCCGTAAGCCAATACTTTTCCGCCTTTGATCATATCAGCAATAAACGGATGAGTTTTTAATTTTTGCAGTTCACGATGTGGATCTAATAAAGGATCTTGAGTATCTAAATAGGCTACGATACCTAAAATAATTTTATCACCAGGTACCGTATAAATAAAAGTTCCACCGATAGATTTATTCAGCGGGAACCCCATTGTATGTATCACTCGGCCCGGAGTTACAGTTCCTGCCGGCATCTGAATAATTTCTTTTACGCCTTCTTCAAATACTTCCGCATTTTTTCCAGCACGTAGGTTTAATTTTTTAGAAACCTGTTTAAATAAACTTCCACGGGTCCCTTCGGCAAAAACAGTTGTTTTAGCTTTTAAAATTAAACCCGGTTCAAAGTTAGCTTTCGGATTGCCTTCTTTATCACGGCCTTTATCGCCGGTTCTCACACCAACAATTTTATCGCCTTCATAAAGCGCCTCAACCGCAGCAAAGCCCGGAAAAATATTAATACCTTTAGCTTCGCACTGAGAGGCTAACCAACGATTAAATTTAGATAATGAAATTACGTGGTTTCCAACATTATGAAATGGTGGAGGAGTAATAGGTAACTTAAATGCAGATTGCTGACCTAAATAGTAAACAGCATCGTAAGTGACTTCTGCATCAAGCGGACAATCTAATTCTTTGTAGTTCGGAATTAATTCTTGAAGAGCTTTAGGGTTTAAAACTGCACCTGAAAAACTGTGCGCTCCTATTTCAGAACCTTTTTCGATAACAACGATCATTTGCTCAGGAATTGGCTCCGCCTGAAGTTTACCTTCAGCTACTAATTGATTGTGTTTTTCAACTTCAGTTGCAATTTTGTATGCGCAAGAAAGCCCCGCAGCACCACCGCCCACAATCAAAACATCTACTTCCATTGTATCGCGTGTTACGCCTTCAGGTAATGAATCATTGATTTTCATATTAGTTCCTAAAAACCCTCAGTAGGTTCCGTTTTATTTTGCTTTTTCTTTTTAGCTTGAGCTGTATTTAAAACAGGCTGCACTCTTAAATCACTCTCGTCAGAGCCACTTGCATACTGACGAAGACGTGCAATTTCAGCATAGGCTGTTTCTTCATCAGCCTTAACCACTCCTGCAATTAACATCACAATAAAAAAGTACTTCATAATTACCACCTAATATGAAAGATTATTTACTATAAATCAATTTTTCTATGAATTCTGTGATTTTTCATAGGAATTTGCTGCCGTACCGAGCGAATTTCATCAAAATTTAGTTCCGCAAAAGCAACACCTGTACCTGTTTGCAGCATGCTTATCACGCGTCCCCAAGGGTCTACCACCATAGTATGCCCATAGGTTTCACGCTTATGATCAGAACTGACTGAAGTGTGTTCACCGGACTGAGCCGAAGCCACAACATAACACTGAGACTCAATAGCCCGCGCTCTTAAAAGAGTTTCCCAGTGAGCTTGTCCTGTTTTCACAAGAAACGCCGCAGGAACTACAATAATATCTACCTCAGCTTTTGAATAAATAGAGTAAAGCTCAGAAAATCTAACGTCGTAACAAATAGAACTTCCCACTTTAAAATCCGAAATATTAAAAATAGAGGCTTCTGCTCCATAGGCAAAACAGTCCGATTCTCTGATGGCTTTTTGCCCTGTCAGTTCAATATCGAACAAATGGATTTTACGATAAATAATTTTAGTTTGGCCGTTTTTATCTATCAAAAACGAAGCATTATAAACCTTATCGTTTTCTTTAATCGCCGTTGTTAAGTGAGCTGCAATTCCGGTTTGTTTACAAAGAGCTTCAAGTTGAATAATAGCCGGGTGACCGATATCAATAGCTTCAATGTCAGTATTTGCATTTATTCTGAAGTAGAGGGAGTTTTCAGGAAAAAAAACAACCTCGGGTTTTTCTTTGACTGAATCCATAATAATTTTTTTGATCTGATTAAGGTTGCCCTGAAGATTATCGTTACTGTTCAGCTGGGCAACTGCGATTTTCATAACTATTCAAGCTCTAAAACATTGTACTTAGCTGCAACAGTACACTTGAACTGCCCCTCTTCCAGATTTTTGCGGACACTGTGAAGCACTCCTTCACAACTAGCAAAATAAGTAGCAGAGCTAATAATCTGTAAGTATCCTTCTTTAGAATACAAAGTCTGGCATTTTCCGTTTTCAAGCTTATAAGCACGCAACCATCTTGTGGTTCTGTCACGCTTACATAAGTAGAAAATGTCAGTTGATTCAACAGCGGGAGTTTCGGGCTTGGGCTCAGGTTTTGTTTCCTGAGTATAAACAGGGAGAGAACATAAAACTGTCAGGGCAACTAATAGACTTCTAAAATAAAAAAGGCCATTTGATTTCATATAGTTATTCTCAAATGGCCTTAATAAATTTTCTATCAATTTTAATTCTAACTGCAAAGGCTCGACTAATATTAGACTTAGACTAGCCTAAAGAAAGACTACTTAGATTTAGCAGAAGCTTTTTTAGTGGTTTTTTTCTCTTTAGCTGCAGATTCAACTAACTTAACGTTAGAGTAATCAATGAAGCCTTCTTTTTTAAGTAAACCATCTTTTTTATCGTAGTGAGTTTGAACTTTAACACCTTGAATTTTAATCTTCATAGCTGTTGGTTTAACTTCGATAACAGTTCCTTTTTTACCTTTGTCGCCGCCGGCAAGAACTTGTACTGTGTCGCCTTTTCTGATTTTTAATTTCATAAATGCTCCTGATTACGCTTTTTTAGATGATTTATTCATCTTACGACGAATTTTAGTTTTAACTTCCATTGCGCGTTTTGAAAGCACTTCTGAAGGTTGATTCATAATAAATTGGTCAAAGCCGCCAGAATGTTCCATATCGCGGATAGCGCTTGTAGCAACATATAGACGAACCATTTCATTCAAAGTACGGCTAAATATGCGTTTTCTTTGAACATTTGGCATTGCCGTGCTCTTAGTTTTAATGTTTGAGTGGCTCACTAAGTTTTTTACCACTGGGCTTTTGCCTGTTAATTCACAACGACTCATAAATTCTCCTAGTACCTAAATAAATATCTTCCAAAATCGAGCTTTCTGGTATATTCATTTATTCTTCAATTGGCAAGAGGTATTAGAATGGAAAAAGAAAACGGTCGTGAAAACAACAAAAAAAGCGTTCGCAGCAAGTACAGAACAGAGTACTCAGGCGACCATAACTTCGATTATAAAGATCCAGCTTCATTAGCTCGCTTTATCGGTGATGCAGGCAAGATTACTCCGGCTCGTATCTCTAAATTAAGTATTGCTCAACAGAAGCAAGTATCTGCAGCTGTTAAAAAAGCTCGTAATTTAGCTCTACTTCCGTCTGGTACTGATGCATATGATACTGCACCACGCCCAGAATTAATTAGCCCAGTACCTTTTGAAGCTTAATTGTATATTAGCTAAAGACGTATTAGGATAATCAAATTGTTGTTCCTAAAGGTAAAGCCGACTGAAAAGTCGGCTTTTTTTTTGGGGCCGATTATTTTGCAACTACTCCGCGGTTCTTTTTTCTCTCTTGAATTAAATAATACACGGCCGACAATATAATTAGAAAATAAAGATAGCTGGATATCTTATGTAGAAAATAAGCCGGCACTCCTAATATGCTAAGAGTATCAAACTCCACGCCCCAGTTCAGTACACGCAACCCGAATATCGGAAAAGCGGACATCGCCAAAAAAAATCCAAGAGTAAATAAATGCCATACATGTTTTGTATGACTTAATTCCGAAAACAAAAATGCGCTGGGCAGTAAAATAAATCCGGCACCTGCAATTGTAGCCGCTATCTGACGATCAGGGATGAGTCTGAAAAGAGCCATAACAACAACAACCCATATAACCAATAAACTAATCTGAGCCAGATACGAAATTTTAAACATATACTTCCTAATTCTTAGAATGTTTCTTAATTTCAAGACAGATTAAACTAAAAATCAATTCAATGATTGTCGCCATCAGTATTTGTCGCATCCGCTTTGCAACTTAGAAAAAAAACGCAAAGGAGATCTATATGAATTTTTTACATTTTATGAATGTCGTTAAAAAAAACCAAGATATAACTTCACTTAATAGGGGGCTTTCAGAATACGGATTAAGTCCGGCCGATTGGCAGATACGCAAAGTAGCAGGCACTGAATATAAAATCATTCATAGGTCTGAACCGAACTTTGTCTTCCTCGGAAAAATTAAATTTGAAAACGGTCGTAAAAAATGGGGGTCCATCCAACTAAAAGCAATTTAACTACATATACATATCACAGCGTATTGAGAAAATACTACGTTCAAAAACTTCATCTTGTGTCAGTTTTCCGGAAGGATTACTCACACTTTTTAAAGCTCGTGGTCTGTTCTCGTCTAAAAAGCGACGGCTTTCATCACCCGAAGCTGCCGTCGCTTCCTTTTCAGCAATTTTTTTCTTATCTTCTTCCGACCATTCACCCGGATATTCACGATATACTTTTGACCTCAATGCTATATAGCTCTCATCACCTGCTAACAAAATGAAGGTTTTCTTTAAATAGCAAAAAGTTCTTATGTGCGATTCAGTCAGCCAACCTATACGTTCAGCAATTCCCGGCGGAGGAGCCTCACCCCACGCCACTAATGACATAATCTGCAAACCTTGAGTGATTTGCTGGGTAAAATTGGCATTCTGCTCTCCATATTTTATCTGGCAATTATCTTTCACATCGCGAAGGTTCGATGCAACCACTCTTAAACCTTCAAAGTAATCATCGCAAGATCCAATTGAATTTCCGTTTCGGCAGCGGTCACGCCAGTAATTGATTTGTGCATACTGTATTTTTCTGTTTTTTTTCATCGCCGAAAGTATACCCTCGGTTTTCTTCTCAAAAATTGAAGTCTGCACTTCACACTCGTCTTTCAAAGGATCATTCAGAACGAAAAGTATAATCGCTATAACTAGTATTCCTACTACAAGCACTGGCTTTGGTATTTTTTGTAAAAGTGCATTTAAATCCAATTAAACCTCTATGCTTTCCAACCAATCCACAACAATTGATTCGAATGTGGTCTTATATTGTTTATTTCTACGTTTATCGTACTGAACTAAAAATCTTTTCAGATCTTTTTCTAACTTTGGTTGCGGCGCCGCCCCATCGGTGGCTTCAGTTGCACGTTCTAAGTAATCAATAACCCTTTTTAACTGATCGAACTCGTAATCAATAATCAAATCGGATTGTTTATTTTTTTCAAACCAATTTTTTAAACGACTAACAGTTTCTAATCTTAAATGAGGCGGTAACGCTAGTGGGCTCTGGAAAGTTGGCCATCTTACAATATTCAAACTGAATGTAGGATTTTCGCAACCAAATCTTTTTTTCCATTCCAAAAATTGATCCAACAGCTGTGTCATAGAAAACAAACACAACCCGTTAATAGTCA
Source organism: bacterium (assembly GCA_019752925.1). Classification (GTDB taxonomy): domain Bacteria; phylum Bdellovibrionota; class Bdellovibrionia; order Bdellovibrionales; family Bdellovibrionaceae; genus Pseudobdellovibrio. Next base: position 47,406 of record JAIELP010000013.1, read on the forward strand.
TCATAACATGCAATCTCTTAACATTTCCTTTTGTTAAAAGTTTTTCAACATTTAGCTTCCATTTTTCAAAATCCAAACCATCACGGATATATTCGGCCTGTAAACCATAGGCTTCATTACTTGTAAATACTTCTAAGTGACGTATATGATGGCTTTCTTTAACAAATCTCTCAATCAGCTCATCACGTCCACCTAAGTTTGAGTTCACTGCTAAATTGATATTTAGATTTCCATCGGATTTGAATGTTTCCAGTAATCTCCAAAAATGCGGCGACATCATGGGCTCGCCACCAGTAATTCGCAATTGCTTCAAACTTTCCTTGAGCGATGGCCACCACTTCCAGAAAGCTTCCACATAAGGGTTTGTTTCTTGACCATAATAAGGATCACTTGCAGCGTGCGTTGAAACATAATGACCACGCTGATCGGTGTTTAAATCATTGTATGGGCCATTTTCATTAATATCTTTTACCCAACGCGTACTATACGAAGGATTACAGTACGAACAAGCAAAGTTACAGGTTCTATCAAATGCAATTTCAAGAGTTTTTAAATTAATATTTTTCTCAAAATGAGTTTCTTTTAATTGCTGCAACTCATTTGCGTCGTAGCTGAGGGACTTAAAAACCCGGTCACTGATATTTTCATGCGACAAATCTTCAATCTTCCAGCAGTATTCACATTCGGTCGGACGCTTTCCTTGCTGCATCTCCAAGCGCGCCTGTTTTTTTTCTTTCGTATTATGAATAGCTGATGGGTTTTCAGAAATTTCATTTAAATCAATTTTGTGAGATGGTGGATGATGACAACTCACTGTTAATCCTGAATACAACCAGATTGTTGAATCTAACCACTTAGCTGCGCAAAATGTCGGTGATACTTTATCTAGAACTTCATTTTTAAATTGTATATTTCTTTGTCGGCTCATAATTTAGCCTCCGACTTTCTGCTGCGGTTCCACCACTCATAAACTTTAGGATGCTTACTGTAGATGTCATTTAAACTAGGTGGTTTTCCGGGCTCTCCATCTTTTCTGCGGGCAGAAACTTTTAACTGATGATAGCGCCCTCGATAAAAAGCTTCCTCATAGGTATCTGGATAAGCTTCCTGAAATGTGGGCCTACGCTGAAGATCCCGCAATGTTTCTAATATCGATTGAGTTTTAGGTGTCACCCTAGGCTCAATATAGGCAATTAAATCAGCCAGCACCTCATTAAGTACATCACGTGGTAATGCTAGCGGTGATAAAACAATTTCCGGATCAAAAGCAAAAATAATTTTTGTAATCACCTGGCTATCTAACTCAATAGCCACATCAAACATATCTTTTAAAGAAAATAACCCGGGCAAGGTAAGTGTTACATCTAATGCGATAGAATCTTTACCACCGGGGCCCATTTGCATTTCTTTAAAATTGGCTAAAAAATTTTCCCAGTTAAGACCGGTTCTGATCCACTCACCTATGGCACCGGTGCCATCAATACTGGCGCAGATCAAATAGCCCTTATAATGTGGCAGTAAATCTTTCCCTAGGTGCTTACCTTTAAATTTAATATGACTTAAATTTGTATTGTAACGGCAAAAAACTTGGTCAGAAAAGCCCAGATCGATCATCTTTTGCATCATGTTCCAGTGAAGATCCCACACCAAAGGCTCTCCACCAACCCAGTAAATTTCGCGGATTCTTTTTTCTTCAATTGATTGAATGAGTTCCGCTTCAACTACATTTTTCTGAAACCCATCTATTTTTACTTTTACTTCGGGTATCATCCACGGATCGTTTTTTTCCGACCATTCATTGTGAACTCTTTTTTCAGATTCCCAGGCGCTTGAAAGCTGTTCGCCGCACATACGGCACTTAAAATTACACGTATTGTGAATGCGGTAATCATAAGAAATTGGCTTTAATGATGTGTGACCGGTTTGATCAGTATGTTTTGCAAGATCTTTCAATAGATCCGGAAAAAGAAATTTATTAAACCAGTCTTTATAAGTAGAAAGATTCAGTACCTGATCCTGACAAACCTCACACTCAGACAGTTTTTCACCACGCAACATTTTTAATCTGATGTTACGCATATATTCGCTGTTCCAGTGTTCTTCCAGTGTTTTCGGATTGTAATTTACACCTGAATGCCCGGGCTGATCGATATACTGCTGAACAAAACTACTTTTTTCACGTGAAGCGCAGCACATACGTCGCTCCGATTGCGGTGAAATAAAGGTATGAGTCCAGGGCACTACACATAGTGATCTGTTTGATTCAATGTCAGATTGTATTAAATCAGCTTTTACCGGCTCTTGGCCTACATGGCTAGGTGACCGAAAAATGCTTTTTATTTTTGTAAAGATACGGTTCATAGCGCCTTGATACATGCTAAATGTCATGTATTTTGTTGTCAAATTCTATAGTCCTTCAGACTGCAGGATCTGGTAAAAGTCGATGAATACATCCTTGTAGCTTTCCTGTCTCGATTTATCCAAATAGTGATTATATTTTTTAAACTGGCTCCACAAACGAGCATCCTGTGGTACCGACAAGTGCGAGCTCACTTCATTAAACCACCGCTCAGAAAGACGACCTTTAAGTTTTGAAATAACTTTGGGCTTAACCGACTCCGGCAAACACTTCAATGATAGATAATCTGGATCATACACAAAGTTCAACCCGTAGCCGATTTTCAGATCGTCACAGAATCTTTCCATTTCATCCAAATAAAAAACGTTATACACACTTACAGTTTGTTCGATCGCTAAGCCAACCCCAGCATCGCGCATAAGTGTCAGATTTTTTAAAATACTATTCCAATTAGCCCCGTGCCTAATATAAGAATTTCGGCGTTCCAGATCATCTACAGACGCGCCGATAAATACCTTTTTAAATTTTTTCCAAATATCAAAAGCATTTTCAGGTAGATAAGTCGTATTAATATTGTATTTAATCTCAATATTTCCACTGACACCAAGATCAATCAATTTTTGCAGAAAAACCCAGTGCTGAGTTATTAATGTAGGCTCTCCGCCGTTAACAAAAAGCAGCTGAAGATCGTTTGCATGAACTAAAAAATCATTCCAAAAAACCTCATCCTCAGCCCAGGAAAAGTCTGTTTGCAAATCATATTTTCTTACAAAGTCTAAATCACCCTGCATTTTTCCATACTCAGCATTCCACTTACTGCTTGAGTTAGGATTACAAGTACGGCATTTCAAGTTACAAAGATTTCCAAGACGCAGCTCCGCATACTGAATACGCGGTTTAATTTCGCCATTGGCGCCAGTCCTATTTTTCAGATCATCGTAGCTTAAATTAAAAATTTTATTTTCACGCATTCTTTTACTGACAAGGCCCAGGTCCTCATCTTTATAGCAACCTGCACAGGCAACCGGTTTTTCACTGTTCAACATCTGCAAACGAACATTTCTAAAAGATTCAGAATTCAGAGTTTTATCAATATTGTCGCTGTTGAGATTGTAAAAATGTCGGCCCACAGGGTGTATACGGTCATAAGCCATACCTTGACCTTCATTAAAATCCACACGGCAGCAAAGGCTTACATCACCTTGTGGGTGAGTTGCTAGATGTATCCATGGTAGCGGGCAATAGGTCGACATCTTATTTTCCTGCATTAGATTTCATATACTTTTATACCAAGACACCAACTCATCCGGAAATACAGCCGCAAAATTTTTGCGTCTTCGGTTGTCGTATTGGGTGTAAAACGATTTAAAATCTTTCTTACGGGCTTCTATCGGACTGGTTTTATGATGGGGGCTATCGTCGGGAGTCAGTAAGTACTCTACCAAACGATTAAGACTTTCTATTTCAAAATCAGAAAGAAATTTTGATTCCTGGTTTCGTAAAAGCCAATTTTTGAGTTCAACACTTTTTGCAGTTCTTATATCAAGTGGCAATGTCAGCACACTTTGAAAACTCGGAAATCGCAAAATATTGACAGATATATTCAGATAACCTTTTGGATAAGCCGATTTCATCTCAAGAACCTGGTCCAGAAATTCGGTTATTGAAAACAAACATAAGGCATTGATAGTCATCATGATGTTGCAGGACTCAAGCTTGGCTTCAGATAAAACTTTTTTTAAGTTTGATTTCCAAATTTCATAATTAAGCCCATCACGTATATACTCCGCATATTTATCTGCAGCCTCACAACTAGTAAAAAGACGTAATCTTTTAACAAATTTACTTTTATCAATCAGCTTCTGAATATAAACGTCGTCAGATCCTAAATTCGAATTAATAGCAAAAACCATATCGCCTGAACCGTGATGTTGCTCGAAAAAATCAAAAAATTTCCAGGTGTTTTTATTCAGAAGTGGCTCACCACCTGTAATGCGGATCTCTTGCAAAGTTTCACTTAACTCAGGCCACCACTTCCAAAAAGCTTCAATATAAGGGTTAGACTCAGTCGACTTAAATGGTTCAGTCTCTATGGCTTCAGATGAAAAATGTCCGGCACCATCGCTTGTTAGGTTTGTATACGAGCCATTATTCAAGATGTCCGATGCCCACTTTGTGCTGAAGTTTGCATTACAGTAGCTGCAGGCAAAATTGCAATTACGGTCAAATGCAATTTCGAGTGTTTTCAAATTTACATCTTCACTGAAGTTCTTTTTAAAGGCTTCATTCAAAGCTTCATCTGTATATATTTGAGTTTTAAATACACGATCGCTTACGTTGTTCTGATTTATGTCTTCGATTTTCCAGCAGTACTCACACTCAGTAGGTTTTTCACCTTTTTGCATCATTCGACGCATTTCTTTTTTATGAGGAGTATTGTGAATAGCTTTATAATTTTTTGTAACTTCTTCTAACCCGATGGCATGAGCCGGAGGATGATGGCAACTTGTTGTCATTCCAGAGCCCAGCCAAATTGTAGCGTTGTACCACTTAGCACCGCAAAAACTAGCCGACTTGCTATCGATAATTCTTTTTTTATAATCTAAAAAGCTTTCGTTTGGTTTACGGTTCATTAAGTATAATTCAAACTCATTTAAGATTGATTATCTATAAATTATTAGTATTTAGCTCAATTAAAAATGCCTTAATTGTGTGCATTTGGCGATAAGTTCAATAGAGACCAAAGCTTGATCTTAAGTCCAGCTTAATAAGATAATCCAAAGTATGAAAATTTTAATTTGCGTATTACTGCTCATAGGTACTCAGGCTAAAGCCAAAGATGTAAAGTGCATTGTTGTTAATTCAACAAACGACGAAAAACTCCTTGTGGGCGGAATACTCCATCTTTCGCTAAATAACGGAAACATTACTTGGTCTAAAGAAAATAGCACTATTTCCATAACTAACAATTCGGAAGTAAGTCAGTTTAAGGCCAATAGAAATCACTGCAGCTTTGGTAAACAAGATCTCATCAGCGGAGATGAAATTTTAGCAGTATGGAGAGATTTCAACTCCTGTGTCCACAGACAAAATAATCAAGTCGGATATGTAAGTACAAAATTTAGTGCAGATTTTCGTTCTAAAGATGGAAGATATTACGAGATCTTTGCCACTGCCAGCGGCCCAATACCTTATATGGAATTGGAGCTTAGCAATTGTAAAGTTATTGAATAACTTCGGTAAAAAAGGGTTAGGCAACCCAACGCAGTTCTGAAATTAAAAATAATTTTGCAGCCTTTTCGTTATTTGAACGAATCACAAAATACTGATACTTTATATTTTTGATTCCATCGTATCTGTAATAAAGAAATTCAAAATAGAAAATTTTAAATGGACTTGCAGAAAGCTAAAGAACAAATTGGTCGGGGAGATTTTCCGCGACCTAAGTAACTGTAATTACTTAATATCGAATACCGCGAGTAGCATGAAGTAGCAAGGTTCTTTGAGTTCACAAGAGCCGTCCTGCCTCTATCTAAGAGACAGGACTTTGGCTCCTACAACCTCATCTGGAAGATCATAGCCAAGTTTCTCTGTGGCCCCCTGAACATCCACACCAGCCTTCCTAAGATAGCCATTGGTGGTCTTGATCTGGCTATGGCCTACGATTGCCATAACTCTTGCCAGAGACTCACCACGGGCTAATAGGTTGGTGATAAAGGTTGCTCTGAGGTCGTGAAACTTGACGGGCGTGATCCCTATTGCGGCGCAAAATTCTCGCGTGATCCGTGCCTGTTCGCCGTTCTCCCATTCGGGCATTTGCGGCAAGACAAACTCGCTTTGATTCCCAGCCTTGATTTTGAGTTCCTTTAGGAACTTCAAAAGCGCATTGGAAATCGGAACCACTCGGCTCCTTTGCGTCTTGGTGGGGCCAAACCCATTTTTGCTCGTCCACTGTTTAGAAACAGAGATGGTCTTTCCATCGAAGTCTATGTCTGTCCATTTAAGAGCAAACAACTCTCCCGATCTCATGCCCGTCATAAGGGCCATAGCCCAGACGGGATAAAAACGATGATTCGTTTGTTTTGCTTCTTGCAGGAAGATTCCGACTTCCGTTTTGGTTAAAACCTTCTGATCTACCTCCGGCACATTGACTCGGATTCCCGCGCAGGGATTCCGGTCTAAAATGCCTTCTTCAACGGCCATCTCGAAAATTCGGCGAACCATTTTCAGAATTGTCTTCCGTGTCCACGGACTGATTTTTGAATCTATGTCCGTGAAAATGGTGTCGTAAACTTTCTGTTTCGTGATCTTGTGCAAATCGAGATTATCCCAGTGAGGGTTAATCCATTTGCCCATCTGTGCAGTGTAGTTGATGACAGTTGAAGGGCGGTGAACGAGCTTCATTCTCTTCAAGCACTCGGAAAGCCACTCAGACCAGCGAAAAGGCACTGCCTCTTCTTTGAGTTTAGCCAGTTCTCGCTTTAGCTCGAACTCGGCCATCTCCGCTTTTCTAATTGTGTCTAATCCTTTCTTACGCCGTTGAACTCGAATCCCTCTGGAGTCGAATCCGTTGACGTAGATTTCATAGAATTTCTTTCCGTTCTCAATATAGGTTTTGATTGCCATGTCAGGCTCCTTTCTTTAGGAAAAGAGCCTTGCAATCCTTCAACTTGAACCTGAGTCGTCTTCCGAATTTATACGACTGAATCTGGCCTCGATAGACCATGATCCTTAAAGCGTTTTCGGTGATCGACAAATATTGAGCTGCTTCTTCTGTTGAAAGCCACTCGCGTTCTATTCGATTTTCAAAGAGCGATGAGCTAGGAAGCTCAAGAACTACATTCTTGGAGTTCATACTACTCCTTTACAGGCTGCCCAGCAAGGGCAAATCCTCATGGAAGTCCTGATAAAACTCTCAAATTATTGGAATCATTGAATTTATGTCGTATAGACAAATGCAATACGTTATGATATGGTGTATCTATAACCGTTTAAGCACGGTGAAAGAGGTTTACAATGTCAGTCGCAAGAAAAAGAAAGCCGCAGCTTTCCTTGAAGAAGGAAAGCACCGTCATGATCCGTACTGCTCCGCAGGATAAAGTTCTCATTGAAAAAGCTGCCGATCATTTGGGGCTTACGGTGAGTTCTTTCATGCTGCAAAACTCTCTTCGCGCCGCTCGTAAGGAACTGTCGGAAGTCGAGCGCACAAGCCTAACTGAACGTGATGCTCATGTGTTCTTTGCCGCTTTGACAAATCCTCCAGCTCCGAACGAAGCACTCAAAAAGGCTTTCAAGGACTACGCGAAGCAATCCAGAAAGTAATTTGTCTTTGTGAGCAACTTTGAATTTCACAACCTAGACAAGTCATTCGATCGTGCGCCGTTTGACTGTGGCTCGCCTGAGTTAAACGATTTTCTGAAAGCGAAAGCCCGCCAGAACCAAGCGGCGAATTTCAATAAAACTTTCGTAGCCATTCAATCAGGCGACAAGGGCAAACGCGTTCTTGGCTTCTACAGTCTCAGTATGGGCGAAGTGGATTTATCTTCGCTTCCCGAAGCCTTGCAGAAGAAGCTCCCTAAGCATCCCGTACCGGTCGCCCGAATGGGCCGACTGGCGGTTGATAATTCAACCAAGGGGCAAGGCTTAGGAAAGCTCCTTTTAGTCGATGCGATGAAGCGTGTTCAATCTGCCTCGGCTAATGTTGGCGTTTACGCGCTTCTGGTCGATGCAAAGGATGATCCCGCAAAGGCCTTCTATAAGAAGTATGGGTTCATCGAACTAACCGATGAACCCATGACCTTGTTTTTACCTTTGGCTTCATTCCCGCAATAATCAGGCAACGGAAGGAAAAGAATCAGTTTTCTTAGAAGACCTTTTCTTTTCCTTATCATCGACACCGTAATGAGCGCGGATCGCTTTTCGCAAATCTTCAGGAAGGTCGGCATCCGTTCGTAGAATGGAGCCGAGCATCTTCTTCTCGTCGAAATGCGCGACCCTAAGATTTTTTACGTCGGCTTCTGAAAAGAACTTATTCAAGTTCTGGAAGATATAGTTGGCAATGTCGGACTTGGTGAACTCTCCAGCATCGAAGCCTTCCGCGCATCGGCTTACGGCCGATTCCAACGCCTCGTTGGATTCCTTCGAGATAACCACGCGAAACACCTCACCCTGGGACGAGTGACTGACTCTGCTATTCCTCGGATCAAGACTCAGCGCCGTTTGAGCAGCACCCTTACGGCCCCTACGATTGAAAACCGGCGCTTCTTCATTTACCACTTCACTTGTTTCGTTCTCCCGACCTTCGATGACACCCAAGGCCGTTTCTCCCTTCTCCTTATTATTAAAATTATTCATAAAAATCCTTTCAGACTTACCCACCGCCGAGATTTATTTTCTGCACCAGCTAGTGACCCCTTCCAACCAATGTACTCGTTGGGTGGGAGGGGTCACTAGCGATCAGGGGCAGATTTTATAAAGCGAGGCGGTGGGTAAGTCTTTGTTTTGAATTGAATTTCACTCAAATAGTCACTTGCCCGAAAACGCTCTCAACTAGCAAACGATTTGCTAGTGGTGTTGCTAGTGTTTAGCCAGCGCGTTCACGTTTTTCCCGCATCCATTGCTCGATGGACTCAACTCCACGGCTCATGTAGATCGGTGCCGTCAGAGGGTTTTTGAGCCACGCTTCCATCTCTCCAAATCCAACGGGCCGCTCCCACGAAGGATAGCTGACTTCCTTCATCGCGCGAGAAATGCTGTTGAAGATGTACTGTTGGTTTGCAATGAAAACGACGATCTCAATTTCCTTAGTGACGGCATAACTGTTCATCACCTTCATGTACCGATCAAAGGTCTTCTTCGATTGCTCGATCTCAAGAGCCACCGTGCGATACTTTGCGGGCTTGGAAAGCTGCAAAGTCAGGTCAGGAAACTTGGCATCTTTTCCATCCTGTGTGGTTTTCGTCCACAGCCAATTCTTGCGTTTGAGTTCCGCTTCCGTCGTAAAGCTATCCAACACTTTCCCTTGCTCAAGGCTTAAAATGATGTTGCCGGCCTTCTCGTCGTGGTCGAATTGACCGAGATGAGGCTTTGTGACGGCCGCGATCCCGCGCCGCTCAAGCTCTACCAAAGAGCGATTCCCTAAGATCAGAACATCCGGCAGCATCTTGGATTCGTGAGGACGGAAATATCCATCCTCGACGAAGCGATGCCAAATCCGCGAGTTCCGGCTATAGGATCGCGTGGTAAAAAACTTATGCCAAAGGGCTTTGCTCAAGAATCCCGTCTTCGCCGCGAAGCTGATCTCTTTCAGTGGAATGTGCTTTACACTCACTGCGCATTCCAGCGAGTCGGTTCCGTGATGATGTACTCGAAATGACCCTCGATATAGCGATTACCCACCACACGGCCCTCGATCCATCGGGACTCCACCTGGGCTTCGCGCAAGGACGGCATGGCTCCCGTTGCTTGACGAGGAGCCGATGCGCGTCCATTCGCGTAGGCTTTGACCTCTCGTGTTTTGATTTCATCATGGAGAGCAGAGCCAGCAATCAGACCCGCCATTCCGCCAATCGTCGCACCAACCACCACGTTTCGGGTTCGATATTCTCCCTTTTTGCCTGGGTCGGCGATGCCGCCCAAGGCGGCCCCACCAGTAGCTCCAATTAATCCTCCAAGTCCGGCGCTCTTGCCTTGGGTCGCGCATCCGTTAAGGATGAGTGCGAAAGCCAAGGTACAAAAAGTTACATACATTTTACGCTGCATTTTTACCTCCGTGAAATTGAGGCGTTTCAGTCTCAGGTAAATCCGCAAGTCCGGCTGATGCCGCTTTCTCAATTTTCAAAAATGGTTCAGGCGGTAGATCGTCAAATTTCTGAAACTTGATGTTGATGGTTCTACTTCCGGCCTCATGCGGAATGACCATCACGGCTTGGCCGACACCAAGTTCGTTTTTGAATCGGTTAGGATGGATGATAAATTCGTCCACCTCACGGGCTGACGCATCTCCCGTATCCTCTTGGGCGAAAACTCCTCGCTTCGTGCGCGAGGTGTATTTCATACTCTTGACGGTTCCGATCACCTTCGAGAAGTATTCTGCCGATTCAGGATCATTGCCGCGCATGAATACTTTGAGATTCGCATTGGTCAAAATCGAATTGGCAATGGCATCGCCCATCGTCTTAATGTCGCCCAAAGCTTGATGCGCGAAGACGATCCCGACATTGGCACTTCTTGATTTGTTCAAGATCGTGACAAAGCCTGGATAAAGATACTCAGAAAAGTCGTCGAGAAAGACCGAGTAAAACTTGTGATTCCGGTTTTCCCCACGGTGACGGTTCGCTACCGCACTTTGAAGGCATTGCAGAATCATCTTCCCAGATGCTTTCCCCAAGAAAGGTGAAAGCATCACGGGAAGCTGGAAGTACACGATCAGATTTTCCCTCAAGGCACGATCCAGGTCGATGCTTGGCTTATCCGTATTGAACAAAGCCGAGGTTTTTCCGAAAGCAAAGTGACTAAGCGCTGCTGTGAGGCCACTTGTCCTTTGCGCCGTTTCTGTCGGCGGCAGGCTCGCGTAATGCTTCGCCCAATTCTTCAAACCTTGGTTTCCGGTTTTCTCAGCCAGAGCCTTCAACTTGTTCGGTGTCGAAATGGCTTCAAAAACCTTTAAGAAGGTCGGAAGCTCCTGACTCTCCGAAAAAATTCTCATCACTTGAGCGAAGATTTCAAACTGAACGCTTCGGTAATACTCATTTTCAAACTCGAACGAATTGAAAACGCGCTCGGCCACCTCTTCAGGGCTACCGCCAAGAAGAGCGTTGAACTGGTGTGACTCATCTGGGCTACTTAGTGAAAACAAGCGAAAATCCCTTTGCCGCTTGTGTTTCACCGCATACGCCCAAAGTTTATCGAGAAGGCTTCGGTCTGATTTTCCATCAATAAGAATCAGGCCACGCCCTTGCTCAATATCTTGAATCGCCCAGGGCAAGATCACGCTCTCGGTTTTTCCGGCATTGGTTGTGCCGATCACTTGAGTGTGCATCGCTCGCTGGCGGGTTTTAATATGAACTTCTTCTTTCTTATCCGTGACCCCGCAGAAAACGGAGCCTTCGGACTTTCCGATGACCGCTTTCTCTTGATTTTGTTTCTTCAAATTGGATTCGCGTTTTCTTAGCATCCAGTAAAAGAGCGGCGTTAAGAGCAACACACAAAGGCCAAGGAGAATGATTTGGTTCTGAGGCTCTCTGATCCAGACGTTCAAAAAGTTAAAGACCTTATTCAAGACCATCAGGCCAAAAACAATTCCGGCTCCCCAAAGCAGCGTTTGATCGCTGACTTGGGAGCTTTCTTTCTTATCTGCCATAAGTAGTTCCAGGATCGCGGAAAGCGAAATTTGCCGTTAGAACGGCATAAAATTCCGTTTGATTTGAAATCTCAATCCATCGCTTCTCTTTCTTGAGGTCGTTCGCCCAACTTTCGGCTCGATCCGTCGCTGTTTCTGCAATGGCGTTTTTCCATCCATTATCGTCGCCGCCAGGGTTTCCACCCAAGGCTCCGCGCTGCATGGAGCCTTCCGCATAGGCTCCGATAAAGCGCGTAAGAGTTTGCCCTACGGTGTTCTTCAGGGCTTCAGAATGAACGCGACCAGAAACTCCAACCTGTCCATCTGAACCAACACCTATGGCCGCAAATTCACGCTCTCTTCCATCAGGGAATTGAACAGACTTCCAGCTGACATTGGCTCGATTCCCACCATCATCAAAGGTTACATCCCCAAAGAGCTTTGAGCCTTGAGGGATTGCCAACGAATCCTCGTGAATGTAATCGCGGGTGACTACGCCAATGACGGGCATCCCTTGATTCGCAACGATGGCTCGCTCATAGAGCCTGACTGAAATCCGACTTCCAGGAGGAAGTTGGGTTTTGCTATCTAAGCCGCCACGGGTAAGAATCATTGAGCTGTTACGCTCGTCACCGGAAGCGGCAGAACCGCCGCCGCTCCCGTAGGTCGGCGCATAGAGATGGCTCAAGTTTGATGGGGTTGATTTCGCATAGCCCTGGCCCACTCCAATCTGGCTCGCGGCTTCCCCCGTGGGATCACTGTTTGAAGCCGTTAAAGGGCGTTCTCCCAAAGGGGCCTGTTCGTGAAATTCACCAACAGTTTCCTTGGGTGCAGGAATCATCAAGATTCCCACAATGCCGATCACGAGTGCCACGACACCGCACTTAACCAGTGAAGCCCAGTTGATCTCCCTTCGTTTCAAAAAATAGACTTTCTCTTTGAAAGCGAAGTTTTTAATACGCTCCATGAAAGACGCTTTCACCGCTACTTCCATGCGACCCCCTTGGGAATCGTGAGATACGAGATTTTCTTTCTTCTCAGTTCGATCCGCAAAGGCTCCGCTATGGATGCGTCGTTCTTTAGAATCTGCATCACTCCCTTGATAGAGCGGCCACCTCCCAAGTCTTGCTCCGAAAGAGCAAGACTATGAATGGGTCGCGTGACTCCGCTTTGAGTGAGCCACAACCAATCGGGACGGAAACGCTCGCGGGCCTCGGAGCGAACTTCAAACTCGATCAAGAGAACACCATCAGCCGTATTTGCGAGTCTCTTGGTTTCAAAAACCAAGGAATCGTTTTTTAGGTGATTGCGATAGTTGCGCCAGCCAATCGCGGAACTCTTTATTTTCTCTTGTGGGTTTTCAAGATAGACGACGTAATCGGAAGCCATTTCAGGCCCGCTCACAAGCTGCACGTTGAAGCGTCTGTAATCGGTGTAGATATACAGATTGCTTCGGGCGCTCCCATGAAGCGGTTTGATTGTGATGGCTTGATCCAGATACTCAACTTTGAACGCAGATTGATTGCCAACCACAAGGCTGTTAGGTCGATCCGGCACTTGAATAATCGTTGCGACTCCAAGTGCCGTCCTGACCGTGACGATCTGATCCTTTTTGACTTCGACCGTTCGCACTCTGGCCCAGGTGCTTAACGGCAGTAGAAACATGAGAATTGCAAAAACAATTCGTGAAAACATAAAAGCCTCCGTGAAAGAGGGTTTTCATGTCTCAGATAGATTTTCGATTCGATAAATTGGAATACCGATTCTCAAGTCGTCTGAACAATATTAGTCTACTGACCAATAGTATGATGAGCGGTAGACGTACATTGACTTTTCGGACCACCAAACTTGCTCCCACATGTCGGTCTGGTCATGAAATTTTACGTTCTTTCCCATCACGTCGTATACCGATTTAGTGATCCAACTGGCGTAGCTTCCTTCGCGTTGTGAGCAGAGTTTAGCCGCTATGTTTGCGGATCTCCCGACCCATACAAGATCGTTGTTATTTCTGATGCCGGTTCGAGCGACAAACAGGGGTGAACTATCTATTCCAACCGCATGCTTCACGCGATAGGACTTTGAAGGATACTGCTTGCCAATTGCTGGGTTAATAATCTGAGTAACCGCATGATTGATAGCCAGAGCACTTCTTACGGCGTTCGTATTTTTTGAGCCACCAATAAAGACAGCCATTACTCGATCACCGTCGAAGGAAGTAATCTCACCTTCGTATCGACTTATAATCTTAGTCGCGCAGTGCAGGTATGTTTTATATATCTCAGCTGCAAACTCATCTGTCTCAGTTTCAACAAGGGAAGTCGACTCAGCTAAATCGGCATAAAGGACTACGCCATCCAATTTAACAGCATCGTTTGACAATTTTAGGTCTTCTGGATCTGGAACTGTCGTGCCATCTCTTGATGTCCAACGATCACCAAAAATCTTTGCAACTTCTGCTTTCAAATCGTCACTTAGGGCCATATTTACCTTGCGCCAAACTCATTTGCGGTCCGGCGAATATCCGAGCAAACTGCAGCAACCCGCACTTGCAGGTCTTCTGGTTTCCCTGGTTGGTACTGAAGCGGAGTTGTGCCCAGCAGATCCGTTGGAATCTTAATTTTGGACTTCTGTTCTTTGACTATAAATACACGGTCACGGCCAATAGCACCAATAAGCAAGCCAAGCTCGAAAATCACATTGTCTCTCGGCCCATCAAAAACTTCATCTCTGCTCTGAATTTTGTCGTCGGATCCAAGAACAAGTATTCCGAAATCCGAACTCTCGGCCGTAACTACGAGATTTTCAATTGAGGTCTTAGAAGCCTTAAAAACATCGTCAGTCCAAACCTGGGTTAGAAGCGGGTCATGAGCTAATCCGGTTTGGATCGCACGGGCTACGTCCAATCCTTCGACTGAAGAACCTATAAATATCCTCGGAGTCTCATTCTTTTGACGAACGAAGTTGCTGCGTTCTCGAAGTCGCTGGCCAAGAGTCAGAGCGAGGCGCCTCCACAATACTGGATGCTTAGTTGCGAGTTCAGAGAAATCAGACTCAGTAACGACCGCAACCACAGTTTCATCGAGAGCTGATACGGTTGCGCTGCGCTTTGCCGCCAGATCTATAAGCGCCATTTCGCCAATATGCTGACCAGCAGTTCTTCGGGCGATCTCACGATCCTTTATTCTGACTCCGACCAAGCCAGAGAAAATAAGATAAATATCATTGTCGGATGCACCCTCTTTAATTAAGACGTCACCGGGTTTGTACTCTCTAAGTTCAACAACTGAAGAGAGATCATTTGCGATATCCCCGTCATTATTAACTATAAACTGCCCCAGTAGAGCTTCTTGCATGAGCCTTAAGCCCGAATCGCCTTGAAACCGTTCGATCATAATGCATCTCCAAAGCGAGATTTATAGCACAATGCCAAAACCGTAGTCAGTATCGAAGGATGATTCTGAAGCATTTTGCGGCGCATCCGACAGTGAAATGGGCCTTTCTGAGGGCCTAAAATTGTTTACGAGTTCAGGGCGCTTATTGCTGGTACTCTTTCTCTTTGGAAATGTACACGCCCCACGGATTTTGTTCCGTGCGTGGGCCGGACTCAAAACCCAATTCCAAGCGTAAATCTCCAGCAGCTTTCAGCCCTTGAATGGAGGTGATTCGATCTCCCTCGATGACGGCAACGCTTTTCTTCAAATCCACACGGATTTCTACGGGGTAAGCTCGTTGTGCAACGATCTTATCCACGGAAAAGCGAATGACGTTTTGCATGGAGCCGTCAAAGGCTCGCTTGGTCGAAGACAGAATAAAGTCTCCTGCCTTTCCAACCTGGGCCGAAACTGTTTTCGGATTCCAGTTGTAGCGGTATTTCAAATACTCACGCAACGCTCGCTCGATCTCAACTTTAGGGTCGGGCTTCGGAGCTTCTTGGTAGTAAGAAGCATCCGGCGCAAGCGTTAAAACCGCCGTGGGTTTGATCGCTTGATAGAAGAGAAGCGTTACTAGCAGACCACAGATGAGGTATGCTGAAAACGCCGACATTTTCAAAAATTGATTCGAGTGAGAAAGTTCGGCAAGAGCTTTCGGTAATTTTCTAAGTTTTAGTTTTACGGATTCGTTCATAAATTCCTTTTTTTTTAGTAGCGGTACATATCCCGCTTACGTTTCTTCTCAGCTTGGTAATTCGCAATTTTATTTTTGGCATACCCATTCGCGCCGGAGTAAGCAGCTTTTCCTTTTGCAGCGAGCGACATTCCTTTAGTTGGAACCGCCGCCATTGCTGCCACAGCTTGCTGTCCGATTCCTGAAGACATGGCTTGTGCCCCTTGGCTTCCAAGGGATTTTACGAAAAGAGGAGTTGCGAGCATCGCAATCGCAATGACAAAATTCATCACGACGATGGTCACATAAGCACCTTCCGTCTTATACGCATCTCCAAAAGCCAGTGATGCGAGCATGGCTCCTAAGATCGCCCAGACAATTTTCCAACAAGCCACCTCGATCATTCCTCGAAAGAGATTGGCCGTAATGTTTCCCGTTGCCGGAAATAAATTGAACAGCAGCAAGAGCGGAGCCGACACCATGTAGAACACCCAAAAGAAGTGATACATGGCAATCATGAGGTAGCGGGCAATGAAAAGGATTAGGAAGCTCAAAAAAGTGAGTACTGCCATCAGAAGATCATTGAATCCGAGAAGGATACTCGCGCTTCCTGCTGGATAACTCTCGCTCTTCTCCTTTGCCATTTGAATCACGGCATCGAGCGTGTTCATGGAGTCAATCTTTTCTGCAATACCGTCGGCCACAAAGACAATGCTCTGACTGATCTCAGGGAAGGCAGCAAGAAGAAGTGTCGAAATCATTGCTCTTTTAAGTACATCAACAAAGTCAATGCTGCTTCCTGGTGAGCGTAGCCATGTGACCGCAATGGAAAGACAAAAGAATACGGGCAACATCAAGTAGTACATTCGCACGAACTCTTGGTGAAGATCGCGCATGAGAGAACCCATCAAATTAAAGTCTGGCATAGGCTAATCTCCCTTGAGGTTGCCGAGTTTGGTTTCTCTCGGAAGTTTGCCGAAGCCGTCAGATAGGCCGTCGTACTGCGCTCGGAATTGCGCCGATTGCAACTTTTCCTTTCGATTCTGAAGCGCCATGTTTTCGCCCATCGCTTTTAGCATCATCGAATTGGTACGAAGAACTTGCGTTGTGACTCCGATCAGAACCGCCATGCTCTGCGCGGTCAGTTTCGCGGCCCCTTGAGGGCTTACGTTCTGCGAGTGAGCAAAAATCCTTTTACTTTCCTCGTCGGCCTGGTCCGCGAATCGAAAGAGTGTTCCATTCATGGAAATACTTTCCGATGCGGATTGATCCTGCGCTTGCTGCAAGCGAATTTCTGCCGTCTGCGGGATCTTCCCATACAGATCGTCAATGATCCGTAGAACCTGATCGGCTGTCTCAAGATTCCCGTAGATTCCAGGGTTAAATCGCGGATTCATCATCTGCATAACCGTAAGACCGTCCTTGATCCCTCGGTTGATGTCTCGAAGCAATCCCAACGTGTCTCCACCCGTAGATAAGATTTTCTCAAGCTGTGCGAGTTGTTGAATCGCGTTTGCGAGAATCTGCATAAGTACCGCCACATCACCACCGAACAAATCCGCTTTCGCGGGTTTCGGAATGGTGATGGAGAGACACAAAAATCCCACGACAAGAATTTTCTTCAGCTTCTTCATGCTGCACTTCCTTTCACGGCTGCTTGAGCCACGCCGTTTGGATATACAAGTGCTGCTTTCTCAATCGCTTGAACCAAATCCAATCCCGAATCTCGAAGTGTTCCGAGATACGTGTTGTCCTGGGCATCGGAAGTCGATAACCAGTATTCAAATGGGCTTGGGTAGATTCGCACCACCTGGCGGTGATCTCCCTCGATCATAAAACCTTCGGAAAACTCACCTTTCTTCTGCCCAAGAGAGTGAATGAGGCCAAGTTCCTGATCATTGAGTTTCAGCGTTTCGCGCAGAATTTCCGAATCCCCACGTTGAAGCATGATGAACTTCGTAGCGGTGTTGTTGAGAATGGCTGGCCCGATAGGGCTTGCCACGATCTCCTCAACCCCTTGCGTGATAAATGTAATGCCCGAACCCGTTTTGCGAAGCGTTCTCGCACAATACTCCATGAAGGACGCCGCCGCGTTCGACTTCAGCAGTTCCCACGCCTCATCAAGAATGATCCGCTTCTTACTTGTTCGATCTCCCTCAACCTGAGTGAGAATGAAATCCGTCAGAATCAGAATCATCACGCTTTGCAGATCGGGATAAG
Organism: bacterium; assembly: GCA_019752925.1. Lineage (GTDB taxonomy): Bacteria > Bdellovibrionota > Bdellovibrionia > Bdellovibrionales > Bdellovibrionaceae > Pseudobdellovibrio. The sequence continues at coordinate 65,429 of JAIELP010000013.1, forward strand.
CCGATAGCCCTTTCAGATCGAAGGTGCAGATCGAAGCATCCGTGCGAAGACTACCCATTCCGTCAAGAAGCCGGCCGTAGGGGCGTTCTCCCGTCCAGAGATAAAGCATCTTCGATACGGCCCGCATCGAATCTTCTTCGAACGCGGACAGATATCGGGCAAGATCGCTCAATGTAGGAACTTCCCCTTTGGCTCTGCGGCTCTTATAAAGCTCGATGATCGCTCGCTCTAAGAGAGCGCGATCGAGCTTCGGAAGTTTTGCTTTTTCATCCTCGCTGACCATGCTTTCCACGCAAGCGAGCAAAGACTTGATCTTCTGATTGCTCGGTTCCTGCGCTGGATCAGGAAGGTCGAACGGATTGATCCGGTATTGGTCAGATAGATTGATCTCAAGGTACTGACCTCCCAGAGACTCCGTGAGCTTCTTATACGATCCACCAATGTCGATGATGAATACGCGAAGTCCACGGGCCAGCTCTTGAAGCAGGATACAGTTGTTCAAGAATGACTTACCCGCACCTGATGATCCCGTGACTAACGAATTGTAGTTCGGCAAGCCTGGATCAAATGCGTTGAAGCTCACAAGACCGTTCAGGCGATTGCGAAAGAGAACCACCGGATCACGGTCGCCTTCACGTGGCCCGTAGACCGGAAGGAAATCCGCAAGATTGTTGGTTTTCATTTTCCGCGCTCGTTCCAAAGAGAGCGGAGCTGCGGGAAGATTGCCTTTTAGCACCTTCCACGCACCAACGCTTTCCTCCAAGCCTTCGGCCCCTTGCAGGGCACGAAATCGCGCCAAGACCTCGCGCACATCACGGTTCAGGCGTTTGGCACCCTCTGGGGTTGCCGGAGCCTTCAGCACGACGCTCAGTTGAACGGCGTAGATACGCTGGCCCGTGTTCAAAAGCTCCCGAATCAGCTCCTCGGTGGAAGAGAGCTTCGTTTCGCTCTCAAGATCACTGGCTTTGTTGCCCGAAGTGACGGCCATCGAGTGCGCCATCTTGCGCTTTTGATTCAGCTTCGCCATCTCGCTTGCCTGTGGCGGCACATCGAGCGACAAAATCAAGTCATAGTGAAACGGCAGACGTAAGAAATCCGCAATCATTCCGGCATAGGTGACTTCTGGCAGGGTTTTCAGAGTAATCACCCGATGGTAAAAGCCATCGAGAGTGATTTGCTCAAACCCCAAGACCAAATCGCCAAAGACCAGTTGCTCGCGTGGTGATTGCGTAGCCAGCCAATCCACTTCGAGAAGAACATCCTTTTCAATGTCGTTCTCATCGAAGGTTTTGACTAGAGGTGCGGGTTCACCAACGGATCGCTTGGGGTTCAAAAACTCATAGACATTCCCAAGAATCTCCTCGCGGGTTAGCTCGCGGCAAGAAAGGCCCAAGGATTCAAAACCAGAAACTAGCGTTTCGATGTTTTGCCCCAAGACTTCCAGCGTTTCCTCGTAGGCTTCTGCCGCCTTTTCCGAAAACAGGTCTTTCTTCTTGAAGATGCTAACAGTTTTAGCTTCTACCACCGGCACGCGCACATAGATGAACAGTTCCGGTCGGTACAGTTCACCATCATCCATAGCCTTCTTCAGTTTCTTCTCACGGTATTCCGCGATGGATTGAACGAGGGGATGGATGTTTTCAGTCTTCCCAGATGAGTGCGCTGTCAGTACATCAGAAAAATTCGATCTCACTCCAAGGACGAACTGTAAGCTCGTTCCTTCGGAGATTGAATTGAGAGCCGAACGAAGCCCCATCGTGAAGCTATTTGTTTCGGATTCATCGAAACACTCAACGTCAATCAATCCAACTTTGAGGCCGCCCACAAGGGAGCCATCAAAGAGGATCGCGTGGGCCTTCGGACCATCAATGAAGTCCCAATACGGCAGTTCTTCCGCAAGAGCGGCATCTTTTAGTTTCTTACTCATTTTTCTTTTCCCTTTTGAAGTAGCGGCGATAAAGCGTGTCGCCGCAACCAGCCGCAAAGTAGGCTGGACGGACATAGTGCTCGATTAGGTGTTGCAAAAAGTTGTCGGGCCTTCCGCGCTTCGCAAAGAAGAGGAACAACGCCAAGAAAAGCGTTGTTCCCCACACCATGAGATAGCGAAAGGACGTAGCCCCGAAAACAAGGTTCGTGACCGCGAGGTTCATAAAGATCAAAAGCAGATCAGATAGTTCGTATCCGAAAAGTTTTGATTTCATCTCCAACGCTCGCGGGACTCGGCTCGTTAGTAGTTCATCGTCCATTGTTCACCGTCCTTAGCGAACCGTTTGGGCGATGAAGTCCACGATGGCCTGTGCGCCGAAGCCGAACATACAGCCAAGCACCGCATAGATGATGTGCTGTTTGGCGTTCGGATTTCCGGTAAAGAACGAGATCGCGGCAATCGCAATCCCGATCACGGAAAGAAGCGGCAGGATCACTCCTGTCAGCTTCGACTTGATCCCGATGAGGCTTGATTCCAGACTCGCGTGTGCGAAGTCTGGAATCAGCATCATCGAAAAAACCATCAGGCCAAAGAGAATCAGATATTTTTCGTTTTTCATTTTAGCTCCTTTTGAAAAATCAAAGGAAAGCTCAAATGATCGCGCAGTTGGGTTCTCGAAAATCTACGCCGCCTGATCGAACGATTCAGGCTCCGGCAAATCATTTGCGTGGGCCGAAGGTTCGGGGTGGATGTTGACGTAGATAGGCTTGCTCAAAAGATCGAACTCAAGTTCGATAACGCCTTGGATAGAATCGACGGTGCCACTGCCGACGATGTTCCAGAAATATTTCGTGCGAGCCTTGGGACTCTTATTCGGCTCTCTGGTCATCACGAGATATTTGGAGGGATCGTTTTTGTGGGGAAGGATGTAGTATCGATCCCACGAAAACATCCACAGTCTGAGACTGAAAATATTTTGGCCGTCTTTGAGGTAGGCCATGCCCACGCTTTTTGTCTTTTTCAATTTTCCACTGATGTCTTTAATCGCTTGAAAGACCTGAAAGCGGAAATACTGGTTTGATTCGTTGCCATTTGTGGCAATAGTGTTCACTTGCTTTTCCATAGGAAAAACCTCTCTTTTATTAAAATTTTGTTTTCGTTTCTTTACGCGGCCAGTAGCCGCGCACTCATTTGATTCTTCAGAAACCCGTTACGCAGTTCTTTGATGGAGTTCTCAATAAGTTTGTTTGTCTCGTTCCACGAAAGGCCGAGAATTTTGGCAATGTCTTCGATCAATAGCCGCTCCCAGAATCGGAAGTAAATGGCTAAGATGCCTTCATCGCTCAAGGTCGGCATAAGTTCGTAGAGGAGTCGCAAATCCTTTTCTTTCTCAGGGCTTCTCTCGGGTAGAAGATCGGTTGCCTTTTTCAAGATCGTTTGTTTCATTCGTGCCCCCTCGTATGGGTGGGTTTTCGATCTCGAAACTCTAGGCGTTGCCAATCCTCAAACGTATATTCTTCCTTCTTACCCAGCTTCTGCCAGATGGCGGTTAGCCAGATGATGATTCCCTTCATCCGTTCCTCCCTTCGTGATCGAGGAATTTTCTTCCCCTTTCACTAATGGCGAAATGGCTGACACCCCTTTTAGCTGACGAGCCAGCTTGCGAAGAATTCGTTTCTTAAGCACATATATCGTTGATCTGGAAACTCGTAGCTCCTCGGCGATAAAACGCTCGCTTCGGCCTTCCCAGAAATTCATCTGGATAATTCTCTGCTGTTGAGGCGTAAGGAGCTTTAGGAGATCGGCTACAAAATCTTTTGCCTGATCATCCGCGCTCGATTGGGATAAGTCCCAACAGGTAATCTCCGCGTTTTCAGCAAGGTAATCGTATTCGTAAGGCTTTAGCTGTTGGTCAGACAAAGACCCTTCGAGAGAATTTAGATATTTCTCCCACGTTTCTTGATCCCAACTTTTAGATACTTCTTTGAGATCGTGGTCACTGACAGCGTGACCTTTTTCATTGAGCCAAGGCTTTTCCACATGAGCGGATGTTTGAGTCTCAATAGAGGCAATATGATTGATCGAATCCATTTTGGATTCCTTTCAGAAGTCCAGCCGATCAGATTCCTAAGTCTGATTTGGTTAAGGCCAACTTCACGGCTCCGCTTCCGTTGTGGTGGTCAGCGTCGCCTCTGCTACACATAGCCGCCCTTTTTAGGGTAGGCGCTCTCTTTAGTCTTTCACTTCTTCAACGACACGCTTTTCGATTTCGATTTTCGGACTCCATTTTCCGTTGTGGAATTTGATGGTTATACTTCCGAACTCGACTCCAAAAATCTCTGAGATCGCATTCAAAGCCTCCGATAGGCGCTTCTTCTTCGCATGGACTGCATCTTTTGACGATGCCACCGTGTTCTTGTTTTCCATTTTAACGTCCTCCCTGTTTCTGGAAATGACCTGATAATTCCAACGCTCGACGGTGAGCTTGCTCGATTTTTTCTTGTTCCATCGGTGGGACAAAAAGTGCGGTCCAAACCATTCGGAAAATTCTCGATATCACCAGAACGACCGCACGAAAAATTGCCGCCATTCTGCGCGGGACAGTTTCTCGACTCTGCTTTATGAATTTCATATAGTTTCCTTTCGGAGCTGATAATTCAGCTCTCGAAAGTATTCATATCAATGCCTGTGCCGAAACATCGAAGCAGAGTGACTTGGCCTAAGTAGCTGTTATCTATGAAAACTTTTAGATTCTACTTTTTGACGTATTGCTAATCAAATCAACGCGACTGCAAAACCTTGCAGAGGATGCGCGTAAACACCTGAAATCTAATGCATTGAGCGCACTGCAATTTTTAGGAGTGGCTACAGAATGTTGGCGGAAGTTTCCTGCTTTTGGGAAAGCGGAATGACTATCTCGATACAGGTGCCACTAACTCCATCTGAATTGATGGTCAGTCGTCCTCCGACGCCATCAAGCGTGTTTATGGCATGATAAAGGCCAAGCCCACTGCCATTCGCTTTTCCAAAAGTCTTTCCTTTCGCACCAAGCGTGGGAATTAGGTCCGGCGGGATTCCAACACCCGTATCTACAACGAAGAGGCGCACAGATTCCGTATCGCAGGACAGTTCCACTCGAATAAGTCCTTCGGATTTTATAGCCTCTGCGGAGTTATCGAGGATGTTCGACAAAATTCTGTTCAGTTCTCTTGAGTCCATAGCACAACTAAGATTTTGAGCTTCCGGCGAGACACGAGGATCGAAAGCAAGTCCGGTGCGATCTCGATATTGAATTTTCTTTTCCTCAATGGCGGCAATAACAATTTCTGAAATTCGATTTGGGATCTCACTTTTCGGAAGTCCGTTCTCTTCTGGCATTGTGACGGATTTTGAACGATTCAAGTCATTCGCAATATCGTTGATCCTCGTAATCGCACTTTGAATTAGCGCCTTTTTATCGGCTGGCAGGACAAGTGATT
>JAIELP010000014.1 GCA_019752925.1 bacterium
TAATCCGGACTGTGGCCTTGAGTTAAATACACAAACCTACTCTTTACACTGTAATCAGGTCTGAGCTCGGCTATTAATCGCTTATACATGTCGTAGATGTAATAGCTTTTTACGACTCCATCTACCAGCTTGGCTGATCGCTTCAGTTCTGCATCGGTCCAGTAGGTTACTGATTTATCGCCGTTGATTGGGTCTATTATGTCTACTTTTACCAGTGGGTTTTGAAGGTCTACGTTGTAAAAATCTTGCGCAAATTTTATTTTGAAGATTCAGAATTTCGTTTTTTCTCTTCAATCTGTAACTTTAAATAGTCAATTTTTAAAAATAGATACTCGACTATAGCTATAGAAATTACTTGTGTAGACAAAACGATAAAACCTGATAAATAAAATATGCTGTCATGCAAATTTAGAATACACCAGTGTAGTGCAAATATTGCAGGACCTGCTGAGAAAAACACCTTTAATGCAAAACCAAATACAGAATTAATCGTTTTATTTTTATTAAGTAGCATAGAAATCATTTTCATATTTTTCACTTTCGTGCATTTACGGGCTGCAATAAATATTAAATTTTTCTTAAATACAATTTTGCCCCCAAATAACATCCTAATATATTTAAGCATGCTAAAATCATCATATACCAAATAGGATCACCGGCTCCTCCCAAAAACATCACATTCGTATGGGTGAGCAACTCAAATACATAAACACAAAAATCAAATATGCTGAATATGATAGAAAATCGCAAGGCCGTAGCAATCGCGTTTTTTCCTTTAATTGAGTTTGCAATAATATAGCCAATTAAAAAAAATCTAAAAATACACAAAAAGTTATCAAGCAAATCTTTACTGAACCAAGTTGAATATCTTAAATAGGGGTAATGCCTATAAATTATCACCATAGATATACCTAAAACTGGTAATGCAAGTATATAGACTAGAATACCTATAAAATAGGGTTTCATTTTTTATCCCTCAGCTCACTCGTATTCAAATTTTCATTGGTTTTTTCTTTTTTAATTTCTGGCACTTTTATCTTAAAATAAGCAAACGGAAAGTACATAAAAAAAACAAATGTAGCCGCAATTACAAGAATTGCTTGGTGACCGCACATCACTCCCCATCGACCAGATAAACAACCATCATTGCTTATATAACTAAATAAAATAATAAACCATATAACAGGACATATAATTGCATAAATTCGCCATTCATTCTTTTTTGTTTTCATCAATTACCTATCCCGAAAAAATCTAATGTCCCTGTTACAATATTAGCTATGGCACCTGGCACAGTTTCAGGGAGCGTAGGTGTATCACTACCTCCACCAGATACTTTACTAGCCACATATGGCACAACAGCCCCAGCAACCTCAAAGCTTGCAACCGGATTAGTTATCGCAGTTAACCAGGCCTCAGTAGCTAAAGACTGTGTCGTTGCCACCACAACTGGTCCGTAAATAACAGAGCCAGTCACTACACATGCTCCTATAGCACCAGCTAAATATGTCTTTCCTACAGATGCAATTGCTAAGTCTACTGCCGGACCGAAGCCACGCTCAATATCTGACATAAACTGACTGAAAATAGCAATGCAATCACAGCAAAACAAATATTATGTTTCATGGCGTATTCTTTCCCGCTTACGTACTGTTTGGCATAAAGCGATAGAAAGATTTCGGTCTTTTCGAGCTAAACTTAACAAGCAAACCGATATTTCTTGTTTATAAACAATAATAAATTCTAAAACTGGGATTTGTTAAAAAGCAGTAAAATAATTCTCATTGCGAGGCGCGAGGAATTTGATCTATGCTATACTAAACTTGTTACATCTAAAGGAGACTTTCATGAAATATTCTAAAATACTTATCGCAGCATTAGTTCTTCCTGTCGCTTTACTTTCTTGCAAACCCACAGATGAACAAATTCAAAAATGGGTTGAAAACAATCCGGATAAAATTTTAAAAGTTTTAATGGAGTATCAACAAAAGCAGCAAGCCGATCAACAACCTAAGGCCGAAGATGTTAAAGCTAATTCTGCTGCATTATTTGAAAATGCCGAAAGCCCTAGCGCAGGCACAGGAAGCATTAAAATTGCTTATTTCTTTGATTTCAACTGTGGTCACTGCGCCCGTCAAAGCGAAACTATTAAAGCTGTTTTAGCTAAGACCAACAAAGTTCAAGTTATTTACAAAAACTTACCGGTACTGGGCCCGAGCTCGGTGTTAGCTGCCCGTGCCGCATTAGCCGCCCATCAACAGGGTAAATATTTTGATTTCTACACCGAGGCTTTTAAAATCCGTGAGAAAAACCCGGATACACTTAAAGCTATCGCTAAAAAAATTAAATTAGATGTGGCTAAGTGGGAAAAAGACATGGATAGCGAAGCCGTTAATAAAGAAATTTCCCATGTTCAGGAATTAGCTCAAAAAATGAAAATAAATGGTACTCCTGCACTGGCTATTGCTCCTGATATGATTATGCCGGGCCGAGTGGATCAACTGATGGAAATCGTTGAATCTATTAAACAGTAAGTTTTACAATTTAAAAAACTGATATTAACATACACATATTGCATTTCTTTTTTAGAAGGCTACTTGCTATACACCTAATCAATCAATTTTTAGGAGTTTAACATGAAAGCTTTTCTTATGACTTTAACTACATTACTAGCACTTAACTCATATGCAGCGGACAGCTGTGTTGAGGTATCACCTGTTGATATGGGTTGCTCCCGCGGTGAGTTTATCACTAACGTTGGATGCGATACACACGATAACTTAAGATGTGCGCGTTCTTTCACTCAGCAGGAGTTAGAAGAAAATATTATCGGCCGCGTAGTACAAACTCTTGAAGGCGAATTAGACCCATATGTGTTAGGTGATGGTTCTTTAATGTATCTTAAGGGACACAATACTCACTTTGTGGTTTACGAACCTCTTGAAAATGGTTTGATTCCGGCTTTAAAAGAACTTTCAAGCGAAGTGCCGGTTGTTGTTGGCATTCCCCGTACAGCCTTAAAAAAAGCCAAACGTTCTGCTGTTAGCGAAATGAAAAGTTTAGCAAAACAGTTTTTAGGCCTTAAAGATAAAGCGGAATACCTGGAAATTTTAGATTAATTCTAAGCCTTCACCAGCCGTAGAATATCTGGGGAATTTTTATCTACTAAATCTGAGCTCGTATAGCGAAATAAAATACTGCTTATTAGAGTTTGGTAAGGTATCCCCAGCCGCTGCGCTTCGGTTTTCAGCTCTGCCAGCACCGAAGCGTCGATTCGAATACTAATTGGGATCTTTGCAGCATCTTTCGAAACCTTTAAGGGTGATTTACGTTTTTTTAACTTTTTTAAATCATATTCTTTCTTCATATTGATCTTTTTCTTTTTTAGTCGCTTTTCGCGCGCTAATTATTCTGATGTTTTCTGAAGCTTCCGTTTCGCAAAAAATAACCAGCAAAATTTTTAATCCTGTTGATATACCTACTCTTATGAATCTTTCTTCATTCTGACTATGATCTGAGTCATAAAACTCAAGAGCCCTGGCGTCGGTCCATACAGTTTGAGCTTCTTCAAACCATACTCCATGTTTTACGAAGTTTGACTGGTTTTTGCTTTCATCCCACTCAAACTTCATAACTAAACCTAGTGTATGCTATTGTATATACAATTACAAGAAAATCATTTTTAAAATATATAAATGAGACCATATAAGTATCATTTACAAAACTAATGCCGTTTTGAACTGAAAAGTATTCTATTAAAATTTATTTGATTGTCCGAAGTACGTCTTATTTCTGTTTCAACCACTTTAAGAATTCATTAATTATTTTTTCGTGGCCACGCTGTGATGGTTTATAAAAATCCTGAGGCTTAACTGCCGGTGGCCAATAGCTCTGCTCTACATAGGCTTTTTCAAAATCGTGCGGGTAAATATATTCGCCAGAACCTTTTTGCGTTGATCTTAGTGCTAAAGGTAAATCCGCACTTCCTGTTTCAGCAACAAAGGCTTTGGCTTGATACCACGCCATGTATGAACGATTTGATTTTGGACAGCTTGCTAAAAAAGTAACTACTTGAGCGAGATTAATTGCACATTCAGGTAAACCAATAGCTTCTACTGCTTGCATCCCCGCCATAGCTAAAGGTAAAGCTCTGGGCTCTGCATTGCCGATATCTTCACTGGCTAGAATAACTAAACGACGAGCTATGAATACTGGATCTTCTCCACCTTCAAGCATGCGCGCCATGTAGTAGAGAGCTGCATCGGGATCGCTACCTCTAACCGATTTAATAAAAGCTGAAATTGTATCGTAATGCTGATCTGAAGCTTTATCGTAAGCTAAAACTTTACTTCCCACTAACTGTTGCATGGTTTCGCGGTCTAATGGAAATTGTTCTTTACTGATTTTATATAGATCAAGTACTGATTCCATATAATTAAAAAACTTACGTCCATCGCCGTCAGCTAATGAAATTAAATATTCGAAAGTGTCTTCTTTTAAAAGATCGTTCATTTTTAATTTTTCAACGTCTAATAAACGTTGAGCCAGTTTAATGAAGCTTTCTTTTTCTAAACGTTTAAAAGTAATAACCTGACAACGGCTCAGTAAAGCTCAGTTTAATTCATAACTTGGGTGTTCAGTCGTGGCACCAACTAAATACAATTCACCACGCTCTAAAAAAGGTAAGAGCACATCTTGCTGACCTTTATTGAATCTGTGAATTTCGTCCACAAATAATAAAGTCTTTTCGCCGTATTCGGCTAAAGTTTTTTTACCTTCTTCGCCTGCGGCTTTTAAATCTTTTACTCCGGCATCTACGGCATTCATGGCAATAAATCTAGCCTTAGCCGAATTAGCCAGCGCTTTAGCAAAGCTCGTCTTACCCGTTCCCGGCGGGCCGGTAATAATGAGATTCATGATTTTACCGTGCTTTAAAAGTTTTCCGATGGGCTGATTGGGGTTTAAAACCTGCTCTTGGCCTATGACTTCCTCTACGATCTTAGGTCTTAGCCTTTCAGCTAAGGGGCGTAGTTCTGGATTAATGGAAGATTCAAACAGGTTTGTCATTGTTAAGGATTAATTTCCATACGCAACTGAGATGTATCACCTGTAAAACCCAAGTACGCAACGATGCGCTTGGGTTTTGTGTTTTTATCCACACTGAGCCAAGTTGATTGAGTATGAGTTTCTTTTAAATTATCAAATTCGTCGGCCCAGTAATGAAATTCAAAGGTGCTTTCATCTTCGCGGTTGTACACGCGTAAAAACATATGCAGTTTAAATACATACTTACCACAATAAACAGTCCAGCCATGGGGCTGTGTTCCTTTGTCGTGTTTGCAATCCAGCCAGTAGCTGCCGTCACTTGAGATGTAATCAAAGCTTAAATTTTCGTGCTGAAAATCCTGCTTGGCAGGAGAGGCTAAGGTCGAAAATGAAATAACTGTGGCTGCTAATAGTAAGAATAAACGCATATAAACCTTTCGCTGATTTTAGTCCGCTAAAAGTTTAAGGTTATCCTCAATCCAGGTTTGATACAAGGCCACCCGTGCAAAGTAAGCCTTGCCGAAACAGGTCTTATCATCACCGGTCATAGAATTAATACCCACTAATAAAAAGTTCTTTTTAGCATCACGCACTAAGGCCGCTCCGCCGGAATCGCCACGGCACATGCCCGTTTTATCAGCCTGATCAGCTGTAATATTTGTTGCATACAATTCATCTTTTGGAAATTCTTTATCGAAAATGAGTCTGGTTGAGTAGAGTTTTCCTAAATTATCTAAATAATGATAATGCATTCTAGGATCGGCTGTATCGTATACCAAGCCGTAACCAGCTACTAATACTGATTGTCCTAAATAAATTGAATCATCGCTAATTTTGTAGTTTACAGGTTTATAGCCCTTTGGCAGATCGCCCTCAAAACGTACCAGTGCAATATCGTTTTCCATATAGCCGTCATTTTTATAGACGTCTTTAGATTTATTGTAGTCTGCGTGATTGATAATGCGACTAGCGTGACGTACCGGATAATTGGCCACTTCGGAATATCGTAAAGTAAAGTGCACATCTACCTGATCATAGCCGCCGATTAAAAAACAATGAGCCGCCGTCAGAACAATATTTTTTTTAATTAAAACACCGCTACATCCGCTGCGCTCGATAACGAAGGATCCATTTTCACTGGCCACTTTTTTGTAGGTACTTAAGTAAACCATGAAAGGTCCGGTGCCGTTCATATCTCCGGTCATACCGTTGATAATTTCGGTGTCGTCTGCTTTAACAAAAACAGAAACACTTAAAATTAAGAATAAAACTAAAAATATTTTATACATTGGCTCAGATGTGTAGCACGCCTAAGCTTAAGAGGTAGTTGTTTCTAAAATAGGCGTTAAAATTTGTAATTTTTCTAGTGATTAATATTTAAGCACATTGCCTTAACCAGATTTTGTCTTGACTGAAATGCGCCAAAACCACCACCATCACTGCAAAGAGGTCTATATGTTCAAAATTTATTTTTCAATTTTGTTATCACTTTTTGTTTTCGGATGTGGTCATAGCCACAAAAAAACCGAATACAAAACAGCTTTGCAGTACTCAAAAGCCAAAGAGTTTCCTTCAGGAAAATTAGTGGTCGTACAAGGACCTACATCAAGCACCGAAACCAATATAAATATTTTAGCTCCCCGCCTGAAAAATTACATCTACATCGTAAAAGACGAACAGGGTAACACCATCACCACAGAAAAATACGCTACGGTTCACACTCCTCCATTACTATGGAAAGTAGATAAAATTTTTGTTACCGGATTAAAACCCAACACCAAATACTCGCTGGAAATCGTAGATGAATTCCGCAGTTCAAAAACCCGCGTGGATCAGCGCTACTTTACCACTTTAGACACAGCAAAAGAAAATGTGCGCTTTGCCTATGCGTCCTGCATGGCCGATGACTACCGCTTTAATGAAATTATTAATCCCATGTGGGAACAAATGCGTAAACAAAATCCCGATATGGTGATTTTAAATGGCGATTTAGTTTATGTGGATTCATTTGAATTTGTTGAACGCCAAAAAGCCACCGAACTGGATATCTGGTTTAGATTTATAGATTCACTTTCGCGTTTACCTTTGTATCACTGGCAGGATTTAAAACCTATTTTAGCAACCTGGGACGATCACGACTTCGGCACAAATGATTCCGACCGCACTTTTAAGTCTAAACAGGCTGCGCGCAATATTTTTCTGGCGTTTTTCGGCGGTAAAAATTTAAAAGGCACCTATGAGCTGGAACCGGATTCAGTTTATTTTAAATTCAGCGGCTTTAATCAAAAAATGTTATTTATGGACAATCGCTATTTCCGCCAACCTAACAAAGAACAAAAAGTTGCCGAAAAATATGCTCATTGGGGCGAAAAACAACATCAGTGGATGCTGAGCCAATTAAACGAGCCCACACCCACTTGGATTTTTAACGGCGGGCAGTTTTTTAGCGGCAATGATTTAAAATTTAAAGAGGCCTTACAAACTAATAATCCTGAACACTACAAAATATTTTTACAGGATATGAAACAGGTTAAAGCTCCGGCGGTATTTGCCTCAGGCGATATTCACTTTTCAGAAATTATGGCCATTCCGGCAGACCGTATTGGTTATCCTACTTTTGAAGTGACTTCGAGCTCTATGCACAGCTACAGCGGCGAAGGCTGGACAAATCCTTTACGCCTAGAAGGTGCTTTCACCACTGAATTTAATTTTATGATTATTAATTCTAAAAATGAAAATGGCGCTTTCAAAATCGATGTTGAATCTTGGGGTTTAGCAAATAAGCCTTACTTTAAAAAACAACTGGAAATTAAAAAGTAATTTAGTGAGCAGGGAATTCCTGCTCCACCACTTTACCTGTTGGCCAAATCATGGCGTCAAAGTGTTCGCTAAAAGCTTTAGCGGCTAATAAGCCGTTTTTAGTATTACGAATACTCAGCATGTTTTCATCGTTTTCATCATTACCGGGTAAACTCCAGTTTTGCGAACCCACAATTAACTGCTGCGCTAGCATTCCCTTTGGAGTTTTACGCGCAAGGCTTGCCGTTTTATGGTGATTCATATTACCGGCGCCCCAGTTGGTGTGGCGTATTTCAAGTTTACCTTTAAATATTCCATAAGGATTTTTGGATTGAACTTTTACGGGAGCTTTACGGTTAATCCACGAATTAGCGACTTGAAAGCTCGTATCACGGTCTAAAAATAATTTAACATGGGCTCCCTGAGCCACCGCATATTGAATAGCTCTTACATACTCCGAACCTCCGGAGCCAAACATCGAAATTCTGATCACGTCGCCATCGCGAGCGGATAACAACATAGGTAATATGGATCGGTGTTCACCGTCATCGGTTGGCGAAAAGTGAACGCGCAACTCAGTTTCGTCGTTAAAAATAAAGTATCTTTGAGTATTAGGTTTTTTATTTTTATGAAATCTTCCCACTCTTGTTGGCGCTTTGATTTCATCAGGCTTTGAAAAATTAAACATCTCTTCAAATTCGGCCAAATAGGCCTCGGCCACTTCAGTATTTTTAATGTATACGGCCATATTGGCAAAATCTTCATCGCCCATACAGTTTTTACTGACGTTGGCAGTACCGGTCCAAACCGATTTATCTCGGCCATCATCAAAAACAAAAAATTTGTTATGCATAATATTTGCGGGTGGCCACTCTAATCGCACACGGTTGTTTTCAAAATGCAGATTTTCGTTTAAAGCCGTGCACATTTCCATAGTGGGCGGATACTGAAAAATAATTTCGCGTTTTCCGCTTTCGGTATTATTTTTATAGTTTTCCACGTCTACAACGGCGCGGATATCGCTGTGTTTTTTTATGGCCTTCATCACCGGTAGCATAGAATAATTTTGCTTTTTACTTTGTTGGTCTAATTCACCAACGCCATCAATGCCATAAATGGCCATGGAAATTTTTTTCCAGTCTTTTTCTAAGAGCTTTGCTAGTTCGTCGCCCAATGAAGCTTTTTCCGGTACTTTAGATTCTGTGCCATCCATTTGTTTTCGGGTTTTGTACCACTGTTTTGAAAAGTGATACTCGATATTTAAATTTTCGTTAACTCGCACAGGTTCACCCAATCCGGCAATTGCATCTCTACGATGTGCGGCCAAAGGGGTCACTTCTGGAGTTTTTTCTAAGCAACTCCAGTCTTCTAAATCATTACAAAATAAAAACTGGGTCGACGACTCAAACAGCCTGTCCATGGCCGCTTTTCTTTCAGCGTCAGATAAATTCAAAAAATCCAGATAACGTGCAATATTTTGCATCTGTTCAAATGTAATCGTCGATTTCCCGCCGATTTTCTTTTCTATTGTGCTACGCTTTTTTTCCCACACCGCCATCATATCTTTAATATTTTGAGCTGTGGCTTTTTGCAGCGGTAACTGTGTGGTCCAATTATCGTTTGGATTGGCCGCTACTTGACGAGTACTCACATCGGATCTTTCAGTGAGCTGCTGACATGAAGCGACCAATAAAATAAGTAAAAGCACTCTAGGAAGTATAATTTTTTGCATCTATTTATTACACCACGATAAAGCTGCACCACCGAGGGAATATAATGTGATTGAATGGCAACTCGACCTAAATAGGGCTCTAAAACCTTAAAATTTGTGAAATTTATTTTAAACTTATAATACAGTGTATAAGTGCAGAATAAAAAGCCCGCGGATAAAGCTAAAGACTCAAATACTACCGAACAGGAAGCTCTTGTTCTTAATGAAGACTATTACATCAATGATAAGGGTTTATATGTATTTACGGAGAAGTATTTACTAAAACGCGGTTACTGTTGTAAAAACCATTGCCTGCACTGCCCGTACGAGTTTAAGCGTGTTAAGAATTAGTAAAAAAATGCCAAGTTGACTTAGTAAGCAAAGACTATAGCTTTATAGTATGTTCAAATTATTACCATCAACAGTTCTTACATTACTGTTTTTGCTTTCACTTAGCAAATCATCTGAAGCTCAGATTTTTATTCCATTCTCATTCTGGAAAAACCTATGCACCTCTGGACCTGTTGTGTTTAACCACACAGGTGCAGACCAAATCTACGCCATACCAGCAGGTTGCAACAGCATGAGAGTTTTAGCTTGGGGCGGCGGTGGTGGCGCTGGTGGTGGCGGTGCCGTTGTAGGAGGTGCCGGTGGCGGTGGTGGTTTTTCAGAAGCCACAATTACAGTAACTCCCGGTAACAACTACGCCATCCGAGTTGGTGGCGGCGGTGGCGGCGGAATCGGAAACTCTTACGGTGCTGGCGGTGGCGGCGGCGGTTATAGCGGTGTATTTACTAGTCCAGGCCTTATTGCTCAAGTTATTGCGGCCGGTGGCGGCGGCGGCGGCGACAACGCCACCGGAGCACAAAATAATATTGTGGGTGCTGGTGGAGCTGGTGGCGGCACCACTGGTGTAAATGGAGAAAACAACTATCAGGCCAATTCACGAGGCAACGGCGGAACAAGTATTACCGGCGGAGTAGCTGGAAGTCTGATACAAAATGCACCTTCACCAATACAACCCACTAACGGAGCCTCACTTCAAGGCGGTATTGGTGGACGAGATTCTGATACTGTCGCACGCGCACTCGGAACCGGTGGAACTTATGGTGGCGGTAATGGTGGAGCGGGAACCTCTAACAACAGCCGACCTGGCGGCGGCGGCGGTGGTGGTGGCTACTTTGGTGGTGGCGGCGCCAATGCCGCTAATACAGGTACAGCTTCTGCGGCTGGCGGTGGCGGTGGTTCCAGTTTTTCAATTGTAGCCGGAACTCAAACCAGTGGCTCAGGCACCACTCCGGGTAATTCCACAGAATCTTTACGTGGCACAGCTGGTAACGGCGCCCCTTCTCCTGCGACCAATGCAAATGGTACGGCTGGTAACAACGGAAGAGTTGTTCTGTTTTTATTTAGATAAAACTGGCCCCTTTAAAACTGGCCCCTTTAATTGTGCATGGATTACGTTAAACATACAAAATCACACTGGTATTTTTAAAAACAACTAGGCAGTACTTAAAATAGATAATCCTACTCCATCCTCAAGTCATTATAGTTTTAAAGTAATCCCAATTTCGGATGGTACTTCTGATTTGCGTACGCAAATCAGAAGTTAGTAACGAATGAAGAGTTTCAATTATACGAAAAGCACGAAGAGGCGCTAGCTTAGACAAACCACTGATTTAATATGCACAATTAAAGGGGCCAGTTTTTATTTAGATAGATTTTTTAAAAAGAAATTTAAAATTTCAACATTCGCTTTACTAAATTTTTATCCTTAAACCCACTGCGAAACCAAACAGCTTCATCTTTCATAAAAAACGGACGCGGCGCCATTTTACCTTTTGCTATTGCACCCACACCCATCGATATATGGTAGCGCGCACAAACCTGCTCTACATTTTTATCATGGATTTTTTCTTTCAGGCGCCAGTAGGTACCTTCCATTTCGAAGAAGTAAGCTTTCCACTCAGTGCCATCATTAATTAACATCTCTAAACTGAAGGGCTCACCGTTTTTACGATAATTTCTGGCAATTCGAACACGGTCTAAATTCACTTCGCCTGGCTTACTACCGCCAACCTTTAACCACGTATAACTGCGTATTACATCCGTGCCCAGCTCACGACGTACGATGCTGCGGCTCTGAGTTCCAACTGTAAACGCCAAATCAGAGTTACGATCCCATCTCGTAATATCAGCATCAAAACTGTCATGCAATAAACCTGTTCGCTTAAACAGTTCCAGTTGTTTGGAATCTACAACACGTAAATCATCCAATAAAGTATTTTTTGTATCACGCTGAGCTTTAAAAATATCAACATTTTCTAAAGGTTTTACCAAAGATTTTGTTTCCAGAAAATTGACCAGTTCAAAATATTTTGCACTTTGCGCAACACCTTGGGCCTCTAAAACACTTAAGGCTTCACCGGGTTTTAATCCATTTTCCAACATAACTAATTCCGAAAGCTTATCTACAGAAATCAGCTTATAAGTTTCAAGACTTGGCATATAGCTGTGGTTAATTTTAGCTCGATAACCCATCTGAACTTGGGCTTCAGGCGTGTCATTTAAAAGGTCTACACATTTAAGCTGAGCCCGTGCTGGCATAGTTAAGAACAAGCTGAGTAGGCCATAAAAAAACAAAAGAAGTCCTCTGTCAAATGCATAGACAGAGCTTTGTGCTCTAAAGCCATTAAATGGTATATTACTTACAATTTTCACTCGGGATTATAGAGAGCAAAAACTGGTCCCTTAAATTGTGCATAACTACAAAGTTTTGAGATTTAAATTATGATGCAAAACTGCTAGCGCAAGGTGCTGCACCA
>JAIELP010000012.1 GCA_019752925.1 bacterium
GAAGAAACTGAAAACATTCCCAAACCATTTATTAATATTCCGCTAGAAGCGGGATTCGATCTGGAAAAAGACTCTTCAGGCAAATCCCCTAACGATTACTTGAGCGGCGTCAAGTTAAGTGAATGGCTAAACGCTTCAATTCCAGAGGCTTCTTTACAGGAATGCAAAGAAAAAGGCCGCAAACGTTTCCGCGAAAACACTCGGAAATTTTTAGCCGAAGTTGAAAAACACCTTACTCCAGGACGACATGTACACTTTGCGCACTTGATGGCCGGCGGAGTACCGCGCTGTAAAATCGTGATGCCGTTAATGAACAGGGTTTTTAAAGGCACTGGCGAGCGTTTTATAGCCTCTGATATTTTCTGGAACAGCGGTATCGGACAATTACTGCAGCACAACTTCCATGAAGTGACTGCTGAAACATTTAATATCTTAGTTGATGAATCAACTGCCTTACGTGAAAAAATTAAATCACAAGGCGGCACAACAAGTTATGTAGCTTACGGCTACCATGGTACCGAGATTATTATTAAAGATAAGTATCAGTGGCAATCCTATGCTCCTTACATTCAAGGTTGGGCCAAGGTTAATTTAGAAAATTACTCTAAGGCTTGGTCAGATAAAGGTGTAACAAGTTGTGTTTACAACTGCCCTGAAATTTTAACCAACTCGAGCTCAATATTCCAAGGCGTGGAAATTCCATTGTACAATTTAATCCGCTCATTTGAAAAAGAAGCTTCTTCCAGCACTATCACTGCTAAAATCAAAGAAGATTGCAAAGCGGCTTTAAAAGAAGATGCTAACATGACTCAGGTATTTAAGTTAGTTGATGACTTCCTGTCTTCGGAATTATTTTTAAAAACCAGCGTTTATGAAAATTGGCCGCAGCATTCACAAAAAGACCAGCTTGAGGCTGCTTTAAATACCTCAGATCAAATTATTGCTTTACACAAAGATGAAAAATCTCTGATGACGGCTGCGCTGAGTGAATTAGTTTTTAAAGGTTGTGGTTATGTGATGTTACACGAAGCCATGAAACCCGCCCATCCGGTAGCCTGGATCGGCCACGACGCTATTGTTAAAAGTTTAACTTAATTCTGAAGACATACGGGGAATAAAAATGGCGGAATCAAAAAGACCAGTGAAAATTGCAGTTACAGGCGGACCCTCTGGCGGAAAAACAACGCTAATTGAATTTTTAAAAAAAGAATTCAGCGGAAAAGTAAAAGTTGTACCTGAAGCCGCTTCAATTTTATATAAAGGCGGATTCCCAAGAGTAAAATCCTATGATGGTTTTTACCACGCGCAAAAAGCCATTATTTATACACAGAGAGAAATTGAAGATTTGCGCTGCAAAATTCACCCAGAGGCACTGATCGTCTGCGACCGCGGCTCTTTGGATGCCTTAGCCTATTGGCCCGATACAGAAGAACACTTTTTCGAAACCCTTAAAACCACCCGCGAGCAGGAAAATGCACGCTATGACTGGGTTATCCACTTAGACACCGCAACAGAACCCGACTACGACACTTCAAATGAAATCAGAACTGAAAGCTTTCACGAAGCTTTATCTTTGAATGAAAAAATCAAAAAAGGCTGGGCTGGCCATCCACAACGTATCATCATTACACCAGACAGTGATTTCTTTGCTAAAATGAAAAAAGCCACTTTGGTGGTTGAAGCTATTTTGAATAAGAAAAACTATTCTGAAGTTTTAAAAATCAATTAAGGCTTAGACACCCAAATAAAATCCGCACGAGGTCCTTCAACTTCTGAAGGCTTCATGGCTTGTTCGATTTCTTCCGGGGTCATGTCTTCGGCCCAAATCTGAGACAACGTAACAATATGAGCATCGGCTTTACGAGCTAATACTCTGGCCGGAGTTCCGCCGCCGTACTGAACGTGAAACTCACCTACAACAATTACTAAAACCTGATCAGGATTTCGTTCGATAAATTTAACAGCTTGCCAAGCCATAGTATCGTCCCAAGTGGATTGGGCTGCAAAACAGTTATCCGGAACTTTACAGTGAGAACCGGCTGCTTCCATAAAACGGGCTTTGTAATGCTCACCACCTACTTCAAAATTTGGAGGCATTAGTTTTTGCTCGTCTGCAGTTAGGCTTAATAATCCCTGTCTTGAGATTTTTGTTGTGATGGCGCGTGGGATATTAAGTCCTATTGTTGTTTCACCTAAGCTTGGCTTAGGAAAATTGATTTGCTCGCGGTAAAACTCAAAACCGAAGCCGCCCCATTTAATATCGGCTAAAAACTGAGTCTCGCCGATTTCGCCTGCACGATACTTATCTAAAACAGCCTGATCGGTGTAATTAACGAATTCCATGCCCACAGAAACCTTAAGGCCCGCCTCATGAAGGGCATTCAGAACGGCTAAATGCTGATCTCTATGACTGGCTAAACCGTGGTTTTCGCCTAAAAAGAGGATAGTGCCGGGTTTAACTTGGGATACAAGGTCGATTATATTGGCTTCTGCGCGGGTTTTGCCGTCAAACAGCTGTGAAAATGCCAGATTAGAGTAAAACAGTGATATTATAAGTAGCAAAAATGACTTGTTTAGCATAGATTCCCCCTAAATTCGCCCTAGACTGCTTATATTCGATTGACTCAGCGCTGTCACTTTCTTATAAAAGATAGTCTTGTAATTTATTAAAGAGGTCTACCATGGCAAAAAAATCAGGTCGTATTATCGTAACTTTAGAATGTACTGAAGCTAAAACTGCAGGCGTTCCTGTTTCTCGTTACACTACTACTAAAAACAAAACTAAAACTCCAGGTCGCTTAGAAAAAAAGAAATACAATCCTAATCTTAAGAAACACACTGTTCACAGAGAAACTAAATAATTTTAGTTCATGATTCTTACAGATAAAGAAATATTAAACCATATCGAAAAAGGGCTCATTAAAGTTGAGCCCTTTGATTTAGCGTGCCTAGGAACAAACTCTTACGATGTTCATTTAGGTAAAACCTTGGCTCTTTACGAATCTGATGTATTGGATGCCAAAGCTCACAACAAAATTAAAACTTTTGAAATTCCTGAAGAAGGTTTTGTGTTAATGCCGGATAAATTCTATTTAGGCGTTACTGCAGAATATACTGAAACTCTGGCGCATGTTCCTTTCTTAGAAGGTAAATCAAGCGTTGGCCGTTTAGGTATTGATATCCATGCCACTGCCGGTAAAGGCGACGTGGGTTTCTGCAATCACTGGACACTGGAAATTTCTGTTAAGCAGCCGGTTCGTGTTTATGCCGGAATGCCGATTGGTCAGTTGATCTATTTTGAAGTCAAAGGCGACATCAACAATATGTACAACAAAAAACCAAACGCAAAATACAATGATCGAAAAACGATTCCTGTGGAATCGATGATGTTCAAGAATAAATTTTAAATTTTTTAAATAAAGTCGTGCCAATTTCATATTAAATTAACTCTAGGTGTGTACCATTTATTACAAAAAGTACTTAACACCTAAAATAACCTCTGACGTATAACCCGCACCGTAATCTTCATAAACATTACTGGCAGGAGCTGTCATTTGTCCGTAACTTGTTGATAAAGCTCT